>CAVPLN010000037.1:0-510222 GCA_963705995.1 uncultured Solirubrobacterales bacterium
AATCGGCGGATTCTCCATGCGCCAAGATCACATTGTCTAATCCTGGCCATCCGCCTAGCAGGACGTCCCGCTGATACTTGATGATCACCGGCTGCACGGCGTGGCAAATGCCGGCAAGATATTCCGCCAACGGTTTATCGGTGCGAGCTGTTGGATCGTAAGCCGCGCTTGGAGTTACGATTGTGATCGAATAGGTGGCCGAGCCATCGATGAAGGCCCGACCTGCGGAGTGAAAGCCCTTCACGGGAGCACCCGGATCGAACTTCATTTCCGTCATTCCCTTGGGAATGTCCACCGTGCAACCCTTCGCAACCGTAATCGTTTGCCAGGCGGCACCCTGATGAAGCGCAACTAGCGCTACAGCCAGGGCTAACATGCCACCAACCTAAACTGCGTCCGGTTCGCCAGGAACCGGTTCGGCATCTAGAGTCGGAATGACAGGCGGCTCGGAGGGCTCGCTTGCCGACGCACTAACCGAGTGAAACACAAAACGCGCATTTCCAAGGGCAAATTCAAGACCGTCATGTAAAGGGAAAGACTCTTGTCGTTCAAAGTCGCTATCACCGAGAACGAATGTGCCATTGCTTGAACCCAAGTCGTGGAGCGTATAGATGCCGTCATCCATGGTGATTTTGGCGTGTCTTCGGCTGATATAACTGCCTTCGGGTAGTCCACCCAGGTCGATGTCGATAGGACCTACGGTCGGGTCGAACCGGCCGATGATGGCGGGTGGGTTCACATTAAAGCTGATGTCGGTTTCCGCACCATTGCGCTTGAGCACGACGGTCGCGCCGTTTGTTGGCGTTGGCGTCAAGTCAGGTACATACGCCGTCGCCTCGTCTGCCACGGGCGCCTCGTTCATTGCATCGTCAGACATTTCCTAAGTTTCTCCTGTTGTGGGCGATCATCCTTCACATCGCTTCAAGCATATCCCTGAAGACGGTATTGCGGGAATCAAGGTACCCAAGCGAAAGGCTTCTACATTGCAAAAGACCTTCGAAAAGCCCAAGTCGGTTCTCATTAACCGACTTCGAGTCGCCGATAGACGATATTTCAGGGCCAAACCGGATGAATATCTCCTTCTATGAACAAGAGTGCGGCGCCGGTAGCCACCGTCACTTCGATCTCTTGGCCCATCGCTTCGTTTGAAATCGACGAGAATCCGACAGGATCAAGATGGACATTCTCGATTGGCCAACGAACACTATGAAGGTGTACACCTTCGCATAGGGAAAGTGGCAAAAGTGAAACACGAGACCTCGCCGGGAAGCGACCTGTGAACGGGCCTGTAATGATATGGCCAAATCCGCGCGCCATTAATAAACGACATGTGAGCCGACTCTTTGCCGCATTTGATAAGTCGCCAGAACGTGATCCGGCAAATCTCCCTCAACATTTGCCAGCGTAACCGATTCGTGGCCAAGATCGGCTAAAACCGCGAGCAATTTATCGCAATCCGTCGAATATTGGTCTGGAAGATGGCGGACGTCCCTAAAGGTCGCCCAAGCGGCTGCCATCGAGTCAAAGTCTCCCACAACAAGGTCCGGCGTCTCGCCTACAGCAAGCAGCGCGTCCGCTCCCGAGTCGGCAGCGGCTAGAAATGTCGCAGACTTTGCCCAAGAAGCAAGTAATATTGGAGGAAGCGAAAATCCCCCAAGTACGGCGAGGACACGCTTTTCAGCCGTCCGGTTCGGCATGCACCATTCTGACTCCCTTCCGCTTGACGAGTCGGTAGACGCTTGTGCAATCACTTTTTCTCGCTGCTGAAAAAAGCAGAAAAATGTATTAAAAAAGTTGTATTTAGTAGGAAATAAATCTTAACTTGCCAAGATTTCCGCTGATTCCGGGCATCTGGCGGAATTTTCATCTCTTAACCTTGTGGGGGCGCCCAAAACCTTTGTATAATCGCATTCCCCTTGCCACATCAGTGGCCATCGACCGTCCATGAAAAGCCAATATTCTCTCGAAGACCGTCCCGAACTAATCCGACTCAAGACAGCATGGGATATGGTTCTTCGACGGTTGAGCGCTGAGATTCAACCGGCTTGGATGGACCGCTTTCTGCGGCCACTGGTGCCTCACAGTTTGTCAAATGGTACGGTTACTCTTAGCGCGCCTGGTCGGTTTGTTTGTGACTGGATTCGCGAACGGTACCAGTCAACTCTGCAGGAGCTGCTGAGCGACGAATTGGGGGAGACAATTACGTTGGACGTAGTTGCCGGCCCTCGAGAAAAATCTTCAACCGGCCCCGTTGCCGCCACTGTTTCCACCACGGCTCCTGCCTTTTCGAGCGAATCGAAATTCAAGCCCTACGAGAAATATACATTCGACTCATTTGTAGTCGGGCAGAGCAATCGGATGGCCTTTGCCGGGGCTAAAGCCGTGGCTGCCGAACAGGGCAAACGCTTCAATCCGTTGTTTATTTACGGCCAGAGCGGCTTAGGCAAAACCCACCTTCTTCATGCAATTGCCCGCGAAGTATTGCAACGGGATCCTAATTTCCCGCTCGTATACGTAACGGCCCAACAGTTTGCAGAGGAATTTATCCACTCCCTTCAAAGCGGGCGCACTGAGCAGTTCAGAAGAAAGAGTCGCAGCGTTGGCATGTGGCTCGTCGACGATATTCAATTCATCGCGGGCAAAGACAAAACGGCCGAAGAGATTTTTCATACTTTCAACAATTTGCACTCGCTTGGAAAGCAAATCGTACTTTGTTCGGATCGGCCTCCCCGAGACCTTTATCTGATGGACGAGCGACTGCGATCGCGTTTCGAATCCGGCCTTGTGGCCGATGTTCAAATGCCGGACACGGAAACACGATGCGCGATTCTTCTCAACAAGGCGGATCAGGAAACTCTCTTCCTTGATCACGACATTGCGATGTACCTGGCAGAGAACGTTCCGGGCAATATCCGCGTCCTTGAGGGCGCTCTTACGAAGCTTGCCGTTCAAGCCAGCCTTCAAGAGCAATCTCTATCGATGGAGCTTGCGACCGAGATGGTTGAGGCCTACTATCACGCCGGTACCCTGGGAAACCAAGTGTCGAGCAAATCGTCACTGAAGTTGGCAAGCACTACAAGATTCCCGCTCCCGAAGTTCTAGGAATTTCTCGAAAGGCGCCTATCGTTCACGCGCGGCATATAGCCGTGTTCATTACACGTGAGATCACGGGTGACTCGTGGAAACACATTGGCTCTATGTTTGGAGATCGAGACCACACGTCAATGATGCACGGCTACCAAAAAGTTGCCCACATGATGCAACAGGATAAAGACTTGCGCGCCACCGTGAAAATGCTGATGCGCAACCTCTACCCTGAGGCCTAATGAAGCTGGCAGAGCTTTCCTGGCCTGAAGTGAACGCCTTGGATCGTGGGACGGTCATTGTAATTCCGACGGGTTCTCTGGAGCAGCACGGGCCGCACCTTCCGCTTTTTACCGATTCAATTCTCGTTACCTCCGTTGCAGAAGCAGTCGAAACAAAGCTTTCGGCTTCAATGGTTTTAACTCCAACGCTTTGGCTTGGCGCCAGTACTCACCATTTGGCTTTTGCCGGCAGTCTCAGCGCCAGTTTTGAAGGTTACGTGTTGGCCATCACTGCCGTTGTCGATTCACTAAGCGGTCAAGGCTTTCGCCGCTTTTTTATTATCAACGGCCATGGCGGAAACAACTCTCCGAACGATGTGGCGGGCCGCGAGTTGAAGGCTGCGTATCCTATGTCGGAATTCTGCGTTAGTAACTATTGGGCCGGTGTCGACTCGCTGGTCGCCGAAACGATGGAAGGTCCGCTCAAAGGCATAAGGCACGCTTGTGAAGGCGAAACAAGCTTGATGCTCCATGTTCGCCCCGAGCTTGTGCAGATGGAGAAGGCACGCACCGATGGACTTGTGTCTGAAGATGGCCCGAGGGGTGCAGTGAGATTCTTCGACGAGATCACTGAAACCGGAAATTTTGGTTACGCCGCTTTAGCCACTGCCGCCAAAGGGAAAAAGATCTTTGAAGCAGCTGTTGCGGACATGGTTCAGGAAATCACGCGGTTCGGCGGTAACGCTCCGTTCTTGGGCTTACTGTGAAAATGGCTGGAGCGGAAGTGGCTCAGGTCGACTTACGGTTGTTTCCATCACAACATGTCGCCCTGATTGTGCTGATCGCAAAATACCGTGCATAGCCTCCAGCACATGGAGACCCAACGCTCCAGACGCGCGATGAGGTCGCCTTTCTTTGAGGGCAAGAGCCATATCCAGTACGCCAATGCCTCTGGCGTTCTCTCGGTACGGGCGGTCGTAAGCTGAGACCGACCACTCGGGTTCACCGACTCTCCGTATCTCGATATCGCCTCCAAATCCATTAGGGTCAGGAACAACCAGAGATCCTTCGCTACCGTTCACCACGATGCTTGGGAAGCGACTTACCGGGGCGTCGAATGAAGTTGTCAGTTGGCCCGAAACTCCAGAAGCAAACTCGAACAGTGCGGTAACGTGGGTTGGAGTTTCTACCTGAATCGTTTCACCGGCATGGGGCTTACTTGAGATGGTCCTTGTCGCATGCGTAATCTTGGCCAATCCGCTAACCCTCGAAATTGGGCCGAACATATTCACGTAAGCCGCAATGTAATAAGGGCCCATGTCGAAAAGCGGACCACCACCCCGCTCGTAATAGAATCTGGGGCTTGGATGCCATGATTCGTGGCCGCCGCTCAACATAAAGCCGTTCACACTGACGGCCTCTCCGATTTGTTTTGAATCGAGAAGGGCTCTGACCTCTTGGTGAGCCCCGCCTAGAAATGTATCGGGCGCCGCTCCTACACGAACACCCTGTCGATCGGCTTCAGCCAAAAGTGCACGCCCATCACCGAATTCAATAGTTAGAGGCTTTTCGTTATATACATGTTTCCCGGCACTGACGGCGGCGAGGGCTATTTCGGCGTGCGAGGCGGGTGTGGTTAGGTTCAACACCAATTCCACGTCAGGATGGGCAATGAGGTCTTCGGGCGAAAGCGCCAGAGAAATACCTCTCTTTTCGGCAACGACTCTTGCCCTTGCCAAGTCCATATCGGCGCAAGCAATCACTTCGGTTCCGGCAAACCTCTGAAGGTTCTCGATGTAGATTCCAGAGATGTTGCCGGTCCCAACGATGCCTATTCGCAACGGGTCCACAAATAGGAGGTTACCAACGCTGACGCGTAATCACCCAAAAAGACGTTACTGACAAATAATTGGTGTAACGCCGATCGATGATGAAACGATTAACTAACCCGACGTTTGGCAATTAACAGCGCACTTCCGGCGAGAATCACGATTGACGCGGGCTCGGGGGCAGGAATTGGCGCCGGGATAATTGGATTGGACGGGGGTGTATCTACAAAGTTGGCCGCCCAACTCCAGCCATCCCAGGAGTCGTTCGAGAGCGTGCGGTCGCTAAACCCGACGCCGGACTCTTCCCACGTCGGTTGAGTTGTGCCTGACCCCAGGTAGTAAGACCAGTAGCCGGTGCTGCCGACCCCAAAACCGTTTTCATAGTGGCTTCCAGGACCGTTAGATCCGTATGCGGAACCGTCGAATCCGAGGGCGTCGACCGCATCGCCAAAGGAATAGGTTGTAATTTGAACCGTTAGGTCAGGGTCGGCGGCTGCGATTGCATCCAGCATTTGCTCTCCGGTCGCGGTTCCATCCCAACGGAAGCCCCAAGCCAAGGCCGGATGCGCGGAGCCGTCTTGCCAGTCAATGACAAGTGCGGCCTCGTTGCTGCCGGAACCGGTCCAGTTAATGATGTCGCTGAGGTTAAAGTCTTGGGCCGAAGCAATGCCGGCGCCGGCGATGAAGAGAATCGAAATGAGTGATTTGAAGTTTTTCATTGGAGGTTAAAAAGTGCGTCGTCGGTGAAACTGCCGTCGAATGTAAGGTCTCCGAGGTTCACGGCGTCATAGTTGGAGGCCAGGAAGCCATAGCCAAAAACACCGGTTCGGTACGTCGGTGTTGCGCTCTTGGCGTGACCGTCAACCCAAAGAACCACGCCATGGCCGGCACTTCTACCTTGGAAACCGGGATAGTTGTTGCTTGGCGGATCAAGCAGTGGGTTTGCCTCTAAAGTCGGCGTTGCGTATTGAAACGCATTGAGCCTCGCCGAGCTGGCGAAGGCCACTTTGTTGCTTGGGTTGTTAACCGAGGTGGTTGTAACGCCGCCTGCTCCCAAATACACGTAGTTGTAGCCATAACCAGTGAAGCCCACGCTTGTACGAAGTTCATTGGGAAAGGTAGGGTCGGCTTGGATGCCCGCACCGTGGGTGTAGGGGTAGAGCGGCCCCTGAGAGGGGTCAACTACGTTATTAGTGACCAAACCCCACCAATAACTGACGGAGTTGGCGTTCACCGGCGTTGCCCAGGGGACCATTGCGTCGTCGTTATCGCCGGAATACATGATCCACGCCAAACCCAATTCGCGCACATTGGAGAGCGCCACCGTTTGCTTGGCTGATACCTTCGCCTGCGCAAAAACGGGGAACAGGATCGCTGCCAGAATTCCGATGATCGCTATCACGACCAGGAGCTCGATGAGGGTGAAAGCCTTTTGGAGGCTAGAGGCTAGAGGCTTGAGGCTGGGGGGACGTGATTCGTGACTCGTGATTCGTGACTCGTGACTCGTGATTCGTGACTCGTGACTCGTGATTCGTGATTCGTGACTCGTGACTCGTGATTCGTGACTCGTGATTCGTGACTCGTGACTCGTGACTCGTGATTCGTGACTCGTGATTCGTGATTCGTGACTCGTGATTCGTGATTCGTGATTCGTGATTCGTGAATCGTGACTCGTGATTCGTGACTCGTGACTCGTGATTCGTGACTCGTGACTCGTGATTCGTGACTCGTGACTCGTGACTCGTGACTCGTGACTTCGTGATTCGTGAATCGTGACTCGTGATTCGTGATTCGTGATTCGTGACTCGTGATTCGTGAATCGGGGGGCGGGGGGAGCGGGACGAGGCACCTGGCCTGTCCATCAAGTTAGAGTCGAGGACCAGCTCCTTAACCACCTGGCAGCCAAACTCTGTCCCTCTGTATCTTCTGTGGTCATCGAAAATCGTTTTAACCACGGAGAGACGCACCACAGGTGCGCTACCATTGGTCGTCGGCGGACTCTCGGCCTGCCTAAATTTCGTATTCAATTCAACCTCCATGCGCCGAAAACGGCGCGATAGTGGTGAAACCATCGGGAACGCGGTGGGGAAGTCCGGTCAAAGTCCGGCGCTGTGCCGCAGCGGTAGTTTTCGCAACGCGAAAAGAGCCCGAATGCCCGCTCTACGAACGTTAGTGAGCTATCGCCTACGAGCGTCCGGTGGGGGTCGGGGCGCCGGGGAGGGAGCCCGGGTGAGCGGCCGGCGAGCTCGCTCACTCCCAGTCCACCACCTCGTCCATGAAGGTCGGGTGGGCCGTCGCGACGTTGGCGGCGAAGCGCTCGAGGTGACCCGTCATCAGGCGCTCGGCGGTCGCACCGTCGCCGCGCTCGACGGCCGTCGCGATCTCCTCGTGCACCGCCACGATCCGCTCGCGATGCCTGGCGCCGAGCGGCATCGGCGGCAGGTGCTCGAGATAGATGCTCATCAGCGCGAGGCAGAACGTCGCTGCGACCCTGTTCTCGCAGAGCTCGGCGATCGTCGCGTAAAAGCCGCTCGCGACGTCGGCCCAGGGCCGGTCGTCGAGGTCCGCCGCCGCGCGCGTGGCGGTGATCGACTGCCGCAGCCGGTGCGCGCCGGCCGGACCCGCGCGCTCGGCGGCCAGCCGCGCGACGACGCCCGTGAGCGGCGCTCGGGCCTCGATCACCTCCCGATAGGTGGCATGGTCGGCCATGAAGTACAGCGCGCTGATCCTGCCGAAGTCACGGCTCGAGAGCTGCGTGAGGGTCGGGCCCCCGCCGGGCCCCGATCTGATCCTGATCAGGCCGTGCACTTCGAGAATGCGGAGCGCTTCACGGACGGAGGCGCGCCCGACCCCGGTGCGCTCGATCATCTCGCTCTCCGTCTCGAGCCGCGCGCCCGGACCGAGCCCTCGCCGGTTCGCGTCCCTGAGGATGTCGCGGGCGAGGACCTCGGAGATCTTGCGCCCGCGGGCGAGCGAGCTCTGTGGAGCGCGGCGCACCCCGTCGAGCTGCAGAGGACGTGGACTCATAACATGATAATGATTGGCATTGACATCGCTGTCAATGCGGTGCCCGCCACGCGAATCACTCGACCATCCAGGCGCAACATACGCAGAGTAGAGTGCGGCGGCATGGAACGGCCGTGCGCGGTGAGTGACGAGCCGCCGGAGTACACGGTCGGCGCGTTCGTCCGCCGGGCCGCGTCACGCTGGCCGCAGTCTCGCATCGAGTTCCCGAACGAGTCGCTCAGCTTCGCCGAGCTCGACGCACGGGCGGATCAGATGGCCCGCCTCGTGATCGCCGCCGGCGGGCGCCCGGGCGAGCACGCGGGGTTGCTGCTCGAGCCGTGCGGTGACTTCATCGCGCTCCTGACCGGGATCGCGCGGGCGGGCCTCTGCGCCGTCCCGCTCAACGAGCGCTTCAAGTCCCGCGAGCTGTCGTACGTGATCGGCCACGCGGACATGGCGATCCTGTTCACCTCCGACCGCACCGCCGAGCACGTCGACTTCCCGGCGCTCGTGGGCGAGGCGCTGACACGAGCGCCGGCCCCCGCGCTGCGCCGAACCGTGCTGTTCGGAGCGCCACGCGACGGGTTCACGAGTCCGGCCGGCCTGGCCGGGAGCGCGGCCGCGATCCCGGCGCAGGAGATGTCGGTGCGCGCAGCGGGGGCCCGCCCGCAGCACGGTGCCCTCGTGATGTACACGTCCGGCACCTCGGCGATGCCGAAGGGCTGCGTGATCAGCCACGATGCGTTCACCGCGCAGGGGCGCGCGATCGGCGAGCACCGCTATTTCCTCGCGCCCGGGGACGCCTTCTGGTGCCCGCTGCCGCTGTTCCACAACGGCGGGCTCGCGACGCTGATGGCATGCCTGGCGACGGGAGCGACGTACGTCCACGCCGGGCACTTCGAGCCGGGCGTCGCGATCGACCAGCTCGAGCGTCACCGCTGCACCCATGCGATCCCGGCATTCGAGACGATCTGGCTGCGAGTGCTCGACCACCCCCGGTTTTCGCACGCCGACCTCGGCGGGCTCCGGATCGTGCTCAATGCGGGCACCGCGGCGCGCCTGCGCCAGCTCCAGGCACGCCTGCCCGCGGTGACGCAGCTCGCCAACTACGGCTGCACCGAAGGCAGCGGCCACGTGTCGATCAACCTCCCGTCGGACCCGCCCGAGGTCCGGATCAACACGGGGGGCCACCCGCTGCCCGGGATGGAGGCGCGCATCGTCGACCCGGCGACCGGCACCGAGCGCGGGCCGGGCGAGGTGGGCGAGATCCTGTTCCGCGGGCGCATGCGCTTCAGCGGCTACCACAAGGCGCCCGAGGCCACCGCCGAGGCGATCGACGCCGACGGCTGGTTCCATTCCTCCGACCTCGGCTTCCTTGACGAGGAGGGCCGGCTCGCCTACGTGGGCCGGCTCAAGGACATGTTGAAGGTGGGCGGCGAGAACGTCGCGGCCGCCGAGGTGGAGGCGCTGCTGATCGGCCATCCCGCCGTTGGGATCGCTGCGGTCGTCGGTGCCCCCGACGCCCGTTACGACGAGGTGCCGGTCGCGTTCATCGAACTGGCGCCGGGCGCCACCTGCGGCGAGCGGGAGCTGATCGACTGGTGCCTCGGTCAGATCGCGACGTTCAAGGTGCCGCGCTACGTGCGGTTCGTGACCGAGTGGCCGATGTCGGGGACGAAGATCCAGAAGTTCGTCCTGCGCGAGTCGATCGAGCGCGAGCTGCGCGAGCGGGGCATCACCGAGGCTCCGGCGCTCAGCTCGCGGCGGGGGCTTCCGGCGGGCCACCGCCCGCAAGCCGGCCAGGTTTGACTCTAGGTAGTTCAACTGCATATACTGCCGATATGGCGACGCGGGCGATGCAAGAGGCCACGTTCATGATCCTGACGGCTCTGGCCGCGGGCAGCCAGCATGGCTACGGGATCATCACCGACGTCCGGGCGATCTCGGCCGGCCGGGTTGAGCTGAAGGCCGGGACCCTGTACGCGGCGCTCGAGCGTCTGCGCGCGGACAAGCTGATCGAGGTCGACCGGGAGGAGATCGTGGAGAGCCGACTGCGCCGTTACTACCGGCTGACACCCGCAGGCGGAGAACTGCTGGCCGCCGAGGCAGCGCGGTTGCAGGCCAATGCCCACGTCGCGATCTCGCGCCTGAAGCCGGCCACAGGGACTGTCACATGAATGACTCGGCAGGCCTCGAGCGACGCTACCGGCGGCTGCTGGCCGGCTACCCGCGCGCCTTCCGCCGCGAGCACGAGCAGGAGATCCTCACGGTACTGATCGCCGGCGCCGACGAGGGTCAGCAATGGCCCCGGCTGGGAGAGGCCGCCAACCTGACCAAACATGCGCTCTGGATGCGTCTGGGGCTCTCCCGAGGAGGGATCATGATCAACGAGAGGACGTTCCCGATCAGCGTCGACGGACCCAGCCGCACCCTGATGACGGCGTTCGGCGCCGGCCGCAAAGCCCCGCGGGTGACGATGAGTTCTTCAACGGTCGACATTCGCATGGGGTGGGCATTTCACGCCACGATCCCTCGCGAGGCGGTGGCATCGGCCCGGCCCCTGAACAGAGGCGAACTGCGGGGTCCCTTCCGCATCAGCGTGCTGCGCGGAGTCAACTACTGGCCACGCACCGCGCTCGTCAACGGCGCCGGCACCGGACTGGTCGAGATCACGCTGGATCGGTCGAAATGGGTGTGGCTCGGTCCGCTCCGGGCTCCGATGCGCCGGCTGATCGTGAGCGCCGAGGACCAATCCGGGCTCGTCGCGGCACTCACCCCGAGCACCCCGGACTCGCCGGCTCCGGAGGACCCAAGTCTGTGAGTCGCAGGCCCGGTCGCTTCGACCAGCCTCGCCGGTGATGCGCCAACTCGTCTTTCTCGGGGCCGGGGCCGTCGCCTGGCAAGAGGCCCCGGAACCCGTGCCCTTGGACCCCGGTGGTGCGCTGGTGCGCCCGCTTGCGGTCGCACGGTGCGATCTCGACCTGCCGATGGCGGCGATGGGGTTCTTCCCCGGGCCCTTCGCGGTGGGGCACGAGACGGTCGCCGAGGTGGTGGCGGTTGGAGAGGAGGTCAGCGAGCGCCGCGCCGGCGAGCGGGTGCTCGTCCCGTTTCAGGTTTCCTGCGGGGTGTGCGTGGCTTGCCGTGACGGTCGCTTCGGGGCGTGTCACACCTATCGGGCGCAGGCGGGGGGTGCGTTTGGATTCGGTGCGGCAGGTGGAGGTCACGGCGGGGCGGTGGCGGACATCCTTGCGGTGCCGGCCGCCGATCACATGCTCCTCCCGGCGCCCGTGGGCAGACCCGGGGCGCTCTGCGCCCTGCCGGACAATGCCTGCGATGCGTACCGCGCCGTCGGCCCGCAACTCGCCGAGCATCCGGGGGCCGAGGTCCTGATCGTCGGGGGCGCGGCGTTCTCGATCGGCCTGTACGCGGTCGCCTTTGCAGGCGCCCTGGGCGCGGCGCGGGTGCGGTACGTCGACAGCGACGAGGAACGTTGCGCGGCGGCAGCAGCGCTCGGCGCCGAGGTCGAGCACAGGCAAGGTCCCTGGCCGCGGCGTTATGACCGCGCGCCGATCACGGTCGAGGCGAGTGGCGACCTCGAGGGACTGACCGCGGCGCTGCGCTCCACCGAGGACTACGGGTTCTGCACAGCGGTGGCGATCCATTTCGCGCAGACGGTGCCGCTGCCGCTGCTCGAGATGTACACGCACGGAATCACGTTTCACGTCTCAAGAGCCGATTCGCGGCGGCTGCTGCCGGTTGTGCTCGAGCTGTTCGCCCAAGGTCGCTTCGATCCGCTCGCGGTGCCGACCACGATCGTGCCCTGGGATCGAGCCGACGAGGCGTGGCTCCAACCCGCGACGAAGCTGGTGCTGGAGCGCGAGTAGCGCTCAGCCCTGCTGTCCCTCTGCCTCCCCCTGTGACAGGGTTCTGCGAACCCGGTCCACAGCGTTGGCTGCGCCGAAGCTGTTCGACTCGTCCCGGCTGACCCCGCTTGTAACGAGCGGCCACGCCGCTGACGAGCGCCGGCATGGTTACGTCGGCGGCGCTGTCGGCGCCGCCGACGGATCGGCCTCAGCAGACGCGCAGCGGTGGTGGAGCGGCGAACGGCGCGGCCTCGCCTGGCGGGCGCGCGGCGAGCCACTGGGCGAGCTCATTCAGGATCTCGCCCGTCTCGCGCGCGGGCGTCCGCGCGAGCAGCGGCGCGACGTCGCTCAACCCGAGGATCGCCAGCGTCGCGTGTTTGTTCTCCAGCTCTGGCCAGGGGTCGCCGCCCATCGTCGCGAGCAGCCGATCGGCGTGAGCGAGCAGCTCGCCGGCGAGCGCCTGGTCGAAGGCGACCGAATACCTGGCTGCCGTCAGCAGCGCGAACGCGGACACGTCGGCGATCGCGACGGTTCGCGCTCCTTCGACGATCTCGGTCAGGGCGTCCAGTGCGATCGTGCCGTCCCGGGCGGAGCGTGCGTGGAGCTGCATCAGGCGAGCCGTCGTCAGCATGTGCGGGTGGCCGTCGGACGCGGCGGCCGCAACCGATCGCTTGCCGAAACATGCCGCGGTGTCGAAGCTCCCTTCGCCGTACGCGCACCACCCCGCCGCGCACATCGCCGCGGCGCGGGTCCGCACCGTCAGCTGGGGGTTGTCAAGCAGCGGGAGCAGCTCGTCGCGCAGCGTGCGCGCGTCGTCGATGTCCCGGCGGGAGAGGGCCTGGTGGACCAGGTTGCTCAGCCCGGCGACCTGCGGACCGACGTGGCCGAGCTCACCCGCGCGCCGGACGCGTCGCAGGGTCCAATACGTGTTGCTCGGACGGTAGGAGTTGGCGAAGCTCGCCAATTTCAGGAGATGCAACTCGTCGGCGGCGGGGACCGTGAACGCGGCCAGCACCATGTCGATGATCCCGCCGGACTCCTCGAGGAAGCTGGTCATCCAGATCGGCTGGAGCGCGCGGGCGAGTGTGACCGCGATCTGATCGTCGCCGGCGGCGATCGCGTCGGCGATCCCGGCGCGGATGTCGGCATGGTCGGGGCTCATCTCGCGGGCGACCCGGCCGGGCTCGACGGGCACCTCGTCCGCCGCGACCTCGGCGTACCGATCGGCGAAGTAGCGACACCGTGCCGCCGTTACCGCGTCCAGCTCGCCGCTGGCGGCGAGCCGGTCCCGTCCAAACGCGCGGACCAGCTGGAGCATCCTGAACCGCCCCACCGCTGCGGCTGGATGGACGAGGCTGCCATCGAGCAGCTCGTCGAGTTCGACCGCTCCGGAGACCGCGGTGAGAGCCTCACGAGTGAAGGTCGCCTGAAAGATCGAGGCGGCCCGGAACACCCGTTTGGACTCGTCGCTCAGCAACTCGTAGCTGAACTGGAGCGCCCGCTCGACCGTCTGCTGGCGATCCGGCAGGTCGCGGAGCGCGCCGGCTCCGATCGTCAGGGGCTCGATGAGCTGCGCCGCGATCTCCTCCACAGTCAGCGCCTGGGCGCGTGCCGCGGCGAGCTCGATCGCCAGCGGCAGACCGTCGAGCGCCTGACAGATCCGGGCGATCACCGTGAGCGCGCCGCCGTCCGCCGCGAACCGGCGGTCGACGGCCCGCGCGCCTTGGAGGAACAGCTCGACGGCCGGGCCGCCCGCCGAGTCGGCGGCCAACGGTTCGACCTGGAACCGCTGCTCACCCCGCAAACGAAGGGGCACCCGGCTGGTGACCAGCACGCGCAGGCCGGCGGCCTCGTCGAGCAACTCGGCGACGAGTTCAGCTGCGGGCAGTACGTGCTCGAAGTTGTCGAGCACGAGCAGCAGCTCGCGACTGCGCAGGTAGCTGTAGAGCTCCGCCTCGGTCGGGCTGCTGGAATCCTGTCGTCGCGCAAGCCGCGTCGCGATCGCCCCGCGCACCTGGCTGGCGTCCGCCAGCGCCGACAGGTCAACGAACACGGCCCCGTCGGTGAAATCCGGCGCCCATTGCTCTGCGAAGGCGATCGCCAGACGGGTCTTGCCGACCCCGCCCGGCCCGACCAGCGAGAGCAGCCGGCAGAACGGGTCGCTGGACAGCTCCTCCAGTTCGATCAGATCCAGCTCGCGGCCGATCAGCCGAGTGGCGGGCCGTGGCAGCCAAGCCTGGCGCGCCGGCGGCGACGGTTCGATCCGATCCCGCGCCGCCCGGCGGGGCGGCTCGGCGATCGACAGCTTCGGGTCCTGTTCGAGGATCCGGCCATGCAGCCGGCGCAGACCGTCGCCAGGCTCGATCCCCAGCTCCTCCGCGAACAGCCGACGCGCCCGCTGATAGGCCTCGAGCGCGTCCGCCTGCCGCTGATCCCGGTACAGCGCAAGCATCAGCTGGCCCCACAACCGCTCCTCGAACCGATGCTTTGCCAGCAGCCGCTCGAGCTCGGAGATCAGCTCGCCGGCTGCTCCGGCGGCCAGCTCCGCATCCACTCGCGCCGCGACTGCCTGCAGGCGCTTCTCCTCGAGCTCTCGGCGCCAGCGCCCGATCGTGCCGTCGGCCGCGACGTCGCACAGCGGCTCGCCGCGGAACAGGCAGAGCGCCTCGCCGAGCAGCGACGACGCCTGCGCGGGATCGGCGCGCGCCTGCTCGACGAGCGCGTCGAACCGCGAGACATCGACCTCGTAGCGGCCGGGTGCGAGCTTGTAGCCGGCACTGTCGAGCACGACCATGTCGCCCAGCACCACTCGCAGCTTCGAGAGATGCACGTGCAGCGTCGAGATCGCGGAGGCGGGCGGGTGCTCTTCCCACAGCTCGTCGATCAGCCGATCGCGTGAGACCGGCACACCACCGGCCTCCAACAAGACCGCCAGCAACACCCGCTGGCGAGCACTCCTGATCGCGACAGCGGCGCCTTCCCGCTCGAGTAGGAGCGGACCCAGCACCCCGAAACGCCAGACGCCGCCGGCCACCCCCGGGGACGATACCCGGCCGACCAGCGCCCGGCAAACCGCGATCTACGGCGATCCTCTGGCGCCCCTCTGGCGCGCCTTCGGCGCGGGCGGTCAAGGTTCGCGCCGCACATCCCGTGCGCAAGCACCAACCACATCGAAGGGACTCTCACATGTACAACAGGCACTCCGCACGCCACCGCGCCCCGCTGCTGTCGATCACAGCAGCGGTGCTCTCGAGCGCCGTGTTCGCTCCCGCCGCGCTGGCGTTCAACCCGCAGCCGGATCCACCCGGGCGCCAGGCTGCGCTCGCTGACACCACGACCGCCACCTTCACGACGATCGCGGGCGCGCCAAATCCGGTCACGACCGGTGCAACGTTCACGGTGTCCGGCAGCGAGTGCGACCGCGTCGCGGACGTCGCGCCGACGGGGATGCTGGGATTCACCGACGCAACGACGGGGGTGTCGCTCGGTGCGGTGACGTTGACGCCCGACCCGACCTATGAGAATTGCAGCGACGCGACCGTCACCGACACCGAGACGCTCGCCAGGGGCAGCTACCGGCTCACCGCGCTGTACCAGCCGGGCGGCAGCACCCCGGTCCCCGCCAGCCCGAGAGCAAGCTACATCGAGAAGGTGACCGCCCCGCTCGGGGAGGTGTACGTGGGGTCCAACGCGAGTGAGATCTCCCAGCTCGGCTTCGGCTCGACGGGCCTACTCTCCCCGCTGTCGCCGTCGACGATCTCCGGCGAGGCACTGCCGTTCGACACGGCGGTCAGCCCCAACGGCAAATATGTCTACGCGACCGACTGCGGCGGCAACGACCTTCTGCAGTTCCGGGTGCTCTCCGACGGAACTCTGCAGGCCGATTCGCAGCCGGCCGTCGCGGGCGGCGCCTGCCCCGAGTTCCTCACCGTCAGCCCGAACGGAAAGAGCGTATACATGACCAACACCGGATCCGGAAGCGCAGGCGATTCCGTCGCGCAGTACACGGTGCTGGTGAACGGGACGCTCAAGCCGAAGAGCCCGGCGACGGTGCCGGCCGGCGCGACGCCAACCGGGGTGCAGCTGACGCCGAACGGAAAGTACGCATACGTCGCAAACTCCGGCGACGGCACCATCTCAGAGTTCGCCGTGGCAGCGAACGGCACCCTGTCACCGCTATCACCGGCGACCGTGCCGACCTTCGGCTATCCGATCGACGTCGCCGTCAGCCCGGGAGGTGAAAGCGTCTACGTGTCCTGCTACAGCGGCGCCATCGCGCAGTACAACGTCGGCGCCAACGGGGTGCTCACGCCGATGTCCCCCGCGAGTGTCTCGACCGGGACCGACCCAGGCTCCTACTACCTCGCGATCGGGCAGACCGGCACCGGCGCCGGCCAGGTCACGAGCGTGTACGCGGCGAACGCCCAGAACGACACGATCGCACAGTTCAGCGCGAACGCGAACGGCACCCTGGCGCCGGATTCGCCCGCGACCGTCTCGAGCCCCGATCCGGTCGGGATAGCCGTGGATGACGCCACGAACACCGTTTACGTCACCAACAGCGCCGAGGGCACCATCTCCCAGTTCACCGTCGCGCCAGATGGCACGCTCTCCCCGGCGACACCCGCGACCATCGCCGTCGGTGCAGCGCCGTGGGGGATCGCCCTGCGCCCCTGAACCCCCAACCGCAAAGACCACGCCGCGCCATGGGCCCGTCCAGCGGGACGGGCCCCGCCGCACGGCTACGCCGGATCCTCGACGGCGTCGACACCATCAACGCCGACGCAGGCCTCAACGGTCGCCGGTCCGATCCGGTGCCGGAAGCTCGCCCGGCCTGCGTTGACGGCGAGCTCCGCAGGCGAGGAGCCACCGGCCAGGTGCCGGGACAGCGGCACCGTGGCGCCGCCCGAAAGTCGGCGAAGCGACGCTTCACTTCAGCCGTCGCGCCCATTGGCCGATTTCTCGAACACCGACCCGCGCACGGCCGGCGTCAACGGGCTCCCGGTCGGCCAACCGCCTGGCGCATCAAGCGACGCTTGGCGCAAGCCAGCCCGGCTCACACCCCACCAGAACGTTTGAGACCCGCCCGTACCAAGACCATGCAACTCACCCCCTCCGCCGAGAGCCCCGACCCGCCGACCGGGCTGATCGGCTTTGGGATGGCGGACGTCGGAACCCCGCGTCAGCGGCGGTTGACCATGCCCGCCGACGAACTTGACCATCATCTGCTCATCTCTGGCCCCGCCGGCGCCCAGCGCTCCCGGCTGGTGCTCGCCGCCGCCGTGGGGGCCGCGGGCGCTCCGGGACGCTGGCCCATGCTGGTTCTCGACACCAGCGGAGAGACGATCCGGCACAGCGCCGAACTGATCTGGGCGCACCACCCCGACCGCCGCGAAGACCTGGTGTTAGCCGACCTCGCCACCCAGCATCAGGTCGCGATGTTCAACCCGCTGGACGTCCGGTCCCGCAACGACATTCCGGCCGCTGTCAACGCCGGCTTCGACGTTCTCGTCGCCGTCTCCCGCATCCCTCCCCGGCCGTCCTGCGTGGATGGCATGCGGCTGGCGTTGCACGCCCTGTGCGAAGCCAACCTCACCCTCACCGACTCCGAGTACCGCGCGAACGTCTCAAACATCAACGCGTTTCTGTCGCACCCCGAATTCCGCGCCGGGGTCATGGCCCGCTGCGGTGACCTGCAAGCCAGAGCGTTCTACGCTCCCGGCGTGGGCACGTTTGACCGGATGGAGAAACCCGACCGCGTCATGCTGCTGAGCTGCGTGCTGAACGCCACCGCGGCGCTGGAGCCGTTCCCATATCCTCTCAGTCATGCGCTGGCCAGCCGGTTTGCGCTGGCGCCCCTGCTCTCGCGATCGAAGATCGTGCTGGTTCGCTTGGCCGCTGCGGACGCGGAGTCCTGCCCGCTGGCGTCGCTCGGAGCGCTACTGGCCCAGCAAGCAGCAACCGGCCGCTGCCGCATCGTCCTTGGCGACGCGCTGAGCATGTTCACCCAGCCCGGTCGCGCCCGAAGGTTTCTCGCTGACGCCACCGCTAATCGCGCCGGGGTCATCGCCGCGCTGGACAGCCGGTCAGATCGCGCGGCTGAACATCAGCGCGCCGAACTGGTGACCGAATGGGTGTCGGGCTGCCGATCGCGGCTCTCCCCGCTGCCCATCGGGGCCGGCTTCTATGCCAACCTGTCGACCGGACAGGGACCGACTGCGCCGGTGTTCGGCTTCGCCGAGAACCCAACGCCGCCCACCATGCGGCAACGGGTGGCGGTCGCGCACAGCCTGCGCCAGTCCGGTTACCCGTTCAGAATTCCTCGGGTCAGCCGGCGGCGGCTGACCGAACAACTCACCCAGACGCTGGCCCCCCAGAAACGCAGCGGCCTCCGCGGATGCCTGGACGCTGCTCGGCGGATCGTGCTTCACCCGACCGTCAACAACGCCAGCGACACGCCAGCGCTCAAACCCTAGTCGTTCGAGCGATGCAGTAAGCGGCGCGCCAAAGCACGTCCTGCTCCACGGTGGAGAGTCCACCAGACAGAGCATCCGGCGATTCTCCACCGAGATCATGCCGACGTTCACTCGCCCTTATTGAACGAATGCATGGTTCCGTCGCTGAGGTACCGGGTGTGCCAGCTGAGTGCCTCGTCGAGGAGATGGGGCGTGTGCTGTCCGGGGGCGCTGACCAGGGCACGATCGAAGTAATCCTGGAGATCGTCGCGGTAGTCGGGGTGGGCGCAGTGGTTGATGATCTGCTGCGCGCGTTGGCGGGGGATGAGGCCGCGGAGATCCGCGACGCCGTGTTCGGTGATGAGGACGTGGACGTCGTGCTCGGTGTGGTCGAGGTGGCTGACCATCGGCACGATCGCTGAGATCGCGCCGGCCTTGGCGGTCGACGGGCTGAGGAAGATCGAGATGTACGCGTTGCGGGCGAAGTCGCCTGAGCCGCCGATCCCGTTCTGGATCCGGGAACCCATCACGTGCGTCGAGTTCACATTGCCGTAGATGTCGGCCTCGATCATCCCGTTCATGGCCAGGCAGCCGAGTCGTCGCACGACCTCGGGGTGGTTGCTGATCTCCTGCGGTCGCAGGACGATCCGCTGGCGGTATGAGGCGATGTTCGCGTTGAAGTCATCGACAGCCGCATCGCTGAGTGAGAACGCGGTCGCCGAGGCGCCCGCGAGCGTGCCGGATCGCAGCAGGTCGAGCATGCCGTCCTGGATGACCTCGGTGTACGCCCTCAGAGGCTCGAACCCGCCGGCGTCAAGTCCGGCCAGGACGGCGTTCGCGACGTTGCCAACGCCTGACTGCAACGGCAGCAGGCTGCGCCGAAGGCGGCCGCGCTTGACTTCGTGTTCGAGGAAATCGAGCACGTGACCGGCGATCTGGGCGGAGACCGCATCCGGTGGGGTGAATGGCGCGTTGCGATCCGGTGCATCGGTCGGGACGATCGCGACGATCTTCTCGGGGTCGCAGCGCAGGTGCGGGACGCCGATGCGATCGAGCGGCGCGCGGATGTTGATCGGCTTGCGGTCCGGTGGGAGCGCGGTGCCGTAGTAGATGTCGTGCATGCCGTCAAGCTCGAGCGGCTGCCAGGCGTTGACCTCAAGGATCACGCGATCGGCCAGATCCAGCCACGTCTTGTTATTCCCGACCGACGAGGAAGGGATCAGGCTGCCGTCCTCGGTGATCGCGGCGACCTCGACCAGCGCCGTGTCGAGCCGGCCGAAGAAGCCCTCCCACACCATCTGCGCGACATGGGACAGATGCACGTCCATGTAGCCGATCGCGCCGTCATTGATCTTTGCGCGGCTGACCGGATCGGACTGGTAGGGCATCCGCAGCTCAATCCCATCAGCCGCGGCCAGCAGCCCATCCAGCTCCGGGGCCGTCGAGGCGCCCGTCCACACGCTCACCGCGAACCCATCCCCGCGATCCCGAGCCTCGGTGATCCTCTGCGCCAACGCCGCGGGCACCGCCTTCGGGTAGCCGGAGCCCGTAAACCCACTCATCCCCACGGTCGACCCGGGCGCGATCAGCGCCGCCGCCCGCTCAGCCGTGCACAGCTTCGCTCGCAGCGCCCGGCTCTGCACCCGCTCGGCGATCGGATCAGATCCACTCACAATCCCTCCTCGGGGACAACGGACCGCCCCAGGATCCTCGCACAGTCACCGTCCCGCCACTCGGAGCGGATCGCGGGGATCCCCGGCCTCAGACGACATGGCCGCTGTATGCCGCTCAGGCCAACGCGGGTCGCGACGGCTTGCGTCAGCGGACGAACGGCTTGGCGAGCGCGCGCCCGGTCTTCTGCGCGTACAGCGACGCGATCGAGGGAATGTTGCCGGTCAGAAGCTGAAACAGCGGGTTGATGCGCGGGTCCGAGTCGAGCGACAACTTCAGGAGCGGATTCCAGACCGAGTCGGAGTTTGCGAAGTCCGCGATCAGGAGCCACGGGTCGCTGGCCGTCAGCCGCGCGACATCCGGGATGTAGTTCAGCGCGACGTTGGCGCGGGCCGTCGAGCCAGTGCTGAGCACGTCCTCGACCGCATCTCGCGATGCCTTCACTGCGAGCTGGCCAAGGTCCCGTGTGGGGCCGGACCGACCGAGGTGGGCGTCGCCGGACGCCATCCACACCTGACCGAGCGCATTGCGGACCTGCACTCCGTTGCGGTTGTAGTAGTCGTGGACCGTCTTGAGCAGCAGGCTGGGGAGCTTGTCGCCGACCGCGGCGAGCAACGACACGGTCTTGAGGGACGAGCTGCCGAACGCGAACGGCAGCGAGTTGTAGTCAAAGCAGTCCCGGATCGCGTTCGTGATGTCGACGCCGTGGTCCTGCGCGAACTTGCGGCAGCGAGCGCGCCCGGCACTGCCAGACACGAGGTGGCCGGAGGCGAAGGCGTCGGTCAGATAGTGGTCCGCGAATCCGGACACCACCCAGGCTTCTGCCTCGAACCGTTCGTCGCCCTTGCCCGACCAGAGGTAGACGTCCCCGGGCGCGGTGGGGGACGCCGCGGGATCCGAGCTCCCCGGCTGGGCGGCAGCGGCTGCGGCCGCCGTCGGATCCCGGTCCGGGATGTCGCCGGGCTTGGCGGTGCCGGCCCGTGCGCTGGGGGCGGCGCCGCTCTGGTCGGTACTGGGCGGTCCGCTGTTGCGCAGATTCCACGCCTTGCGGGCGAGGTCCAGCGCCAGCGCGTGCTTGGGGATCCAGTTGAGCGCGATGTTCTCGGTAGAGAAATGGGCCTCGTTGGCGTCAGCGAGGTCGAAGAAGCCCGCCTGGCTTCCCGGCGCGCCGCTCTCGACGTGCTCGCCCTCCCTGACCTCGCCGTGTGGACCGGTCGCCGTGTCGGCGTCCCCGTCGAGCGCGCCCGGCAGCGGCCAGAAATCGCCCCGTTTGTGGCCCTCCGTCGCCAGCTCGTAGTCGACGTTGTTGGTGTTCGCCTGTGAGTCCGACGGCCGGTAGTTCGGCGACGCTGCTGCCTGCGCGCGCTCAGTCGCCATCACCTTCAGGATCTCCACGAGCTCCATGTGGTTGGCGGTGATCAGCGCCTCCGGCGAGCGGAAGAAGTCGCCGCCGAGGGCCACGAGCTGCCCGTAGGAGAGTCGGATCCCAGGCTGCACAGTCACGAAGCGCTGATCGCCGCCATAACCATCGCCGAGGTCGCGATGCTCCCAAGCCTCGAAGGCCTGGGGTGCGCCGGCCGGGTAGCCCACCGCTGGTCGCGCCGGGTATCCGGCGACCGCCGCCGCCGCGGCGGCGTCGGCGTCGCGTTCGGCCGCCATCCCACCGGCCGGAGCGCCCGCGCCGCGTCGCTGCTGGACCACGTGGGCGAGCTCGTGCGCGATCAACCGGTCCCCGTCGCCGGTGCCCGGCCGGTAGCGGCCCCGGGCGAAGTCGATCTGCTCGCCGGTCGTGACCGCGTGCACGCTCCCGCCCGCGGGCAGCGCGTCGGGACGGATCTCCACGCCGCTGAAGTCGGTGCCGAACGCGGCACCGAACCTCTGCCTGGCCGCCCCGTCGAGGTTGGTCAGGCGAGCGGCCAACCAGCGAGTGACGCTACGGTTTCCGGCCGACCGCTGGAGCGCGAGCGCCGCGCCCGGCGAGCGGACCCCGTGCGCGACATCGGCGCGGTCGTGCGCTCCGCCGGCGGTTGGCGCCTCGACGCTGCGCGCCGCGCGTTCGGTCGCCTCCCCGGGTCCGTCCTCGGCACGGTGGTGAGCCATCGCGACAAGTCTTCCACTCCCGCCGGAGCGCGTCCATCGATCGCGGGGCGAGCGGGCGTCTGGTCGCTTCGCGGAGGTCGATCTGCTCACGGCAACAACGACGCGAGTACGCGTGTCGGAGGCGATCCTCGGCGTCAGCGAGCTCTGCCGCGGCCCCACCAGGCGCCCAGCGCTCAGCTGCGCCCTGGCCTGTTGATCGCCAAAACCGCCGCGTGCAAGGTCGCGAACAGGCGGCTGCGAATCGTTGGGGTTGCCGCATGCCCAGCCGCTTCCAGCTCGGCGGCGGCTGACTGGACGAGCGCCTCGACCAGTTCCCGCTCCCGCGCGCCGGCGTCCCGCAGCACGCCCGGGTCTGCTGACGCGATCACGTGCTCCTGCGCGTCACGCGGTCACCGTCCGCCCGCAACCGCTTGACCCGCAGATCGCGGGCGCTCGTGAACTCGTCCAGAGGCAGCGCGTACAGCTCGGCGATCAGCCCGTCGCGACGCGAACCGCTCGTGTTCGGACCATATGATCCACGCCGGACCACAGCGCCGGCGCGTCCGCGACCGGACGTCTCCGAGCGTGGATTTGACTCAGAATGAGGCGACGATGAGCAAGCTTCGACTCAGTATCACGATGTCGCTGGACGGCTATGTCGCCGGCCCGGCGCAAGATTTGGAGAACCCGCTCGGCAGCGGCGGGCTGGCTCTGCACGAGTGGTTCTTTCCGCTCAAGGCGTTTCGGGAGATGCACGGAGAGGAAGGCGGCGACGTGAATGCCAGCTCTGCGGTGGTCGAGCAGCGCTTGGCGAACGTAGGCGCAACGATCATGGGCCGCAACATGTTCGGGCCGGTCCGTGGTCCGTGGAGGGATGAGTCCTGGCGGGGCTGGTGGGGGGAGGATCCTCCGTTTCACCATCCGGTATTCGTGCTCACCCACCACCCGCGCGAGCCACTCCAGATGCAGGGCGGCACCACCTTCCACTTCGTCACCGACGGGATCGACCCAGCGCTGACACAGGCGAAGGCCGCCGCCCTGGGGCGTGACGTCTCGCTGCCCGGCGGCGCGTCGGTGGTGAACCAGTATCTGGCCGCAGGCCTGGTTGACGAGATCGACATCTCGATCGCGCCGCTGATCCTCGGTACCGGTGAGCGCTTATTCGCGGGCCTCGACCGCGGAGCGCTCAAACTCAAGCAGGTCCGGGCAGTCGATGCGCCGGGCGTTACACACATCAAGTATGAACTCGGCTGACCTGCGTTCACCGGCCGCAGGTTATCCGCGCAGGTCCGCCAAGACCTCGTTGGCGCGGAACTCGGGCCCCGCGATTGCAGCCGACCTGACCGAGCCGCCTCCCGGCCGCTGCGTCCTTGCGGCTCGCCGGTGGCGAGGCGAGCTCGTGAGGTGCGGATCGGGCTTTTGGGTCAGGAAGCTCCATCGCACTGAACGTCTCCGCGGAGGAGCCGAAGTGCCCCCTTCCGCCGTGAGCAGCGATTTGAGCGGGCGCTTCAGGTCGCTGCCGTAGCCGGAGGTGGTCACGCACGTGGGCTTGGGCTGGCTCGGATTGTCACCATTGGATATCCCCCGGTCCGGGCCCGCGAGTCGGTTGAGCCTCGACCGGGACCCAGCCTGGGGCGAAGTGTTGAAACATTGAACAAAAGGCCCCAGCCTCCCCCTGGACAGGGTTCTGCGAACCAGATTCACAGGTTCGCTGAGCCGGAGCTGTTTCGACTCGTCCCGCTGCGGGCGGGTCGGGCGCGCGGGGCGGGAGATCGCTGAGTTCGTTCGAAAGCGCTCGACCGCGGCTCTTGCGTCGACGAGCTCTTGTGTGTCGCCAGCGACGCGGCGACAGCAGCGCCGGCTGCGTTTCACGGGCCTGCAGCGTGGCGCGCCGGGGCTGGCCCGGCCAGCGCTCGCGCGAGTGCGTCCCGTGAGTGGATGTCGAGTTTCAGGTACACGCGACGCAGGTGGTACTCGATCGTCTTGGGGCTGAGGAACAGCGCGGCCGCCGCCTCACGGGTCGTCTTTCCGCCGGCCAGCAGCATCGCGATCTGCAGCTCTTGAGGTGTCAGCTCGTCGATCGTGCTCGGGTCTCGGCGCATGAGCGTCTCGCCGCTCGCCGCGAGCTCGGCGCGGGCACGGTCAGTCCAGGGCCGCGCGTCCAGTAGCTCGAATGTCTCGAGCGCCGCGCGGAACTGCTCGCGCGCCAGCTTGCGGAGGCGGGCGCGACGGAGTCGCTCCCCGAAGGCAAGCTGCGTGCGCGCTTGCTCGAAAGCGTCTGGGGTGTTGGCGTGCTGTTCAAGGGCCTGCTCGAAGGTGGAGGCAAATCGACCGTCGAAGGCGACGAGTCCCTGGCCGCGGAGCGCGCGCGCGATCGACCAAGGCTGACCCTTCGCCTGGGCGGCGAGGCTGAATTCGTCGGCGAGAGCCCGGGCCTCCGGGACGCGCCCCAGACGGCAGTAGGCGTCGATCAGCTCCGGCGCCGCCGACAGGTCCGGATCAGTGATTCCAAGCGCTTCCACCAGCCGCTGCTGGCGAATGAGGTGCTCGACCGCCCGATTGGGTTCGCCGAGACCCAGCTCGAGCATGCCGAGTGCCTCGATTGCCCACACCTCGTGCAGCCGCGTCCCGAGGCGATCGCAGAGATCGAGTGTCTCGGCGACATTGGCCCTGCACTCGCGTTCGCGTCCCCGGCGGGCCTGGAGCCGCGCGAGCCCTGAGAGCCCGAACACGAGATCGGTCTGCTGCCCGGTCTCGCGGGCAAGAGCGATCGCCTCCAGGAACGTGGCCTCGGCCACGGCCCATCGGTCGGTGGTGGCGTGGTCGAGCGCGATCAGGTCAAGGACGAGGGGCAGCGCTCCGATCGCGGAGCGTTCCCTGGCGACGTCCACCGCGTGGTCGAGCAGCGCGCGGCCGGTGCTGGCCTCGCGCAGAAAGATCGGTGCGGTCGCCAGCCATGGAATGAGCCGCAGGTCGTCGCGCAGTTCGGACGACGCAGCCGCAAGCGAGACCGCCTCCTGGATCTCCTCCGACCCGGCGGCGGCGTCCCCGCCGGCGACACGGGCCATCCCGATCGCGATCGAGGCCAGGAAGCGAGTGCGCACCGAAGCGCCCTTCGGCAAGAGACTTGCGGCTCGTTCGGCGACGACCAGCATCTCCGTCGGATTGCCCGCGTAGAAACAGGCGCCGGTGGCCTCGGCCAGCATCGCGATCGCGCGCTCCGGGTCGGCGTGCTCGGCTGCGGAGGTGAGGATCGCGTGACCTCGCATCACGGGTCCCTGTCGGGTCGCGATGTGGCCGGCCAGCTCGTCGATCTCCAGAAGGCTCGCGCGCTCGCCGGTCGATGCGCGGGCCTCGCCGAGTAACGCCACAGCCCGTGGCATGGACCCGGCGTGCCAGCTCTGCTGGGCGGCAGCGAACACCAGATGGGCGCGGCGCTCGCTGTCGGACGCCAGCCTCCCGGCACGTTCGAACGCGAGCGCAGCGGTCGCATACGCGCTTCGATCGCGCGCCCTCACCCCGGCCTGCTCGAGCGCGAGCGAAGCCGGCTCGTCGACGCCCGTGGCGGCCGCAGCCAGGTGCCAGGCGCGGCGGTCGATGTCGCGGTCGGGCAGCGCGGACGCCAGCGCCCGGTGCATGGCACGACGCTCCCCCGGCCGCGCGCCGGCGTAGATCGCTGAGCGCGCGAGCGGATGGCGGAACTCGACCGACCCGGCCCGGACCGACACGAGCCCGGTCCGCTCCGCGGCGGCGAGGGTGGACAGCTCGACGCCGAGCCTGCTCGCCGTGCGTTCCAATAGTGCGAGGTCACCGCTGTCGCTGGTTGCGATGAGCAGCAGCGCCCGACGCTCGGCCTCGTCGAGCTCGCCCATCCGACGGAGGAATTCGCGGGAGATCCTCGCCGAGACGAGGAGCGGGGCTCCCGCTGGGGTTAGCACAAGCTCGTCTGCGTCGCGTGCAAGCTCCAGCAGCCCGAGCGGGTTGCCGGCGGTCGCGTCGTGCAGCCGGGCGGCGGCGTCCGGCGGGAGCCCGTCCAGCAGCGACGCTGCCTCAGCGCGGCTGAGTCCGTTGATCCGGATCGTTGGCAGGTCCGCGCCGTCGAGCAGCGAGGGCTCGCCCTCGCGAACCGCTACCAGAACCGCGAGCGAGTCGGCCACCAGCCGTCTGACGGCGAACAGCAGCGCCTCGGCGCTGGGGGTGTCGAGCCAGTGGGCGTCGTCGACCAGCACTGCGACCGGCTTGTGCTCGGCGTAAGTGGCGAGCAGACTCAGCGTCGCCGCGCCGATCGCAAAGCGCTCCTGGGCTCGGGCCGGCCTGAGTGCGAGCGCGCCCTCGAGCGCGACAGCTTGCGGCTCTGGGATGCGGTCAAGCGCTCCGAGCGCAGGGCGCAGCAGCTCGAGCAGCGACGCGAACGGGATCTGTGCCTCTGACTCGACGCCGCGCGCCCGCAGAAGTTGCATCCCGCTCGCTCGTTCCGCAGCGTGCTCGAGCAGCGCGGTCTTACCGATCCCCGGCTCGCCGACAAGCGCCAGCGACGCGCTCTCGCCCGATCGCGCGCGCTCGAGCACACGCTCGAGGTCGCCTCGCTCACGCTCGCGCCCCACCAGCATGGCGCGATTCTCCCACCAGGGGCCGGGGGGAAAAGACTAGGTGGCCCCCGGAAGCGAAACGCGGCCCTCGCGCCCTACGGTCGGTCCATCAATCAACCAAGGAGGATCTCTGATGGGCGCAACCACCGAGGCCGTCCAGGTCGACGGCGACAAGCTGATGCAGTTCGTGTTCCGGGCCGTCGACGAGGTCGGCGCCACGCTGAATGCGGCGCTGGTCGTGATGGGCGACAAGCTCGGGCTCTACCGCGCACTCGCCGGCAGCGGCGGGGTGTCGCCTGCGGAACTCGCCGCGCGCACGGGCACCGCCGAGCGGTACGTGCACGAATGGCTGAACGCCCAGGCTGCTGGTGGCTTCGTCGCGTATGAGCCGGACAGCGGGCTCTACTCGTTGCCCCCCGAGCAGACGGTGGCGCTGACCGACGAGTCGAGCCCCGCCTACCTGCCAGGGTTCTTCCAGATCGCGCTCGGCTCGGTGATCGACTCACCGAGGATCGTGGAGAAGGCGCGTGGCGGCGACGGGCTCGGCTGGCATGAGCACGTGCACGACGTGCACGAGGGCTGCGAGCGCTTCTTCCGGCCAGGCTACAACGCGCACCTGGTGGCCGAGTGGCTGCCCGCACTTGAGGGCGTCGTCGACCGGCTCGAGCAGGGAGCGCAGGTCGCCGATGTCGGCTGCGGCCACGGCGCCTCGACCGTCATGATGGCCAAGGCGTTCCCGAACTCGACGTTCGTGGGCTCCGATTATCACAACGGCTCGATCGAGACCGCGCGGCGGCGGGCAGAAGAAGCCGGGGTCGCCGACCGCGTCAGCTTCCAGATCACCCCCGCGGCCGCGTACGGTGGCCTAGGCTACGACCTGGTGACGATGTTCGACTGCCTGCACGACATGGGCGATCCGGTCGGCGCCGCGCGCCACGTGCACTCGACGCTCAAGCCCACCGGCACCTGGATGATCGTCGAGCCGAACGCCGGCGACCGCGTCGAGGACAACCTCAACCCGGTCGGCCGCGCCTACTACGGGTTCTCGACGCTCCTGTGCACGCCGGCGTCGCTATCGCAGGAGGTCGGACTGGCACTCGGCGCCCAGGCCGGCGAGGCGCGGATCCGCGACGTCGTCCAGACCGGCGGCTTCACCCGATTCCGCCGCGTGGCCGAGACACCATTCAATCTCGTGTTCGAGGCTCGTCCATGACGACGACCTCTCACGAGACCGAAGCGCCCGCGAGCCCCGCGGGCGCCCGGCCGCGCGAGCAGACCCGCGCCCGCTATCCGGACCTGACCGGATATGTCGAGCGCGATGCCGTGCGCGTCTTCTACGAGGTGTACGGGTCTGGCGATCCGACCATCCTGCTGCTTCCGACATGGTCGATCGTGCACTCGCGGTTCTGGAAGGCGCAGATCCCGTACTTGGCGCGCCACTTCCGGGTCGTGACGTTCGACGGCCGAGGGAACGGCCGCTCGGACCGGCCGACAGGCCCATCTGCGTACACCCCCGACGAGTTCGCAGCCGATGCGCTGGCGGTCATGGAAGCAACCACCACCGAACGGGCGGTGCTGGCGGCGCTCTCCTGCGGAGCACTGTGGGCCACGATCATCGCCGCCGACCACCCGGAGCGCGTCGATGGCGTCATCTACATCGGCCCCGCGGTTGGCCTCGCGCCCGGCCACCCAGAGCGGGACGTTCATCCGTTCGACAAGTCGCTCGCGACCGACGAGGACTGGGCGAAATACAACAGTCACTACTGGCGGCGCGACTACCTGGGGTTCCTCGAGTTCTTCTTCGCCAAGTGCTTCAACGAGCCGCACTCGAGCAAGCAGATTGAGGACTGCATCGGCTGGGCGCTCGAGACCGATCCCGAGACGCTCGCCGACACCACCCGTGGGATCGGCCTCGCCTGCAGGACCGAGAGCTTCAGGGACACGTGCGCCCGCGTTCGGTGCCCGGCGCTCGTGATCCACGGCGACGAGGACCTCGTCCGCCCGCTTGCACAAGGGGCGGAACTCGCCGAGGCAACCGGCGGCGAACTGGTCACGCTGCACGGCTCGGGGCACATTCCGTGCGCGCGCGATCCGGTCAAGGTCAACCTGCTTCTGCGCGATTTCGTCGACGGGCGCAGGCGGCCGACCTCGGCCTGGACGCGCGCCCGGGGCCGCAGGCGTCGAGCGCTGTACATCTCCTCGCCGATCGGCCTGGGGCACGCGCAGCGTGACGTCGCGATCGCCGACGAACTGCGCACACTCCACCCCGACCTCGAAATCGACTGGCTCGCCCAGCACCCGGTCACGAACGTGCTCGATGCCCGTGGCGAGCGGATCCACCCGGCGAGCGCTGAGCTAGCAAGCGAGTCCGGCCATGTCGAATCCGAGTCGGCCGAGCATGACCTGCACGCCTTCCAGGCGATCCGCCGGATGGACGAGATCCTGGTGGCGAACTTCATGGTCTTTCACGACCTCGTCGCGGCCGAGCAGTACGACCTCTGGATCGGCGACGAGGCGTGGGAGCTCGACTACTTCCTGCACGAGAACCCGGAGCTGAAGACGGCCGCGTACGTCTGGCTGACCGACTTTGTCGGGTGGCTGCCGATGGCCGACGGCGGCGCGCGCGAGGAGTTCCTGACCGCCGATTACAACAGCGAGATGATCGAGCAGATCGCGCGGTACCCGCGCGTCCGCGACCGGGCCGTGTTCGTCGGCGATCGCGACGACATCGTCCCCGAACGCTTCGGGCCCGAACTGCCGGCGATTCGTGAGTGGACCGAGCAGCACTACAGCTTCGCCGGCTATGTCACGGGCTTTGACCCGGCGGCGTTCGCTGACCGCGAGGCACTCCGCGCCCAGCTGGGCTACCCACCCGATGAGCGCGTGTGCATCGTGACCGTCGGCGGCTCGGGCGTCGGCGCTGACCTTCTCCACCGGGTGATCACGAGCTTCCCCTTGGCGAAGCGCCTCGTCCCCGAGCTACGGATGATCGCTGTCGCGGGGCCGCGGATCGACGCGGAATCGCTGCCCAGGCACGAAGGCCTCGACATCCGTGCATACGTGCCCGACCTCTACCGACACCTGGCGGCCAGCGACCTCGCCATCGTCCAGGGCGGGCTCACCACCGCCATGGAGCTGACCGCCACCCGGCGGCCGTTCATCTACTTCCCGCTCAAACACCACTTCGAGCAGAACTTCCACGTCCACCACCGGCTATCGCGGTACGGCGCGGGACGCCGAATGGAATTCGACGAGTCACCCCCGGATGCGATCGCAGCGGCGATCGCATCCGAGCTCGGCCGCGAGGTCGACTATCGCCCCGTCGACTCGGGCGGCGCCGCGCGGGCGGCCGCGCTGATCGCCGAGGTGCTCTGAGGCGCATCGATCGTCGCTGGAGCCGTGCCGCTCACAGAGCAGAAGGACGCGGCAATGAGCGATCTTCGGGGTCCTGGGTTCAGTCGGCCGCCAGATACGCCTCGACGGCGGCTGCCTCGCGTGTAAGAGCCTGGGTCGTGGCTCTGCTCTGCTGACCCCACAAGCGAAGTTCGACGTGGCCCTGCGGCATCGTCCAGGTACCCGCCGCGCGTCCGTCGATGAGCGCGATTGCCTTGATGATTCCGTTGGTCGCAACGACTTCCTGCGGGTCGTCGAGCACGAATTCGCGGGAGCGCCAGCCAAGCAACAACGGGTCGAACGGTCCCAGCAGGCGCGGTGGCGGGAGCGCCACCAGGTCATTGCGGGGAAGATCGACGAGACCATCAGCGCGGTGGTCGAGCTCGGACGCGATCGTCGCCAGTCCCGCGCGCGCATCGCGGAGCGGGAGCTGTGCCCACTTGGCGAGATCTCGGTCCTGCGCCGGCCCGTGGCCGGCGAGGTAGCGGCGAGCGAGCTCGGCCAATGCACGATCGCGGTCGATCTTCGGACGTTCCCCCAACCAGTCGGCGACGAGCACGAACGCGTGCTCACGTCCGATCAGGGGCCCGCGGATGATCAGCCCGTCCAGCGTCGCGCGGAGCAGGACGTGCACCGTCGCCTGTCGCGCGGTCGGCACGTCCGCTCGCTCGAGCACGGCACGGAGCTGGACACGCGTCATCGGCCCGTCGTCACCCAGCGCCTTGACGATCGCCGTGATCCCGCGGCGAGCGGCCGCCTCACTCACGCCCTCCTGCCTGAGCCGACGGTCGCTGTTGTTGAGCAGCTGCGGGGCGGTCAGCGCGTGCAGCAGCGGTTCATCCTCGGCGGCGATCAGGTGCAAGGTCCCGCGATTGACCGACGTGATGACCAGCGACCGCTCATTGGTCAGCGCGTGGTCGACGGCCGAGACATGGCTGCACGCCGCGCGAACCCGCAGCGCGAGACGCGCCGCACGCGGGTCCTGGGCCTGCACAGCGAGCAAGTGGCGCGTCGCATCGACCACGCCGAGGGTTGGCGCCCCCGAAAGCAGCTGCGCCGCCAAGCGCGCCGCCAGCAGTCGACGGTCCGCGGATCGACTCGAGCCCACCCCATCACCGTAGCGCCAGCACAATCCCCGCCGCCCCGCCGGCGCAGCCATGCCATCAGCTCGCACTGGCAGGCCGCTGCGCTGGGATGGTTCTTGGCTCGGTCGGGTCGAGGCCTCGTGCGACTACTAATGCACCGTTCTCGAAGTTCCTTGCATCTGGCGTCGTCTGCTGGTGCTGTGAGGAGCTCGGCGTCCTGCCGTGCGTGAAGGCCGGCACCGCAGCCGTACGGCTCTGGACGAGGATGGGACGGAGACGCGAATAATTCGCCAATCGGCCCCAGCCTGGGGCCCAAGTGCGGTGGACCCCACGTGGTCGACGGCGATCGCGACCGGTCACGACCAACGACCACCGTCTGGACCACGACCGCCACGACCGCCGAGCGGGTTCCCGAGAAGCCCCGTCAACGACAAGACACTTCAGACACGCTGCACTAGCCGCTTGCCTTGATGCCCACGAGCGTCTCCGTGCGCCGCGCGAGCGTCGTGCGGTGGCGTCGCGCGTTGGTTTGGATCGTGAGCGTGTAGCGCACGCTTCGTAGTTTGCGCGCCTGCTTGAGCACGAGCGTGGTGGATCCGGTGTGGCCGGCAAGCGTTGTGTATACCCGGTCGCCGTGTCGCAGCGTTCCCACGACGGCCGACCCGCTGGTCGGACCGGAAGCGGCGCTGGCGCGGAGTGAGCCGAGCTCGATCGCAGGCGCGTTTGCCGTCGAGCCGAGGTAGTCGGTGGTGGCGGCGTAGGTCGCCGTGTACTGGTTGTCGTTGAGCAGGATCTCGAGCTCGTCGACGAAGCCGACCGAGCAGGTAGCGGCTCCGTTCGCGCCTGTCTGGGCGGTGCAGGCGATCGAGCTGCTCTGGCCTGACACAACACCGGCGAGTGGCCGTAACCGCCTGCGCACGATCCTGAGTCGCCTGAAGGACGCGGCACCCGACGTGATCAGGCGCGAGGGCGACTCGCTGACGCTCGGAAGCGGCGTGCGCCTGCTCGATCTGTGCACTGACGCGGCGCTCGACCGCGGCGACCTCGATGAAGCCCGGCGACTGGTCGAGCGGACGGTCGAGATCGCTCCCGACGAGCACGAGCGCTACCTCCGTGCTGCCGCGATTCTGCGCGAACAGGGTCGGACCGGCGCGGCGTTGAGCATGCTTGCCCGGGCGCGTCTGGCACTGGACAAGCTCGGCCTCAGCCCATCGCCACAACTCGTGACCATGGAACGCACGCTCGCGGCCTAGTGTCCTGAAATTGTCGCGGGTCCGGGTGCGCCGGTTCGAGCGGTTTCCACCGAGTACGCTCCGGTAGCTGTGCGACTCCACGAACTGTTCCCAGACGTACCCGGGAACATCAAGATGATTGAGATCACGGGCCTGGCGTACGATGAGCGCGGGCTGTCGCCCGGAACGTTGTTCTTCTGTCTCCGTGGCCCCGCCAGGGACGGCCACGATTTCGCCGCTGAGGTGGTCCGGGCGGGTGCCGTCGCACTGGTCGTCAGCCGCCCGCTCCCGGTCGATGCACCCCAGATCCTGGTCGCCGATGTTCGCGCGGCGGTGGCGCCCGCGGCCGCGGCCTTCTACGGCCATCCGAACAGGGAACTCGAGGTCGTCGGCGTGACCGGCACGAACGGCAAGACGACAACCACCTACCTGGTGCGAGCGCTCCTCGAGGCCGACCACCGCCAGACCGGCCTGCTCGGCACGATCACCAGCGTGATCGGCGGTGTTGAGCGACCCGCGGAGCGCAGCAACGTACATCCGGCGATCGACCTCCAGCGAATCTTCCGGGAGATGGTGGATGGCGGAGACCGAGCCTGTGTGATGGAGGTGTTCTCGCAGTGGCTGGCGGTCGCCCAGGTCAACTCGGCGGCGTTTGATCTCGCGATCTTCACGAACCTCACCCGCGAGCACCTTGACTTCCATCTGACGATGGACAACTACTTCGCCGCGAAACGCCGGCTGTTCGTCGAATGGCAGACGGCTCACGCCGTGATCAACGTGGACGACCCATACGGCGCCCGCCTCGCACGGGAGCAACGAGTGGATGGAAAGGTTGTGACGTTCGCGCTGGACGATACCCACGCGACATTCCGCGCGACGGACGTGCGAACCGGGTTGGAGGGCTCCAGTTTCACCGTTCTGGCGCCGGACGGCGCGCACCGGCTCACCTCACCCCTGCGTGGCCAATTCAACGTCTACAACGTCCTCGGTGCGTTCGCAGCCGCGCGAACGCTCGGTGTGCCTGCGAGCACCGCGGCGCTCGCGATCGAGAGCGGTGGTCAGGTCCCGGGACGGTTCCAGAGCATCGACGAGGGCCAGCCGTTCGTGGTGCTGGTCGACTACGCGCACACGCCCGATTCGCTGGAGAAGGTGCTGTCGGCGGCCCGGAACCTCACCGACCACCAAGTCCACGTCGTGTTCGGCTGCGGCGGAGACCGCGATCAGGGCAAACGGCCGCTGATGGGTGGGATCGCAGCACGGCTCGCCGATCAGGTGACCGTCACGTCGGACAACCCAAGGTCCGAGGACCCCGAGGCAATCATCGCGCAGATCCTCGGCGGGATCGACCGCAACGTCGCCCACGCGCTCGATCGCCGCGACGCGATCAACGCCGCGATCGACCGGGCCAAGCCCGGTGACGTGGTGGTGATCGCCGGCAAGGGCCATGAACAGGGACAGGAACTCAAGGACGGGCACAAGGTCCCGTTCGACGACGTCGATGTCGCTCGTGACGCGCTCAGGCGCCTCGCATCGCGCCCACGGGGCGATTGAGGCCCACCAAGGGCGCCGCGCGCCGTGCTGTGCGCTCGAGGTGAATGAGCGGAAGCGGCGTTCGTTTGGTGCTTGTGAGGCTCGGGCGTTTGGGTATGGTGGGATCGCGGCTGCGGCGGGGGTGCGGGAAGCCGCGCAACGGAGAGGTCCGATCGTCGTTTGCGCCGTCAGCGATGGTGCCTGCGCGCGGGCGGCTTGACGGTGAGCGTGAGCGGGGCGAGGGTGTTCGCCGTCCCGCCGGCCGGCTTGAAGCTGAGCGCAAGTGTGAGCCTCAGCGTGTGGTGTGAGTGGATCAGTCCACGCGCGATCGCGCCGGGGTGGAGGGTCATCTTCAGCGTCCCGCTTCCGGCCGTCCGCACGACCGCGTAGGTGATCGTCCTACGGACCGTGCGCGCCTTGCGGTGCCGTCCGTTGCCGGCCCTCTTCGTCGTGCTGAGCACGAACGTCGCGTCCACCCCGAGCGCTCCCGGAGCGTGTGTCAGGACCACCAGCGTGATCGTGCCGTTGCCCGCGATCTTGTGCGAGACGACCGAGAACGCATTCGAAGGAGCCGACGGTGGGAGGATCGTGCTCGGCGGTGCGGGGGTCGTGCTCGGCGGTGCGGGGGTCGTGCTCGCCGGCTGCGGCGCTGTGGTCGGCGGGGCGGGAATCGTGATCGTGTGGCTGGAGACGGCCGCCGGATCGGCGGTGCAGAACGCGGTCTTTCCGGTGAACGGCCCGAACACCGAGCAGGAGTCGGTAGCTGTGAGCGTCAGCGTGACCTTGTACGTGCCGGCGGTCGCGAAGACATGGTCGACGACCGCGCCGCTCGCGCTGGAGCCGTCACCGAACTGCCACGCGTAGCTTGCGATCGGCGCGCTCCCGGGGCTCGACGCCTGGGCGTTGAACACGCTCGGCGAGCCGGCCGCCGCGGGCGTCTCGGTGAACGCTGCGGAGGGCCCGGCGTCCGGGCTCACCGCCACCGCCGCCGGCTGCGAACTCGGGTCGGAGTCCACGAGCGCGCCGGTTCCCTGCTGCGTGAGCGTGCCTCCGGCACCGATCGAAAACGTCGACACCGTCCCCTCCCCAAAGTTCGTGACGTAGAGCTGCTGCCCGTTGGGCGACACCGCCAGCGCCTCGGGCTGCGAGGTCGTGTTCGCGCCGCTGATCACGCCCGTGCCCTGCTGGGCGAGCGCCCCGCCGGCGCCGATCGAGAACGTCGACACCGTCCCGGCTCCAAAGTTCGTGACGTAGAGCTCCCGCCCGTTGGGCGACACGGCCACGTCCCAGGGTGTCGACGAGGGACCCGTGCCGCTGATCAGCCCGGTGCCAAGCTGAGTGAGTGCGCCGCCGGCGCCGATCGAGAACGTCGACACCGTTCCCACGCCCAAGCCCGTGTTGGCGACGTAGAGATCCTGTCCGTTCGGCGTGATCGCCAACCCGCGCGGTAAGGAAGCTCCACCGGCGCCGCTGGGCACACCGGTGCCCTCCTGAGTCAGCGCTCCGCCGGCACCGATCGTGAACGTCGAGACCGTGCCGCCCGCGAGGTTGGTCGCATACAGATTCTGCCCGTTCGGCGCCACCACCACGTCAACCGGGTCGGAGCTCGAGTCCGCGCCGCTCGGCGCTCCCGTGCCCTGCTGGATGAGTGTTCCGTCGGGGCCGATCGTGAAGGTCGAGATGGTGCCGTCGTCGTAGTTGGCGACATAGAGCTCCTGCCCGTTGGGTGCGACCGCGATGCCGTCCGGGCTCGAGTCCGCGTCGGCGCCGCTCGCCACCACGGTCTGCAGGGTCGGAGTCCCGCCGCCGGCGATCGACAGCGCCGACACCGTGCCCGAACTCGCGTCGGTGGTGTAGAGCTCCTGCCCGTTCGGCGCCACCGCGACCCCGAACCCAAAGCCACCGGCGTTGACGGCGCTCGCCTGCGCCGACAGCGCCCCGCCCGCGGCAACCGGGAAGGTCGCCAACGTGGCCCCCGACACGCCATCGCCGACGTAGACGCTGCCCGCGGCGAACGCCGTCGACGGGGCGAGCAGCATGGCAGCAAGTGCGCCGGCGACCAGCCACGCGCGGGTCGTGATCGGCCGCCCGTTGATGCTGTGCGCTGGGATTACGCGATCCATCCGGCCCTCCCCGGCAGACGGACCGGAACGGACTTGGAGATGAGAATCGAACTGACAACAAGCCTGAGCGCCCACGGCTGTGGCGCCGCCGGTTGCTCCATAGATGTTCTGTTGCATGTCTGCTCCTGTAGGTATGTCCCCGGGTGCCCGAGGCTCGTTTGTCGTTCATCGCAACGGCCCTCGCCGCCGCGGGCGGCGAGGACCGGGGCGCCGCATCGCGGAGCGCTGATCGCTAGGCGTCGGTGAAGCTGGCCAGGAACGTGCGCTGGCCGGCGCGGTTGCCGTGCGTGAGCTGCTTGTTGGCGATCCCGACCTCTTGGACGATCCCGCCTCGCACCTTGAGCACGCCGCAGGCCACGCCGCCCGGCGCGAGGTACCAATAGTTGAGGCCGATGTGGAACGCCTTGCCGACCCCGAGCCGGTGCGCGACCGCGCTCAGCAGCATGCCGGGGCGGACTCCCTCGAGCGCGTAGTAGGGGTTGGCGGTCAGCGCGAGCACGACCGTGCCGGCGAGGCGCGCGAGCCGGTCGGGCGCAGACGTGCCGATGATCGCGCGCGACGGATACCCAACCCGGATCCCCCAGCCGCCGTAGAGGCAGAAATTGTCGAAGTTGTTGCGGGTGACGACGTAGCGGGTCAACTGGTGACGCGCCTGCGAGCGCGTCAATGCGAGCGCGAGCGGGCCGATCGTGGTGCCTTGCAGCCGGCCGGTGGGCTTGGGGCAGTGAAGCGTGCCGGGTTGCGCGACGACCACCGGCGTGCTGGTTGCCGGCGCCCCGGCCCCCGCAGGGTTGGAGGCCGTCACGATGCACGTGAGCGTCGATCCCTCGTCAGCGATCTGGACCGAATCGGCGCCTGTGGCCTGGCCGGCGATGATCGTTCCGTTCTCCTGCCAGCTGTAGGCGTAGCCGGTCGGGCTGTTGGTCCAGGTTCCCGTCGAGCAGCGCAGCGTGTGGCCGGGGGTCGGGTTGCCGGTGATCACCGGCGCGGTGATGCCGACCGGCGCGTCATCTGGCGCGGTTGTTGCCGCGGCGGGCGCGATCGCCGTCCCAGTGGGGGTTCCGGTGGTGCCCGTGGTGCCTGTGGTGCCCGTGGTGGTCGTGGTCGTCGTGGTCGTCGTGGTCGTCGTCGCGACCGAGACGGGGCCGCTCGTCGCGGGCAGGCTCGCCCCGGCGGCGTCGGAGGCGATCACGGTGCACGTCAACGAGTGCCCCGCGTCGCTGACGGTGACGGGGTAGCTCGAGCCGGTGGCGCCCTGGACCGGAGAGCCGTCGCGGTTCCACTGGTAGCTGTAGCCGCTCGGCGCCGGAGTCCATGTTCCGGTCGCGCAACTCAGCGTGTCGCCCGTCGCCGGTGTGCCGGTGATCGCGGGCGGGGCGGTGTTGACCGGCACCGTCGCCGATCCGGCGCCTGCGAGCAGGTCCACCGTCCGTGATGCGTATTGCAGCGTGTACAGGGACGCGGAGGGGCCCGTCACCTGCGAGAAGGTCCCGACGATCGGTCCGCCGTTCGCCAGGATCGCGTACGTCTGTGTTCCCGGCGCTGCGCTGTATCCGACGGCGTTGCTCAGCGACACGCTCCCGCCGAGCGTCTGGGTGCCGCTGCCGTCCAGCACAAGCGTCTCCGTGGGGAGTCCGAGCGCGAGCGTCCCACCTGCGTCCTGGGTGTAGGTGCCGAGGATTGTGAGCGATGTCAGAGAGCTTCCTGCGTCCGGCGGCGCGACCGTGCCGCCGACGTTGGTGACGTTGTCGAGGAAGCCGCTCCCCGTGAGCGTCCCCCCGGCCAGCGTGGTGGTGTTGACTGCGCCGGCGCCGGCCTGTGTAGCGCCGTTCACGACGAACGCGCCGCCTTGCACGGTGATCGAGCCGGCCTCCAGCACGCCGAGGTTGGGCACTGTCGTCGTCCCGCCGCTCAGCACCAGACCGGCGCTCCAGAACCCATAGTTGCCCGTCTGGGAACCCACGCCGGCGGCGGTGATGGTCGTGCTCGCCGACAGTCCGTCGAGCTGCACGTTCGGGCCGAGCGTGATGGTGCTCGTCGTCGTGAGCATCTCGGCGCCCGAGGACTCGAAGTTGCCGTTGGTGATGCTCACCGGGCTGGTCGTCGAGATCGACCCCCCGGCGAAATCAGGACCGCCGAAACCGCCGTTCCCGTCGATCGAGAAACTGCCGCCGCCGGTCTGCTCGACGGTCGCGTCCAGCGGCGGCGAACTGCACCCGGGGGTACACCCACCCCACTCGAAGTCCCCCGTGACGCTGATCGTCTGCGACAGCGGCGCCGACAGTGCCCCATTGCCATCGAGGGACAGGTCGTCGATCGACGAGCTACCCGTTGTGGACGCGAGCGTGAGACTGCCGCCGGTCAGCTGCAGCGACCCGCCCTGGCCCTCCACCGAGTCCGCCCTCTGCGCTCCGGCCGCAATCACAACCGCGTCGCCGCCCAAGCACGCAACATCGGCGGATGTCGGGACCTGATGGACCGTTGGACTGCTGGCGCTCGTCCAGTTCGCGGCCGTCGCCCAGTCACTGCCGACCGACCCGTTGAAGTCGTCAGTGCAAGTTACTGTCGCGGCAGCAGATGAGCTCAGCGCGCCAAGCACGGCGATCAAGCCAGCGCAGGTGGTTGCTAAGACGGCCACCCGGGGCCTGCGTGAGTTGCTAATGGTCAGCGGAGTTGGCATTGGATTCGACTTTCAGGTTCGCGCGTTGCAAGTTGGCTAAGTTGGGCCTCAGACTTGACGGATGGCGACTCGTGAGCGCGCCGACCTCGTTGTGAGATCGGTGCAGCTGCGGTCTCCGTCTGGGTCAGGCCTGGTGGTGCGGTGTTACGGTGAAGCACCCGCCGTCATGGCGCTGGAGCGCGAAACGTGAGCGCCGCGCTCCCTGTGGATGGGGCGCCGGATCTGGTGCTGATGATGCTCACGACTTCCTCCTCATGCGAAACCCAGACACCGGATGAGGACAGCGTGAGCCAGCCCGCCAAAGCGGGACCAAAAACCCCCCAAGCGGACGCGTGTTACGGAGGTGGTGACCTGTTCGGCTGAGGCATGCCCAGCCCGCGCGAACCGCTGAGCGCATCGTCCACGGCTTCCGCCAATGAGGTGTCGCGGCCCTCCTCGAACAGGGCGCGGACCAGGTCGATGTCGAGCTTGGCGCCGAGGATCGCGCGGGTCCGCTCTTCGCACTCCAGGTCGGTTGACTGCAGCTCGGCGCCGGCATTCTCGAGAAATCGGATGCCGGCTCCGAGGAGCCGGGCGGAGCGCTCGTGTTGGCCTCGATCGGCGAGCGCCCAGGCGATCTCCATCACCGCCGCCGCGGCGGTGAGCGAGTCTTCCTCCTCGAGAGCGACGGTCAGGGCGTTCCTGCCGAGCGCCGCGGCGTCGCCGTGGCGGAGCTGCGCATTGGCGATGTGGGTGAGATTCAGCAGCGCAGTGGAGCTGTCGACGTTGGATGCGGGATCGCCGGCGACTGTGAGGCTCTCCTCGCAGAGTGTCCGTGCCTCATCCAGGTCGCCTTGCACGATCGCGAGGTCGCCGAGGCCGATCAGCGCGGGCCCCAGATGATGCGGCAGCCCGTGCTCGCGCGCGTAGAGGATCGCCTCCTCGAACGCCGCACGGGCGGCGACCAGGTCCCCGCGAGCGAAGGCCGACCGTGCGCGGCGAACGAGCGCGCCGGAGATCCCCTCCGGCTCTCCGAGCTCGCGGCAGATCGCCAGAGCTTCGTCGTAGATCGATGCGGCGCTTTCGTGCTCCCCGCGGAGGAACGCCAGCCAGCCCGCGGCGTTCAGCAGATTTGCCTGCAGCAACAGCGGGTAAGCCGCGCGGTGCTCGCGCGCGATCGTGAGCCATCGTTCAGCCTCGCGCAGCTGGCCGCGCCGACTCCACACCCACGGGGTGAGCGGCACCGCGATCCGGGCGACGATCTCGCTCTCTCCGTGATCGGCTGCCCATTCGAGCGCGCTGTGGAAGTTCTCCGTCTCGACGGCGAGCGGGGTTGGGTTCGAGGGCGTCGCCTGCAGGTACCCGTCGATCATCTCGGCTTCGAGCAGTTCTGCGCACCAGCCGGCGTGGCGCCGGCGCATCACACCCGTCTCGCCTGCCTGATCGAGTCGAGCAAGCGCGTACTCGCGGAGCGTCTGGAGCATCCCGTAGCGGCCGTGCTCGGCGCCGATGAGGCTGCGGTCATTCAGCGCCTGCAGCGTGTCAAGGTCTGCGTCGCAGACCACCTCGGCGGCGGCGAGCGTGCAGCCGCCGGCGAACACCGCGAGCCGCCCGAAGAGTCGCTGCTCATGATCGCGCAGGAGGTCATAGCTCCAGTCGATCGTCGCCTGCAGGGTCTGGTGGCGGCGCGGCGCGTCGCGCGGGCCCGCGCCGAGCACCGGCAGGCGGCTGTTCAACCGAGCGAGGATGTCGGCGGGGGAGAGCGCCTTGGTCCTGGCCGCCGCAAGCTCAATCGCGAGCGGGAGGTAGTCGAGCCGCTCGCAGATCGCCCCCGCGACCTCGTGATCGACGCTGAACCCGGAGTCGATCGCCCGCGCACGGGTGTTGTAGAGCTCGACGGCGGCGGCGCGGTCCAGCACAGGCACCTCGTAGCGCTGCTCGCCCGCCAGGCGCAGTGGCTCGCGACTGGTCACGAGCAGGCGCAGACCCGCGCAGCCGGCGAGGAGCTCGCCGAGCGGCGCCGCGCCGTCCACGAGCTGCTCGAGGTTGTCCAGCAGCAGCAACAGCTCCTGCGCCTCGAGCCATTCCACGAGGCGCTGGGTCGGGGCGACGTCGGCCTGGTCGGCGAGGCCGAGCGCCTGGCAGATCGTGGGCGCGATCAGATCTGCGTCGGTGACGTCGGAGAACCCGACGAACCAGACGCCGTCGCGGAAGTCCGGCGTGCACGCCTCGGCGATCCGCATCGCGAGCCTCGTCTTGCCGGTCCCTCCCGCGCCGGTGAGGGTCAGCAGCCGCGATCCGGTGAGTCGTAGCAGCGCCGTCGTCTCGGCGATCTCGCGAGTGCGGCCAACGAATTGCGTCGCCGCCACGGGGAGATTCCCCACGGGCGGCGCGGCTCGCGGCGGGACAGCTCCCGCCGGCCCCCGCGCGGCGAGCGACGGGTCCCGCTCGAGAATCCGTTGCTGCAACCCCGCGAGCTCCGCGCCCGGCTCCAAGCCGAGCTCGCCCGCGAACCGCCGCCGCGCGCGCTGGTACGCATCCAGAGCGTCCGCCTGACGACCCGCGCGGTAGAGCGCCAGCATCAACAGACCCAACACCCGCTCCTCGAAGGGATGGCGCTCCACGAGATCCGCAAGCTCAGCGACCAGCTCCCCAGCCCCGCCGACCGCGAGATCCTCCCCGACGCGCATCACGATCGCCTCCAGACGCCTCTCCTCCAGTGCCCGCCGCCACCGGGCGACGCTCCCCTCACACGCGACGTCGCAGAGCGGCTCGCCGCGAAACAACCCGAGCGCATCAGACAACAGCGATCGCGCCCGCGCCGGGTCAGCGCGCGCCTGGTCGACCAGCGCGTCGAAACGCTGCGCGTCGATCTCGACCTCGGCGAGCTCCAACGCGTATCCCGCCGGCACGCGGACGAGCAGCCCACCAAGCAGCGACCGGAGCTTCGAGAGATGCACGTGCAGCGCCGACACCGCACTCTCGGGCGGGCGCTCCCCCCACAACTCATCGATCAACCGGTCACGCGAGAGCGGTACGCCCTCGGCCAGCAACACTGCCAGCAACGCGCGCTGACGCCCACTCGCGATCGGCACCACCCGCCCGTCTCGCTCGAAGACAAACGGACCCAACACCCCAAAACGACACCCACCGCCTGTCATCAGTACCCCCGACAGACTAGCCCCTCAAACATCACCGAACGGCCCGTCGCCGGGCGATCAGAAGACGGGGTCAGCAGGCCCTCGACGAAACCCTCGTCCCGGCGAGCCACCACCGGCGCCGGCTCGCCGCACGGTCAGGCCACGCTCATCACCCAGCCGCCGTCGACGCGCAGGATCTGGCCCGTGATCTTGTCGCTCGCGTGCGAGGCGAGGAAGACGAGCGCCTCCGCCAGCTCCTCCGGCTCGATCAGGCCGAACGGGATCGACTCCAGCATCTGCGTGCGCGCCGGGCCGGCGGAGCGCCAGCCGGCTTCGGAGTTGATGTGGCCGGGCGCGATCGCGTTGACACGGATACCCCACGGGGCGAGCTGGCGGGCGAAGCCGACGGTCAGGCTGTGCAGGGCGAGCTTCGCGCTCCGGTACGGGCCGCCTCCGAGGAAGGCGCCGCCCGACGACTGGTTGATGATCTTGCCCCACCCGCGCTCGCGCATGTAGGGGGCCGCGGCGCGGACACCGAGGAGCGGTCCCGTGAGGTTGACGCGGTGGACCCGATCCCACTCCTCGATCGTGATCTCGAGCATGTCCATCGTCGTGATCTCGGCCATCAGCGCCGCGTTGTTGACGAGGATGTCAAGCCCACCGAGCTCGGCGGCGGCGCTCGCCGTCGCGGCGGACCAGCTGTCGGCGCTCGTCACGTCGAGCCTGACCCCGATCGCGCGGTGCCCGTCGGCGGCGAGACCAGCGGCCAGGTCGCGCGCGACGTCGTCGCGGATGTCGGCGAGCGCCACGGAGGCTCCCGCCTGCGCGAGCGCCCGGGCATAGGCCGAGCCGATCCCGCCGGCCGCCCCCGTAACGAGGGCGACGTGGCCGTCGAGCGAAGTCGTGATCGCCATTTCCTCCCCTTCATCATCATGTTTCGTAGGATTTCGTGATCATAGTTTTCGTGAGGAGGTTTCGGGTGAACGCGACCGGCGCGGAACGGACACCGGTGGAAGTCGAGCTGTTACGCAACGCGCTCACGTCGATCGCCGACGAGACGGCGATCACGGTCGTGCGCGCCGCCTACTCGAGCGTCGTGCGCGAACTGCTCGATTTCTCGACGGCGGTGTGCGACCGCCGCGGGCGCGTGCTCGCCCAGGGGCTGACGCTCGCGATCCAGCTCGGCGCGATACCGCGGTTCATGACGCTCCTGCGCGAGCGCGTGCCGCAACCACGCCCGGGCGACGTCTATCTCGTCAACGACCCCTGGCAGGGCGGCGTGCATCTCCCCGACTTCTTCTTCGCCAAGCCGATCTTCACCCCCGGCGGCGAGGACCCGATCGCCTATGCCGGCATCGTCACCCACATGGTCGACGTCGGCGGCCGCTTCCCGGGGGGCATCTCGGTCACCGCAGCGTCGCTGTGGGAGGAGGGCCTGATCATCCCGATCGTCCCGCTCGTCCAGGCCGGAACGGTCAACCAGCCGCTGCTCGACGTGATCGCGGCGAACGTGCGCGAGCCGGTCAAGGTGCTCGGCGACATCCGGGCCGCGCTGGCCGGACTCGACACCTGCGAACGGCAGGTGACCGAACTCGCCGCGCGCCTCGGGGCCGAGAGCCTCCAGCAGCAGATGGATGCCTTCCTCGAGTACAGCGAGCGGGCGACCCGGGCGGCGCTGCGGGCGATCCCCGACGGCGAGGGGCTCGCCGAGGGCTACCTCGACGACGACGGAATCGGCGGCCCGCCCGTCCGCCTGTGCTGCCGGGTGAGCAAGCGCGGAGACCGGCTCGTGTTCGACTACACCGGCACCGCCGAGCAGGTGTCCGGTGCCGTCAACTGCGCGGTCGGCGACGTCGCCTCGATCAGCACCTTCGTCGCCGGCGCCACACTCGGGGAGGACGCCGTCGTCAACGACGGGTTCTCGCGCTGCATCGAGTTCGTGATTCCCGAGGGCACGGTCGCGAGCGCGCGGCGACCGGCCGCAGTGAGTGCCCGCGGCACGCTGCTGTACCGGCTCACCGACGTCGCCGGGGCCGCCATGTCCGAGCTCGTGGCTGACCGGATTCCAGCCGAGAACGGCAATCCGGGCCTGATCACGTTCTCGGGACAGCGCGACGACGGGAGGTCGTGGATCTGCCTCGACTTCCTTCAGGCGGGTTGGGGGGCGACCGCCGAGCACGACGGCGTGCCGGGCGCATCGCACGCGATCTCGAACACGGGGAACATCCCGATCGAGGCGATCGAGCAGGAGTACCCCGTGCGGGTCACGCAGTCCGAGCTGCTCCCCGACACCGCCGGCGCGGGCCGCTTCACGGGCGCACCGGCCGTCGTCCGGGAGTATCTCGTGGAGGCGGACGGCGTCACGCTGGGCTATCGCGTCGAGCGCCAGGCGAACCCACCGCAGGGCTCGCACGGCGGCGGCGGCGGCGCCGCGGCGCGGTGCTCGGTGCGCCGAGCCGCGGGCGGCTGGGAGCCGGCGCCGGCGAAGGGCTCGTTCGTGCTGAACCGGGGCGACAGCTTCCGGATGGAGCTTCCCGGCGGCGCCGGATTCGGCGCGCCGGAGGCGCGCTCCGACGAGGCGATCGACGCCGAGATCGCCGACCAGCTGCTGAGCGCCGGCCGCGCCTCGACGCTCTACCGGCGTCGGGTGGACGCATGAGCAGCTCGGGATGGCGGATCGGCGCCGACATCGGCGGGACCTTCACGGACATCGTCGCGCTCGGGCCCGGCCACGAGCTGCGGCGCATGAAGGCGTCGTCCACCGTCGACGATTACGGTCGCGGGATCTGTCAGGGGCTCGCCGCGGGGCTGGATCCCGCGGAGCTCGCCGCGACCGAGGAGATCGTGCACGGCACGACGATCGCGACGAACGCGATCCTCGAGGAGGCGCCGGCCCGGCTCGCCCTGATCACGACCGCGGGCTTCCGCGATCTGCTGGTGCTGCGCCGGTCACGGCGCCCGACGCTCTACGACCTCACCTGGCAGCCGCCCCCGAGCCTCGTCCCGCGCCGCCTGCGACTCGGCGTGACCGAGCGGATCGCGGCCGACGGCTCGGTGATCACGCCGCTCGACGAGCGCGAGGTTCGCAGCGCCGCCGCGACGCTTCGCGCCGAGCGGGTCGCCGCGGTCGGGGTCTGCCTGCTGCACGCCTACGCCAATCCCGCGCACGAGCGGCGCATCGCCGAGATCCTGGCGGAGGAGCTTCCGGCGGCGCGGGTGACGCTGTCCTGCGCGATCGCGCCCGAGCCGGGCGAGTACGAGCGGACCAGCACGACGGTCGTCAACGGCTTCCTGCTCCCAGTCGTCGAGGACTACCTGCTGCGGCTGGAGGACTCGCTGCGCGCGCTGGGCGTGAACGCTCGGTTGCAGGTGATGCAATCGGACGGCACGACGGCCGGAGCCGAGCTCGTCCGCGAACGGCCATTTCTGATCATCGAGTCCGGGCCCGCGGCCGGCGTCAGCGCGGCAGCCAGGCTGGCGGCCGAGATGGGACGCGACGCGATCATCACGTTCGACATGGGGGGCACGACCGCGAAGGCAAGTCTCGTCGAGCAGCACCGGGTCGAGCTCGCTCCCGAGCTCGAAGTCGGCGACTCGCTCAACCGCGGTGGCGGTTTCATGCGCGGTTCCGGCTACCTCGTGCGCGCAGCCTGCGTCGACCTGACGGAGGTCGGGTCCGGCGGCGGCTCGATCGCCTGGCTCGACAAGGGCGGCGGGCTGCGCGTCGGCCCGGCGAGCGCGGGTTCGACGCCGGGGCCCGCGTGCTACGGGGAGGGCGGCACGCAGGCAACCGTGACGGATGCGCACGTCGTGCTCGGCTACGTCAATCCGGTCGCGATCGCCGGCGGCACGAAGCCGCTGCGGGCCGAGCTCGCGACGGAGGCGATCGAGCGGCTCGCCGGCCCGCTCGGGCTGTCCGTGCTCGACACCGCCCACGGCATCTTCCAGGTCGCGACCGCGACGATGCGGCGAGCCGTACGGGCCGTATCGGTCGAACGGGGACGCGATCCCCGCCGGCACACGCTGGTCGCGTTCGGGGGCGCCGGCGGCGTCCATGCGGCGGCGCTCGCGGCGGAGATGGAGATGGACGAGGTCGCGATCCCGGTCGCCGCCGGTCTGTTCTCGAGCCTCGGGCTGCTGTTCGCGGAGACGGCCGTGAGCCGCGTCGAGGCGGTGCGCGCCGAGCTCAGCGGCGGCGCCGCGGGCGCGATCGAGGACCAGGCGCGGCGGCTGTCGGCCGCCGCGGCGGCGGAGCTGACGGCCCTGCATCCGGGCACCGGGCGGCCGGACGCGGAGATCCGGGTGAGCCTCCGGTACGTCGGGCAGTCCTCGACGCTGAGGCTCCCCTACACGTTCGGGACCGGCGTCGCTGGGCTGATCGCCGACTTCCACCGGGAGCACCGGCGCGCGTACGGGCACGCCGCGGAGCACGAGCCCGTCGAGCTGACCGCGATCCGCGCCCGGGCCTCGTGGCCGGCGCCGGCGGTGTCGTTCGCCGAGCTCGCGCGCCAGGAACTCGCCGCTGCGGCGGCAGCGGAGGCGGCCGATGCGGCGGCGGGGACGGGGGCCGCGAAGGCGGACGTGACGCGGACACTCTATTTCGGGCCGGAGCTCGGGAGCCACGCTGCGCCGGTGATCACGCGAGGCGCACTCGCCCGCGGCGTGCGGACGGGGCCGCTGGTGATCGAGGAGGCGGAGGCGACGATCCTCGTCCCGCCCGGGTGCAGCGCCTCACTCGACGGGTCGGGCAGCGTGATCCTGCGGGTGGCGCGGGCCGGTTGACGGGTGCCGGCCCGCAAGCCGGCACCCCCACAGACCGTCCGTCTACGCGCCCGGGACCCACTCCTGCTCGACCTCGAAGACGTCGATGTGGAGCCCCGCGACCGACGGCATGAAGCCGTCGACCTCGACGGCGGCCCACTCCTTCGAGGCGATCTGGGTGTCGAAGTCGGCCTTCGTCGTGGCCCACGTCTCGGCCCCGCGCCAGGAGCGCGGATGCTCGCCCTGCGGCCATGCGAGCGTCTTCAGCACGACGTGCCGGGAGAGCCCGGGCAAGCGCCTGACATTCGGGACGTGCACGGCGAAGTAGTGCGGGTCGATCTCGGTCGGCCCCTTGCCGTTCGGGATGTGCCACGTGCCGCGCAGACAGACCACGGATGCGCCCGCGGGCGCGTGGCCGGGGGCGGGAGCGCCGGGCACGATGAACTCGTCCTCGACCTCGAAGACCTCGATCACGAGCCCGGCGACCGACGGCATGAAGCCGTCCTGCGCCATCGCGGACCACTCGGGCGAGGCCGCGGCGGCCTGCAGATCCTCGAACGTGTCGAAGAAGATGTCGGCGCCGCGCCAGCAGGCGGCGAATGTGCCCTCCGGCCAGTCGATCGCCTTCAGCACGACGTGGCGGCGGAGCTTCGGCAGCCGCCGCACCGTCGCCACGTGGTTGTTCAGGTAGTGCGGATCGACGTCGTCCGCGGTCTTGCCATCGGGGATGTGCCAGGTCGCGCTGAGTTTGATCATGCCTCTCTCCTGTGTGTGGTTGATTCACGCGCCCGACGATCGGCGGGCCGGACGATGGGACGCAGACTTCAACTATTCGACAATCGACCCCAGCCTGGGCCGCTCGTGAGCACGGGTGGCGGCCGGCCCGTCGCGACGGTGCTGCTCGCTCTCGAGGTGGAGCCGACGGAGCTCGCAGCGAGCGATCCTCCAGTCGCCGCCGGCGGCGGCGCCGCGCTCGTAGCGCTCGACGTAGTGCCCGTAGCCCTCGTAGCGGGGCCCGAAGCCGGTGGCCGCCGGTGGGGCGAGCGACGTGGTCGTGCCGAGCAGGAGGTCGTACATCGGCCAGATCGCCCGCGCGCTGCCCGCGCCGAGGATCTCGATCTCCTCCGCGTGGCCGTGGTGGATCGTGACGAGATCCGCGAGGTTGCGGCTGACGGCGGCGACGATCGCGTCGCGGCCGCGGAGCGGCTCGGCGCGGACGAGCGGCACGTCGAGGACGGCATCGTCGGTGAACAGCTCACCGAAACGGTCCCAGCGCTTGGTGTCGACGAACCGGAAGTACCTCGCCTTCAGCTGCCGGATCGCCTCGACGTCGGCGAGGCTCACGGGCCCTCCCACTCCTCGAAGGCGCGCAGGTCGACGTCGCGCTTGTGCCGCTCGACCTCGAGGTGGAGCCGGCGCAGATGCAGGTGGGCGATCCGCCAGCGGCCGTCGTCGCCCTTCTCGTAGCGCTCGAGGTAGTGACCGTACCCCTCGTAACGCGCCTCGCCCGTGCCGTGCGGAGTCGGCCCGATCAGGAGGTCGTACATCGCCCAGATCCCCTTCGCCGTGCGCTCGCCCGTGAGCTCGATCTCGGGCATGTGCCCGTGATGGATCGTCACCCGGTCGGCGAGGCCGGCGCTGACGCGGGCGACGATCTCGCTGCGCCCGCGGATCGGCTCGGCGCGGTTGGCGGGATGGTCGAGGACGGCGTCGGCGGTGAACGTGTCACCCCACCGCTCCCACTGCTTGGTGTCGAGGTAGCGGAAGTACCGGGCCTTGAGCTGCTTGATCGCTTCGATCTCCTCCAGGTTCACGTCTCCACCTTCGCTTCGGGGGTTTCCGGACTGGCAGCCGGCAGCTCGACGAACACCTCGCCGTCGCGGACCGTGGCCACGTACGGGCGCAGGCCACGCGCCGGGTCCGCGAGGCAGCGACCCGTGCGGAGATCGAACTCCCACCCGTGCCAGGGGCAGGCGATCACCGTCGTGCCGGGGTCGTGGTACTCGCGCAGCCGACGGTCACGGACGACGCCTCGGACCGCCGGGAAGAGACCGCCTGAACCCACCGGGCCGCCCTGGTGAGGACACACGTTCAGGTAGGCATGGACCTCGCCGTCGCCGATGCGAAAGAGGCCGATGCGCCTCCCCGCCACCTCGACTACGAGGCCGCGGTCGCCGGGGAGGTCGGCGAGACGGGCGACGCGATGTTCTCCCACGGTTGGATTCCGGCCTTTCTCAGCTTGAGAACGTCGAGGGCATTGCCAGCGAGCACGCGCGCTTTGGCGTCACGGTCGAGAAAGCTCAGCCGCGTGATCGCACTCGGATCGTCGTAGTCGAAGTGCGGGTAGTCGCTGCAGAACAGGAAGTGCTCGGTCCCACTCGCCGCCTCGAAGACCATCTCCAGGTGGCGCTGGTTCTTCGGTGCCTCGATCGGCTGCGTGCCGAAGTAGAAGTGCTCGCGGATGTACTCGCTCGGCAGCCGCGCCAACAGGGGCGCCTCGGAGCGCCGTTTGAGGAAGTACTCGTCGAGCCGGTACTGCATCATCGGAACCCAGAAGAGGCCGCTCTCCTCGAACACGACCCGCAAGCTCGGGAAGCGCTCCGGGATCCCCTCCAGGACCATGCTCGTCAGCTGGATCTGGTTGCTGACGGCGAAACCGAGCGAGTGCGACTCGATCAGCCGCTGGAAGGCCGCATAGTCGGCCCCGGCGACGAGGTTCAGACCCGGCGCCCCATGGAGCACCAGGGGCAGGTCGTGGCGGACGGCGGCCTCGTAGATCGGGTCGTAGCGCGGGTCGCCGAGCGGCGGCTGCGCGCCTGCGCTGAGCAGGCAGACCGCCGCCACGGCGGGATGCGCCGCCACCTCGTCGATCAGGTTCGCGGACGCCTCGGGATCCTGCCAGCAGGCGATCACCATCGTGTAGATCCCGCCGGTCGCGTCGACCACCTGCTCGAGCATGTAGCGGATGTAGCCGGTGTTCAGCGCGACGACGAGATCGGCGACGGTCACGTGCCCGAGCGTCACCAGGCGGTTGGGCACGAGCACGCAGGCGTCGGCGCCGACGTGGGCCATCGCGGCCCGCACCTCGCCGGCGCGCTGGACGCCGTAGCCATAGCCGTAGTCGAGTTCGTCACGGCGGATGCGCCCCGCCAGCATGCGATCACCCAGGCCGATCGGGATCCACTTGGATGGGTCGGCGCCGCGCAGGCGCGAGCGCCACGGCTCGTCGATGTACTCGGCCATCTCCGCGACCGGCTCGAGGTAGTGAGCGTCGGCATCGACGACCAGCATGCCGTTCTTCGCCATCTGCGTCCTCTCCTCGTGGCCGGCGGAAGGCACGGGCGACCGAGCCCCAGCCTACCAAACGGTAGATTGATTTTCATGCCCAGGCCACCCCTCCCACCGGCGCGTGACGAGCTGCCGGAAGCCGACCTGACCGCCTACGACGCGGTCGTGGCGCGCAGCGCCTCGAAGTTCGGCGGCCAGCTCCCGCCCTACCACGCCGCGCTCCTGAACAGCCCGCCGTTCGCCGCGGCGTTGAACGAACTCGGCCGGATCGCGCGCACCGCCGGCGAACGACAGGGAACGTACAGCCACGCCGATCGCGAGCTCGTCGACCAGGTTCTGTCGGCCGACTGGAAGACGAACGTCCTGCAGCGGCTGCACATCCCCGACGCGCTTGCCGTCGGCGTCCGCGCCGAGGCGATCACGGCGCTGCGCTCCGGTCGTGAGGAGGAGCTGACGGCCGGCGAGCGCGAGCTCGCCGCCTATATCCGCGCGGTCGCAAACGGCGGTGTCACCGACGACGCCTACGCGTCGCTCGAGCGGCGCCTCGGGCAGCGCGGCGCCGTCGAGTACACGATCTTCATCGCCTTCCTGATGATGACGCTGCGGTTGTTCCAGGCGTTCGGGCTGCCCGATCCGAGCGACGCGGAGATCGACAGCCTGATCGCCGAGCTGGCAAGCGGCACCCGCCCGCTGCCGGACCCGAGCGTCCGCTTCGGCTGATCAGCTGAACATGCCGCGCCGGAGTGCGCTGACCTGCCGCTCGAGATCCTCGCGCAGCAGCGCGTCGACGGGCGCGCTCGCTGCGGGCGGACAGCTCGCCAGCCAGCGGAGCGCCGCCGCGAGATCGTCGCCGCCCGACCAGCCGGCAGCGCGCAGCGCCGCCAGCAGCTCGCGCTCCCAGGCGCGGCGGCGCGCGAGCGGCTCGGGCGCCCAGTCGAGCTCGGCGGCGAGGTTGGCGAGCAGCTCGGCGGCGGCCTTGCACTGCATCTCGGCGAAGCGGTCGACGACGTGCGGAGCGACGTCCTCGCGCAGCGCCCGGGCGATCCCCTCGAGCAGGTCGCGAGCCGAGTCAGGCATCGAGTGAGGCGATCTCCGACATCACGTGACGCAGGATGTAGGGGACCTGGCGACTGAACGCGGCGTAGCGCAGATCGCCGGTCGCGCCCGTCGCGAACAGGTGGGCAGCCGTGAGGAAGCTGACCGCCGACCTGACGCTTCCGAACACGAGCCAGAAGCGCAGCGCCGCCGGGGGCACCTCCCAGCCCGCGAGCTCGGCGTAATCGGCGAGCAGCTCCGCCTCGGTCACCAGCCCGCTGGGAATGCGAGCCCGGCCGCGGAACAGGCGGCTCGCGAAGTTGGCGAGGTCCTCGACCGGATCGCCGATGTGGGCGAGCTCCCAATCGAGCATCGCGACGATCCGCCCGTCGCGCACGATCGCGTTGCCGATCCGGAAGTCGCCGTGGACGAGCGCGCGATGCCCGCTCGTCTCGTCCGCGTGAGCCGCGAGCCAGCCGAACGCACGCTCGAGCACGGGCACCGGCGCGCGGCAGTCGCGCCCGTAGACGCCTTCCCAGTGGGCGACCTCGGCGTGCAGGTCGCGCTGATCGCCGCCCCGCAGCTCGGCCGGCAGCTCCGATCGGTCGATGCGATGGATCGCCGCGAGGATCTCGACGAATTCGCGGCCCGCCCGCCGCCGCGCCCCGTCGTCGGCGAAGTACGTGTGAGCGTTCCACGGCGCCGGGACGTCGCCGTCGACGTGCTCCATGACGTACAGCGGCCGCCCTGTGGCATGACCGTCGAGGTCGACGTACAGCGGCTCGGGGACCGGGATCGTCCCGAGCCGGTGGAGCGCGCGCGCGAGCTGCCACTGCTCGCCGACGTCGTAGGGGCCGACGAGCCCGGCCTGCGGGACGCGCCGGGCGATCAGGCGCCGTCGCCGCGGCGCTCCGTCGACGGGCCACGCCGCGGTCACCTCCCACGTCTCCCACGAGAATCCCTCGATATGACGGCGCACGTCGCTCAGCTTCAACGCCGCGCCGGCGCCCAGCTGCTCGGCCAGGAAGGCGCCCAGGCCCGCCTCGAAGGCGGCGCGTTCCGCGGTTGCCGTGCCGGCCGTCACGACGCCGGCCGGGTCAGATCGGACCAGCCGCGGGCGGCGCCGGCGGGGCCGTCGAAGTCGACGAGCACCTGGGCGATGCGGACGGTCCGGCCGCCGCCACGGTGGCGCAGCGGCAGGAACGCGCGCACCCTGCCGTCGTAGCGCACCTCGCCGGCCGGGCGCCGGAAGGCGACGGTCAGCCGCTCGCCGATCTCGAACCCGCCGTCGTACTCGCTGCGGAGCTCGAACCCCGTCAGCCGCTCGAGCCCGGACTCGTCCCAGCGGACACCCTGCACGTGGTCGCGGCCGTCGAGCCTGGCGGCGAAGGCGACGGTCGCCGAGCCGTCCTCGCCGAGCAGGGTCGTGAAGTTCGAATGCGGCGCGGACTGCCAGTCGCGTGGTCCCCACGAGTGGTCGCGGAAGCCGCCGCCGGCGACCTGCCAGCGGACGCCGTCGAGCTCGATCACGCCGCCGACCTGGCCGAACTGCTCGTAGTGGTCGCGTGCGAACGGAACCCCGCCGGCGGCAACGATGTCGCCCGACTCGGACAGCGCGTGGATCGGACGGCGGGCCTCGAACTCGAGCGCGAGTGCAACCCGGCAGGCACGAGACCCACGCAGGGCCGCGCCCGGGTCCGCACCGAAGGCGGCTGCATCGAGCAGGCGGCGCGGGCTCGAACCCTCGAAGCGCAACCGCCAGCGGCGCAGCGGCTCGACCGCCTCAAGCTCCATGCCGGCACAGCGCCAGACCGGCGAGCCGGGACGGAACGCGGCCGCGCCGAGCGGCTCGCGCTCATAGGCGAAGACCGTCGCGCCGCCCGCGAGTGGCAGGTTCAGCGACAGCTCGGCGTAGCCGTCGGTCGGGCGCAGCCCAATGCGCAGGATCCCTCCGAGTGGAGCGGAGCCCGGCCCACCCGCGACACCCGCGATATTCCCGACGCCCGCGACGCCCGCGACGCCCGCGACGAAGTTCACGTAGACGCTCTCGTTGTAGAGCGGCTGCGCCGCGGCGTCGTGGAGCGCTTCGTCGTGCGGTCCGTAACGGCAGACCGAGTCGGGGGCCGGTGAGCTCACTGATCAAGAACATAAAACAAACGTCTGGCGCCGTATACGGAAGCGGCCGAGCCGTCGTCGTCGCGGCAGACGTCGAGGTCGAGAGGTGTGCGAGCAATGATCGGGTGAGGTCCCGGTCGGCCGCGATCCTCCGCGGGAACGTTCCGAGGATCAGCGACGTAGCCGACGACGACCCCAGAGCGCAGGATCGGCAACAGGTATGTCCCGGCCTGGAGAGCGACCTCTGGCGCTTCCCAGTCGCCGCTCGACGGCTCGACCGGCAGGTCGGTCGGCGCGTCGGCGCGCGAGTAGATCACGCTCTCGAAGATCTGCCTGAGCAGGCTTCGAAGGCCGTCGAGATCGGCCGCCCGGTCGAGGCCGCCGAGGACCGCGGCGCGAACCTCGCGGAGCCGATCGAGGACCTCGTCGGTGACGTCCTCGTCCGCGACCGCCTCGGACCGCTTCCGCGCTCGCGCCAGCGCGGCGTCGGCGGCCTCGCGCTCGCCGAGCAGGCCCGCGCGCTGCTCGGCGTAATCGTCGGGATCAAGCTTCCCGTCCTGGAACGCCCGGACCACCCGCGAGAGCCGCTCCGTCGCCCGCATCGCGTCCGCGTCGGCGCGGGCGACGGCTTCCGCGACGAGCGCCGCGTCGGCGGCCCGCTTCCGCGCGTACCGCTCCCGCGTCTCCGCGAGACCGAGGTAACGCCGGTCGAGTTCGTCGATCATCGCGGCGTCGATCAGATCTCGCCGAACGGGGAGTTGGGCGCACGAATCGACGTTCTGCGCTCGCCCGAGACAGTAGTAAACGTCAGCGCTTTAAACGTCAGCGCTTTTCGATCGGCTCCGCGGGACCATCGCCGAGCCACAGCGTCCGCATCGCAGCAGCCCGCGCGTGAACAGATGCGGGCCGGTCGGCCGTCGGCCACCACGGCGGCCGGTAGCGCGCTCATGGACGCGATCGACGGGGTGGCGACCGGGTCGGAGAGCAGCGAAGCCGAGGCGCACACTGCGGGTTAGTGCGGATGGCCAGCCTCCCTCTGAGCGGTCAGCATCTATCGGTTGAGCTCATCACTCATCCCGCCGAAGGAGAAGGAGTCACATGCCACGGCCCACACGCTACCTGCCGACTGCCGCAGGCCTCGCACTCGTGTTGGCGCTCGCGATGCCAGCAACTGCCGCCGCGAGCCGCGCTGAGAAAGCCTGTCCGGTGAGCACAACATCGACGAGCTATGTCAATCTTGGCGGCCCAAGCGTGACGGTGAACATCACGAGTGCTGGAACCCCAGTCACCATCTGGCTCTACGCGCAAGCAATGCAAACCCCGATCCTGAGCGGCCAGACCGCTTGGTTCGAGGTTGTCGATAACGGCTCGGAGATCTGGCAGTCCTACTGGAATGACACCAACGCAGGCTGGGGTGACGGCCTGTGGGCAGCACCCAACGCTGCGAACGGGACGACCCAGAACATAACGGAAGCGCTTGGAACGTTCACGCCTTCGCCTGGCGCACATACCTATCAGGTCCTGTACCGTGAGACTGAGACTGGCAACACCGTCAGCTGGCGCTTCCGCACACTCGTTGTACGGGTAGGGAACTCGACTCTCCCAGCGCCAAACCTAACGCACCCGACGACCGCAGCGACGCCGTGGTTTTGTAGCTTGTAACGGGTGATCGCCTCGGCGCTCACGACGCCCTCCGTTCGTAGTACCGCGAGTCGCACGTGTAGACACCCTAGGACCGCGTGGCACCGACGCACACGCCCTCCGCCCCCCCGGCCGAGGGGGGAGGGACCCCTCGACCGGGGAAGGCCGGAGAATCGGGCTTCACGCCGCCTTGAGCGACGCGTCGTCGATCGAGAGCTGGCCGGTCTCCTTCCGCCGCTCCATGAGATCGTCAACGAGCTTTTTCCAGTAGCGATCAGACGCGCGATGCCACTGACGAACCTCGTTGATCCGAGCGAGAAGGTCATCACCGGCGTGAGACGGGATCGCCCGCGGGAGTTCGCGCCCCGTTCGACGGAGCCGCTCTACCTCGGTGAGCAGATCCGCCACGTTCCACAACTCTCGGATTTCGGCCTCGGTCTGTACCTCGATGTCTTCAATCAGTACCTCGCCGTCGTGGGGCTCTGGCTCGGGCTCAGGTTCGGTCTCCTCGCCGGTCTGATCGTCGTCGCCGGCATCATCGCCGTCGGACTGATCATCGTCGGCATCGTCGTCGGTCTGATCGTCATCGTCGGTATCCCCTTTCCGCTTCCGCGCGAGCGTGTCGCGGAAACCATTCAATGTCGTGCCGTCGGCAAATCCGCCCTCGGGGGCGTTTTTGGCGGCCTTCATGTACTTCTGCGCCTGCCGCTCGCTGACCTCCGTCGTGCCGAGCCACTCCAGCCAGTGACCGTGACCCACCGTGGCCTTGAGCGTCGCCTTGATGTCCGCAAGCTCGTAGCCCACATCGACCGCTGTCTCCATGAAGCTACTCGTGTACATCCGGCACAGCCGGTGCTTCCGGTTGACCTCGTCCCTCGCAACGGCGAGGTCATACGGCATCGGCGGCCGTCCCGGGACCCGTTGCCCTCTGTAATGGCGGTCGTCGGCGTGACCGGACGCTCGGTCATCACTTCTGTGGTTACTGCACTCATCGACTTCTACTCCCGTCGTGACGCGAGGCTCATCCGATTCGCCTCGTGCTACGCGGGGCCGGGGCTTCGGCCGTCGAGGGGTCGTGTCCGGGTTACTCGCTCCCTCTCGCCTGCGCCGGTTACTTGTGCCTACGCCTTGGCAACTGACTCGGTTCTGCAGCGGGGTTGCTGACCGACGACCCTTTGGGCGCCTCGGGCTCCTCCGCGTCCGTCACACCTACATCCGTAGGGCTTCTCGCGGGATGGGGACCGCTATGTGGCAGAAATGATACTCGGGCCAACCGGTGAAAGTGAACCCACCGTCTAGAGCGCCTCGAGCCGCTTGTGCGACAGAAGTCTTTTCGTCTGCTCAGCCCACGACCTGCCGTCGAATCAATCAGCGGCGCACGCTTCCGCGCGGCGACGATCGGCGTCGGAACCTCGACGGCGGGCTGCTCGACGCCCTCCACGCTAAGCGCGTAGACCTCGTCGTCGATCCGACGCAACTCCGCAAGACTCCCGCCGACCGCAGCATCGGCCTCCGCCCGCAGCCGCTCAACCGAGGGAACAGGATTGGTCAACCCCGGTGCGCCCTCCGCTATAGGCTGCGACCGGTGAAGCGACGCCGCGTCCTACTGATCGCGGGAATCCTCTGCCTTGCCGCCATTCTCGGCGGATGCGGGGCTTCGTCGTCGCGTGCGTGCTCAATCACCGATGACGACATCGAGGTTCACCTGTCGTCCGGCAGCGTCACCTGCACGGACGCCGCGCGCGAGCTGACGTTCGTCGGGTCCTTCCAACCTGGGGGGGCTCACGGGGACCAGCGGGATCCCTGATATCCCGCAGGTCGATTGCACGCTCACCATGAACGGGCAGACCGCGACGGTCAGCTACGGGTCACGGTCGGGCTTGCGAGCGAGGCGGACGACGCCTGCTCGGCCCTCGTAGACAGCGGATGGACGCAGAACTGAGAGCGGCGGCCCCGCAGGATCGACCCGTCGACCTAGCCGACGTCCCCGCGGTCGATCCGTCCAGCCGGGCGCTTACGCTCGCCGGGGATGTCGATCGCGCCGCTCACTACCCTCCAGCTCCTGCAGCATCACCACGCCTGGCTGCACATCACCGGCGGGCTCTCGCTCGGCGACCTCGCCGTCGCGCTCGGGACCGGCGCCCTCGCGCTCTTCACGTACATGCTCGCCAAGACGACCTCGGACCTCGACAAGAAGCGCGTCGCCCGGGAGGAGGAGGCGCACAAGCGCGAGATTCGCGGGATCTGTCGCCTGCTTGACGGCGAATTGGAGATCGTCCAGCGGAGCGTCGAGAGCGCGGTCGGCGAGCGGCACTGGGACGTCACGAGCCGGACCCCGCATGGTGCCTGGGATCGGAACGCTGCGCTGCTGCTCTCCGAACTGAGCATGGACCAAGGACTCCGGTTCACGAGCTTCTTTTCGATCCTGACCGACTGGGAGGCGTTTGTCGCCAGGTACCGCGAGACCAATCCGGCGGGTGCCCTGATTCCCATCAACCCGCCCGCGGACGGATCGGGAGATGACGCGCTCACCAGGCTGCGGCGCGATCTCTCAGGCGTTCGACGCGACCTCCAGCAGCGGGCCTATCAATGACCGCGCCGGGATCTGTCCGGACGCGCATCTATCGTCGGGCCCGCCCCGGCCGCCGATCAGCAGAACGGGCCGGTCCCTAGCCGCAGGTCGAGCGGGATCGGGTTCTTGCCAGCGGCTATCGCACCGCAGCGATGATCGCCGAAACAGTGCCGAGCACGGCGAGGAACAGCAGCACGAAGGTAAGCCTGACCAGCACGTAGTTGAGCCTGATCATCGTCGCGTCCGTCTTGGCCGCGCGAGCCTCTGCCGCCTGGTTGAACTCCCGGAACTCCGCCGCCACCTTGAGCACCGGGTCGAGGTCTGGTTTGCCGCCGCTGCTGGACACGAGCAGCAAGGCTAGCCCCGCTCCCGGCGTCCTACGTGAGCCGTCCCGAGCGGTCAGCCTGCCCTCGGCACGGGCGGCGAAACTCCGCCCGGCGCTCTGGGTATGGCCAACCCAGCGCCCGCTCGTAGTCATGGCGACGATCGAGCCCGAAGGCGTCGTTACGGCGCAGCAGGTTCACGAGCGCGAACCAGCGGGACCCCGTCAGGTAGACCGAGAGCATGATCTCGGGCGGCCTGCTGACCGGCACGCTCAGTATGTGCAAGAAGGCACGGGCCACTCTGCCGTCTGCATCGGCCGCGGGTAAACCTAAGCTTAGGTTCCGACCGCGATCGGCCCGAAGAGTGCCCGGGCTCCGTGCAGAAACGAGACCCTGGTAGAAGTTCAAGCCCGACCACTCGATCAGGAGAGAGAGCAATGGCCGATTTCGCCCAGGTGTGCGATGTCTTCGCCCGCTACGCGTCCGCGATGGACGACAACAACTACGGGATGTTGCGCGAGGTCTTCACCGACGACGCGACCTTCACGGTCGACATCACCGGCGGGCCGACCGTCGGCCCGTTCGAGTCGGGTGACGCGATCGTCGAGTTCATCGCGAGCACGACCGAGGAGCAGCAGGACCAGCGCCGGCACGTGATCACCAACATCCGGATCGACGGCGAGACCGCGTACGGGATCCTGTCGCTGTTCGTCACCGCGGCCGGCGAACTCGTCGTCCAGACGACCGGCGTCTACAAGGTGAGCCTCGTCGGGTCCGGGGGCAGCGTCCGGTTCGGGAGCATGTACCTGACGCTCGACCGGATGTACTGATCTCACGCGACCTGACCGCAGCGGGCGATCGGAACATGGCGCGACTGTGACCGGCGACCCGCCCGCGCAGATGCTGGCCGACGCGATCGGTTCGCTGCCGGCGGGCGCCGTCGTCGCCGTCGGCGGCGGCGTGATGGCCCGGAAGCCGCTCGCGGCCGTGCGGGCGCTCGCCGCGTCGGGCGCGCGGGAGCTCGAGCTGGTCACGTTCACGGGCTCGCTCGACGTCGAGCGGCTGCTGGGGGCGGGGTGCCTGCGCTCGGTCCGCTCGAGCCACGTCAGCCTTGGCGAGGCGGGTCGGGCGAGCGCGTTCGAAGCCGCCGTCGTGGCGGGCGAGATCGAGGATCTGGAGGAGAGCGAGTGGATGCTCCTCGGGCGGCTGCGCGCCGCCGCCGCGGGCATGCCGTTCCTCCCGACCCGTGCCGGGCTCGGCTCGGAGCTCGTCGCCGCGCGCGGGCTCCGAGAGGTCCTCGACCCGTACACCGGGACGAGCTACCTGGCGGTGCCGGCACTGCACCCCGACCTCGCGCTGATTCACGCGTGGCGGGCGGACTCGGACGGAAACGTGCAGATGCCGTGGCCGCCCGAGCACCTCGCGGACGTCGACGTGCTGATCGCGCGGGCGGCGAAGCGGGCGATCGTCACGGTCGAACGGCTGGTGCCCGCCGAGGAGGTCCGGCGGACCGCGGAGCGCACCGTCCTGTTCGGCTTCGAGGTCGACGCGGTGGTCGAGGCGCCGCGCGGCGCCTGGCCGACCGCCTCGGCGCCGGACTACGGTCCGGACGTCGAGGCGATCAGGGCCTGCTGAAGTCGCCGGCGGGAGCGGGGCGCGATGGATGACTTACGGCCCCTGGCACGTAATCCATCCCACGAAGCGCCGGCCCCGCCCCGCCCTGCCTCGCCGCCTACCAGCGGCAGGCGGCGGGAATCGCCGGGTGATCCGGCGCCGGGTACTTCTTGTGGATCGGTTGCACGACCTCCTCGCCGAAGCGCTGGATCTGCTCGCGCGCGGCCTCCATCGACGGCCCGGTGGGCATCCGGAAGCGGATCGTGAAGTAGTCGACGCCGAACTCCTCGTGGTAGCGCTCGAGCTGCTCGATGCACTGCTGGGGGGTGCCCATGATCAGGTGCGGCGCAGCGCGCTCGGAGGTGATGTCCTCCTCGCTCTGGAAGTCGGGATGGTGGGTGAAGATGCCCTGCCGGTAGTAGAAGCGCATCTCCTCGACGAAGTGAGTCCCGAACTGCGCGGCGGCGTCCTCGAAGGAATCGGCGACCCAGCCGTCGCGCATCATCACGATGTAGGGCTTCTTGCCGAGCTCGGTCGCACGCTCGCGATAGACGCCGGCCTGCTCCTCCCACACGTCCTTGCGCAACGGGAATGGGTCGGTCGTCCAGCAGACGCCGTAGTCGGCCGAGCGCCGGATCGCCGCCGGCACGGCGTTGCCGCCCCCCCAGATCGGCCAGCCGCCCGGCTGGTAGGGCCCGGGGGCGAGCAGCCCCTGCTCGACCTGCCAGTACTTGCCGTCGAAGTCGAAACGCTCTCCCTCGAAGGCGAGCTGCCAGACCTTGATCGCCTCCTGGAAGCGCCCGAGCATGTGCTCCTGCGGGATCCCGAACTGCTGCCAATAGCCAGGGTGATAGCCACGCGAGAGTGTCGTGTACAACCGGCCCTTGCAGAGGTTGTCGATCACCGCGAACTCCTCCGCGCTCTTGAGCGGATGGATCAACGTGTGCACGAGCGTGTACGTGCCGATCATGATCTTCTCGGTCTCACGGGCGAGGATCGTGAGGATCTGCTCGGGTCCCGGGAAGTAACACTCGGTGCGGCCGTGGCGGTCAGGGACCTGGATCGAGTGGAAGCCCGCCCGCTCCGCGACGATCCCCTCCTCGATCATCGCGTCCATCGTCTCGTGCGCGTCCTGCGGGGTCGGCATCGGCTGGTCGTAACCACCCTTGTGCAGGTCGATCAGGTATCCAATTCTCACGTCACTCTCTCCTCTCCCGCTGCTGCGGCGAGTGGCTCGAGCAGCGGTTCATCCAGTTTGAACACGGTCACTGCGGTATCGTGCAACAGCGCTCGGCGCGCCTCGGGCTTGAGGTCCATCTCGTCGATCTGCGCGAGGCTCTCCTCGTGCAGGATCAGCGGATGGTCGGTCCCCCACATGACCTTCCCGATCCCCCTCCGGCGCGCGTTGAGGAAGCGCACCAGCTTCGGATCCCAGTACCTGGGGGCGTGGCCCGAGGTCGCGATGTACACGTTCGGGTGCTTCCAGGCCAGCGCGATCAGCTCTTCGCACCACGGCCAGCCGGTGTGACCGCCGACCAGGCGCAGCTCCGGGAACCAGAGCGCGATGTCGTCGAGCAGGATCGGCTTGCCGAGCGCGCTCGGCATGAACTCGGCCGAGTGGCCGACCTGGAAGATGACCGCGATATCGAGCTCCGCGCACTTCGCGTAGAACGGCCACCACTCGCGCTCGTTGATCGGGATCCCGAAGCCGAAGGGGTGGACATGCGCGCCCTTGAAGCCGTAGTCGAGCACCGCGCGTTCGAGCGCCCGGACCCCCTCCATGCCGCTGATCGGATTGATGCCGGCGAGCCCGACGAACCGGTCGGGATGGGCGCGGATCAGATCACCGATGTGCTCGTGCGGGATGTCGGCGAGCATCTCCCGCGTGCGCCAGCGCATCATCTTGAGGCTCGGCATGCAGACGCGCCTGACGTTGTTGGCGTCCATGTAGGCGATGAACTCCTCCGCCTCGTAGGAGCGCATGTTGTCGTGACGCCCCCACTGGTCACCCATCACCTGCACGACCTCCGGGTTCTCGCTGAAGATCTGACGGATACCGAGGTCGGTGAATGGGTTGCACCACGCATCGATCGCGGGGATGTTGTCGTTGAGCATTGTCACCTCTCTCCGGCGATCTCAACGTGCCGGGTCTTGTGCGATGTGCGCCCGAGCGTTCCCGCGGCGACCACCTCGATCTCCGGCCTGACAGACAGCCGGCTGTGCATCGCAGCGGCGATCTCTGCCGCCAAAGCCTGGTCCGCATCCTCGCGGGCCTCCCCTCCGCGCTCAACGCGGATCCGCAGCGGCGGCGTCACGCGCGGACCCGGCGCGGGAAGCACGATCCGGAACTCGCCGCTCGCACGCGGCGCGAACCCCGCGATCAGATCCCCGGCCGCCGCCGGGTAGAGCTTGACGCCCTTGATGATCAGCAGGTCGTCGGTGCGGCCGACGACGCGGATGCGCGTGGCCGGATGCCCGTCTGGGCCGACGTCGCGGCGCATCTCGTAGACGTCGCCGACGGACGTGCGCAGCTGCGGCTGCGCACGCCAGCCGAGCGTCGTCTTGACGCGCTCGCCGTAGACGGGCCGGCCGTCCTGCGGAATCGCGACCGGCTCGCGCGTGTCGGAATCGATCAGCTGCTGGACCGAGCAGTCGTCGCCCAGCACGACCATGCCGTCGTAGGGGTGAGCGCCGGTCGACGCGTTCATGATCCCGTGCGCACCACCGAGCGCGTCGTAGACGACCGCGCCGGTGGCCGCCTCGATCGCATCGCGGATCTCGGGCAGGCCCGCCCCGGGCTCGCCCGCGCAGATGATGCTGCGCAGCCGGAGTGCCCGCATCGTCTCGGGGTCGCGCTCGACGAGATGGCGCGCGTAGCTCGGGGTGCAGAGCAGCGCCTGCGGAGAGACGAGCTGCGCGACGGCGAGCAGCCGGTCGGTGCCGGCTTCGGCGCCGACCGGGACGATCGTCGCCCCCATGCGCTCGACGGCGCGCAGGAGCGGGTACCCCGCCAGGAACATCGACAGTCCGAACCCCTGGAGCACGACGGTCCCCGGACGGACACCGGCCTGGGTGAGCGCGCGGCCCCACAGCATGTCGGTCGTTGCGACGTCCTCCTTCGTGAACGCGTAGAAGGTCGGCGTTCCGGTCGTGCCCGACGTGGAGGCGACGGCGACGACCTCGGCCGGATCGACACAGAGGTGCTCGCCGAACGGGTGGCCGTCCTGCGACCGTGACCGTTCCTGCAGTTCGCGCTCGTCGTCCTTGCCGAGCAGCACCGGCAGGCGCTCGAGGTCGGCGACGCCGGAGATGTCGCGCACGTCGACGCCGAGCGCGTCGAGGCGGCCGCGGTAGTAGGCCGAGCGCTGGTGGCACAGCGCGACGGTCTCCCGGACGAGCCGGTCGCGGAGGGCGTCCAGGTCGGCCGCGGAGGAGGGAGAACCGGCGTCGCTGGCCACTGGCGTTTTTCTACCAAACGTTTGGCAGTCTGTCATCCTGACCGCTGAGGCTTCGGCCCTGACCAGCGAGGGAGCGTGAGGCAGTGAAGTACGACGTCGTCGTGATCGGAGCGGGAACGGCGGGCCTGTGCTGCGCCTCGCTGCTGGCGCGCGAGGGCAAGCGCGTCGCACTCGTCGAGCGCCACCGGTACCTCGGCGGCCGGGCGATGGAGAAGCGGTTCCGAGGGCACCAGATCGGCCTCGGATCGCACCTCGTCGAAGACCCGGGCGACAGCCTCACACGGGTCTGCGAGCACGTCGGCGTGACGCTCGAGCACAGCCCCAGGAGCGACGCGATGCCGTTCTGGAACGGAGACCGCTGGATCCCGATCCAGGAGCGGTACACGGGCCCGGCGAAGGTGGGGCTGAAGCGCTGCATCGAGGCGCTGACGCACACCGACTGGGCCGAGCTCGAGAGCTGGGACCACGCCTCGCTGCGCGAGTGGATGGCGCAGTACACCGACGCCGAGGGTGCGTACCTCGTGTGGGAGGCGATCTCGGTGCTCGAGCAGATCACGTTCCAGTGGTGGGAGCACTCCGCGTCCGAGAACCTGTTCGCGCGCAAGCTCCACTACGAGCGCTGCCGGACCGCCGGATACTCGTTCTGGCCGATGGGCGGCTGGGAGCGACTCTGGCGGGACCTCGGCGACGCCTTCGCCCGGCACGGCGGCACGCTCCTGCAGCCCGCCGCAGTCGACCGGATCCTCGTCGCGGACGGCGCCGTGAGCGGAGTCCAACTGCAGGGCGACGGCGACGGGGCCGGCGAGCTGCTCGAAGCCGACGAGGTCGTCGCGACGCTGCCCGTCTGGGACCTGCCGAAGCTGTTCGACCAGGGTGTCCTGCCGTGGGATCTGCGGGAGCGCATCAAGCTGCTCGCCAACAACCGGCTGCGCGCCTGCTGGCTCGGCTACTGGATCGCCGCACCCGAGCCGGTGATCGCCCAGAGCGAGCTCGAGATGGGCGCGTTCATGTCGACGCCGCGCACCGGCCTCCCGGGCTTCACGCTCAACTTCACGGGCTACGACGCGAACATCTCGCCCGCCGGCGAATACCTCGCCTGCGTCGGGGCGGCGTTCGACGCGAGCCAGGTGTGGGGCGACCGCGCCTGGATCGAACGCAAGTTCGAGGAGTTCTGGCTCGACATCGAGGAGATGCTCCCGGCCGCCCGCGGTGCGATCTGGAAGAAGCGCCACCTGGTCACGACCTACGGCGTGATCTGCCGGCCGGGCCTGGTCGGAGCGGTCCGCCCCGACACGCGGGTGCGCGAGATCGAGGGGCTGTGGCTGTCGGGCGACACGACGCGCGCGCGGGGGATCGGCGTCGACAAGGCGGCCCGCTCCGGGATCACGGCCGCCGAAGCGGTACTCGGCCGGCGCCTGGCGCCGTTCGCCGACACGGTCAGGTACTAGCCGGGCGGGCCAGGCGAGGGATCCAAGGCGCACCCTGGCGCGCTTTTCATCCATCGAAGTGCGGCAGGATCCGGTATTAGACATTCGAGTGACTCAGAATCCGGCACAGGGCCCCGCTGACGAGCTCGGGGCGCGCGCGACCAAGGTGTGCCCCGACTGCGCCGAGACCGTGCTCGCGGCCGCACGCAAGTGCCGCTTCTGCGGCTATCGCTTCGACGCGCCGCGGAGCGCGGGCGCCTCGCTGCTCGAACGCCTGGGTGTGTTCAAGCGACCGCGCCCGCTCGAGTTCGCCGAGCTCCTGGCCGAGTGGGGAATCGCGCTCGCCGACGGCGAGACGACCGCCTGCTTTCGCATCGTCGTGTTCGACGGTCAGAAGGGGTACCTGCTCGTGACCGATCGGCGCGTGGTGTTCGTCGCCGACCGCCGGCGTTCGCAGGCGGCCGCGCTCGAGTACCGGCGGGCGCTCGTCGACGAGGTGCGTGCGGCCCGCGGCGGGCACCAGCTGACGCTGGTCGCCGGCGGCACCGAGCACCGGATCGGCGTCGGCGCGGCGTCGGCGCCGGACACGGTCAGGGATGCGCTCGAGGCGCTCGCGCAGTCCGCGTGACGGCCGCGCAGCCGCGGTGACCGCTGTGGACTTTCAACCAATCGTTTGGTAGAAGTCTGGCGATGCCACACGGTCAGGCCTGGATCGTCGGGATCGGACACGCCGCCTGCGCGCCGGCTCGCGACGATGTGAACACGACTGAGCTGGCGTGGGAGGCGATCGCCGGCGCACTCGCCGACGCGCGCGTCGAGCTCGCCGAGATCGAAGGCGCCGTGACCGCGAGTCAGGACTTCTGGGAGGGACGGACGATCTCGAGCATGTCGGTCAATGAGGTCGCCGGCGGGACGCTGCGGTCCGAGGCGAAGGTCGCCGCCGATGGGGTCATGGCGCTGCTCTATGCGATGGCCCGAATCGAAGACGGTGACCAGCACCTCAACCTGGTGGTCGCCCACTCGAAGGAGTCGCAGGCCGATCCGCACGGAGTCGAGCTCGCAGCCTTCGATCCCTACTTCGAGCGAGCGCTCGATCCCGATGAGACGGTGGCGGCCGGCCTGCAGGCCGGCCTCCTCTACCGCCGCACGGGCCTGCGCCCCGAGCACTCGGCGCGCGTCGTCGCGGCAGCGCGAGCACGCTCGCGCCGGCTGCCTGCCCTCGGGGTCGACGAGGTGCTCGCCTCGGCGCTGACAGCCGAGCCGCTGCACGAGCTCGAGCGGGCGCCGCTGATGGACGCCGCCACCTGCCTGGTCGTGTGCGACGCCGCGACGATGCAGGAGCGCGAGCTCCCCGGCGTCCGCCTCGCCGCGGGCGCCGCCAGGTCCGGCGGCTGGTGGACGGCGCGCGACCTGACCGCCGCGCCCGAGCTGGCGGCGGCGGCGGCCGAGGCGCTGGCGCTCGCCGGCTGGGAGCAGAGCTCGCTGACCAGGATCGAGCTGAACGCGCCGTTCGCCCACCAGCACCTGCTGCTCGCCGAGGCGCTCGGACTCGGACGCGGCGATCAGCTCGTCAGCGCCTTCGAGCGCGCGGGCGCGGTCCCGCGGCTCAACGTGGACGGCGGCTGGCTCGGCGGCTCCGCTGCGACGGTCGCCGGCCTCGCGGCGGCCGGCGATGCCGCGCTGGAACTGCGCCGCGACGGTGGCCGCGCGCTCGTGCACGGCGCCACCGGCCTCTGCACACAGAGTCACGCCGTGGTCCTGATGGAGGGCCGATGATCCGGCAACCGCACAGCCTGAGCGGCACGCGATGAGCGAGGTCGCAGCCGCGATCGTGGCGACCGGCCAGACCGACCACGTGTCGCGACGGCTCGACGCCTCGATGGCAGAGATCGCCCGGGAGTCCGTCGACCGCTGCCTGGCGGCGCGCGGCCTGACGTTCGACGAGATCGACGCGGTCGTCGCCGGCAACATGGAGATGTTCGAGGGGATCTACCTCGTCGATCAGTTCTTCGTCGATGCGCTCGGCGCCCTGGGCAAGCCGCTGTTCAAGCTCAACACGGGCGGCACGGTCGGGGCGAGCGTCGCCGTCGCCTGCTGGCACCTGGTCGCCTCGGGGCGCTACCGGACGGTGCTCGGCGTCGGCTTCGAGAAGCAGTCCGACGGCTCGACCCAAGCCGCGATCACGACGGTCGGCGACCCGATCTGGGAACGGGCGGTGATGGCGGGGGCGATCGGCAACTTCGCGACGATGGCCTCCACCTACATCCACGAGAGCGGCGTCACCGAGCTGCAGGCCGCGAAGGTCGCCGTCAAGGCGCGGCACAACGCCTGCCGCAACCCGCACGCGCATCTGAAGCTCCCCGATCTGACCGTCGAGGAGGTGCTCGCGTCCGAATACCTCGCCTTCCCGATCCACCGGCTCGACATGTGCCCCTCCTCCGACGGCGCCTGCGCGATCGTGATGGCGGCCGAGGGTCGTGCCGAGCAGCTCGCCGAGCATCCGGCCTGGGTGCACGCCGCGGCAACCGCTCACGACCAGCAGTACATGGGCGACTCGCCCAAGCGCCTGGCCGTGATGCGGAGCCTCCGCGCGGCAGCCGAGAAGGGCTACCGCAAGGCGGGGGTCACCGACCCCTTCCGCGACTTCGACGTCGCCGAGATCTACGAGCCGGCGAGCTACGCCGAGCTGGCGATGTGCGAGAACCTCGGCATCTGCGAGGTGGGCGGCGGTGGACGCATGATCGACGAGGGACTGACGCTGATGGACGGACCGCTGCCGGTCAACCCCTCAGGCGGCGTGCAGTCGACCAATCCGGTCGGCGCGACGGCGCTGATCCGCGTCGCCGAGGCGGCGCTGCAGGTGATGGGCGAAGCCGGCGAGCACCAGGTTCCGGGCGTCTCGCGGGCGCTCGCGACCGGGTACGGCGGCAACGCCTGGACCGATCTGATGATCCTCTCCAGAGAGCGACCGGCCCGGTGAGCGCGTCCGAGTTCCCGGCGTTCCGCAAGGAGGACGCGATCCGGATCGAGCAGCAGATCACGCTGCGCTACCGGTTCGCGGCGGGAGGTCACGCGACACGCTTCTTCACGGCGCTCCGCGACGAGGGCAAGATCCTCGCGACACGCGACGCGGCAGGCAACGTGATGGTGCCGCCGCGGCCGGTGTGCGGGCTCTCGTCGCTGCCGATGGACGAGTGGATCGAGGTCGGGCCGCAGGGGACGCTCGCCGGCTGCACGGTCGTCTACGTTCCGTTCATCGACCCGATGACCGGCACCGAGCGGCCCGTGCCGTACGGCTTCGGGTTGATCCGCTTCGACGGCGCCGACACGAACATCTACCACCTGCTCGACGCGACCGAGCCCGAGCGGATCGGCGTCGGCAAGCGCGTCGAGGCCGTGTTCAAGCCCCAGGCGGAGCGGACCGGGAGCCTCGCCGACATCCGCCACTTCCGGCTGCTCGACTGACGATGCCCAACTGACGATGCCCGACTGACGATGCCCAACTGACGATGACCGACTGACGATGCCCGACGAACCCCTGATCTTCGAGCAGCAGATCTCGCTGCCGTACCTGTACACGGCCGGCGCGGCCCAGCGGGCCGCGCTGACGGGCCTGCGTGAGGGCGAGATCGTCGCGTCCCGGGGCGGCGGTCACGTCGTCGTGCCGGCACGACCGTTCGCGGCCGACGGAACCCATCTGCGGGAGCCCGTCAGGCTGTCGGGCGAGGGGTCGATCGAAGCCGTCACGGTCGCCCACCATCGGCCCGACGCCCCGGTCTACGGCCTGATCGCACTCGACGGCGCCACGACGCTGCTGCTGCACCGCCTCGGCGGCGGCGCCGAGCGGTTGGCGGCCGGCGCCCGTGTCCGCCCCGTCTGGCGCGCCGAGCGGACCGGCTCGATCCTCGATATCGACCACTTCGCGCCGGCATGACCCCGGTCACCGGCTTCGCCCACGTCGGGGTGGTCGTCCCCGACCTCGAACCGGTGGCAGAGCTGTTCGGCACCCGGCTCGGCCTGCCGGTGCGTGGGCCGGAGGACGAGCCGGAGCTCGGTCTTCAGGTCCTCTGGGTCACGGTCGGCTCGACCACGCTCGAGTTCGTCGCCCCGACCCGGGAGGACAGCCGCGCCGCCGCGGCGCTGGCGCGCGGCGAAGGGGGCGTGCACCACGTCGCGCTCGAGGTCGAGGGGCTGGACGAGCTGCTCGGCGAACTCGCGGGCGGCGGGGTCGGGATCCGGGACCGGACCCCTCGCCAGGGCGCCCACGGAACCAGGGTCTCGTTTCTGGATCCGTCCGCGACCGGGGCGCTGGTGGAGCTCGTCGAGCATCCGGAGCGCTGAGCGTGGACGGGCCCGAGGTCGCGACGCTGATGACGTGCCGGCTCGCCCGCGAGGTGCAGGGCGGCGATGTCGTCGGCGTCGGTCTCGGGACGCCGCTCGCGCTCGCGGCAGCGCTGCTGGCGCGCGCGACCCATGCTCCGGAGGCCGACGTGATCGTCGCGGGGGCGGTGTCACCCGACGCCGATCTCGCCACCTGCCTGCGCGGCGCCGGCGCGCTCGCCGGACGGACGGCGGGCTACGCCGTGCACCTCGTGACGATGGAGATGGCGGAGCGGCGCGCGATGACGCTCCAATTCCTGCGGCCGGCGCAGATCGACCGCGCGGGCAACGCCAACACGAGCCGGATCCTGCGCGACGGGAAGGTCGCGTCGCGCCTGCCGGGAGGGCTGGCGACGGCCGACGTGCTGCGGATCCTGCCGCGCGTCGTGCTCTACCACACCGACCATCGCCTGCGGGCGCTCCCCGACCGCGTCAGCTTCCGAACGGGTGCCGGGGGCGGCGATCCGGTCGCGGGCACGCTCGGCCCGGTCCGCCTGGTGACCGATCGCGCGGTGTTCACGTTCGCCGGCGGCGAGGCGGAGCTGGAGTCGCTGCACGCCGGCGTCGCGCTCGCCGAGGTGCGCGCCGAGACGGGCTTCCCGATCCGATGCGGCGCCGTCGTCCCGGTCACCGAGCCGCCCACGCGGAGCGAGCTGGACGCGCTCGCCGAACTCGACCCCCTGGCCCTGAGGGAGCTCGAGCTCCGCGCGACCCAGCCGGCGGCGGCACGCAGGCTCGCCGCACACCACGACGGATGACTCCGGTGCCCGGACCGGCGATCGGCATCGAGGAGATCGTGGACGCGGTTCCGGACGGCAGCACGGTCGCGCTCGGAGGGATCCGGCTCCAGCGCCGGCCGATGGCGCTCGCCCGAGCGCTCGTCGACGCGGGACGCCGCGATCTCACCGTGGTCGCGTTCCTCGGGAGCCTCGACGTCGAGCTCCTGCTCGCCGCCGGTGCGGTCGCCGAGCTCCACGCGCCCGGGGTGGGGCTCGACGCCGCCGGCCTGGCGCCCTGCTACCGCGCGGCTCGGCAGGACGGGAGCGTCCGCTTCGTCGAATGGTCCGAGGGCCTGCTCCTGACCTCGCTCGAAGCCGCCGCCCGCGGCGTCCCGTCGGCGCCGGCGTGGATGGGACTGGGCAGCGACCTGCCCGCGCTGAATCCGTGGCTGCGGCCGGGAACCGACCCGTTCGAGGGCACCCCGGTGATGCACGTCCGCGCGCTGGCGATCGATGTGGCCCTGCTCCACGTCCCGGAGGTCGACCGCGAGGGCAACCTGTACGTGGCCGGCGACCTCGGCGCCGACGCCCTGCTGGCGCGGGCGGCGCAGCGCACGTTCGTCGCGGCCGAGCGCACGTGCGAGCGCGACCCGCAGCGGGCGGCGGTCTCGCGGCTGTGGGTCACCGGCACCGTCGAGATCCCCGGCGGGGCGTGGCCGTGCGGCTGCCACCCGGACTACGGAGTCGATCTCGACGCGGTGCGGCGTTGGGTGAGGGACCCCTCGACCGAGGCGCTGAGGCCGTCGTGACCGCGGGAGCCTGACGATGCTGACCTGCGATCTGCTGACCTGCGAGCTCGCGCGGGAGATCATCGAAGCGCGGATCCGCGTGTTCGCGATCACGTCGCCGGCGACGGTCGCAGCCGCGCTCGCTGCGCGGGCGCTCGAGGTCCCGAACCTCGCGATCGCAACCGGGTTCACCGCGCTCGACGCCGAGCCGGTGCCGGCGGTGACCCTCGGCGAGGCGGGCCTGCTGACCGCGGGCCCGGCCGTCCGCGACTGGGCGCCCGACACGTTCGGGCTGCTCGCGCGCGGGCTCGTGGGTGTCGCGGCGAGCCCGGCTCAGCTCGACGCCCGCGGCGCTGCGAACCTGTCGGGAATCGGCCCGCTCGGCGCCCCCAAGGTCGCCCTGCCGGGCTCGCAGGGGCTCCCCGACAACGGCGCCTCGCCGTCGCGCGTCTGGTACCTGTACGGCGCGCATTCGCCCCGCACGCTTGTCGAACGAGTCGACGTCGTGTCGGGCCCGCCGCCGCCGCCCGGAGCGATGCGGAGGCTGCTGACGCCGGCCGGCTGCTTCGAGCTGACGGCGAGCGGCTGGCGCGCGCGCTGGCTGACAGGAGAGGGCCCCGAGCTCGTGGCGGGCACGCCCGGCTTCGGGATCGCGCTGACCGGCGAGGAACCCGTCATCCGGGAGCCGGACGAGCGGTTGCTGGCGGCGGTCCGGGCGGCGGACCCGCACGACGTGCGGGCGATCGAGTTCGCACAGGGCGATGAGGCCGGGCGGCGTTCGGCGCTGGCCGCGGAACGCGAACAGGAGCAGGGAGGCGGGAGATGAGCGACCCGGAGCTGCCGATCACGGCGCTCGACGACTACCCGTGGCATCAGACGACGGCGCCCTTCCCGCTGCCGTCGACGTCCGACACGCGCTTCAACGACGGCTACTACTGGGGCTTCTACAGCGCGGGGTGGTTCGCATTCTTCGGGATGCGCCTGTACCCGAACACGAACGTGATCGACGGTTACGCGGGCGCGGTCGTCGGCGGCGAGCAGCGGATCGTCCGCGCCTCGCGGGCCCTGCGTCCGCGGGTCGGCGAGCTGGATGTCGGCCCGCTGACGCTCGAGATCGAGCGGCCGATGCAGCGCCAGCGGCTGGTGGTCGCAGACAGCGACACCGGGATCTCGTTCGACGTGACGATCGAGGCGAGCGGGCCACCGTTCTTCGAGGTGCCGCACGTGCACTACCGGCGCGGGCGCCTGCTCAACCACGTGCTCCGCTATACCCAGCTCTGCCGGGCCCAGGGCACGATCACGGTCGACGGCGAGGCGACGACGATCGATCGCTGGTACGGGGTCCGCGACCACTCGTGGGGGATCCGCGAGTCGATGGGGCCGCCGATCCCGCTGCGCGGAACCGAGCCGACGACTGGCGATCCGCGGGCGATCCGGATCTGGCTGCCGTGGGAGATCGAGGGACAGCAGGGGCTGTTCGCCCTGCACGAGGACTCGGATGGGAACCTGATCGACTTCGAGGGGGTCCTGCGCGACGGCGACGGTCCCGACGTCGCGATCGCCTCGGCCCGGCATGCGTTCACGTACACCCCCGGCACACGGCGCCTCGAGCGCGGCGGCTTCGCGGTCACGACGGAGGCGGGCGACGAGCACAGCTTCAGCTTCGAGGCCGTTGCCGGGCCGCTCTCCCCGCAGGGCTTCGGCTACGTGCGCGGCTGGCACGACGGCCAGCCGCCGGGGGTCTATCGCGGCGCCGAGCACGTCGAGTGCGACCGTTTCCGCGTCGACGACCCGACCGCCGTCGCCGGCCCGGGGCACGTTCCGCGGGAGCGGCGGATGGGTGTCAGCGAGTACCCCGCGGTGCTCGTTCACGCCGACGGCCGCCGCGGCATGTGCCAGATCGAGCATCCGGTGTTCAAGCCGTACCGCCCCTACGGGCTCACCTAGCGCGGCGCTGGATTTCTAACGGTCGTTTGGTAGATTGACGACGCCGGGCGCTCGACAGCGCCGGCGCAATCCGGTACGTGAGGAGAGAACCGATGCCAGCATTCCAGCGTCCCGAGACGCCGACGGTGAGTGTTGAACGGGAGCCCGTGAGCGGCACCTGCCCCGAGTGCGGTGCCGAGGACCTGGCGCGCTACCCGGTCGTCAGCGAGAAGGGCTGGGAGATCGCGACCAAGTGCCAGTCCTGCCTGGCATCGGTCGCGCGTGAGCCGTGGAACCGGCTCGGTCCGATCGTCCTGTTGACGGACGGGCTCTCATGACTCAGGGAATGCTGGCCGTCGACGTCGGCGGCACGTTCACCGACGTGATCGGCGTCCGCGACGGCAAGATCGAGGCGGTCAAGGTCCCGAGCCGCCGGCACGAGCCCGAGCTGTCCGTGCTCGAGGGCGCTGAGGCGCTCGGCGCGGGAGACCGCTCGGTGTTCAACCACGCGAGCACCGTCGGGCTCAACGCGGTCATCACCCGCTCGCTCCCGAAGATCGGCTTCCTGACGACCTACGGCCACCGCGACATGCTCGACTTCGCGCGGTCCTGGCGGCCGATCGAGGCCCTCACCGATCCGGGCTGGCGGCGGCCGTTCGGCGACGCCCGGGCGCCGCTGGTCGACCGCTACCTGCGGCGCGGCGTTCGCGAGCGGATGCTCGCGACGGGCGAGGTCCTGATCGCGCTCGACGAGCAGCACGCCCGCGCCGAGCTCGAGCGCTTCAAGGGGTGCGGGATCGAGGGACTCGCGATCTGCCTGATCAACGCGTACCTCAACCCGGCCCACGAGCTGCGCCTGCGCGAGCTCACGCACGAGGTGCTCGGCGAGATCCCGGTGTCGATCTCATCCGAGGTCTCCCCCCTCGCCAAGGAATACGCGCGCGCGTCGACGACGGTCGTCGATGTGTTCATGAAGCTGATCTTCACCTCCTACGAGCACAAGTTGAATGCCGGATTGCGGGAGCGAGGATTCGAAGGCGAGCTGAACTTCGCGGACTCGGCCGCGACGCTGATCGAGGCCGACCGCGCCGCCAAACAGCCGTTCCGCCTCGTGTTCTCAGGGCCTGCGGCCGGGGCCGTCGCGAGCGCCCACTTCGGGAACATCGTCGGCGACCATCACCTGCTCTGCTGCGACGTGGGTGGGACCTCGTCGGACATCAGCCTCGTGATCGACGGGGCACCCTCGCTGAAGACGACCTTCCAGCTCGAGCCGGACATGCTCGTCAACGCGCTGGCGGTCGAACTCGGAACGCTCGGCGCCGGCGGCGGGAGCCTCGTCGTGGCGACCGGGGCCGGCGAGATCCGGGTCGGCCCGGAGAGCGCCGGCGGCGATCCCGGGCCCGCCTGCTACGGCCGCGGCGGCACGACCCCGACGATGACCGACGCGTTCGTCGCGATGGGCATCCTCGATCCGGGCGGCTTCAACGCGGGGCGCATGCGCCTCGAGCCGGAGCTCGCGGTCAAGGCATTCGCCGATCTCGACAGCCCGCTCGATCTCGAGCAGCGGATCCAGTACGCCTACCGGATCGGTCTCAACAACATCACCGAGGGGTTGATCGACGTGGCGATCGGCCGCGGCCTCGACCCGCGCGACTTCTCGCTCGTGGCCTTCGGCGCGGCCGGCCCGCTGATGCTTCCCGCGGTGCTCGACTACGTCAAGGCGCGGCGCGTGATCGTGCCGCCCTACCCGGGCCTGTTCTCGGCGCTCGGCCTGCTCAGCTCCGATCTCGTCTACACCGAGAGCCGGAGCGCGTACATGGTCCTCAGCGAGGACTCCGCCGAGAGAGTCGATCTCGTGTTCTCGGAGATGGAGGCGAGCCTGCGCGAGGAGCTGCCGCCGGGAGTGACCGACGTCGAAGTCCGCAGAACGTTCGACGGCCGGCTCGTCGGCCAGTCGTGGGACACGCCATTCGTCGACGTTCCGGGCGCAGCGATCGACGCAGACGGGATCCGCACGATGATCAGCGCGTTCCACGACGCGTACGAGCAGCGCTACGGCAACCGCTTCGAGCAGTTCCCGGTCGAGGGCGTGACCTACCGCGTGCAGCTCGCGCTCGGCTCAGAGAAGGTGTCGTACCCCGAGGTCGAGGCCGGCGAGGCCGTCGAGGTGGCGCCCGACCGGTTCCTCGAGCTCAAGTACGTCGACGAGGAGAACGTCCGCACCGGCGAGTACCAGCGCGAGTCGCTGAAGGCGAACAACATCGTCCGGGGCCCGGCGATCATCCGCGAGCCGATGTCGACGACGCACCTGCTCGCGGGCCAGGTCGCGACGATCGGACGCTACGGCGAGATCTACATCGAACGGGCAGCCTGAGGGAGGCGCACTGATGACCACGATCGACACATCCACCGGGCGGCGACTGAAGGATCTCAGCGACGAGGAGTTCCTCGAGCGCTACCAGTGCGACCGCTTCACCGCCTCCGTGCTCTCGAGTCGCTTCCGGTACATCGTCAAGCACATGTGCACGCACCTGGTGACGAACGCGTTCAGCGTGATCCTCAGGGACTGGTACGACTTCTCGGCGATCCTGTCGGGCCCGCCCGATCTCGACTACCCGATGTCCGCCGTGTCCGACTCGCTGATGATCTTCAGCGGCAGCATGTCAGAGGGCGTCCGCAACAGCATCAACGAGTTCGGGGCGGAGAACCTGCGCCCCGGCGACGTGGTCGTCTGCAACGACCCGATCCGCGTCGGCACGCACCCGAACGACGTGTGCTTCACGCGCCCGATCTTCCGCGATGACCGGATCGTCGGGTTCGTCGCGCTGCAGCCGCACATGATGGACGTCGGCGGGATCGTGCCCGCCGGCTTCAGCGCGAACAAGCACAACATCTACGAGAACGGACTCGTGATCCCGCCGACGCTGTTCTGGCGCGATGACAAGCCGGTCAAGTCGGCGTTCGCCCTGCTGTTCGACAACGCGCGGTTCGCCGAGGTGATGCTGCCCGACATGATGTCGATCTTCGCCGACCTCAAGCTCGGCGAGCGACTCGTGCTCGAGTCGATCGAGCGCTACGGGCTCGACGCCTACCTCGGGGCGGTCCGGTATGCGACGGACGTGACGGCCGACTCGATGAAGGACGCGATCCGGGAGATGCCCGACGGCGTCTACGAGGGCGAGGACATGCTGGATTGCGACGGCGTCGACGCGACCGAGGAGTACACGATCCGGACGAAGGTGAAGATCGCCGGCTCGCGCATCGAGGTCGACCTCTCGGGCAGCTCCCGCCAGGCGCGCACGTGCATCAACTGCGGCTGGCTCGACGTCAAGACCTCGGTCGCGACCTGCCTGAAGTTCCTGCTCGAGCCGCACGAGCCGTTCACCTCAGGCGCCTTCCGCCACGTCGACATCGTCCTGCCGGCGGGATCGGTCGCCTCGGCGCTGCCACCGGACGGGGCGATCATGCTCTACTGGGAGGGGGCGTCCGCGGTGTTCCTGGCGATCCTGCGGGCGCTCGCGAACGCCCTCGGGCCCCGCGCAATCGCCGGCGACTTCGGCTCGGCGATGGTGCACAACGCCAACGGCCTGCGCGCCGACGGCAGCGCGTGGGCGTCATCCGCCGTGTGCGGTGGCGAGATCGGCCCCTGGGGCGCGACGGGCGACGGCGACGGCGAGAACTCGCTCGCGATCTACCTCGCGAACAGCATCGCGCCGCCGGTCGAGTCGACCGAGCAGGATGCGCCGCTCGTGCTGCTGCGGCGCGAGGTCACGATCGACTCCGGTGGCCCCGGGCACAACCGGGGCGGTGCGGCGACGACCAAGGACACGCTGTGGCTCCGCGAGTGCGATCAGTACTCGTACGCGCTGCACGTCAAGAAGGCGTCCGGCGCCGGTGTCCACGGCGGCACCGACGGGAAGCCAGGCGGGATCTGGATGTGGCACGGCGACCAGGCGGGCGAGCCCGACTTCGTCGGCAGCGACGCCGAGTCGATGCTCCGCGCAGACCCGATCTGTGGCGTGATCGACCCGGCCACGCACCGGCTCGACCGCGAGCACGGGACGTATTACCACTTCGGCCGCCAGCCGTTCTGGCGGACGGCGCCGAACACGATCACGCGGTATCAGACGAACGCCGGCGGGGGCTGGGGTGACCCCCTCACGCGCGACCCCGAGCGGGTCCTGCGCGACGTCCGCAACGAGTACGTCTCACGCGAGGCCGCGCGGGCTCAGTACGGCGTCGTGGTCGTCGGCGGCGACCCCGACACGGACCCCGAGGCGATGGCGGTCGACGCGGCCGCCACGGCCCAGCTCCGCAAGGAGCTGGGCGCGGAGAAGGCATAGCGCGCAATTCCGGAGAACGGCGCGCCGCAGCGGCGGCCCGCCCGGCCGGCGGGCGCCGGCCGGGCGGCCGGCCGGGCCGGCGGGAGCCCGCGCTCAGCGGACGCCCGGCGGCCTGCCGACGCCGGCGAGCGGCCAGTGCACATGCTTGACCTGGAAGAACTCCGCGAACCCCGCCTCGCCCCGCTCGGAGCCGACGCTGCTCTCGCCGTAGCCCGACCATGGCGCGTCGGGGCGCTCAGGGCCGCCGCCGTTGATCGCGACGGTGCCGGACCTGATCCGACGCGCAACCCGCATGGCATCGTCGGTCGGCCCCCAGACGGTCGCGTTGAGCCCGTAGCGAGTCGCGTTGGCGAGCGCGACCGCCTCGTCGACCGTGTCGTAGGGGATCACGACACCGACCGGACCGAACAGCTCCTCCTGGCAGATCTCGGCGCCGTTGTCGACGCCGCCGAACAGCGACGGCATGAAGTAGTACCCGCGAGCGGGGACCGACCCCGGGGTCGCGGCAACGACCGCGGCGCCGTCCTGGATGGCCCGGTCGACGTAGCCCTGGACGCTGTGGACCTGCTCGCGGCGGATCAGCGGACCGACATCGGTGCGCTCGTCCCAGGGGTCCCCGACGACGAGCCCATCCATGAAGCGCTTCGCGCCCTCGTTCCACTCGTCGAGGTCGGCGCGCTGAACGAGCACGCGGGTCGTCGCGCCGCAGCCCTGGCCCGAGTTGCGCGTGAACCGCAGGATCGACGGCCCGACCGTCGCCGCGACGTCGGCGCCCGGCAGCACGATATTCGGGGACTTGCCGCCGAGCTCGAGCACGACCCGCTTGAGGCCGCTCGCGGCCTGCGCCATGACCTTGCGCCCGACCGCGACCGAGCCGGTGAACGAGACCATGTCGACCGCGGGGTGCTCGGTCAGGGCCCGTCCGGCCTCGGCGCCGCCGATCACGAGGTTGACGACGCCCTCCGGGATCCCGACCTCCTCCGCGATCCGCGTGAACGCGATCGAGGAGAGCGGCGCCCGCGGAGAGGGCATCAGCACGGTCGTGCAGCCGGCCGCCAGCGCCCCCGCGACCTTGAAGGCGATCAGCATCAGCGGATAGTTGTAGGCGATCACCGAGGCGACGACGCCGACCGGCTCCTGGAAGAGCATGCTCGCCGAGACGGTCGGCCCCTCGATCAGCGGCAGCCCCTCCTGGTAGCGCCCGTGCGGCCCCTTCAGGGCCATGTCGGCCCAGTATTCGAGGAACTGGATCGGACCGGCGGAGTGCAGCGCCCGGCTGAGCGTGATCGGCGAGCCGATCTCGAACACGCCGAGCTCGGCGAGCGGCTGGGCGTGGGCGGCGACCGCCTCGGCGAGCCGCGCCATGATCCGCGACCGCTCGCGCGGCGACATCCGCGGCCAGGGGCCCTCGTCAAATGCCCGGCGGGCGGCCGCCACGGCCTCCTCGACGGTGGCGACGCCGACCTCGGGCACGTTGATCAGGACCTCTTCAGTCGCCGGGTCGAGCACCGGCAGCTCACCGCCGCCGTCGCGCCAGCGGCCACCGATGAAGGTCCCGGGGGCTATGAGCTCGCGCAGCTCGGGCGACATCTCATGACTGGTGGTGGTGCTCATCAGGGCCTCCTGCAGACGGCAAGCCGGACGGGGAAACTAGGCTAATGTTTCGTATGTTATGCATTGAGAAACCTCGGGGTGTGAGGAGAGGGCGAAGATGACGAGACTGCCGCTGACCGCCGCCGACGAGTCCTATCGCCACCAGGACGTCGCGCCCGTGCTCAACACCGCCCACGTCGATCCGGCGTGGGCCGAGCGCTGCTGGCACCTGCTCAACCTCGGCGACGGCTGGGTGCTCGGAGCCGGGCGCGCGACGTGGCCGCACGGAGCGCGGCGCACCGCGGTCGCCGGACTGGGCACGGCGACCGTCCAATTCGCACGGCGCGCCCAGGAGTCGTTCGCCTACGGCGAGGACCCGGACGCGCCGCAGGTCGGGCCGATCCGGATCGAGGCGATCCGGCCGCTGCGGGAGGTCAGGCTCGTGCTCGACGATCCCGACCTCGACTTCGCCTTCGACCTCACCTACGAAGCGCGCTTTCCGCCGGTGGCGACCGACCGCAACACGATCGAGCGCGAGGGGCAGATCGTCACCGACTACATGAACTTCTTCCAGCCCGGGCTCTACAGCGGCTGGGTGCGCGCGGACGGCGAGGAGCGGCGCGTCGAGCGCCGGGCCGGCTTTCGCGATCGCGGCTGGGGGCTGCGCAAGCACGAGGGAGCCGCACGCCGCGGGATGCACATCTTCACGAGCTGCGAGCTCGCGGAGGAGTCGCTGTACATGCTGATCTACGAGACCGCGTCAGGGCGGCGCGTGTTCACCAACGGCTGGCTGATCCGCGCCGACGGCGTCGCCGACACGGTCGCGCAGATGGAACACGAACTGCACTTCGACGAGCGCCGACTGACCCGCGGCCGCATGCAGGTGACACTCGCGTCGGGCGCGACCCGGACGATCGAGGTCGACGTCGAGGGACGGATGTGGATGGAGGCGGTCGGCTACACGGCGGTCCCCGGTCGTGGCGACCCCGGCGCCGACCGGCTCGACCTGACCGACCCGGGCACCTACGCCGCATACCAGGGCCTGTTCGACTACGGCTGCCGGATCACCGTCGACGGCGTGCGGGGCCACGGCTACGTCGAAGTTGGACTCGGCATCCACGCTCGGTACCGTCCGGAGGCGGAGCAGGCCTGACGGCCCGCAGACCCGCGATCGAGGTGAGGATGGGACGCTGGACCGGTAACTGGCAGGAGGTGGTGCGCTTCGGGGATCTGCTGCTCGCCGCGGCCGACCGCGATCCCGAGCACGAGGCGGTCGTGTTCGACCGCAGCCGCGCCACGTACGGCGAGCTGGCCGAGCGGGCGATGCTCGCCGCCCGCAGCCTCGCGGGGCTCGGCGCCCGGCCCGGGAGCAAGGTCGGCGTGCTCGCCCCGAACTGCATGGAGTACGTCGAGCTGCTGTTCGGGGCCTCGCTGCTCGGCGCGGTGCTCGTCCCGATCAACTCGCGCTTCGCCCCGCGCGAACTCGGCTACGTGATCCGCAACGGCGACCTGCAGTTCGTCGTCACCTCGGACATGGTCGTCGACCACGTCGACTACGGTGGCCGGCTGCACGAGGCGCTCAGCGACCTGCGTGACGGCAAGCCCGGCGTACCCCATGCGCAGGATGATGCTCCGGCGCTGCGGGCGGTCGTGATGCTCGGCTCGCGGCCGGAGCGCGGGATGCTCACCGACGCCGAGTTCCGCGCCGCGGCAGAGCGCGTCGACGAATCCGAAGTGCTCGGCTGGCACCGACGGACGCCGCTGCGCAGCCCCGCGCTGATGATGTACACGTCCGGCACGACGGCGATGCCGAAGGGCTGCGTGATGTCGCACGAGGCGCTCGTGCGCACCGCGCTCGTCGCCGGCCGCACGCGCTTTGAGCTGACGCCCGAGGACCGGATGTGGGACCCCCTCCCGATGTTCCACATGAGCTCGATCCTGCCGCTGATCGGCGTCTTCGACGCGGGCGCCACGTTCATGTCGATGACCCACTTCGAGCCCGACGCGGCGCTCGAGATGCTCGACCGCGAGCGCACGACCGTGTCGTTCGCGACGTTTCCGGCGATCACGCAGGCGCTGCTCAACCATCCCGGCTACCACCCAGACCGCTGGCACGGGATCCGGCTGATCAACAACGTCGCCCCACCCGACACGCTGCTCCAGATGCAGCGGCAGATGCCGCACACGACCCAGATCAGCGCCTACGGCTGCACCGAGTGCGGCGGCGTCGTCGCGTTCAACGAGCCGACCGACACACTCGAGCAGCGGACGACGACGAGCGGCAGGCCGTTCGACGGGATCGAGCTCGAGATCCGCGACATCGAGAGCGGCGCGAGGAGTCCTGTCGGCGTTCGCGGCGAGATCTTCGTGCGCGGCTACAACGTGTTCGACGGCTACTACCGCGACCCGAGGCTGACGGCCGACGTATTCGACGAGGACGGATGGTTCCGGACCGGCGATATCGGCGCGCTGTCCGCCGAAGGACGGATCAGCTACCTCGGCCGCCTCAAGGACATGCTCAAGGTCGGCGGCGAGAACGTCGCGGCAGTCGAGATCGAGTCCTACCTCAGCACCCATCCGGCGATCAGCATCGTCGCCGTCGTCGGCGTGCCCGACCCGAAGTATGTCGAGGTCGCGGCCGCCTTCGTCGAACTGCGGCCAGGCCATCTGCTGACCGAAGCCGAGCTCGTGGAGTTCTGCCGCGCCGGGCTCGCAGGCTTCAAAGTTCCCCGCTACGTCCGCTTCATCACCGAGTGGCCGATGTCGGCGACGAAGATCAAGAAGTACCGGCTCCAAGCCGAGCTGACCCGCGAGCTCGAGCAGGCGCGCGTCAGCGGGCCGGCGCCGACCGCGAGTGCTCCCTGATCAACCCGGCTGCCAGATCCGGCGCCTCGTGGGGGATCAGGTGACCGACCTCGGGGAGCTCGACGTACCGCGCCCCGGGAATCTGAGCCGCGAGGTTGCGGCCGTTCTGGACCGGTGAGAGCCGGTCGAGGCGACCGTGCACGACGAGCGCCGGCGCGACGATCCCGCGCAGGCGCTCGGCATGCCCCCAGGCGGCCATCGCCCGGCTCTGGCTGATCAGGGTGGCGCGCGGCGTCGGCCGCTCGACGCTCTGAGCCGTGATCTCGGCGATCACGTCGGGGTGCGCCTCCGCGAAGCCCGGAGCCGCCGCAAACGACCACAGCCGATCGAAGAAACCCGCGAGCGAGGTGCCACGCCCCGGCGGTTGCACGAGTAGCCAGCGCGTCGCCAGCTCAGGTGGCTGGAACAGCGGATTGGGTGGGCGGGAGCCGGCCAGGATCAGTGACCGCACCCGTTCAGGATGGCGGAGCGCGAGCTCCTGGGCGATCATGCCGCCCATCGAGATGCCGAACACATCGGCGTCGGGGAGCTCGGCGTCATCGAGCACGGCCGCGACATCGTCGGCCATGTCGGCGATCCGGAACGGACCGCCGACGTCGCGCGAGAAGCCGCTGCCGCGGTTGTCGGGCGTGACCACGCGATGGTCGCGCTCGAGCTCGCGCAGCCAGGCGCGCGGCCACATCCGGCCCGACGCCCCGTAGCCGTTGATCAGGACGAGCGCGGGGCCACGGCCGTGGGCGTGCCACACGACCTCCGGACGCCGGCGGCGGGAGGCGGCGGCGGTCACGCGCCGGCTCCGAGGTCAACGCCGGTGGCCTCGTCGATCCCGAGCGCGTGCATCGAGTCGCGGACGGCCTCAACGTCGTGGCTGAGGATCACAAGGTCGCCCGTCTGGCCCTCACGCGTGCGGACGTGATTCTCGAGCAGCGCCTCGGCCTTGAAGCCGATGCTCGTGAACATGTCGAGATCGCCCTGTTTCTCGGCCGCGACTTCGACGACGACCTTCGCGAGCCCGCTCCGGAGCGCCTCGAGCAGCCCGTGCCGGGCGAGCGCCCGACCAAGTCCGAGCCGCCGCGCGCCGGCGGCGACGATCAGCCGCAGCTCCCCGACGTGGTGACTCCATCCGACGCCGGGGATGATCGCGAGATAGGCCTCGACCCGGCCGTCCCGCTCGAGCACCCAGCGCGTCGAGCGAAGGTCGCGGCACCAGAACTCGATCGTCGCGCGATCGTCGGCCTCCTTCAGGAAGGTGCGATCACCCTCGGGCAGCGCGGCCAGGAACTCGATCAGCTCCTCCTCGTCGCCCGCGTGGATGCGGCGCAGGCCGCTCAGGAGGTCGGTCGATCCATCCATTCGAGAATCCCGGGAAGGGTGTGCCGGACCGATTGGCGGCTCGTGACGAGTCCAACGTGTCCGGCCGGAACCGAGAGCTCCTCGACCACAGGGCTGCCCACGAGGTCGATGATCGGCCTGGCCATCGACGGCGGGACGATGTGATCGTGCGCAGCCGTGACGACGAGCAGCGGGTTGCGCAGCGAGCTCAGCGAGACCCGCCGCGCGCCGAGCCGGACCCGATCGTCGACGAGGGCGTTCTGGCGCAGGAGCAGCTCGACGCACTGTGCCGCGCACTGGCCCGGGAACGGCACCTGGTCGCGGACCCACTGACTCATCGCCTGGAAACCGTCGACGAACTCATCGTTCCAGAGATTCTCCCAGAGGGTGGCGTACGCGGAGATGTCAGACGTCGGCTTGAAGCCGCGGAACATCCTGTACACGGCGTCGGCCGGCACGTTGCCGGTGTCGTCGAGGATCTCCTGCACCTCGAGCCGCCGGCGGACGAACAGCGCGAGTACGCCCTCGACGCGCGAGAAGTCGATCGGCGTGGCCATCAGGGTCGCGCGGCGGACCGGCAGATCGGGATGGCCGGCGAGGCACAGCGCGGTCAGGATGCCGCCGAAGCAGTAGCCGAGCAGGTCGACGTCCTCGCCGGTCTCCTCAGCGGCAGCGCGGATCGCGCGCGGCAGGTAGTTGTCGACATATGTCTCGAGCGTGTTGGCGGAGTCGACCTCGTCCGGCACGCCGAAGTCGACCAGGAACGTGTCGGTGCCCGCCTCCAGCAGCCGCTGCACGAAGCTGTTTCCGGGCCGCAGGTCGAGCACATAGCTGCGGCCAAGGATGCTGAAGACGATCACCAGCGCCGGCCGCCGCGTTCGCCGCTCGCTCCCGTAGCGCCACAGCTGCGCCTTGCCACGCTCCCAGATCACCTCGCGAGGCGAGAGCCCGACCTGTGGGCGGCCGACGCCGGCGACGTACTTGATGCCGTTGCGGGCGCGGAACAGCGAACGCTCGGCATCGCGCCTGACCGAGTCGATGAGGCCCTGGCCGGGAATCGGCGCGCGTGCTAATCGGAGTTGCCGACGGTCGCGGCCGCCGCAGGATCGCCGTCGCCGTCGCCGTCGCCGTCGCCGTCCGGCGCGGGGCTCGTACCGTCCGGCGGACCGCTCACGGCGGCCTGTTCGGCGTGGCGCGCCTCCTCGGCCTCCTCGAGCCGCTCGGAGAGGTCCCGCAAGCGGGCCTCGACCGCGGACAGCTGCGAGCGCACCCGCTTGACGTCAGTCGCCGTCGGCAGGTTCCACAGGTGCCACACCCTGCTCGTCTGGCGCTCGACGCGCCGGCGCGCCTGGCTCTCCAGCCGGATCACCGCAGCGATCGCGTCGGCGAACGCGTTCGTCCGCACGATCGCGTCGGCGCGCGGCGTGACGATCCGATCGACGCGGTCGACCGCAGCCTTCCAGGCCGGTGGATTTGCCTTCGCCATCACTCGTCCCTCTCGATCTCGGGTGCGACGCTGCGCCGGCCGTCCGCCGGCGCCCGCAGTTCCCGCTTGACCACCTTGCCGGTCGCCGTGCGTGGGAGGCTAGCGACGAAGATCACATCGCGGGGGGTCTTGAAGCGCGCGAGACGGTCGTGGACGTAGGCTTTCAACTCCGTCTCGCCCACCTGACTGCCCTCGCGGCGCACGACGAAGGCGCTCAGTCGCTGACCGAAGTCACCGTCGGCGACGCCGATCACGGCCGCCTCCGACACGTCCGGGTGGAGGGCGAGCAGCTCCTCCACCTCCGCCGGATACACGTTCTCCCCGCCCGAGACGATCATGTCGTCGTCACGGCCGTCGATGAAGAGGCGCCCGGAACGGTCGAGGTGACCGAGGTCGCCGGTATTGATCAGCCGGCCGATCCGCTCCTTGCCGCCGCCGGTCGTGTAACCGTCGAACCCGAACGAGCTTGAGACGAATACCTGCCCGGTCGTGCCGGGCGCAACCCGCCGCCGGGCGTCGTCGAGGACCGCGACGCGCGTGCCGGGGACGGGACGCCCGGCGGTGCCCGGCGCGCCACGCAGGTCTCGAGGGGCGGCGACGGTCGCGAGCGCCGTCTCTGTTGAGCCGTAGACGTTGTAGAGGATCTCGCCGAACCGATCCATGAAGCGGCCGGCCAGGTCGCCCGAGAGCGGAGCGCCGCCGCAGACGACGATCCGCAGGCTCGAGGTGTCGTACTGCCGGCTGCGGCGACGCGGCAGATCGAGGATCCGCGCGAACATCAACGGAACGCCGACGAGCACGGTCACCCGCCGCTCCTCGATCTCGGCGAGCGTGCGTTCAGGATCGAAGTGGGGGCGCAGGATCAGCGTGCCGCCGAGCGCCAGCATCAGGTTCGAGGTGAACAGGCCGAGGCCGTGGAACAGCGGCGCGGCGACCAGTCCGACCTCGCCCGGCGCGAACGGAATGCACGAGAGGATCCCCGCAGCATCGAGCGGGTTGCTCATCCGCCCGCTGCGGGCAGCGCCCTTCGGGTGGCCCGTCGTCCCGGACGTGAGGACGATCAGCCGGCCGACCCGGCCCGGCACCGGAAGCGGCGACGTCGCGACACCTGCCGACGCCTGTTCGAGTTCCCCGGCGCCGATCGCGAGTCGCGGATGAGCCTGCGCGGCGGCGGCGACGTGCGCATCGTCGAACGCCAGCAGCTCGATGCCCTCAGCCGCGACCACGGCGGCGACCTGCGGCGCTGAGAAGGCGCCGTTGAGATAGACGACGTCGGCGCCGAGCTTGGCGGCGGCGAGGCTCGTCTCGATGAACCGGCGGCCGTTGCCGGCGAGGATCCCGATCGTCGTCTGCTCGCCGAACCCCGCCGCCCGCCAGCTCGCCGCGAGCGCATCGGTGCGCCGGTTCAGCTCGGCGTAGGTGACGGCGTCGCCACCGTCGACGATCGCCGTCCGGCGAGGATTGCGCGCCGCACCGAGGACGACGATCCCGGCCGGATTGGCGCGCCAGCGCCAGATCTCGGGCAGGCGCTGCACGGTCAGCAGCGGCGTGTCGGGCAGGGTGTTCAGCCACAGCAGCGCGGCGGCGGCCTCACAGCGCTCGTACAGCCTGATCGGGCGCAGCCCGCTGAGGTTGGCACGCGCTTTGCGCAGTGCCGGCTCCGGCGCAATCGCTCCCCTGAGCCCCCCCGAAGCAACACTCACAAATATGATCATACTTGGCGCCCGACCGGCCGCTCGGTTCGATCGCCCGCCCTCGGTGTCCGCCCTCCGTCCGTCCCGAAACGAGGCTCTCTTGCACGATTCACCGTCGCCCTGGCAGCTGCAACCCGCCCACGGCCGCGCGCTCGTGACGGGCGGCGGCAGCGGCCTCGGGCGCGCGGTCGCGCTCGCGCTGGCGCAGGCCGGCGTCGACGTCACGGTGATGGGCCGTCGCGAGGAGCCGCTGCTGGAGACGGTCGGCCTCGCCGGCGGGCTGCCCGGCCCCGTCCACGCCGAGCCGGGCAGTGTCCGCGACGAGGACGACCTCGATCGCGTGTTCACCGCCGCCGAGGCGCGCGGCGGGCCCGTGCCGCTGCTCGTGCACGCCGCCGCCGGCGCGTTCCTCGCACGAGCCGAGAAGATCTCGCCGAATGGCTTCAGGTCCGTCGTCGACGTCGGCCTCGCGGGCGCCTTCATGACGTTGCGGCGCTGGGCGACCGCGCTGATCGAGGCGGGGCAGGGCGGCGTGGCGGTCAACGTCGGTAGTGCGCTCGGCTCGCGCGAGGTGCCCGGCGCCGCGCATTCGAGCGCCGCCAAGGCGGGCCTCGAGGCGCTGACGCGCTCGCTGGCGGTCGAGTGGGGACGCTACGGGCTGCGGATCAATGTCGTCGCCCCAGGCGCGGTTTCGACCGAGGGTGCCGACGAGGGCATGTGGAGCGACAGCGCCGTCCGCACCCGGGTGCAGGGCGCGATCCCGATGGCGCGGTTCGGCACGCAGGACGAGATCGTCGCCGCGACCGCGTTCCTGCTCAGCCGCCAGGCGTCGTATGTGACCGGAGCGACGCTCGTGGTCGACGGCGGCTGGGGCCTGCGCGACTGGGCGTTCTTCGCGCCCGGTGACGGGTCGGCGTTCGCGGCGGACTGAGCGTTGGATGCGCTACTTCGCGTCGTGCTCGACGCGCAGGCCCGTCAGCGCCCGCGCCGCGAGCACCGGGGCGAACTCGAGTGGTTGCTCGGGCACGCGCAGACCGGGCAGCCGTTCGAGCAGCCGCGTGAACGCGACGCGCCCCTCGAGGCGTGACAGCTGGGCGCCGATGCACGTGTGGACGCCGCGGCCGAAGGCGACGTGCGGGTTGGGCGCGCGGGTGATGTCAAGCCGGTCGGGGTCGGCAAACCGCTCGGCGTCGCGGTTGGCACCGGAGGGACTGAGGAAGACCCGTTCGCCGGCGCGGATGATCTTGCCGTGCAGCTCCATGTCCTCGATGGCGACGCGGTGGAGCACCTTGATCGGGCCGTCGAACCGCAGCACCTCCTCGACCGCGCCGGGAACCTCCTCGGGGGCGCCCTGCAGGATCTTCAGCTGGTCGGGGTTGCCGGTCACGTGCAGGACCATCGCGTTGAGCAGGTTCATCGTCGTCTCGTGCCCGGCGAACAGCATCAGCGCGCACATCGCCTCCATCTCGTCGCGCTCGAGCCGGTTGCCCTTGCCGTCGCCCTCGAGCAGCCCGCTGATCATGTCCTCGCCCGGGTGCGCCTCGGCGTAATCGATCCGCTCACCGAAGTAGGAGAGCATCTCCTCGAGCCCACGCTGCGAGATCTCGTGGCGACTTGCGCGACCCTCGCCGGCCGCACCGAACGCGATCGCGCTGAGATCCTCGGACCAGCGCCGGAAGTTGTCGCGGTCCTCGACGGGTGCGCCGATCAGCTCGGCGATCACGGTCGCGGGCAACGGGAACGAGAAACCGCCGATGAAGTCCTCGCTGCCGCTGCCGATGAACTCGTCGAGCAGCTCGTCGACCAGCTCGCGGATCCGGCGCTCGCTCGCGGCGATCCGCTTGGGATTGAAGGCGACGGCGACGAGGCTGCGCAGCCGCGTGTGGACGGGCGGATCGGTGACGACCATCCATTCCTGAATCATCTCCATGATCCGACCGGCCTTCTCGCGACGCTCGTCGGAGAGCCGCTCGAGCATCGGCTTGACGCGGTCGGAGGAGAGGCGGGAGTCGCCGAAGGCCGAGACGACGTCGGCGTAGCGTGTGACCACCCAGGCGTGATGGACCTCGCTCCAGTGGACCGGATCGCGCTCGCGGAGCGCCGCGAGGAACGGGTAGGGGTCCCGGATCACGTCCGGATCGAGGAAGCTCTGGTCGAGCGATTGGTCTGAGAGCGAAGTACTCACATTGATCACCTCTTCACGCCCGCCGCGTGTGACGACGGGGAAATATGAACATATTCGACGGGGCAAGTGGACCGCGCGAAGCGGACCCGGCAGACTGGGGCCGCGGCCCGCGAGGAGCAGCGCGGCACGGTTTCGAGAGAGGAGCGAGATGGACAGACATGGCGACGCCGGCTGGGCCCGAGCGATCACGATCGGCGACCTGCTCCTGCAGAGCGCGGCGCTCCACGCCGACCGCGATGCGGTCGTCCACCCGGACGAGCGGCTGACGTACGCCGAGCTCGCCGCTCGCGCACAGCAGTTCGCGCGGGGGCTGATCGGCATCGGAATCGAGCCGGGCGAGCACGTCGGCGTGCTGATGGCGAACAGTCCCGACTGCCTCGCGGCGATCTACGGCGTCGCGCTTGCCGGTGCGGTACTCGTCCCGATCAACACACGTTACCGCGCCGCAGAGCTCCCCTATGTCGTCGCCAACGCGGACCTCGCCGTGATCCTGACGAGCGATCGGATCGACGACTACGTCGATTTGCTCGGTCTGCTGGCGGATTCGCTCCCGGGCCTCGGCGAGGGCGCTGACCCGCGGCGCCTGCAGCCGGCGGAGGCCCCCGAGCTGCGGTCCGTGGTGGTCCTCGGCGCCCGCCGGAGCCCCGGCACCGTGCCGGAGCAGGAGTTCCTCGAACTCGGAGCGCACGTCGACGACGCCGCCCTCGAGCGGCGCCGGCTCGGGGTTCGCGTGCGCGCAACGGCGCTGATCCTGTACACGTCGGGCACGACCTCGAAGCCGCGCGGATGCCTGCTCACCCACGAGGCGCTGGTCCGCTGCTGGACCGAGATCGCGGCGATCTATGCGATGACCGCCGAGGACCGCCTGTGGGCGCCCTGCCCGCTCTTCCATCTCGCGGGCATCGGGCCGATGCTGATGTGCGCCGCGACCGGCGCCGCGAACCTGTCCGACGCCCACTTCGAGGCCGACCGCGCGCTCGAACTGCTCGCCGGTGAGCGCGCGACGATCCTCTACCCGGCCTACCCGCCGATCACCCAGGCGATCCTCACCCACCCGCGCTTCAGCGCCGACGCGCTCTCGTCGGCACGGGCGATCCTGAACGTGGCGCCACCGGACACGCTGCGCCAGATGCAGGCGGCGCTCCCGCATGTCACCCAACTGTCTCTGTACGGGCTGACGGAGGGCGGCGGCCCGGTCACGAACAACCGGATGCACGACGACCTCGGGGTCCGCGTCGAGACGGTCGGGAACCCGGTCGCGGGGGCAGAGGTCCGGATCGTCGACCCGCAGACACGGCTGGACCTCCAGGTCGGCGCCGAAGGCGAGATCGCGATCCGCGGCGTCTCGCTCTGCGACGGCTACCACCGCGATCCGGAGAAGACCGCGGCGCAGTTCGATCGCGCCGGCTGGTACTACACGGGCGACCGTGGCTCGCTCGACGGCGATGGGCGGATGCGGTTCATCGGTCGCCTCAAGGACATGCTCAAGGTCGGTGGCGAGAACGTCGCCCCCGCGGAGGTGGAAGCACAGCTCGCGCTGCACCCCGCGGTCAAGCTCGCCCAGGTCGTCGGCATTCCCGACGAGCGGCTGGTCGAGGTCGTCGCGGCGTTCGTCGAGCTGCGGCCGGGCGCGAGCGCGACGGCCGAGGAGCTGATCGGCCACTGCCGCGGACAGATCGCGAGCTTCAAGATCCCGCGGTATGTCCGGTTCGTAACCGAGTGGCCGATGTCCGCGACGAAGGTCCAGAAGGAGCCCCTGCGCCAGCGCCTGATCGAAGAACTGGAACTCGCGCCGGTCTCGTAACGGGAAAAAAATCAAACAAGCGACCGGTAGAATTTTGCGGCGCGGTCATGTTAGCATCGCGCCGATGATCGCCGTCCGACACGAGGGTCCGGTCGCATGGGTGACGCTGAACAGACCCGAGAAGCTGAACGCGCTCACGCGGTCGTTCTGGACGGACCTGGTCGCGCTGCTCGAGCGCCTCGACAGTGACCCTGACACCCGCGTGCTGGTCATGCACGGCGCCGGCAAGTGCTTCTGCGTGGGTGGTGACATCGAGGGCTTCGGAGAGCTGACGCACGCCGGCGACCGGCGTGCGTACCTGCGTGAGGCGATCGGGGCGATGGAGGCGGTCGAACGCTTCAGCAAGCCGACGGTCGCGGCGGTCCACGGGTTCGCGCTCGGCGGTGGCTGCGAGCTGACGATCGTCTCCGACATCGTCGTCGCCGACGCGACGGCGCGCTTCGGACTGCCGGAGGGCATGGTCGGCCTGATCCCGGGCCCCGGCGTCGCGCGCGGCCTCGCGCACATCAATCTGCACTGGATGAAGTACATGATGTTCACCGGCGAGAACCTCGACGCCGAGGAGGCCAGGCTCGCCGGGCTCGTCAACATCGTCACACCGGCGGGCGAGCATCTCGCGAGCGCCGAGCGGCTCGCCGAGGCGATCGCCGCGCGCGCGCCGATGGCGATGGCGCTCGGCAAGCAGCTTGTGTCGCAGCAGCAGCCGGGAGCGTGGAGCCACGCGCTCGACGCGGTCTCGTTCCTCCAGTGCACTCAGGATTTCGAAGAGGGCATCGCCGCGTTCAAGGAGCGGCGCGCGCCCCGGTTCCACGGAAGGTGATGATGGCCCAGGACACGGCAGACGTTCCGGAGCAGGGCCGTCCCGCGACCGCCGGCGTCGCCGTCGCGGCGCCAACGGCCGACGAGCTCGTCGCCGAGCTCGAGCAGCGACGCGCGGCGGCGCTCCAGGCAGGCGGCCCGGAGCGGATCGAACGGATCCACGCCTCGGGCCGCCTGACCGCCCGCGAGCGGATCGAACGGCTCGTCGATCCGGGCTCCTGGCTGGAGCTGGGAATGCTGGCGGAGCCGGAACTCCGCCGCGACAACCTCGCCACGACGGGCGACGGAATCGTGACCGGCCTCGCCCGCGTCGGCGGCCGCAAGGTGTGCGTGCTCGCGGTCGAGACCACCGTGCTGACCGGAACGACCGCGCCGGTCAACATGCGCAAGCAGGGCCGGATCGCCGAATGGGCCGGTCGCAAGGGCCTGCCGCTGATCTGCATCTCCGACAACGACGGGGGGCGGATTCCGGATCTGCTCGGCTGGCGCTTCTCAGGGGTCCCGTTCGACTTCGCGACGTTCCTGCAGTCACCCCCGGGCTGCCCGGCGATCCCGCGCGTCTGCACCGCGGTCGGTCCGAGCTTCGGCGACGCCGCTCTCCACGCGGCGATGGGCAACTTCGTCGTGATGGTCAAGAGCGCCGCGATCGCGCTGTCGGGCCCGCCCGTTGTCCGCGCCGCGATCGGCGAGGACATCTCGAGCGAGGAGCTCGGCGGCCCGGCCGTCGCCGCCGAGACGAACGGCGCCGCGCACATGGTGGTCGACGACGAGGATGCGTGCTTCGAGGCCGTCAAGCGCTTCCTGTCCTACATGCCGGACTCGGCGCGCGACCCGGCACCTTCCGCTGCCGCGCTCGCACCGGCGCGCGATCCGGACGGGCTGCTGCGGCTCGTTCCGACCGAGCCACGCCGGGGCTACGACATGCGTCGCGTGCTCGAGTCGATCTTCGACGGCGACTCGATCATGCAGTGGAGCGAGCGGTACGGACGCAGCGTCATCTGCGCGCTGGCCCGGCTCGAAGGCGAGGCGGTCGGAGTGGTCGCGAGCCAGCCGATGCAGCGAGCCGGGGTGATGGACGTGCCCGCCCTGAAGAAGGAGGAGGCGTTCGCCGACATGTGCGACACGTTCAACCTCCCGATCGTGTTCCTGCAGGACGTTCCGGGTCTGATGATCGGGTCCGACGCGGAGCGCGCGGGGATCCTCGCCGGCTATGACCACCTCGTCGCGCGGCTCGCGCGGGCGACGGTGCCGAAGCTCGCGGTCGTCGTGCGCAAGGCGTACGGCGGCGGTCACATCGCGCTCGGCGGCCGGCCGGTCCACCCCGACCTGCTCGTGGCGTGGCCGACGGCCGACATGGGGTTCATGCTCCCGAACACGGGCGTCCGCACGGTCCACCGCCGCCGGCTCGAGCGGGTGCTCGAGGAGGAGGGGGTGGAGGCGCACGACGCGCTCTCGCTCGAACTCGAGCGCGAATGGGCGGCCGAGGAGCGGCCGTGGGAGGCCGCGGCCAACATCATCCTCGACGACGTGATCGATCCGCGCCGCACGCGCGAGTTCCTCGTGCAGGGCATCGATTACGCCTGGGGCAGCCGGCCACGGGTCACCGAGGCCGGGCTCGGAGGTCACTGAGTTGGGCGCCACGACCTCGGCGAGCGGGGGCCTGCGGCGCGAGATCTTCGAGGACGAGCACGACGCGTTCAGGGAGTCGGTGCGCGGCTTCCTGCTGCGCGAGGCGGTGCCGCACACCGAGGAGTGGGAGGCGGCCGGCCTCGTCGACCGCGGCTTCTGGCGCAAGGCGGCCGCCCAGGGCTACGTCGGCTTCGAGGCTCCCGAGGCACTCGGCGGCGCGGGCATCGAGGACTTCCGCTTCAACGCGATCATCAACGAGGAGGTCGCCTACACCGGCACGGTGTACGACAACTTCTCGCTGACGAACGACATCGTGATCCCCTACCTGCTCGAGCTGACGACCGCGGAGCAGCGGGCCCGGTGGCTGCCCGGAGTGTGCTCGGGCGAGCGAATCGTCGCGATCGCGATGAGCGAACCGGGCGCGGGGTCCGACCTGCGCGGAATCGCCTCGACCGCCACCTGGCGCGGCGATCACTGGGAGCTGACCGGGTCGAAGACGTTCGTCACGAACGGGATCCACGCCGACCTCGTGATCGTCGCCGCCCGGATCCGCGGGCGCGAGACCGAGGGCCTCGGGCTGTTCGTGGTCGAGGCCGAGATGGACGGATTCGAGCGCGGGCGCAAGCTCGTGAAGGTCGGCCGGAGGGCGCAGGACACGGCCGAGCTGTTCTTCGAGTCGGTCGCGGTGCCGCCGGCGAACCTGATCGGCGAAGAGGGACGCGGCCTCCAGCAGCTGATGCGCAACCTCGCCCAGGAGCGCCTCGGCATCGCCACGACGGCCGCCGCCAGCGCGGAGCGGGCGCTCGAGATCACGCTGGAGCACGTGCGATCGCGCAACGCGTTCGGGCAGCCGGTCGGTTCCTTCCAGGCGAACCGCTTCTCGCTCGCCGACCTCGCGACAGACGTCTCGATCTGCCGCGTGTACGTCGATCGCTGCATCGCCGCGCACGTTCGCCGCGAGCTCGGCGCGGTCGAGGCGGCGAAGGCGAAACTGTGGTCGACGGAGCTGGAGTTCCGCGCCGTCGATCTCGGCATGCAGCTGCACGGGGGCTACGGCTACATGGAGGAGTACGAGATCGCCCGGCGCTGGCGCGATGCGCGCGTCGAGCGGATCTACGGCGGCACGAGCGAGATCATGAAGGAGATCATCGGCCGCTCGCTCGGCCTGTAGCGCCATGGTCGACGACGCCGAGGCCGGGTTCTATCCCCACAGCTACTACCACGTCGGGATCGTCGTCCCGGATTTTGAGCTGGCCGTGACAGAGCTCTCGCGGGCGCTCGGGCTGACGTTCAACCCGCCGCATGAGAGCGTCTACGCGGGCGACCGGATCCGGGTCGCGTACGCGCCGCAGGGGCCGCCGTACTACGAGCTGATCCAGGGGTCGCCCGGCAGCCAGTGGGATTCGGCGAGCGGGCCCCGGATCGACCACGTCGGCTATTTCTCGCACGACCTCGACGCCGACGTCGCGGCGCTCGAAGCTGCCGGACTGCCGATCGCGATCGACGGGCGTCCGCACGGCGTCCCGTTCACCTACCACCGCGCGGATGCGGCGGGGATGCGGATCGAGCTCGTCGCGGAGGCGATGCGCGCGCGGCTCCTGCGCTCGATCCACGGGGAGCCGTTCCGCCCGTAGACGCCGGCTCGGTGGTGAGCGTGGCTCAGGCGGCCGGCGCGGCCGAGCTGGCGGCCCGCGCGGTGAGATCCGCGAGCGCCGCAAGCGCCTGAGCACGACCATCGCGCGTCTCGAGGCGCCGGATTCCGTGTGGATCGATCTCCGTGCGGAGCAGCCGCAGCGCCTCCGGGGGCGGCGCCTCGGTCACCGGCACCGGCGAGGCGGGGAGTGCGAGCGCAAAGCCGCAGCCCTCCAGGACCGAGTCGACGGTCTCGCCGGGATGGATCGAGGCGATCCGGAAGCCGCCGTCCTCGCGCTCGAGCACGGCGCGCGACGTGACGATCGCCTCGACCCGCCCGGGCGCACCGGTCACGAAGTCGACCTGCTCGGCGAGGAACCGCGGCGAGTGATCGGCGCGGTAGACGACGAGGCGCTCGAGCAGGCCCGCGGTGTCGGCGATCGCGAGGCTGCCCGGGAGGCGGCGCAGGGTGCCGTCGGGGCGACGCACCCGGCTCGCGTTGAGGGTCCCGCGCCCGTCGACCTGAGCCGGGCTGATGAACTGGAGCGTGACCCGGCCGCGGGCGATCGCGTCGAGAATCTCGGGCTGCGCGAGCATCCCGACACACCGCTCCGCGAGCCACTCCGGGCTGACCATCGCCAGCGCGGCGTCGCCGGGCGGAGGATCGACCGCCGTGGCGGCGAGGAGCACGATGTCCGGGACCAGCAGCGAGCGCGCAAGGTGGGCCGCGGCGGCCGCGAGCGGGGTGGCGACGCCGATCACGAGGACATCGCGCGGCCGGCAGCGCCGCGCCAGGCACCACGCGATCTGCTCGTCCACGGTCGGCGGATGATCGTGCGTCACCGGATCCGCACCTCCTCGGCGAGCGCCGCGGCGGCCGCGGCCGCCGCGGCGGAGTCCGACCGCGCCGCCGCCAGGTACGACGCGATCCGCGCCGTGTCCGGCTGGTAGCTGCCCGGGACCCCGGTCGGCCACGCCCCATGCGGCGCGTGCACGACCGCGTCGACCTCATAGGAGAAGAGCAGGGCGCCGTTGCCGCGAAGCGCGTCGGTCGCGACGATCCGCTCCGCGCTGACGATCACCGCGCGCGAGGCGCGAGCGAGCAGCGCATCGCTGTCGAACAGGAAGTCACGGACGGCCGGGAGCGCCACGTTGCCGCGCTGATCGGCGGCGTCGGCGTGGATCACGCAGACATCGGGCGCGAGCGCCGGCACGGCGGTCACGCGCTCGCCCGAGTACGGGCACTGCACGGACCGCAGGCCGAGCTCGTCGAGCAGATCCGAGCCGGCTGCGCCGCGGGTCGGCATGAACGGCAGCCCGGCGCCGGCGGCGCGCAGCCCGGCGGTGAAGAGCATCTCGCTGTACTCGAGCGCGCGGACCTCCTGTGCGTCGACGGCGCGCTCGAACGCCGGCGCGAAGCCGAGCTGCTCAAAGCCGACGTAGCCGCTCCGCACCTCGGTGACGGCCGCAGCCGCGACCAGCAGGTCGACGTCGAGCCCGGCCAGGAACGACACGAGCCGGAGCCGTCGCCGGCGTGCGGCCAGCAGCGACGAGAGGAGCGCGATCGGCTTGCGGCGAGCGAGCACGCCACCGATCCCGAGCGTGCACCCATCCGCGACGAGATCGGTCGCCTCGGCCAGCGAGATCAGCTTGCTCACCGCCACGTTCGCGCCGCCGCCGTCATCTCGGTGCGCGAGTCCCCGAGACGATCCTCGGAGCCTCGCTGATTCCCGCCTGCTCGAGCTCCCGCGCGATCCGCTCGCGGAGCTGGAACTTCTGGATCTTCGTGCCGGACATCGGCCACTCCTCGACGAAGCGCACGTAGCGGGGCACCTTGAAGCTCGCGATCCGCCCGATGCAGTGATCGATCAGCTCCTGCTCCGAGCACACGGCCCCGGACCTGAGCTGCACGAAGGCCGCCGGGACCTCGACGTAGCGGCCGTCCGGGGCGGCGACGATCTGGGCGATCGCCACGGCCGGGTGGGTCAACAGGAAGGTCTCCACCTCGACGGCGGCGACGTTCTCGCCGCCGACCTTGAGCATGTCCTTGCTGCGGCCGACGAACGCGATCCGGCCGTCCGCATCGATCCGGATCAGGTCGCCCGAGTGGTACCAGCCGTCGGCATCGATCGCGCGGGCCGTCGCATCCCCGTCCCCGTGATAGCGAGCGAAGCGAGTCGGGCCGCGCATCAGCGCCTCCCCCACCGCCCCGACGGGAACGTCGGCGCCGGTCTCGCAGTCGATCGCACGCAGCTCGACGCCCGCAAGCGGACGGCCTGACGTTTCCACCCGTGCCTCGAGCGACTCGCCGGCCCGGCCAAGCGTCGCGAAGCCGCCGTACTCGGTGCCGCCGAACGCCGAGACCTGCGGGACGGCCGGAAGCGCCGCCTGCATGCGCCGCAGCGAACCCGGCGAGCCGACGTTGACCGTCAGCCGCAGCCGGCTCAGGTCGGCGGTCTCGAACCCGGGCAGCGCGAGCACCTGCAGCCAGATCGTCTCGAACGCGGGGAACGCGATCGAGCAGTGCTCGCGCACGAGCAGCTCGAGCGCAGGCTCGGGGTCGAAGCGGGCGCCGACGTGACACAGCGTGCAGCCGGCAGCGAGCACCGCGAGCATGCTCACGATCGCGCTGACATGGAAGAACGGGAGCGGCGTGAAGTAGCGGTCCTCGGGCACCAGCTCGAGCGCGCGCGCGTAGGCAAAGCCCTGGGCGACCATGCCGGCGTGCGTGTACACGCAGCCCTTCGGGTTCGCGGTCGTCCCGGAGGTGTAGAGCATGACGCCGTCGTCCGCCGGCGCCAGTGCCAGCGCGGGCACGGGCGCGGGCGCGGGCGCGGGCGACAGGGGGCTCAGCGGCGCGCCCGGGTCGCGCGCGGCGCGGCCCGGGCCGGCGAGGCGATCGACGATCAGGAGCTCACAGCCCGGCGGCCGAGCGACCTCCTGCGCGAGCACGCTGTGCTCCGCGCTCGTGACCAGCAGCGAGAGGCCGGCGTCGAAGGCCAGGTGCTCGAGCTCGCGGCGCTTGTAGCGCGTGTTCACGGGAACGGGAACGGCCCCGGCGCAGATCGTCCCGAAGAGGCGCGCCAGCGCGGCGGCCGAGTCGTGCTGGAGCAGCCCGACGCGATCGCCCCGGGCGATCCCGAGCTGCTGCAGCTCGGCGGCGAACGCGCCTGCACGGCCGGCGAACTCGGAGTGCGTGACGCGCTCGCCGGGCATCACGATCGCCTCGCCCGGCGCGAGCGCAGCAGCTCGTTGCAGCAGGGCCGGGATCGTCCAGCTCGCGAGCGGGACCTCGAGCGCGGCACCCTCGATTCGGCTCACGGGCGGGCTCATCGCGCGACTCTAACGCGGCGCCTCGCCCGCGAGCGTCGCTGCGAGACGGTCGAGGTGGGCGGGCAGCGCGAGGCGCAGGGCCGCGAGCCTGAGGTCGTCGGAGGCCCCCGAATCGAAGGCGCGCGCAGCCGACAGGACGTAGTACGCGAGCCGCACGTACCCGAGGACCCGCTGCCAGCGCAGGCGCTCGGGATCGAGCTCGACGCCGGCGAGCTCTGCGTAGCGGCGCATGAGCCCGGCGTCGTCGACGCCCGGAAGCTGCCAGATCGGGATGAAGCACCAGCTCAGATCGGCAAGCGGGTCGCCCGGGGCGGCCATCTCCCAGTCGAGGACGCCGGTGATCCGGTCGCCGAGGACCGCGAGGTTGCCCATCCGGAAGTCGCCGTGGACGAAAGCGGAGCGAGGGCTCACCGCCGGCTGGTGGCGCTCGAGCCACCAGAGCCCGGCGCGGAGGACCGCCGGCAGCGGCTCGAAGCGCGCGAGCGTGCGGGTGTAGAAGCCGAGCTCCGTCGGGGCCGAGCGTCCTTCGCCGATCAGCCCCGCCAGGGGCGCGGGATCGATCCCGTGCAGCGCCGCGAGGATCTCCACGGCCTGGCCTGCGAGCCTTCCGCGGACCGGCTCGGACACGGCGTGCCAGCCGACCGGAACCGCTCCCGAGACCCGTTCCATGACGATCACTGGCCGGCCGAACGAGTTGTCGGCGGTGTCGTCGAACCAGAGCAGCGCCGGCGCGGGGACCGGAGTCGAGGCCACCGCCTGCAGCGCGATGCGCTGGGCGACGATCGCCCGCGCGCCCGAGGCCTGCGTCGGCAGGCGCAGGACGACGTCGGTCGCGGGCTCGTCAGCCGCAGGGCGGACGCGCGCGAACCACGTCTCCTGAGACAGGCCCACGGTCGCACGGCCGGTCACCTCGACGACCGCCGCGGTGCCCCGGCCGCGCAGGAACGACGCGAGCTCGGCGGCGCGGGCGGCGCCCGCGTCGCCTGCGTCAGCCACCGCTGACCGCCGACCAGTCGACTGCCGGCGCGAGCGCCCGGTGGCGCGCGGCGAGCTGCCGCGCGGCGGCGATCACCGCTGCCTCGTCGCCGGCGAGCAGCGCCGCCTCGAGCTCGGACTCGAGCTCCCCGTCGCCCGCGGCCGCGCCCGGCTCGGCGCCGCGGGACTGCGCGTCCAGGCAGTCGACGGCGCTCGCCAGCGCCTCGAGCTGTGCGCGGAACGCAGCGTCGGTGGTGGTGGAGGCGGCGGCGGCCACCGCCAGCGACCGAGCGGCGCGCGCAAGCTGCACCGCTGCGAGCGGCGGCCACGGCGGCTGGGCGGGGCTGGAAGGCGGCTGCGTCACGCGGGGACTCGTGCTCGGCTCTACCAATCGTTTGGTAGATTACGCGAGTCCGTGACCGAGGCGGAGATGATCGAGGCGGACCCTGCCATGCCGGCGGCGACCGGCACGATCTCGCGGCTGCTCGGGCAGCGGGCGCAGACCACGCCGGCGACGACCGCGCTCGCGTTCCCCGGTGTGCGTCTCAGCTACGGCGAGCTCGCGGCGCGCGCGACCCTGCGTGCCCGGCAGCTGCTCGGGCTGGGCCTGCGGCGCGGTGACGCCGTCGGCCTGTTGATGCCGGGCTCGCCCGAGCTCGTCGAGTTCCTGCTCGGAGCCGCAATGCTCGGCGTGGCGACGATCCCGGTGAACGTCCGCTTCAAGTCGCGCGAACTCGCCCACGTGCTCGGCAACGGCATGACCGCCCTGATCACGTCCGATCAGATGATCGAGCATGTCGACCTCGTGGCCCTCGTGTGCTCCGTCCTCCCGGAGCTCGCGGCCGCCCGCGCTCCGGGCGCGCTCGCGCTCGGCGACGCTCCGGAGCTGAGAGCCGCGGTCCTGCTCGGAGCGCGTCGCGCCGGAGGTTTCCTGTCCGAGGAGGAGATGCAGGCGCGGGCCGCGGCGCCCGAGGCGAGCGTCCACCTCGCCCGTGCCGAGGACCCGGTGCTGATCATGTACACGTCCGGGACGACCGCCCTGCCGAAGGGCTGCATCGTCGAGCACGGTGCCCTCGCCGCCAACGCCCTCGCGGTCGCGGCCAAGTTCGGGCTGGTCACGGGTGAGCGGTTCTGGGACCCGATGCCGATGTACCACCTCGCATCGCTGCTGCCGATGTGCGCCTGCTTTGCGGCGGCGGCCACGTACATCGGGATGAGCCACTTCGACGCGGATCTCGCGCTCGAGATGCTCGCACGCGAGCGTCCCGCCGTCATCTATTCGTGCTTTCCCCCGGTGACGATGGCGATCATGCACCACCCCGAGTTCGAACAACTGCGTCCGCTCGGCGCGCGGATCGTCGTCAACATCGCGCCACCGGACACGCAACGGCTGGTCGCCGACGCGTTCGCACCGGCGCGGCTCGTGGGCGCGTACGGGATGACGGAGCTGTGCGGCACCCTCTGCTACCACGGACTCGACGACACGGATGCGCAGCGTCTCGAGACATGCGGCGCCCCGATGCCCGGCAACGAGGTGCGGATCCTCTCGCCCGAGACGGGAATGTCGCAGCCAGCGGGCGAGCGGGGCGAGATCGTCGTGCGCGGTCTCAACCGGCTTCCCGGCTACTACCGCGACGAGCAATACACCCGCGCGGCGATCGACGCCGACGGCTTCCTGCACACCGGCGACATCGGCTCGCTCGACGCCGACGGGCACCTCAGCTACCACGGCCGGCTCAAGGACATGCTCAAGGTCGGTGGCGAGAACGTCGCCGCGCTCGAGGTCGAGGATCTGATCGCGACGATCCCCGGCGTCAAGCTCGTCCAGGTCGTCGGCATCCCGGACCCGGTGCTGACCGAGGTTCCGGCTGCGTTCATCGAGCTCGGCCCGGGCCACCGGCTGCACGAGTCGGACGTGATCGACTTCTGCCGGCAGCGGATCGCGAGCTTCAAGGTCCCGCGCCATGTCCGGTTCGTGAGCGAGTGGCCGATGTCGGCGACGAAGATCCAGAAGTACCGCCTCGGCGAACAGCTCGAGGCCGAGCTCGCCGCGCGCGAGTAGCCAGGAGCGCGGCTACGCCGCGAGCTCGTACCGGAAGCGCCCATCCGCGGCGGTCTCGCGGAGGATCCGTCCGGCCAGACGTTCGTGCCGGAGATACGCGAGCACCTCGGTCAGCCGGAACGAGAGATCGCTGACGCCGAGCTCCGGGCCGAACACGGCGAGGGTGATCTCGTAGCCGTTCCGAGCACCGCGGCCGACCGCGTCGCGCACGAGCGCCAGCCGCTCCGCGATCCCGTCACGGTGTCCGGCGATCAACTCGGGGACGTCCGTGAGCGCGCGGCCGTGCCCGGGAAGCACGAGCCGCTGCTCGCCGATCGCCTGCAGGCGATCGAGCGAGACGAGCGTCTCGCGCACCGGATCCGGCGAGTAGCCGTAGTCGAACCATGGATGGAACTCGAGCGAGACGAGATCGCCGACGAGCGCGATCGCGTGGTCCGGTTGGTGCAGGCAGATGTGGGAAGGGCAGTGTCCGGGCGTTTCGAGGACTCGCCAGCTCCCCGCGGTCGAGGTGACAGTGTCGCCTTCACGCAGGATCCGCGCGGGGTGAACGGGCGCATCGATCCCATCGGTCTCCTCGGCCGTCGAGGCGACATCGTCGAGCTGCGCGGCGGGCACGCCCTCGGCCTGCGCCCGGCGGCGACGCGCGGCCGCGATCTGGCCCGGACGCTCACCGCCGTCGGTGAAGTGTGCATAGTCAGGGTGCCCGGCGACCTCGCACCCGCTGCGCCGGGTCAGCCACTGCAGCGCTCCGGCGTGGTCGGAGTGGTAATGGGTCAGGACGACGAGCCGGACATCCTCGACGGCGTGCCCGATCCGGGTCAGCGCCGCCTCCAGGGCCTCGTGATAGGACGGGTCCCCCCCACCCCCGCAGTCGACCAGCGTGACGCCACCGTCCTCACGGCCCAGCGCGTACGCGTTGACGGCGGGGATCCCGGGCCACGGCAGCGGCAGCCGCAGGCGCCAGATCGCGGGAGCGACTTCGTAGGTGCGCACGCCGTCGACGTCGACAACCCATGACGCTGGGCCTGGTCCGGCCACGTTCGCCCTCCTCCGGCGGCTGGAAAATCAAACGGTCGGTTGGTAGGTTACCGCTCCGGAGCATGCGAGTCGGCCTCTACTACGACCTGCGCAATCCGCCCGGCTGGCGGCGTGACTGGACGCAGCTGTACGCCCGCACGCTCGACCGGATCGAGCTGGCGGAGTCGCTCGGGATCGGCTCGATCTGGGTCACCGAGCACCACCTGTTCGAGGACGGCTACCTCAGCCAGCCGCTCCAGTTCTGCACCGCGATCGCGGCCCGCACGAAGCGCGTGCGGATCGGCACCGCGGTCCTCCTGGCACCGCTGCATCCGGCGATCGACATCGCCGAGCAGGCGGCGATGGTCGACATCATCAGCGGCGGGCGCCTCGAGCTCGGGCTCGGAGCGGGGTATCGAGTCCCCGAATTCGAGATCTACGGCGAGGACGTCTCACGCCGCTTCCGGCTGCTCGAGCAGCGAGTGCTCGAGATCCGGCGGCTGTGGGCGGAGGACCTCGCGCCACCCCGGCCGGTGCAGGATCCCCTGCCGCTGTGGCTCGGCGTGATGGGACCGCGCGGCGCCCGGCTGGCGGGGCGCCTGGGCACCGGCCTGCTGTGGCTCGGCGACGATCTCGTCGCGCCCTACGAGGAGGGCCTGCACGACGGTGGCCACGATCCCGCCACGGGTCGCCGTGCCGGCCTGCTGAACCTGATCCTCGCCGACGACCCGGAGGCGACGTACCCGCGGATCGCGCCGTGCATCGAATACCAGCGTGGCTCCTACAGCCGCTACGGCGCGGAGGGCCGCAGCGACGGCTCGACGGGGGCGAGCACCGTCTCAGCCGGCCCGATCGACGTCGGCGCCCTCCGCGAGCGGCGGCACCCGCCGATCTCCCCGAGGTTCGACGTCGTCACGCCGCAGGAGGCGATCGCCCGCGTCCGCCCGTGGCTGGAGGCCAAGCCGGTCGAGGACATCTTCCTGTGGGCCTCGATCGCCGGAATGCCGGACGAGATCGCCGACCGGCATGCCGAGCTGGTCGCGACCGAGCTCGCACCCGCCCTCGCAGACGCCGGCATCCCGGCGTAACACCGGGCGGGCCGGCCGGCCAGCCTCAGTCGACGTCGCCGAAGCCGTAGCGCTCGTGGCGGCCGACGCAGAGCTCGAACTCGCCGTAGCCGACCTGCCCATCGGCCCGTGTGAAGCGGCACGAGCGCTCGAGGATCGAGTGGGGGATCCGAGCAAAGCTGTCCCGATCGGTCGCCCAGCGCTCGTGCTCGACGAACAGCTCCCCCTTGGGTGTGCCCTGGGGGTCCTTGCCACCGTAGCCGCCACCGATCAGCGACAGCAGCGGCGCCATCGGCTCGACCTCGAGCTCGTGCACGCTTCCGTCGGCGCCCTCGATCCGCAGACGGCCGCCGATCAGGACGCGGTGCGGCCCGACCAGCTCGAGCTGGAGATCGTGCTCGTAGCTGACGACCGGCACCGGCGCCCCGGGTTCCCGATCCCGCGAGGCCACCGGCCGGATCGCTCCGCAGAGCCCGTCCTGGCGCCCGGTTTCGTCGTCGTGGGCCCAGACCCAGATCGAGAGGTCGTCCCACTGCATCGGCAGCCAGGTGTGCAGCCCGCGCCGGACCCGCGCCGACGCCGGGCGCACGCCCCATGAGCGGTCGCGCTCGCCGGTCCAGCCGGTGGCGCCATAGCGCACGCCGTCGATCTCGATCCACCCGGAGTACGTGCCCGCCTGGACGAAGTGGGAGTACCCGACGAGCAGGAACCCGTCGCGCTCGATCCGCTGCGTCGGCATCTGGTAGGGCTGGGTGCGACGGTCGAAGTGCAGATCGAACGCGAAGCCGTGCTCGCCGGGCTCGCAGAACATCCGCCAGGAACGCATCGGGTCGGTGATCTCGAAGCCGAGCGGCCCGGCACCGAGCCGCCAGCGGTCGCGCTCGAGCGTGCGCCCCACCCTCAGGTTGCGCTGCTCGTCACCCTGCCAGACGACCGCGAACCCGTCCATGTAGCCGGTGTTCGGGTAGATCCCGAGGCCCGTGTGCATCAGCATCCGGCCGCCCGGGTCGTGCACCTCGATGATGAAGCGCTCCGTCCAGCGCGGATCGTCGATGAACACGCGGTCGTGCGTGTCGAACGTCTGGTGGGTGAGGAGGTCGTCGAGTTCGGTCAGCATCGGGCAACCCTCAACATGCGCATGATGATTACGTTAGCTTGTGCGACAGGCTAATGGAACGAGAGCCGTGATCGGAGCGGCACCCTGATGGAGGTCGGTGTCGGCCTGTGGACGATGCGGGCGACAGCCCGCCGCCCCGCGGCGCACGCTGCCCTGTACGCCGAGCTGATCGAGGACGGCCGGCTCGCCGACGAACTCGGCTTCCATTCACTGTGGATCGCCGAGCATCACTTCTGGTATGACGGCTGGTGCCCGGCGCCGCTCGTCGCTGCCGCCGGAGTGCTCGGCGCCACGCAGCGACTGCGCGTCGGCACGGGCGTGCACCTGCTCGCGCTCCCGCAGCTCGATCTCGCGCTCGAGCAGATCGACGCGGTCCTGTCGCTCGGCGCGGGCCGGCTCGATCTCGGCGTCGGGCTCGGCTATCGCGATCTGGAATTCGACGCCTTCGGGCGCGCTCGCAACGAACGCGGCAGGGCGATGGAGGCGGCGTTGCGCGAACTCGCCGGGCGCCGCGAGCGGGGTCTGCCGGTCGCACCCGTGTTCGTCGGCGGCATGGCCCCGGCGGCGATCGAGCGCGCCGTTCGCCACGGGCACAGCCTGCTGCTGCCGCCGACGCTCGACACCCGCCAGATCAAGGCGCTGATCGCGAGTGCGTCAGAGGTCGCGGGCGCCCACGGGCATCCCGATCCCCGGCCGGCGCTGCTCGTCCACGGCTGGCTCACAGACGGAAGCGAGCGTGAGGACCGCGCGGCCCGGTCAGCGATCGGATGGACGATGCGCGAATACATGGGGTCGTGGTACGAGGTCGATGGACGGCCGGCATTTGCCGCGCCCGCGTGGCTGGAGCGCCAGGTGACGCGAGCGGTCGACGCAGCTCTGATCGGACCTGCCGAGGCGATCGCCGAGCGTCTCGCCGAGCTGTCGGACGCCGGCGTCGGGCTCGTCGTCCTGCACCTGACGAGCGATGGCGCGGTCGTCGCGCACCGGCGCAACATGGAGCTGGTCGCCGAGCACGTGCTGCCCTCCGTCCCGGGGGCGGCGGCGTGAGGCTCGGCGTCGTACTCGCCACCGCACCGGGCGCGCCGTGCCTGAGCGCCCTCCAGGCGCAGGCGCGGGCCGCCGAAGCCGCAGGCCTCGACCTCGTCTGGGTCGGGGAGCGGGCGAGCAGCTCGCCGCTCGCCGCCGCGGCTGCGCTCGCCGCCGTCACACGGAGCATCACGATCGCGGCGGCGGTACCCGTCGGGCCGCACCCGCTGCGGATCGCCGAGGACGCGGCCGTCGCCGACAACCTGACCGGCGGGCGACTCGTCCTCGTCCTCGTCGACGACGACGGCGCCTCGGAGGACGGCGACACCACACTGCTCGGCGAGACGGCCGAGGTCGTCCTCGCTGCGAGCGCCGGCCGGCCGTTCGCGCACGCGGGGCCGCGCTGGCGGATCCCGGCGCACCGGCCGGGAAACGCGGTCAGGGAGACGCGCGTGACCGTGACGCCGACCCCCGCGCAACTCGAACTGCCGATCTGGCTCGCCGGCCGGATCGCGCGCGTGTCGGCCGCCGGACGGCGGCTCGGGGTCACGCATGCGTGCGCGGGAGCGGACGGCTCGCAGGACGCCGCGCGTGCGTGGGCATTGACGGAGCAGCAACTCGGGGCGGCAGCCACGAAGCTGCGTCGCGTCGCGGTGCGGCCGTTCGCGATCTCCACCGACGGGGCGATCGAACCCGACGAGCTCGTCGCCGCCCTGCGCGCCGAGCGCGATGCCTGGGGACTCGACATCGCCGTGCTCGAGCCGGCCGCCGAGTGCGAGCCACTCGAGGTGCATGCGCGCACGCGGGCGGTCGAACGGATCGCCCGCCTGATCAAACCGCGGCTGATGCTCGACTCCCTCCCCGAGGGGCTGGAGGAGCACTGGCTCGCGACCAACGAGCAGGAGGGTCCGTGAACAACGAGGAGACCGTACGGCGCTACTTCCACTGCCTCGACACCGAGGACTGGGAGCAGATGCGCGAGCTCTGGCACGAGCGGGGCTCGATGCGTGCCGTCGGCGCACGCCCGCGTGACGGGATCGAGGAGGTGATGGATCTGTTCCCGAGGCTGTTCGTCCCGTGGGTCCGCCACGAGGACGCGCCGACTCGCGTGATCAGCGCCGGCGACACGATCACCGTCGAGGTCACGTTCACCGGAGCGACGAGGGACGGACGCGAAGTCAGCTTCGACGCGATCGATGTGTTCGACCTCAGCGATGGACGGATCGAACGACTCACCAACTGGTACGACACCGCCTACGCGCGCAAGATGCTCGGCGCCGGGACGGGCGGCTGATTCTCACCAACCAAACGGTAGGTAGAACGCAGTAATCTGTGGCTCCCGACGAGGAGGACGAGGAGCGAATGGATCCCCGCGAGCTGGTGCAGGCGTATTTCGACCGCTTGAACGCGGAGGACTGGGACGGCCTTGCCGAGCTGTTCCACCCCGAGGCCGAGCTCGAAGCTCCGGGATTCCCGCGCAAGAAGGGCCGCGAGCAGGTGGCCGCCTACTTCCGCTCCGCGCTCAGCATCTACCCGGAGCATTACGACGATCCGGTCCGCGTGATCGTCGCGGACGACACGGTGACGGTCGAGATCCACTACGACGGCAAACTCGCCAACGGGCACGCGCTCAGCTTCGATGCGGTCGACGTGTTCGACCTGCGCGACGGCCTGATCTACGCGGAGACGAGCTGGTACGACTCATTCGAGGTGCGGCGCGAACTGCTCCGCGGGCGGGCGCGCAACGCCGGTGCCGATGGCGAGCGAGCGCGGCTGCGGCTCGCGCTCGCCGACGTCCGCGGCGACGTCCACGTACTCGGCGGGCGCTGGGCGGGCAGCGGCGCCGACGCGGCGATCTGCGTGCCGGCGATGCTGATCGACGTGGAGGGCGAGCTGACAGCCGAGCGGGCGGCGCGCGAGCCAGACGGCTGGGCGCTGCTCGTGCGCGGGGCCGACGCGGTCGCCGAGGGCGCGCTTGACGGACGGCCCGCCGGCGGCTGTGCGGGCGAGCTCGAGGGACCCGGCTCGATGCCGTGGGCGGTCGGCCTGGCGCTCGGCGAGATCCGCGCCGGCGCCGGCGCGCTCGTGGCGCCGCCGGCGGCGAGCGGCGCCGCACACGCCATGTTCATCGCCTGATCACGACAGACCGGGGGGCGCGTGAACGTCACCGCCAGGCCGCCGGCCCTGACCGGGCGGCGTGTGCTCGTGGTCGGCGCCGGGGCACTCGGGAGCGTGTACGGAGCGTGCCTCGCCCGTGGCGGTCTCGAGGTCACGCTCCTCGCCCGCGAGCAGCACGCGCGGGCGATCCGCGACCAGGGCGGGCTGCTCGTCACGGAGGCGAGCGGCGCCTCGTGGACGGTCGCGCTCGGCGCGGAATGGCGGCCGGATGCGGTCACGAACCACGACCTCGTCCTGCTGGCGACCAAGGCTCACGACTCGGCGGCGGCGCTTGCCGGCCTCGACCATCTGCGCGGCGGGGTCGAGATCGCCGTGTCGGTCCAGAACGGCGTCGCGAAGGACGCGGTGCTGGCACGGTGGTGCGGAGCCGAGCGAGTGCTGGGAGCGGTCAGCATGGTCGGCGCGACGCTCGAGGCGCCCGGACACGTGCGGCTGTCACTGGCCGGCGCGACGTACGTCGGCGAATTACCCGCCGGCACCAGCGCCCGCGCGGGCCGGCTCGTGGAGCAGCTGCGCAGCGGCGGCCTCGACGCGCACGAATGCGAGCAGGTCCTCGCGGCCGAGTGGGGGAAGCTCGTGCACGCGGCGCCGGTGATGGCGCTCACGGCACGGACGCGCCTGCCGCTGCACGCGATCCTGCTCGACGAGGGATGGCGGCGCCACTACGTCGAGGCGGTCAGGGAGGGGATCGCGGTCGCGGCAGCCGCCGGAGTCGACGTGCCCGACCTCGCCGGCATGTTCCCGGTGCGGACGATCGCGGACGCGCCGCTCGCCGAAGCGCTCCAGGTCGCCGAGGACCGCGGCCGGCGCCTCGTCGCGGCGGGAGCGGTCAACGTGCGCGTGTCGATGCTCGTCGACGTCGAGCGCGGGCGGCCGCTCGAACTCGACGGCGTCCATCGCTTCCTCGTCGCCGAGGCCGACCGCACCGGCGTCGCCGCGCCCCGCCTGCACGGCGACCTCGCCGCGCTCGAGCGTCTGTCGGAAGGCCGCGGCGGACAGGCATGACGTTCGTCGTCCCCGACCGCAGCCGCTGGGTGCTGCCGGAGCTGCTCCGGGAGCGCGCCCGCGAGCTCGGTGACCGGCCGTTCCTGTCGTTCGCGGCGCGCGAAGCGGCGGTCACGTACGCGGAGGCCGACGAGCAGAGCGAGCGGCTCGCGGCCGGGCTCGCCGACCTCGGCGTCGCGCGCGGGGACCGGGTCCTCGTGATGTCGGGGAACCGGCTCGAGTTCGTGCTCGCCTGGTTCGCCCTGAACAAGCTCGGGGCCTACCACGCACCGCTCAACACCGATTACCGCGGCGAGTGGCTCGAACACCTCGCGAACCTCACGAGCGCTCGCGTGATGGTCGTCGAGGACCGGCACGTCGAGACCGTCCTGGCGAGCGCCGAGCGGCTCGCCCACCTGGAGCAGCTGATCGTGATCGGGGAGGGAGAGCTGCCGGCGATGCCTCGCGGACTGAGGGCACGCCGGTTCGCCGAGGTGCCGGCCCGCAAGCCGGCACCTCGAGTGGCGCTCTCGCCCGCGGACGTCTATGCGGTGCTCTTCACCTCCGGGACGACCGGTCGCTCGAAGGGCGCGATGGTCCCCTACGCCCACGGCCACCTACTCAACGAGCGCAACGCCGAGCTGCTCGCGATGCAATCAGACAGCGTGTACCTGACCGAGTTGCCCCTGTTCCACATCAACGCCCACATGACGGTGTACGGCACGCTGATCGTCGGCGGGCGTGCCCGGATCGAGGAGCGCTTCTCGGCGAGCCGCTGGCGCGGGCGCATCGCGGCCGCCGGCGCGACGCACACCTCGATGCTCGGCGTGATGGTCGAGTTCGTCCTGGGCCAGCCCGAAGACGATCTCGACGCCGAGCTGCCGCTGCGCAGCGTCTGGATCGTGCCGGGGGTACCGGAGCTCGCCGCGCGCCTTGCGCGCCGCTTCGCGCTGGACCGAGTCGTCACGTCGTACGGGACGACCGAGACCGGGATGATCGCGCGGCGCGTGCTCGACGGCTCGCCCGACACGTCGGCGGGAGTCGTCGGCGAGGAGTTCTACGAGGTGGCGATCGTCGACGAGCAGGACGAGGAGCTGGCGGCGGGGGCCGTGGGCGAGATCGTCGTCCGCAATCGGCTGCCGTGGACGCTCGCCCGCGGCTACCTGAATGCGGATCCCCAGGCGGCGGCCGACGCGACGCGGAACCTGTGGTTCCACACCGGTGACGCCGGCCGCTTCGACGAAGCGGGCCGCCTGCATTTCGTCGACCGCCTCGCCGACCGGATCCGCCGCCGTGGCGAGAACGTCGCGTCGGCCGACGTCGAGCACGTCCTGGCGGCGCACCCCGCGGTGCTCGAGGCGGCGGTGGTGGCGGTCGCCGCGGACGAGCAATCGGGCGAGGACGAGATCAAGGCCTGCCTCGTGCTGGACGGTGGCGTCGAGTGGACGCCCGAGACGTTCTGGAGGTGGTGCGAGGAGCGGCTGCCCGCATTCGCGGTGCCGCGCTACCTCGAGGTGCTGCCGGCGCTGCCGCGCACGCCGACGGAGAAGGTGATCAAAGCGGCGCTGCGCGAGGCCGCGGCCACAGCCGGCGCAGTTGTCCACGATCGCGGGCCGGGTGGCCGCGCGAGCGTGGGACGCTGACGAGGATTACTCGACAATCGGCCCCAGGCTGGGGCCTGGGTGGTTGACTCCACGGCCGGGGTGACCGGTGTACCAATCGGCCGGCAGATCCGCGCGAAGGGGCACGGCATCGACGCCGTGGAGGACGTGCTCAGCGATCAGCCACCCGTCCTCGGTGCGCCTGAGCCGATCGTGGATCCGGGCCCACAGGTGCCAGGGCTCGCCGCTGCCGAGCATCCGGTGATAGGCGTAGACGTAGCCGGTGAGCACAGCCTCGTCGCCCTCGAGGTGAACTGTGATGTTGCTGAGGTGGTGGCTGGTCCGCTGATAGAGCGCGAGCACCCGCGCGAGCGAGCGGGCGAAGCGCTCGCGGCCCTGCTTGCGCCTGCCGATCATGATCTCGAACTCGACGTCGGGGGCGAAGCAGAGCGAGGCGCCGTCGGGATCGCCGGCGTCGACCCGGTCGAAGTAGCGAACGAGCAGCTGTTCGACCGCGCGCACGTCGAGCAGCTCGCGGATCGCGGCGGCGTCCGCGGCTGGACCGCCGCTCATCAGCCCGGCGGCTCGCCGGCCGCCATCGCGCGAGCCCGTGCCCGCTCCTGCTGGCGCGTGAGCACGTCCTGGTAGGCCGCGGCCTCGTCGGGAGCCGCCGCCTCGAGCCCGAGGACGGCCCCGAACATCTGTCCCGCGATCCCGACGAGGCAGATGAACGCCACCAGCTCGACGATCTCCTCCTCGCTGAACTCCTCGCGCAGCACGTCGAACTGGGCGTCGGTGATCGCGTTCGGATCCTCGGCGACGAGGTCCGCAAACGCCGTCGCGAGGCCGATCCGCACCTGGCCGGGGCCTGGCGGCGGAGCCTCCGGATCGCCGAGCGAGGCGCAGTACACGCAGCCGACCTTCGCGGCGGTCGCGCGCCGGACCGCCTCGCAGAGCTCGCCGCCGAGCGAGCCGCGGAAGCGGATCGCGGCATCGAGCCGGCCGAACGCGTCGAGCACATCGGGGCAGCGCCCCATCACGCGTGCGAGCAGGCTGTTGGTGATGGCGTTGCCGTCCGCCGAGAGGGGGACCGGCTCGACGCGCGACATCGCGTCAGACCGCCGTCGAGATGGTTGCCGCGCCGCCGAGCACCTGACGATCGCCGGCGACCGCGCTCAGCTCGATCTCAGCGGTCCCGGCGGCCGCGTCGACGGCCGTGACCGTGCCCCGGCACTCGACGCGCTCGCCGGCGAAGACGTTGCCGAGGAAGCGGCATTCGAAGCGACGGATCGCCACGGCGCCGAACGCCTCCGTGAGAACGTTCATCATGTAGGCCATCGTCGTCGGGCCCTGGTTGATCGGCGCCTCGCCGTAGCCGAGCGCGACGACGAGGTCGGTGTCGAAGTGGATCGGATTGGGGTCGTCGAGCAGTGCCGCCATCGTCTTCATCCGCTGGGCGTCGACCGGGTCGACGACGAACGGCGGCAATTCCATTCCGGCCTTCAGAGCGGCCCGATCGATCGCCGGGACCTCGGACGCCTGGGTCATGCTGCAGCCTCCTCGCGGCGCGGGAAGATGAACGTGTTGGTGACGCGGAACAGCGGCTCGCCGTCGCCGTCGCGGCGGCCGGTCATCTCGAACGTCAGCTTGTCGAAGGTACCCGCCCGGCGGCCGTGCTTGCGCTCGACGTCGACGATCCGGCCCTCGATCTCGTAGACGTCGCCGGGCGCGAGGGTTCCGCTCAGATCGATCACACACTCGCCGAACATGGCCCCCGAATCGGCATCGGCGCCGACGAGGTCGAACAGCTCCTGGATGCTGATCCCACAGCCTCGCATCGCGCTGTAGTACGCGAGCGTCGGGTGGGCGACCTCGGCGTCCGGGCGGGCCATGGCGCAGTCCGCCCACAGCCAGGCGAGGTGCGGGCTGAGCGTGAAGCGGCCGCCGGGAAACCGGTGGCCGGCCAAGTGGGAGTAATCGCTAATCATAAATTCCGCGGTGAGGGGTGGCAAACTGCCAAACGTTTGGTAGAAAGTTAGCCGATGACCGCCATCGCGTCGAGGGACGGTGGCCACCCGAGCGAGGATCGGGAGGTCACCCGAGAGGACCGGCGGCGAGCGATCGGTCGCCAGAGGAGAGAACATGACTGAGCACGCAGTAGCCGCGCCCACGGCGGGCGCCGAGACGGTCGGGGGTGCCGCCGGCGGCGGAGGCCCGCAGCAGGGAGCCGCGCGCCAGGTCGCCCAGCGAATCCTGTTCCGCTACGGACTGGTCGTCGCGTACCTGATCATGATCGCAATCTTCAGCGCCCTGAAGCCATCGGTGTTCCCGACGGCGGAGAACGCGAAGAACATCCTCGAGGAGTGCGCCCCGTCCGGGATCATGGCGATCGGATTGACGGCCGTGCTCGTGATGAACGACTTCGACCTGTCGTTCGCGTCGATGCTCGGACTCGGCAGCGGCCTCGTGACGATCCTGATCGTCAGCCACCACGTCAGCTGGGTGCTGGCGGTGATCATCGCACTGGTCGTCGGCGTCGTCTTCGGCTGCTTCAACGGCTTCCTGATCGCCGTGCTCGGTGGCTCCTCGTTCATCATCACGCTCGCGATGGGGACCGTGTTAACGGGCGTTGAATTCGCGTTCACGCACGAGAGCGACGTGTTCGTCGGCTTCCCGAAGTCGTTCACGGGGATCGCTCAGCACAACGCGATCCTCGGGATCAACAACCAGGTGTGGATCGCGACCGTCGTGGCGATCCTCGCGTGGATCATGCTCGAGAAGACCGAGATCGGCCGCTTCATGTACGCGATCGGCGGCAACTCGGAAGCGGCGAGGCTGGCCGGCGTCCGCGTGCGGACCCTGCGGATCCTCGGCTTCGTGCTGATCGCGATGAGCGCGGTCCTCGCCGGAGTGCTGCTGACCTCGCTCGGCGGCTCGTACACGCCCGACCCCGGCCCGCCCTACCTGCTCCCGGCCTACGCGGGCGTGTTCCTCGGGGCGGCCGCGTTCCGGCCCGGCCAGTTCAACGTCCTCGGCACGGTCGTCGGCATCCTCTTCCTCGAGACCATTCAGACAGGCCTAACGATGCTCAACCTGTCCACCTGGATTATCAATGTCGTTCAGGGGACCATCCTGATCACGGCCATGCTGCTCAGCAGGCTCGGGGAGAAGATGGCATGAGTGACACGACAGCACCCAATGGGACAGGCGATCCGGCACGGGTCGCGGGCTCCGCAGCGGATCCGGCGGCGGTCCCAGACGGATCAGCGGCGACGTTGCTGGAGGTGCGCAACCTCCGTCGCAGCTACCCGGGCGTGCTCGCAGTCGGCGACTTCAGCATGACGCTCGCCCCGGGCGAGATCCTCGGGCTCGTCGGGCCGAACGGCGCCGGCAAGAGCACGGTGATCAAGATGCTGGCGGGCGCGGTCAAGCCCGAGTCCGGCGAGATCCTGATCGGTGGCGAGGCCGTCGAGCTCAGCGGGCCGCTGCACGCGACCCAGCACGGATTGTCGTTCGTCCACCAGGAGCTGACGGACGTGCCGAACCTGACCGTCGCCGAGAACGTGCTGCTGGGGCTGCGGTATCCCCGGTGGGTGGGGACCCTCGTCAACCGCTCCGCGATGAACAGGGCTGCGCGCGAGATCCTGCACGGCTCGCTGGAGGTCGAGATCGACCCGACGGCTCTCAACGGCGCCCTCAGCGTCGCCGAGCGGCGGCTGGTGATGATCGCGCGCGGGCTGGCGGCGAAGGCAAAGGTGCTCGTCCTCGACGAGCCCACGGCGTCACTGACGAACGACGAGATCGTCCACCTCCACGGCGTGATCCGGCGCGTCGCCAGCGGCGGGACCGCGGTCATCTACGTCTCACACAGGCTGGACGAGATCTTCACGCTGACCGAGCGCGTTGTGGTGATGCGCGGCGGCTATAAGGTCGCCGATGTCGCGACGAAGTCGCTGACCCACGGCGAACTCGTCGACCACATCACCGGCGTCGCCGCCTCGAAGCGCCAGGAGATCACGGAGGAGACGGGCGCCGGCACCGCCCACCACCATGCGGAGATCGGCGAGGAGCTGCTGCGCGTCGAGGGGCTCGCCCGCACCGGTGCCGTCGAGGACGCGAGCTTCACATTGCATCGCGGCGAGATCCTCGGGATCGCCGGGCTCGTCGGGGCCGGCCGGACCGAGCTGATGCGTCTGATCTACGGGGCCGACCAGCCGACATCGGGGGAGATCTTCGTACAGGGCCGCCCCGTTCGGATCTCGAGCCCACGCGGTGCCCTCAAGGCCGGGATCGTGCTGTTGCCGGAGGAGCGGCGCACGCAGGGCATGGTCGTCGACTTCACGATCCGGGAGAACGTCACCCTCCCAGTGCTACGCCGGTTCCGCCGGGTCGCCGGCATCCCGATTCCCAGGGTCGGCCGGGAACGATCGCGCACGGCCGAGCTGATCGACGACCTCAAGATCAAGGCGTCCGGCCCCGACTCGCCCGTCCGGCTCCTGTCCGGCGGCAATCAGCAGAAGGTCGTGCTCGCCAAGTGGATCGAGCACGGCGCCGACATCTTCATCTTCGACGAGCCCACGCACGGCATCGACGTGTCGGGCAAGTTCGAGGTGTACGGCCTGATGGCGCGTCTCGCCAAGGCCGGACACGGAGTGATCTTCATCTCCTCGGAGTTCGAGGAGCTGGAGGAGGTCTGCCGGCGCGTCCTGATCATGAGCGAAGGCCGCCTGAGGGGCGAGCTTCGCGATCAACAGGTCACGCTCACGAACCTGATCTCAGCGTGCTACGAGGAGGACGCTCCAGTCGCGGTCTGAGGGTGTTTCGCGGTCGCCACAGCGGGCGCTTGCCGATCGCGAAAAGGGGAGTGGGCGCGGGATTGACGCGCCGATGGACCATGCCGTACAGTCGCAATATCAAACAAACGGTTGGTCAATTGGCCGCAAGGTTGATTGACGGGGAGAAGGAGAGTGATGGTCGCACTTCCGATGAAGCGAGTGCTCGGGCTGATGTCGATGCTCGTGCTGGCAGCCGGTATCGCCGCAATTGCCAGCAGCACGAGCTCGGGCAAGACCACGAATCGCGCCGCGATGGCGGCCGCCGCATTCACGCCGAGCGGCAGCGGTGGTCTCAAGCTGGTCGGGTCCGCGGGCCCGCAGAACAGCGAGGCGACGACCCCCTTCGGCATCAAGGCCGAGGGCGGCGCGGCTGAGGCGAAGGCGATCGCAGCGGCAAACAAGGTGGCGGCGAAGATTGGGGCCGGCACGATCAAGAAGGGAACGACGATCGGGCTCGAGGAGATCATCAACTCGGTCCCCTCGGCGCAGCGGGCCGATGGTCAGCTCGAGTACGCGCTGCGCGAGCTCGGCTTCAACGTGATCCCATGTGATGCCGAGGGCGACCCGACGAAGATGGAGAGCTGCATGACCTCCCTCGTCTCCGAGAAGGTCAAGGCGATCGCCGACCTCGGGACGGACCCGAGCCTGATCGCCCAGGGCCTGGCGGACGCGAAGAGCCACAAGATCCCGGTGATCGCGTTCTCCGGCACGGTCGCGTCGAGCCCCGACTTCTACCGGGTCTTCTACAACAACGACACCGAGGCCGGTGAGGTCCTGGGTAAGTACGCGGTGGCGCAGCTGAAGGCACACGGCGGTGCGACCCCGACGGTGTGGATCAGCAACTACCCCGCGAGCTGGGCGGCCGACCGCACCACCGCTTTCATCGCACAGCTCACTGCGGCGGGGATCAAGGTCGCGGCGACGACGGAGGTCGACAGCACGAACCCGATCGCCGGCACCCAGCAGCAGGTGATCACCCAGTACACCCAGGATCCGAATACGACGGCGTACTACTTCGCGTATGACGCACCGGGTGCTGCAGGGGCGCAGGCGCTGGCCTCCAAGGACGGCGCCAAGCCGTGGCCGGCCGGTCCGCTGGTCCTGACGTTCCACGACGATCAGCAGGCCAACGGCCTGATCCGCGCCGGCACGATCTCGGCGGTGGCCGACGAGGACTACGACGCCTCATCGTTCGAGACCGCAGATGCGATCGCGCAACTCGTCGCCGGCAAGAAGGTGCCGCCGAGCGACACCGGTGCGGGCTATGACGGATACGTGATGAACTCCTACCCGATCATCACGAAGGCCAACAACCCGCCCGCGGGTAAGTGGCCTGAGCCGTCCTTCGACGTCGTCAGCTTCTTCACGGAGCTGTGGCACAAGGAGTTCGGCCTGAGCTAGCGACACCCCCCGGAGGTCGCTCCCGCATCCGGGCGCCGGTGGCCGCAGCCACCGGCGCCCGGGGCATTTAAGGGCTCGCGAAGGGCCGATCCGGTCCGGACTCCGGCCGCCGTCGACGTGATCATCCGAGCCGTGCCGAACGACTTCAATCGCCCCCTCCCGCGCCAAACAAACGTTTGATAGAACTCTTCGCGAGGTTTCCGACCCCGGACAGAGAGAGGCGAGATGGGTTATTACTGCGGTGTCGACATCGGGGGCACCTTCACCGACTGCGTCGTCATCGACGACGACGGCAGGCTGACTCTGGCCAAGGTCTCCTCGACGCCGCCCGAATTCCACCGCGGCTTCATCGACGCGGTCACCGAAGCCGCGCGCAAGCTCGGCCTGGAGCGCGACGAGTTCCTCGCGAACACGAGCCTGCTGCTGCACGGAACGACCGTCGGCACGAACGCGCTCGTCCAGCGTCGCGGGGCTCGGACCGGGCTGATCACGACCCGCGGCCATCGCGATCACCTGCTGATGATGCGCTCCTACGGCCGCTCGGCCGGCCTGCCGATCGAGCAGCTGCTGCGCGTCTCGCGCCACCGCAAGCCCGATCCGATCGTCCCGCCGCAGCTGATCCGTGAGGTCTCCGAACGGGTCGACTGGGAAGGCGACGTGATCCTGCCGTTCAACGAGGACGAGGCGCGAACCGCCGTGCAGGAGCTGCTCGCGGAGGAAGTCGAGGCGATCGCCGTCTCGTTCCTGTGGGGCTTCGTCAACCCGGCCCATGAGTTGCGGATGAAGGAGATCATCCGCGAGCACTCCGCGGATGTGTTCATCTCCTGCGCGCACGAGCTGATCGCCAAACCGGGCGAGTACGAGCGCACCGCGGCCGCCGCGATCAATGCCTTCATCGGCCCCTCCACGGCCCGCTACGTTCGCGAGGTCGCCGGTGCGACCCGTGACGGCGGCTACAAGGCGCCGCTCCTGATCATGCAGGCCGCGGGCGGCGTCGCCCCGGCCGAGGTGGCGGCCGAGAGCCCGCTGTTCACGATCGGCTCCGGGCCGGTCGGGGGCGTCACCGGCGTCGCCTATCTGGCCCGCCGTCTCGGCCATCAGAACGTGATCGCGGCCGACATGGGCGGGACCTCGTTCGATGTCGGGATCGTCGCGGGTGGCGAGCCGCTGACCGCATCGGAGACGATCATCAACCAGTACACGTTCTTCATGCCGCGGCTCGACATCGAGTCGATCGGCGCCGGCGGCGGCTCGATCGTCTGGGTCGACGAACATTCGCACACGCTCCGGGTCGGCCCCCACAGCGCCGGCGCCCAGCCGGGTCCGGCCTGCTACGGACGCGGCGGGGTCGAGCCGACGACGACCGACTGCGATGTGATCCTCGGTCGCTACAACCCGGACAACTTCCTCGCCGGCCAGCTCCAGCTCGACCTGCACGCGTCGCGCACCGCGCTCGAGCGGGTCTCGGCGCCGATGGGCATGGATCCCGTCGAGGCAGCCGACGGGGCGCTGCGGATCGTCGAGTCGCACATGGCCGACCTGATGCGGCAGATGACGGTGGAGCGGGGGCTCGACCCCCGCGACTTCGTGATCTACTCGTTCGGCGGAGCGGGCGGCGCCCATGCGGTCGCGTTCGCCCGCGAGCTCGGCTGCAGCACGGTCGTGGTGCCACTCGGCGACATGGCCTCGACCTGGTCGGCGCTCGGCGTGATGACGTCCGACGTCCTCCATCTCCACGAGCAGTCGGAGCTCCTGTCCTCGCCGTTCCCTGCCGGCCGATTGAACGAGATCTTCGAGCGGCTCGAGGCCGACGCCCGCGCGCAGCTGCGCGCGGAGGGGTTCGCCGACGAGGACATCGAGCTGAGCCGGATCGCCGAGATGAAGTTCTCGCTCCAGATCCACGTGCTGGAGGTGCCCGTGCCCGCCGGGACGCTGACCGACGCGGACATGGCCGATCAGATCGAGCGGTTCATCGGCCGCTACGAGCAGACGTTCGGGCAGGGCTCCGCATTCCCCGGCGCCGGCACGCAGATCGGAACGTGCCGCGTGATCGCGCGCGGCACGGTCCGCACGCCCGAGCTGCCGGAGGTGGCCGCGGCGGAGGCGGGGCCGGCCGGCAGCCGCGAGGTCTACTGGCGCGAGCTCGGCGGGTCGCACGCGACCGACATCTACCGCGGCGAGGAGCTCGGCGCGGGCTCGACGGTCGCCGGCCCGGCGATCATCGAGCTCCCGGTGACCACCGTCGTCCTCCCGCCGGGAGCGACCGCGCGGGTCGATGCGCTGGGCAGCATTGTGATCGACGTTGGAGAAGAGGCGGCGCAACTGGCCGCGCATGCCTCCGCGAGCGAAAGCGAGGCATGAGATGGCCACCGCGCAGGAGATCAAGTGGGACGGGACGACGTACCCGTACATCCCCGGCAAGACGCTGTCGATCGATCCGTCACTGAAGCTCTTCCAGGGCTCGGCCGAGCGGGTGGATCCGGTCACGCATGAGGTGCTGCGTCACGCGCTGTGGAACGTCAACCTCGAGCACGGCAACACCGTGCTGCGCATGTCGGGCTCGCCGATCGCGGCGTACGGCCACGACTTCAACCCGGCGATCCTCGATGAGGAGGGCAACTTCGTCTTCTTCGGCCCGTTCCTGCAGTACCTCGCGGCCGCGACCTCGGCGGCCGTCAAGTGGACGCTCGAGTACAGGTCCGAGAACCCAGGGATCGAGCCCGGCGACATGTTCATGTTCAACGACCCGTGGGTCGCAGCGACCCACCAGTCGGACGTGGGGATCATCGCCCCGGTGTTCGTCGAAGACGAGCTGTTCTGCTGGGTCGGGAACACACTGCACCAGTGGGACACCGGCGGAACCGCCCCGGGCGGCTTCAACCCGATCGCGCAGGACGTGTTCTGGGAGTCACCGTGCATCCCGCCGGTCAGGATCGTCGAGGGTGGCCGGCTGCGGCGCGACATCGAGGAGCAGTACACCCGCACCTCGCGGATGCGCGAGCTGATCGCACTCGACCTCCGCGCGGAGGTGACCGGCTGCCGGATCGCGGTCGAGCGGATCGGCCGGCTGATCGAGCGCTACGGCGCCGAGGTCGTCAAGGGGACGATGCGCAAGCTGCAGGACGACTCCGAGGCGGCGTTCGTGCGGCGGCTGGAGACGATCCCGGACGGTCAGTGGACCGAAGAGGGATGGATGGAGATGAAGGAGCCGGGCGACCGCGGGCTCTACCGCAACCGCCTGACGCTGACCAAGAAGGGCGACAAGCTGATCTTCTCCAACATCGGCTCCGCCCCGCAGGCGGGGACGCTCAACGGGGTGTTCGGCGCCTGGAAGGGCGCGGTCGTCTCGATGCTGAACACGACGATGCTGTTCGATCAGATGTTCTGCATCGAGGGGGCGCTGCGGCACTGCGAGTTCGAGGTGGAGCCGGGCACGATCACGTGCGCGACGCACCCCGCCGCCGTGTCGGGCGCCCCGGCGCTGATCCTGCTGCAGAGCATCGGGCTCGGCGGTCTCGTGATCTCGAAGATGCTCGCGTCCTCGACCGACGCCGAGCTGCGCACCGAGGTGCAGAGCTGCATGGGCGTGCTTGCGTACCCGATCAGCGCGATCCAGGGGATCGACCAGCGCGGCAACCCGTATTCGTCGTTCCTGCTCGACCCGTGCGGGGCGGCGCTCGCGGCCCACTCCTGGCGCGACGGCCAGGACACGGGCGGCTGGCCGTGGGACCTGCAGTCGACGATGCCGAACGTCGAGGAGAACGAGCTGTTCTACCCGCTGCTGTTCCTGTGGCGGCGGGAGCTCCCCGGCTCCGGCGGCGCGGGCAAGTACCGGGGCGGCAACGGCGCCGAGGCGTGCGTCGTGCCGCACAAGACCGACAAGGTCTTCTACCTGACGATCACGAGCGAGGTCGCCGTTCCGGGTCCCGGCCTGTTCGGCGGTTACCCGACGTCGACCAACTCCTACCTGCGCGTCACCGGCGCGAAGGTCAAGGAGCAGCTCGCGCGGACGGGGCGGATGCCGCAGACGGTCGAGGAACTCGAGCAGGGCGAGCATTACTGGATCCCCGCCAAGTCGTTCGATCAGGTCCCGACCAGCGATGACGCGGTGATCTACACGTGGGCGGGCGCCGGCGGCTACGGCGACCCGGTGGAGCGCGACCCGGAGCTCGTCCGCGAGGACGTCGCCGCCGGACGGGTCCCGCGCGAGTGGGCCACCCGCGCGTACGGCGTCGTGCTCGCCGGCGCGGGGTTGCGCGTCACCGTCGACGCCCCGGCCACCGACGCGCGGCGTGCGGAGATCATCGCGGAGCGACTGCGCGAGGGCAAGCTGTGGTCCGGCGACGCCGGAGCCGAGGCCGGTGAATCCGGGGGCGCCGCAATCGCCGACCAGCGCCTGACCGAGTACCTCGAGATCCGCGGCGGCGAGGTGATGGCAGGCGATGTCTCGCTCGGGCCGGCCGGCGCCAACTGGAAGCTGTCCGCGCTCGTCCGGGAGCTGCCGCTGCCCGAGGCGAACCCGAACGTCCGCGACGCATCCCTGCACACCGACCACCCGGTCGGCTTCCGCCAGTTCATCTGCCCGCAGACCGGCCGGCTGCTCGGCACCGAGGTGGTCGTCGACAACGATCCGCCCAAGTGGGACATTCGCCCCGGGTTCACGCGCGTGCGCGGCTGACGGGAGAACGCGATGGAAGCGGCCTACATCGTCGCGGCGGTTCGCACTCCGGTTGGCAGGCGGGGCGGCGGGCTCAGCGGCGTGCATCCGACCGACCTGGGCGCGCATGTCCTGCGCGAGGTCGTCAGCCGAGCCGGAGTCGATCCGGCCGCGGTCGACGACGTGATCATGGGCTGCGTCTCACAGGTCGGAGCGCAGTCGTTCAACCTCGGCCGCGGAGCATGGCTGAGCGCCGGCCTGCCCGAGTCGGTTCCGGGGACGACGATCGACCGCCAGTGCGGCTCATCCCTGCAGGCGGTGCACTTCGCCGCACAGAGCGTGATGTCGGGGTTCGCCGAGATCGTGATCGGGGCGGGGGTCGAGGTGATGAGCCTCGTCCCGATCATGGCCTCGACGTTCGTCGGCCGCGACAACGGACTCGGTGACCCGTTCGGAGGAGAGGGCTTCCGGGCGCGCTACCCGGACGACCCCTCGCAGTTCGTCGGCGCACAGATGGTCGCCGAGCAGTGGCATCTGGACCGCTCGGAGCTCGAGCGCTACTCGCTGCAGAGCCACCAGCGCGCCGCCAGAGCCTGGGATGCAGGACGCTTCGACGCCGAGGTCGCACCGATCGCGGGCGTGGAGCGCGACGAGGGCATCCGGGCCGACTCGACGCTCGAGAAGATGGCCTCGCTGCCGGCCCTGCCGGGGTTCCCCCGGCTGACCGCCGCGCTCGCGAGCCAGATCTCCGACGGGGCGGCGGCGGTGATGGTCGCCTCCGAGAGCGCCGTCAAGCAACACGGGCTGACGCCGCTCGCCCGCTTCGTGGGCCTGTCGGTCGTGGGCGTCGACCCGGTCATCATGCTCACCGGCCCGATCCCCGCAACCCAGCGCGTGCTCGAGCGCGCCGGCCTGGCGATCGACGACATCGACCTGTTCGAGGTCAACGAGGCGTTCGCCCCCGTCGTGCTCGCGTGGATGGCAGAGACCGGCGCGAGCCACGAGCGCACGAACGTCAACGGCGGCGCGATCGCCCTCGGCCATCCGCTCGGGGCGACCGGGGCGAAGCTGATGACGACGCTCGTGCACGAGCTGCGCCGCAGCGGCGGCCGCTACGGGCTGGTCACGGTCTGCGAGGGTGGCGGGACCGCAAACGCGACACTGATCGAGGCGATCGCATGAACCTCCGGAACGAGATCGAAAACCTGTTCTTCCGCTACGCGCGCGGCTTCGACGAGGACGACCTCGATTCGCTCGCCGCGTGCTTCACCGAGCACGCCAAGCTGTTCAGCGGCGAATGGCTCCACGGTCGCGAGGCGATCCGCGCAGCGCTCGCGGCCCGGCGGCAGACGCGAGCTGACCAGGGCCAGCTCCCGCGCCACATCCACACGAACATCGCGATCGAGCCACGCGGCGACGACGAGGCGACGGTGCACTCGCTGTTCTCGCTCGCGCTGACCACGCGCGAAGGGGTCTCGATCGAGGTCGTCGGAACGTACGAGGACACCGTCGTGCGGCAGGACGGTCGCTGGCTGATCGCGAGCCGCAAGATCACGCGCGACGAGTTCTCCTGAGGCTCGGATGGCCGTCCTGATCACGGGTGGGACCGGGTTCCTCGGCTCGCACCTGACCCGCCACCTGGTGCTCGAGCACGGGCGCGATGACGTCGTGCTGTTCGACAGCCTGCCCGTGCTCGAGCGGCTCGGCGGCGCCGCCGACCGCGTCCAGGTCGTCCGCGGTGACGTGCTCGAGATCCAGAGCCTGCTCGAGGCGATGCAGCGCCACCGGATCGATCAGGTCATCCACCTCGCCTATCTCGCGGGTGGGGAGATCGAGCCCGGACGCGCCGTTCCCTACGTCCGCGTGCAGTGTCTCGGGACGGTGAACGTCTTCGAGGCGGCGCGGATCCAGGGCGTCAGGCGAGTCGTCAACGCCAGCTCGGTCGCCGTCTACGGAGTCCCCGACGGCACCGTCAAGGACGAGGACGACCCCGTCTTCCCGAACCGCCCCTACGCCGCGTGCAAGCTCTGGGGCGAGCACATGGCCGAGGTCTTCAACGGCTGGGGGATGGAGGTGATCAGCCTCCGCGTCGCCTCCAGCATGGGCGTCGGCCGGCTCGGGCGTGCCACCCTGAAGGCGGGCCTGACCCATGAAACCGTCAACTTCCAGGCCGCTCCCGAGCTGGCTGTGCTCGGCCGACCGGTGGCAATGCCGCCCGATGACCAGCTGTTCGACTTCATCGATGCCGCCGACACGGCCGAGGCCTTCCGCTGCGCACTGGAGGCGAGCACGCCGCAGCACCGGGTGTTCAACCTGAGCTCGGAGCGGCGTCGCGCCGGTGAGATGACGGCGTGCCTGCGCCGGCTGCTGCCCGACGCTGCGATCACCGTCGCGCCGGAGCCGGTCGGGCAGCTCCAGCTGATGGACAACACGCGCCTCGTCGACGAGCTCGGGTTCGCGCCCCGCTACACGCTCGAGGCAGGAATCGAACGCTACATCGACGACGTCAGAGCGGCGACCGCTCAGGCGACGAGCGAGTAGGAGATCGGCAGCTTCTTGATCGCGCGGTGGTTGACGTCGTAGGCGTGCTCGACCGGGCCGTCGAGCTTGATGTCCGTCAACCGCGTGAACAGCTCCTCGAAGGCGACCTGCCCCTCGAGGCGGGCGAGCCGGGCTCCGATGCACTTATGGATGCCGTACCCGAAGCCGAGATGGTCGCGCAGCGCGTTCGGGCGCTCGATCCAGAAGCGATCGGGATCCTCGAACCGGCTGGAGTCGCGGTTGGCGGCCCCGTACATGACGAGGCAGACCGCGCCTTTCGGGATCTGCACGCCCGCGATCTCCGTGTCCTCGGTGGCGACGCGCTGGAGCCACTGAACGGGTGACTCGACACGCATCGTCTCGTCGACGATGTCTCGGCAGAGCGAGCGGTCGGCGATCAGAGCGGCCATCTGATCCGGGTTCTCCAGCAGCTGCCAGAGCGCGCTGCACAGCAGGTAGACGGTGTTGTGGTACGCGGCGGAGTAGACGGTGGTGACCTCGCCGACGAGGTAATAGCCATCGAGCCGGCCGTCGCGCTCGATCTTCAGGCGGACGATCTCGGACAGGAAGTCGCCGGTCGGATGATCGATCCGGTCGGTCAGCATCTGCTCGAAGTAGGCCCGCGCCTCGGCCATCGCGGCCTGCTGGCGGGCCTTCTGCTCGTCGGTCGCAAAGTGGAAGCCCTGGCCGGTGCTCGTCTGCATCCACGCCCGCACCATCGGCTCGTCCTCGGGCGGGACGCCGAACAGCCGCAGCATGACCGTCGGTGGAAGGTAGTCGGCGAACGCCGTGCGAAAGTCGACGTGGCCGCTCGCCGGGAAGTTCGAGTCGATCAGGTCGGTCGCGATCGCCCTGATCGTCGACTCGTACTGACGCAGCGCATCGGGCATGAACAGCGGCATCAGCAGTGACCGCTTCGCCGTGTGGTCCGGCGGATCACAGAAGGGGAGCGCGTACGGACTGTAGTTCCCGTCACCCTGCTGGGCCGCGGTGGCCGCGTCGAAGCCCGGATTGGCGTGCCCGATCGCATTCGAGAACAGCTTCGGGTGCGTGTTGACGTAGACGATGTCCTCCCAGCGGGACACGAGGTAGTCACCATTGGGGAGGCGGTGCACCGGCGCCTGGTCGCGGAGCGCGTGGTAGTACGGGTAGGGGCAGCCGATCACCTCCTCCGATGGGTACTCGTAGTCGTCGACGGGGCGGATCGACTCAGTTGCCATTGCGTCTCCTCTCCGTGTCGGCTCAGCGGCTCCCGCGCCACGCGAGCGAGCCACCGTCGATCGTGATCGCGGTTCCGGTCAGGAACGAAGCCGCGTCCGATGCGAGGAAGCAGACGAGCGAGGCGACCTCCTCTGGACGCCCGAGCCGCGGCAGCAGATGGGTGCCGGTGAGCGCGCGCTCGACCGCATCGCGGTCCTCCGCGGCTTCGTAGTACTTGGCAACCATCGGCGTGTCGATCGCCGCCGGGCAGTAGCAGTTCACACGGATCTCGGGGGCGAGGTCGATCGCGGCCTGCTTGGTCAGCATCAGGACGGCGCCCTTGGTGGAGCAGTACGCGGCGGCCATCGGGTATCCGACGAGACCGCCGATCGAGGCGGCGTTGACGATCGCCGGGCCGCGCGTGGAGCGGCGCAGATGCGGTGTCGCGTACTTGATCGCGAGCCACAGGCTCTTGAGGTTGATCTGGTACACGCGGTCCCAGATCTCCTCGGGCAGCGTGTCGATGGTGAGCTGATCGGTCATGTCCGACTCGTGCACGCCGGCGTTGTTGTGCAGCACGTCGAGCCCGCCCGCGCGCTCGACGGCTCCCTCGATCAGGGACTTGATCTGAGCGCCGTCGGACACGTCGCAGTGCAGGTAATGGGCGGTCGCGCCGGCCGCACGGACGAGCTCGGCGGTCTCCTCGCCGCCCGCGTCGTTGACGTCCGACACGACCACCGCGGCGGCACGCTGGCGGGCCATCTCGACCGCCGTGGCACGGCCGATGCCCTGAGCGGCACCGGTCACGAGGCAGATCTTCCCGTCGAGCATCCCTCTCTCCTGTTCGGCGACTGTTCCGAAGAAAGAATCAAACAACCGTTTGGAAGGTAATGTACCGCCTGAGGCGCTGCGAGAGCGCGTCCGGATGAGGACAACAGGACGGACCTGGAGGGCTTGGAGATGATCGTCAGGTTTGCCGCGGCACCCCGTGCGGCCGCACTCGACTATGGGGAATTCCAGGCTCACTGGCGAGGCGAGCACGGCGCGCTCGCCGGGCGGATCCCGGGGCTCCGGCGCTACGTGCAGAACCATGCGGTCCTGAGCGCCGGCAGGCCGGTGCTGCCGTGGCCGGGCTTCGACTCGCTCGCCGAGCTCGAGTTCGACTCACTCGAGGCGATGGACGCCGGCTTCGGCTCGGATGTCTACCGCAGCGCCGTCGTCGCCGACGAGCAGCTGCTGGTCGACAAGACCCGGTTCTCGCTGCTGCTCTGCGAGCGCCGCGTACTGTCGGACGGCGAGCGCCCGTCGGGCGATCAGGCGATCAAGCTGATCAGCTTCTTCGGGCTCGGGCCCCGGGTGGCCGCCGCCGAGCTCGACGCTGCGCTCGCCGGCCCATACCGCGAGGTGGCCGCGGCGGCGCCCGTGCTCCATCACGAGCAGCTGCTCGAGATCCCGGGCGCGCACGCCGACCGCCAGGCGCCATTCTGTGCGGCGGCGGACCTGCTCTGGTTCGAGCGCGCGGACGACGCGCTGGCGTTCGTGAACGGACCGTCCGGCGATCTCGCTCGGGGAACGCTGATCGGCCTCGTCAGCGGCGTCGAGCGCCTGATCGCGCGGCCGGTGCGAATCGTGTGAGGACCGTGATCGGCGGCGGTGGCGACGACGACGACGATGGCGGAGCCGACGATGGGACGGCGCGCCCGCGGACGCCAATGAGTGGAACTGCAACACCGAGGAGGACGGATGAGATTCGAGGGCAAAGTGCTGCTGACGACGGGCGGCGGATCGGGACTCGCGGCTGCGACCGCACGACGCTTCGCCTCGGAGGGCGGGCGCGTGGCGGTCGTCGATCTCGACGGCGACCGGGCCGCCGCGGTGGCCGCAGAGCTGCCGAGCTCGATCGGCCTGCAGGCCGATGTCAGCGACGAGGACTCGGTGCGCGCGGCGGTATCGGCGGCGCGGGACGAGCTCGGGCGGATCGACTGCGTGTTCAACGCGGCGGGCCACGCCGACTTCGGGCCGATCGAGGACTTCTCGTGGGAGCGGTGGACGCGGATGATGAATGTGCACGCGGGCGGCACCTTCCTCGTCTGCAAACACGTGCTGCCGGCCCTGCGGGCGCAGGGTGGCGCGATCGTCAACGTCGCCTCGGTCGCAGCGCTCGTGGCCCAGCCGAACAACGCCCCCTACGGGGCCGCGAAGGGCGCGATCCTGGCGTTCTCGCGCCAGATCGCCCGCGATCTCGCGCCCGAGATCCGCGTCAACGTGGTCGCCCCGGGCCGTGTGCGAACCGGCATGACCGAGCCGCTGTACACGGAGCGTGGTGGCGGCGACTACACCCGCGGAGCGCAGATGGCCGGCGAGAACAACCTGCAGAAGCGGGTCGGCGAGCCCGAGGAGGTCGCCTCGCTCGTCTGCTTCCTGCTCTCGAGCGAAGCGAGCTTCGTCACCGGTCAGGTGTGGGTGCCCGACGGAGGCGAGACCGCGATCTGAGCGCAAGGCCGCGGGATCGCGATCTGAGCGCAAGGCCGCGAGACCGCGATCTGAGCGCAAGGCCGCGAGACCGCGGTTGGCGCTGGGCGGGGGGAGGATATGCTGATAATGATCCTAAATAATCGATTGATTGGAGTGGACCGTGGGTCGACTTGACGGCAAGGTTGCGCTGATCACGGGTGCCGCCCGCGGGCAGGGCCGCTCGCACGCACAGACGTTCGCCGAGGAGGGAGCCGATCTCGTCCTGCTCGACATCGGTCATGACATCGAGGGTGTCCGCGTCCCGCTCGGGACCGAGGCGCAACTCGAGACAACGGCGCAGCGATGCCGCGATCGCGGCGCAACGGTGACGACGAGCCTGTGCGATGTGCGGGACCCCGAGCAGGTCGAGCGTGCGGTCGCCGCCGGGGTGGAGGCCCACGGCAAGATCGATGTGCTGATCAACAACGCGGGTGTCTCGAGCCCGGTGGGGCTCAGCAACGAACTCTCGCCCGAAGGCTGGCGGCTCGTGATGGCCTGCAACCTCGATGGGCCCTTCTACGTCGGCCGGGCGGTCGCCAACCAGATGATCGGACGCGACGGAGACCGGTGCATCATCAACATCTCCTCGTCCGCCGGGATCCAGGCGATGTACGGAAACGTCGCCTACGTCGCCTCCAAGCACGGGGTCATCGGGCTGACGAAGTCGATGGCGATCGACCTCGCGCCGCACGGGATCCGGGTCAACACGATCCTTCCCGGCTCCGTCCGCGACGATCCGGACCTGGAGAGCCGGATGCTCGTCGAGGTCGCTCGGGACTGGGGTGTCCCCGAGGATGAGTACGAGAAGGTCTTCGCCGATTACCACCTCCTGCCGGTGCTGATGGAGGCAAAGGACATCTCGCGGACGTGCGTCTGGCTCGCCTCCGAGGACGCAGCCCGGATCACCGGCTCGATCATCTCCGCCGATGCCGGCTTCGTGGTCAAGTGAGGTGACGCCGGCTACTTCGTCGTGAAACCCGCGTCGAGCGCGAGGATCGCACCGGTGACGCGCACGCCGTCGTCGGACGCGAGCCAGACATAGGCCCGCGAGATGTCACGGGCCTCCATCAGCACCGGAAACAGGTGGTAGGACGCGAACTCCTGCTCGTGGCGATCGAGCGGAACGCCGAACTCCTCGGCAACCCCCTTGAGCATGGCGCTGTCGAGATCGGGGTCGTCACGGACCGACCCGGGGCAGATGCAGTTGACCCGGATCCCGTGCGGCGCCAGGTCGATCGCCATGTTCTTCGTCAGCCCGACGACTCCGTGCTTGGCGGCGACGTAGTTCGCATCCCATCCGAACCCCTTCAGACCGGCAGACGAGGAGGTGCTGAGGATGCACCCCTGCTTGCGCTCGATCATGTGTGGGATGACCGCCTTCGACGCGCGCCAGACCCCGCCGAGGTCGATGTCGAGCAGGAGGTTCCATTGCGCGTCCGAGAGCTCCCAGACCGGACCGGCCGGACTCCCGACCCCGGCATTGTTGATCAGCACGTCGATCTGCCCCAACTCGGCGAGCGCGCGGGCGACGCCGGCGTCGAGCTGCTCCTGGTCGCGGACGTCGCAGCGCATCGTCGCGGCCCGGCGCCCGAGCGCACGGCAGCGGCGAGCGGTCTCCTCGAGCTGATCCTCCGTTCCGAGGCCGTAGCGGACCCCCTCGATGTTCGAGCAGACGTCGACGAGCATCAGGTCGGCGCCCTCCTCGGCAAACGCGATCGCGTGCGAGCGGCCCTGACCCCGTGCAGCGCCGGTGATGAACACGACCTTCCCGTCAACTCGTCCCATCGCTTCCTCCCTCTTTCGGTTTCGGTCCGTCGCTCGATCCGCCACGCGCGCCGGCGTGCGGCGGTCAGCTCGATTCCCCGTGCAGGCACACCGGCAGCGACCGCGGCGACCAGAGCACGAGACCGCCCTCATCCGGCGCATCCGCGGTCTGCTCGATCCAGGCGACCCGGTCCATCAGCGAGCGCAGCGCCTCGACGATCTCCACCTTGGCGAGCCGCGAGCCGGTGCAGTGGTGCTCGCCGGCACCGAACGGCAGCACGTCCCCGGCCGAGGTGTACTGACGGTCCGGATTCCCGAGGAACCGCTCGGGATCGAAGCGTTGGGAGTCCTCGAAGCGCTGCTCGTCGCGGTTCGCAGAGGCGAGCAGCACGACGGCCTTGTCGCCCGCAGCGACCCTCGCTCCGGCCACCTCGCGGTCGAGCAGCGCGACGCGATTCGCCGCCTGAATCGGAGGGTAGAAGCGGAGCGCCTCGGCGCCGAAGCTCGCGAGCGCGTCATCCGAGGCACGCACCGCCCGCAGGCGGTCCCACAGCCGCCGGTCCCCGGCGAGCCGGCGAATGGAGGACGTCAACACGCGCTCGGTCGTCTCGACGCCGGCGGGGAGCAGCTGGCCGACGATCGCGATGATCTCCTCGTCGGGCAGCGGCTCGCCGTCGTAGCGTGCCGTCACGAGCTCCGACACGAGGTCGTCGCCAGGACATGCGCGCCGCTCGTCGAGCAGGGGGACGAGGAAGGCCTTGAGCTCGCCCATCGCCTCCAGAGCCGCCTCGCGCGCGCCCGGATTGCCGATGCTCGACGTTCCGCCGGCCATGATCGTGTCGTACCAGTGGCGGAGCTTCGTGGCCTCCGCGATCGCCGTCAGCTCCGAGATGACGAGCAGCGGCACCCACATCGTGTAGCGCTCGCGGAGGTCGATCGGCTCGCTCAGCGGGAGCTCTCCGGCCATCCGCCGGGCGATCGCGGCGACCTTCCCCGACACCTCCTCCCGCAGCGCGCGCGGACTCCGCAGCCGGCGCCCGACGATGCCGGCCTTCTTGTTGTGCTCGCGGCCGCGCCAGTGAAAGAAGCCGCCGCCGAACACGCTCGCCCCCGGCCCCTGCGTGATCGGCACGAACGCCGCGCTGTCCTCGAGCACCGCCCGGGCGTCGTCGTAGCGGCTGAAGACCCACGCCCCCAGCACGTCGCTGTGGAAGACGGGGAGCTCACGCCGCAACCCGGCGAACACCGCGTGCCGGTCGACGGCCGGATCACCCGCGACGACGGCGTCGAATCCCTCGATCAGTGACGACTGGGCGGCGGTTGCCATAGTCCCTCCCTCGTGGCGGGCAGCGTGTAGATGTCATTAGATCGCATAATTCACCTGATGGGACGCGATCATCCGCCGGCGCGGCACGTGGTGACGGTCCAGCGTGACGGAGGATCGCGGATGCTCGAGGCCTGCGGACCGCCGACCGCCTTCCGCTGGGGTGCCGTGCTGTGGCCCCCGCAACCGGATCAGCCGAACCGCACGGCGCTCGCACCCGGCGAGATCAGCTGGCGTCTCTACACACTGACCGACGACGCGGCGCTCGACCGCTACGTCGCGGAGCGATACGGCGACACCGACCGGCGCACGGCCGGAATGCACCGGACGCCGACGATCGACCTCGTGCTCGTGCTCGAGGGGCGGCTCGAACTCGTACTTGACGAGGGAACGGTCGAACTCGGCCCTGGCGACACCGTCGTGCAGCAGGCCGCCGCCCATGCGTGGCGCGTACTCGAACCGCCCGTGCGGATGAGCGTCGTGATGATCGGCTCCTGAGGGGCTCAGGCGGGGCTTCCGCATGTGACAAATTCTGATTATAGTTACTATGTTCATCAGAGAGCCTAACGTCAACGGAGAGGAACGGCGATGAGCGGTTTGCTGTCGGGCCGCGTGGCACTGATCACGGCGGCCGGTTCCGGAATGGGTCGGGCCGGCGCCGAGCTGTTCGCATCGGAGGGAGCCACGGTCGTGGTCGTGGATCTCGACATCGGCGCCGCGGAATCGACGGTCGCATCGATCGAGCAGGCGGGCGGCAAAGCGCTCGCCCTGCAGTGCGACGTCGCCGACGTCGGCCAGCTGCGCGCCGTGTTCGATCGCGTCGAGCGCGAGTACGGAGTGCTCCACGTCCTCTACAACCATGCCGGGATCCCGGGACCGGCAGGCTTGGAGGACGTTCAGGAGGACGAGTGGCACCACGCCATCGACGTCAACATCAAGAGCGCCTGGTTCGGGACGGCCCTCGGCCTGCCATTGCTGCGCAAGGCCGACGGCAAGGCCTCGATCATCTACACCGCGTCGGTCAGCGGCATCGTCGGCTCGACGATGAGCCCGCTGTACTCGATGGCGAAGGGCGGCGTCGTCAACTTCGCGCGTGGCGTCGCGCTCCGGCTCGCGCCCGAGGGGATCCGCGCGAACGTCATCTGTCCGGGACCGATCGACACGCCGATGCTGCCCCAGTTCTTCGGGCGCACCCCGGAGCAGGTCGCGCACGCGACGGAGAACATGGCGAGCTTCATGCAGGCCGCTGTCCCGCTCGGGCGGGCGGGTCATCCGAAGGAGATCGCGGGGGCGGCGCTGTTCCTCGCCTCCGATCTGTCGAGCTACGTGACGGGCGTCGCGCTTCCCGTCGACGGCGGCTACACCGCACGCTGACGCCGGGGGTCACGGTGGGCCACCTGATGGCGAGGCTGGCCAGGACAGCGAGCCATACGTCCACTCGCCGCGGTCCCACGTCTCCTCGGCGGTCGGCCGCGGCGCCAGTGCGAGCGCCGCCCGCGCGGCGACTGTCCCGCCAGCATCGATGCGACCGCTCGCATCCAGGACGACGCCGTAGTCGAGCCGGGCGCCGTCGAGCGTGATGTAGCCGTCGAGCAGATCATCGAGCACCGCCTCGACGGGGCGCTCCCAGGGATGGCCGAAGCCGCCGGATCCCGCTGGACGCAGGAGAAACCGCTCGCCGAGCCCGAGCCGGAGGGGTGGGTGCTTGGACGGCAGGACCTGCTCGCCTGCTCCCGGGTTACGCGCGAGCTTCCCAGGCGCACCCGGACGCCCGCCGAGGAGGCCGAAGGGCCGCACGGCCGTGCGCTCGACGACGGAGGTGAAGTGAACGCCGTCCGCGAGGGTTCGGAACTCCTTCTCGGCAGAGCAGCCGCCACGCTGGCGCCCCGGGCCTCCGGAATCGGGCACCCGCCGCCAGTAGAGCATTCGCACCGGGGCGGCAAACTCGACGATCTCGACCGGCTGGGTGCGGGTGTTGCCGGTGTGGACCTTGATCCCGGAGATCCCGTCAAGGGTCGCTCGTGCGCCCATCCCACCCGGGGCGAGTTCCATCACGGTCGCACGATCGCGGCGAAGGGCGCGGCGGCGCCACTCCGCCAGATCCGGTCCCTCGATCACGGTCATCGCCGCCGAGGCATACGTGCCGGCCACGACTCGTTCCGGGATCACTCGGGCAAGGGCCATCATCAGCAGATCAGCGCCGCGCTGGGCCGTCTCCGACACGCCGGTCTGAGAGGGCGCCGGGGGGCGGGGGTTCACAAGGCAGCCGAGGGGCGCGACCGTCCGCACCGGGGCGAACATCCCCGCGTTGGCCGGTACCGTCGGGTCGAGCGCCGCGCGGATCGCGTAGACCCCGACACCGCTGGTCGTCGGCAGGGACAGGTTGATCCCGCCGCGGACCTGCGGGTCGGTCCCGGTCCAGTCGACCTCGACGTCCATCCCGCGGATTCGGATGGTCGCCTCGAGTCGGATCGGGCGCTCCTCCCACCCGTCTCCCTCGATCCAGTCGACGGCCGTGTAGTCACCGTCCGGCACCTCCTGGATGCGCGCGCGCAGACGCCGCTCGCTGTACGCGATCGCCTCGTCCATGGCAGTGGCCAGCGGCCCGATGCCGTGGCGCCGCGCGAGGCGCCTGAGCCCGCGCTCCCCCACGACGCAGCCGGCGAAGCCGGCGCGGGCATCCCACTCCCGTTCGCCGGCGCCCCGCACGTTGGCGAGGATCAGCTCCCAGATCTCGCGGACCGGTTCGTAGTTGCGGTACAGGCGCACCGCAGGGATCCGCAGGCCCTCTCCGTACATGTCGGCCACGCGCGTGTTGAAGCTTCCGGGCGTACCGCCGCCGATGTCGGTCCAGTGGACGCGAGTCGCGACGTACCCGAGATGGGCGCCGTCAGCGTAGGCGGGCATGATCATGCAGACGTCGTTGATGTGGTTCGAGCCCCCGAGGTAGGGGTCATTGCCGACGAGCACGTCACCCGGACCGAGTTCGTCCCGCCACGGGTCGAGCATCAGCCGGAACGAGTAGGGCATCGCACCCAGTTGCGCCGGGATGTCCTTGCCCTGAGCGACGAGCCGACCGACTCGGTCACCGATCGAGACCGACAGGTCCCCGCCCATCGCGACGATCGGGCTGTAGGCGGTCCGCATGATCGCGGTACGCATCTCGAGCGCGACCGTCTCGAGGCCGCCGCGGATCACCTCCGCCGAGATACGGTCGCCGTTCGCCGAGCTCACGATGCCTCCTCGATCACGATCGAGCCGGTGGAGTCCGACGACCACTGCTGGCCCGGCAGGATCACGGTCGTGGAGTCATACTCGTCGATCACCGCCGGGCCCGGCAATGCAGCGCCGGCGCTCCAGGCCTGACGCGCGTAGATCGGTGTCTCCACGAAGCCGGCATCGGCAAACCAGACGTCGCGCCAACTGATCGGCTCGGGATTCGACGCAGCGGGCGCCGGAGCGAAGTCCGGCTTGGGGATGCGTCCGACCGCGCGCACACGCAGGCTCAGCACGAACACCGTCTCGCTTTCCACGGCGAATCCATACGTCACACGGTGGCGCTCGTGGAACCGAGCCGCCAGTGCCTCGGGGGCGTGATCGCGCAAGCTGAGCCCGTCGAGCGACACGTCGAGGCTGTGGAGCTGGCCGATGTAGCGGCCGAGGTAGAAGCGATGGAACTCCTGCTGCTCGAGCTCGACGCGATCGTCGTCGAGGGCCTGGCGGCCACGCTCCTCGAGCCGCTGCAGCTGGGCTGCCAGCTCGTCCGGAGCGAGGCTCGGCAACGGTCGCAGCACCGATTCCGAGTAGTCGTGAACGAGGTTGCCGGTCGCCACGCCCAACGCCGAGAGCGCCCCCGGATGAGGCGGGATCACGGTCCGTCGGATGTCCAGTTCGCGGGCCAGTGCGGCGGCATGAGTCGGGCCGGCGCCGCCGTAGGCCATCAGGACCAGACCGCTCGGGTCGATGCCACGCTCGCTGGCGATCAGCCGCATGGCGTCGGCCATGTGCGCGTTCACGATCCGGAAGACGGCGCCGGCGGTGTCAACGAGGCCAAGGCCGATCGGGCCACCCACGTCCCCGAGCGCAGCCGCAGCCGCATCCCGATCAAGCGTGAGCGCGCCTCCCGCAAGTTCGCTGAGGTAGCCGAGGATCACATTCGCATCGGTGACTGTCGGAGCGGACCCACCGCGGCCGTAGCTCGCCGGCCCGGGGCTCGCACCAGAGCTCTGGGGGCCCACGCGGAGGGCTCCGCCCTGGTCGATCCAGGCGATCGAGCCGCCACCGGCCCCGATCGAGCGAATGTCCAGCATCGGCATGCGGAGCGCATGTCCCTCCACTTCGGTTTCCATCATCTGCTGCGGCTCGCCATCGAGCACGAGCGCGGTCTCGAAGCTCGTGCCACCCATGTCGACCGCGAGCAGATCGAGGTGCCCCAGGCGGCGGGCCAGATGGCCGGCGGCTGCGAAGCCCGCGGCCGGGCCGGACTCGAGCAGCGCCGCCGCCCGGTCGGCCGCATGCCGGATCGAGACCATGCCGCCGTTGGACTGCATGATCGTCGGCGGCGGCAGCCCGCGGCTCGCCGCAGCCGTCTCGAACCGCTCGAAGTAGCGGCGGATGGGCGGCCCGAGGTACGCGTTGAGCACCGTCGTGCTGGTGCGTTCGTACTCCTGGATCGCGGGATCGACTTCGTGGGAGACCGACAGATAAACCTCCGGCAGCGCTCCGGCAATCGCCGCCGCGAGCCGGCGCTCGTGCTCGGAGTTCTGGAATGACCAGAGCAGCGAGACGGCGACCGCGCCGGGGGCGGCCGCGCGCAGCACGCCGACGATCCGCTCGACCTCGGCGTCGGTCAGTTCCCGCTCAACTTCCCCGCCCGGGCCGATGCGCTCATCGACCCCGAACCGCATTCGTCCGGGAACGAGCGGTGCCGGAGGGTCGATCTGGAGGTCGTAGGGGTCGAGCACCCCGCTCCGATCCATGCGCCGGAACTCGAGGACGTCCTCGAAGCCGGCGGTCGTGACGAGCGCCGTGCGGGCGCCCCGCCGAGTGAGGAAGGCGTTCGTCGCCGCCGTCGTCCCATGCCCCAGGAAGGCGACGGACCGCGCCGGGCGCGACGACATCAGCAGGTCGATCCCGTCCATCACGCCGACCGACGGATCATCCGTCGTCGTCGGCAGCTTGAGTACGGTCCGGTCGCCCGCCCCGCCGATCACCACGATGTCGGTGAAGGTACCGCCGACGTCGACGCCGATCCGGACAGCCTCTGAAGCGAGCACAGTCTCGGCCGAGCTGTCCGTCACCGTCGACGACTTTGGAGGCTTGCCGAACTCACTGGGCCTACCGAACGTTTGATTGATGTTGACCCGCGGCATCGTACTCAGTCGCACGGTCTCGCCGCATGCCGAGCGTCGACCGTCGTTCCGCACGGCCCGCCGATGGCCGTGCCACAGCGTTCGACGGCCCCAAGTCCCGTGGTCGCGCTCGCGTCCGTCTCGTGGTGTCGCCTGGCCCCAAGCTCGTGAACACTTCCGGTACGCGGCGACAAGTGCGGCGCCAGCCCAGGCGTGATCGATACGGTGCCCATCCACGCGTCCGAGGCGCGGGCCGTACCGCGCGAGGCTACGACTCCGGCGGAGGAGATCGTGGCCGGCTCCACGATGCGACCGCCGTCGCTCCGCGCCACAGTGAAGCGTGTCATGCAACGGACTGATCGGACAGGGCAGAGGTTGGCGCAGATCCGCACGACGAGCCTGCGGCGCCACCCGCCGTAGCGCTGTGACACGGCCCGGCTGTCAAGGTTGAGACAGTGACAGGTGACACCAGCGACGGTACTCGCTCACCGCACCGTCCCAGCCGGCGCCTCTGAAAGCGCCACTCGCAAGGTTTCCCAGTGACAGTTCCGCGATTGGGGATGCGCGCTGCTGCCGACCCCCCTACCCGCAGCGTCCAGGTCGCGGCCTTGTCATCGACGGAGCGTGTTCCCGCAGGCTCGGTACATGAGCTTCACGCTCTACAGCGGCGGGAGCATGGTGCCCGGAGGTGCTCTGTTCGACGCGGAGATCCAGCCCTCATCCGGCGTGCATCCGTTCCAAACGGGCGCGAGCGGTACCGGAGACCACGAGCTGACAGTTGCGCCCGGAACGGCGCCGGCAGATCCTGCGCCTGCGTTCCAGAGATCCTGCGCCTGCGTTCCAGACCTCCCTCTGATCAGCGCCAGGGGGTACAGAAGTCATGGTCGTGGCGGGTGAACGGAAGTTCCCAACCCCCTCCGCACCGTTGGGGGGTTGGACCTGGGCGCGCGCCGAGTGAGCGCCACGGTCCAACCCCTCCGCGGATCCAGGGGGGTCGGGAAGTTTCGCTCGTGGCCAGAGTCCGGCCCCGAACACGCTCTATACAGTCACAGCCGCCGATGCCCACCTCGAGCTGATGTACCGCGTCTACGATCCGAGCGATTTGCCGGCGGGCGGCGTTCCGCTGCCCCAGATCACAGATACGGTCGACGGGCAGCCGACGACAACGCACTGGCCGTGCGTCGGCTCCAGGTCGACGGTTCCGCCGTTCCCGGACAGACCGCCGGAGAGCCGCCGTGGCAGCGCGGCCGGCAGGTCCGGTATTGGTCGATCTGCGAGAACGACGGGCCACTTGCGACCGTGACCGGGTGCGTCCCCGACCTCGAGGCTGTCGAGAACGCCGGCACCCGCGCCCACGTTCCGGCAGGCCATCGCCGATGCGATCGGCGCGGACTCGCTCGCATCGGTCATGGGGCCCACCTCCCGCAGATCGGCTACTGCTTGGAGGCGACGTTGCTGCGGCCGGCGTCACAGGCTGCCTCGCCGGTGCCGCCTAAGGGGTCTCGACAGAACTAGTGGCTGGATCTGACGAGTGGCTGGATCTGACGAGTGGCTGGATCTGACGAGTGGCTGGGCGTGGCTGGCGCCGCCGGCTCGCCGCGATAATACCTGGCGTATTTGAGGGCGAGCCGGTGGTGTCAGGCGCGTCCAGACGCCGTCAGAGACGTCACTAATTCTGTCGTGAGCCCTAAAGGGCCCACACACCACGCCCAATCGCGGTAGGGACCGCCGTTGCCGGCGGCCCCCCGCACGGATCCCAGCGTGCGCGTCAACGCACTGGGCTCCTCCCTTGGGTTCTGGCGTCGAACCGCGCGCTGGGCCAGGGGTGAAGGATGCGGGGTTCCGGGAGCCATCGGTCGGCAAGGCAGCGGGTTCGGTCCCAGGTCATGTAGCCCTTCTGGCTGCGACGCGCGAGCGTCCGTCGCCAATGCCGGATGACCTCGTGGTGGAAGCCGTTGAGCGCCTTGCTGTTGTCGGGCACCGCGTAGTAGCGGTAGTGCCCGGCCAGGACGCTCGCGAGCCAGCGTCCCTGTTCGGGGATCGGGCGGTGCATCCGCCTGCGCATCTCGGTCTTGACCGATTTGAGCTTGGCGCGCATCTTCTTCTTGCTCGTGACTCGCTGGAGCTTGAACCGCCCGTTCCGGGACTTCGCGCACATGTGCGTGAACCCCAGGAACTCGAACGTCTCAGGCCTCCGGTCGCCACGCGCCTGACGTCGCTCGGCGGCGTACCGTCCGAACTCGATCAGCCGCGTCTTGTCCGGATGCAACTCCAAACCGAACTCCGCGAACCTGTCGCGCAGATCGGCAAGGAACCGCTCAGCGTCCTCATGATGCTCAAAGCCCGCCAGAAAATCGTCCGCGAACCGCGTCAGGATCACATCCCCGCGCGCGTTCCGCCGCCGCCACTGGTCGGCCCACAGGTCAAACACGTAGTGCAGGTACACGTTCGCGAGCAGCGGCGAAATCGACGCTCCTTGCGCGGTTCCCTCCTCGGTCTCTGACCATTCCCCGTCCTCGATAACCCCTGCCCTGAGCCATTTCTGGATCAGCCGCAGGACCCTCCGATCCGCGATCCGATGCTCGAGAAACTTCTCAAGCCAGCTCTGATCAAGCCGGGTGAAGAAGTCGCGAATGTCCGCGTCGAGCACGAAGTTCACCCTCTTGCGTTCGATCGCGACCGACAAGGCGTCCAACGCATCATGCGGACCCCTCCCCGGCCTGAACCCGTACGAGAAACCGAGAAAGTCCTGCTCGTAAATCGCGTTCAACACCTCGACCACCGCCCGCTGGACGATCTTGTCCTCCAACGCGGCGACCCCGAGCGGCCGCAGCCGCCCGTCCGCCTTCGGTATGAACACCCTCCGAACAGCCCTCGCCCGGTACGCACCCCGATGAACCCGAGCGTGGAGATCAAGAAGTTTTGCTTCGAGATCGAGCCCGTAGTCCCGCCACGTCACGCCATCAACGCCCGCGGCCGCGTTCGGGCTGATCGCCCTATACGCAACCCGCAACCGATCGACCGTCACGTGATGAAGGAGCGCGGTGAACCGCACATCCCTGTCCCTCCGCGCCACCTGGCGCACACGCCCCAGATCACTTGACACGCCCAGTCCGGCACCGCGTCCGGGACGTGTTTCACCGGCCGTGTTCCCCTCGGGCAGACCCCTTCCCTCCACCACCTCCGCCCCCGGAACCCCGGGCTTGTTCGACGGCTTCGCAGGTACTACGAGCCTGTCTGACTTCTCGCGGTCGTGCATCAAGGGATGACCGCCTCAGCGTTCCCCTCACGACCCCGACCGGCAACGGCCTGCCACCCCGCGAACCATCCAGGACGGGGCATCACCACCACCAGCAGGGCAACCACGAGACCTCCCGGTTCTCGCGCATGGAGCCTGTCGTACGTGCCTGGGCTCTCTGACCGCGCAGGGCCCACCAACGGCAAGCGATCACGCCGCCAGCAGTATTGCCTTCCGATCGTAAGGGAGCACGTCGGCACCCGAACCAGGAAATTTCGCGGCTCAATAGCCCCGCCCACACGCCCCCTATCAACGCTTCGCCGCCATCCTCGCGAACAGCCGACGCATGACTCAGGGCCACCGTGACTCGCTAGAGTCTTCGATGTAGAGCTCTCCCATCTCCTACTCCATGCCGGTTTATCCCGGCGCTTTCCCCTCAAGTTCCGGAGCCCCCCGCCCGCAGGGAGGGGTGTGGACGCCAGGGTTCTCTAAGACCGACAACTTCCGGACCCCCCGAATGCGGACGGGGGCTCCGGAAGTTAAGGGTGTCTTCCGCGGGACGGGCGCCATCACGCTGTGATACGCGACGCCACCGTCGCGCAAGGACGATCGAACCCGACAGGCTCGGGGCGCGAAAAACCCCACGACCAGTTGCGACATGCGAGGATGGCGCGTGATGGTGGGCCGCTCAGGGGGACCGGTGTCCGTGCTCGCGGTGCTCGTGGTGGGGGCGCTCGGGGTCGGGCTCGAACAGGGAATCGTCGCTCCGGCGCTGCCGGCGATCGAGCGCCACTATGGTGCCTCGCCGACGACGGGGACGTGGCTGCTCAGCGGCTTTCTCCTGGCGTCGGCGGTCGTGGTGCCGCTTGCGGGCCGCCTCGGCGATCAGCTCGGGCGTCGCAGAGTTCTGATCTGGTCGCTGCTGCTGGGCGCCCTGGGGTCCGCGATCTCAGCCGCTGCGCCGAGCATGAGCCTGGTGATCGCAGGACGCGTCGCGCAGGGGCTCAGTGCCGGTCTCGCGCCGCTTGCCTTCGCGCTTGCGCGCGATAACGTCGCACCATCTCGGTTGCCGATGGCGATCGGCCTGCTTGTGGCGGCCACGGCCGCCGGCAGCGCCGTCGGTTTTGTGCTTGCCGGCCTGCTCGTCGACCATGTGTCAGTCTCGGCGATCTTCTGGCTGCTGTTCGCGGTCAGCATCCTGCTCGCGACGCTCGCGTGGCTGGCGGTACCCGAATCGCCGACCCGCATCACCGCGCCGCTGGACCTGCTCGGGGCGCTGCTGCTCACCGGCGCGATCGGTTCGCTCGCGCTCGCGGTCTCGGAAGCGAGCAGCTGGGGCTGGGGTTCGCTGCGTACGGTGCTGGTCGGCTGCCTCGCCGCCGCGTTGATCGCCGCGTTCGCCATTCGCGAGCGGACCGCGGCCACGCCCCTGATCGATCCACGGGTTCTGACCCTGCGACCGATCTGGAGCGCGAACATCGCGATGGGCGGACTCGGCTTCTCGCTGATCGTGGCGTTGACCCTGGTGCCGCTGTCAGCCGCCTATCCCAAAGCCACCGGCTACGGGCTTGGACTCAGCGCAACCGACATCGGGCTCGTGGTCGCTCCGAACGCGATCGGAGTCCTGGTCGGCGGCCTCGTCGGCGGCCGGCTGATCTTCCGCGCGGGCGCTCGGGTCATCGCGCTCGCCGGAGTCGCGCTGGCGACGGTGACCTATGCACTCCTTGCGCTGACGACTCCGACGGTGGCCGCGCTGGCGCTCGAGCCGATCCCGCTCGGGATCGGGACTGGCATGGCGGTCGGTGCGATCTTCAACCTCGCGGCCCTCGCTTCCCCCGTCGCGCTCACCGCCAGCACTGTGAGCTTGGGCACCACGGTCAGGCTGGTGTGCGCTGCGCTCGGTGCGCAGGTGGCCGTGGCAATCGTGACCGCATCACCGGTGGCCTTTCCGGCGCTGAAACGGTTGGCCACGCACCTGATTCGCGCCGGCGTCACCGGGCCGCGCGTCAGGCTGGTTATCGCCGAGGCCCGGATTCCCGGACACAGCGGCTTTACGAGCGCCTTCTGGATGGCCGCTGCGGCGACGATCGTGGCGCTGCTGATACTCGCGCTGACCCCGTCGCGGCGAAGCGATCCGGCCGTGATGGCGGCGGCCGCACTCCAGCCGCGATGACGGCAGCGCTCGATTCAGGCGCTCAGTCCAGCGAACAGGCGCTCAGTCCAGTGAACAGGCGCTCAGTCCAGTGAACAGGCGCTCAGTCCAGTGAACAGGCGCTCAGTCCAGCGAACAGGCGCTCGGCGTTGCCACCGAGGATCGCGTGCTCGTCATCCGCGCTGAGGCCGAGGCTGCGGATCGCGGCGAGCTCGGCGGCCTGCGAGGCCATCGGCCAGTCGGATCCGAACAGGACCCGGTCGGGCCCGTGGGCGGCGATCAGCTCGCGCAGGGTGTCGCCCCCGACGGCGCCGACGGTCGGGGGCCACGAGGTGTCGATGTAGACGGGCAGGCCGATGACCTGCTCGCGCGCCTCCTCGATCAGGTGGTAGCCGCCGAAGTGGCACGCGATGATCTCGAGGCGCGGGAAGCGGGCGGCGAGCATCGCCAGCAAGGCCGGAGTGCAGCCGCTGTTGGTCTCGGGATCCTTGCCGGCGCCCACGTGGATGATCACCGCAAAGTGGCCCTCCATCAGCGCGAGCGTCTCGTGGAGACCCGGATGGTCGAGCCCGTAGCCCTGGAAGAGCGGGTGGATCTTCGCCGCGACGAGTCCGTGCCGGCGCAGCGAGGCGACGTTCTCCGCCGCCGCGAGGTCGGCGTGAACCGAGCCGAAGCCGATGAAGCGGTTGCGGTCGAGCGCGCCGACGAAGCGGTTGGCCTTCTCGACCTGATCGGGCGTGTTCGCGACGCCGAGGCAGCCGCAGCGGTCGACGCCGGCCTGTGCCATCGAGCGCTCGAGCGAGCTGACCTTGCCGTCGCCATAGTTCTGTAGGAAATCGATCGAGTCCGCCAGGGCGCGCGGCGCCACCCGGTCGGGCCACGCATGCGTATGGATGTCGATCGTCGTCATAGCTTTGCCGCCTCTCCTCCGTCGATCACGATCACGCTGCCGGTCATGAACCGCGACTGCGGCGACGCGAGCATGCAGACGGCGATCCCGATCTCCTCCGGCTCGGCCATCCGGCGCGCCGGGATCCTGCGGATCCGCGCCTTCAGCAGCTCGGGATCATCGAGCACGGCCCGCTGCGCGTCGGTGATGAAACCGCCGGGCGCGATCACGTTGACCTGGATGTCGTGACGGGCCCATTCGCCGGCGAGCGCCTCGCTCATGCGGATCAGCGCGGCCTTCGACGCCGAGTACGCCGCCAGGGTCGGCTTCCCGCGGATCCCGGAGATGGAGGCGACGTTGATGATGCTCCCGCGCCGGCCCTGGTCGATGAACGCGGCGGCCGCCGCGCGGCTGAGGAGCGCCGGCGCGATCACGTTGACGTCCATCACCTCGTCGAGCGCATCGGCTGTGATCTCGAGGAAGTTGCAGGCCGGCGCGATGCCCGCGTTGTTGACGACGATGTCGAGCCGCCCGAAGTGCTGGCGGGCGATCGCCGGCAGTCGCGCGACCCTGTCGCGGTCGCGCATGTCACAGGTCTCCGCGACGATCCGGTCCGGATGGTCGGCGGCGAGCCCGGCGAGCGCCTCGGTCGAGCGGGCGACCGCGAGCACGTGCACGCCCTCCCGCACGAGTGCGAGGGCGGCATGTTCCCCGAGGCCGCGGCTCGCGCCGGTGACGATCGCGACGTGCCCGTCGAGCTTCAGGTCCACGTGTCGATCTCCGTGCACAGGCGGCGGGCGATCCCCAGCCGCAGCACCTCGGTGGCGCCCTCGTAGATCCGCAGCGGCCGCGCCTGACGCGCGAGGCGCTCGATCTTCGACCCGTGGATCAGCCCCCAACGCCCCATGATCTGCACGCAGCGGTCGACGATGCGCGCGGCCGCCTCGGAGGCCGCGACCTTCGCCATCGACGAGCGGTCGAGCTGCGCGAGCGGGTCGGTGCGAGCCCGCGCCGCGCTGTCATAGGTGAGCAGCCGCGCCGACTCCAGATCGATCCAGCTGTCGGCCAGCAACGACGCGACCGGCCCGAGCTGGGCGAGCGGCCGGCCGAACTGGTGGCGCGTGCGGGCGTGGCGGGTTGCCTCCACGAGCGCCGCCTGGGCGAGGCCGACGGCGGCGGCGGCGACCGAGACGCGGAACGTCGCGAGCGTCGCGAGCACGAGCGGGAAGCCCTCGCCCGCGGCGCCGACCCGGTCCTGCGCCGAGAGACGCACGCCGTCGAAGATGACGTCCCCGATCACGTGCGGCGCGGCCAGCTCGGGGAGCGGCTCGACGCGAACACCCGGCGCGTCGGCCGCGACGATCACGACCGAGTAGCCATCACCCTCGCGCGCAAGCGTCGTGTAGAAGCCGGCGGCGCCCGCGTTCGAGATGAACGACTTGTGGCCGGTCAGGATCAGCTCGCCGTCGCGTTCGACCAGCTCGGTCGTGATCGCCTTCAGGTCCGAGCCCGCCTCGGGCTCTGTGAGCGCCAGGGCCGCGAGACAGTCGAGCGTCGCGACCCGTGGGAGCCAGCGCTCGCGCATGGGGTCCGTGCCCGCCGTCGCCAAGGCGAAGCTGCCGATTCCCTGCATCGCGAAGAGCGAGTCGGCGGCGCACGAGGTACCCATCAGGACCTCGCGAACGATGCAGACGGAGTAGGGGTCGACACGCTCGCCGGCACCGCCGTACGCGCCCGGAACCGTGAGGCGCGCAAGCCCACTGGCGGCCAGCGCCGAGCGCACACCCTCGTGCACCGTGGAGCGCGCGTCCGCCTCGGCCGCAAGCGGTTCGAGGTCGGCGGCCAGCGCGCGCGCCCGGCGCTGCAGCTCCAGGTACTCGGGCGCGTGCAACGACGGTCCGGCGGCCATGGCGGCTGAGTCTAACTGTGAGCAGCGATTTTGCAAACGACCCGCTCACACCCCGGAAGACTGGCGAGAAAGCTCCCCAGGGTCGCCAAATTCTGATTAGAATCTGCGAATGACCAGCGACGTCGCCCAGAACCTCGACTCCGCGGCGGGAGCCGACATCGTCGCGGCCGCCGGCGAGTTCGCCCGCCGCGAGCTCGCGCCGCGCGTGCGCGAGTACGACGAGCAGGAGACCCTGCCGATGGACCTGCTCGAGCGGATGGCCGATCTCGGCTTCTTCGGCGGGATCGTGCCGGAACGGTATGGGGGCCTCGGCCTCGACTACCTCACGTTCGCGCGGATGATCGAGGAGATCAGCAAGACGTGCCATGCGATCGGCACGCTCGTCTCGATGCCATCGGGACTCGTCGGCGCGAGCATCGAGCGGTTCGGCACCGAGGAGCAGAAGCAGCGGTGGCTCGTGCCGCTCGCCGCTGGGCGGATCTTCGGCTCCGCCGGTGTCACGGAGCCGCACTCCGGCAGCGACGTCGCGTCGCTGCGCACGACCTACCGCCGGGACGGCGATGAGTTCGTGATCAACGGCTCGAAGGCGTGGATCTCGAATCTCGCGATCACCTCGTTCGTGCTCACGTTCGCGTCGTTCGACCGGACGCTCGGGCGCAAGGGGATCACCGCCTTCCTGATCCCCCGCGACACGCCCGGTCTCGTCCTGGCGCCGTACAAGAACAAGCTCGGCTTCCGCCCGCTCTCGACCGGTGACGTGTTCCTCGATGACGTGAGGGTCGGACCGGAGGCCCTGATCGGCACCGAGGGCGATGGCTTCCGGGTGGCGATGACCGCGGTCGAGCGGGGCCGCCTCGGCGTCGCCGCGCGCAGCGTCGGCGTCGCGCAGGCATGCCTCGATGACACGGTCGCGTTCGCGAACGAGCGCGTCGCGTTCGGCGCCCCGATCGCGTCGCTGCAGATCGTGCAGTCGAAGATCTGCGACATGGCCGTCGGAGTCCGCACCGCGCGCCTGCTCGTCGAGGACTGCGCGAACGCGATGCAGCGGGGCGATCGCGCACGGATGCTGACCAGCATGGCGAAGATGTACGCGAGCGATGTCGCGTTCCGCTCGGCGGCGGACGCGATCCAGATCCACGGCGCCGCCGGGATCTCGGCGGAATCCCGCGTCGGGCGGTTCATGCGCGACTCGAAGGTGCTCCAGATCGTGGAGGGGAGCAACGATCTGCACCGCGCCCTGATCGGCGAGATGGCGCTCGGGATCCGCCCGGACTGACGATGGAGATCGCCGGCAGCCGCTTCCTGGTCACCGGCGGCGCGTCCGGCCTCGGACGCGCGACGGCCGAGCTCGCGCTCGCGGCCGGGGCGAGCGTCGTCCTGCTCGACCAGAACCCCGATGTGGCCGACGTCGCAGCCGAGCTCGGTGGGCAAGCGCACGGGCACGCCGCCGGCGTATGCGGCGATGTCACGAGCGAGGCGGACGTGAGCGCGGCGATCGACGCCGCGCGCGAGCTCGGCGGGCTGGAGGTGACCGTCAACTGCGCGGGAATCGGCGGCGGCGGCCGGGCGCTGCGACGCGACGGGCCGATGCCGCTCGACGTGTTCGAGCGGGTGATCCGCGTCAACCTGATCGGCACCTTCAACGTCAACCGGCTGTCGGCCGCCGCGATGGACGAGCACGAGCCGGGCTCCGCGGACCGCGGCGTGATCGTCAACACCGCGTCGATCGCCGCCTTCGAGGGACAGATCGGCCAGGTGTCATATGCGTCGTCGAAGGGCGGGATCGTCGGCATGACGCTGCCGCTCGCGCGCGAGCTTGCGAGCCGGCAGATTCGCGTCGTCACGATCGCCCCGGGTGTGTTCGACACGCCACTGCTCGGCCGCCTCAGCGAGGAGGTCCGCCAGAGCCTCGCCGCGTCGGTGCCGTACCCGCGCCGGATCGCGTCGCCGCGAGCGTACGCCGAGCTCGTCCGGCACATCGTCGAGAACGACATGATCAACGGCGAGACGATCCGTCTCGACGGCGCCCTGCGAATGGCGCCGCGATGAACAAGGAGGCGCAGTGAGCGGTCAGCTGGGGAGAGAGGTGGTGATCGTCGGCGCCGTGCGCACGCCGATCGGCCGCGGACATCTGGAGAAGGGCTACTACAAGGACGTGCACCCCGCCGACCTGCTCGGACGCTGCCTCGTCGGTCTGCTCGAGCGGACCGGTCTCGATCCCGCGCTCGTCGAGGACATCACGGCCGGCTGCGCCTATCAGTTCGGCGAGCAGATGTCGAACATTGCGCGCACCGCGTGGCTGCAGGAGGGCCTCCCGGTCGAGACCGGCGCCACGACCGTCGACAGCCGCTGCGGCTCCGGACAGCAGGCGGTCGACGTCGTCTCGGCGAGGATCGCCGCCGGCATCCACGACGTCGGGATCGGCTGCGGTATCGAGCACATGGGCCGCAATGGGTTCGCGACCGCGGCACGGGTGCGCAAGGAGATCGGTGAGCCGTTCACCTCGAAGCTCCTCGCGCAGCACCAGCTGCAGGAGCAGGGCCTCGCCGCCGAGCAGATCGCGGATCAGTGGGAGATCCCGCGCAGCGAGCTCGACGCGATCGCCCTGCGCTCCCATCAGCGCGCCGCCGCGGCGACCGATGGCGGCAGGTTCGAGCGCGAGATCCTCCCGATCGAAGTCGACGGCCAGACGCTCGTCGCCGATCAGGGAATCCGCCGGGAGACGACGCTCGAGAGCCTGTCGGCCCTGAAGCCCGTGTTCAAGGAGGGCGGCAAGGTGACGGCGGGCACGTCCTCGCAGATCTCCGACGGCGCCGCAGCGCTCCTGCTGATGAGCGCCGACAAGGCCAACGAGCTCGGCGTGACTCCACGCGCGCGGATCGTCGATCACACGACGGTGGGCGTCGACCCGGTGACGATGCTGACCGGCCCGATTCCGGCGACGCAGCGCATGCTCGAGCGCAACGGGCTGACGATCGGCGACTTCGATCGGATCGAGGTCAACGAGGCGTTCGCCCCCGTCGTCGCGGCCTGGCAGCGGGAGCTCGGGGCGGACATGGAACGCGTCAACACACGTGGCGGCGCGATCTCGCTCGGTCATCCGCTCGGGTCGACCGGGGCCAGGCTGCTGACGACGCTGCTGCACGCGCTCGAGGACGACGACGGCGAGCTCGGGCTGGTGACGATGTGCTGCGGTGGCGGGCTCGGGACCGCAACCGTGATCCAGCGCGTCTGAGCGTGAGCGGAAGGCCGCCGCCCCGACGGGCGGCGGCGCCTCCGGAGGCAACCGGCGCGTCTACGGCTCCGGTGGCGGCGCCCACGAGGGGCGGCGCTTCTCGAGGAAAGCGCTCGCCCCCTCGCTGAGATCCTCTCCGAAGAAGAGCGGGATGTTGAAGAACTGGGCGGCATCCAACGCCTGGTGGGCCGGCATGTCGGCCATCAGCGTGAACGCGCGGCGGCCGAGACGGATCGCGCTCGGGCTCACCACGGCGAACCGTCGCGCGTACTTCTGGACGAGCTCCTCGAGCGCGCCGACGTCGTCGACGACGTGGTTGACGAAGCCGAGCCGATGCGCCTCCTCGGCGTCGATCGGCTCGCCGGTGAGCATCATCTCCAGCAGCGGCTTGCGGGGCAGCGAGCGGGCGAGGTGAGCGACGATGATCATCGGGAACAACCCGATCCCGACCTCGGGCATCGCGAACGCCGCCGACCGGGTGGCGAGCACGATGTCGCACATCCCGGCGAGGCCGAGCCCCCCGGCGAAGGCGGGCCCGTTGACGGCGGCGATGACCGGCTTGCCGGCGACCAGCATCAGCTGGTGCAGGTCGACGATCGCGGCGGGCCACTCGAGCGCCTGCTCGCTCGTCAGCTCCCGAAACGCCTTCATCTGAGCGAGATCGCCACCGGCACAGAAGGCCGATCCGGCGCCCGTCACGACGATGCAACGCACCTCGTCGTCTGCGAGGTGGCGCTCGAACGCAACGAGCAGCTCGCGGGCGGTCTCGCGGTCGAGCGGGTTGCGCTGCTCGGGCCGGTTGAGGGTGACCCGGCCGATCGGGCCGTCGCGCACGACGAGCAGGTTGGCGAACTCGGAGCTCATGCCTCGGTCGCGACGGGCAACGGATCGGCGATCAGGAGCGCATCGAGAGCCCACGCGCCGAGGCCGGAGGGGCGAACGACGACCGGGTTGAGGTCGGCTTCCCGCAGCGCACCGGCGTGGTCTGCGGCGAGCCGCGAGAAGCGAGCGACGAGCTCCGCGAACGCGGGCAGGTCGCCGGCCGGCGCCCCACGGAAGCCCTGCAGGAGCTTTGCCCCGCGCAGGCGTCCGACAAGTTCGAGCGCCGCATCGGCTTCGATCGGGGCCAGGGCGATCGCGACGTCGTCGATCAGCTCGGCGAGCACTCCCCCGGTTCCGACGACGACGAACGGCCCGAACGTCGGGTCGATCCTGGCGCCGACGATCATCTCGGTTCCGCCGGTGATCTGTTCCTGGACCTGGATGGCCACGTCGCCGGCCTCATGCTCGCCGCCCAGGAACAGCTCGGCGCGCTCGCGCAGGCTCGCATATCCCGCGCGAACCGCCGCGTCGCCGGCGACACCGAGGAGGACGCCGCCGGCCTCGGACTTGTGCGGGATCCGCTCGCTCGAGAGCTTGAGCACGACCGGATACCCGATCCGGCGCGCGGCGGCGACGGCCTCCTCCGAGCTGGTGACGGTCTGCTCACGCGGGACGGCGATGCCGTAGGCGGCCAGCGCCGCCGCCGTCGCGCGAGTGGAGACGACGCCGCCGGCGCCACCTTCGAGCGCGACCGGCGTCGCGGCGGTTCCGGCCTGCGCCAACCCACCGCGCGCCTGCGGGCGCGCGGTTGACGCTGCCCAGTCTGCAAGGCCGGCGATCGCCGCCCCGAGCTCAGCGACCGACGCGAACACGGGAATACCGGCGCGCGCGTAGGTGCCGGCCTCCTCCCCCTCGATGAGACCGTCCATCGCGTAGACGGTGAGCGGCGTCGAGCCGGCCGGTGCGGCTGCGGCGGCCAGCAGCTCGGCGGCTTCGATCGCCGCGCGGCCGGTCAACGCCTTGCGCGCATAGACGACCGTGCCGAGCGACGGCTGACGATCGAAGACGCCGTAGACACGCGCGGCGAGGTCGTGCTGAGTGGCAACCGCCCCGGTCAGGTCACAGGGGTTGAAACCGCTCCCGAACTCGAGCGCCGCATCGAGCTCGGCCTCGCCCGCGGGCGACAGCGGCGGCACGGCCAGGCCGATCCTCGCCGCCTGGTCCGCGAGCGCTCCGGCCTGCCCGCCGGACACCGACATGATCCCGACGCCGCGCGAGCGCGGAGCGCCACGGGCGAGGAACAGCTTCGCGATCGCGACGAGCTCGCCGAGCTCGCCCGCGCGAATCACGCCGTAGTCGCGGAACAGGGCGTCGTAGCACTCGTCGCTGCCGGCGAGCGCGCCGGTGTGGGCCGCCGCCCGCCGCGCGCCCTGCGCCGAGCGCCCGATCTTGATCAGGGCGATCGGCTTGCCGAGCTCGGCGGCGCAGGCCGCGACGCCGAGGAAGTCCGCCGGCCGCCGAACCGCCTCGACAAACGACAGGACGAGCTTGACCTCCGGGTCCTGGACGACGACCGAGAGGAAGTCGGCCAGGCCGAGGTCGGCCTCGTTGCCGGCGCTGGCGTAATAGCGGCAGCCGATCCCCTCCCGATGCAGGCGCACCATCAGCGACGCGGCCGTGGCGCCGCTCTGGGTCACGACGGCGACGGCGCCGGGGCGCACGCCGGTCGCGAACAGCGGCTGGATCGAGGCGATCGCGCCCGAGGCGAGGTTGGCGACCCCGTCCGTGTTGGGGCCGACGATGCGCAGGCCCCCGGGCCCCGCGAACGACGCGAGGCGCCGCTCGCGTTCGCGGCCGGCGTCGCCGAGCTCGCCGAAGCCCTGGCTTGGAAGCACGACGGCGCGGACGCCGGCCCTGCGGCACGACTCGATCGCATCGAGGCTGCGGTCGGCGTCGAGCGCCACGATCGCGACGTCGACCGGGCCGGGAACGGCCTCGAGCGACGTGTAGCAGCGGATCCCGTCGATCTCCTCCCGGTTGGGGTTGATCGGATAGATCGATCCCCGGTAGCCGCTTCCGGCGAGGAGGTGGAGCGGCCACCAGCTCAGCGTCCCGGGGCGGGAGGACGCGCCGATCACCGCGATCGCCCGCGGATCGAGCAGCGCCGCGACGTCGGCCTCGGCGCCGGTCAGCTCACGCACCGGCGCTCACCCGGTGGCGGTCCATCCGCTTCCAGCCGAGGGCGTCATCGGCGATCAGCACCGCCTGGATGTTCGCCGAGCCCTCGCCGGTCTGCCACAGCTTGGCGTAGTTGAGGTAGATCGAGATCGGCAGCTCGTCGCTGAACGCGTAGCCGCCGAAGATCTCCGTCGTCGCCTGCGCCGCGCGGTTGCAGACCTCCCCCGCGTAGTACTTGGCGATCGAGCTCTCGCGCGTCGCGACGCGGCCCTCGTCGTAGAGGGTCGCGGCGTGGAGGACGAGCCCGCGCAGCGCGGCGACTTCGCAGGTCATGTCGGCAAGCTGCTTCTTGATCATCTGAAACTCGCCGATCCGCTTGCCGAACGCCTGGCGGACGCCCGCGTACTCGAGCGAGGCGTCGAGGCATGCGCGGGCGAGGCCGAGCGAGCGAGCCGCCACCGTCAGCCGCCCGTAGTCCATCGCATTCATCGCGATCGCGAAGCCCTGCCCCTCCTCGCCGAGCCGGTGCGTCGCGGGGATGCGCATCTGATCGAAGGTCAGACCGTTGGTCGGCATCAGGCTCCCGAGCCCCCGGCACTTGACGCGGGACGACGTGAAGCCCGGGGTCGAGGTCTCGACGACGAAGGCGGACACGCCCTTGTGACGAGCGCTCGGGTCGGTCTTCGCGTAGACGAGGCCGACGTCGGCGACGTTCGCGTTCGTGATCCACATCTTCGTCCCGTCGATCACGTACGCGTCTCCGTCGGGCACTGCGGTGGTCCGCATCGCGCCGAGGAAGTCGGAGCCGCCATCGGGCTCGGTCATCGCGTTGTACCCGAGCAGCTCACCGGTGATCAGACCCGGCACGTACCGCCGCGCCAGCTCCGGGCTCCCCCAGTTGGCGATCGTCAGGGGAACGGTCGCCGCCTGCAGGTTCATCGCCGCGCTGAGCGGCGGATAGGCGTACGCCAGTTCCTCGGAGACGGTCGCGAGCGCGCGATAGCCAAGCGCCGTGCCGCCGAGCTCCTCGGGCAGCATGCAGCCGAAGAAGCCGAGCCCGCCCATCTCGCGGTACAGCTCGCGGGGAAACTCGCCGGCCAGCTCGAGCTCGCGCACGCGCGGGCGAATCTCCCTGGCCCCGAACGAGCGGACGAGCTCGCGCAGCTCGGCGAGCTCGAAGGATGCGTCGTCTGTCGTTGCCATCGCTGCCCCTTACTCCGTGTCGATCTCCATGCGCAGGAGCCACGCGTACATCACCTTGCCGAGGTGATCTGAGCGCAGCGAGAGGGTGCCGCCGCCGTTCAGCGCGCCGCGGCAGACGAAATTGAGAGCGCGGATCCGCGGCATCTCGTAGCGGGTCACCCCGCCGGTGATCATGTCCCCGAAGTGGTCGCGCACCCGCTCGGCCGTGACCTCACGGCGGAGGACCTGAAAACCGGCGTCGTCATAGGCGATCAGCCCGATGTTGCAGACGTCGCCCTTGTCGCCCGAGCGTCCGTGAGCGAGCTCGTTGATCCGGACGTGCCCGGGGCGAGCCGCCGCGGCGGTGTCATTCATGCCGCCACCACGATGTCGACCCGTTCGCTGACGAGCTCGCGGGGCACCAGGCACGGCCAGATCCCGTAGAGCTCCTTGATCGCAGGGCGCGTGCCGATCCCGCTCGCGCCCGCGGGACCGTTGTTGTAGAGCGGCACGCTCTCGGTGTAGACCTTGCGCGCCTGCTCCTCGGTGCGGCAGCGGGTCGCGTAGCGGACGACGATCTCGAGCAGCTCGGGGTCGTCCGGCTCGGGGATCTGACCCCGGCCCCACATCGAGCTGTGGCCGAGGTACTCGATCCGCGTCTCGTCGGCCTCGAACCCGGCGTTCGCCAGCCGCTTCTCGAGCAGCGCGATGCCGGCCTGCGCCTTCGCATATGCATCGGGCCAGGTGTAGGTGAACTGCGTCTCGCCGACGAAACCGGCCCGGTATCCCATGTTGACCTTGAGCGTCGGCGGCGCGGGCTTGCCGCGCACGCCCGAGACGCGGACCTGGTCGGACCCAACCTGGGTGAGTTCGATCTCGGTCAGATCGGCGGTCACGTCGGCGGTCAGGTAGTTGCCGGGGTCGAGCACCTCATAGACGAGCTGCTCGCTGACGGTCGCAACCGTCACCGCGCCGCCCGAGCCGGGCGTCTTGGAGATGACGGCGGTACCGTCCTCGTAGACGGTGGTGACCGGGTACCCGATCTCCTCGAGTCGCTGCATCTCCCGCCAGCCGCCCGCGAACAGCCCACCGGTGGCCTGGCCGCCGCATTCGATGCAGTGCGCGGCGCCGGCGCCGGCGCCGATCCGGTCCCAGTCGCCGGCCGCCCAGCCGAGCTCGTGACGCATCGGTCCGAGGTACAGCGCCATGTCGGTCACCCTCCCGCAGATGACGATATCGGCGCCCCGCTCCAGCGCCTCGACGATCCCGTCACAGCCTGTGTACACGTTCGCCTGAGTCAGCCGGTCGCGCACGGCGGAGAGCGGCTCACCCGTGTCGAGGTTCGTGAAGTCGACACCGGCCGTGGTCAACTCGTCAATCCGGCCCATGATGTCGTCACCCGTCACGACCGCAACCCTCGTCCCGCCCAGGCCGAGCTCCCCGCACAGGGCAACGATCCGCCGCGCGCAGGCCGAGGGATTGGCACCACCAGCGTTCGAGATGACCCGGATCCCCCGTTCGCGGCACGTCGGCAGCACCGAGCGCATCAGCGGGACGACGTCGCCGGTGTAGCCCCGCTCCTCGTCGCGCGAGCGCTGCTTGGAGAGGATCGACATCGTCAGCTCGGCGAGGTGGTCGCAGCAGAGATAGTCGAGCTCGGCTCGCTTCACCATCTCGGCGGCGGGCGCGAGGTTGTCCCCCCAGAAGGCCAGACCGGTGCCGAGCACCACGCTCCTCATCACGCGTGACTCCGGGCCAGCACGACCGGCTCCGCCAGCGACGGGATCACCTCGGTGCCGAACAGCTCGAGCTGGCGCATCGCCTCGCGGTGCTCCAGCCCGGGCCATTGCGGCTTGAACATGAAGTCCGTCATCCCGATCTCCGCGCGCAACCGCGCCAGCTGCTCGGCGCAGTCCGCCGGCTCGCCGAGGATGAAGTGCTCGCGGACGTGGGCCTCCTCGCTCGGGCCGAACGCCCCGGCGCTGTGATCGAGGTCGCCGCCGAGGCCCCACTTCACGTAGGTCTCGTAGCGCCTGGCGCTGCGGGCGGCGGCCTCGCGCATCGCGTCGTCGCGGTTGCGCGCGATCAGGAGCTCGCGGCGGACCGGGAACTGCGTCGCGGGCGGTAGGCCGCAGGCCGAGCGCTCGGCCGCGAACACCTCGCTCAGCTGCCGCAACCCGGCGTGTGACGGGAACGGCGGCGCGTACCAGGCATCTCCGAGGCGGGCCGCGCGGCGGACGGCCCGCTCGGTCTGGCCGGCGATCCAGATCGGCGGCCGCGGCGACTGCACCGGCTGCACGGCGCTGGACGGTCCCTCGACCGTGAAGTGCCGGCCCCGGTGGGCGACGGGCGCGCCGCTCCAGAGCGCCTTGATCAGCTCGATGCCCTCCTCGAGGCGGGCCACCCGCTCTCGCCGGTCGACCCCGAACGCGGCGAACTCGTGGTCCGAGTACCCGAGCCCGACCCCGAGCACGGCGCGCCCGGCGGTCAGCGCGTCGAGCGTCGCGACCGACTCGGCGACTTCCACCGGGTTGACGAGCGAGAGCAGCAGCACGCCGAGGACGAGGCGCATCGACGGCGCCGAGCCCGACAGGGACAGCAGGTACGGGACGGGCTGGTAGTAGCGCAGGTCGGCGCCGAGGAAGTGCTGCCCGGCGACGATCGCGTCGAAGCCGAGCTGCTCGGCGACGGCGACCAGCTCGCGGTGCTCGGCCAGCTGCAGCTCCGGCGGCGACGCCGCCGAATGGACGGGCGTGGACAGGATGCCGAACCGCATTCGGGCCAAATGCTAATCACAAATCGAGGAGCCCGTCAAAAACCTCGGCCGGTCGCCGCGGCCTGACCGGCAGCCGGCCCGCTCAGAGCGGGAGCATGTCCCAGGTGACCCGCCGGTCGAGCACATGCGGGTAGCGAGCCTCCACGTAGCGCAGGTACTCGAGCGTGTGCCGGCGCATCGCCTCGGTCGCCGCCTCCGCGTCGTGGGAGGCCAGTGCCATGTAGATCTGAACGTGGGCGTCGGCGATCGCCAGCTGACTCTGAGGCGGATACTCGATCCCGATCGCCGTGCCGTCCATGATCCCCATCAGCGCCTCCAGGATCGAGGCGAAGAGGGCGTTGCCGGAGGCCAGGGCGATCACGTCGTGGAAGCGCTGATTGGCCTGCAGGAAGGCCTCGAAGTCGACCGGCTGACGGCTCATCGTGTCGTTGCACCGGCGCAACTCGGCGATGTCCTGATCGCTGATGCGTTGCGCCGCAAGGCCCGCCATCACTGGCTCGAGCGCCATCCTCGCCTCGACGATCACGCGGTACGGGGCGTCCTTGAACTGCAGCGCGAGGGCGAGCGTGGCGGCCAGATGGCTCGAGCCCGGCTCGCGAATCACCGGCCCGCCGCCAGGGCCGGTGCGGAGCGACAGCACCCCCTGCAGCTCGAGAAAGCGCAGCGCCTCGCGCAGCGTGCTCCGCGCGACGCGAAACTCGTCGAGCATCACCCGCTCCGGCGGGAGCTTGTCGCCCGGTCGCAGCCGCAGCCGCTCCACCTGGGCGACGATCCGCTTGGCGACGAGGACCGCCGCCTTCTGCTTCGGCGGGTTCGCCGCCGGCGCCTCGGCCAGCCGCAACCGCGACACCGGCTGGACGTCGGGCGACGGATGGTTGGAATCGACGTTGACGATCCGTCGCAGGATAGCGGCGGCGCCCCCGGGGGCAGCCGGAGGTTGTCGAATTGATGTTTAGGATTAAGAGCCTGTCCGAAGATCTATCATAACTATCATCAGAGATCGGAAAAGGGATGGTGTGACATGACTGCCACCGGAACGCGGGCGTCCGAGCGCGTCACCGCGCTGCTGAAGGACGCCGCCTCGATCGCCGACGGCCACCGGCTGACGGGCGCCGAAGGCAGCTTCGAGGTGATCGATCCGACCACCGAGGAGGTCCTCGCCGCGATTCCCCGGGCCGGCGCCGCCGAGGTCGACGCGGCCGTCGCCGCCGCCCGGCGGGCGTTCGAGAGCGGGCCCTGGCCGGCGTTCTCCCCGCGCGAGCGCAGCGCGGTGCTCCAACGCCTGTCCGAGCGGATCACCGCGATGGCCGACGAGTTCGCGGAACTCGGCGCGCTCGACGTCGGCACGCCGATCACGCTCAGCCGGGGCCTTCACGCCGGCGCCCCGGCGGCCTTCCTGCAATGGTTCTCCGACGCCGCGCTGCGCGGTCCGCGCGGGAGCTACGAGCACAGCCTCGGGCAGAACCACACGATCGTGCCGACGACCAGCAGCCTCTTCTACGAACCCGTCGGCGTCGTCGCCGCGATCGCCGCGTACAACTTCCCGCTGCTGATCACGGCATTCAAGGTCGGCGGCGCGCTCGCCGCCGGTTGCACCGTCGTGCTGATGCCCTCGCCCCAGGCGCCCCTGGCGGCCGTCCTGTTCATGCGCGCCGTCGAGGACGCCGGCATCCCGGCGGGGGTCGTCAACCTCGTGCTCGGGGAGCGGGCCGCGGGGACGGCGTTGACCGAGCACGCCGGTGTCGACATGGTGTCGTTCACCGGGTCGGTCGACGTCGGCCGGCAGGTGATGATCCAAGCTGCCGGCGGGCTCAAGAAGGTGGTGCTCGAACTCGGCGGCAAGTCGCCGAACATCTTCCTGCCGGGCTCCGACATCGAAGCCGGGGTGCCACCGTCGGTGCTCCGCTTCACGCGCAACAGCGGGCAGGGATGCGGCGCGACGACGCGGACGCTCGTCCACCGCGACGACCTCGACCGCTTCGTCGACGCGGCCGCGGCGTTCACCGACACGCTCGTCGTCGGTGATCCGCTGGACGCCGCCACCGACCTCGGACCGCTGATCTCCGGTCCGCACCGCGAGCGCGTCCTCGGATACGTCGATCGCGCGCTCGCGGCCGGCGGCACGGTCGTCGCGGGTGGCGCGCAGCCGGCCCTCGAGACCGGGTACTTCGTCAACCCGGCGATCGTCGGTGGCGTCCCAGCGGACGCCGAGATCTGCCAGGAGGAGCTGTTCGGACCGATCGGGGTCGTGCTCGCGTACGACACGGTGGACGAGGCGGTGACGATCGCGAACGGCACCCGCTTCGGCCTCAACGCGAACGTCTGGGGCCCGGGCGCAGCGGCGATGGAGGTCGCGCGCCGGCTCAAGTCGGGGACGGTGACGATCAACGGCGGCGGCGCCGACCGGCCCGACGCGCCGTGGGGCGGTTACGGGCAGAGCGGCGTCGGCTATGACCGCGGCGAGGAGGGCTTCCGGGAGTTCTTCGCGGTCAAGCACATCCAGTGGCCGATCTGACGCTCAGGGCTCACTCCCTGGTGCCGTCGACCGGCGGTGGCGCCGACCCCTCAGGCGGCTCGACGGCGTGGGTGTCGTACAGCGCCGGGACGCACATCTCGAGCACCGCGTAGTCGCCGCTGAACGGCGCCACGTTGTGGCGCATGTTCGGGCCGGAGCCGATGCACATCGTGTCGAGGTACTCGATGTGCTCGGCGGGCCGGTCCTCGACGCGGATCCACGAATCGCCGCCGATGATCATGAACCACTGGGCCATCGTGTGGTAATGCCAGCCGGTGCCGGCACCCGGCTCGGTCGCGCGGACGATGTGAATGTGGATCCGGTCGTCGGTCAGCTCGCGGGTCCCGAGGTCGCGGTAGCGGAAGAACTTCCGCGGGCCGGCCCCGAGCTCGTAGTTGTCGGGGATCTCCTTGGTGTAGACGCAGGTTCGGTCGGCGGGGAGCGTCGCGGCGCGTTCCGGCAGCGGCGCTTCGCGCCCCTCGATGCGCGCGCCCCTGGCGGGCGCGGTCATCCAGACGACCTCGAGGTCGGCAGACATCCGGTGGCTGCGATGGAAGTAGAGGCCGGGGTGCACGCCCGCATCACCCGGCCCGAACTCGTGAAGCCGGCCCTCCTGGTCCTCGATCGTCATCGAACCCGCGAGGACGTAGAAGAACTCGAAGTCGAGGTCATAGCAGTGCCACTCGCCGAGTCCCGACGCGCGGGTGTTGCGGATGTGGAACGCGGTGATCTGCCCGCCGCTGGCGGCCTCGAGCCCGAGGTCGCGCATCTCCATCCCGGCGCTCGCGAACGCCTGCCAGGTGCCCTCGTCGCGGCCGACCGCGACGTAGCCGATCTCGATCGGTGCCGCGGCGGTCCAGCCGCCGAGCCACTCGGTGTGACTGCTCGTACTCATCGCTGACCTCAGTCATCTAGTTGGGGTGTGGGTCGGTGACCGTCTGTTCGAGCGCCCCGAACAGTGACACCTCGTGGACATCGAACGCCTCGATCCGAACGACGTCGCCGGCCCGCAGGAGCGGAGTGATCGCCGCGCCGGAGCCCATCGTCTCGACCGCGCGCTTCTCCGCGAGGCAGCCGTAACCGGCCGCTTCGTCCCGGTTCGAGACCGTGCCCGAGCCGATGATCGTGCCGGCGGCGAGCCTGCGGGTGGCCGTCATGTACGCGATCAGCTCGGCGAAATCGAAGGCGCAGTCGCGGCCGGCGTCGGGCTCGCCGAGCAACTCGCCGTTCACCCAGCTGCGCACGCGCGCGTGGAGCAGCGCGCCGGACCACGCGTCGCCGAGGCCGTCCGGGGTGACCGCGACCGGGGCGCAGGCGCGCTCGGGCTTGGCCCGGTAGGGGCCGACGCCCTTGGCGTACTCGGCCGGCATCAGGTTGCGGTACGTGAGGTCGTTGGTCAGCAGCACGAGCTTGATGTGCGTGGCCGCCGTCGCGGCGCGCGCGCCGCGTGGCACGTCATCGACGATCACCGCGACGGTCGCCTCCAGGTCGAGGCCGAAGGTCTCGTCGACGAGCTCGATGTCGCCGCGCGGCGACAGGAAGGCGTCCGACCCGCTCTGGTAGAGGATCGGCTCGCGGCGATGCTCGGGTGGCAGCTCCATGCCCCTGGCCCCGCGGATCCGCTCCATGTGGGTCAGGTAGGTGCTCGCGTCGCACCACTGATACGCCCGCGGAAGCGGCGAGTGCAGCTCGGAGGCGTCGATCGGCTCGCCGCGCTCAGGCTCGCGCTCGAGTTCGGCCGCGACCTGACGCAGGCGCGGCTCCACCTCCGACCAACGATCGAGCGCCGCCTGCAGCGTCGGGACCGCGGCCGGCCGGCGGACGGCGCGGGTGCAGTCCCGGTTCAACACGACAAGCGTGCCGTCGCGCCCCGGTCCGGATGCGGATCCGAGCCTCACCGGCGCCTGCGCTGCATCCGGGGCAAACGGCGTAGAGTGGCGACTGAAGGAATCATGCGTTCTATGAACCTTAATCGCCGGTCTCGTGCAGCGTCAAGCCGGGGCGCGAGTGCGGAGCGAGATGTGAGGTTCGGAGTCGTGCTCGCGATCCTCGTCAGCGGAGGTTGCGTCTACACCGGAGCGCAGTCGATCCTGCTCGCGACGATCACGCAGCTCTCGCACGGGCTCGGCTCGACGCCGACCGCGACGACCTGGGTCCTGACGGCATTCATCCTCAGCGGCGGGGTCGCGACGCCGATCGTGGGACGGCTCGGAGACATGTTCGGCAAGCGGCGTGCGCTGGTCGCGATGCTCGCCACCGTCGTGCTCGGCCTGGTCATCTGCGCGGTCGCGCGGACACTCGCGGTCGTGCTGGTCGGGCGCGTGCTCGTCGGCCTCTCGAGCGGGGTCTATCCGCTCGGCTTCGGGATCATCCGCGACGAGTTCCCGCGCGAGCGCGTCGCCACGGCGATCGGGGTGATGTCGATCAGCGTCGGGCTGGGAACAGCGGCCGGCGTGCTCGTCTCGGGTGTGATCGCGTCCAACCTCTCGTATCACTGGCTGTTCTGGTTCCCGCTGATCGTCGCCCTGCCGACGTTCGTCGCGGCGTGGCTGCTGATCCCCGAATCGCCGGTGCGGACGGGCGGATCGATCGACTGGGCCGGAGCGGGACTGCTGGTCGTGGGCCTGCTCGGGCTGCTGCTCGCGATCAGCGAGGCGAGCTCATGGGGATGGGGATCGCCGCGCACACTGGGGCTGATCGCCGCCGGGGGCCTCGTGCTGGCGATCTGGACGCGCTTCGAGCAGCGGCTGCGCGCACCGCTGATCGACATGCAGTCGATGGCGCATCCGAGCGTCTGGCGCGCGAATCTCGCATCGTCGCTCAGCGGTGTCGCGATGTTCGCGTCGTTCGCGATCATCCCGCGGTTTGTCGAGGAGCCGGCGTCGACCGGCTACGGGTTCGGGTCCTCCGCGTCGGGGGCGGCGCTCTACCTGCTGCCGTCCACGCTGATGATGATGCTCTGTGCGGGGGTCGCCGGGCGGATCGACCGGCGGATCGGCTCGCGCAACGGCCTGGCGACCGGGTGCCTCACCGGGGCCGCCGGATTCGTCCTGATCGCGCTCGCCGCGACCGACGCCTGGGCGGTGCCGATCGGCATGGGGCTCGCGGGCATCGGTGTCGGCCTCGCGTACGCGGCGCTGCCGAACCTGGTGATCGGCGCGGTGCCGCGGGAGCAGACTGGCGCCGCAACGGCGATCAACACGATCGTGCGGTCGATCGGCGGGGCGTTCGGAGTGCAGCTGTGCACGACGATCGTCGCGCAGAATGTCGCTCGCGACAGCCTGCCGGCCCTCAGCGGCTACGACGCCGCGGCGTGGATCTGCGCGGGCGCCCTGGCGGCGGCGACGGCCGTGGCGCTGTCGATCCCGCGGCGGGGAGCCACCGCGCCGGTGGCGGTCGTCGCGACCTCGAGCTGAGCGCCGTCGGCGGAGGGCGCCCGCTCAGCGCAGATCTCGGAAGAACGCCCGGATGTCGTCGACGAGCGCCTCGGGCTCCTCGGCCGGGGCGAAATGGCCGCCCGCCTCCATCAGCGTCCAGCGGCGCAGATCGGCGTGCTGGGCGGCGAGTGCGCGCGGGATGAAGACGACGTCGCGTGGAAAGACCGCGATCCCCGTCGGCGCGCGGATGAACGGAAGCTCAGAGGCGTCGATCCGCCAGCCCGCACCGCGGCTCGCCTGGTAGTAGCGGACCGAGCCCGCCGCGCCGTTCGTCGCCCAGTAGAGCATGACGGTCGTCAGCAGCTCGTCGCGGCTGAAGCGGCGCTCGACCTCGCCGTCGCAGTCGCTCCAGTTCCGGCGGCGCTCGAGCAGCCACGCCGCGAGCGCTGCGGGCGAGTCGCTGAGGCCGAAGGCGAGAGTCTGGGGATCGAAGCTGTGGACGGCGATGTGGCTCGCGATGTGACGGTGGGACTCCTGCATGCGCTCGTAGAGACGCTGCTCCCCGGGGGCGAAGTCCTCGCGTTTGAGGAGGCGCCAGTTGATCGTCGAGATGTTCGCGAGGCTGAGGTGGACGCCGACGATCGCTTCGGGGGCGAGGTGGCCGAGGTGGCCGCTGACGAGCGCCCCCCAATCACCGCCGTGGGCGGCGAAGCGGTCGTAGCCGAGCACATCGCGCATCAGCCTGACCCACAGGCGCGCGGTCTCGGCGAGGCCGACCGGCCGGGGCAGCGGGCTCGACAGGGTGAAACCGGGAAGCGAGGGGACGACGACGTCAAAGGCGTCGGCGGGGTCGCCGCCGTGGGAGGCGGGGTCGGACAGCGGCCCGATCACCTTGTGGAAGTCCCAGAACGTCCACGGCCAGCCGTGGGTGAGGACGAGCGGGAGCGGCGCCGGTCCCGTGCCGGCGACATGGACGAAGTGGATCGGGATCTCGTCGATCGAGGTGCGGAAGTGCGGGAGCGCGTTGATCCGCTCCTCCTGGGCCCGCCAGTCGAAGCCTGTGCGCCAGTACTCGACGAGATCGCGCAGCCACTCGACGGGGACCCCGGGGGTCCAGTCGTCAGCGCCGATCACGGGCGGCCAGCGCGTTGCGGCCAGGCGCCGGCGCAGATCCTCGAGCTCGGCCTCGCCGACGTGGAGTCGCGGCTGCTCCATCGCGGACACCCTACAGCTCGGAAAGCAGCACAACATGCGAACTGTGCGCAGGCTTTATGCTGCCGGGCATGAGGGCGGTGATCACGGGCGCAGCCAGCGGCATCGGCCGAGCCGTTGCCGAGCGGCTCGCCGAGCAGGCCGGAGCCCGAGGCGAGACCGCCTCGCTGCTGCTCGTCGACGTCGCGGCCGACGCGCTCGAGCGGGTCGCCGCGGAGGTCGGCGGGCACGCGTTCGCGTATGACCTCTCGCGACCGGACGCCGGCGAGGCGATCGCCGCGGCCACCTCGGAGCGGCTCGGACCGTCGCTCGACGCGCTGATCAGCAACGCCGGGATCGGGCCGGCGGGTCCGCTCGTGTCGCTGCCGTTCGAGGACTGGGAGCGCACGTTCGCCGTCAACGTCCGCGCGACCTGGCTGATCGCGCGGTCGTGCCAACCGCTGCTGAAGGCGGCGCGCGGAGCGCTCGTCGCGACGGCGTCGATCGCGGCGCGCGAGCCGGCCCCGCCGATCGGCGCCTACGCGCCGAGCAAGGCCGCGCTCGTGATGCTCGTCCGGCAACTCGCGTACGAGTGGGGTCCCGACGGGATCCGCTGCAACACCGTTTCCCCCGGCACGACCCACACGGGCATGACCGATGCGACCTATTCGGATCCCGCGCGTCGCGCCGAGCGCGCTTCCCACATCCCGCTGCGCCGCGTCGCCGAGCCCGGCGACATCGCGTCGGTGATCTGCTTCCTCGCGTCGCCCGACGCCGGTTACGTGACGGGCACAGACGTGCTCGTCGACGGCGGCTTCGGTACCTCGCTGCTCCCGGCGATCCGCGGGCTGAGCCCGCCGTGATACGAGCGGCGCGCGCGTGACGTCGGCGATCGGTTCAGCGACCCGAATCAGCCGCTGGCCTGCGCACGCGCACGCGAGCACCGGCCTGCCCGACCCAACGGCACCCGACATCCGGAGGCGGTTGGCGGACTACCTGGAGCAGCATCTGCCGGGCGGGGCGGTCTGCGAGGGCGTGGACCGCAGCGCCGGAGGTTTCTCGAGCGAGACCTGGTTCCTCAACGTGCGCACCGCCGCCGCGCCCGGCTCGCTGGTCCTGCGGCGGCAGGCAACGGTCGGGCCGCTCGAACCCTATGACCTCGCTCGCGAGGTCGGCGTGATCGAGGCGCTGCAATCCTCGCGCGTTCCGGTTCCGCGCATCCGCCTGTTCTGCACGGACTCCGACGTGATCGGCGCGCCGTTCGTGGTGATGGACCGCATCGAAGGCACGATCCCCGACTACCGCACTCTGCCGGAGCTCCCGCACTGGCACGACGCGTCGAACCGGAGCGCGATGGGGCGTGCGCTCGTGCGGACGCTCGTCGCCCTGCACGAAGTCGACTGGCGCTCGGACCCGCGGCTGGAAACGCTGCTCCCGGCGCACCTCCGGGCCGACACCGCGCCGGTCATCGCCCGCGTGCAGGCGATCCTCGCCAAGCTCGACGAGCAGGTCGGACGGGCCAGGATCCCGCCCGTGCTCGTTGAAGCCGCCGCCTGGTTGCGCGAGCGCGCGCCGCACGGCGGCGACCGGGTCGTCGTCCACGGCGACTACAGGGTCGGCAACCTGATCTGGCAGCAGAACGAGATCGTCGGCGTGCTCGACTGGGAGGGCGCCGGGATCGGTGACCCGCTCGAGGACCTCGGCTACGCCTGCCATCCGATCATGCGGGCTCGCGCACCCGACCTGATGGCGATGCTGATGCCGTTCGACGAGCTCCGCCGCGTCTACGAGCAGGAGTCCGGGCGCTCACTCGATCTGGCCCGGCTGCACTACTACGTCATCTACGCGCTCTACTTCCACCTGCACACGTTCGTCACCGGCATCGTCGCTGCAGTCTGCGGCGCCGATCTCCGGGTCGGCCTCGGCTATGCCAAGCTCGGCCGCGTCGGCGCCGCGCTGGCGCGCCAGATCAGCGACTACGAAGCCGGCCGCCATGTTCTATGAGGCCTGGGGGTTGCTGCTGGAACGGGCCGACCAGGTCCTGCGGCTCGAGGTGCGCGACCACGTCGAGGACCCGGCAGCGCGTGCGGCGCTCGATGCCGTGGCGGCGATGCTGGGCGATCTGGGCGCGATCTGGCCACAGCTGTTCGGCGGACTCGCCCGGGAGACGGCGTGCTACTTGGCCGTGACCACGGCGGGCTCGCCCGGGCAGGCGAGCGCCGCGGAGCCGCTCGCGGCCCACAGAGAGGCGGTGGAGGCGCTCTCGGCGCGGATCGAGCGGATCCGGACGCTGCCGTCGGCCGAGCGCGAGCCGGCGATCGCAGCCGTGCGCGCCGCGATCCTGCAAGCGGCGACGGCGCAATGCGAAATCGTGCAGACGGCGGCGGCCCAGACCGCCGATCGGCCGGTGAAGAGAATCTGATGAGGCGAATCTGATGGCAACCGCCGCCGGGCCTGCGCGCACCGCGCCGGGTGCAACGTCGAGCGCAAGCGCCGAATCGGCGGGCACGCGTGCCCGGCAGCTCGTCCTGCCGGAACTCGTCCGCCGCTGGGCGGCCAGCGCACCGGCGCGGCCGGCGCTCAGCTTCGGCGAGCTGGAGTGCACGTACGGCGAGCTCGACGAGCGCGCGGGCCGGCTGGCCGCAGCGTTGCGGACGCACGACGTGCGCGCGGGCGATCGCGTCGGGGTGTGGATGCACAACCGGATCGAGATGGTCGAGACGCTGTTCGCCGTCCATCGCCTGGGCGCGATCGCCGTCCCGCTGAACTTTCGCCTGACCGGGCAGGAGGCCGCCCTGATCGTCGAGGACGCCGGCGCCGTCGGCTGGCTCGGCGACGCCGGCCTGCTCGCGTCGGCGCGCGGCACCGCTCCAGTCGGCTGGGAGCTGGAGGTCACCGGCGAGGCCGATTCGTCGTACGAGCAGGCGATCGCGGCGGCGCCTGAGGCGTGCGAGCCGGTCGCTGTCGACGACGACGCGCCCGCCTTCGTGATGTACACGTCCGGCACGACGGGACACCCGAGGGGGGCCGTCCTCACCCACAAGAATGTCGTTGCGAACACGTGGAACTGGACGTTTGCGGTCGGAATCCGGGCGGGTGACGTCTACACCGCCGGCCTGCCGCTGTTCCACATCGGCGGGCTGGTCGGGCTGTATCCCTTCCTCCTGCTCGGCAACCGCACGGTCCTGCAGCCGACGGGTGGGTTCGACCCGGAACGCGCGCTCGAGCTGATGTCACGCCAGGGGACGACGGTGTGCGCCTACGTCCCAGCCCAGTGGCAGTCGCTCGCCGGCTGCCACCGCGCGCGCACGCGTCTACGCGGCCAGCGGCGGGCCATCTGGGGTGCCGCGCCAGCCAGCCGGCCCCTGCTCGAGGCGATGCTGGGGTGCCTCCCTGAGCACAGCCTGATCAGCACCTTCGGCCAGACCGAAGTGACCGCGAACGCCACTTTTCTCGGTCCCGAGGATGCGCGACGCAAACTGGGGTCGGTTGGCCGGCCCGCGCTGACGATGGAATGCCGGATCGTCGACCCTGAGGACCGCGACGTTCCCGGCGGTGAGGTCGGTGAGATCGTCTACCGCGGACCAACTGTCATGTCGGGCTACTGGGAGCGGCCGGAGGCCACCACGGAGGCGTTCCGTGGCGGCTGGTTCCACAGCGGCGACCTGGTCCGGCGCGACCGCGAGGGCTACATCTACGTCGTCGATCGTCGCAGCGACATGATCATCAGCGGCGGCGAGAACATCTATCCGGCCGAAGTGGAGCGTGTGCTCGCCGGGCATCGCGCGGTCTCCGAGGTGGCGGTCGTGGGATTGCCCGACCCGCGCTGGGGTGAGACGCCGGTCGCATTCGTCGTTCCCGCCCCGGGCGCCGAGCTCGACTCGGCGGAGCTGATCGCATTCTGCTCGGGTCAGCTGGCACGCTTCAAGCAGCCGACCCGCTTCGTCGTCGTCGACGCACTGCCCCGCAATGCCGCCGGCAAGGTGCTCAAGCGGGCGCTGCGCTCGCAGGCCGCCGAGAGGCCGGAGAGGGCGGAGAGGGCGGAGAGGGCGGAATGACACTAGGGACAATGCTGACTCCGCGGGACGCGCTGCTGCACCAGCCGGCCTACCACGACCCGACCTGGCTCGAGACGAACTGGTTCTCGTTCCTCGTGCCCGAGCACAACCTTCGTGCGCACATGTACACGGGCTTCCGGTCGAACCTCGGCGTCGTCTTCAGTCAGATTCACGTGTGGAGCCGTGACGCATCCAGCGTCCTCGACTTCGACCACTGGAACTCGATGGTCCACCTCCCGATGCCGCCCGGCAACCTCGACCACTACCGGCTCGGCACCGGGATCGAGGTCCTCATGACGGAGCCGCTCCGGCGCTGGACGGTGACCTACGACGGCCCGGGCGATACACGCTTCGAGCTCGACTTCCGGGCCCTGATGCCGGCCGTCGACAGTCGCGAGACGGCACTCCCCGGAGGCAGGGATTTCAGTCACTTCCACGCAGTCGATCCGGCCCTTGCAGCAAGCGTCGGCCACATCGATCTGACACTCGCGGTCACTGGAGAGGCGATCATCAACGGACGCCGCTACACGATCGATTTCCCGAGCAACCAGGACCACTCCTGGAGCCCGCGCCCCGAACGGGCCCACGGCCGCGGATACTTCGACGAGGGCTACTTCGGTGAGGAGCTGTGCTTCCACGCGCAGACGCTCAATACGACGCCTGATCTCGGCACGGTCACGAACGGGTACATCCTCGACCACGGCGAGCTCCTCGCGCTCAAGGCGGGGGAGGGACGTTACGTGATGGACGGATGGCTCACGCGGCGGCTGGAGTACGAGCTGGAGGACGAGCGCGGCCGCACCCACCGGTTCGTCGGGACCCCGACCGCGATCACTCTGCTCCCCACCTGGCCCAACCAGTACAACAATGCCGGGGTGGTGCGTTGGTCAAGCGAGGGGGAGACGGGCTGGGGCGAGTTCAAGTGGCATTGGGAGACGTCGGCCATGCTCGCCCACCAACGCGCGCACCCGGGCCCGTTTCCAACACTCAGCAGCGACTCCTAGGAGGATACCGGCGTGAGGACCGACCGCATCTTCACCGACGACCAGCTCGACCACCTCGCGACGCCGCTCTCGATCCACGTCGAACGCGCCGCCAAGAGCCGCTCGACGAGCGCGCTGGGGTGGGTGATCGACCAGATGAACCAGGAGTGCCTGGGGATCTACGACGCCTATGTCAGCTGGATGGGCGTGCTCCAGAGCTTCATCGTCGAGCGCGCGGGCGAGGCCGCGCACGACCACGCGCTCGCATGGGTGACCGAGTACGGAGCGCGGCCGTTCGTACGGGCGTACGGCGGGCTCGGCCCGCGTGCGCGGGCACTCAAGCTCGCGGAACGGCTGCGGGCGTCCGGGAGCACGTTCGACGTCACCGAGGACGAACTGAAGGTGCGGTTCACGCTCGACCCATGGGGCCCGATCCGGTGGTGGCGTGGCGCCGACAGCGCGGGCCGGTCGTGGGAGGACCCCGCGAGCGCCCGGGCCGATCGCCTCACCTACCCGTGCTACGGCCACTACGACCCGCCCGTGTCGTTCGCGGTCCTGTCGGGCGCGAGGCCGTTCACACATCGCCGCGACCGCCTGCCGTCCTTCCTTGCCACCGAGATCCTGTTCCTGGAGATCGTTCCGATCGAGCTCTTCGGGGCGCCGATCGCCGCGATCGAGCTCGGCGAGGGCCCGGACGACGTGACGCACCTCGACGTGTACAAGCGGGCGGCCGATATTCCCGCGGGTGTCTACGCCCGCGCCGGGACCGCGAAGCCGGTGTTCACGGACGGCGGCGGTGAGACGGGCGCCCGCCTGTTCACCGACGTCGAGCTCGTGCGGATGGGGACGCCACTGTCACTCCAGGTGGCCGACGCTGCGGGCGCCGACGACCATGCCCGGCTGCTCGCGATCTCGGCCGGGATGGACGTGGAGCTCGTCGGCGCGAAGGATCCGATCGGTGTCACGATCGCGGGCCTGCTGTCGTGGATCGCGTGGCACTTCGGCGAGGCGGCCGCCGAGGAGGCGCTCGGCCGAACGGCCGAGGTCGTGATGGCGCCGTTCCTGTCGGCCGTGCGCGACCTCACGATCACCGATGCGATCCCGGCCTGGTGCGTCGCCTGGCGGTCGCATGGCTCGACCTTCTGGATGGAGGAGCGGGAGGAGACCGTGATCCTCCGCGGCCGGCCGCTCGGGGCCTGCCACCGGATGCTGTCGCACCCCTACCAGCCGCACGTCCAGCGGATCACCGAGAGCCGCGTGCGGTACCCGACGTTCGGCTGCTACGACGCGCCGGCTTCGATGCACCTGATGCGCGAACCGCGGGGCATCACACATGGGAAGACCGGTTACCCGATCTACTCATGCCACTGTCACATGCTGCACGAGATCTATCCGATCGATCAGGTGGGGCACCCGCTGTGGGTCGAGGAGCACAACATCGACGATTGGGACGGGGAGATGAGGCACATCCACTACAAGGATCCGAACGAATGGCCGGCGCGGTATTACGACCAGGTCGGGCGGTCGAAGCCGTGAGTCTCGAAGCCGAACCCAGACTCGCACGCCGACCCGCGGCCGGACGCGGACCTGGAATCAGACGCGGACCTGGAACCGGACGCGGACCTGGAACCGGACGCGGACCTGGAACCGGACGCGGACCTGGAACCGGACGCGGACGCTGATGCGCTATCTCGTGTACCTCGAAGACGAGCCGGGGCTCGACGCCTACCGGCTCGACCATGCCCCGCGGCCGGAGCTCGCACCGGTGTTCATCTGTCCCTTCATCGCCGTCACTGGCGATTCGGGGGCGCTGTACAACTCGATGCGCGGGATCCAGGCGGACGACAAGGGCTCGATGATGAACATGGGCACCTACCGGTTGAACGGGGTGCTCGACGAGCAGTGCCCGATGCTGTTCGGCTGGGAGCACGCACCGGTCAGCGAGCGCTACCGCGTGGTCGAGGACCGAGACGCCGTCTCGTACTGCTCGGACCATTCGCGGCTCGACTTCGGGGTGGACTCCTATCGCTGGGTGGACGCCGACGGGAGGCTCGACCTGCACGTTCGCCGGCTCGGTCAGGTCTGCACGTTCTGGGTGCCCGTGCAACCCGGGTATGACCACCCGCAGATGCTGCGGTCCCATCTCGGGCTTGCGACCGGCACGATCGACGGCGACCCAGTCACCGGGCTGTTCATGCTCGACTACATCTACAGCCGCCCCGGAGCGATGTGGACCGAGATCGGGATGCTCACCAAGCTCCACAACCTCTGGCTCAACTGGCTCATCGAGTATGAGGACGGCGGGTACGAGGGCGGGTATGCGTGGCGGGGGCGGCCGGGCAGCGGCTTTGCCGCGGCCCACCACTTCGCCGACGGGGTCAGCACCGCCCGCAGCGACGCCGTGATCGAAACCCGACACACGGAGCGCGGAACGGTCGCGCACGTGTCGCTGCGACTCGGCGAGCTGACGGTCGAGCTTGACCAGCGCGGCTCGCTCGACTGGCCGCTGCACACGTGCGGGACGGTCGCCTCGATCTCGAACGGCCGGGTGATCCGGCGCAGCTGGAATTACACCGAGTACTTCCCGGTGAACTGGTCGGCGGTCGCCGACTATCAGGCCGCTCACCGCGCGCTGTACGGCAGGCCGCCGAGCTTCCGCCGGTTGATGCACGGAGCGCGCGTCGACCGCGAGGATCGGCTGGTGTTCGACGAGGGCGGGCGGGGATGAGCGACGGCGTGCCGGCTGCATCCGCTCACCCGGCGCTCGAGCGGATGGAGCGCCCGGAGATCGAGGCGCTGCAACTGCGGCGGCTGCGCCGCCAGGTGGAGCGGCTCGCCGCGACCAATCCGTTCTTCGCATCGCGCTGGCGCGCGGCCGGTGTCGACGTGGAGGCCGGGATTCGGAGTCTCGACGACCTCCGCCGGTTCCCGGTGGTCACCAAGGAGGACGTGCTCGCCGACCAGGTGGCGGCCCCACCGTACGGCACTCGCCTCGGCGTGGACGCGCGTGACGTGTTCGAGCTGACACTGTCAAGTGGGACCTCCGGCAACCTCCAGGAGGTCCATGCCCATACGGTCCGCGACGCCCACATGCGCGCGATGCACGGGATCGCGTTCCGGTGGGCGGGGATGCGCGCGGACGAGACGCTGGTGTTCCACGTCGGGATCTCCAACAGCGCCTCGCACGGGCCGTTCCATCGCGGGATCCGCGGTCTCGGGCGGCTGCCGTACCTCGTCGGGCACCTCGGCTTCCCGCAGCGGCTCGAGCTGATGGAGCGCTTCGGGCTCGATCACATGTATGCGATGCCGAGCGCGCTGAACGGGCTCGCGCAGCTCTGCGAGGAGCAGGGGCGGCCGGCGCGCGAGCGGTTCCCGACCCTGCGCTCGATCATGATCTCGGGCGAGGGCTGGCCGGTCGGCTTCATCGAGCGGATGGAGGAGGCGTGGGGAGCGCCGATCCACGAGGGCTATGGCGCGAGCCAGACGTACGGAGGGTTCGTGATGTCCAACTGCGAGCGGGGCGCCGTCAGCGACGGGCAGCGCAACGGCCTGCACTTCTACGAATGGGCGATCCTGCTCGAAGTGCTCGACCCCGAGACGCTCGAGCCGGTCGGGCCGGGCGAGGTCGGCGAGCTCGTGATCACGCATCTGGAGAAGGAGGCTTCGCCGCTGGTCCGCTTCCGAACGCGCGATCGCGTGCGCTATCTGCCGTGGACCGAGTGCCCGTGCGGCCGCCGGCTCGACATGGTCGAGTCCGGCACGATCGGGCGCTGGGACGACATGCTCAAGATCAAGGGGCAGAACGTGTTCCCGACCGAAGTCGACGAGATCGTGTTCGCGCGCCCCGTGATCGGCGAGTACCAGGCCCGCGTCGCGATCGGGGCCAGTGGGCGCGACATCGCCGAGATGCGGGTCGGCGTTGTGGGCGACGCCGTCGACGCGCCCGCGGTGACGGCCGCGCTCGACGGCCTGCGTCGCGAGCTCAAGGCGGCGACGAACGTGTCCTTCGACCTGGTGGCGGTCCCGCTGATGGAGCTGCCGCAATACACGACACCCGACGCCAAGCCGCGCCGCTGGACCGATGAACGGCAGGCCGATCTGGCCCGGAGGAGCTGACCATGGATGCGCGTGAACAGGACGCCGTCGCGAAGCTGCGCGAGATCGTGAACCTTGCCGGAGAGGTCGCCCTCGCGGGCGGCCCCGACGATCAGCTCGGGCTGCGCAACCGAGCGACGGAGATCGCGGCACTCGCGGAGACGCTCGTGTGGCTGCTCGACCCGGACGCGGCCGACTGGAATCTCGAGCTCTATGCCGCTACGCGTCGCCCCGGCGCGACCCCGGGACAGAGTCCAGGAAACTCTCCAGACTCACCGTGAAGACGTCATTGTCGTCGCCCGCGACCATGTGTCCGGCGGCGCGAACGTCGACCGTCTCGGCGTGGGGCACGAGTCGCTTCATGTCCTCGATCGACGCGTCGCTGACCATGTCCGATTCGCGCCCGCGCACGATCAGGGTCGGGATCGTCAACCGCTCCGCCGCGGCCGCCAGGCGGCCCGCGGCGACGTGGCGCTTGGGTTCGTCATCGATCCGCATGAACTCGGGATCCCAGTGCCAGTACCAGCGCCCGTCCTCGTGCAGGCGGACGTTCTTGCGCAGCCCGTCGAGGCTCGCAGGCCGCGGCCGGAGCGGGTTGTAGGCGGCGATCGCATCGGCGACGTCCTCGAGCGAGGCGAAGCCGTCACGGTGGGATGTCATGAAGCTCGTGATGCGCTTCACGCCCGTCATCTCCGGATGGACGACGATGTCGACGAGCACGAGCGCGCGGACGAGCCCGGGATGCTCACCCGCAGCGGTCAGCGAGGTGATCCCGCCGAGTGAGGCGCCGACGAGCACCGGCGGGCCCTCGATCGTTGCGAGCAGCGCGAGGAGATCGGAAACGAACCCGTCGAGCGAGTAGTCGCCGCGCGGATGCCACTCGCTGTCCCCATGACCGCGGGCGTCGAGCGCAAGCGCCGTGCGGCCCCGACGGGCGAGGCGCTCGGCGGTGCGCTTCCACGAGTGGCGCGTCTGGCCGCCGCCGTGCAGCAGCACGACCGTCTCGGCGCCAGGCCCGGCGTCCCAGCGCTCGCCCGCGAGGCGAATGCCGTCGTTGTCCCAGTGGATCGGCTCAGGTTCTGGATTCATCGTGCGGGTCCGAGGCTACCCGTCTTCGTCAAAGAGGGCGGACCAGGAATCGAGCCGGGCCACGGCCGCGCCGAAGCGCCGCGCATTCGCGGTGTTGACCTCCTCGGGCTGCATTGTCAGCGGGTTGATCACCCATACCAGCCCGTGTGCCGCCTGGCGCCGGTAGGCGAGGAAGGCCTGGTCGGGATCGGGTGGTGGGTGTGCGCCGAGCTCGGTGCGGCGCTTCAGGTAGCGGTCGAGCAGCTCACGCTCGTGGGCGGCGCAGACGGCCGGCTCGAGCGCGCTGATCGTGAAGTACGCGACGTCGTGGGCCCACTCGCCCTGCATGACCCGCTGCCAGTCCAGGAAGCCCGGCGTCCCGTCCGTCTCGAAGAACATGTTGCCGAGATGCGGGTCGCCGTGGAGCAGGCACGGCACGCTGCGGCGCTCGAGCTCCCACAGGCGCTCATAGGTGGAACGGATCGCCGCGCGGCTGTGATAGCTCGACGGGACCTCGCTGCCACGGGGCTGTCTGACCCAATGCTCCCATCCCTCGCTGTCGATCAGGGCGAAGATGATGTCGTCGGTCACGAACGAGCCTCCGAAGGCGCCGAACGTGTCGAGCTCGGGAGCGCCCCACCAGACCGCGTGGTAGCTCGCCATCATCGCCAGGGCCCGATCGACCGTTTCGACGTCGAGCGGCTTCGTGGCGAGGCCGAAGGTCGCGTTGCGGGCGAGCAGGTCCTCGAGCAGGAGCAGCGTGCAGCCGGTGGCGGCGTCCGTTCCACCGTAGTAGCAGTACGGCGCGTTGACGAGCCCACCGGTCCGCCCCACGCGGCGGTAGAAGTCCTTCTCGCCGACGTATGAGTTGCGGATCATGTCCGAGTGGGGCTCGTAGCCCGCCTTGACCCACATCGTCGGCGGCAGCCGGTGGGCGTGGCCGGCGTCGTTGTACTCGAGCAGCAGGCGCACCTTCGTGCCCGAGCCGTGGATCGTGCGACCGGCGTCGGCGCGGGTCACCTCGGTTCCCGGATAGCGCGTCTGAAGTGCCCGTGAGAGCCACTCGGGGGTGATGCCCGCACGGTCGGTCGGGATCGCGATCGCGTCCTCGGCGGTGGGGATGTTGGCGGCGGAGGTCATCTCGGGGGTGCAGCGGGGCTGCGCTCAGAGCGCGTAGCCGCCGTCGACATCGAGCTTCTGGCCGGTGATGTACGACGCGGCCGGCGAGGCGAGGAAGCAGACGGCCTCGGCCACCTCGTCGCAGGTGCCGAGCCGCCGCAGCGGGATCTTCGACCGCGCGACCTCCATCATCTGCTCGTCGGACTCCCCCAGTTCGACCAGCCGGGCCGCCATCCCATCCCTGAGGACTCCCGGACCGACCGAGTTGGCGCGAACGCCGAACTTGCCCTCCTCGGCGGCGAGCACGCGGACGAGCCCCTCGACCGCTGCCTTGGGGCTGGCCGAGAGCCCGTCCCTGATCGGGAACGCGACCGTCGCGACGGTCGTGACCGCCACGATCGCGCCCTGCTGCTCGCGCAGAGCGGGTAGCAGCGGCTGCATGACGTTGAAGAAGGCCGCCGCCTCGCTGATCAGGTGACGCTGGTAGACCTCGGGATCCACGCGGCTGATGTGGACCTGGGTCACGTGGGGGCCGGCCGCGTGCACAAGCGTGTGCACGCCGCCGAAGCGCTCGAGGACCTCGTGGGCGAACGTGGCCGCGGCCTGCGCGTCGGTGAGATCGACGGACCAGGCCGCCCCCTGGCGGCCGGCGTCCTGCACGGACTCAATCGTCTCGCGGGCGGCATCTGCGCGGGAGTGGTAGGTGAGCGCGACATCGCTGCCGCGCTCGGCCAGCAGGCGGCAGACGACCCGGCCGACGCCGCCGCTGCCGCCTGTCACCACCGCGGCACCGCGGAAGCTCGCGAAGTCCTGGGGCTGGGGCACGGTGGGCACTCGTTTCTGCGAGGTCGGAAGGTGTCCGGACGTCGCCTATTCTGCCAAACGTTTGGTAGATGGGCTGCGGTGCCCGGCTGCGGCGCCGAGGCTCGCGGGGGCGACACCGAGGCTCGCGGGGGCGGCACCGAGGCGGACGGGCAGCCTGCGAACGCCCCGGAGCATCGGGTTGGCGTTCCACGCGAGCGCCGCATCCGGCTCGACCGCCAGCTCCAGATTCGGGAAGCGGCGGGTGAGCTCGGCGAACGCGATGCGCCCCTCGAGACGAGCAAGCGACGCGCCGAGGCAGAAGTGGATGCCGAGCAGCAGACTGAGGTGCCGATTGGAGGGGCGGGTGATGTCGATCCGGTCTGGCGCCTCGAAGACCCGATCGTCCCGGTTCGCGGAGCCGATCAGGTTCAGCACGGTGTTCCCGGCCTCGATCGGGACCCCGCCGATCTCGGCGTCGCACACCGGAACGCGCGCGGTGTACTGAACCGGGGCGTCGAAGCGGAGCAGTTCCTCGACGGCGGTCTCGGCGAGATCCGGCCGCCGGCGCAGCAGTTCCCACTGATCGCGCTGGCGCATCAGCGCGATCACGCCGTTGCCGATCAGGCTGGTCGTGGTCTCGTGCCCGGCGAACAGCAGCACCACGAACATCGCGAGCAGCTCCTCCTCGGTGAGGTGGTCGTCGCCGTGGGCGTCGAGCAGCGCCGCCGTCAGGTTCGTGTCCGGCGGGGCGTTCTTGAAGACGCGGATCAGGTCCTGGACGTAGGCGCGAAACTCCGCGAGCGCGTCGTGCCAGGGGACGAGCGCGGCCATGTTCGTGCGCCCCTCGAACGCTCCCATCGTCGCGCTCCAGCCGTGGATCAGCTCGGCGTCCTGTGCCGGCACGCCGAGCATGCGAGCGATCGCGAGCAGGGGCAGCCGGTACGTGAACGCCTCGGTCAGATCGACCGGCGCGTCCGGGGTGGCCGTCGCCGTCTCCGCGGCGGCTGTGAGGAGCTCATCCGTGCAGCCGCGGATGTAATCCTCCAGGCTCGCGATCATCCGCGGCGTGAACGCGCGGTGGGCGATCCTCCGCAGGCGGGCGTGCCGCTCGTCGTCGCTGCGCGGGAGGAACAGCGACTCGAAGTGGTCCACCTCGGCGTAGATCTCGCTCAGGTCCGGCGGGACCCGCGCCCTGATCTCCTCCGCCAGGGTGCCCTGGGCGAAGTAGCTCTTCTTGAAGCGGGCGTCGTCGAGGTAAACCGCGCGGACGTCCTCGTAGCGAGAGACGAACGTGAACGGGCCATGCCGGTGGACCGGCGCGTGCTCACGAAGCTCGGCGTAGAGCGGGTACGGGTCGCGGAGCACCGCCTGATCGCCGGAGAGGAAGCCCCCGAGAGTCTCGTCCAGCATGGTCTTATTATGCGCATGATTATCCGGCCGTGGTCGGCCGGAGTGCGGCGAGGATGCGATGGAGGCGCTCAGCCTGGGCCGCCGGATCGCCGTGGAATGCCTCGTAGGTGATGCGGACCGTCGGCGTCCCCGTCGGCGCGAGGGTCGTCGCGCCGCGGGCCCGATCGTCGTTGAACGCTCGCCGTGTGCGATGGAAGGCCCATCCGTCGAGCTCGACGATCAGCGGCGGGCTCCTGAAGCGTACGTCGACGCGGTAGCCGCTGACGATCACGTTCATGTCGTGGGGCGGCAGGCTGTGGTCGGCGGCGAACGTCGGCCACTCGTCCTCGAATGCCGACCTGGTCGGTTCCTCAGGGCCGATTCCGACGAGCGGACGCAGGTGGCGGGCCCCTGGATGGCGCGGGAAACGCTCGAGCATCGCGGCGAGCTCGTCGAGTTCGAGCCCGTGGCTGAGCCGGAGCTCGTTCAGTACGCGCGCGAGGCGCCTGGGCGGCAGGCGCGGCGCCATGTCGAGCGCGGTCCGCGCCGGGCTCGTGACGCGGAGGCCCTGGACCGTGCGGATGTCGTGCCGGGTCAATTTCGAGCGGTGGACGATCAGGCCTGATGGGCGCCTGTCGATCGCGCTCGTCAGCTCGAGCGGCTGGGACCAGGTCCTCAGGATCCCCCACAGCGGCGAGGCCGAGGAGTGCGAAAGCGCCGAGCGCTCGCCGCACGCGAGCAGGGCTCCGCAGGCGCGGTCGATCGGGCTCGTCGGGAGGTGGCCGGCGGCGTAGATGCCGGTGTACACGGGGATCCGGCGCCCGATCCGGATGCGGTACGTGATCTGCGCGGCGGTGAGGCCGAGTGCGAGCAGCTGGTCGCGTCTGATGTGGCCGCCCTGCGGTGTTGCGACGGTCGCGATCAGCTCGTCGAGATGCAGCGGCGCCCCGGCCCCAGAGTGGGGCCGATTGTCGAACAGTTCTCGTCTGCGTCCCACTCTCAGTTAAGAGCGCGGACGGCGCCGGAATTCACCCCCCGACCGGCGAAAGCACGCCGCCCGGCGGTCAGAGCGTCACGCGCACGCGGGCGAGCTGGCGGAGCATCGCGTTGCCCTGCCAGCGCAGCTCCTGCTCGTCGGCCAGCTGCATCCGGGGGAAGCGCCGGGCGAGCGCGCCGAACGCGATTTCACCCTCGAGGCGGGCGAGGGCATTCCCGATGCAGAAGTGGGGGCCGAGCCCGAACGCGACGTGTCCCCCCGCGTCGGGCCGGAGCAGGTCGAGCTCCTCGGGCCGCTCGAACGCGGCGGGATCGCGATTGGCGGCGGCGATCATGAGCGCGACCGTGGTCCCCGCCGGCACCACGAAGCCGTCGCATTCGTAGTCGGCGACGGCGACGCGCCACGCCCACTGGACCGGCGAGGCGAAGCGCAGCAGTTCCTCCACGGCGGCCGGGGCGAGGTCCGGGTCGTCGGCGAGCAGGCGCCACTGGTCCGGATGGCGCAGGAGCACCGCGAGCCCGTTCGCGATCAGCCCCGTGGTCGTCTCGTGCCCGGCGAACAGGAGGATCACGAACGTCGCCGTCAGCTCCTCGGGTGTCATCCGGTCGCCGTCCGTGGCGTTCAGCAGCTCGCCGACGAGCATCGACTCCCGTGGCGAGGTGCGCTGGCGCTCGATCGCCGCCTCGACGTAGGCCCGAAACTCGCTGATCGCGTCAAGGGCGCCGAGCAGTGCCTCCGGGTCGACGCCGCGGCGGTTGCGCCCGATCGCGCTCGACCAGCCGTGGATCAGGTCGATGTCGTCCGGGCTCACCTCGAGCAGGTCGCCGACGACCATCAGCGGCAGCCGCCAGGCGAACCCCTTCAGGTCGGCCTGCTCGTGCCCATCGATCGCCCCGAGCATGTCGTCGACGATCGCCTCGATTCTCGGCCGCAGTTCGGCCATGCGGCGTGGCACGAACGCGCGCTGCATGATCCGGCGCAGGCGGGCGTGCTGCTCGCCGTCGGAGCGGCTGACGTAGTGGGACTCGAAGTCCGACACGATCCGGTAGGCCTCGCGCTGCTCGTCGGTCATCCGGGACAGCGCATCCTCGGCGCGGCTACCGAGGAACGTCTGGCTGCTGAGCCGATCGACATCCCGCCATGCGTCTCGCACCGCCCCGTTGCGTGTGATCAACGCCATCGGCCCGAGCGCGTGAACGCACGACGATTCCCGGAGTTCGCGAAACAGGGGATTCGGGTCGGCCATCACGGCCGGGTCATTCGCGAACAGTGCGGTGAGACGCTCGGCGAGTGGCCCCTCGAGGACTGGAGGCTGCACCGCTAGCTCCTGCCGGTCCTCACCTGATCGGCCACTGGATGTGCTTGATCTCGAAGAACTCGCGGAAGCCCTCGTTGCCGGCCTCGCGGCCGACCCCGCTGTGGCCGTAGCCGCCCCACGGCGCGTCCGGCCTGATGCGGCCGCCGCCGTTGATCGTCACGTTCCCGGCACGGATCCGGCGGGCGACGCGAATCGCCTCCGCCGTCGGGCCGAACACGTTCGCATTCAGCCCGTACCGCGACGCATTCGCGAGCTCGACGGCCTGCTCGACATCCGCGTAGCGCAGCACCGCGCCCACCGGACCGAACTGCTCCTCCTGGCAGAACTCGCTGTCGTTGCGCAGGTCGCCGAGCAGGACCGGGGACAGGAAGAACCCGCCGGCGAACTCGGCGGGTGGGTCCCCGCCGCCGGCGAGGACCGTGGCCCCGCCGCCGAGCGCACGCTCGATGTGACCCCGCACGAACTCGAGGTGGCGCTCGTCGATCAGCGGGCCGACGATCGTGGCCGGATCGCGCGGGTCGCCGGTCGTCAGCTGCGGCCAGTAGGCCTGTGCCGCGGCGACGAAGTCGTCGTAGTCGCGCTCGTGCACGAAGATCCTCGAGGTCGCGCCGCAGCGCTGGCCGGCGTTCGTCACCAGGCGCAGCAGGCTCGGGGCCACAGCCGCCTGCACGTCGGTCCCGGGCAGGAGGATGTTCGCGGACTTGCCCCCGAGCTCGAGGACGACCTTCTTGATCTGCCGCCCCGCCTGCGCGGCGACCTCACCCCCGACGCCATCCGATCCCGTAAACGTGACCATGTCGACGAGCGGGTGCGTCGTCAGCCGGCGACCGATGTCGCCGTCGCCGAGGACGAGGTTGACTGTCCCAGCCGGGAGTCCGAGCTGCTCGATCAGGCGCCACAGCGCGACTGTCGACAGCGTCGCGCGCGGTGATGGCTGCAGGACGACGGTACACCCGGCAGCCAGGGCGCCGCCCAGCTTCCAGATCGCGAGCGTGAACGGGAAGTTGTACGCCGTGATCGCCGCGACCACGCCGATCGGCTCGCGCACCAGGATGCCCGTGCTCGCAAGCCCCGGATGGGTCCCTCCCACGGGCTCGTCGATCGTCATCCCCTGCTCGTACCAGCCGTCCGGCCCGCGCCCCGCCGCCGCCGCGAACCAGCGGATGTTGAAGAGCGCGCCTTCGAGCTGGAGCGACTGCGCGAGCGAGATCGGCGTGCCGACGTCGGCGACGACGATCTCCTTGAGCAGCTCGCCATGCTCAGCCATCGATGCCGCCAGCTTGAACAGGACGGCCGAACGCTCAGCCGGGTCGACGCTGCGCCAGACCCCGTCGGCGTGCGCGCGGTGGGCGGCCTGGACCGCGCGGTCGACCTGGTCGTGAGAAGCGGACCTGAAGCTGCCGAGCGGCTGCCCGGTCGTCGGGTTGAGCTTGGTCGTCCCGGCGCCCTCCCCGGACTCCCAGCGGCCGTCGATGTAACAGCCCGCGGGATCGATCATCCGCTGGGCATCGGCGCCGAGCGTGAACGTGTTGGCGGTGATCGCCATGTCAGTGCCCTTTCGATTCGTGGCCGACTCAGCGTGCGGTGAAGCCGCCGTCGACCGGCAGCGGCACCCCGGTGACGAAGCTCGACTCGTCACAGGCGAGGAACAGGGCGACGTTGGCGATCTCCTCGGGCTGGGCGGCGCGGCCGAGCGGGACGGTGCGCTTGACGAACTCCTCCATCTGCTCGTCGCTCAGGCCCTCGTTGTTGCGGTCGAGGAAGCCGCGGAGCATCGGGGTCGCGACCGACGCCGGACAGATCGCGTTGGCGCGGATGCCCTCGGGGGCGAGCGCCAGCGCCGTCGCCCGCGCGAGCCCGACGATCCCGTGCTTGGCCATCGAGTACAGGGGGCTGAACGGCGAACCCGCGACCCCTGACACTGACGAGGTGTAGATGATCGAGCCCTTGCGGCCGGCCTTCTTGAGCAGCGGGATCGCGAACGAGGTCAGGTAGTAGGCGCTGCGCATGTTCACGTCGACGGTGATGTCCCAATCCTCGAGCGAGGCGTGGAGCCCTGCGGCACCCGGAGTACCGGCATGGTTGTAGAGGACGTGCAGAACTCCGTGGCGCTCGTCGATCTCGGCGACGACCGACTGCAGGGCGTCGAGGTCGGTCACGTCGAGCTGCCGGGCGGTGCCCGCACCGCCGGCACTCTCGATCCGCCGGACGGTCTCGTCGGCGGCCGCGCCGTCGAGGTCGGTGGCCCAGACGTGGGCCCCCTCCTCGGCGAACCGGATCGCCCCGGCGCGACCCATCCCCGAGCCGGCCGCGGTGATGAGTGCAACGCGATCCTCCAAGCGTCCCATAGACCCTCTCCAATTCGCGCCCTCACTCGGCGCCGTTGAACGCGGACGGCGCTGCGCCATCCCTCCGGGTTAACTAGGCGCATATTAGTACGAGATGCCGAGCTTGCGGGCAGATCGGTAGGGGACGACCCGCCCGCCAACCTGAGCCCGGCTCGGACGAGCGGCCTGCCGGGCCGCTCGTCGATCAGCCCTCCCAGGTGATCCGGTCGGTTCCCATGTACGGCACCCGCTCGGCGAGCGCGTCGGCGAGTTCGCGCAGGTGACGCGCCATCAGGCGCTCGGCCTTCGCCCCGTCGCCGGCGAGGATCGCGTCGCTGATCTGCCGGTGGACCTTGCGGTTGCGCTTGCGCGACTCGTCGGGAAGGACGGACCCGTAGCCGACCCGCTCCTGGAACATGGTGCGCAGACCGCGGCCGAGCAGGTCGAGCACGCGGTTGCCCGACATGCCGCTGACGACGTAGTGGAACTCGTCGGCGCAGGCGAGGTAGTCGGGGTCGGCGAGCGGCGCCTGCTGCTCGCGCTCGGTCGCGTCGCGCAGCTGCCGCATGTGCTCCGGATGCTGGCGTTCGGCGGCGAGCCGCGCCATCACAGGTTCGATGATCAGCCGTGCCTCGGTCAGCTCGGCGTAGGTCGCGCCGGTCAGGTGGAAGTAGAACGACAGGGTGCGGCTGAGGTCCTGCGGACGCAGCGTGGCGAGCACGGGGCCGCCGTTCTGTCCCTGGCGGATCGAGATCAGCCCGTATGCCTCGAGCAGCCGTAGCGCCTCGCGCAGCGAGCCGCGGCCGACACCGAACTCCTCGAGCATGTCGGCCTCGTTGGGAAGGCGATCGCCCTCCTGGAGGCGCTGCTCGACGACGTAGCGGACGATCTCCGCGGCTACGATCTGAGAGATCTTGGCGCGGCGTCGCGCCTCGCGCAGGCGGGCCGGTTCGACCCGCCCGGCGCCGGCCTCGTCACTCGCCGGCTCCTCATCGTCGCGGGCATTTTCTGTAGCCACTGGGCTGATTATGCAGATAATGCGGATGATGAGCCAGATCTCCGCTGAAAACACAAAGCGCCGCTACGTCGTCACCGGCGCGGCCTCCGGCATCGGCGCCACCGCCCGGGCACAGCTCGAGCGCACCGGTCACCACGTGATCGGGGTCGACCTGCGCGACGCCGACGTGATCGCCGACCTCTCAACCCCCGACGGCCGGCGCTCGATGATCGAGGGTGTCACCGCGCTCGCCGGCGGCGGACTCGAAGGGGTGCTCGCCTGCGCCGGGGTGCCGGGCCAGAGCGGCGACCCCGAGCGGATCATCAAGGTCAACTACTTCGGCGCGCTCGCAACACTCGAAGGGCTGCGACCCCTGCTCATGCGCGGGGTCAAGCCGAGGGCGGCCGCGATCGCCTCGATCGCGCTGCTGAGAGTCCCGATCGACGCCGTCGTCGAGGCCTGCCTCGACGGCGACGAGGAGCGGGCGCTGTCCCACCGCGGCAGTGACGGCCATGACGCCTACACCTCCTCGAAGCTCGCGCTCGCCAAGTGGGCGCGACGCGCGGCGCCGAGCGACGCCTGGGCGGGTGAGGGAATCGCGCTCAACATCGTCGCTCCGGGCATCATCGACACACCGATGGCCGCCTACCTGGTCGGGACCCCGGAGCTGCGCGCGGAAACGATCAAGGCGACGCCCCAGCCGTACGGACAGGTCGGCGAGGCGGCGCACGTCGCCTCGCTGCTGGCGTGGCTGACGAGCGCCGACAACGGCTTCGTCACCGGTCAGGTGATCTTCGCCGACGGCGGCTTCGAGGCTGTCACCCGCGGTCCGGCGTGGCCGTAGTCGCACCGAGCCCGGACACGGTCGCGGGCGAGCTGCCAGCTGCTAGCTGTCGCCGTCCGCCAGCCGTGGAGCCGGCGGAAGCGGCGCGCCGGCGAGCACGACGTCGATTCGCACGCAGCTTCCGCACGCCGGGCAATGGTGCTCGGCCAACTCGAGCTGCTGGGGGGCGCCCGTCGAGCGAACGTGCATGTGCAATTCGTCGAAGGCGGGCTCAACCGGTCCGCGACGGGTGGCGCAGGCATCGCGATAGTTGCCGCTCAGCGGACCGAGATCGCCGCCGCAATAGCCGCATTGCCAGCGTCCGGCGGCGCGCCTGACGGCGACGCCGACCTCGATCTCGTCCAGCGGCCGGATCTCGCATGTCGGCGCAGCCCCGATCCGCTCGGTGCGGATCGCCAGCCGTCGAGCGGCGGTGGCCCGCGCATCGACCTCGCCGACCCGGGTGAGCACGATGCCGTAGGCCGCCGCGGCGGCGGCCTCGGTCACATAGCCCGCGGCGATGTCCTGCGCGATCAGCGCCGGATCCCGGAGCAACGGATCGCCGAGGCCCCCGCCCCCGCCGTTGACGATCACGAACGTGTCGCCTTCCTCGACGGACAGGTGCGCGTGCTGGGCGAGCTCGCGCGCGTTGCCCGCGATCGTCTCCGGCAGGGGGAGTCGTCCCTGAGCACGCAGCGCTCCGACGTTGGTGTCGACCAGCAGCCGGTACTCGGTGCAGCCGCCGGGCATGCCGCCGCCGGCACCGCGCGGCGGCACGCGCGAGACGTTGTTGCTGACCGTGCCGCTCATCTGCGCCGAGCCGCTGATCTGCATCGCCGAGTTCATCCCCATGCCGCCGCGGGTCATGCCGGCGCCGCCGCTGTCGGGCTCGATCCGCCGCCACAGGATCGTGAGCGGGGTCGTCGCCTCGTCCATCTCCACGGCCGCCATCCGCTTGCCGAGGTTGCAGGTGTTGGAGTAGGTGTCCAGCCCGTCGGCGATGCTCTGGGCGGGGCCGCCGAGCGGCACCGTCGGCGAGATCGGGAAGATCACGGTCGGGCGCCCCGAAGCGCGCTCGATCCCGGCGAGCGTGACGAGAACCACCCCGGAGCACGGCTGGCCGGCGACTCGGCTGCGGATCCTCGGGTCGTGTGACAGCGACATCGCCTGGGAGAGGGCATCGCGCACGACCTTGTCGACGCGGAATCCGGTGGCGCTGTGCGCGAAGCAGACAGCGGCGGGTGGGACCGAGTTGACGATCGTGCCGGGCGGGCCCAGCTCGAAACGGATCGGTCGCCACAGACCGCCGTTGGCGGGCACGTCGTACAGCAGCGAGGTCTGCAGCGTGCACATGCCCTGACCGAGGATCGCCGGCCGCGCGCCGTTGACGGGCGCGGCGATCTGCGGCACCCCCCAAAACCGCAAGGTCAGCCGGACGCCCTCGACGATCAGCTCGCAGCCGAGCTCATGGAGGCGATCGTCGCCGTCACCGTCGTACTCGACCCAGTCGACGCTCTGGTAGCGACCGTCGGGCAGCTGCTCGATGCGGCTGCGGACCATCTCCTCGGACAGCCGCTGGTTGGTCGCGCAGTGGCGGCGGTGCGCCTCGAGGCCGAACTCGTCGAGTGCGGCCGCGATCCGGCGGCGGCCCGTGTTGAGCGCCGCGATCATGCTGCGCAGGTCGTTGACGACCGTGGCGGAGGCGCGGACGTTGTTGGCGAAGAACCGCAGCCAGTCGCGGTCCAGCTCGCCGTCGCGCATGATCCGCACGGCCGGGAAGCGCAGGCCCTCGGAGTAGCAGTCCCGGGCCTCCGGCGCGAACCCCGAGACGCCCGAGCCACCGATGTCGAGCATGTGCTCGTTCACATATCCCCAGGCGATCAGCCGCCCCTCGTGGAAGTAGGGCATGATCAGCCCGACGTCCCCCTCGTGGAGCGCGCCCGAGGTGTGGGGGTCGTTGACGATGAAGGCATCGCCCGCGTGAATCTCGTCGCGCCGGTAGGCCTCCAGCACGGCGGCGACGCCCAGGAACGAGGTGCTGATGTGGATCGCCACCCAGCCGGCGTAACCGATCTGCTCCCCAGCCTCGTCGAGCACGCTGCAGCTCAGGTCCTTGGACTCGGTCACGACCGACGAGCCCGAGGTCAGCGTCAACGTGATCGCCATTTCGTGCGCGATCGCGTCCATCGCCTTGCGATGGACCTCCGCACGCAGGACCTCCTGCGCCGAGACCGCAGTCGGATCGGTCATCGCCTGTTTCCCGTCCTCACTCCACGCGCTCCAGCACGCAGCTCAGCCACTCGTCACGCCGGCACGCCCAGCGCTCGGGCACGAACACCGTCGTGTCGTGCTCGTCGATGATCGCCGGCCCCGCGATGCTCGCGCCGGCCGTGAAGGCCGGCCCGTCGAATACCGGGACACCCTCCCGCCACTCGCCGCCGCCGAGCAGCACTCGGCGCTCGCTCACGGGCGACGGCGAAGCGGCCGGGTCGAGCGCCGCAGCCGAGAACCCGGGGCGCGGTAGCGGCGCGCTGGCGGTCAGCACCACGTTCATCAGCACCACCGGCGCGCCGGTCCACGCCGTGCCCGGCCCGTAGCTGCGCTCGTAGCGCGCCGGGAACGACACGCGCAGCGACTCGGCGTCGGCGGCCGTGAACGGCTCCGGTGCGAGCGGCATGTCGAGCTCCGACACCTGGCCGCCGAAGCGCAGCTCGGCGCTCCAGTCGAGCGCCAGCCCCGCCGCCGCGATGCCCGCGACGGCGGCCTCCTCGCGGGCCAGCTCGCCCATCTGCACCCGAATGCCCTCGACCGCCTCCGCGACGCTCTGGTCGGTCAGCTCGATCTGCAACGAGCGCGTGTAGCGCCGCACGAACGGCGCCACGAGCACGCCGAACGCGGAGAACACCGAACTGTTGGCCGGCAGGACGACGCGCGACATCTGCAGGCGCTCGCAGATCGCCGCGGCGAACATCGGGAGCGTGCCGCCGTAGCCGATCATCGGCAGCCGGGTCGGATCGTGCCCGCGCTCGACCGTGATCGCGCGCAGGGCGCCGGCCATGTTGGCCACGGTCAGCTGGAGGATCGCGTCGGTCGCGGCCGGGAGCGGCCAGCCGAACCGGCGCCCGTACTCCTCGATCGCCCGCACGGCGGCGTCGCGATCGAGCAGCACACGGCCATCCAGGTAGGCGGCCGGGTCGAGCAGCCCGGCGACCAGAGTCGCGTCCGTGACCGTGGGCTCCGTACCGCCCCTCCCGTAACACGCGGGACCGGGCGATGAACCCGCGCTCCGGGGCCCGACCTGCGGCACGCCGCGCTCGTCGACCCACGCGATGCTCCCGCCTCCGGCGCCGATCGAGACGACATCAACGACGTTGATCCCGGTGGGCAGCCCCGCGACCTCGAGCCGGGGCGCGATCGTGGGAGCGCTGCCCTTGACGAGCGTCGTGTCGAAGCTCGTGCCGCCCATGTCCCCGACAAGCACCTCGCCGAGCCCCATCCGTCTGGCCAGATCGATCGAGCCGCACACACCGCCCGCCGGCCCGGACGCGAGCAGCAGCAACGGGAAGCGTTCCGCCAGCTCACCCGGGATCGCGCCCCCCGCACCGGCGAAGAACGTCAGGTGACCGCTGAAGCCGTGGCTCTGGAGGCGCTGCGCGACCGTCCGCAGGAGCCGCTTGGCGCCGGGCTGGCAGTACGAATTGAAGACCGCACTGAAGAAGCGCTCGTGTTCCCGGATCACCGGATGGATCTCGCTCGAGAGCGTGATGAACACGTCAGGCCATTCCTCGAGCGCGATCTCGCGCGCCCGCAGCTCATGTGCAGGATTGCGGAACGACCACAGAAAGCAGACGGCCAGCGCCTCCACGCCCCGCTCGCGCAGCGCCCGCACCGCAACGCGAACCTGCTCCTCGTCCAGCGTCACCAGCGCGCTCCCGTCGCGCGCGACACGCTCGTCGACCTCGACGATGCAGTCGCGCGGCGCGATCTCCGGCGGACTCCGCTGCTGGTGATCGTCGTACACCGGTCGGCGGTGCCCGCCCGCGAACCTGAACGTGTCACGAAACCCGCTCGTGATCAGCACGCCGACCCGGGCGCCACGCAACTCCGTCAGCGCGTTGGTGACGACCGTCGTCCCGTTCACGAGCGCGTCCGCGCCACCGAGCAACTCGTCGAGCGTGCGGTCGACCCGCTGCGCTCCGAGCTCGAGCGCGGCCAGCAGGCCAATGCTGTAGTCATCGTGCGTGGTGAACGCCTTTGCGCGGACCAGCCGGTCTGCGACCGCGATGCAGGCGTCGGTGTGCGTCCCACCGACATCGATGCCGATCTGGATGCGTTCGCGGCTCACGAGATCGCGGGCCTGCCGCTGACCGCGCCTCCCGTCCATCCGACCGGTTGGGCGACCGCCCGCAGCTCGCCGGCGAACACCTCGGCCACGTCCTCGACACTCCACGGCTCGGGCCGGACCGCATCGCCGACGAGCCCCGGGGCCCCCGCCAGCGCGAGGCCGCGTCCGTCGAAGTGCACGATCTGCCCGTTCACGCCGGCGGCCAGGTCGCTCAGCAGGTAGACGACGACCGGGGCGACATGCTCGGGCGGTGCATGGTCGGGTGGCGAGTCAGAGCCCTGCAAGGTCATGCTCGTCAGCGCCCGCGGGGCGACCGCGTTGACGCGGACGCCGAACTCCGCGCCGTCGAGCGCCCACGCATACGTGACCGATGCGACCGCGCCCTTCGTCGCCGCGTAGACGCTCATCCGGCGACGTCCGGCACGAGCGGCCGAGGTGAGATTGACGATCGCGCCGCCCCGTCCCTGGGCGCGCATCGCCCTGAGCGCGTGAACGCCGCTGTAGAGGACGCCGAGCACGTTGACGTCGACGAGGGCCCGCATCCGCTCCGGCGTCTCCTCGTCGGCGGGCCCGGTGACGAACACGGCCGCGTCGTTGACGAGCCCGTCGACCGAGCCGAACCGCTCCCGACAGGCCGCCACCATCGCCCCCGCGGCGTCCCAATCCGCGACCGAGCCGGCGAACGGCGCCGCTTCACCGCCGGCAGCCTCGATCAGAGCGACCGTGCCGGCAGCGCCCGCCGCGTCGATGTCGGCGACCAGCACCTGCGCGCCGGCGGTCGCGGCCCCGACCGCGAAGGCGCGCCCCAGTCCCTGGGCCGAGCCGGTGACGATCACTGCCTTCCCTTCGAGCACGGGACAGCCGACCCCGCGTCAGGCGCGATCGAACAGCAGCGGCAGGGTGCGCGGCACGCGCTTCTGGAGGCTTTCGACGCTCTCGATCTCGTGCGGCTCGTGCGGCGCGAGCCGGATGCCGGCGAGCCGGTCGAGGATCGCGTTCAACGCGATCCGAGCCTCGAAGCGAGCCACCGGAGCGCCGATGCAGCGATGCGCGCCGCCGCCGAATGCCATCTGGTACTTCTGGACGTCAGGCCGGTCGATGTCGAACGCGTCGGGGTCCTCCCAGGAGTCGTCGCGGTTGGCGGAGCCGAACAGCATCAGCACGATCGACCCGGCTGGAATCGCCACGCCACCGAGCTCGGTGTCGGCGACGCAGAGGCGCGAGACCCACTGCGTCGGTGACTCGAGCCGCAAAGCCTCCTCCAGCGTCACCGGCACGAGCGAGCGGTCGGCACGGATCCGCTCGAGTACGCCGGGATGCTGGACGAGCAGCAGCATCGTGCTCGTCATCAGCCGCTGCGTCGTCTCATTGCCGCCGAGCAGCATCAGCCGCACCTCGGACACGAGGTAGGGCAGGTTGAGGCCGCCGTCGCGTTCGACGTTGGCGGCGATGTACTCGCTGAGGAAGTCACCGCATGGGTTGGCGTGCCGCTCGAGGGTCAACCGGCGGCAGTAGTCCAGCTGCTCGACCGTCGCGGACCTGAGCGTCGACAGGCCCGTTTCGTCCATGAACAGTCGCGCGTGCGTGCTGCCCAGGACCCACGATCGGAACAGCTCGCTGTCCTCGCGCGGGAAGCCGGCGAGGTGACAGATCGTCAGCAGCGCCATCGGTGCGGCGAACTCCGACCGGAACTCGACCGTCCTGCGATCGATGAAGGAATCGATCAAACCATGGGCGATCGCGCGGACCTCCTCCTCGGCCTGCTCCAGGCGCTCACGACTCGCGAGGCCCGCAGCAGCACGGCGCTTGATCGTGTGCTCCGGCGGATCTGACATCGACATGTTGAACGGGGTCGTGATCGGGCAACTCGGCAGCTCCGGCTCCTCGATCCCGAGGATCACGCGCGGATCGTCGCCCAGCCGGGGATCGCCGCGATATCCCTGGTTCGAGAAGATCTCGGGGTGCTGGAGGACCTGCATGATGTCCTTGCGGCGGGAGACGAAGTAACCACCGCCGCCCGGATCTCGGAACACCGGCGCCTCGCGCCGCAGCGCCTCGTAGAACGGGAACGGGCACTTCGTGATCTCGTCCGATGGAAACGCGAAATCCGCCAGGGCCGGCACGACGCAAACGATAGCGGAGTAGTGTCCAGGATGCTGCACATCAGTGCAGCTGGTTGATCACTGGTCAGCGCTGATGCCTTCACACGCCACGGGCCACAGCCGGAACGCGACGGCGCGCACGCTCTCCGTGCTCGAACAGATCGTCGCGGCCGACCACGCCCCCACGCATGCGGAACTGGCGCGCCTGACCGGCGTTCCGAAGAGCACGCTGACGCTGATCCTCGGGGAACTCCAGGCACTCGGCTACATCCGCGGCGCCGGGGAACGTCGCTTCGTCCCCGGGCCAGCGCTCCTCGGCTTCGGTCACCGCGTCCAGGCGAGCAATCGGGTCGATGGCATCCGCCCCACGCTCGAGGCGCTCGCCGGCTCATCGGGCGAGGGCGCCATGTTCGCGGTCGAAGTATGGCCCCAGATCGTCGTGATCGACCACGTACAGGCACCGCGACCGATCCGTTACGTGGCCGAGGTCGGCAGCCTTCGACCGATGCACTGCACCGCGATCGGACGCGCGCTGCTCGCATCCACCAACCGCAGCGCACGAGATCTGCCCGCAGGCAGCCTGATCAAGCTGACAGACGCGAGCCGGGTCGACCCCGACGAGATCGACGCCGAACTCGAGCGCACCCGCGCGCGCGGCTATGCCCTGAACGTCGGCGAGAGTCTCGACGGGGTCGGCTCGATCGCCGCCGCCGTCCTCGATCAGCGGGGATGGCCGGCAGGCGCGATCGCGATCTCCTGGCTGCAGTACCGCGTCGAGGACCCGGAGGAGCGTTTCTGGCCACTGCTGTCGGCCGCGGTCGCCTCGCTGGCCAGCGGCGCAGGTCGCTGAGCCGGCGCCCGCTCACGGCCGATGACCGGATTCGGAACCGACTGAGGCCCTTCACAGGACCGCGGCCGCGAGCCGCCGCCACGCCTCGCGCGGCAGCCGGGCGCGGTCGGGCTCGACCACGTGCAGGCAGACGTGGTCGGCACCCGCGTCGAGGTGTTCGCGGACCTTCGCTGCGATCGTCTCCTCGTCGCCCCAGGCGACCAGCGCGTCGATCAGCGAGTCACTGCCGCCATCCGCGAGGTCGGCCTCGGTGAAGCCGTGGGCGAGCCAGGTCCCCGAATAGTTGGGCAGGCGGCTGTACGGGTTCGCGAGGAAGTCGCGTGCCAGCCCGCGGGCACGTTCGGGGTCGGCGTCGAGGATCGCGGGGAGCCCCGGCGCGAGCAGCGGTCCCTGCCCGAGCGTCCGGCGCGCGAACTCCGTATGCGCGACCGGAACGATATAGGGGTGGGTGCCCGCGGCGCGGCGCGCCGAGACCGCCAGCATCCTCGGCCCCAGCGCAGCGATCACCCGGCGCGAGACCGGCACCGGTTGCGGCTGGGCGTCGAGGCCGTCGAGGTAGTCGCCCATCGCCTGCAACGGCCGGTCGAACAGCCCCGGGCGGACGCGGTCGACGAGCGGCCGGTGACTGATCCCGATGCCGAGGAGAAAGCGGTCTGGATAGAGCCGGTCGAGTCGCCGGTACGCACCGGTCAGAGCAGCAGGCTCGTGCAGCCACATGTTGACGATCCCGGTCGCGACCGGGATCGCGCGCGTCATGTCCAGCAGTCGGCCGACGTCGGTGAAGACGCGCTCGTCGGTCTCGATCCCGCCCGGGACCCAGAGCGCACCGAAGCCGAGGTCCTCGAGCTCTGCCGCCGCCTCGGCGATCTCGCCCGCGTCCGCCTCGCGCAGCTGTCGCCCCCAGATCCCGACGCGGCCGAGATCGAGCCGCCCCGGCCCGCTCCCGCGCCCGGGACCGCCCCCGCCGCCGCTCGAACCGCCGCTCATCGACCGGCGAGCAGCCACGACGCCCCTGCCGACGCGGCGCAGATCGATGCGCCCACCCAGAGCGCGTTGACATAGCCCTGCTCGCTCACCTGACCACTCCCGCGCAGCAGGCTACCCGCGAGGATCGAGGCGGCCAAGGCGCTTCCGACCGAGAACCCGACGGACCGGGAGACCTGGTAGAGCCCCATCGCACTGCCAGTGCCGGTGGCGACGGCGCGAGCGATCATGCCGGGGATCGCAGCGAACGTGAAACCGAAGCCGACGCCGACGACGCCCATCGTCACGAACGCCTCCCAGATGGCGCCATGCAGGAGAGCGTAGAAGACCCCCGCGAGGCTGATCGCGAGCGAGCCGCCGACGAGCGCCCGCGGCGCGCCGGCGGGCGGCACGAAGCGCGAGCTGATCCGGCTCGCCGCGACGCTCGTGAACGAGAAGGGAACGAGCACGAGCCCGGCGGTCAGAGACGTTGCGCCGAGGCCATACCCGAGCGAGCGGGGCTCCTGGACGAACTCGGTCACGAGCGTCAGGAACATGTACAGCGCGACGCCGAGCGCGACTCCGGCGAGGTCCGCGGTGAGCACGGGGCGCAGGCGAAGCTGGCGCAGGTCGACGAGCGGCGTGGCGCGCCGCAGCTGCCAGCGAGCCCATCCGCCGAGGAGGGCGACCGCGCCGAGCGCGAGCAGGACGATCGCCGGCGAGCCCCACCCCCACTGCTGGCCCTGCCCGATCGCGAGCAGCAGGGCGACCAGACCACAGGCGCCGATGAACGCGCCGCTCACGTCGAGCGGCGCGTGCGGGGCGTCGCGGACGCCGGGCACGACGATCACCGCAGCGACCGCGGCGAGCGCGGAGATCACGGCGCCGAAGAAGAAGGCCGAATGAACCCCCCACTCGGTGGCGATCAGGCCGCTGATCGGGTACCCGGCGCCAACCGCGGACGCCCCCGCAACGGACAGCAGCGCGATCACCCCCGGGGCGCGCCGTCGAGACACGTGGTCGCGCGCGGCGGCGATCGTGATCGGCGCGAGCGCCAAGCCGACGCCCTGCATCGCACGGCCGATGATCAGCACGCCGAGCGTGTCCGCGAAGCCCGCGAGCAGGCTGCCGGCCATCACGATCCCGAGGCCGAGGACGATCGCCTCGCGGCGCCAGCGGCCATCGCCGAGGCGGCCGAGCACGGGAGCGGTGACGGCGGCCGCCAGCAGCGCAGCGGTGAGCGACCACTGGGCCGCGGCGAGCGGGACGCGCAGGGATCGGGCGACGTCGGGGATCAGCGGCGCCCCGAGGCTGCTGATGACCCCGACCACCATCGTCAGGCCGATCAGGACGACGATCAGTCGCCGCTCGCGCGGGTCGGCAGCGGCCGTTCTCATTTCGCATCCTCGACGGCGCGCAGGACCGCGTCGCCGTCGCCGACCTGCTCCGCGAGCAGGAACACGAGCCGAGCCAGAAACCGCTCGAGCTCCGCTCCTGCGAGCCCGTCGGTCAGCTCGGTCAGCCGCTCGAACAGCCGGTCACCGTCACGCCAGTCGAACGTCATCGGGGATCCGCCAGCTGCAGCGCCCGTTCCGCCATCGTCACCGCGGCCGCCCGCGACACGGAGCGGGTGCGGCCGATCACGTGCGCGTCAGGCCGCAGCAGGTAGGTCGCGCCGCCGTGCGCGCCCCAGCGGTCGCGCAGCGTCTGCGTCCTGCGGCCGGGCGGCACGACCACGTGGTCGACGGCGATGCCCCGGACCGAGGCGGCCGCGTCCTGCACCAGGCCGGCCTCGACACCGCCGGTCACGGCCTCGGGCTCGGGTGCGAACAGCACGGCGAGGAAGCCGTCACCGCGACCGTCGAGCAGGAAGCCGCCGTCGCCGAGCGGACCGTCAGGCGCCGCGGCCCCTGGAGCGGGACCGGCCGCGAAGGGCTCGTCGTCGGCGAGCGCGAGCGGCGTTGCGGTGTAGCTCGTCGGGGTGCTCGGCCGTCCGGTGTTCAGCAGGATCCGCGCGAACTCGTGCTCGCGGGCGAGCTCGATCACGGCATCGCGGAGCACGCGACCCTGAGCCGTCCGGGGCGTGATGAATGCCTGCGAGCGACAGGCGAGCAGCGCATTCTCCGCGGCGGCCTGCCCCCGTTCGGCGTCATAGGAGTCGAGCAGCGCAGGCGTGGCGTGGCCGGTCAGGATCGCGTGCAGCTTCCAGGCGAGGTTCTCGGCGTCCTGGACGGCGCCGTTGCCGCCGCGGGCGCCGAACGGAGGGATCTCGTGGGCGCCGTCACCGAGGAAGACCGCGCGGCCATGGACGAGCTGCTCCATCACCCTGCGCCGGTAGCTCCAGCGGCTGACCGAGACGATCTGAAAGCGCCGGCCGGTCCCGAGGATCGACGCGAGCCGGTCGCGGACGCGCTCGGGCTCGGTCTCGGCGGCCGGATCTGGCAGGTGCCCGATCTGCCAGTCGACGCGCACCACCCCATCGGCCATCGGATGCATGACGATCGCGCCGCCGTCGATCAAGGGAGAGTTCAGCCAGATCCTCCGCTGGAGCCCCGGCATGTCGGCCTTCACGTCGACGATCGCCCATGTGTCCTGCAGGCGCGCGAGCGGCGGCTCGATGCCGAGCTGACCGCGCAGCGCGCTGCCGGCTCCATCGCAGGCGGCCGCCCACGCCGCCTCCAGGACGTAGTCGCCCGCCGGGGTCTCGACGGTCAGCCGGACGGCGTCGCTGCCCCGCTGGGCAGCGACGACTTTGCTGCACCAGCGCACCTCGACACCCGCGAGCTCGGCAAGGCGCTCCACCAGATAGCCCTCGACATAGAACTGCTGGATGTTGATGAAGGCCGGCCACTTCTCGTCTGCCGGGGGCTGGAGCACGAAGTGGTAGATCTCCTCGAGGCCGTCGTAGATCGTCCCCTCGTTCCAGACCTGCCCCTTCTCGCGGATCCGCTCGGCGATCCCGATCCGGTCGAAGATCTCCAGCGTGCGCTTCGCGTACGCGATCCCCCGCGAGGCGATTCCGAGCACTCCAAGGGAGGTGCCCTGCTCGAGCACGACCACCGGGGTGCCGCGGCGGCCGAGCTCGGCGGCGAGCGTGAGCCCCGCGAGGCCCGCACCGACGATCACGACCGGGTAGAGCCGGGGGCGCGCTCCGCTCAGCTCGGGTGGCCGAGCGAACTCGTACACGGGGAGCTCGTAACCAAGGACACTCGCTCCCGAGATCGCAGCAGCGTCGCTCAAAGGCGGTCCTCGTCCGCTCCGGCCTCCGCGAGCACCCGCTGGAGGGTCGAGACGAACGCGGAGGCGCGTGGGAAGCCCGCGTAGATGCCGAGCTGGACGCTGAACTCGTCGAGTTCGGCGGCCGACAGGTCGCCCGAGTCGAGTGCGCCTCGCAGATGCAGGCCGAGGGTCCGATCGGTGCCGTGGATCGCCAGGCAGGTCAGCGTGATCATCCGGCGGTCGCGCACCGTCAGGCCGGGCCGCTGCCAGACGTCACCGAACGCGATCTGCTCGAGCGCCTCGATCGCCGACCCGGGCGGATGGCCGCCTGCCGGCGAGGTGGGCAGCACCCGGGCGCGTCCGCGGCGGGTTCGTTCAGCCGGATCGGAGCTGCTGGGATCGGTCATCGTCGCACCAGGGACACTCTCACCCGGTGCTGCGATCATATACCAGGACCTACCTACCGTTTGGTTGAATGCCGAGTCGTGGCCGATCGTCAGGGAGAGGCAGGTCGTGACTCGCTCGGAGGCTTCGAGCAGGTGCGTCGTGACTCGTACGGAGGCCGAGGAGTGAGAGCGTGAAGCCGAATCCGCCGCGGAGCGAAGTTCGAGACCGTGAGTTCATCGAGTGCCCGTACCCGCACTACGTCGCCGCCCAGCGCGGTCCCCGAGCGTTCCGTGTCGAGGGTATGGGGGTCGGGATCGTCGGCTACGACAACCTGATCCGGATCTCGACCGACAGCGAGCACTACTCCCGCTCGATCCCGGCCCAGATGGCGCGACTCGGCCTCGGCGACGATCCCGCCGGTGAGGAGGTGCTGGCGCTGCGGCGCGAGATGCTCGATGAGGTTCCGGCGCTGTTCACCGCCGACCCGCCGTTGCACACCCGGCACCGCCGGCTCGTCAACCAGGCGTTCGTACCACGGCGGGTGCGCGCGCTCGAGCCCAAGCTTCGAGCGCTCGCCCACGAGCTGATCGACCGCTTCGCCCACTCCGGGCAGGCCGAGTTCGTACATGAGTTCGCGATCCCGTTCCCGCTCGGAATGATCACCGACATGCTGGGCGTGCCGCGCTCCGAGATGGAGACGGTGAAGCGCTGGACCGACGACATGCTCGCGGGCGTCGCCGACATCCTCTCCGACGAGCGGCGCCTGGCGGTGACCCGCTCAGCGCTCGAGTTCCAGCGGTACTTCCTGCGCTTGATCTCGCAGCGGCGACAGGCCCCTGAAGCCGACGTCCTCAGCGACCTCGTCGGCGCCAGGCTCGCGGACGGCACCCGGCTCTCGGATGCGGAGCTGCTGACGATCATCGGCCAGATCGCGGTGGCCGGTCACGAGACCTCGACCAACTTCCTCGGCAACGCGCTCGTGATCCTGCTGCGAGACCCCGAACTGCTGGCGAAGCTCCGATCGGACCGCTCGGCGATCCCGCACTTCGTCGAGGAGGCGCTGCGGTTCGACCCGCCGCTGCAGTGCACCTACCGGCGCTCGACCGTGGATCAGGAACTCGACGGGGTGACGATCGGCCGCGATCAGACGGTTGCGCTGTTCTGGGGCGCGGCCGGCTATGACGAGGCCGCATTCGACGACCCGCAGGCCTTCCGGCTGCGGCGGCCGGGCGCCCGCCGCCACCTCGCCTTCGGCCACGGCACCCACTTCTGTGTCGGCAACGAATTGGCGCGCCAGGAGGCGCGGATCGCGCTCGAGGTCCTGTTCGACCGGCTCGACGGGCTGACGCTCGACGAGGCTGCGTCCGATCTCAGCCACCGCCCGAGCTTCGCCCACCACGGCTACCACTCGATCGCGATCCGCTTCACCCCCGAGGGACCGTGATGGGGACGTTCGGGATCTCGATCTACAACCACCCGTCCGCGCACTGCCTGGCGATCGCCGGCCGCGCGGACGAGCTCGGGTTCGAGACGATCTGGGCCGGGGAGCACCTGTTCACACCGCAGGCCTACGACAGCCGCCATCCGTACCGGCCGCAGCAGGACCCGCCGGTCGTGCGGGATCGCAACGACTTCGCCGACATGTGGGTGCTGATGGGCGCGGTCCTGGCGAGCACGCGGCGGCTGCGGTTCGCGCTCGGCGTCCACGTGATGCCGCTGCGCCACCCGCTGCTGACGGCGCGGGCGATCACGACAGCCGACGAGCTCGGCCGCGGCCGGGTGATCCTCGGGCTCGGGGCGGGCTGGATGCGTGAGGAGTTCGACGCGCTCGGCGTTCCGTTCGAGGAGCGCGGGCCGCGGCTCGACGAGGGGATCGCGGTCCTGCGCAGCGCGCTCGACGGCGTCACCGCGTTCGACGGCGAGTTCTTCCGCTACCGCCCGCTCGTCGTCGCCGCCGAGCGGGTCGAGGTGCCGATCGTGATCGGCGGCGCGACCGGCCGCGCGCTGCGGCGCGCGGCCCGCGTCGCCGACGGCTGGTACGGGCCGACGACGCTCGATCTCGACACATGCCTGCGGATTCGCGCGCAGCTGCAGCGACTCCGGCGCGAGTACGAAACCGATGGGCGACCGTTCTCCCTGTCGGTGCGGGTCACGCCGCACGATCCGGAATGCCTGTGGCGCTACGACGAAGCCGGATTCGATCACATGGTGCTCGACGGCGAATCGATCTGGCCTTCGACACGGTCGTTCACGCTCGAGGGCAAGCTCGAGGCGCTCGAGGAGACCGTCGACCGCTTCGGTCTGCGTGAGCGCCTCGCGCGCGCCGGGCCCGGCAGCTGATCGCGGTGGCGTCGCGCCACACCCCCGACCAACCGTTTGGTTGAATTATCGTCGTGGAAACAGACCCCCCGATCCCCCACCCGCCGCTCCCGCTGACCGCGGCGGACGAGTCCTACACCCACCAGCGCGTCGCCCCCCAGCTGGAGACCGAGCACGTGCATCCTGCCTGGGCCGACCGCTGCTACCACCAGCTCCACGTCGAGGATCTCGCGATCAATCTCGGACGGCAGCTGTACCCGCATGCCGGCCGCCGCTTCGCCTTCGCCGGGATCGCGACGCCCGAGCGGATGTACTGCCTGCGCGCGTCCGAGGCGTTCGCGTTCGGCGACGACCCGAACGCCGCCTCGATCGGCGGAGTCAGAATCGAGGTCGTGCGACCGCTCGAGGAGATCCATCTCCACGCGGCGCCCGCGGGCGCGCCGATCCGGATCGATCTCAGCTACGTGTCACGGTTCCCACCGGTCGCGACCGACCGCAACCGGATCGAGGTCCGCGGCGAGCTTGTCACCGACTACATGAACTTCTTCCAGTCGGGCAACTACTCGGGGACGATCGAAGTGGAGGGCCGGCGCTACGAGCTGCGCGATCGAGCCGGGTTCCGCGATCGCGGTTGGGGAATCCGCCGGCACGAGTCGTCGAGCCGGCGCGGGATCACGATCGCCCTGTTCTGCGAGCTGCCGGATCGGGCCGTGTACGCGCTGCTGTACGAAACCGGTTCCGGGCGCCGGGCGTTCACCAACGGCTGGCTGCTCGACGCCTCCGGGCTGCGTGACACGGCTGTCGCGATCGACCACGAGCTGACGCTCGACGGGACGCTCGTGACAGGCGGGGAGATGGAGATCAAGTGGAGCTCCGGTGCGACCGAGCACATCAGCTTCGAGAATCACGTCCGCAACTACCTCGCGGGGATCGGCTACGCGCTCGATCCGGCACTTCGCGAGCCGGGCTTCGATGTGTTCGATCTGCGCGACCCGCTTGTCGTCGCGCGGCTCGACGGGCAGAACGACCAGGGGGTGACGTTCATGGTCGGCGGCCAGAGTGGCCACGGTTACGTCGAAACCGGCATCGGGATCCATCCGCGCTACCGCCGATCGGACGACTGAGAACGGAAGGTCCGCGCTCTGCGCGCTCAGTCCGTGGCGAGGACGAAGCGCAGATAGGTCTGCTTGCCGTCCTTGTACAGCTGGTAGATCGGGCTTCCCTCGGCCGCCGACAGGGCATGGACGTGGGGCCGCAGCGGCCCCGGCACGCGGCGCTCGATCCGCGCTCGGCGGTCGGGGGTGTCCAGCTCGAGCGCGCGCATCACGTTGGCGGTGATGTCCTCCTCCTCGACGACGCGGAACCCGGCCTGGGCGATCTGCTCGCGAAACTTGCTGACGCTGCCCGGGCTGATCAGGCCCGGCTCGCCGCTGGCGCTCCCGTCGGTGTCCCGAGCGTCCGCCAGGAGCAGCAGCCCGCCTGGCCGCAGCACGCGGCGGACCTCGGTGAGGAACCGGAGCACGTCGGGATAGCAGTGCGACGACTCGACGTTGATGACGATGTCGAAGGCGCCGTCGGAGAACGGCAGGGCCTCGGCATCCCCGGCGACGAACCGCAACCCGGGCAGGTTGTACGTGCGGGTGCAGTGCTGGATCGCGCGGCGGGCGAGGTCGAGTCCCATCGTCGAGCGAGGACCGAACCGCTCGTGGACGAACGCGGTCCCGCCGCCGCGGCCACAGCCGACCTCCAGCACATCCTTGCCCGCGAGATCGCAGTCGCCGACGACGTGCGCGTAGAGCTGAAGGCCGTAGCTGAGCTCGGGCGGGTCTGCCGGGGCGCCGTCGAGCGACGCGTAGCCGTAGTTCATCAGCGGCGTCCATGCGTTCGCACGGCGGAGGCTGGCGGCCTCGTAGACGCCGCGCCAGACGAACTTCTTCAGCTGAGCCGGGGTCAGCGGAGAGACGCGCAGCAGATACGCGAGGCCGGCGAGCACCGGGCGGCGACGCCGAGTGCCGTCCTCGCGGTGCTCAGCCATGCGCCCGCCGCGTTGAGCGCAGATATCTGGAAGGAGTCAAGAGGGCGAACTCTAACGGTCCCGGAGCCCGGAGCGCGGACACGCCGGCGGCGTCAGGCCGCGCGACCGGCGGCGTCGCCCTCGCGGAAGGCGTGCATCGCCGAGCGCGGCGCCGTCGCGTCACCGGCGAGGAGCACACGGGCGCCGAGCCCGAGCGCAGCCGGCCGAAGGGTCAGCTCGGGCTGCCCCGGAACGCCGGCCGCGAGCACGTCCGCCTCGAGCTCGAGCGCTGTGCGGGCGTGCACGTGACGCAACTGGACGCGGCCGCCTTCGACGCCGACGACGAGCATGCTCGTGAGCATCGTGCACCCGAGCGCGTGCAGGCGGAGCAGGTGCTCGCGGATCCGGGTGAAGCCGATATGGGCGCCGATCGTCGCCATCGGTGTGACGATCGTGACCTCGGCGCCGGCGGTCGCAACGGCCTCGGCGACATGGGCCAGCTCCTCGACCCCGCGCTGGTCGACGATCACGACGCGCTGACCGGGCTCCGCCGTCTGGAGGATCCGATCGGTGTTGAGGATCGTGACCGATCCGTCTCCGGACGGCAGGCCGCTCGCCTGCGGAATCGCACCGGTCGCGAGGATCACCGTATCGGCGGCCGCTGTCGCGAGCGAGTCGGGAGCGACCGTGACGCCCGTGCGCAGTTCCACTCCGAGGCGCTCGAGGTCGGCGACCAGCCAGGCGACCGAGCCGAGCAGCTCGACCGCGCGGCCGCAGCGGGCGACGAGGCGGAAGCGGCCGCCGAGCTCGGGCTCGCGTTCGTGCAGAACGACCTCGTGACCGCGGCGGGCGGCCGCCGCCGCCGCGGCGAGGCCCGCCGGACCGCCGCCGACGACGAGCACGCGACGGGGGTCAGCGGCGGGCGTGTCGTCGAGCAGGTACTCGCGACCGACGGCCGGGTTGTGGAAGCACGTGATCGCCATCCCGCCGACCATCCGGTCGACGCAGCCCTGGTTGGCGCCGACGCAGGGACGGATCCGGTCGGCGTGGCCGTCGCGCACCTTGGCGACGAGGTCGGGGTCGGCGATCGAGGCACGCGTCATCGCGACGAGGTCACAGTCGCCGTTGCGGAGCGCCTGCTCGGCCAGTTCCGGCGTGGTGATCCGGCCGACGCCGATCACGGGCACGGCTCCGGCCAGGCTCGCGCGCAGCTGATGATCGAGCGCCAGCAGCTCACCGTGCTCGTGCTCGTAGGAGCCGATCGACCGGTGGTAGTGGGCGGCGCGCGCTCCCGCGGACAGATTGAGGTAGTCGATCTGACCGGTGGCGGCGAGCGTGCGGGCGACCTTCTGCATGCCCTCCGGCCCGAGGCCGCCGGCCTGCGGCGAGGTCCAGTCATCGACCGAGATGCGCGCGCCGAGCACCGGCTCGCGCCCGATCCGCTCGCGGATCCGCGCGATCACCGTCGTGATGAAGCGGAACTGCTCGCCCCATTGATCGGTGCGCTTGTTCGCCCACGAGCTGAACGACTGCTGGAGGAGGTACCCGTGAGAGGCTGACAGCTCGACGCCGTCGATGCCGGCTTCGACGACGATCTCGGCCGTCCGCGCGAACCCCTCGATCACCTCCTCGATCTCCGCCGAGGTCATCTCGTGGGCCGCCTCGGCGCCGGTCGGCGAAACCGTGCCGCTGAACGACCACAGCGGCGTCATGTCCACATCGGACCGAAACTCGGCCCCGAAGTGCAGGAGCTGCGCGAGCACGGGAGTGTCGTGACGGTGGAGCGTCCGCGCCATGACCGCGAGCTTGCGGCGCAGATCGTCGGGCTCGTAGATGTAGTGGCCGATGCCCCGGCTCGACGGGTGCACGTGGATCGGCTGGAGGATGATCAGCCCGAAGCCACCGATGGCGCGACGCTCCTGATAGGCGACGTAGCGGTCGGGCGGCTCGCCCGGGCGGTAGAAGTCGAGGAACGACCCGTGGGCGGTTGCGACCACGCGGTTGCGCAAGTGGAGCGAGCCGACGTCGATCGGCGAGAGCAGGTGGTCGAACGCCGTCCCCACGACGACATCTTTCCACACCTCTCAACCAAATGTTTGGTTGACTTTCCGCTCATCCGCCCGCCGGCCGGCTGACCGATCTCTGGTCGGTTCGCGCTGGACCTGCCTCCCGCGGCGACAAGGAGCTGACGAAATATGCAGACGTTCACGCGCACGCTCGAGGAGATCGGTTCTGGTGATCTGCCGCTGGTGGGCGGCAAAGGAGCAAATCTCGGTGAGCTGGTCCGGGCGGGGCTGCCGGTGCCGCAGGCGTTCTGTGTGACGACGGAGGCCTACCGGGAATTCCTCGAGCGAAACCGGCTCGTCACGGACATCGTGGCGAGGCTCGAGGGCCTCGACTACGAGTCGCACGCCGATATCGAGGGGCGTGCGCGTGCGATCCGGGAGCAGATCCTGTCGGCGCCGGTCGCGGCGGAGATCGAGCAGGCGGTGCTGGCGGCCTACGCGCAACTGGAGGCTGAGCTCGGCGCGGGGGTGCTCGTGTCGGTGCGCTCATCGGCGACGGCGGAGGACCTGCCCGGGATGTCGTTCGCCGGGCAGCAGGACACGTACCTGAACATCGCAGGCGGCGAGCGCGTGCTGGAGCACATGAAGCGCTGCTGGGCGTCGCTCTGGACCGACCGGGCGATCGCCTACCGCCACCGACAGGGGTTCGCCCACGAGGACGTGCTGCTGGCCGTCGTGGTGCAGGAGATGTTCCCGTCGCAGGTCTCGGGAATCCTGTTCACCGCGAATCCGGTGACATCGAACCCGGAGGAGATGTTCCTCAACTCGAGCTGGGGTCTGGGCGAGGCGGTCGTCTCCGGGCGCGTCGATCCGGACCAGTTCATCGTCGACCGACAGTCCTTGCGGGTGAAGGAGCGGGAGATCCACGACAAGCGCGTGATGACGACCCGCAGCCCTGACGGCGTGGGGAGCGTTGAGGCGGAGGTACCGGAGGAGAGGCGGTTGGCGGCGTCGCTGTCGGATCCGCAGATCGCGGAACTGGCGGCGCTCGGCCTTCGGATCGAACGACATTACGGCGTTCCCGCAGGATGTCGAATGGGGTCTGGCGGACGGGCGCTTCGCGCGTGCTTCAGGCGCGGGAGATCACGGCGGCGGACCTCGACTTCGGGATCGATCTGGAGGCGTGGCAGTCGCCGGAGGCGCGCGCGTCGCTGACCGACGAGCGATGGGTGTGGTCCCGGGCCTACTCCGACGAGGTGCAGACCGGCTCGACGACGCCGCTGTTCTACACCGACATCCAGCCGCGCATGACCAACCAGAAGATCAACGCGATGCTGTGGACCGAGACGCCGGAGTGCCTCGGCTACGCGCCCGAGCGCTTCCGTGACATCCCGTACTTCCGCTGGTACTGCGCCCGGGCGTACTACAACCTGGCGTGGGAGCGGGAGCGGATCCGGATGTTCATCCCGCCGTTCGCGCGGGACGAGGCGGCGCTGTGGCCGTTCCCGGTCGAGGAGCGCGAGGAGATCCGGAAGCTGCGTTTCAACTGGATCCGCTTCCTCTGGATCATGCTGAAGCTGCACGTCACCGATCCGAAGATCTCGCTGCTGATGACGACGGGAGAGGTGTACGAGAACCTGGAGACGGTGGACCGACGACGAGCAGGCCCTGTGGGATGCGCTCGATCTGGAGACCGCCTCGACGAGCCGAGATCCTCGCGACCCGGCAGAAGGCGCGCGAGGCGAGCGGATTCCTCAGGAACGTGATCCTGCCGTTCACGATCTACCTGTTCGTCCTCCCCGCGGCGATGCGGACGGCCCTCGGCAGTGGTGCGGAGACGAATCGGGCACGCTCGTACGACCGGCTGTCCGCCGGTCTGCACACGAAGACGACCGAGGAGAACATCGCCGTCTGGGCGCTCTCACGGGAGATCCGAGCCTCCGGCACGCTGACGGAGCTGTTCCGAGCGGAGCGACGTGAGCGAGATCCTCGCGGCGCTGCCCGGAGTCCGAGGACGGCCGTCGCGTTCAAGGCGGCGCTCGACGCGTTCATCATCAAGTACGGCCATCGCGGCGGGGCGGAGCGCGACGCGATCCACCGCCGCTGGCGGCACCAGCCGGAGCTCGTCTTCCACTCGCTCAAGCCGATGCTCTCGTTCGGCGACGAGGAGGATCCGCAGCCGCAGGAGGATCGCCTCCACGAGCGGATGCTCGAGGCCAAGGCGGGCGGCACTGGCCCGTGCCGGCAAGGGTCCACTCGGGGCGATCAGGGCGCCGTTCGTCAAGTGGCTGATCGAGGTCGACCCAGGACTACATCTACTACCGTGATTTCGAGCGGTTCTGGAACGACCGGACGATGTCGCGCGCCGCGCGACATCTACACCGCGATCGCGCGGAAGTTCATCGCGCGCGGACTGATCGAGGACGAGGAGGACATCTTCTTCCTCGGTCGCGAGGAGGTCGTCGCCGTCGAGGAGGGGCGGATGGGCGCGCGGGACATCGCGCTGCGGGTCCGGGCCCGCCGGCGCGTGTACGAGAAGTACAGCCGCCGCGAGCCGCCGAAGTACGTCCAGGGCTGGCGGACCTTCGACGATGACCAGCTCCCCGATGACGGTCGCGGCCTGCGCGGGGTCGCGGCGAGCTCCGGCACGGTCACGGGGCGCGCCCGCGTCTGCCGGACGCTCGAGGAGGTGAGCAGGGTCGGCAAGGGCGACATCCTTGTGACGGTCGCGACCGACCCTGCCTGGACGACGGTGTTCTCGTTCATCGGCGGTGTCGTCGTCGAGGCGGGCGGCGTCGTCGCCCACGCGGTGATGATCTCGCGCGAGTACGGGCATCCCGTGCGTCGCACATCTGGCTCGGGCCTGCGAGCTGATTCCAGACGGCGCACTGATCACCGTCGACGGAGGGGCCGGACGCGTGGTCATCCACGAGGAACCCGCGGAGCCGGTCCCGTGAGGCGCCCGACGACGGCACGTGAACGCGAGCTGTCGTGGGCGGGCTGCACGAACATCCGGGATCTCGGCGGTCAACCGCTCGAGGCGGGCGGCGTGACCGCGTTCGGCGTCATGCTCCGCGCCGACAATGTCCGGAACCTAACTGACGGCGGTCTGCGGGCGCTCGTCGACTACGGAGTGCGCCGCGTCGTCGACCTGCGATGGCAGGAGGAGCTCGATCAGGACCCCCCCGTGGAGGTGCCGGTGGAAGTGGTTCACGTCCCGCTCCTTGGGCTGCGGCGACCCGAGGAGCGCTACGTCCGCTTCGCGAGCCTCGCCGCTGAGGTGGAGGACGAGTCGCAGTTCGCCCGGCGGCTCTACGGCGAATACGCCGAGGAGTTCTCGGAGGCGTTCGCCGCGGCGGTCGACGCGGTGGCATCGTCGCCGGGACCGGTGCTCTTCCACTGCACCGCCGGCAAGGACCGGACCGGGCTCGTCGCGGCGCTCGTGCTGCGTTCAGCGGGCGTCGGGATCGACGCGGTCGCCGCGGATTACGCGCTGACCGATGCCAGTGCCCTGCTGCGCCGCGGCCTGGTCGACGGCATGCCGGAGGACCAGGTGCGGGCGCGCACCTTCCTATTCAGCGCTCCGTACGACGGCATGGCCCATTTTCTGCGGGACCTCGAGGCACACTACGGCTCGGCGGCACGCTACCTGGAGCAGGCGGGGCTCGACCCGGCCGCGGCGCGCGAGCTTCGGCGGCGACTGGTCCCCGGAGTGGCCTAGGCTCCCGCCGGCCTTGCCCCAGCTGGCGCCGGTTGTCGAACGATTCGAGCCTCAGGGAGCGTCGTGAAACACAGTGAAGGGTTCGTGTTCTGGGTGTAGCGCCTCAGGCAGCCCAGATCGTGACGGCAGCGCCGGGCGTAGCGTTTGGGGTCGTTCGGGCAACCTCAAGTTCCAGACCCCCCACGCTTTCGAGGGGGGTGTGGACCGCAGGGGTCTTTAAGACCCCTTACTTCGTGACCCCCCCGTCGCGACCGGGGGGGTCCGGAAGTTAGGGTTAGGGTGTGGGTTAGGGTCGTCGCGACATCGCCGTCAAAGGGGAGTGGCCTCGGTGGGGTGGTCCCCAGGGGGTCCGGGTGAAGCGTCAATCAGGCCGCGATCGCTGAGCGTGATCGGTCGAGGCGCAGCACCTGACCGAGCATCGGCGGTCCCCGCCCGGCACCCCGAAGTGGAACCCAGACCGAGCACCGCATGTTCAGCTTCGTCAGCCTCAACTCGCGCGGCAAGCCGCTGGAAAGCCTCGAGGTGATCATCAACCTGATCGATGCGACCACCACCAACACCGGCCTGAAGCTCCACGCACGCGTTAGGCGATCCCGATGTCCGCGTCGGCAAGCCAGGCGCGAGTCGACGCGCAGACGCGCGCCGCCCGGTCCACGGCCCCGTCAGCTGCGAGCGCCGCCGTCGGGGCCTCGACGGCGAGCGGGATTCCGGCGGGTAGCGCCACGAGCAGATCGCGCAGGGGCAGCTCGCCGTCGCCGGGGAGGAGGCGAGCGCCGACCGCCTCCCGGTAGAGACCCCGATCGCCGCCCGGCGGGGCCTCGGCGGCGGCGTCGCACCACTGGGAATACGGAAACAGCCCGGGCTCGGTGGCGGCGATCGCCGCGACGTCGGCGGGCGCGCCGCCGGAGCGGCGCAGGTGCAGCGGATCGACGAGCACGCACGCCGCCGGGTGGTCGGCCGCGCGCACGACCGCGACCGCATCCGCCAGCGAAGCGGTCGCGGTGAACGGGATGAACTCGAGCGCGGCCCGGAGTCCGAGCGGAGCGCAGCGCTCGCAGAGCCCTCGCAGCGCGGCGGCCAGGGCAGTGTGGTCCGGCTCGTCTCCGACGACGAGCAGATGCCGGGCGCCGAGCTCGGCCGCAGCCTCGAGCAGCGGAGACGCCGCGTCGAGGTCGGTCGTCCCGGTCAGATGGAATGCCTCGACGTCGAGGACGACGAGCCCGCGGTCGCGGAGCCGGCGGATGACGGCGGCGCGCCGGCGTGCATCGTTGACGAGCGGTGCGGCGGCCTCGCCGGGCGTGCGGGCGACGAGGCGGAGCGTGACCCCGTCGAAGCCCGCCTCCGCCGCGGCGTCGACGAGCTCCTCGGGGCCGAGCTCGATCACCGTCAGGTGAGCGAGCGCGAGGACGCGTGAGCTCACCGCCCGCGCCGGGCCGACTAGCGGCGGCCCCGGTCGCGGCCGAGCGCGAGCGGCAGTGCGCGGATCGTGCGGAACATCGCGTTGCCGTACCACTCGAGCTCCGACGGATCGACGGTCATCTCCAGATCCGGGAAACGCCGCGCGATCGTCGAGAAGAAGATCTCGGACTCCATCCGCGCGAGCGCGTTGCCGAGACAGAAGTGCGGGCCATAGCCGAACGTGATGTGCGGTTCGAGGTCCCGGCGCCGGACGTCGAGCGCGTCCGGGTCCGAGAACACGCGCGGATCGCGGTTGGCCGCGGCGACGATCGGCATCACCGTCGTCCCCGCGTCGAGCTCGACGCCGCCGAACTCCATCGGCGCCGTCGTCACGCGCCAGAGGAACTGGACCGGCGACACCCAGCGCAGGAGCTCCTCGACCGCGGGCTCGACGAGCGCCGGCTCGGCACAGATCGCACGCCACTGATCCGGGCGCTGAGCCAGCGCCAGCAGCCCGTTCGCCATCAGCGCGTTGGTCGTGTCACTGCCGGCGAACAGCAGCACCACGAACTGCGCCGCCAGCTGCTCGGCCGTCAGACGCGCCTCGCCCTCCGCCCCCATGAACGCCGCGACGAGATCGGTCGACCCGGGAGCACGCCGGTGATGGTCGACGATCTCCTGGACGTACCCGCGGAAGTCGCGCATCGCGGCGTGCGCATCCATCAGATCGGACGCGACCACGCCGCCGCGGTTCTTGCCGATCCGCCCACTCCAGGCCTTGATCGTGGGGGCATCGCCCAGCGGCACGTTGAGCAGCGTGCAGATCACCATCACCGGCAGCTTCATCATCACGGTCGAGACGAGGTCGACGACCTCGGCGCCATCCGCGACGGCCTCCGCGAGCAGCTCGTCCAGGTAGCGCACGATCGTCGCGCGCAGCTCGACGATCCGCCGCGGGCCGAACGGGCGCATCGCGATGTCGCGCAGCTCCTGGTGAACGCCGCCGTCCGCGCGGCTGATGTACATCGCCTCGAACGCGGCGATCTCGTCGAACGCACGAGCCTGATCCTCCCCCAGACGCGATCGGATCTCCGTCGCACGACTGCCGACGCGGTAGGCCTGGCTGCTCATCCGCTTGACCTCGCGGATCGCGAGCTTGACGTCGTCGTAGCGCGAGAGCACGACCGTCGGACCCAGCCGATGGACGGGCGATGTCTCGAGGAGCTCGTGGTAGAGCGGGTAGGGATCGACGATCGCCTCGGGCCGGGACTCGACCAGCGCGGTCAGGCGCTGATCGAGCGGTGCCGTTTCGATGACCGACATACGACCTCCTGCGTGGCTTGACGAGCGACTCTTCTATTCAACCAAACGGCCGGTTGATCGCGGTACACGAGGTCAACCTCGTAACCGACCGCGACCGGATCAGTGGATCACGAGCAGGCCGTAGAAGCCGTGCTTGTTCCGGGGGCCGCCGGTCGGCTGGAACGTCACCCACAGCCGGATCCTCACCGTGTAGCGGTGGTGGTCGACCAGCTGCGACCCGCGCGCGCCTGGCCTGACCACGATCGTGACGGTCGTGGGGCCGCCCGTGTGCCGACTGGCGCGTGCGAACGTGAATCGCCCCGGCGCGGGCTGGGGCAGCTGTCCCGAGCTTGCCGCCGACGCCAGATTGTCGTCCCACGCCGTCTCGAGGACGTGGATCAGGCCTGCTGCCCCGACCTCGACCTTGAAACGCGCGATCCCGCTGCGGCGAACACGGATGTCGAACACGGTGAAGTGGCTCGAGACGCTGACCGTGTAGTGAACGGTGTCCGTCGTCTGGCGCCCGTCGGCGGCAACCGCAGTGACCGTGAATGTATGCGCGCCAACGGTGGCCGTGTCGACGGCCGCGCCGTCCGCGACCGGCCCCGAACACGAATTGACCCCGGCAGCGGACTGGCAGCTGTAGCTGGCGGCGATGCGCTGGTGAAGCTGGTAGCGCGCACCGTTGCTCGGAGACGTGAGCGTGATCGCCGGCCCGGTCACGCCTGCGACGGCCGGTGCAGCGGCGACCGTGAACGCCGCACAGCCACTGGTCACCGCCGTGTAGTTACCGTCCCCCGCGTAGGCCGCCGCGTAGCTGTAGCTGCCAGCGGCCAGCGGGCCGCTGGCCGCCGATCCGGGCACGCTCCCCCCGCTGCCAAGCGTCACCTGGCCACTGGCCAGCGGCGTTCCCTGGCAGCCGGCGTCGCCGTACAGGCTGTAGGTCAGCGTTCCAGACGGGACGAACCCGGCCACACCCGTCACCGTCGCGGTATCCACCGCCGACGCGCCCGCGATCTCGGTTCCCGCCCACCCCTGCCCGTTCGCGGCGTCATCGACCGCGCTCGCGACGACAGGGGTCGCCTTGCCGACCGTGAAAGCCTCACAGCCGCCGGTCTGCGCTCCGTAGCTCGAATCACCGCTGTAAACGGCCTGGTAGCTGTAGGACCCTCCCGCCAAGGCACCGCTCGCGCCCGAGACGGGCACGCTCCCGTCCCCGGCCACCGGCACCTGCTCGCTGCCGGCCGGCGCGCCCTGGCAGCCGGCGTCGCGGTAGAGGCTGTAGGTCACCGTGCCGGTCGGCACGATGCCAGCCGACGACGACAACGTCGCGCTGTCCTGCGCCACTGCGCCCGTCAGCTCGCTCCCGGACCATCCCTTGCCCGTCGCGACATCGAGTACCTTCGAAGCAAGCGACGCAGTCGCGACCGCGACGCTGAAGCGCTCGCAGCTGCCAGCCTGCGCCGCATACTCGGAGTCGCCGCTGTAGGCGGCCTGATAGCTGTACGACCCGGCCACCAGGACCCCGGTCGCGGCCGACGCCGGCACTGTCCCATCCCTGGCCAATAACACCTGGTCGTTCGTGGCAGCGGGTCCCGCGCAGGAGCCGTTCGTGTAGAAGCTGTAGCTCAGCGACCCCGACGGCACAAACCCGGCCACCCCGGCCACGGTCGCACTGTCCGTCGCCGATGCGCCGCTCGCCTCGCTGCCCGACCAGGGCAGGCTCGTGGCAGCGTCCTCGACAGCGCTCGAGACCGTCGGGGTCGCCTTCGTGACCGTGAAGGACTCGCAGGTGCCGGTCGCGGCCGTGTAGTTCGAATCACCGCTGTAGCCGGCCAGGTAGCTGTAGGACCCGACCGCCAGGGGCGCGGTCGTGCTCGAGTCCGCGCCAAGCGCGCGGCCCGTGTCGGTCTCGGTCGCGTTACCGGTGCAGTTGTCGTTCGAGTAGAACGCGTAGCTGATCGTGCCCGTCGGCGCAAACCCGGCCGTGGCGGTCAGAGAGCTGGTGTCATACGCCTCGGCCCCCGTCGTCTCGGTCCCCGACCAGGACCGGCCGCTCCCGGCATCGAACACAGTCGAAACCACCGTGACGGTGCCCGGCCCGACCGTGAACCCTCCGCAGCTTCCGGTCGCGGGGGTGTAGCTCGCGTCCCCGCTATAGACCGCCTCATAGCTATAACCACCCGCCGCAAGCGCCGGCGTCGACACCGAGTTCCCAGCCAACCCCCCCGCCAACGACTCGGTATCACTCAGCAACGGAACACCAGAACAACCACCAGACGCATAGAAGCTATACGTCACCGAGCCCGACGGCGCGATCCCCGCCACACCCGCCACCATCGCCGTCGCAAACGCACTCGCGCCAGTCGTCTCCTGACCAGACCACAACCCGCTCGTCGCAGCATCGTCCAAACCCGTGCTGACCACCGGAGTGGCCTGCGCAACCGTGAACGACTCACAGCCCATCACCCCGAGATAGTTCGAATCACCGCCATAGCTCGCCCGATAGCTGTAAGCGCCCGCCGCCAGCGCCGGAGTCGTGCTCGACGCGACCCCAAGCACGAGACCGGTGTCGGTGTGGACCGGCGCGCCCGTGCAGCCGCCATCGGAGTAGAGCGCGTAGCTGACCGTCCCGGTCGGGGCAAACCCCGGGACGCCCGTCACCGAGCTGGTGTCGTACGCCTCGGCGCCAGTCTGCTCGGTCCCCGCCCACGGCGAACCGGACGAAGCGTCCTCGACCACCGAGGACAGCGACACCACGCCCTGCCCAACCGTGAACGTCTCACACGGACCCGTCTGCGCGACGTAGCTGGAATCGCCCGAGTAGATCGCCCGATACGCATAGCCGCCCGCAGCCAGAGCGCTCGTGACATCCGAGACCGGGACGTCGCCGGCAAGGTTCAACACCACGTTCTGCGGCAAGGCGATCAGCGTGCCAGTCGTGCAATCACCCGCAAACAACATGTAGGTCACCGTCCCCGTCGGCACCGGCAACCCCGGCAAACCGCTGACGACCGCCGCGTCCTCCGCGCTCGCCCCAACCGTCTCGCCACCCCACGGCGACCCCAGCAGCCCATCCTCCACCGTGCTCGTCACACTCGGCGTGGCCTTGACCGTGAAACTTCCACAGACCGACGTTGGGACGTAGTTGCTGTCGCCAAGATAGGCGGCGCTATAGCTGTACGTCCCAGGAGACAGCGAAGCCGAGAGCGAGGACGCCAATCCGAGCGAAACGGTCTCCGAGCTGGCCGGCGAACCCGAGCAAGAGCCGCTATCGAACAGCTCGTACTCAACCCGCCCCGCCGGCGCGAAGCCACCCACACCCGTCACCGCCGCGACCGCATAGGCCGACGCCCCACCCGTCTCAGAACCCGACCACGGCAAGCCCGTCGCGCCATCATCAACCGTGACCGCCACCGATGCACTCGCCCGCTGCACCTCGAACGAACCGCAGGACCCAGACGCGGGCGTGTAGCTCACGTCCCCGCTATAGACCGCCTCATAGCTATAACCACCCGCCGCAAGCGCCGGCGTCGACACCGAGTTCCCAGCCAACCCCCCCGCCAACGACTCGGTATCACTCAGCAACGGAACACCAGAACAACCACCAGACGCATAGAAGCTATACGTCACCGAGCCCGACGGCGCGATCCCCGCCACACCCGCCACCATCGCCGTCGCAAACGCACTCGCGCCAGTCGTCTCCTGACCAGACCACAACCCGCTCGTCGCAGCATCGTCCAAACCCGTGCTGACCACCGGAGTGGCCTGCGCAACCGTGAACGACTCACAGCCCATCACGCCGAGATAGTTCGAATCACCGCCATAGCTCGCCCGATAGCTGTAAGCGCCCGCCGCCAGCGCCGGAGTCGTGCTCGACGCGACCCCAAGCACGAGACCGGTGTCGGTATGGACCGGCGCGCCCGTGCAGCCGCCGTCGGAGTAGAGCGCGTAGCTGACCGTCCCGGTCGGGGCAAACCCCGGGACGCCCGTCACCGAGCTGGTGTCGTACGCCTCGGCGCCAGTCTGCTCGGTCCCCGCCCACGGCGAACCGGACGAAGCGTCCTCGACCACCGAGGACAGCGACACCACGCCCTGACCAACCGTGAACGTCTCACACGGACCCGTCTGCGCGACGTAGCTGGAATCGCCCGAGTAGATCGCCCGATACGCATAGCCGCCCGCAGCCAGAGCGCTCGTGACATCCGAGACCGGGACGTCGCCGGCAAGGTTCAACACCACGTTCTGCGGCAAGGCGATCAGCGTGCCAGTCGTGCAATCACCCGCAAACAACATGTAGGTCACCGTCCCCGTCGGCACCGGCAACCCCGGCAAACCGCTGACGACCGCCGCGTCCTCCGCCCTCGCCCCAACCGTCTCGCCACCCCACGGCGACCCCAGCAGCCCATCCTCCACCGTGCTCGTCACACTCGGCGTGGCCTTGACCGTGAAACTTCCACAGACCGACGTTGGGACGTAGTTGCTGTCGCCAAGATAGGCGGCGCTATAGCTGTACGTCCCAGGAGACAGCGAAGCCGAGAGCGAGGACGCCAATCCGAGCGAAACGGTCTCCGAGCTGGCCGGCGAACCCGAGCAAGAGCCGCTATCGAACAGCTCGTACTCAACCCGCCCCGCCGGCGCGAAGCCACCCACACCCGTCACCGCCGCGACCGCATAGGCCGACGCCCCACCCGTCTCAGAACCCGACCACGGCAAGCCCGTCGCGCCATCATCAACCGTGACCGCCACCGATGCACTCGCCCGCTGCACCTCGAACGAACCGCAGGACCCAGACGCGGGCGTGTAGCTCACGTCCCCGCTATAGACCGCCTCATAGCTATAACCACCCGCCGCAAGCGCCGGCGTCGACACCGAGTTCCCAGCCAACCCCCCCGCCAACGACTCGGTATCACTCAGCAACGGAACACCAGAACAACCACCAGACGCATAGAAGCTATACGTCACCGAGCCCGACGGCGCGATCCCCGCCACACCCGCCACCATCGCCGTCGCAAACGCACTCGCGCCAGTCGTCTCCTGACCAGACCACAACCCGCTCGTCGCAGCATCGTCCAAACCCGTGCTGACCACCGGAGTGGCCTGGTCGATCGTCAGGTCGGCGGCGCTGCCTGACGTGAACGTGTAGTTCGCCGCGGTCAGGGTCCCGGGGCCGCAAGTGATCACGCCCGTGTAGACGCCTGCGCTCTGGGAATGGCCGGCGATCGAGCAGGAGGGCGAGCCGCTCGCCACACTGGCGGTGTCGCCGTTGACGAAGTCGGATGCCCGCAGCGTTCCCGTGGGGGTCGGATCGGCCGCGCCGAGGGCCTTGGACGCCGCGTTCGCGTCGACGTGGACCGTCTTCTTGGCGACCGTGAAGCACCCGTCGTTCGACGTGTCGCTGGCGCTGTTGTAGGCGCCGCTGCTGGCGGAATCCGGCGTGTAGGCGGCCGCGAAGCAGTAGATGCCGGAAGCGCTCGGCGTGAAGCCGGCGGACGTCGCCGAGCCGCCCGAAAGCGTCACCGCGCTGCCGACTGGCGTACCGCCCGAGCACCCGGAGGCCGATCCGAGCGGGCCGCACCTGGTGAACGTCACGCTCCCGGTGGGCGTGGCGCCGCTGCCGGTGACGCTGGCGGACACCTGGATCGAGGAGCCGTAGGTGATCGACCCGCCGTTGCCTGGCCTCTCGGTGACGGTCGGAGTCGTCTTGCTGGAGCCGCCGACGATCGTGAAGCATTGGTCGGTTGCGGTGTCGTCGCTCGACCCCAGGAACGTCGTATCGCCACCGTAGGTGGCCGAGAAGCAGTAGGTGCCGTTGGCGTTCAGCGTGACCGTGTTCGAGTCGTAGTCGCCGAAGTTGTCGACAGGGTCGTTGTCGCCCTCTGGCGTCCCCTGTCCGGCCGAGCAGCTGGTCGCGCCCGGGCCGCACAGGGTGAACGCCACCTGTCCGGTCGGGACGGCCGTCGACGGGTTGAACTGGTAGGCGTTCGGGTCCTCCACCGCGCCGGGCGCGACCGTCGCGCCGTCAAAGATCTGGGTGCCGGCCTGCACGTTCGTTCCCTGGAGACTGTCGCCGTTGTTGTCGGTGGGGCTGGCGAAGGTCGTGGTCGTGCAGCACCAGCTGATCGTCACCTCGCCGTTGCCGTCGTCAGGGACGGAGGAGTCGCTGTCCCCAACGCCGCTCGCATACGAGACGCTGGTGGCGCCCGCCGCCACGTCGCTGGACCCGCCGCCGCCGCCGCCGGAGCCGTTGGTGGAGGAGCCGCCGCCCCCGCCGCCGTACCAGCCGCCCCCGCCCCCGCCGCCGCCGGTCGTGACCTGGGCGCCGGTGCCTCCGTGCAACGCCGAGCCGGCGGTCGCGGCCGTGTGGCTGCCGACGCCCAGCGTGCCGAGGGTTCCCGCGGCGCCTGGCTGGGACTGGGTCGCCCCACCGCCGCCGCCGCCGCCCGAGGCAGTGCCATTGCCGCCGGTCTCTCCGCCGGTGCCTCCAGACTGCCCGCCGGAAGCCTGCCCGCCTCCTCCGCCGGCGACCATCAGCGCGTTGGCCTGAGTACACGAGGATGCGGTGCAGACGTCGCTTTCGCCGCCGCCACCGGAGGCACCGCTGCCTGAAATCGCCCCGCCGCCGCCGTTGTAGCCGGCGCCGCTGCCGCCGAGCGCCTCTTCGCCCAGCCCGCCGACGTACACATAGAGCGTCTGTTCAGGGGTGACCGGCAGCGTCGCCGTCACCTGGCCACCGAGCCCGGAGATGCCATAGGGGTTCGTCGGACTCGGAACGGCCCCACCGGCCGCGCCGATCGCGTCAATCGTGATCTTCGTGATCCCGGCCGGAACCACGAACTTCTGGACCGAGCCGGTTTCGAAGAACTGCTCGTAGTTGGTGTCGTTGGGAGGCGTGTACGCCCCCGCCCCGGATACGAAGGCCACGACGAGCGCCACCGTCCCTGCCGCCAGCAACAGCCACCAGCGCGCGGCACGCCGCGTCGCAGCCCCTCGGATCGCGAGCGGCGCGACAGAGGCGTGCGCAAGCCGGGTCCTTGCAGCCCGGGCGGGCCGCCGCCTCAGGCCGCCGGTGGCCGCGGTGCTGTTCGTGCGTCGCTGTCTACCCATCGCCGTCCGCCCTCGGCCCGATACGCCGAGCCGCCGCACGCTCACGCATGGGGTGCAGCCTAACCGCTCCTGCCGGTCGATGGGCCGGTCAGCCCTCGGTTAGCCCCACGGTTGGCCGTCGGTCATGCGTTCGTGCCACGCCACGAGAGGCAGCCGCCGTCGATCGGGAACACCGAGCCGGTGATCCAGGCAGCGTCCTCCGAGGCCAGATAGCAGACGAGCTTGGCGACCTCGATCGGCTCGCCGAGGCGCGGAATCAGGTGTGAGGCGACCATCATGCGCCGGATCAGTTCCTTGTCCTCGGCCGCGTCGACGAACTTGCGGACCATCTGCGTGTCGACCGAGGCGGGGCAGTAGCAGTTGACGCGCACGTCGGGCGCGAGATCGACCGCGACGCACCGCGTCAGCTGGATCAGGCCTCCCTTGGCCGCACCGTACGCGTTCATCGCCGGGTAGCCGGTGACGCCACCCGTCGAGCCGGCATTGATGATCGCCGCTCCCCTCGTCGACGCCCGCAGGTGCGGGGCCGCGTGCTTCATCGCGAGCCAGGGGCCGCGCAGATTGATCTGCAGCACCTTCTCGAACACGTCGAGCGGCAGGTCCTCGACCGAGAGACTGGTCGTGAAGTCCGACTCGTGCACGCCGGCGTTGTTGTGCAGCACGTCGAGCGCGCCGAACCGTGCGACGGCACCGGCGACCAGCGCGGAGATGTCGGCCTCACTGGTCATGTCACAGTGGATGTAGTGGGCGTCGCCCCCGGTGGCGCGGATCAGCTCGACGGTCTCGTGGCCGGACTCGTCGTTGATGTCGGAGACGACGACGCCGCCGGCGCCCTGCCTCGCCATCTCGACGGCCGTTGCGCGCCCGATGCCCGAGCCCGAGCCCGTCACGACGCAGATCTTGCCGTCCAGCATGCCCGCTCCTCTCTCGCGATTTCAACCAACCGGTTGTTTGGCAGGTAATCTAACGCGCCAGCGTGGCTCCCTGATCGCGGGACGTCCAGCTTTGCCCACAACCCCGAGGAGAGACTGATGAAGTTCGGTGTCTTGCTGCGTTCCCAGGATCCTCCGAAGGCCGAGAACATCGTGCAGCGGTGGCAGGAGCAGCTGCGCGCGGCCGAGGTTCTGGAGGAGGCGGGATTCGACGGCGTGTTCCTGCCCGAGCATCACATGATGGACGACGGCTACCTCCCGAATCAATGGCCCGCACTCGGAGCGCTCGCCGCGCGGACGACCCGGGTCGACATCGGCACGACCGTCCACCTGCTGCCGTTCTACCACCCGATCCACGTCGCCGAGGCGACGACGATGGTCGACATCCTCTCCAACGGGCGGCTCCGGCTCGGCGTCGGAATGGCCAACTTCGAGCCCGAGTTCGACCTCTACGGGCTCAACAAGAAGACGCAGGTGTCGCGCTTCGAGGAGTCGATCGACATCGTCCTGCGTGCGTGGGCCGGCGAGGAGTTCGACCACCAGGGCAAGCACTTCAAGATCAAGGGCAAGGTGACACCGCGGCCGGTCTCCCCGCAGATGTGGATCGGCGCGATGTCAGAGCCCGGGATGCGCCGCGCCGCGCGGTTCGGCTGCAAGTGGGCGACCGACCCGCTGCACAACATCGAGGTGATGAAGGACTGGGCCACCGCCTACCGCGCGGCGGCGGAGGAGTACGGGACGACCGAGAAGTCCGGGATCGTGCTGCTCCGGGACGGCTGGGTCGCCGACTCGCTCGATGAGGTCGAGAAGGTCTGGTGGCCGCACATCCGCAGCGAGCACTGGTTCTACTTCTCCCAGGTCCCGCGCTGGGTGCTCGACAAGGAGCCGTTCCTCGCAAACGTCAAGCAGGAATCCGACTTCCTGTTCGACCAGCACCGCCGGGACCGGTTGATCGTCGGCTCCCCCGAGGATTGCATCGCCCAGATCGAGGAGTACCGGGAGGCGATCGACCCCGAGTACATGATCCTCTCGTTCCGCGTCGCGCACGGGCCGAGCCACGAGCTCGAGCTCGAGTGCCTGCGCCGGTTCGGAGCCGAAGTGATCCCTCACTTCAAGCAGGACTGACGGCAACCACGGCGGCGCGATGACCGGAACGACCGATCCACGGCGGATCCCGCCGGCGCCGGGTGGCGATCGCAACGCGGCCCGGCGCGGCCTGACGGTCCGGATGGGCCTCGCGCCGAACCCGTTCGCGACGGGCCACGCCGGCCTCGACGAGCTCTGGCGCCTGGTCGAGGCGATGGAGGAGCTCGGCTATGACTCGCTGTGGGTCAGCGACTCGGCCGGGCTCGGGGGTCTCGCGCCGCTGCCGACGCTCGCGGCGGTCGCGGCGCGGACCGACCGGCTCAAGCTCGGAACGAACGTGCTCGTGCTGCCGCCGCGCAACCCCGTCCTGCTCGCGCGGGAGCTGGCGACCGTCGACCTGCTCTCGAACGGGCGGCTGCTGCCGGCGGGTGGCCTCGGGATCGACATTCCCGCCGAGCGGGCCGCGCTCGGGGTCGCGTCGAACGAACGCGTCGCGCGGCTGGAGGAGTGCATCCACGTGCTGCGGGCGCTGTGGACGACCGCAGGCCCGGTCCATTACGAGGGGACGTTCGTCAGCCTCGACGGGATCGAGCTGCACCCGGCACCGGTCAAGCGCACCTTCGAGCTGTGGCTGGCCGGCAACGCGCCCGCGGCACTGCGCCGGACGGGCCGGCTCGCGAACGGCTGGATCGGATCGTTCGTCTCGCCCGATGAGTTCGCGGCCGCCACCGACCTGATCCGGCAGGCCGCGACCGAGGCCGAGCGCACAATCGACGAGGACCACTACGGCACGACGCTGTTCGCGTGCCGGAGCGAGGACGAGTTTCCCGACGAGGCGCGCCGGCTGCTGACGCGCCGAGCGGACCTCCCGCCGGAGGATCACATCGCGTTCGGTCCCGAGCAGCTTCGCGTGCTGTTCGAGCGCTTCATCGAGCAGGGTGCGGCGAAGTTCGTCGTCGTGCCGATCGCCCGCGACGTGCCCGGCTTCATCGCCGAGCTGCGTCGAGAGGCGATCGAGCCACTCGAGACTCCGCGGCGCGGACGATGAGCGCATCGACGGCGACAGCGCCGCCGGGATGGACGATCAGCGGGTTGACCTCGACCGCCTCGAGCGTCTCGCCGAGGGAGACGGCAAAGCCCGCCAGCGCCTCGATCGCCCGCACGGCCGCGCCGACATCGGCGGCCGGCCGGCCGCGATAGCCCTGCAGCAGCGGGAATGCGCGCAGCTCGCGGAGCATCGCCTCGGCCTCCCCCTGGTGGAGCGGCAGCATGCGCCTGACGACATCCTGCTCGAGCTCGGCGGTGATGCCACCGAGTCCGACGACGAGGACCGGCCCGAACTCGGGGTCGCGGCGCACCCCGCAGATCAGCTCGATCCCGGCCGGCGCCATCTCCTGAACGATCGAACCCTCGGGCGTCGCGCCGGCCTCGAGCGCCGCGGCGACCACGCGCCGGTGCGCCGCGGCCACCTGCTCGGCGGACTGCACGCCGAGCACGACGCCGCCGACGTCGCTGCGGTGGAGCAGGTCGCGAGCCGCGGCCTTGACGGCGAAGGGTGCGTTCAGGTGGTCGGCGGTCTCGGCGGCCATCTCCGAGGTCGGGCACAGGACCGTGATCGGCACCGGGACGCCCGCCTCACTGAGCGCGGCCATGCTCTCGCTCTCGAGCGGGCGCACGGGGAGCAGGGTGGGTGCGGCCGGAACCGGCAGCGCCGGTCCGGGCGGTGGCCCGCCGGCCACCGCCCGAGCGTGGAGAGCGAGCATGCAGCGATCGGCGTCCTCGAACACGGCGACCCCGCGGTCGCGCAGCCACGCGATCGACGGCGCGCTCATCTGACCTGCGATCCAGAGCACCGCGAACGGTGCGCCGGAGGCGGTGCGGACGCGGTCGAGCAATTCGGCGAGACGGCGGGAGTTCTCGGGGTTGTGGACGGTCAGGACGAGGACGAGCTGATCGAACTCCTCGGCCTGCGCGAGCGCCGTCAGCGAGTCGGTGAAGATCTCCTCGCGCTCACTGAACATCCCGCTCATGTCGGCCGGGTTGTGCGTCGCGGCGAAGTCGGGCGCGGCCGCGGTGAGGCGCGCGCGCGTCGCCGGGGAAGGGAGCGGCAGGGCCAGGCCCGCGCGTTCAGCCGCCTCGGCCGCGACGACGCCGGCGCCACCGGATGTCGTGAGGATGCCGACGCGCGTGCCGCGCGCCGGGCCGAGGCGCTCGAGCGCCGCCGCGGACGCCAGCAGCTCCTCGAACGAGTACGCGCGGGGGATCCGGTGGCGCGCGAGCAGCGCGGTGACGACGTCGTCGTCGCTCGCCAGCGCTCCGGTGTGGGCCGCGGTCGCGCGCGCGCCGGCCTCCGTCGAGCCCGCCTTGAAGACGACGAGGTGCTTGCCCATCTCGCGCAGCCGCTCGAGCCCGGCGATGAACCCCTCGACATTGCGGATCGCCTCGCAGAACAGAGCGACCACGCGCGTGGGCTCGTGCTCGGCGAGCCAGGGGAGCGCGTCGGCGAACGTCAGGTCCGCTTCGTTGCCGGTGCACAGCAGCAGCGAGATGCCGAGGCCCGCATCCTGGGCGCGCTCCACGAGCAGCCCGCCACCGCCGCCGGACTGGGCGAGCACCGCGATCCCGCCAGGACGCAGCGATTCGCGAAAGCCGACGCCGAGCGCAGCGACGCAGGTGCGATCGGCGATGTTGAGGAATCCGGGGGAGTTCGGCCCGACGATCCAGATGCCGGTCTCGCGCGCGATCCTGGCGAGACGCTCCTGTTCGGCGCGGCCCTCCTCGCCGACCTCGCCGAAGCCGGAGGAGAACACGAGCGCGCCGCCGAGCCCGGCGTCCGCGCACTGCTGCACGGCGTCGAGGACCCGGGAGGCCGCGAGCGAGATGATCGCGAGGTCGACGTCGCCCGCATCGGCGATCGAGGCGACGCACCGGAGGCCCATGACCTCGTCGTGGGTGGGGTTGATCGGGACGATCCGGCCCGGATAGCCATGGCGGAGCAGCGAGCCGATGAACCGAGCCGAGAGCGCGCCCGGGCGCGGCGATGCCCCGACGACCGCGACCCCGCGCGGGCGCAGCACACGGTCGAGCGGCTGGCGAGCGATCATCGAACCTCGACGACGGCGTCGAGCACGGCGGCGCCGGATGGCAGTGCCGCGACGGGGTTGAGCTCCAGGATCGCGACCCGCGACGCCCATGCGACTCCCAGCTCCGAGACACGGGCGATGACCGCGGCGAGCGCGTCGAGGTCGGCGGCTGCCCGGCCCCGCCACGCGCCGAGCAGCCTTGCTCCACGGAGCGAGGCGAGCATCCGGCGGGCCTCGGGGACGTCGACCGGAGCGAGCCGGGCGGCGATGTCGCCGAGGATCTCGACGAGCGTGCCGCCGAGCGCGATGGTCACGACCGGGCCGGCCTGCGGGTCGTCGCGCACGGACACGAGCAGCTCGACCAGCGGGTCGAGCTGCTGCTCCACGAGGACGCCCGTGACGGCGTCCTCACCAAAGGCCGCACGCGCGCCCGCGAGCACGGCACGCGCAGCCTCGACGGCCTGCTCGGGCCCGACGCCGAGGCGGACGGCACCGGCCTCGGTCTTGTGGACGGTGCCGACGCAGTTCGCCTTGATCGCCGCCAGGCCGCCGACCTCGCGGACGGCGGCGGCGGCGCCGTCGGGATCTCCGAGCAGGCGCGCGGCGGGCACGGGCAGTCCGGCCTCGGCGAGCAACTGCTTGAGCTCGGCCTCACCGAGCGCGGCGGCGGGGGGCGCGGGCAGGCCGGCCGCGCCCGGCGGCACGGCCGCAGGCGGGGTGGCGGCGAGGAACGCCGCGTGGATCGCACGCGCGCAGCGGTCGGGCTCGCTGATCACGGCGAAGCCGGCGCGCCCGAGGGCGCGAATCCCGCCGAGCGACATCGGCCCGGCCGACCATTGCACGACGGGCCTGGGGTCCATCGCCGAGCAGTGCTCGAGGATGCCCTCGGCGAGCCGCCGGGCGAGCTCGGGTGGATGGTCGTTGATCGTGGCGACCGGGACGTCGACGTTCGGGTCGGCGTCGAGGACCGCGAGCAGGCGGCCGATCCCGCCCGGGTTGGAGAGGACCGAGCTCGCGATGTCGACGGGGTTCTCGGCCGACCCGTACGAGGGCACGACCGCCGCGATCTGGGCGGCGGTGTCCGGCGCCAGCTCGGGCATCGTCATGCCGAGGTCGGCGCCGGCGTCGGCCAGCAGGCTGTTCATCCCGCCCGAGATGCCGGCCGCGCCGATCCGCAGCCCGCGGGGCCGCGTGCACGCCAGCAGCTGGGCGAGCTCGAGCAGGTCATCGAAGTTCTCGGCGCGCGCGACGCCGAGGCTGCGGCAGGCGGCGTCGAAGGCGCCGTCGGCACCCGCGATCGCCGCCGTGTGGGTGGCGACGACCCTGGCGCCGGCGGCCGTCCGGCCGGCCTTCAGCACGGCGAGCGCGATCCCGCGCTCGCGCGCGCTCCGCATCGCCGCGACGAGCCCCGGGTCGAAGCCCTCGAGATAGAGGGCAAGGCAGCGCGGCTCGGGTTGCTCCGAGAGCCAGCGGACGAGCTCGGGCGTGCCGATGTCCATTTCGTTCCCGGTGCAGACGATGTGGCCGAGACCGATGCCGCGATCGAACGCGCGGTCGGCGAGGATGCCGGCGATCGCCCCGCTCTGCGAGACGAGCGAGACCGGGCCCGGGAACATCTCCTCGCGCTGCGCGAACGCGGAGCTGCTCGGCGCGACGGCGGCATGGAGGTTGATGAAGCCGGGACAGTTGGGCCCGAGCAGCGGCACGCCCGCGCCCGCGATCAGCTCGCGCACACGCCGGTCGAGCTCTCGCCCCTCGTCGCCCGACTCGGCAAAGCCGCCGGTCATCAGCGCGATCGCCCCGATCTGCCGCTCGATCAGCTCCTCGACGGCGCTCACGGCAGCCGTGGCGGGCACGACGATCACGGCGAGGTCGATGCCGGGCGGGAGCGCGGCGACGCTCGATACGGCGGGGACGCCCATCACCTCGTCGCGTCCCGGGTTGACGGCGACCAGGTCGCCGGTGAAGCCCCACCGCTGCAGCGCGGCGAGGGGCCGGCCGCCGAACTTGGCCGGATCGGCCGAGGCCCCGACGACCGCGATCGAGCGCGGGGCGAACAGCGGGCGCAGGTCCCTGGCGGTGACCGTGCTCACCCGGGCACCACCGGCCAGAAGCACTCGCCCTCGGTCGTGACCATGTGCGTCCACACGTTCGGGACCTCGGCGGCGAGCAGCGCGTCCGTGCGCCGCTCCGCCGTCTCGACGCAGGCGGCCATGATCCGGTCACCGAGCTCGCGGCCCGCGCCGGCGAGCCGCGCCAGCGCCCACAGGTGATTGGCGAACAGCGGCGCGCCGTAGGCGATCTTGTAGCGGTCGTCCCAGTCGAGCGCCGCGACGTACAGCTGCTCGGCGGCGTCCGCGGCGGTCGCCTGCACACGCTCGACCTCGCGGTCACCGAGGGGGTGCAGGGTGTCGTCGCCGTCCTGGCGGCCGAACACGGCGATCCCCTCCAGCCGGTCGACGAACTCGTGCGGCTCGACGGTCATCGACGCGAACAGGTCGCAGTGCACCGAGACGTCGCGCCCCCGGTAGGCGATCACGATCGCGCCGTAGTCGTTGCGCGCCTCGGTCGCCGCCCACGGCAGGTAGTCGTTGCGCAGGTCGTTGAACTCACGGACGAACAGCACGCTGCCGTCCGGCTGTGGATAGGGCCCGTGACCGAAGATCCCGTCGCGCTGCTCGCCGTGCAGGACGAAGTTGTAGAGCTCGAGCGTGGCCGCCATGCGGCGGACGTGGGCGAGCAGGTCGGGCTCGGACGGGGCGATCGCCGAGCGCAGGAACTCGAGCTCGGCCTCGTCGAGGATCGCGCACGACCCGCCTGCCTGCTCGGGCATCAGCACGCCGTCCCGTCGGTAGGCGTCCTGGATACGGGCCCACCAGTCGACGACGAAGGCGGTGTCCTCGTCATGCTCGTCGGGAAAGCGCTCACCGACGGGAACGGCGAGATCGAGGATCTCCTGCTGGCGCCAGCACAGCTGGCTGAGGATCACGATGAACGGCTGGATCGCGTACGGGCGGCGACCGAGCCCCCGCATGCGCCGGCCGAGCTCCTCGGGCGGGGCCAGTGCCGAGATCTCGCGCAAGAAGCCGGCCTGGTGCTCGTAGAGACACTGCCAGCCGAGCGGCGAGCGGCGGCCGAGGTCGAACAGCATCGACCGCATCGCGTCGCGCCGCTCGGCGCGCAGATCGAACTTGAACTGCTCCCCGAAGACGTGGATCAGCTCGTTGATGCGCTCCAGGGACGGCGCCGGGGTCGTGGTCATCTGTCCGGCCTCGCGGTGGTCGACGGGGGCAGGGCACTCGACAGCAGCACGTCGCCGCTCGCCTCGCCGAGGCGCCCGATGATCAGCAGCGGCTCCTCACCGGAGGCGAGCGGACCGGCGACCCGGGCCGCGGTCGCGTGGAACTTCGCGTTGATCTCGTCACGGAGATCGAGCCCGACGAAGCGGGCGATCGGATCCGCGATCGAGGCGTACATGTCGGCGCCGTAGCCGACCCGGTAGACGGGATCCCAGTGCGAGGCCTGCTCGTACATCGCAACCTGGGCGTCAGCCGCGGCGTCGGCCGCGGCCACGAGAGCGTCGGTCTCGAGCGCCTGCAGGACGCCGTCGCGGCGGGCGAGCAGGTGCTCGGCGACGATCGCCGTCTCGTACTCGAACGGCTCCCAGTAGGCGGTGCCGTAGCCGTCGATCTTGATCGTGACGTCGCGCAGGCGCATCACGCGGGCGATCGAGTCGAACCCGGGGCGGCGCTCGAGGTTCCAGCGGATGTAGTCCGAGCGCAGGTTGACGAGCTCCTTGACGACGAGCACGTCACCGCCCGCCAGCTGGTACGGGCCGTGGTGGAACACGCCGATCCGGGCTTCGCCGTTGAGGATGAACGTGTACAGCTCGGTCACGGCCATTGCGCGGCGGATCGCCCGCCGCTCGTCGTCGGGCGGATCGCGCAGCGAGCCGGCCAGCTCGGTCACGGCCGCGGCCGGGAGGATCCGGACCTGGTGGTCGTTCTCGTGCGGGACCCTCCCGTCCTCGGTGTAGACGTCGACGGCGTCGCGCCAGAAGCGGACGACCACCTCGGTGTCGTCGACCGACTCACCGGCGAGCGGCTCGTCGGGCCCGAGCCCGGCGAGCAGGCGCACCTGCTCGCGCCCGCAGAAGTAGCCGATCATGAACGCGTTCAGCGTCATCAGATTGGGGAGCTGGGCGACGGCCTTCATCTCGGCCGCGAGCTCGCGCGCCGGCGTGCGCGCCGTGATCTGGCGGATCAGCCCGGGAAGGTGCTCCCAGTAGCAGTGGGAGCCGCAGACGAGCCGACCAGGGGTGTTGAACAGGGGCGAGATCAGCGAAGCGCGCTGACCGGCGCCGTCGAAGAAGTCGCGCAGCTCCCGGGAATAGCGGCGAATCTGCTCGGGAAGTGAGAATGCGTCGCTCATCGGCCCGCCACCGCGACGAGCTGGTCGATCACTTCCAAGGTCTCCTGCACGGCGCTCGGCAGGACGGAGATCGAGTCGATCCCGGCAGCGACCAGCGCGCGCACGAGCTCCGGGTCCCGGCTCGGCTGGTCGCCGCAGATCGACACCGGCCTGCCGCACGCGTGCGCACCGGCGACGATCCGCCGGATCGCCTCGAGCACGGCCGGGTCGGTCGCCGTGTAGCGCTCGGCGAGCTCGGGCGAGTCGCGATCGGCCCCGAGCACGAGCTGCGCGAGGTCGTTGGAGCCGATCGAGAGGCCGTCGACCTCAGCGGCGAACGCCTCGGGGATCAAGGCCGTGGAGGGAACCTCCGCCATCGCCCACAGTTCGAAGCCCGGCTCGTCGTAGCAGCCCGACCCCTCCACGATCGCACGCGCGTCACGCAGCTCCGTGACCGTGCGCACGAACGGGAGCATCAGCCGCAGGTTCGTCGCGCCTTCGCGGCGGGCCTGCGCGATCGCCCGCAGCTCGAGCCCGAAGCCGGCCGGGTCGTGGAGGTAGCGAAAGACCCCCCGGCGGCCGAGCATGGGGTTGGCCTCGACCGGCTCGTAGCGATCGCCGCCCGCCAGGTCGCGGTACTCGTTGCTCTTCAGATCGGATGCCCGGTAGGTCACGGGCCGCGGCGCGAAGGCACGGGCGACCGTCACCATCGCCGCCATCAGGAACTCGACGAAGCCGTCCTCGCCGCCCTCCTCGACGATCGCCATCGGGTGCGTGCCGGCCTGGAGGCAGAGGAACTCCGCGCGCATCAGCCCGACCCCGTCGACGGGCAGCTCGGCCGCCCGCGCGGCGAGCTCGGGGAAGGACAGGTTGACCAGCAACTTCGGACGGCGGCCGCCCGGCTGCTCAGCCGTCGGCACGATGGATCTTCCCCTCCGCGTCGATCCGGACGCGCGCTCCCTCCAGGTCCTCGTCGCCCGGAAGCTCGGCACCCATCAGGCAGGGGATCCCGAACTCGCGCGAGACGATCGCGAGGTGCGAGGTCATGCCGCCCGAGCGGCAGACGACTCCCCGCACCTTTGCGAGCAGTGGCACGAGTGCCGTCGCCGAGGCCGAGTCCGTGAGCAGGATGACCTCCTCGAGCGCCTCGTGGCGCAGCAGCGCGAAGACCTGCTGGGTGTCGTTGGCGGCGTGGAGCACCCCCTCGACGCCCGAGCCCGAGACCGTCAATCCATGACCGATGTCCGTCACTTCGTCTCCTCTCCTGTCAGGCCATCAGCGGCCCAGCTGCTCCCAGACCGCGGGCGCCACACCGGGCTCGCTGCGTGTCCGCGCGAACTCTGCCAGGCCGTTGACATTCCAGTTGAGCGCCCCGAGCTCCCAGCGTCCTCCGCGGTGCTCGAGGACGTTGACGGCAGACCAGTCCTGGCGCAGCCGCAGCGCCCGCGCCAGCTCGAGGTCGAGCAGATACGCGAGCAGCATCCGGTTGACGCAGCCGTGGCCGACGACGACGACGACCGGCTCGCCGGCCTCGGCCGCGAGGATCCGGTCGATCGCGGGCCCGACGCGATCGAACACCTGCCGCGGCGTCTCGCCGCCCTCGAGCGCGACGTCGGGATCCCTGAGATAGAGGGGCGCGGCCGCGAACGCCTGCCGGGCCGGGGTCCCCTCCGCCCGCCCGAGCCTGATCTCCTCGAGGTCGGCGTGGGTGAGCAGATCGACGTCAGGGCCGGCGAGGCGCTGTGCCGTTTCGATCGCCCGGGCCTGCGTCGAGGAGTGCACCCGGTGCAACCGGGCCGCAGCGAAGAATTGTGCGAGCGCATCCGCCTGGGCGCGACCACGCTCCGTCAGCGGCACGGCTCCGGCCGACTGCACCCGCCCATCGCTCGTGATCGTCTCCGCCTCGGCATGCCGGGCGAGCAGCAGCCGGCGCTGGACCAGCGCGCTCATCAGAACAGCTCCACCCGCGAGCGCTCGAGCCGCAGGGGGCGCAGCGGCGTGACGTTGACCGCGAGCACCTGATCGCGCGTGTCGTCGAGCGAGAGCAGGGTGATTCCGGCGTGGTCCTGCGGAACCCTCAGCGCGTCCTCCGGGGCGAGCCCGAGATGCGCGGTCAGGAGCGCCGCGCACACCATCCGGTGAGCGACGATCAGCACGTTGCCGTCGCCCCGTGTGGCGTCGGCGAAGGCGCTGGTGGCGCGGTCCACCAGCGCATGGACGCTCTCGACTCCCGGCGGTGGAGCGATCTCGCCGGCCACGAGCCGGCGCAGCGGCTCCTTCACCTCCAGCGGCGGGACGTCCTCCCAGCGCCCGAGGCGCATGCCGGCGAACCCTTCGGAGATCTCGGGCTCGACCGGGGCGCCGACGAGCCGTGCCGTCTCGATCGCACGCGGAAGCGGCGAGGCGATCACGCGGACGGGATCGAGTCCACGCAGCCAGGTGCGCGCAGCCTCGCACTGACGGCGTCCGAGCTCGCTGAGGCCGGCGTCGCGTCCGGCGGCCATCGTCCGGACGGTGTCGGTCAGATGGTCCGGCTCGGCGTGGCGCATGATCGCGGCGATCCGCATCAGGCGAGCCTCGCCGCCGCTTGCACCGCCGGCGCCGGCCGGCGGGTCGGAATCAGGGCACTGCCGATCGTGGCGCAGATCGCGGCCGCCGCCAGCAGCCAGAACGTCAGGAGATAGCCGCCGTGGGTCGGGAAGACGCCGCCGGCGGGGATGTGGGCGGCGAGCACCGTCGCCCCGATCTGGATCCCGATCGCCCCGCCGATGTTGCGGGCGATCACGTTGATCCCGCTGGCCCCGCCGGTGTGCTCGTGGGGGACCGCGAGGACGATCACGTGCGGCAGGACGGCGTAGCCGACGCCCATCCCGATCCCGAGCATGAAGAGGGCCGGGTACAGCGCCGGTTGGTCGGCATTGAGCAGGCAGATCGTCAGGTAGCCGCAGATCCCGATCGCGCCGCCGCCGACGAGCGGCAGCTTCGGCCCGAAGCGATGCTCGAGCCGGCCGGCGAGCGGCCCGCCGAACACGGTCACGAGCGTCGCGGGCAGCAGGATCAGCCCCGCGCCCGTGACCGACGTGCCAAACCCGTAGCCGGCTGAGCGCGGCGTCTCGACGAACTGGGGCAGCATCACGAACGTCCCGAACAGGCCGAAGCCGAACAGGAACGAGACGGCGTTTGTCCGCCAGACGCCGGGGAGGGCCATCAGCCGCATGTCGATCAGCGGTTGCTCGGCGGTCAGCTCGATCAGCACCCACCCCGCCAGCGCGACGCCGCCGAAGGCGAGCAGCCCGAGCGTGCGCGCCGACCCCCACCCCCAGACCGTCGATTCGCTGATCGCGACGAGCAGGCTCAGCAGCGCGACCGACATCGCGACCGCGGCCGGCCAGTGGACGCGGCCGCGCGTGCGCGGGGGCGACTCGGGCACCCACAGCTGCGCCATCACGCAGGCCGGCAGCGTGACCAGCAGCGGGATCAGGAACAGCCACTGCGTGCCGAGGTCGCCCTCGACCGTACCCGCCAGGACATTGCCGAGGCCGGTCCCGACCGCGATCGAGACCGAGACGAACGCGACGACCGGGCCGAGCCGCTCGCTTGAGAGGTTCTCGCGCATGATCCCGTACCCGAGCGCCATCGTCGCCGTGCATGTCCCGGCGAGCACGCGCCCGAGGACGACGGGCACGAACGACGTCGAGACGCCGCTCAGCACCCCGCCGGCAGCGGTCAGCCAGAGGATCCAGAGCAGCACGCGGCGGTTGCCGAACAGATCTCCGAGGCGGCCGACGAGCGGCGTCACGACGGCGCCGCTGAGCAGGAACGAGGTCAGCACCCAGGTGCCGTCGAGCCGCGAGATGTGCATGCTCGCGGAGACCGGCACGATCGTCGGGATCACGATCGCCTGCGTGAACGTATAGATCACGGGACCCATCAGCAGCGGGATCAGGTAGCGCGACGGATCGGCGGACCCGCGCCCCGCCGCCATCGCGCCAGGCGCGGCGATGCTCATCGCTCCGCCGTCCGGCCGCGGAGCACCGAGAACGTCCCGGCGGCGCGGGCGAGCAGCTCGTCGTCGGCGCCGAGCATCTCGGCTTCCGCGTGCACGATCCGCCGGCCCGCGTGGACGATCCGTCCCTCGGCGCGGACCCGGCCGGCGTGCGGGCGCAGCGGCCGCACGAACCGCACGCTGAGCTCGAGCCCGGCCGCACGATCGCCGGCGGCGAGCGTCGTCGCGAGCGTCGCGCCCATCGCATGGTCGAGCAGCGCCGATGCCAGGCCGCCGTGGATCAGACCGACCTCGTTCTCGTGCTGCTCCCCCGGCTCGACGCTCAGCAACGCGCGCCCGCGCTCGACGTGCTCGAGCCGGAGATCGAGCAGCGAGGCCATCGGCGCCCGTGGCAGCCGCCCGGCCGCGATCGCCTCCATCACGGCGAGTCCCGCCGAGCTCGCGAACGCGCCGGCGAGCGGGGCCGGGTCGTCCCATTCGACGAGACGTTGACGCGAGGCGCTGGCCACGGTGACCCGGACGGATCAGTACGAGCGATCGAGGCCGACGCTCTGGGCGACGATGTTGCGCACCATCTCGTTCGTGACCGGACCGATCTGGTAGAGGCGGACGTCGCGCCAGTAGCGCTGCATGTCGAACTCCGCGGAGTAGCCCATGCCACCGAGGATCTGGATCCCGCGATCGGCGGCCCAGGTCGCGTATTCGGCGGCGATCGCCTTGGCCATCGAGGACTCGACGCCCGCGTCGTGACCGTTGTCGTAGAGCCACGCGGCCTTGTAGGTGAGGAGCTCGGCCTGGGCGAGCTTCATCACCATCTCGGCGATCCAGTGCTGGATCACCTGGAAGTCGCCGATCGCGTGGCCGAACGCGCGGCGCTCCCTGGCGTACGCGATCGAGTCCTCGAGCACGCCGCGCAGGACGCCGGTGCCGAGCGCCGCGACCAGGATCCGCTCGTTGTTGAGCGTCGTGAGGATGTGCTGCCAGCCGCGGTCGACCTCGCCGATCACATAGGACTCCGGGACGTAGACGTCCTCGAGCTGGACCTCGCACGACGCGACGCAGCGCATCCCGAGCTTGGGAATCGGGGTGGCGACGATCCCGGGCTGCTTGGCCGGGACGAGGAACAGCGTCTTGCCGTGCGAGGACTTCCCCCCCTCGGAGGTCTTGGCAAGCAGGAGCAGATAGTCGGCGACGTGCGCCATCGTCGACCAGATCTTGGCCCCGTTGATGCGAAAGCCGTCACCGTCGCGGGTGGCGCGGGTGATCATCGCCCCGAGCAGGTCGGTTCCGCCGCCGGGCTCCGTGATCGCGATCGACGTCAGCTTCTCGCCCGCGACGATCTGCGGCAGCAGCTCCTCGCAGATCTCCGGCTTCGCGAACTTCTGGATCGATTTCGCGTTGAACGAGGTGATCCCCCAGACCCAGGTCAGGCCCGCGAGGTGGCGCGCCATCTCGTCCATCAGGATCGCCTGGATCGTCGCGCCGCCTCCCTGCCCGCCGTAGCGCTCGTCGATCCCGACCCCCATGAAGCCGACCTCGGCGAGGTCGTTGACGAACTCGTAGGGGAAGTGGGACCCGTCGTGGTCCTCCTGGCGCTCCATCAGGTTGACCTTGGTCTTCGGGTACTTGTCCAGCACCCAGCGACGGACGGTCTCTCGGAACGCCTGTTCCTCGTCGGTGAAGTTGAAGTCCACGGCTGCTCTCCTCGCTGCGAAGCTCACTCGGGCGGTTGCACCGCTGGGTGTCCCGCTCGGCTGATTTCTACCAAATGATTGGTAGATTCTTTCAGAATGGCGGCCGTGACCGATGGAGTGACCGCCGACGCGCTCAGGGAATGGCTCGAGCGCGCGACCGCGGGTCACGTGGTCGAGTGGACCGCGCTGGGCAGCGGCAACTCGAGGGCGACGTTCGCGGCCACTCTGATCAGCGGCGGAGCACCGCTCGAGCTGATCGTGCGACACGACGCCGGCGGGGGGCCGGTCGCCGGCACCGAGCTGACGCTCGAGCGCGAGGCCGGCGTCTACCGGGCGCTCGCCGGCAGCGGCCTCCCAGTGCCGCGCGTCCACGCGACGTCGCCCGAGCTCGGCGCGATCGCCGTCGAGCGGCTCGGAGGAGCGCCGCAGGCGGCCGGCACGGTGCTCGCCGAGTTGCTGGCGGTGCTCGCGCGGCTGCACAGCCTGCCGCTCGCGGAGCTCGCGCTGTCCGGTTTCCGTGGTAGCGCGGCGGCTGACGTCGACCTCTGGGAGCGGATCGCGGGGCAGAAGCTGAAGCGCCCCGACGAGCTCGTGGAGCTCGCGTTCGCGGTCCTGCGCGAGCGCTTCCCGGGCGAGCCGGAGCGCCTCGTGCTCTGCCACGGGGATTACGGCGAGGAGAACTTCCTGGTGGCGGACGGGCGCCTCAGCGGCCTCCTCGACTGGGAGTTCGCGCACATCGGAGACCCGCATGACGATCTCGCCTGGCTGACGCTGCGCGCGGCCCTGTTCGGGCGTGAGCTGCCAGGCTTCGCCGCAGCCGCGCGGGCCGTCTACGCGCCGGCGGCGGGCGTCGAGCTCCGGCCGGACCGGCTGCGCTACTGGCAGGCGGTGATCGTCCTGCGCAACCTGATCTGCTGCCTCGCGGTGGCGGACGCCCCGGATCCATGCGATCGGAGCGTCCATCTGATGCTGATCCCGGGCCTTCGCCACCGGCTCGTGCGGATGCTCGCCGGCCTCTGCGATGTCGAGCTCTCGCCGGCGGAGGCGCTGCCGGGTGGCCCGAGCGGTCACCTCGGCGAGATCCCCGGCGAGCCGCTCGTCCGCGAGCTGGCGAGCGGCCTGCGCGCGATCGCCGCCGCAAGCGAGGACGCCGAGCTGCGGCGGCGGTCCCGGCGGCTTGCCCGGATCGCGATGCAGTTCGCGGGCAGCTGGCGGCTGGCGGCGGCGGTCGCGCAGGCCAACGACGCCGACCGCGCCGCGACCGTGCCGGGACGGGACGCGCTCCTGCGCCTGCTCGGGCGCACGACCGATCGCGAGCTCGCCCTGCTGCCCCAGTCCTCACCGATCGCCGGCGCCACGATCGCCGGTCTGGAGGGATGACCCTGACGCCCGACCTGCTCACTTCCGCCGACGACGACTTCCACCCGGTCGTCCGCGAACCGGAGACCTGGACCGAGACCTCGTGGTTCGCGGCGGCGGTGCCCGAGCGCGGGCTCGGGCTGTGGACCTACCCGCTGTTCCGGCCCGGGCTCGGGATCATGGCCTGCACGATCTACGTGTGGGAGCCCGGCGCCTCGGATCCGTGGGACCTGCCGTACTGGCGCTGGTGGTGGCACATGCCGATCCCTGCCGGGATCCAGCCGACGCGCTTCGAGCTTCCAAACGGACTCGTGTACCGGACGATCCGCTCGATGTCGAGCTACGAGATCGCCTACGCGGCCGATGACGGGCTGAGCTTCGAGCTCAGCTGGGAGGCGCTTCACCCGGCGCACCCGCTTGGTGTCGGAGGGGGCGTCGGGCACCTCGACCAGCTCGGCCGCGTCCAGGGAGAGATCGTCCTCCACGGTGAGCGGATCGCCGTCGACTGCGTGGAGATGCGCGACCGCACCTGGGGACCGCGACGCGAGAGCCGGCAGGCGACGTGGCTCGGCTACTCCTACGGAGCGGCCGCGGACGGCTTCGCCTTCCACGCCTCGACCCGGCTCGATCGCCGGACCGGCGAGTGGACGCCGATGACGGGCTTCCGGCTCGGGCCGGACGGGACTCGAGCGGTGTCCGCGGTGCGGCGCCGGGTCGACCGCGACGAGCGCGGACGGCCGGTCGCCGTCACGCTCGATCTGACCGACGAGCGCGGCGATTCGCTGCACCTTGAAGGCGAGGTGGTCAGCCTGCTGGCGCATCCGACGACGCCGTTCTTCGTCTGGGTCTCACTCGTCCGGTGGACGCTCCCGGACGGGTCGCAGGCGTTCGGCGAGGATCAGGACACGTGGTCGCCCGGGAAGCTCCGCGAGCACCTCGCCGGCCTGCGGGCCGGCGAGGGGGGTGGGATGTGACGCCCTGGCCGGGAACACCCCGGGCGATGCTGGCGGCCCGCGTCGCGGCGACCCCGGAGCGGCCGTTCCTGTGCGGGCCGGGCGGGTCGTACACGTTCGGCGAGTTCGACCAGGCCAAGCGCAGGATGGCGGGCGCTCTGGCCGAGCTCGGGGTCGGGCGCGGCGACCGGGTGCTGATCGGGATGTCGAACCGGCCGGGGATGATCGTCGTCCAGCACGCCGTCGCCCAGCTCGGCGCGGTTCAGGTGCCACTCGTGCCCGGGCTGACCGCCGAGGAGCTCCTCTGGCAGTGCAACCACAGCGCCGCCGGCACGCTGGTCGCCGACGAGCCGATCGCCTCCCTGCTGCGGGACCGGCTCGACGAGTGCCCGCGGGTGCTCGTGACGTTGCTCGGCGGCCCGCTCGAGAAGGCCTTCACGCACGCACCGCTCGCACCGGCCGGGCTGCCCGACGACCCGCTCGCCCCGTGGGCGATCCTCTACACCTCGGGGAGCACCGGCCGGCCGAAGGGCGTGGTGCTGCCCGCGGCCGCGTTCGGCAGCGGGGGCACGGGCTACGCGGAGCGATTCGAGGTCCGCGCGGAGGACAACTGCATGATCCCGACCGCGATCGGACACGCCGTCGGTTCGCTCAACGCGCAGGCCACGGCACTCCACAAAGGCTGCGCGCTGACGATCGTCGACCGCTTCAGCCCGAGCTCGTTCTGGGGCCAGGTCCGCGAGTACGGCGTCACCTTCCTGGTTCTGTTCCCGGCGCAGCTGAACCTGTTGATGGAGGTGGAGCAGGGGGCGCCACAGCCGGGCGAGCATCCGCTCCGGATGGTGTGGACGCACGCCTGGCACACGCGGTTCCGGGCGCGGTTCGGCGTCGAGCTGAAGCTCTGCTGGGGGATGACGGAGACGGGCGCGGTCAGCGCCGGGAGCGAGCCGGGGTACGTCGGCGACCGCCAGGAGGGATACGTCGGCCCGGTCTGGCCGCTCGCGGAGGTGGCCGCCTTCGACGACGACGGGGGGCGCGTGTCCAGCGGCGTGGTCGGCGAGATCCGCCTGCGTCACCCGCACGTGATGCTCGGCTACCTCGACGACCCCGAGGCGACCGCGGCGACGCTCGTCGACGGCTGGGTGCGCTCCGGCGATCGCGGCCTGATCGACGAGCGCGGCCATCTCGTCTACCTCGGCCGCTTCAAGCACATGATCAAGCGCTCGGGCGAGAACATCGGCGCCGAGGAGGTCGAGGCCGCGATCGATCCGCTGCCGGGCGTCGCGGAATCGATCGTCTTCGGCGTGCCGGACCGGCTGCGCACCGAGGAGGTGATGGCGGTCGTCGCGGCCGCCCCCGGTGCGATCGTCGACCCGGCGACGCTGACCGACGCGGTCGCGCAGCGGCTGGCCCGCTGGAAGGTGCCGCGCTACGTCCTGGTGACTCAGGGACCGCTGCCGCGCCTGCCGAACGGCAAGCTCGATCGGGTCGGGGCGCGCGAGCGCTACGACCCCGAGGCCGCCTGGGACCGCTCCGCGTAGGCGCGGTCGGCAGCTTCGCGACCCCACGCGAGCGGGGGCAGCCCGGGGCGGAGGGATTCGAGGTGGGCGCTGCGCTCGACGAACCGCCAGACGCCGTCGCCGTCACGGCGCATGCGATCGACGTAACGTCCGAACACTCTGACGACCGGTTTGCCCTCGTGGTCGTTGAGGACGGCGAAGTAGGAGTTGACACTGGCGGTGTCGCCGTCGACGTCGATCAGCGGCTCGATCAGGAGGTGCTTGTGCCAGAGGCCGGGCGGGCGCGTGTGGTTATGGACGAACTCGGTCAGCGCCTGCCGGCCGACGATCCGGTAGGGCGTGTAGTCCTCCATCCGCGGGTTCGTCACGAACTCGCCGTCCTCGGTGAAGCACGCCGCCCAACCGTCCTCGTCGCCGACATCGATCGTGTGCCCGTAGCGGTAGAGCGTGCGCAGGATGTCACGCTCCGCCTCGAGCTTCTCCAGGCGGGCCAGCAGCTGATCGGTCATCCGGGTCGGTTCCTCTCCTCTCGGGGTGACGGTGAGGATACGCCTCTACCAAACGTTTGGTGGCTTTCCCGGCGGTCGCCGGCGCCGATCGGGGCGCCGATCGGGGCGCGATCGGGGACGCGATCGGGGACGCGATCGGGGACGCGATCGGGGTGCGATCGCGGGGGCGCCGATCGGATAGGGTCCATCCTGCGATGCTCGCCCCCTCAGAACTGTTCGACGTCTCCGGCAAGGTCGTCGTCGTGACCGGGGGCTCGCGCGGCATCGGCGAGATGATCGCGTCAGGCTTCGTCCACGCCGGAGCGCGCGTGTACATCTCCTCGCGCAAGGCGGACGCGTGCGCGGCGCTCGCCCGGGAACTGTCCGAGCAGTCCGCGCACGGCGCGTGCATCGCCGCGCCGGCGGACCTGTCGACACTTGCGGGCGTGGAGTCGCTCGTCGAGCAGGTCGGTGCACAGGAGTCGCGGCTCGACGTGCTCGTCAACAACGCCGGGATCACGTGGGGCGCGCCGCTCGAGGAGTATCCCGACGACGCCTTCGACCGGGTGTTCGCGCTCAACATCAAATCGGTCTTCCACGCGACCGTCCGCTTCCTGCCGCTGCTGCGCGCCGCAGCGACGCCGGAAGCTCCTGCGCGAGTGATCAACATCGGCTCGATCGAGGGGCTCCGGGTGCCGGATTGGGAGAACTATGCGTACCCGTCGAGCAAGGCGGGAATGCACATGCTCACCAGACAGCTCTCCCAGCGCCTCGCGGGCGAGTCGATCCTCGTCAACGCTCTCGCACCGGGACCGTTCCCGAGCCGGATGACGGCGTTCGTCACGGGCGACGCGGCGGCGCATGCGGCGATCGCCGAGGAGATCCCGCTGCGGCGCTGGGGCGAGCCGGAGGACATCGCCGGGGCCGCGATCTTCCTCGCATCGCGGGCGAGCGCCTACCTGACGGGCACCGTGATTCCGGTCGACGGCGGCCTCGCGGCGCACGGCTGACCCGGCCGGGCGGCTGAAATCTCCCGACCCCCCACGATCCAAAGGGGGGTTGGACCGTGGCGCTCACTCGATGCGCGCCCAGGTACAACCCCCTCCCCGGGCGGTGGGGGTCGGGAACTTTGCAACGCCCGCGGCGGCGGCGCTCGTCGCACCCGGCGCACTTCACCGCCGGCACCACGCCGTGGACGCGGGCACCCGCCGGACCGTGGCTGGACCAGCCCGTTGTCAGCGACCGGCGTCGGGCTGGGCGGGGACGGTGAAGGCCCGCATCACCTCGCGCGCGAAGACCTCCATCACCTCGCGGACGCGGGCGTGCGGCGGGCCGTACGGGAGGCGGAAGCGGAGGTTGAAGCGGTCGGGCCGGATCGCCTCGACCCACCGCGCGAGCTCGTCGCGCACCTGCGCGGGCGTCCCGCAGATGATGCGGTCGCGGCGCAGGCGCTCGAACGTCAGCTCCGCCGACGAGGTGATCTCGCGCAGCCACGGCTCGGCGGCCGGGTTGAAGCGACCGGTACGAAACGAGCCGAGCTCGAAGTAGTAGCGCCAGTCGTCCTCGAGGAACCGGCCCCACTCGCGGTACAGGTCGCCGTCACCGTCGGCGATCCAGCAGTCGCGCATCAGGTGCACGCGCGCCGGGCGCCCCGCTTCCTGCGCCGCCGCCCGGTACTGCTCGGTCCACATCCGCATCGTGTCGAGTCCGTGGAGCGGATCGGTCAGCCAGGCGTCTCCGATCCGCGCCGCCCGGCGAATCGCGGGGGCGCTCATCCCGCCGATCCGGATCTCCAGCGGGCGCGTCGGCGTCGGAGTGACGCGGGCGTCGTGCAGATGGAAGTGACGGCCGTCGAACGAGAAGGGGTCGCCCGTCCAGGCATGCCTGAGGATCGCGACGGCCTCCTCGAAGCGCCCGACCGCGCTCTCCAACGGGACCTCGTAGAGATCGAACTCGCGGGCGACGAGTCCGAGCCCAGCGCCGAGCGCGAAGCGGCCGGCGGAGATGATGTCGATCAGAGCGCAGTCCTCGGCGACACGGATCGGAGACCAGAGCGGCAGCAGCATCACACCGGTCGACGTCTCGATCCTCCGCGTGCGCGCCGCGACCGCGGCGCAGAGCGCGAGCGGCGAGGGGATGTACCCGTCGTCGCGACCGTGGTGCTCGGACGCCACGCAGCCCGCGAATCCGAGCGCGTCGCCGTGCTCGGCCATGTCGAGGATCTCCTCGTAGAGCATGACGATCCGCTCGGCCCGAGGTGGATCCTGGTTGGGGAGGTAGAAGCCGAACTCCATCAGTGCTCCAGAGTGTCGAAGCTGACGACGGGAGCTGTCGAGGCGAGGCTGACCTCGGTCTCCACGCGCGTCCCGCAGCCGGGGCAGTGGTAGCGCCGGACGACGAAGCGCGCCGCGCCGGGCAGCTCCCGGGCACCGGTGTCCCACTCGCCCACCGGGATCTCGTCGATGCGCAGAGCCGCCTTCAGGCCCGGCCCGCGCGCCCCGAGCGTCGTGCCGCAGTGGGCGCACGCGACCGTCTCGCCGGAGAGGCGGAAATGCCTGGAGAGGCGGCGACCCGGAGCAACGGGCTCGGCCGGGCCGGGCCGTTCGGCCGGGTCGGACGGCTCGGCCGGGCCGGACCGCTCGGCCGGTTCGTCGCCGCCGATCCGGCGGCGGCGCTCCGCCGCGCGCGCCCGCTCGGTCGCGTCGGGGTCGACGCGCCCCTCGCCGTCGAGCCCGACGAAGTAGTCCGCCGCCGCTGCCCCGGCTGACACGAGCCCGGCGCCGACGTCGGTGGCAACGGCTTGGGGCGGGCGCTCGAGCGGATCGCCGAGACCGCCGCCCCCGGCGTAGCGATGCACGTAGACGTCGGTCGGCCCGAGTTCGATCGTGCCCTTCGGCGGGAGCACGTGAAGCTCGCCGGGGAGATCCTCGACCGATCGCGCTCTGAGGTCGCGGCCGTCGCGGACGACCGCGAAACTCTGGAGCGAGCCCGGATCGCCGCCGGCGATGCCGAGTCCGGTCGGCTGCTCGACGCCGTGCGCGAACTGCGTCGATTCCATCTGCGCGGCGCCGTGGAGGACAAATGCGTGCTCGCCGCCGACACCCCCGCGGTAGCGTCCGACGCCACCGGAGTCGGGCAGCTGGCGCCGCCACAGATACAGCAGCGGGTAGTTGTGCTCGTTGACCTCGACGTTTCCGATCGCGGCCTTCGGCGAGTTGATCACGCCGGCGGTGTCGACGCCATCGGCGAACGATCGCGCGCCGCCGCCGCCGGCGAGCGAATCGAGCAGCATCGTGCCGAAACGCGAACCGTCGTCGCGGACGCCCGAGATGTTCTGGCCCGCGAACGATCCCATGCACGAGGCCATGACCTGGCGCTCGTACTGCGCGGCGCCGTCGAGCATGTTGTCGACGCAGATGTTGACGGCCGTCCGGATCGCGTGACCAACCGCCGTGTTGCCCATCGACACCCCCGCCGGCCAGCGAGCGTCGACGACCGAGCCCTCGCGCGAGCGGATCGTGACCGCGCGCAGCAGCGCGGCCGGACACCACGGCAGGTCGTAGGCGAGCAGTGTCAGAAGCGCCGCCATCGTGTACCCGTACAGCGTTCCCTTGCCGCAGTTGACGAGTGCGGGAGCCTGATCCGCGCTTTCGGTGAAATCCAGTGTCAGCGCGCCGTCTCGGTTGTCCATGGTCAAAGACACGGGATAGACGGCATCCTCCACGCCGTCGTGCTCGACGAGCGAGACGGCGCGCCAGCGCCCGTCGGGCAGGTCGCGGAGCCGGTCGCGGAAGCGGCGCTCGGCCGAGCCGAGCAGGTTGTCGACCGCGGCCACCACCCGCTCGTGACCGTACCGGTGACAGAGCTCGACGATCCGGCGGGCCTGAACGCGGTTGGCTGCGATCTGACCGCGGAGATCAAGCGCATTCAGCTCGGGCAGGCGCGACCGGATGAGGTACTCGCGCTCGAGGTCCTTGCGAATCATCCCGCCCTCGACGAGCCTGACCGGCGGCATCGGAATCGCCTCCTGGTAGATCGAGCGCGCCCCGGTGGTCACGCTGCCCGCGAGCGGGCCGCCGACGTCAGGCTGGTGGACGACCGATCCGCACCACATGATCCGCTCGCCGTCCAGGAAGATCGGCGCCACGACGACGACGTCGGGCTGGTGCATCGCTCCCACATACGGGTCGTTGGTGACATACATGTCACCCTCACCGATCCCGGGGTTGTCAGTGTGGTTGTCGATCACGTAGCGAACGACCCGGTCGAGCGCGCAGGCGTGCGCCATCACATAGGCGCCGATCACGATCACATTGCCGGCGTCGTCCATCAGCGCCGTGTTGAAGTCGTAGGACTCGTTCGCGACCGGCGAACCGGAGATCCTCGCGATCGTCGTCGCCGCCTCGTCGTTGATCGCAACGAGCCGGTGGCGCAGGATCTCGAACAGGATCGCGTCGGAGCCGCCAGGATGCGCCACGCCGCTCACGCCAGCCTCAGATGGATCGTGCCCGTTTGATCGACGCGGGCCACCTGCTGCGGATAGACGACGGTCGTCGTCGTCGGAACCTCGATGAACGCGGGCCCATGCACGGGCACGCCGGCAGCGATCCGATCACCGTCGTAGACCGGACAGGTGACAGCCGCGCCGCCGAACCAGGCCAGGCGCTCGGCGATCGGTTCACGCTCGGTGCGCCCCTCGAACTCCGGCAGGGTGACACCGAGCGGCAGGCTGGCCTCCACACGCAGCCCGACGAGCTCGACACCGGCGACCGCGTAGGCGGTGCCGGCGCCGAACATTCGCTCGTACTCAATCGTGAAGCGCTCGACGAGCCGAGCCTGGGCGTCCTCGGTGGGGGACCCATCGGGAACCGTGACGCTCAGCTCGTGCACCTGGCGGCGGAACCTGAGTCCGACCGACCGCTCGATCGTCAACTCACGTTCGGTCACCGGGCCGTGGAACTGGTCACGGACCCGGCGCTCGAGCTCGGCAAAGCGTTCGCCGAGCCACGCCGCACCCGTCGGGAAGGGCCGCGGCGTGTCGAGCGTGGCGGTGGTTCGCAGCTCGCCGGCCGTTGCCCCGAACGCGGAGAAGATCGACGCGAGCGCCGGAATCACGACGTCGGTGATGCCGAGCTCGCGCGCGTACCTGCCCGCGTACTGCGGCGCCGCGCCGCCGAACGCGTACAGCGCGAAATCGCTCGGGTCGTGACCGCGCTGGACCGTGACGCGCCGGATCAGGTCGGCCATCTGCGCGCCCGCCACCTCGAGCACGCCCTCCGCGGCCTCGTGCACCGAGAGCCCGAGCGGCAGCGCGAGGTGGGTTTCGATCGCAGTGCGCGCGGCGTCCGCGTCGAGGGTCAGCTCGCCACCGAGGTGATGGACGTACCCGAGCACGACCGCCGCGTCGGTCACGGTCGGGCGAGTGCCGCCGCGGCGATAGCTGACGGGGCCCGGCGAGGCGGCAGCGCTCTCCGGGCCGACCCGTAGCGTCCGGGCGGCGGGATCGAGCCAGGCGATGCTCCCGCCGCCGGTCCCGATCGACTCGATGTCGATCAGCGGGGTCACGATCGCGTAACGCCCCACCATCGGCCGGCGCGCGTACTGCCCGGCACCGTTCACGATCAAGCCGACGTCGAAGCTCGTGCCGCCGACGTCGGTGCAGATGATGTTCGCGTGCCCGAGCCGGGCACCCAGTGCCCGCGCACCGCTGAGGCCGCCGACCGGACCGGAGCGCAGCGTCTCGACCGGCCTGCGCGCGAGCTGGGCGGCGGGCTGGACGCCCCCGCCGGAGCGCATCACGAGCAGCGAGCCGGCGAACCCGCGGCGGCGCAGCTGTTGCTCGAGGTCGTCGAGGTATGCGCTCATGGCCGGCACCAGCGAGGCGTTGAGCATCACGGTGTTGGTCCGCTCGTACTCGCCGATCCGTGGCGCCAGGTCGCTCGAGAGCGTGACGGGCATCTGCTCGCCGAGCTCCTCTCCGATCAACTCGGCGAGCCGGAGCTCGTGGACGGGGTTGACGAAGGACCACAGCAGGCAGACGGCGATCGCCATCACCGACCGCTCGGCGAGCGCCCGGATCGCGGCGCGCGCCTGTCGCTCGTCGAGCGGGATGATCACCGCTCCGTGGGCGTCGACGCGCTCGGTGACGCCGCGGATCGCGCCGGGGGCGGCGAGCGCGGCGGGCTTCTCCCACAGCGTCGCCTGGGTCTCGAGCTCCTCGGGCAGGCCGTGGGCCTTGTTGATGCGGGCGATCGCAAGCGTGTCCTCGAAACCACGCGTCGTCAGCAGCCCGGTCGGAGCGCCACGCCCGGTCAGCAGCGCATTGAGCCCGACCGTCGTCCCGTGGGCGATGATCTCGGCCTCGGCGAGCAGCTGCTCGAGGCTCACCCCGAGGCCGCCGGCGGCGGCGGCGACCGACGCGACGACGCCGTCAGCGGGACGGGCGGGAGTTGAGAGTGACTTGCCGACAGCGAGCCGGCCGTCGGTGTCGGAAACGGCGACCGCGTCGGTGAACGTTCCACCGCTGTCGACTCCGATCACGAGCATCTCGAAGCCGACACGCTAGCCGCCCCACAGGCGCCCTGTCAAACAACCGTTTGGTTGGTGACTCAGCCCACCTAGGCGCGCTTGCCCTTCGTGGCGGGCTTCGGGGTCGCCGCGCGCCGCGCGGCACGGGCGGCCTTCGATTGCGCCTGGGCCTGCGTGCGCAGACCGTTGACGGTGAACTGGGCGATCATGTCGCACAACTCGGCGACGGACACGCGGCCGTTGGGGCGGTACCACGTATAGGTCCAGTTCATCGTCCCGAACATGCAGTAGGCGAGCACCCGCGGGTCGGCGTCCTTCGCGACCTCACCGGCCGCCTGCGCGTCCCGGATCAGATTCTCGAGGAAGTTCTCGTACTGGCGACGGTGCTGGCGGATGTCGTTACGGCGCTCGGCCGACAGCAGATCGAAGTCGTGGTAGTAAACGGCAACCTTGGTGACGTTGCGGACGTTGTACTCGACATGACGCTTGACATAGGCCGCGATCCTGTCCAGCGGCGTGACATCGGTCATCGCCGAGATCAGATCGAGGATCCCCTCGGCGTCCTCGTGGACCTCGAGGAGCACGCGATAGAGGAGGTCCTCCTTGGAGTCGATGTAGTAGTAGAGGCTTCCCTTCAAGATGCCGACGGCCTCCGCGACATCCTGGACAGACGTGTCCGCGTAGCCATTGCGGTGGAAGATCTCCGCCGCCGCGTCGATGATCTCGCGCTCCCGCTTCTTCGGCGGCGTTGCCTGTACCGCGTCCTCGACCGACGCGGCCCCTGCCTTGGGACTTGTGCTCATTTCACGATTCTGTCAGGTGGATACGAATGCAGCTTCTCAGGAAGCCTCGCGGGCACCGACCAGCGCGACGATGTGATCCATCCCCGCGTCGGCCAGCTCGATCACGTTTCCGTCGGGGTCCCGGCAGTAGCAGAATCTCGTGTCGCCGACGACGCGCGGCGAGAAGACGCACGACCCGCCGAGCGCCTCGACCCGCGCAAGCGTTGCGTCGACGTCGTCGACCCGCAGTCCGAAGTGAAGGACATTCTGGTGCACGTACGCTACGGGAGCCGGCGGCGGACCGATCGCCGTCTCGAACTTGAACAGCTCGACGAACCCCTGATCGAATCCGAGCTGGCACATGTGCATCGCCGCACCGGGGGAACCGGTGATGGCATCAGCAACCTCGCCGCGGACGACATAGGGCTTCACGAGCACGCTCGCGCCCAGCGCTTCGGTGTAGAACCGGCACGCTGCGTCGAGATCACCAACCCGGATCCCAACGTGATGATGGGCGCTCGCCATCCCCCTCCTCCTCAAACGAATGTTTGGTAGATATGTTACTGCTGATGGCGCTCCTTGGCGAGGCTCCACACCGAATCCGATCTGGACATCCGCGCCGCACACGCGGCGCTGACCCGAGGGAGGAAATCCACTCGTGAGCACCGACAGCCAAGCGCCCGTCCTCGTCGAGCAGCGCGATCGCGTCCTCGTCGTGACGATCAATCGCCCCGAGGCCCGGAACGCGATCAACGCCACGGTCGCGGAACAGATCAGCGCGGCGATGGACCGGCTCGACGCGGACGGCGCGCTCGCGGTGGGGATCATCACGGGCGCGGGAGGGGGCTTCTGCGCCGGCATGGATCTGAAGGCGTTCGTCGCCGGTGGTCGCCCCAAGTGGGGCCGGCGCGGTTTCGCCGGACTTGTCGAACTGCCGCCGGGCAAGCCCCTGATCGCCGCTGTCGAGGGGTTCGCCGTGGCAGGCGGGCTGGAGGTGGCACTCGCCTGCGACCTGATCGTGGCCGCGAGCGGCGCGCGCCTCGGGATCCCGGAGGTGAAGCGCGGGCTGACCGCGGCCGGCGGCGGGCTGTGGCGCCTGCCACGGCGGATCCCGGCCGCGATCGCCGCCGAGATGGCCCTGACAGGCGACCCGATCACGGCCGAGCGCGGACACGCACTCGGACTGGTCAACGTCGTCTGCGAGCCCGGCGAGGCACTCGCCGCGGCCCTGGAACTGGGCGCGCGAATCGCCGCCAACGCGCCGCTCTCGCTGGCGGCGACGAAGCGGGCCCTGGCCCTCCAGCAGGACTGGAGCACCGATGAGGTGTGGAGCAGGCAGCGTGAGATCCTCGATCCCGTCGCCCGCTCGGAGGACGCCAGGGAGGGCGCACTCGCGTTTGCCGAGAAGCGTGAACCGAAATGGAGAGGCGTATGAGCCGTTATGACGTCGTTGTGATCGGAGCCGGACCGGCCGGCCTGTCGGCCGGCGCGCTGCTCGCGAAGGAGGGCCGCAAGGTGTGCGTGGTCGAAGCCAGCAACTGGCTCGGCGGCCGCGGCGTGGCGGTGCCGGACGAGGGATTCAAGCTCAACCTCGGCGGCCACCTGATCGAAGACTCAGGCTCGGGCATCACGAAGGTGTTCGAGCACGTGGGGCTCGAACTGATCCATGGCGCCGTGTCGAGCGACCTGGTCGTGTGGGACGGGAAGTGGCAATCCGTGCGCGATCTGTACCGCGCGGACAAGGCGGAGCTCAAGCGCCTGATCGACATCCTGCTCGAGACGCCCTACGAGGAGTTCGACCGCTGGGACGACCGGACGCTGCGGGACTGGATGCTCCAGCACACGAACAACGAGGGACTGATCGCGCTGTGGGAGTTCATCACGGTGCTGGAGGCGATCACCGAGAACTGGTGGGACCACTCCGCGTCCGACAACCTGTACATGCGCAAGATGCACTACTCGGAGAAGCGCATCGCCGGCTACTCGTTCTGGCCGGGACAGGGCTGGGACGTGATGTTCGAGCAGCTCGGGACGTCGATCACCGAGCACGGAGGCGAGCTGATGATGGGCACCCCGGCGTCCCGAGTGGTGATCGAGAACCACCGGGTGGCCGGACTCGCCGTCAGCAAGCAGCGCGTCCTCCCGAACGAGATCTTCGAGGAGGACATCCTCGAGACGGAGTGCGTGATCTCGACGCTGCCGGTGTGGAGCGTGCTGCGGGTCGTGCCCGAGCAGGAACTGCCCGACTGGTACGTCGGCCAGATCCGGAACCTGAGCCGCGTCGAGAACCGCGCCACCTGGCTCGGCGTCTATCTGGCGACGCGCGAGCCGATCTACGCGCTCGACCCGAAGGAGCTCGCGACCTGGCTGCACACCCCCAACCTCGGACATGCCGGCTTCTTCTTCAACCAGACCGCGATGGATCCGACGACGGCCCCCGAAGGCACCTACCTGTACGTCGCCGGGCTCGACATCCCTGGAGAGAAGGTCCGTGACATCCCCTGGATGCTCCGCACCCAGGAGCAGTTCGAGCGCGACCTGGCCGAGATGTACCCGGGGCTCGAGCACGCCTTCTGGCGCCGGCGCCACCTCGTGCACGAGCCGGGACTCGGCGTGATCCAGAAGCCCGGCCTGGTCGGCCAGTTCCGCCCGCACTACCGGGCGCCGAACGTCGAGGGTCTGTACTTCGCCTCGGACACGTTCAAGTCGCGCGGAGTCGGAGTCGACCGCGCCGCCCGCGCCGCCGTGACCGTCGTCGAGGACTACCTCGGCCGGCGGCTCGAGACGTTCGGCGACGGCTGGCGCTACTGACGAGCTCGGGCGGCCGGGGCGGTCTCGCGGCGGGGGCGGTCTCGCGGCGCGCTCAGCGCACGTCGCCGGCCGCCGAATGGAGCCGCGGCGCCTCGGTGATCCCAGCCTCCCGAAGCTCCGCGGCGATCGACTCGCGCAGCCGGAACTTCTGGATCTTGGTGCCGGACATCGGCCACTCGCCCACGAAGCGGACATAGCGCGGCACCTTGAAGGTTGAGATCTCGCCGAGACAGTGGTCGATCAGCTCGGCCTCGGTCGCCGTCGCTCCGTCGCGCAACTCGACGAACGCGCACGCGACCTCGGCGAGCCGCGCGTCGGGGGCTGCGACGACCTGGACGATCTTGACGGCCGGATGGGTGGCGAGCAGGTCCTCCACCTCCGCCGCGGAGACGTTCTCGCCGCCGACCTTGAGCATGTCCTTGAACCTGCCTACGAACGAGACGCGGCCGCTCTCGTCGATCCGGATCAGGTCGCCGCTGTGGAACCAGCCGTCGGCGTCGATCGTCTGCGCCGTGTAGTCGGGGTCACGGTGATAGCGCAGGATCCGCGAGACGCCGCGGAACACGGCTTCGCCGATCTCGCCCTGGACAACGTCGTGGCCGGTCTCCGGATCGATCGCGCGCACCTCCATGCCGGGCAGTGGCCGGCCGCTCGTCGAGATCCGGGCTTCGAGCGGATCGCTGGTCAGCCCCATGCACATGAAGCCGCATGACTCGGTCAGGCCGAACGACGAGATCTGCGTCGCCGTCGGGAGGCGCTCCTGCATCGCTCGCAACCGCTCGCGCACGCCGACGTTGATCACGGTCCTCAGCGGCGAGAGATCGGCCCGCGTGAACCGCGGGTGGTCGAGCACGGCCAGCCAGATCGTCTCGAAGGCGGGAAACGCGAGCGTGCAGCGCTCGCGCTCGAGCTGGTCGAGTGCGACCGTGGCATCGAACGTGCCGACGTGGCAGAACGCCGCCCCGGAGGCGAACGCGCCGAGCATCGTCACGATCCCTCCACAGTGGTACATCGGCAGTGGCGACCAGAAGCGGTCGGCCGAGCTCATCGCCAGCCGCGTCGCGATGTTGCGCCCCTCGGCCGCGAGGCTGACGTGCGTGTGCACGACGCCCTTCGGATGCGACGTCGTCCCGGAGGTGTAGAGAATGATCGAGGGATCCTCTGGCCGCACGGCGGCGGCGATGCGCTCGACCTCGTCGGGGGCGACCTCCACGAGTGGGTGCTCGAACGACCCGTCGGGGCCGACGAGGACGGCGCGGCAGTCGCCCATCGCGATCTGTGCCGCAAGCGTGGCGGCCGCCTCGTCACAAAGGAGGAAGCGCATGCCCGAGTGGTGCACCAGGTACTCCAGCTCATGCGGCTTCATCCGCCCGTTCAGCGGAACCGGCATCGCGCCGATCCGCATCGCCCCGATCAGCAGCGCGACCTGTGCGGCGCTCGCCGGGACCATCAGGCCAACGGGATCGCCGGGCCCGAGACCGAGGCCGCGCAGCCGCCTCGCGGCCGCGGTCATCGCGGCGACGAGTTCGCCGTACGAGTAACGATCGCCGGGGAAGACGGTGGCGTCCGCGTCCGGCGACCGCGATGCGGTCGCCTCGAGCATCCGGTGGACGGTGTCGCTGGGGGCCGTCATGCCGCTTCAATCACCTTCCCGGAGTCGGAGTCATGCGTGCCCGCACCGCTGGACGCCGCGTCCGGCCTGCTCCCGCGGCGGACGGGCGGGGCGTGCGTGATGCCCGCGGCCCGCAGCTCGGCCGTGATCAGATCCCGGAGCATCCGCTTCGCGATCTTCGTCCCGGACATCGGCCACTCGGTGATGAAGCGGACGTACCGGGGCACCTTGAACGTGGCGATCCGGTCGAGGCAGAACTCGATGATCTCGGCCTCGGTCGCGACGGCGCCCGGCACGAGTTCGACGAACGCCGTCACGACCTCGCCGTAGCGCTGGTCCGGCGCCCCGACGACCGAGACGATCGACACAGCCGCATGGGAGATGATGAAGTCCTCCACCTCCATCGGCGAGACGTTCTCGCCGCCGACCTTGAGCGCATCCTTGAGACGGCCCTCGTAGCTGAGATAGCCGTCGGCGCTGATCGACGCGAGATCGCCCGAGTGGTACCAGCCCTCAGGGTCGATCACCGAGGCGGTCAGCTCGGGCTCCTTGTAGTAGCCCTCGAAGCGCCCCACCCCCCGGAACAGAAGCTCTCCAGAGTGCCCGGGCGGCAGCTCGGCGCCCGTCTCGGGGTCCGTGATCCGCACCTCCTGGCCGCCCACGAGCCGGCCACACGTGGTCACGCGCTGCTCGAGCGGGTCGTTCCTGGAGCCGAGCGCGAGCTGGGCGCACGCCTCGGTCGAGCCGCTGCCTGAAACCAGCGGGATCGTCGGCATCCGCTCCTGCACCGCGCGCAGTGACTCGGGCGTACCGAGCAGCAGCAGCGTCCGCAGCGCCGACAGATCGGTCTCCGGGTACCGCGGGTGGTTGAGGACGTCGAGCCAGATCGTGTCGAACACCGGCATCGCGACGGTGCAGCGCTCGGCTTCCAGCATCGTCAGGGCCTCGGCGGGCTCGAACTGGTCGGGGTGGCAGTAACGGCAGCCGATGTCGATGCAGGCGAGCATCGGGATGATCCCGCCGATGTGGAACAGCGGCAGCGGATCCCAGAAGGACGAGTCGCGCCCGAGCTCGTAACGCTCCTGGTAGTTCTGGGCCTGGCGGACCATCGCCTCGTGCGTGATCATGCAGCCCTTCGGCTCAGCCGTCGTGCCCGACGTGTACATGATCATCCCGAGGTCGCGCACTCGCACGAGGTCGGCCATCCGCCTGACCGCCGCCCCGTCGGCCGTGTCGGCGAGCTCCTCGAATGCGGCCCGCGTCACGAACGGCTCGGCCGCCCCGGTGCCGAGGTGAACCGTGTGCCGCAGCTTCGGCGCGGTCGGGAGGATGTCGCGAACGAGCGCCGCATAGTCGATCACCTCGTCACCGCCGCCCGAGACGAACAGCACGGTGAGCTCGGCGTGCGGGATCACGTGCGAGAGCTCGCTGCCCTTGAAGCGGGCGTTGAGCGGCACCGGCACCGCACCGATCCGGACGGCACCCAGGAAGGCGCCGACGTAGTCGAGCCGCTGGGGCAGCAGGATCCCGACGTGCTCACCACGCCGCACGCCGAGCCCGAGGAGCCCGCGCGCGAAGCGCTCGGCGAGGCCGTCCACCTCCGGAATCGTCGCGCGCTCGTCGGGAAAGATGATGCCCTCGCCGGAGTGTCGCGCAGCAGCACGGCCGACAAGGTCTCCGACGGTGGTCACCTCGATCCAAGTCATCGCTCTCGTCTCCTCGGTTTCCAGATTACCTGCCGACCGCGGGCTTCCTATCGCCCGGCCCGCGCGGCGCCGACCGCGCGAACGCATCGGCGGCTTCGCGGCCCTCGGCGATCGCCGCCGTGAGGTCGCGAGGAACGCGGGCATCCCCGACGCGCACGACCTCGGCCGCGACGTCCTCCATCCCGTCCGGCCGCTCCGGTCGCCGCCGGTCGGCGAGCACGACGCCGTCGGCCTCCACGAGCAGCTCCTCCGGATTCCCGTCGGCTCGCCACCAGACCCCGCCCGCGGCGAGCCGCGCCGGGTACCCGCGCAGCCTCCGGATGCCGAGACGCTCGAGCCGGCTCACGTAGGCCCGCCGCGCGAGCCCGCTCGCGTCGCCGGCGACCCGGCCGCGGGCGAGCAGCGTGCACTCGGCGCCCTCGCGAGCGAGCGCGAGGGTCGCCGCCGCGGCGATCCGGCCGTCGCCGATGATCACCGGTCGCGACGGCCGGCCACCCCGCGCGAGCGTCGATGGCCGGCCCTCGAGCAGATCCTCGACCGGCCAGGTGGCCAGCTCGTCGTAGCCGTCGATCGCGGGCGGGTCCGTGACGGCGCCGGTGGCGACGATCACGAGCTCGGCCTCGCAGCCGGCCAGGCGCTCACCGTCGGCCCGCACGCCGAGCAGCGGCTCGACGCCGGCGAGCTCGAGCCGGCGCTCGTACCACGCAACCAGACGGGCGTACCGTTCGAGGGGCGGGGTGAGGGCGGCGAGGGCGGCGGCGCCACCGATCCGCCCTCCCTGCTCGAAGGCGATCACCTCGTGCCCGAGCTCGGCGGCGCGGCAGGCCGCCTCGAGTCCGGCCGGCCCGAGCCCGACGATCGCGATCCGCCGCGGGCGCTCCGCGCGCGGGACCCCGGCACGGCGCTCGCGCCCGACCTCGGGGTTGACCGAGCACGAAATCGCCTCGCCGCGACCGAGCATGCCGGCGCACGCGTCGACCGTCGCGACGCACGGCCTGATCTGCGCGGTCCTGCCCTCGCGCGCCTTGCCGAGCCAGTCCGGGTCGGCGATCAGCGCGCGGCCGACGGCGATCGCGTCGCAATCCCCGCGCGCGAGCGCGGCCTCGGCGACGGCCGGCCTGCTGAAGCCGCCGACGGCGATCACCGGGACGGTGACATGTCCGCGAACATGCGCCGCGGCCGGAAGGTACGGAGCCTCCTCGTCGTCGAGCAGCGGGATCGTGTACGGCACGGTGCCGTACACGCCCGCGGACACGAGCAGCGCGTCGACGCCGGCGGCGGCGCACGCCGCCCCCACCTGCGCGGCGTCCGCCGGACCGAGCCCCTCGGGGTAGAGGTCGGTGCCGTTGATCCGGACGATCAGGCCGATCTCCGGGGCGGCTGCTCGGACGGCGCGGATCACCTCGACCGCGAAGCGCGCGCGCTCGGCGATCGTCGCCCCGCCGTAGCCGTCGGTGCGGCGGTTGGCGTCGGCCGACAGGAACTCGTGGATCAGATAGCCATGGCCGCCGTGAACCTCGACGGCGTCGAAGCCCGCGGCGGCCGCCCGACAGGCGGCGGCCGCGAAAGCCGCGATGATCTCCTCGATCTCCGCGACCGTCAGCTCGTGCGGCGGGGTCCGCACGTGAACGAGGGGCGGCAGCGGCGACGGCGCCACCGGCGTGGCGCCGATCACCTCCGGTGCCACCTGGCGGCCACCGTGGCCGAGCTGGAGACCGGCGAGCGCTCCGCGAGCCCTGATCGCCTCCGCGAGCGGGGCGAGACGCTCGACGATGTCCTCGCGCCACATCCACGGGATCCGGTCCTCGACCCTCCCCTCCGGCCGGACCGCACCGAAGCCGACGGTCGTCAGGGCGACGTCGCCGCTGCGGTGCGCGAAATAGGCGATCAGATCGTCGTCCGGCGCACCCTGCTCGTACCCGAAACCGGTCGTCATGGCGGTCATCACGACCCGATTGCGCAGGCGCAGCCGCCCGACTTCGAGGGGCGAGCACAGCAGCGGGTAGTCGTTCAACGCTGTCACCGGCTCCAGGGCGCCGACTTCCCGATCAGGAGCGCATCCCGCGCCAGGCCGTGGTCCCGAGATCGATCGTGATGCAGGTGCCGGTGATCATCGACGACTCATCGCTCGCGAGGAACACGACGAGGTTGGCGACCTCCCGCGGCTCGCCGAGGCGGCCGAACAGGTGGGTGCCGAGCAGCTGCTGCTTGATCATCTCCTGCTCCCCCGGAGGAGCGGTGTCGTAGTACTTGCTGACCATCGGAGTGTCGGTGTTCCCCGGCGCGTACGCATTGACCCTGATGTTCATCGGCGCCAGCTCGATCGCCATCACGCGCGTGAGCTGGACGATTCCCGCCTTGGACGGGCCATAGGCTCCGCCCATCGGGTACCCGACGAGCCCGCCGATCGACGCGGCGTTGACGATCGCGCCGCCGCCGCCCTCGGCCATCACCGGCGCGGCGTACTTCGAACACATCCACGGGCCCTTGAGGTTGATCGCGATCACCTTGTCCCAGATCTCCTCCGGAAGCTCGAAGCTACGGGCCTGGGTCGTGGTGAAGTTCGTCTCGTGCACCCCGGCGTTGTTGTGGAGGATGTCGAGGCGCCCATAGGTGTCCTTGGCGGTCGCGACCAGCGCCTTGACGTCGTCGACACTCGTGACGTCGGCGCGGGTGAACGTCGCCTCACCGCCGGCGGAGCGGATCGAGTCCGCGACCGCCGCACCCGTCTGCTCGTTGACGTCGGAGACGATCACCTTGGCGCCCTCCTCGGCCATCAGCCGAGCGGCGGCCTCGCCGATTCCCTGACCGGCTCCGGTGACGATCGCGACGCGATCCTTCAGCTTCATGTGCGTGCCTCCTGGTTGGCGGGATCGGCTTCGGGGAACGCCTCGAGCGTCAGGCGCACGATCTCGTCCATCGAGGCGTCGGTGATCTCGAGGATGTTCTGATCCGGATCTGTCACATAGATGACGTTCGCCGAGCCCCACGGGTTGACGTCCGGCCACAGTCGCCTGCCACCCGCGGCCTCGACGCGCGCGAGCGCGCCGTTGACGTCGTCGACCTGGATCCCGATGTGGATGATGTTGCCCTTTGTGGGGTGCACCGGATCGATCGGGTGGACCGGCTCGACGAACTCGAACAGCTCGACACAGCCGTGCGCGAACCCGATCATCGCGACCTTGAAGCTGACCCCGGGGGGGCCGTCCATCACGACCTCCGCGAAGTCACCCGCGATCGTGAACGGACAGACCTTGTAGTGACCATCGAAGGCGTCGATGTAGAACTTCGCTGCTCGCTCGATATCGGCCACCCTGAGTCCGGGGTGGTGGTGTGCACTGGCCTGCACGGCGGCTCCTCTCTCCTCTGACTGTCAGGCCCGGCGCCGGACCCGTGGTAGAACTGCTGGCGACATGAATGGGTCCGACGCACTTGCGCTCGAGTGGATCACCGCGCCGGCGCGAACCTCCGGGTGCGTCGTCTGCACGGGCGTCTTCGATCTCCTGCACGTCGGCCACCTCCGCTTTCTGACGGCTGCCCGCGCGGCGGGAGGGCTGCTGTGCGTCGGAATCGAGTCGGATGCGCGCGTACGCCACCGCAAGGGCTCGGAGCGCCCGCTCGTGACGGCCGCCGAGCGCGCCGAGCTGGTCGGGGCCCTCGCCGGCGTGGACGGGACCTTCGTGGTCCACGGCCCGGCCGATCGATGGGACCCGCAGGCGTACGCGACGGCGTTCGCCGCGCTCGCGCCGGCAGCGCTGGCCCTGACAGCGGGCGACCCCGCCGAGCCCGGCAAACGGGCGGCGGCGGCCCTGCTGGGGGCGGACGTGGTCGTGCTGCCGAACGTGGAGGAGCGCTCCACGAGCCGTCTCGTGACGCGCGCCCGCTCCGCGCGCGCCGGTTAGTTCGGCGGTTCGCAAGTGCGGTGCACTAGGCCTTCGGGGCTGCGAAGTCGAACACCTGCAGCTCCTCCGTGTCCGGCGCGACGTTGAGCGCGACGTTGATGGAGCCAAAGCCGCCGATCACCGCGGCCATCATCGACAGCTCGATGATCTCCGCCTCGGAGAAGTGGCGGCGCAGCTCGACGACCATCTCGTCGGTCACGTGGGCCGCGCTGAAGCAGAACTGCTCGACGTACGCGAGCGCAGCCCGCTCGGCGTCGGTGTAGTCACCGTGCGCGACGTCGTCGATGCCGAGGTAGTCATCTTCGACCGTGTAACCCTCGGCGACCTTGAAGCGCGTGTTCTGGCACAGCCGGCAACCGACAGTGCGAGCGATCTTCATGCGCGCGAGATCCTTGATCCGCATGTCGAGGACGCCCTCGGTCCAAAGCTTCGCGTAGAACGTAAAGAAGGCCTCGAGCAGGTCCGGCCGCCAGGCCATGATGCCGTTGAAGTTGCCCTCGACGCCAGGGACGGACCCGATCCGGGGCTTGCCCTGAGGGCCGATGATGGGAAGAGCAGGGGTCGACATGAACACCTCCGGAGGGGCGTGAGATTGCCGGGCGGGACTCTACCCATCCGCCGCGCTTCAAACAACCGGTTGGTAGGTTTCTGTTTAGACTAATCGTCTCTGGCTGTTGTCGACGAAAGGCAAGAACCCGTGCCCTCCGGACCACTCGCACACATCTGCTTCCTCGTCCGCGACCTCGATCAGGCGATCGAGGATTGGACCAAGATCCTCTCGGTGATGGACCCCGATCAGCTCACGGAGCCGATCGTTCGCTACGACCGCTTCGAGTCCGGCGGAGACGAGATGGAGTGGGCGACGTTTGTGAACCCGAACGGCTGCGAGATCCAGCTGCTGGCCCCGCTCAACGCCGACGGCCCGCTCGGACGCCGCCTCGCCAAACACGGCGAGAGCGTCCATCACGTCGCGTTCACGAATCCGAAGCTGCGCGATGCGATCGACGAACTCGACGCGGCCGGGGTGAAGCTGACGAGCAAGGAGCTGTGGCAGGACCCGCTGGTGCCGTGGCAGTGGTGGACGTTCATCTCGCCGGAGTCCTCGCACGGCTGCCTGGTCGAGATCGCCTACCCGTACAAGCCCGTCGACGGCAAGTGGGAGCAGGGTTACGACGCGGAGACCGGCGAAGTCGTCTGAGCGCGGCGAGCGGAGCGCGGCGAGCCGTGCCGGAGCTGGAACTTGCTGACGGCGCGCGGCTGCACTTCGAGGACGAGGGCGCCGGCCCGGTCCTGCTGCTCGTCCACGGCGGCACGGGCACGGGCGATTTCGATTGGGAGCGGGTGCGGCCGGCGCTCGCCGAGCACCATCGGGTGCTGACGCCGGATCTGCGCGGTCACGGCCGCTCGAGCGACCCGGGCTGGCAGATCGGCGCACCGGCGATCGGGCGCGACATGGTCGAGCTGATCGATGCGGTCGGCGAGCGTCCGGCCGCGATCATCGCGTTCTCGTTCGGGGCGAGCTCGATGCTCCAGCTCCTCTGTACACGCCCCGAGCTGACCGACGTGTTCGTCGGGATCGGGCCCTCGCGATCCGGCGACCCGGCCCGCGTCGGTCCGATCACGGCCGGTCCCTGGCCCCGGGGACTCGTCGGGCTGCGCCACCAGCACGGCGCCGATCGCGAGCACTGGCGGCGGCTGCGCACCAAGATCGCGGCGAGCTGGGTCGAGGACCTGTCGATCACGGACGAGGCGCTGGGGCGAATCGCGATCCCGGTGCTGATCGCATGCGGTGACCAGGATCCGATCGAGCCCGTGGACGTGGCGCTGCGGATCGTCAGCGCGCTGCCGCGGGGCGAGCTGCTGGTGCTCCCCGGCGCGGGACACTTCCTCGCGCGCGAGCGTCCTGAGGAGCTGTTGCCGCCGCTGCTCGGTTTCCTCGAACGCCACCGGCAGGCGGTGTGATGGCGCGCTTCGGATTGATCTGCCCGATCCAGCGGCGCGACGCCGGGCTCGACGTGCTGCTGGGTGAACTCGCGGAGGAGGTGCTGGCCGCCGAACAAGCCGGATTCGACGGCTTCTTCCTGCCCGAATTCCACCAGGCCCACGGCGGCGCGCTCGTCTCGCCGATGCTGATCGGAGCCTGGCTGGCGGCCCGCACCACCCGGATCCGCGTCGGCGCGCTCGTGCTCGCCGGGCCGCTGCACGACCCCGTCCGGCTCGCCGAGGACATCCTGATGCTCGATTGGGCGACCCGCGGCCGCGTGATCCTCGGACTCGGGACCGCGCACCAACCACCGGACTTCGAGCTGTTCGGCGTCGAGCGAGATCAGCGCCAGGCGATCCTCGACGAGTTGCTCGACGTCGTCGAGGCGTGCCTCGCCGGCGAGCCGTTCGACTACGCCGGGCGCTTCTTCACGCGCCGCGGCCAGGTCACGCCCGGGGCGTTCTCGTCCCCGCGCCCGCCGATCTGGATCGGCGCGCACGGCCCCCGCGGCCTGCGCCGCGCGGCGGAGCGCGCGGACGCCTGGGTCTGCGACCCGCAGCGTGACATCGACGCGGTCGCGCGGCTCGCCGATCACTACCGAGCGGCCGCCCTGGCGGCCGGCCGCCCAGGGCAGGTCGCGCTCTTCCGCGAGGCCTGGATCGCCGCCGATCGAGCCGAGGCCGAACAGGTGTGGGCGCCGCACGCGATGAAGGTCCACCGCCTGTACTTCAACGTCGGCGTCTACCGCCGTCAGTTCGAGCCGTGGGTCGAACAGATCCGCAGTCGCGAGGACTTCACGCTCGAGCGCCTCGCTCCCGGTCGCTTCCTGTACGGGTCGGGGAGGAGGTGCGCGCGACGGCAGCCGACTGGCTGGCGCGGACGGGCGCGAGCTACATGGCCGTGCGGATGCGCCACCCGACCGGGCCGACCCACGAGCAGACGCTCGCTGCGATCGCCGCGTTCGGGCGCGAGGTGATCACGCCACTCGGCGGCGACGGAGGTTGAGCGGCTCCGACGGCAGCACCGCTCGGCGGGGAGAGCGAGAGACCGGAGCTCAGATGAACTGGGTGGTGCCGCCGTCGACCTGCCAGCCGGCGCCGATCACGTTGCCTGCCAGCGGCGAGGCGAGGAGGGCGACGACGACGGCGATCTCCTCGGGCGTGCCGAACCGCCGGCGCGGGTTCGAAGCCCTCGCGGCGGCGAGGATCTGGTCCCGGGGAATGCCCTTGTTCGCCGCCATCTGATCAGCGAGGCCGCCGGGCGCGAGCCACATCTCGCCCTCGACCGCGCCGGGGTTGACGGCGTTGATCGCGACACCCTGAGGCGCGTAGAAGTCGGCGTAGGCGCGCGTCAGCATCAGCTCCGCTGACTTCGCGACCGAGTAGGCGACGTTCGTCTGCGTCGGGCGCCGTCCCGCGATCGAGGCGACGTTGACGACTCGGCCGTAGCCGCGCGCGGCCATCGACGGCACGCATGCCTGCATCAGGCGCAGCGGCGCGAGCACGTGGATCTGCCACTGGTCCTCGTAGTCGCTGACGGCGAGCGTGTCGAGCGCGCGGTCGCCGCTGACACCGGCGTTGTTGACGAGGATGTCAAGGTGGGGGAAGTGCTCGTCTGCCGCCTCGAGGATCCGCTGCGCCGCGTCGGGCGCCGTGACGTCGGCGGCGAGCGTCAGCGCGCGGCCGTGGCAGTGCTCGGCGGTCTCCGCGAGGCCGTCGGCGGACCGTGCGACGAGGAGCACGCGAGCCCCCTCCTCGGCGAGCCGGAGGGCGATCGCGCGGCCGATCCCGCGGCTCGCGCCGGTGACGACGGCAGAGTGACCCGTGAGCCCGAGATCCATGGCGTGCCGCCATTCTATGTCTAACGAACGTTTGGTAGAAAGAGCAAGATGAAGATCACCCTCGGTACTCCGGGCCGGATCATGCCCGGGGCAGGCAGAGCAATCGAACTGGCACAGCAGGCCGAGCGCGACGGATTCGACTCCGTGTGGTGGCCGTGCCACCTGATGGGGTGGCTTCCCGACTCGGTCTGGACACCGGAGTTCACCGGGCTCGCCGAGTTCCAGTCGAACCCGCACATGTACTTCGAGCCGCTGACGATGATGGGCGCGGTCGGCGCCGCGACGGACCGCGTGCGCGTCGGCGTCGTCGTCACCGACCTGATCCGCCGTCACCCCGCGATGCTCGCAAACCAGATGCTGACGGTCGATCACCTCGCCAGGGGCAGGGCGATCCTGGGGCTCGGCTCGGGCGAGCGGATGAACGTCGCGCCATACGGGATCGAGTGGCACAAGCCCGTGTCACGGCTCGCCGAGGGCCTGGAGGTGATCCGCAAGCTGTGGAACTCCGAGGGCCACCCGGTCGATCACGAGGGCGAGTTCTTCCGGCTGGAGGGCGCGGTGCTCGGACTCGAGCCGTACCACGCGGTGCCGCCGCCGATCTGGCTCGCGGCCCACGGTCCGCGAATGCTGAAGCTGACCGGCCGGCTGGCCGACGGCTGGATTCCGACGAACATCGAGGTCGACGCGTACGCCGAGAAGCTCGGGGTGATCCGCGGTAGCGCCGAGTTGGCCGGCCGCGATCCAGACGCGATCACACCGTCGATGCTCGCCTACGTGCTCTGCGCGCCCGACGAGGAGACGCTGATCCGCCTGTGCGAGCAGCCGCTGACGCGGTTGCTGTTCGCGGCCGTCGACATCTCGCCCGAGACGTACGCCCGCTACGGCTCGAGCTCGCCGTTCGAAGGCGGGACCGGCTTCCACAGCTACATCCCGAGCCTCGTCACCCGCGAGGAGGCGCTGCGGGTCGCCTCGCACATCCCGAACGAGATCGTGCTCGACAGCACGTTGCACGGGACGGCGGAGCAGATCGCAGCGCGGATCCTCGAATACCAGCAGGCCGGCCTGCGCGACGTGATCCTCTGGAACATCACCGCCTTCGCCGACCCGAGCCTTGCCGGCTACTCATTCCGCGCGATGCTCGAGGTGCAGCGCCTGCTCGGCGGCGACGGCGGACCCGACCCGGACGAGGCCTCAGCATGACGCCCGCGGACACACCGGTCGCGCGCGAGCTCGAGGGGCAGGTCGCGATCGTCACCGGCGCGGCTCGCGGCATCGGCCTCGCGATCGCGCGGCGGCTCGCCGCGGGCGGCGCCCTCGTCGCGCTGACCGACCTCGACGGCGACGTGCTCGAGAGCTCCCGGGCGGCACTGGAGGCGGACGGAGCGACGGCGTTCGCGGTGACGTGCAACGTCGCGGACGCCGACGCCTGCGCAGCGGCCGTGGCGGCGATCGCCGAGCACTTCGGGGACCTCCAGATCCTCGTCAACAACGCCGGCCTGACCGACGATGTGATGCTCCACCGGATGACCGATGCCCAGTGGAACAAGGTCCAGGACGTCAACCTGCGAGGCTGCTTCAACATGCTGCGGGCGGTCGCGCCGTGGTTCCGCGACAAGGAGCGCCGGACTGCGCGGCGCGTCGTCAACATCGGCTCGGCCGCAGGGATCTATGGGACGATCGGGAACGCCAACTACTCCGCCGCCAAGGCGGGGGTGCTGGCGCTGACCCGCAGCGCCGCCCGCGAATGGGCGCCGTTCGGCGTCACCGTCAACGCCGTCGCCCCCGGGTATGTCCAGACGCGCATGACCGCGCCGCGCTCGGATCCGCGCGAGCGGCTCGGGTTCCCGGCGGAGGCGGTCGAGCGGATCGTCGCGAAGATCCCGGTCGGCCGGCCCGGCACCCCGGACGACATCGCCCACGCGGTCGCGTTCCTCTGCTCGCCACTGTCGGGGTACATCACCGGCGAGACGCTCGAGGTCAACGGCGGCCTCGGCGACCTCCAGCTCGTCGTTTAGGACGGCGTGGATGGGCGGCGCGGGCGCCTCCTTTGCGCCCAGGTTAAGAGGGGCTTTGCCTTCCGCCGTCGACACTTGCCAACCAAACGTTTGATAGATATGGTCCGGTCCCCGCCCGAAGGGACGGGCGAGTCACAACCCAAACGGGGAGAGGAAATATGCATCGACGCCTTTTGGCAGCAGGTGCAGCTGCGGCCGTGCTGGCCGCTACGATCGGCATCAGCACGAGCAGCGCCAGCACCGGGAGACGGTCGTCTCCGGCCGCTTCGTCGGGACCGATCCAGGTCCTGTCGATTGGCGACGTGAGCGGCCCGACCAAGATCTACGGCGAACTGCACTATGCAGGCCTGCTCGCCGCTGCCGCCTATCTGAACGCCCACGGCGGAATCCTGGGGCGCAAGGTGGTCATCACTCATGTCGACAGCGGTGGTGTCACCGCCAACGCCGTCAGCGGCGCGATCAAGGCGCTTTCCGGGAGCCCCGGCAAGTACGCCTTCGTCGACGCTGGGGCCGAGGGCACTGAGGATGACGCCCTGATCCCGATCATGAAGAAGTACCACCAGTTCGCGATCACGCTCGACGACACCGGCGTCTGCGCGACGGCGTCGAACTGCCCAACGGAGTTCGTCGTCAAGGGCAACCCGGGCGACCCGGCCGTGGCGGCCGCGGCGTTCTTCAAGAGCAAGGGGTTCAAGAAGGTCGGGATCCTGGAGGAGGCGATCGCCTACACCGAGGGCGAGACCCCGGGCATGGAGTCGGCGCTGAAGGCCGACGGGATCACCCCGATCGCCGTCACGTTCCCGGCGACGGCGACGGACGTCACGCCGGAGATGTCGGAGCTGAAGAGCGATGGCGTCCAGGGCGTGTTCGCTGAGGCGCTCGGCCCACCGGCCGGCTATGCGCTGACCGCACGCGCCGGGCTCAGCTGGAGCGCGGCTCCGATCGTGTTCGATGTCGCGGCCTCGTCGCTCGACATCACCAAGCTGGCACCCGCGGCCGACGTGGCAAACGCATACACGAACATCTACCACTGCCAGGATGCGGCGGCGAAGCAGTCGGAAGGCTTCACGCTGTTGAACAAGTACCTGCCCGCGACGTACAAGGCGACGGCCGACAGCCAGGCCTGCGACATTCCGGGCAACGGCTGGGACGGGATGATCGAGTTCGCGCTGGCGGCCAAGTCGGCCGGGTCGCTGACGACGGCGGCGCTGACCAAGGAGATGACCACCTGGCCGGCGATGGATCAGGACAGCCCGCTCTACATCACCTCAAAGGTGAAGATGTACACGACCAAGGACCACGACGACGCCGGCGAGAAGCCGACCGACTTCGTCGTCGTCCCGGTGGGCCCGGTCTCCGGGATGCAAGACCACCCGTTGTGAGGCTCGTCCGGATACGGTGAATCAATCACGTCGCGGGCCGCGACCCAAGAGGCGGCCCGCGACGTATCCTTGCTGACCGGCACGAGGAGCTGAGGATGGCAGTCACGATCTGGAGCGGCCTGACCCTCGGGGCGATCTACGCGCTCGTCGCCACCGGATTCACGCTCACGCTCCTGCCGACCGGAGTGTTCAACTTCGCTCAGGGCGCGCTCGTGATCGGCGGGACGTTCATGGCGTATCAGTGGATGACGGCCTCCGGGATGGGGGAGATCGTCGCATTGCTGCTCAACGCCGCGCTGGGCGCGCTCGGCGGCCTCGCCTGCGAACTGCTGGCAGTCAGACCGCTGCGCTTCGGCCTGCGGCGGCTGACCGGCACGAGCGAGCTCGTCACCACCGTCGGCATGTCGACGCTGCTGCTCGGAATCGTCGGCGTCAAGTGGGGCTACCTGGCGCTCCAGGTCCCGTTCAAAGGACCAACGTCGTTCGTGCACTTCCTCGGGATCGCCGCGCAACCGATCCAGATCATCGTCGTCGCGCTGGCGATCGTGCTGAGCCTCGCGCTCCACGCGTGGTTCCGCCTGACGCACCTCGGGCAGGCCTGCCTCGCCGTCGCCGAGGACCGCGAGGCAGCGATGCTGCGCGGGGTCAACGTCAACTTCCTGTCGCTCGGCGCGTTCGCCGCGGCCGGGGCGATCGGTGCCGTGATCGGCGCGCTGACCGGCCCGATCACGTACGCCGTGCCGACGCTGGGCACAACGCTCGCCCTCGGCGGCTTCGTCGCGATCGCGCTCGGCGGCGAGGGCAGCTTCATCGGTGGCCTGCTCGGCGGCCTGCTCGTGGGAATCGTCTCCGCGCTGGCGACCCGGTACATCAACGCCAACTACAGCGACATCTCGGTGCTTGTGCTGCTGCTCGTGACGCTCGCCGTGCGGCCCCGCGGGCTCGGCGGCATCGCGGAGGCCCGGCATGTCTGAGACGGCCGTCGAGCCGCCCGCCGGAGATCGCGCGGCGGCGCTGCCGGCCTGGAGGCGGATCGCCAGCGACACGCTGCTCGGCGGCCGCTGGTCGCTCGTCTTCCCAGTGATCGGGGCGGCCGTGCTGCTGCTCTTCCCGGTCTTCTCGAACGACCAGTACTGGCTCAACCAGGTGTCGCTGATCGCCGTCCTGTTCCTCGTCGTCAGCGGCGTCAACCTCAGCTTCGGCTATGCGGGAGAGGTGCAGTTCGGCCAGGTGTTCATGTTCGCGCTGGGTTCGTACGTGACGATGATCCTCGCGGTCAGCGACGGCTTCACCGAGATCATCCCGCTGCTGATCATCGGCGGGATCGTCGCTGCGCTGGCGGGCTTCGTCGTGGCGTTGCCGGCGCTGCGGATCGGCGGCTGGTCGCTGGCGATGGCGTCGTTCTTCCTCGTGATCACGCTGCCGGACTGGGCACAGGTTTTCCAGAGCAAGACCGGCGGGGACAACGGCCTGATCGGGATTCCGAGCCCGAACCTGTTCGGGACCGCACTCGGAACCAAGGGGCTGTACACGGCCACCACCGTCGCCGCGCTGCTGTGGCTGGTCTGCTACCGCAACCTCGTCACCTCGCGCTACGGCGTGATCTTCCGGATCCTGCGCGAGTCACCGGTACAGGCGAGCTCGCTCGGCTTCTCGCGGCTGCGCCTGAAGGTCCTCGCCTACACGCTCGGCGCGCTGCCCGCAGGCGTCGCCGGATGCCTGTTCGGCTTCATCTCGCTGATCATCACGCCGGCTGACTTCGGCATCACGCTCGCGATCGGGATCGTCGCGGCCAGCGTGCTCGGCGGCGTCGAGAGCGTCTACGGCGCCATCCTCGGGGCGACGATCCTGCAGCTCGGCCCCGAGGACTCGGTCAGCTTCGGGCAGTACTCGCCGATCGTCTACGGCGCCTTCCTGATCGGCGCGGCCGTGCTGCTGCGCGGCGGCATCGGCGGTATCTCCCGGAACGGGGCGGTCCGCCTCAGCCGACTGCTCGTCCACCAGGCGCCCGGCGGCGCGACCGTGACCTCGGCCGGATCGCTGTCCTCGCACGGCGCGCACCTCGCCTCAACCGAGTTCGAACATCTCACCGCGCCGGAGCTGCTCGGCGGCCTGGCGGGCCGGCGACTCGAGATCGCGGACGTGTCGAAGGCGTTCGGAGGCGTCAAGGCGCTCGACACCGTGACGCTCGCGGCGGAGCCCGGGAGCGTCACCGCGCTGATCGGGTCCAACGGCTCGGGTAAGACGACGCTGCTCAACGTGATCTGCGGCTACACGCAGGGTGACGGCGGGACGGTCGCGTTCGGGGAGCCACTGGTCCGGCTGGCGCCACACCGGGTCGCGATGCGCGGTGTCGGGCGCACGTTCCAGACCCCGAGCATCCCGCGCGGGGTGTCGGTCGCCGACGTGGTCGCCTCGGGACGCTTCCACGTCGACCGCAGCTCCGTGCTCGCGTGCATCCTGCGCCTCCCCGGCTACCGCCGCTCGCGGCGCGCCGACCGCGAGCAGGCGCTCGAGCTGCTTGACCTCGTGGGTCTGACTGCGATCGCCGACGAGGAAGCGAGCAGCCAGCCGCTCGGCAACCGGCGGCTGATCGAGCTGGCGCGCTCTCTCTGCGGCCGGCCCGGCCTGCTGCTGCTCGACGAGCCCGCCTCCGGGCTCAGCGAGGAGGAGGTCGTCACGCTGGGCCGCGTCGTGCTCGGTGCGGCGCGGGCGGGCGCGACGGTCGTCCTGATCGAGCACAACTTCGGCTTCGTCGGCCGGATCTCCGACACGGTGCACGTCCTGCATCTCGGACGCCTGATCGCGAGCGGCTCGGCGGCCGAGGTCAGCTCCGATCCGCGGGTGATCGAGAGCTATCTCGGCGACACGAAGACGGCCGAGGGGTCCCCGGCGGTCGGCGACGCGCCACGGGACGGCGCGGCGACGACGCGGATCGGCGCGGGCGCGGCGGCAGCCGCTGTCGCGGTGACTGCGGCCGCGAGCGGCGCGGCGCTGCTCGAGGTCGGCGATCTCGTCTCGGGCTACGGCGATCTCCAGGTCCTCCGCGGCCTGTCGCTCGAGCTGCGTCCCGGCGCGATCGAGGTCGTGCTCGGGCGCAACGGAGTCGGCAAGACGACGCTGCTGTCGGCGATCAGCGGGCAACTGCGCACGTGGAGCGGCTCGATCGTGCTCGAGGGCGGCGACATCCGGCGCCAGCCGGCCTACCGCAGGGCTGCATCCGGGATCGCGCTCGTGCAGGAGGGCAAGCGGATCTTCCGCAACCGGACGATCATGGAGAACGTGATGCTCGGCACGCGGCCCCTGAAGCTCAGCCGCAGCGAGCGGCGAGCGCTCTGCGAGTCGGTCCTCGAGCAGTTCCCGGTCCTGCGGGACCGATCGAGCGAGCGGGCCGGCGGTCTCTCCGGCGGCCAGCAGCAGATGCTCGCGATCGCGACCGCGCTCGCCTCGCGGCCACGCGTGCTCCTGCTCGACGAGCCGTCGGCGGGACTCGCGCCGGCAATCGTCTCGGACCTGTTCCGGCGGATCCGCGCGCTCGCCGACGAGGGGCTGGCGGTCCTGCTGGTCGAGCAGCTCGCCCGGCAGGCGCTGGAGATCGCGGACCACGTCACGGTGATGGACGACGGTCGCGTCACCCACAGCGGCGATCCCGGCGAGTTCAACGACCTCCGGGAGCTGCAGGAGGCCTACTTCGGCGCGGCCGCGACGTAGGCTCGGGCGTCGACGCCGGTCCGGGCGGCGGTCGTTGCCGGAGCGCGTCGCCGTTCCGGGCGGCGATCGTTTGCCGGAGCGCGTCGCCGTCCCAGGCTGGGACGACGACGATCATAATTCGACAATCGGCCCCAGCCTGGGGCGCGCGGAGCCGGCGTCGGGCGTGACTCAGGCCGGATTCGGGGAAGGCATGCCGAGCGAGGCGGCGATCCAGCGAACCTCGTCGAAGATGTTCGACGGGACCGTGTACTCGCCGAGGTCGCGGATCTCGTCGAGATGCCTGGCGATGTCGTCGGCGCCAACGGTGTCGAGGTCCGGGGCGACCCACCCGCTGGTCTCGCCGACGAACACCCGCGCGAAACGGCCGAAGCCGACCGAGTAGGCCTCCGAGTTCACGGTGCAGGCCGGGCTCGCGAGGTAGGCGACGAGCGGCGAGACGGCCCTGGTCGTCCGCCGGGGCGCCAGGAACTCGCCGATCTCGGCCGGGTAAAACTTCTCGTAGTCGGGAACCGGATCGCCTTCGGTGATCGTTGTGGCCGCCATCGGCAGGATCGCGTTGACGGCGATCCCGCAGAGCGAGCCCTCGAACGCGAGCGCCTTCATCAGGCCGTAGCAGCCGCCCTTCGCCGCGGCGTAGTTGCTCTCGCCCTCCATCGCGAACATGCCGCCGGCCGAACTCGTCATGACGACGCGGCCGTAGCCCTTCTTGCGCATGATCGGCCAGGCGGCCTGCGTGACGTAGAAGCTGCCCTCGATGTGCACGCCGAGCAGGTCCCGCAACCCCTGGGAGGTGAGATCCTCGAGGTAGCCGTTGCGCATGAAGCCGGCGTTGTTGATCACGGCATCGACGGTGCCGAACCGGTCGACCGCGGTCTGCACGATCGCACGTGCGCCCTCCGGCGTGGCGACGGAATCGTAGGACGGCGCCGCCCGGCCGCCGGCGCTCTCGATCTCGGCGACCGCGCTGTCGGCGTGCTCACGCGCGACGTCGTTGATCACAACGGCCGCCCCGCAACGGGCGAGCTCGAGGCCATGCGACCGCCCGAGCCCCCGTCCCGCCCCGGTCACGATCGCAACCTGACCGTCCATCCGCACCTGGTCCATGCCGTCTCTCCTTCGTTCGTTGTCAGACTGTCCGGCGCTCGCGTCCGAGTGCCACCCTCAGCTCGCCAGGGGTGCGCATCATCGCGTTGCCGCGGAACGGCGGCTCGTCATCGACAAGCTCGAGCTCGGGGAAGCGCGACGCGAGCGCTTCGAACGCGACGGTCGCCTCGAGGCGCGCGAGCGCGTTCCCGAGGCAGAAGTGCGGACCGAGCCCGAGCGCTAGATGCTGGCGTGCATCGGCGCGGCCGAGGTCGAGCCGGTCGGCGTCCGCGAACACCTCCGGATCCCGATTGGCCGCCGCGAGCACGGCGGCCACCGTCGTTCCGGCCTCGATCTCGGTCCCGGCCACGACGACCTCGGCACGGGTCGCGCGCCACTGGAACTGAACCGGGCTGACCCAGCGCAGGAGCTCCTCGACCGCCGCGGGCGCGAGCCCCGGATCCGCACACAGGCGCTCCCACTGGTCCCGGTGGCGGAGCAACTCGAGCAGTCCGATCGAGATCAGGTTCGTGGTCGTTTCGTGGCCCGCGAACAGCAGCACGACGAACATCGCGGTGAGCTCGACGGGCGAGAGCCGGCTGTCGTCCTCGGCTTCGAGCAGTGCCGTCAGCAGGTCGCTGCCGCTGCGCCGGCGGCGCAGCGGCACGAGGATCTCCTCGACGTAGTGGCGGAACTCGTGCATCGCGCGGTGCGCGACCATCAACGCCTCCGGGTCGTCGCCGCCGCGGTTGCGCCCCAGCTGGGCGGACCACAGGTGGATCTGGTCACGATCCGGCGGCGGGACGCCGAGCATGTCGCCGATCACCATCAGCGGCAGCCTGTACGCGAGGCCGGCGACCACGTCGGTCTGGTCCTCCTCCCGCATGGCGGAGAGCATCTCGCCGGTGTACGCGGCGATCATCGTGCGCGTCTGTGCGATTCGCCGCGGCGTGAAGACGCGGTTCGCGCTGCCACGCAGCCGCTCGTGCTGCTGGTCGTCGGAGCGGCTCATATAGAGCGACTCGAACTCGGCGATCTCGTCGTTGGCGCGTCGCTGCTCGGGGCTCAGCGAGGCGCGGATCGCCGCGACGCGCGACCCCGTCGCGAAGTAGCGGCTGCTGAAGCGGCGGTCGTCGCGCAGGACGTCGCGCGCGTCCTGATGACGCGCGATCAGGACGATCGGGCCGAGGCGATGGACCGGGGCCTGTTCGCGCAGATCCCGCCACGTGGCGTCCGGGTGTGCCATCGCGACGGGGTCGGAAGCGAAGATCCGCGCCAACCGCTCGTCGAGCGACCCATCGGGCCCGTCGACCTGCACCCCGCCCATCACCTCACCCTCGCAACACTCAACAACCAAACGTTTGTTAGAACGATACTTGTCCCCCGGCGGATGCGGTGGAATCGTGTGCCGCTGTGCCGCCCTCAACACATCGCCCAAGGAGCGTGCCGTGCCGACCCGACCCCCCCGGCGCCCCGAGCGCAGCGAGATCGCACCCGAGGAACTCGCGGACTACGACTATGTGATCGCACGCCTCGAGCGCCTGACGGAGGCATACCGGACACTCGGGCCCGGCGACTACCACGGGGCGCTGCTCAACTGCCCGCCGCTGGCGGCCGGGCTGGGCCGGCTCGGTGCGGTCGCGCGCACGGGGTCGCGCCGCGGCTCGTTCACCGATGCGGAGCGCGAACTCGCCGATGTCGTGCTCTGCGTCGACCTCGGCTACAACGGCGTGCTGCCGATCCACCTGCCCGACATGTTCGCCGTCGGCGTCCGGCCCGAGGCGATCGACGCGATCCGCAGCCACCGCGAGGAAGACCTGGCGCCCGACGAACTCCAGCTCGTCGGCTACGTCCGGGCCGTCGCGGGCGGCCAGGTGACTGACGCATGGTGGGACGCGATCGTCGCACGCTTCGGTCTGCGTGGCGCCGTCGATTACACGGGGTTCGTCTGCTTCCTGATCTGCACGCTGCGGATGTGGTCGGCGATGGGTGTGCGCAACCCGCCGGACGCCGAGATCGATGAGCTGATCGCGAGCCTGCGCGACGGACGGCGGGAGATCCCGCATCCGGAGGCACATCTCGGATAGGGTCACGCGGCGCACCAGCTCGTCGTATTATCCGTAATAGGCGCATGTTTGACGACCGCGGCCCGCCGATGGGCAGATGAACGGGGCAGTGATTTTCGACCATGAGGTCGATGTGCTCGTCGTCGGCTCCGGGGCCGGCGGCATGGTCACGGCGCTAGCCGCGCGCGCAGAGGGCCTGGCGCCGCTGATCATCGAGAGCAGCCGGTTCTGGGGTGGCTCGAGTGCGCGCTCGGGCGGTGGCGCCTGGGTGCCCAACGCGCCGGCTCTGCTCCGCGAGGGGCAGCGCGACGACCCGCGGCAGATCGTCGAGTACATGCTCGCGATCGCGGGCGACCGCGTCCCGCGCGAGCGGATCGAGCGGTACGTGGAGGCCGCGCCCGAGATGATGGCGTTTCTCGAGCGCCAGAGCCCGTACCTCGCCGACGGTTTCTTCTGGATCCGCGGGTACTCCGACTACGAGCCCGACAAGGGCGGCAACCCACTCGGCCGCGGCGTCTGGGCGCGGCCGATCGACCGCCGCCTGCTCGGCGATGAGATGGGGACGCTGCATCCCGGCGTCAGGCGGATGCAACTGCCGCTCGGCGCCTGGATCACCTCGATCGACCTGCACGAGCTGCTCGCCATCAGGTGGGGTGGCCTGGCCCACAAGCGGATCCTCGTGACGCTCGCATGGCGGATCGCGCGGGCGCGCGCGCTCGGTGAGCGGATCGGCGCCAGCGGCCAGGCGCTCGCGACGCGGCTGCGCCTCGCCACGCGGGAGCACGGAATCGAGATCTGGCGCGAGACGCCGATGCGGTCGTTGATCACGGGCGAGGACGGCCGCGTGACCGGCGTCGAGGCAGAGCGCGGGGGCCAGCCGTTCCGGATCGGCGCACGATCCGGCGTCGTGCTCGCCTGCGGCGGCTTCGAGCACAACCTCGAGATGAGGCGCCGTCACCAGCCCGGGATCACCGAGGACTGGAGTCTGGGGGCGGCGACGAACGTCGGCGACGGGATCATCGCCGGTGAGGCGCTCGGTGCGGCGACGGACCTGCTCGAGGATGCCTGGTGGCAGCCGGTGATGCCGTCGGCGGCCGACGGCTCGCTAATCGGCCTCGTCGCCGAGCGGCAGTACCCCGGCCAGTTCATCGTCAACGGCGCCGGCAGGCGGTTCGTCAACGAGGCGACCCCGTACATCCACTTCTGCCACGCGCTGCTCGCCGGTCACGCCACCGGCGTCAGCCACATCCCGTGTTGGATGATCGTCGACTCGGTCGCGTGGCGCCGGAACATCATCGCCGGACACCTGCCGGGCACGCCGATCCCCAAGCCATGGACCCGCGCCGGCGCGGCTTTCTCGGCGCCGACGCTCGGCGAGCTGGCGCGCCTGATCGGCGTGCCCGCCGACGCGCTCCGCGACACGGCCGCGCGCTACAACAACCTCGTCGATCGCGGCGTGGATGAGGACTTCCATCGCGGCGAAAGCGCATACGATCGCTACTACGGCGACCCGTCCTACCCGAATCGCAACCTCGCTCATGTCGAAGTGGCACCGTTCTACGCATTCGCGATCCGCCCCGGCGACCTCGGCACGAAGGGCGGCCTCGTGACCGACCCCGATGCCCGCGTGCTGCGCGGCGACGGCGGGCCGATCGCCGGCCTGTATGCGACCGGCAACGTCTCGGCGTCGGTGATGGGCACCGCCTACGCCGGGCCCGGTGCGACGCTCGGCCCGGCGATGACGTTCGGGTACCTCGCCGCGAGGCACCTGGCCGCGGAAGGTCGCGCCGCCGCGGCGGCGCACTCGAGCGAGGTCGCCGGCTGAGATGACGGCGGGAGCCGGGGAGCGGGTCTGGATCGAGGTGACGACGATCGGCGATCTCGTCGACCGGCAGGCGGCACGCAGCGGCGCGGACGCGATCGTGTTCCCAGGCTCACGGACGACGTTCCCCGAGCTTGCGCATCTGAGCGATGAGATGGCGCGCGCGCTGCGCGGCGCGGGGATCGGGCCGGGCGACAAGGTCGGGATCCTGATGCCGAACTGCCTTGATTTCGTGCTCGCGGTGGTCGCGACGGCGAAACTGGGCGCGGTGTCGGTCCCCGTGAACGGCCGGTTCAAGGCGCACGAGCTCGGGCATGTGCTCGCGCACGCGGACATCGGGGTGCTGTTGACGGCCGCGGGGCCGCCGGGGAGCCCGGACTACCCGGCGATCCTCGGCGACGTGTTCGGCGATCTGGCCGGTCAGGACCCGCACGCGCTCGCGCTCGCGAGGGCGCCGGCGCTGCGGCGGATCGTCGATCTCGGGAGCTTGACGGACGGGAGCTCGACGGACGGGAGCTTGACGGACGGGAGCTCGACGGACGGAACCTCGAATCACGGGATGCTGACGCGTGCGCAGTTCGAGGCGGGCGCGGCCGGGGTCGAGGTCGAGGAAATCCGCCGGCTGGGCCTGCGCGTGCGCGTGCGCGACATCGCGCTGCTGATGTACACATCGGGCACGACGGCGCGCCCGAAGGGGTGCCTGATCACGCACGAGGCGGTCGTGCGGCAGGGTAACTATGTCGCTGTGACCCGCTTCCGCCTTGGGTCTGAGGACCGTTTCTGGGATCCGCTGCCGCTGTTTCACTGCGGCGGGCTGATCCCGATGCTGGGCTGCATCTCGGTCGGCGCCCGCTACGTGCACGCAGGCCACTTCGAGGCCGACGTCGCGCTGCGCCAGCTCGAGGACGAGCGGATCACGGTCGCCTATCCGGCGTTCGAAACGATCTGGTTCGGGATCCTCGACCACCCGCGGTTCGCGCGGGCCGACCTGAGCTCGATCCGGTTGATCCAGAACATCGCGGTTCCCGAGCGGCTCGCCCAGTTCGAAGCGCGGATGCCGTGGGCGGCACAGGTGACCTCGTACGGCTCGACGGAATCCGCGACAAATCTGACGCTGCCGTTCCCCGACGATCCATACGACGTACGGATCAACACGCTCGGGCATCCAGTGGAGGGGATGGAGGTCAGGATCACCGACCCGGAGACCGGCCGGGAGCGGCCGGTCGGCGAGGTCGGCGAGCTGTGCTTCCGCGGCTACTCGCGGTTCGAGGGCTACTACAAGGACCCGGAACTGACCGCGCAGGCGATCGATCCCGACGGCTTCTTCCACTCAGGCGATCTCGCGAGCGTCGACGCGCACGGCCGGCTCAGGTACGCCGGCCGGCTGAAGGACATGCTCAAGGTCGGAGGTGAGAACGTCGCCGCGATCGAGATCGAGGCGTTCCTGGTCACCCATCCGGCGGTCAACATCGCCCAGGTCGTCGGCGCCGACGACGCGCGCTATGGAGAGGTCGCCGCGGCGTTCCTCGAGCTCGCCCCGAACGCGCGGACGACCGAGGCGGAGATCATTCAGTTCTGCGTCGGCCGGATCGCGACGTTCAAGGTCCCACGGTACGTGCGATTCGTGACCGACTGGCCGATGTCGGGCACGAAGATCCAGAAGTTCCGGCTGCGCGAGCAGCTCGCCGCCGAACTCGAACAGCTCGGCATCACCGAAGCACCGCGCGTCGAGTCGGGGACAGCCGCCGGCGCCCGCGCGACCAACTGACAGCCGACACGACTGGGAGATCATGGATTTCGAACTGAGCGACGAGATGAAGCTGTTCACCGAGACGGTGCGCGACTGGGTCAACCGGGAGATCCCGAAGAGCTACGCGCGCGAGCTCGAACGGCACGAGCACGACTATCCGTTCGACCTGTGGGACAAGCTCACCAAGGCCGGCTACCACGCGATCAGCGTCGAGGAGCAGTACGGCGGGCAGGGCGGCGACATCTTCGTCCAGACGCTCCTCGCCCGCGAGCTCGCGCGCTCGCTCGGCGGACTCACGTGGGTGTGGGGCCTGACGTCATTCGCCGGCGCGAAATCGGTCGGCATCTACGGCACCGACGAACAGAAGCAGCGCTTCCTTCCGGCGATCGCGCGCGGCGAGCTGCGCTTCGCGATCGGCTTCACCGAGCCCGGAGGCGGCACCGACCTCCTCGGCGGCATGCGCTCCTCGGCGACCAGGACCGAGGGCGGCTGGATTCTGAACGGCAACAAGACGTGGTGCAGCTCCGCGCACGTCGCCGACTACATCCTGCTGCTGGCGCGGACCGACCGCAACGTCGAGAAACGACACCAGGGCGTCACCCTGTTCCTCGTCCCCACGAAAGCCGAGGGCGTCACGATCACAGAGATCCCGAAGCTCGGAATGCGAGCGATCGGCTCCTGCGACGTCGGCCTCGCCGACGTGTTCGTGCCCGACGAACTGGTCCTCGGCGAACCCGGCCGCGCGTGGTACATGCTCCTCCCCACGCTCAACAACGAACGCCTGATGCTGTCGGCGTTCTGCTGCGGGATCCTCGACGGGATCCTCGAAGACGCGCTCGCCTTCGTCAAGGAACGCCACGCGTTCGGCAAACCGATCGGCCAGTTCCAGATCCTCCAGCACTACATCGCCGACATCGCGATGTGGCGCCGCCAATCAGAGCTCGTCGTCTACCAGGGCGCCTGGCTGCAGGCCCAGGGCCGGGAGTGCTTCCAGGAGACGACGATGGCCAAGATCATCGCCTCCGAAGCCGCCGTCAAAGCGGCCGACCTCGGCATCCAGATCCTCGGCGGCATGGGCTACTCGGCCGAAACCGACATGCAGCGCTACTGGCGCGACGCCCGCCTCTTCCGGATCGGCCCGATCACCAACGAAATGGCGCGCAACTCGCTCGCCGAATCGTTCGGCCTGCCACGCTCGTTCTGAGCAATCGTCGGCACATTAGGTGTGTGTCCTGCGGTGTGGGTGCAGAACCGCGGGCCGTGGGATGCTGAGGCGGCGATCGCGCAGCGCTACCGGTTGATGCCTGCTGAGTTGTTGAGCGGTGGCGGCGCCGGTTTGGTGCTCGTGAGGCTCGGGCGTTCGGGTATGGTCGGATCGCGGCGGCAGCGCGGGCCTGTGGGTTGATGATCGTTCGGTCGGGCAACCTCAAGTTCCGGACCCCCCAACGATTTCCGGGGGGTCTGGACCGCAGGGGTGTTTAAGACCCCGTAGTTCGACACCCCCCCGTCGCGACCGGGGGGGTCCGGAAGTTAGGGTTAGGATCGGCGCGACCTGACGTGAAGGGGTGTCGCGACCTCACGTGAAGGGGTGTGGTCTCGGTGGAGAGCCCGTGGGGTATGGGCGATGCCGAGGCCGCGATCGCTGAGCGTGATCGGTTGAGGGGCGCAACTTTCACCGCCACACGTTCCGCGGCGGCTGGAACCACACCATCAACCACCACCCCATTGTGCGACGACCACCAAACGGCCGGCGACGGCCTCAGCTCGCGTTCTGACGGGCGTATCGCCGCCAGGCCTCGGGCAGCTCCATCGCGAAGTCGGAGTCGATCGAGACCATCATCGAGATGTGACTCGTCGGCGCGTCCTCGGTGGCACCGTGCATATGGACGTGCCCGCCGGGCAGCAGCACGAATTCGCCGGCTTCGATCCGCTGATCGCCACCGCCGTCGACCGCAACGATGCCGGGACCGCCGATGAAGAAGAGCAGCTGGTCCTTGCTGTGGCGGTGCGGGCGCGTGCGCGCCCCCGGGGTGAAGCGCACGAGCCGGATCCGAGTCTGCTCGGTCCCGAGCGACTCCGAGACGGAGTAGACGTCCACATCGCCGATGAAGTTGTCGGGCGAGCCCTTGATGTGGGGGTCATCGGCGCCACCACGAAGGACGGACAACGACCCATCATCCATGAGATTCATGATCATGTTTCTACCAGACGGGGTCAGTTGCCGCCCACGGCTCCGGGTCCGAGGTCGCCGTCCGGGTCCGAGGTCGCCGTCCGGGTCCGAGGTCGCCGTCCGGGTCCGAGGTCGTCGTCCGGGTCCGAGGTCGTCGTCCGGGTCCGAGGTCGTCGTCCGGGTCCGAGGTCGCCGTCCGGGTCCGAGGTCGTGGTCCTACGCTCAATGTCCGGGTTGCTCAACCTCACGGCCGGCGGCGAGCACGGCACGAATCCGGTGGTCTTCGTCGATCACAACGAGGTCGGCGGGGCCGCCGCGCCACAGGCGTCCGAATCGGCTCGCGCCGAGCAGCCGGGCGGGTCGCGCGGTGACGGCGGCGATCGCGTCGATCGGCTCGATCCCGATGCCACGGAGGCGGGCAAGGCCATCCGCCAGGCCTGCGATGCTGCCGGCCAGCGTCCCGTCGGGGCGCCGCGCGACGCCGCCGCGCACCTCGACGGCGACCGGTCCGAGTGGGTAGGTCCCATCGGGGAGCGTCGCGGCGGCGATCGCGTCGCTGACGAGGCTGCAACGGTCAGGCGCCGCCGCAAAGGCGAGCCTGATCAGCTCGTCCGCGACGTGCACGCCATCGCCGATCAGCTGGATCGCACAGTCCGAGCTGGCCAGCGCGGTGCCCGCAAGCCCGGGCACGCGGGCGCCGATCGGGGCCATCGCGTTGAACAGATGAGTGACGGCCCCCGCCCCTGCGGCAAGCGCCGCCGCCGCCTCCGGAGCCGCCGCCTCGCTGTGTCCCAGGGACACGATCACGCCGCGCTTTACGCAGAGGGCGATCAGCTCGAGCGCACCGGGAAGCTCGGGGGCAAGCGTGACCATTCGGACCGGACCTGCATCGAGCAGCCGCCCCAGGAGCCGCACGTCGGGCCGGCGCAGGTGCTCGCGGGGGTGGGCGCCCGCCCGCTCCGGTGAGAGAAACGGTCCCTCGAGGTGGACGCCGAGGACCGAGGCGGCCGCACCGGCCGGGTCCGGCAACCGGGCGATACGCTCGAGGGCGGCGACCATGTCCTGCACCGGCGCAGTGATCAGTGTCGGCTGATACGCGCGCACGCCGTCTCGCAACAGCGCCGCGCCCATCTGCACGAGCTGCTCTCCGTCGGCCGCCAGCGCGTCGACCCCGGCGTAGCCGTTGACCTGGGCGTCGACCAGGCCGGGGATCGCGAGGCCTCGCCCGGATCCGCTCAGGCCGACAGCTTCGATCTCGCCGCCGCAGACCGCCACGTCGCCGTGGACGAGCCGGCCGTCGACGAGCGCCGCCGCGACGCCGAGTCGTCTGCTGGGGCCCTTCGCGGGGCCGGTCGGCTTCGGCGCCGACAGGGCGGCGAGTGCGGGGCGCAGCTTGCCTCGATGGCGGTCGAGCTCGGTGTCGGCACGGGCGCGGTCGACCCCGCCCAGCACCATCACGGCGGCGACCTTCGGCTGCCAGCTCGCCCGCTCGAGCGCCACCCGAGCCGCTTGCGGTGACGCGCCCGTGATCTCGCAGACGATCCGGGTCGCGCGGTCGCGCAGCTTCGCGTTCGTCGCTCGCAGGTCGACCATCAGCGGGCCGTACGTCTTTCCGAGCCGGACCATCGCCGTCGTCGAGATGATGTTGAGCACGATCTTCTGTGCGGTCCCCGCGTTCAGCCGGGTCGAGCCTGCGATCACCTCGGGTCCGACGAGGACCTCGATCGCGATCTCGGCGGCGGCCGCGACCGGGCTGTCCGGATTGCACACCAATGCCACCGTGAGCGCGCCCACGTCGCCTGCGGCCTCGAGCGCGCCGAGCACGTATGGTGTGCGACCGCTCGCGGCGATGCCGACGACGACATCGGCCTCGGTCGCGGCGAGCGACCGCACCTCCCGGGCGCCCTCGTCGCGGTCGTCCTCGGCGTTCTCGGCTGGAACGCTCCACGCGCCCGCGCCGCCGGCGAGCACGCCGATGACCTGCCCCGGTGCGATGTTGAACGTCGGGCCGGCCTCGGCCGCGTCGAGCATCCCGACGCGACCCGCGGTCCCGGCGCCGAGGTAGATCAGGCGGCCGCCGCGCTCCAACCTGGCCACCACCCCGTCAACCGTCCGCGCGATCGCCGCCTGCGCTGCGGCGATCGCGTCGGGAACCCTGTGGACGTCGTCGCACATCAGCGCGACGAGCTCCGCCGAGGACAGCAGGTCGAGGCCGGCCAGCTCGGGCCGGACCTGCTCGGTTGTCAGGCGGCGCAGCTCCCGGCTGTCGGACGGCTCAGTCACGTGCAGGCGCCGGCGAGCTCGAGGTGAACGGCGCGCCTGACGCCCGGCAGCAGATCGGGCCGGCGCGTCGGATGCACTCCGCCCAGGAGCAGCACGACGGCCAGGTCCAACTCGAACGCGACGAGCAGCGACGTCCCGGTGAAGCCGGTGTGCCAACAGGTGCGCTCTGGCCACGGCCCCCAGTCCCGGGCGTCGAGCCGCCAGCCGAGCGCCCTGACGTCGGGAGGAGCGCCTGCCTGGCGACGGGTCATCTCGGCGACCGACGCGGCGGACAGCACGGGATGCCGGCTCGGCGCCAGCAGCGCGCTCGCGAAGCGTGCGAGGTCGTCCACCGGGGCAAACAGCCCGGCGTGCCCGGCGACGCCACCGAGCGCCCACGCGTTGCCGTCATGGACCTCACCCCAGACGAGACCGGGCCCGAGGCGCTGATCGCCGTCGAGCTCGGTCGCCGCAATCGAGCGGCGCGCGCTCGCCGGGGGCGTGAACCGCGTGCGCTCCATTCCGAGCGGCAGCGCGAGCGTGTCATGGAAGAGCCCGGACAGCGTCCTGGCGGCGCAGCGCTCGAGCGCCCAGCCCAGCAGCATGTAACCAAGATCGCTGTAGCAGACGGTGCCCGGCTCGAGACCGGCTGCCGCCTCGGCGCAGACGGCGCGCCGGATCTCCCGAGCACCGCCGGGCACCCGGAAGAACTCCCGGTGGGCCGGGAGACCGGAGGTGTGGGTCAGCAGTGCCCGCAGCGTCGTGTTAGTCGCCGGGTAATCGGGAAGCCACCGCGCGACCGGATCGTCGAGCGACCACAACCCGCGCTCGGCGAGCGCCAGGACGAGCGGAACCGTGGCGACGACCTTGGTGAGTGACGCGATGTCGTAGAGCGTCTCCCGCGTGCCCGGCACGGGCTCGCCGACCGCGCACGCCCAGCCGCCGGCGAGCGTCAGGAGCGGTCCGGCGGAGTCGACCACGGCGAGCGTGCCGCCCGCCGGATACCCACCATCGATCGCGTCCGTCAGCGCCTGAGCGATCCGCTCACCGGCATCGGCGAGCGCGCCCGGCGCACGCGCCGCGATCTCGACCGCGACCTGACTCGTGGAGCCGCGGACGCTCACTCGCCGGCCGGTGCGCGCCGGAGCCGGATCTCCTCGGCGCGGTATTGGGGTTCGACGCGGCGCGCTCCGTCCGGTGCGAAGCCTGCCGCGGCGTAGAACCGCCGGGCGTGCTCGTTGGCCTCGAACACCCACAGGGTGACCACCTCGTGCCCGCGATCGGCGAGATCGGCGAGCGCGCGCTCCAGCAGCGCACGGCCGAGTCCGCGCCCGTTGTGCGCCGGATGGACGTAGAGCCCGTAGACCTGGCCGGTGCGGGGGTCACGGGGATCCTCCCCGTAGCGGACGAACCCGGCGATGGCTCCATCCGCCGCCTGACCGACCACGCTCGTCTTCCCGGCCGCCGACACGAGCGTCTGCAGCCAGCCGGCGATGTCCGCCTCGTCGAGGGCGTCGATCACATCATCGGGTACGACGCCGCGGTACCCGTTGCGCCAGGCGGCGACGAACACCTCCGCCAACGCTGGGCCGTCGGCGGCCGTGGCCGGGCGCAAGAGTGGCTCACGCCGGCCGGCGTCACCGGGACGCTGGAGTCGCTGGCGGAAGCGAAAGCGATCGCCCCGATAGACGGAGCGAACGTACTCGACGGGGCGCCCGCGCGTGTCGACGGTCAGGCGCGAGAGCTGCATCAGCGCGGCCGGCGGCACGCACCCGAGCAGGCGCGCCTCGCGCGAGCCCGCGATCACCGCTTCGATCGTCTCCTCGGCGGAGTCAAGCTCGACGCCGTACTCGGATCGGAGCAGCTGGTAGAACGAGACGTCCTCGCCGAGCGCAGCGGAGATGCCGTCGAAGCGCTCCGCGTTGAGGTACAGGACCTCGAGCGCGATCGCCTCTCCGTCCGCGAGGCGGAGGCGTTCGATCTGGAGGACCTCTGCGCCCTCGTTCAACCGCAGCGCCGCGGCGACCTCGTTCGGCGCTGGGATCCGGCTGACGTCGATCAGCTTGGAGCTCGGCGCAAACCCGCTCGCACGCATCTCCTCGGTGTGGCTCGTCAGCCCCAGGCGCTGCTCGATCTTGGCTGGCGCGACGAACGTTCCCTTCCCCTGGCGCCGGTAGATCCGCTGCTCGATCTCCAGACGTTGGAGGACCTGTCGCACGGTCCCGCGGGCGACGTCGAAGCGTTCGCTCAGTTCGCGCTCGGTCGGCAGCGCCGAGCCTTCGGGCAGGGTTCGGATGAGCTCGACGAGCGATTCCCGCAACCGCTGGCTCTTGGATCCGCGAGTGGCCTGCTCGGGGTGCGCTTCGTCGAGCACTCAGTCCCCCGGTCGCGGTCCCGTCCGGGCATTGGTGCGCTGATTCTGCGTCCAGATCGAGAAGTGCATCCGCTCGCTCGTCCTTACCTGACCGACGACGGACGGTCGGGCAGATTCCTCAGGTTCGACGACGACTCCAAATTTGACTATACCAATTTGCACAGGTATGCTGCGACCCGATTTGTAGGGCCAAGTTCTTTGTTCGAGCCGGCGGAAAGCCGGCAACGCTTCCGGACAACGAGGAGACAGCATGGGTCGTCTACGCAGTCTTATGCCAGGCAAGCTCGCGTGGCTCTGTAGTGGTGTGATCGCCGTGCTCGCGCTGGGGTCGTGGGCCGGCATTTCGGCGGCATCATCCTCGCAGAGCACGGCGCACGCCAAGGTCACATCGACATTCGTCGTGGCCAATACATCGAGCGTCCAGAAGCTCGATCCCGACGTCGTCACCAACTTCCTCGACTTCCAGGCGCTGGGGTTGATCTATGACACGCTGGTCCAGTTCAACGCCGGCCTGCAGATCGTTCCCGATCTGGCCACGAGCTGGAAGTTCAGTGACGACAATCACGTCCTCACCTTCCAGCTCCGCAAGGGAGTGGCGTTCGACGACGGCACCACGTTCACCTCGGCGAACGTCGTCGCCTCGCTCGAACGCGCGCTGGCCCCAAAGGTCGCCGATGCATCGGCGTCGTTCATCGCAACCGTCAAGAAGGTCGTGCCCGTCGGGCAGTACGCGGTGAAGCTCGAGCTGTCGCGCTCTGACACGTCGGTGCTCGATGGTCTGACGTCGATCAACCTCGCGATGCTGTCGACCAAGGCGATCGCCGCGGGCACGCTGTCCAAGACACCCGATGGCACGGGCCCGTACAAGTTCGTCAGCTGGGTCCCGAACACTTCGTTCGTCGTCGCAGCCAACCCGGACTATTGGGGAACGAAGTCGACGCTTCAGTCGATCGAGATCAAGACGATTCCCTCGGAGCAGTCGATCGCGTCGGCGCTCGAGGCCAACAGCGTCCAGCTCGGCCTCCTGACCGAGCCGCAGGTGGCCGACCACCTACCGAGCTCGTTCACCGTCCAGAAGGTGCTCGATCTGTCCTACCGGGCCCTGATGCTCCAGGACAAGAAGGGACCGCTCGCCAACGTCGACAACCGTCTGGCGATGGCGTGCGCCCTCGATCGCCGGCAGGTCGTCACGAGCGCCGTGCTCGGGCAGGGCGAATCGGTCGGCCCGGTGCCGCTCGGTCCGTACAAGTCCGCGCCGGTCTCGTCCATCTGCCCGACGCCGAATCTGACTCAGGCCAAGGCCTACCTCGCGAAGGCGGGCGATCCGAGCGGGTTCAGCTTCACGGCGATCACGTCCAACGACCTCGACGCGACCAGCGCCGCCCAGGCGACGACCGTCCAGGCCGACCTCGCGCGGGTCGGGATCACGATGAACATCACGAACCTCGCCGGCAACGCCTACATCCAGGATTGGCTGAAGGGCGATTTCCAGGCCGCGTTCGCCGAGAACGGTGCCGATCCCGACCCATACGTGATGTACGGGCGGTACTTCGGACCCGGAGCGAACCTCGGCGTCCCCGCGGGGTACACCAGTCCGGCCCTGCAGAACCTGCTCGTCAAGAGCGACTCTGGCGACGACACCCGCCGCGCTCGAGGCCGACAATGCCGCGATCTCCAACTACCTGACATCCAATGCCGTCTGGCTGTGGCTGTTCGACAGCTATGACTACGCGGTGTTCCCGTCCAAGGTTCACGGCTTCCAGCTGCCGCCCGACCGCCAGCTGCAGTCGCTCAGGTTCGCGACGATGTCGTAGCATCAGGACCCGCCAAAGCTCACTCCCAAGGAGCCCATCGTTTGCCAGCAGCGATCGCCCGGCGACTGCTCAGCACGCTCGTAACCCTGTTCGGCGTCGCCGTCGTGATCTTCGTGATCCTGCGCCTCCTCCCGGGCAATGCGATCACGGCTTCGATGGGAGTGAGCGCCGGGCTCCTGAGCCACGCGCAGACCGTGTCACTCGATCACTTCTATGGGATCGGGAAGCCACTCATCACGCAGTTCACATCCTGGCTCGGAGCGATGCTCACGGGCAACCTCGGTGTGTCGCTCTCATTCCAGCAACCAGTGTCGAAGCTGATCGGCAGCGCGCTGCCGGTCACACTCGAGCTCGCGGCCATGGCGATCAGCCTCGGAGTCCTCTTCGGCGTCGGCTTCGGGATGCTCAGCGCGCTGCGCCCCGGTAAGGCAGGCGACGCGGTCGGCCAGGGTTTCGCCGTCGTCGGTCTCGGTGTTCCCACGTTCGTGCTCGGCACCGGACTCGTGACGGTGATGGCCTCCCAGTTCCACTACTTCCCGTCGTCGGGGGCGTATGCAGGGCTGTTCAGCAACCCATGGCTGAACCTCCAGCAGATCTTCTTTCCCGCGCTCGTGCTCAGCATCGGCATCGGCGCGGCGATCATGCGGACGACCCGCTCGTCAGTGCTCGAGGTCAGCAATCAGAACTTCGTGCGCACGGCGCGCGGAAAGGGGCTCCGCGGACGGGCGGTCGTCTGGCGCCACCTGTTCCTGAACGCGCTCGTGCCGATCTTGACGATGTCCGGCATCCAACTCGGCTATCTGCTCGGCGGCACCGTGATCGTCGAGCAGATCTTCGTCCTGCCAGGTCTTGGGCGGCTCCTTGTCAGCTCGATCGACAACCGTGACTTCCCCGTCGTGCAGAGCGCGACGATGGTGTTCGCGACCGGGTTCGTCGTCGTCAACATGCTGACCGACGTCATCTGCGCGCTGATCGACCCGCGCGGGCGCGACCGCTGACCGATGCAGACCGGTCCCACACAGTGAGCGTCGTGCAGCAGGGCTTCGTCGAGGGGGCGGGTCCGGACCCAACCCCAACCTCGGTCGCGCGCCGGCGCCGCGTCGAACCGCACGTTCTGCGGGCGTTGCGCCACTCGCGCAACGGCCGGATCGGCCTCGTGCTCGTTGGGCTGGTGGTCTTCGGAGCGCTGCTGAGCGTGGTGGGGCTGACGCCGCACAACCCCTTGACCGAGGATCCCAACGCGGTGCTCAAGGGGATCAGCTTCAACCATCCGTTCGGCACCGACCAGTTCGGTCGCGACGTGTTCTCGGTCGTGCTGCAGGCGATCAGCGTGTCGCTGGAGATCGCCTGCATCGCGACGCTGATCGCCGGCACGATCGGAACGCTCGGCGGCATCGTCGCCGGCTACCTCGGCGGCTTCACGTCAACGCTCATCCTCCGCGTGTCGGACGTGCTGTTCGCCGTGCCGGCGATCCTGCTCGCGCTCGCGATCGTCGCCGCGCTCGGACCGGGCATCCTCAACAGCGCGCTGGCGATCGGTGTCGGCTACATCCCGATCTTCGTCCGCGTCGTGCGCGCGCCCGTCCTGTCGCTGCGCAACGCCGACTTCGTGCGTGCCGGACAGGTACTCGGATACTCACGCGCGCGTGTGCTCTTCCGTCACATCCTCCCGAATGTCTACGGCGTCGTCGCCGTGCAGGTCTCGCTGTCACTCGCCTGGTGCGTGCTCGCCGACGCCGGTCTCAGCTTCCTGGGTTCCGGCCCGCCGCCACCGACCGCCTCGCTCGGGGAGATGGTGAACAACTCCAGCAGCCTCGCCGCCGTCGCATGGTGGACGCTCGCCGGCCCGTCGCTGGCGATCGTGGTGGCGGTGATCGGATTCAACCTGCTCGGTGACGGCTTCCGGGACGCCGCCGACCCCAGAACGAGGAGCAGCTGACGCATGCACGTGATCGGGATGATCTCCGGGACCTCGTACGACGCGATCGAGGCGGTGGCCGTCGAGCTAGAGCTTGAGGGCGACGCCATCGTCGCCGACCTGCGGGCGCACGTCTCGGCGCCCTACCCGCGAGTCGGTCCGCGCTTCGATCGAGGCGATGCTGCCGCCCGGGCCGACGACGATCGAGCAGGTCTGCGTGCTGGACACGCAGATCGGGCAGCGTTTCGCGCAGGTGGCGCAGGAGCTCTCCGAGCAGGCGTTCGCCGGCGGGGTGGAGCTCGTCTGCTCGCACGGCCAGACCGTCTTTCACTGGGTGGCGGGCAACCACGCGCTCGGCACGCTGCAGCTCGGGCAGCCGGCGTTCATCGCCGAGCGCACGGGCGCGACAGTCGTCGGCGACGTCCGCGCCCGCGACATCGCTGCCGGCGGCCACGGCGCGCCGCTCGCGAGCCTGCTCGACGTGCTGCTGCTCGAGCGACGACACCGACGCCGTGCGCGGCATCGCTCAACCTCGGCGGGATCGCGAACGTCACGATCGTCGCCTCCGGACGCGAGCCGGTCGCGTTCGACACAGGACCGGCCAACGCGCTGATCGATGCGGTCGTGAGCTGGCGAAGCGACGGCCGCGACACGTGTGACATCGACGGGCGCGCTGCCGCGTCCGGCACGGTCGACGGCGAACTCCTCGCCCGGCTCCTCGACGAGCCCTACTACCGGCTCGCGCCGCCGAAGTCGACGGGCAAGGAGCTGTTCAACCTCGCGTACCTGCTCACCCGCATCGACGGCCGCGAGATCGCGACCGAGGATCTGGTGGCCACGCTCACGGACCTGTCGGCCGAGGTCGTCGCCACCGAGCTCGCACGGTTTGACGTCACCGAGGTGATCGCCGCCGGGGGTGGGACGCTCAACCCGACGCTGATGGGAGCGATCGCCCGCCGCCTGCCGAACGCCTCGATCAGCACGATCGAGGCGTTCGGGATCCCGCTGGCTGCAAAAGAGGCGTTGCTGATGGCGCTGATCGGCCTCCTCACCGTGCACGGCCATCCCGGCACGATTCCCGCGTGCACGGGCGCGGGGCGGGCAACCGTTCTTGGCTCGATCGTGCCTGGTTCCCGGGCGCTGCGGCTCCCGGCCGCCACTGCGCCGCCGCGCCGGCTGGTCGTCCGCACGCCACTCGCCGGCAGCCCGGAGGACGCGACGGCGTGAGTGCCGACGGTCCGATCCTGTCGATCCGTGACCTTCGGGTCGGGCTGCGGCGCAAAGGCGAGACACTCGCGATCGTCCGCGGCGTCAACCTCGACGTCGGTCCGGGAGAGAAGGTCGGCATCGTCGGCGAGAGCGGGTCCGGCAAGTCACTGACGATGCTCTCGATCCTGCGGCTCCTGCCCGCCCAGCTGGGAGTGCTCGGTGGGACGATCGGGTTTGCCGGCGAGGATCTGACCGGCGTCAGCGAGGCACGGCTGCGCGCCGTTCGCGGTGGCGAGGTCGCGATGGTCTACCAGGATCCGATGTGCTCACTCAATCCGCTGCTGCGGGTCGGCCGGCAGATCGTCGAGACCCTCCGCGCCCACGGCGCCGGCGACGCAGGCGCCCGCACCCGCACGCGCGAGGTGCTCGGGCTCGTCGGCCTACCGGATCCGCGCCGCGTCGAGCAGGCGTTTCCGCACGAGCTCTCCGGCGGCATGCTCCAGCGGGCGATGATCGCGATGGCACTGTCGACCTCGCCTCGACTGCTGATCGCAGACGAGCCGACGACCGCCCTCGACGTGACGATCCAGCAGCAGATCCTCGACCTCGTCGACCGGCTGCAGGCGGAGACGGGGATGGCGGTTGTCTGGGTGACCCACGATCTCGGAGTTGTGGCCCAGCTCGTCGATCGCGTCGCGGTCATGTACGCCGGCCGGATCGTCGAGGAGGGGAGCACGCGCGACATCTTCGCGCGGCCGGCGCACCCCTACACGGCCGCTCTGATGGAGTCGCTCCCACGGCCGACGAGGGGGCATCGCCAGCCGCTGCGGCAGATCGGCGGGTCGCCTCCAGACCCGGCGCGGCTTGACCCCGGGTGCCCGTTCCGACCCCGGTGCTCGCAGGCATACGAGCGCTGCGGCGAGGAGGAGCCCTCGCTGATCGCCCGCGGGCCGGCACACGCGGCGGCCTGCTGGAAGGAGCCGGGTCGTTGGACGAGCTGATCCTTCGAACGGAAGACCTCGTCAAGACCTACCGGGGGCGGCGCGGCCATGCTCCCGTGCGCGCGCTGCGCGGGGTCACGGTCGAGATCCACGCCGGGCGGACGCTCGGCATCGTCGGCGAGAGCGGGTGCGGAAAGTCGACGCTCGCGCGGCTGCTCGTCGGACTGGAACCACCCACCTCCGGGACGATCACCGTCGCCGGAGCGACCCTCAGCGCCGCTGCGTCAAGGGGTCAGCGAGGGCTGGCGCGGCTGATCCAGCTCGTCTTCCAGGACCCGCATTCCTCGCTCGACCCGCGCCTGACCGTCGAGCAGGCTCTCGCCGAGGTGCTCCACGTGCATCGGCTGGCCGACCGCGACGGCGCCCGCGCCCGCATCCTCGAACTGCTGGAGATGGTGGCCCTGCCCGAGCGGTTCGCCGCCCGCTACCCACACGAATTGTCAGGCGGCCAGGCGCAGAGGGTGGCGATCGCGCGGGCGCTCGCGGTCCAGCCGAGGGTCCTCGTCCTCGACGAGCCGACATCGGCACTTGACGTGTCCGTGCGCGCCGAGGTCATGAACCTGCTGGTCGGCCTCCAGGATGAGCTCGGGCTCACGTACCTGTTCGTCAGCCACGATCTTGGAATGGTCAGGCACATCAGCGACGAGATCGCCGTGATGTACCTCGGTCGCGTCGTCGAGGACGGCCCCTACCAGGACGTGCTCGACCGACCGCTGCACCCGTACACGCGCGCGCTCGCCGCCGCGCTTCCCGTCGCCGACCCGGATGCGGGGCAGCGGTCCGGTGACGCCACCGAGATCACGTCCAGAGTCCCCGAGGTCCAGAACGAGCCGGAGGGAGGCTGTCCGTACCGCCCGCGGTGCCCGATCGCGGTCGAGGAGTGTGCCACAACGCTCCCTGAGCTGGCCGGCGTGCGCCCGGACCACTCGGTCGCATGTCACGTCGCAGCTCAGACGGGCGACGCCGATGGCCGCGACGGCGAGGCCGCGCCTCGCGCGGCCGCCGATCCGAGGGCGTGAGAGCCGGCGCAGGGCCCTCGACGAAGTCACCGGCGTCTACGGCGCCGGTCGGGTGCGCCGCAGCCCGCCATCTCCGATGCAGACTCCTGCGAGACCACCAGCATGCGACCAGTTCCCATCGGCGCAGCGCACGACCGTGCCGCCAAGAGCCATGTCGCGCTTCCAGTTCCCAACGCACGCGTGACCGTCGCACTCGAGGTTGGTCGCGCAACCGGATACCGCCACCGCGCCGACCACAGCCAGCACCGGCAGCAACGATCGCGGTTGCACTGGTGGACGCCCGCTGCCGGACGTCAGCCGGGCGGTGTGACGGGCCCTGAGGGGCCCTCGGTCTCCGGCGCTGCGAGCGTCGGCGGGTCGAGCAAGGCGGGCGTGGTCGGGTCAAGGAAATCCATGATCGTCTCGGCGTTCGCGTCGCGAGCGGTGAGCGCCGGGAGATTCCACTTGGCCTCGATCGTGGCGAGCACGGAGGTGTGGTCGTGAACGACGTTCGTCGTAGCCCCCGGGAGCGAATAGGGGGAGACGACGATCGCCGGCACCCGTGGTCCGTACTGGGTGTATCCGGCGGCGGGATCGCCGGGCTGAAGATCGGGCGGGATGTCATCCGGTGCGATCGCCGGGGGTGGCGGGACGTGGTCGTAGTAGCCGCCATGCTCGTCGTAGACGTAGATCAGGCAGGTCGAGCCCCAGGTCGGTGACTGCAGGACGGCGGTCACGATCTTGTGCGCCCAGGCCTCCCCGTAGTACATGTCCTGGGGGTCCTCCTCGGTCTCCGCCATGTCAGCATTGCTGAGGTCGGCACCGATGAACTTCAGCCAGTCGTCGAACGGGAACGGGAGTTCGGCGATCGGCTTGCCGATCCGGGACGCCACCCCGATCCGCGGGTCGACGAAGCTCACTGCAGGCAGGGTCCCCTGCTCGCAGTCAGCGAAGAACCTGTCGATCAGGTGGTGATGGTTCGGGTGCTTGAGGATGCTGCGGCCGACCACCATGCTCATCGGGATGTCCGAGAAGTAGTCGGCCCACGAGATGTGGTGCCCGGACAGCAGATCGAAGACGGTTCCGCTCTTCGGGGAGTGGGCCACCAAGGGGTCGCCGTGCGTCACCGTGGTCCCGTCGGCCGTACCGGCCAAGAGGAACCGCCGGTTGGGGTACGTCGGCCCCGGCAACGAACAGAACCAGCGATTCGCAAGCGTGAAGGTCGAGGCGAGCGAATAGGCGAACGGGAGGACCTCAGGCGTGTAGTAGCCCATCGACTGCGCTGAGCCCGTCGACCTCACGAAGCCGTCCATCCGGCCACCGTTGATCTGCTCGTGACTATCCCTCCACGTCTGCGAGACGTCCGAACGCTGCGACGTGTCGGTGAGCGGGAAGGACCTCACCACGCTCGCAGTGCTCGGGGCCCCCGGGTTCGTGTTGGTGGCGATACCGTTCTCGAACGTCAACCCGCACACGTCAGGGCGGGTCAGTGCAAGCGCCCCGAGCAGGTTGTCGAACGAATGGTTCTCCATCATCACGACGACCAAGTGATCGAACGGCATCTCCGGATCCGGTGTCCCCGCCGGTCGATCGGGGAAGGGCAGGCTCCGAGCCGCGCGAACAGCAGTCGGACCCGTGTCCATGAGGCGACAGTACCATCAGGTCGATCCCACGGCGGGCGCGGATCCGGGCGCGCGGGTGACAGCGCCGATCGGCAGGGGCGCAAACCGATCAGGTGAGGTCCGGGAGACGGCCCGAGGCCAGACGATCAGGTGAGGTCCGGGAGACGGCCCGAGGCCAGACGATCAGGTGAGGTCCGGGAGACGGCCCGAGGTCAGATCGTCGGGCACCGCCGGCAGGATCGTCGCCATGTAGGAGGCGGCGGCCGCGCTGGTGCCGACGTCGCGGTGCGCCCGCTCGGAGAGGAACCAGCGGTGCTCGAGCACCTCGTGGAAGACCTCGACCGGGTCGAGCTTGTCGCGGAGTTGCGGCGGGATCGCCGAGACGACGGGCTCGTAGACCTCGTCGAGCCAGCGGTTGGCGGCGATCACCCTGGAGACGGGCCGCCCGGAGCGCCGCTCGAGCATCACCCGGAAGGACGCGATGTCGCCGAGCAGCCGGCGGGCCTGGTTCTCCTCGGCGATCAGGCCGACACGCTGATAGAGCAGGTGTCGGTAGTGCCCGGGCTCCGACACGCGCGTGGTGACGCGCAGGCGGACACGATCGTCGCCCGCATCCTCGATCTCCATCTCGTCGAGGTCGAAGCCGAGGTCGTTGAGCTTGCGCACGCGCTTGGCGACGAAGTGCGACGCCTCGTCGACAGGGATCAGCCACTCGGCGGTGAGCTCGTCCCAGAGCGCCTCATAGCCGACCTGCAACTGCGTCACGACCTCGATCGGGTCGACGTCGACTCCGAGCAGCCCCCCTGCCTGCAGGTCGAGCAACTCGCCGGCGATGTTCTCGGCCGCGAGCCCGAGGTCGGTGTCCCGCTGACCGGGCGAGAGCTGGTCGTGCATCTCCGCGGTCTCGGCATCGACGAGGTAGGCTGCGAGCTGGCCGGCGTCGAGCCTGAACAGCGTGTTCGACAGGGAGCAGTCGCCCCAGTAGACGCCGGCGAGGTGCAGTCGCGCGAGCAGCTGGACGAGCGCATCGAGCAGGCGCTGGCGGGAGTGGAGCCCGCGCGGCTCGCTGAACAGGGCGCGGTAGGTGGAGGAGTACTCGACGTAGCCGGTGACGAGCGCGGCCTCGAGGTCCGATCCGCGGTCGGCGACGACGGCCTGGATCGACACGCACGGGATCCCGAGATCGGCGAGGTGGAGCAGGACGCGGTACTCGCGCAGCGCGAGCGCCTCGGGCAGCTCCTTGATCGCCCAGAGCTGGCCGCCGTCCTCGAGAAGCGCACGACGTGACGGTGGATCCCCTCGTCGCGCGGCGTGACGAGTCGCTCGTCGCGCCAGTCGAGCAGCGGCTCGGTCCAGGGAAGACCGAGCAGGTCGACCGAGTGGATCGCGGCAGGGGCGAGCGTGACCCGCATCAGCCGCCGCGGGCCGGCTCGACCAGCCTCCGTCGGAGGCGATCACCTGGCCGGTGACCCAGGCCGCCTCGTCGCTCGACGAGCCAGCCGACGAGGCGCGCGGCGTCGTCAGGGGTGCCCCAGCGGCCGCCCGGGACTCCCGCGAGCGCACGTGCTCGCGCAGCTCGTCGTCCGCGTAGCCGGTGTCATTGGGGCCCGGATCGACGCAGTTGACGGTGATCCCGCGCGGCATCAGCTCGACCGCGAGCGAGGACGGTGAGCTGGTGGATCGCGCCCTTGGAGGCGATGTAGGGAAGCTCGCCGGGCATCGCGCCGTGGTACTGCCCGGAGGTGAACATGACGACCCGGCCGCCGGCCGCGGCCGTCCACGCAGCCGCCATCTCCTTGATCAACAAGCAGCGTCCCACGCGTGTTGACGGCAAAGCAGAGGTCGAGCTCGGCGGCGGTCAGCTCGTCCAGGGACTGGTGCCTGCCCGAACGCGCGTGGTTGGCGACGACGCACGTCGAGACCGCCCGAGCGCCTCGCGGGCACACGCCACGAGCCGCGCCGGAGCAGCGGGGTCGGCGAGGTCGGCGCTGATGTGTTCGGCGCGGGCGCCGCCCGCCCGCAGCTCGTCGACGAGCGCCTGAGACCCGCCCGGGTCGGTCACCAGGTACTGCTCGGCGTCGTGCGGCTCCCAGCCGTGGACGAGCACGGCCGAAGCCGCCGGCCGCGAGCCGGCGCGCGATCGCAGCGCCGATCGCGCAGCGCCGGCTGGCGCCGGTGACGAGCGCCACTCGCCCACTCGGGTCAGGCACCGCAGCTGCCCGGCCGGCCCCACGGTCGCCCGTCGCCACGCGTGCGTTCAGCTCCAGATCGCGGCGCCGCTCTCCGGATCGAAGAAGTGCATCGCACTCGTGTCGACGGCGAAGCGGATCTTCTCGCCCGGTCCGGGCGGGGACGTGAGGCCCGACGCGGGCGACGCCGGCGCCACTCGTGCTCAGCTCGTCCTCTTCGCTCGGGCCTTCGCCCTGGATCCGCCTGGCATCGATCGTGAAGTGGACCTGGAGCTCGGAGCCGAGCGCCTCGATCAGCGTCAACGTCCGCGGTGAGCGGGGCAGCGGCGTTGCCGTTTGCGGCGGGGAGGCTCTCGGGGCGGACGCCGATCACGACCGGCTTGCCGGCGTAGGCGGCGAGCTTCGGGTGCGCCGTGCGGATGGTGTCGTCGATCGGGATCTCCTGCGAGCCGATCCTGACGCCCTGGCACCCATCGGTGATCGCAGCCTCGTAGAGGTTCATCGCGGGCGAGCCGATGAACGCGGCGACGAACAGGTTGTCGGGATGGTCGTAGAGCATGCTGCGGCGTGTCGCACTGCTGCAGGACACCGGCGCGCATGACCGCGACGCGATCGCCCATCGTCATCGCCTCGATCTGGTCGTGCGTGACATAGACCGTCGCCACGCCGACCGCCCGCTGGATCGTCGAGACCTCGGCGCGCATCTGCACGCGCAGCTTCGCGTCGAGGTTGGAGAGCGGCTCGTCCATCAGGAACACGCTCGGGTTGCGGACGATCGCGCGGCCCATCGCGACGCGCTGGCGCTGGCCGCCGGAAAGCTGCGCCGGCTTGCGGTCGAGCCACTGGCGTCAGCCCCAGGATCTGGGCGGCGTCGCCGACCTTCTGGTCGATCTCGGCCTTGGGGAGCTTGCGCAGCTTGAGCGCGAAGCCGATGTTGTCCGCCACCGTCATGTGCGGGTAGAGCGCGTAGTTCTGGAACACCATCGCGATGTCGCGCTCCTTGGGGCCGAGGTCGTTGACGACCTTGTCGCCGATCTTGAGCGTCGCCCGAGCTGATGTCCTCGAGCCCGGCGATCATCCGCAGCACCGTCGTCTTGCCGCACCCCGACGGGCCGACGAGCACCATCAACTCGCCCTCGGCGATGGTCAGATCGATCCCGTCGACGGCCTCGTAGCCGTTCGGGTAGACCTTCTTCACGCGCTCAAGCTCAACGGTGGCCATCGTCAGTCAGCTCCTGTTCAAGATCGGTGTGGCTGTAGCTCTGTGGGATCGGCCGGCTCATCCCTTGACCGCCCCGGCGGTCAGGCCGGAGACGACCGACTTGCGGAAGATGAGAACCAGGATCGCGATCGGGATCACGGCGACCATACTGGCCGCAAAGATCGTGCCGTAGGGAATCGTGAAGGGCGAGCCGAACAGCGCGGTCCCGACCGGGATCGTCCGGAAGTTGTTGTCGCTGTTGAACGACAGCGCCATCAGGAACTCGGTCCAGCACGCGGTGAACGTGAAGATCGCGGCCGTGAACAGCCCCGGCTTCGCCTGTGGCAGGACGATCGAATAGAGCGTCCGGATCGGGCCGGCCCCATCGATGCGGCCGGTCTCCTCCATCTCCTTGGGGATCCCGAGCATGTAGTTGCGCATGATCCAGATCGCGAACGGGAGGTTGAACGCCGTGTAGGGCACGATCAGGGCCTGGTAGCTGTTCAGCCAGCCGGATCGTCTTCATCAGCAGGAACAGCGGGGCGATCACGGCGATCGCCGGGAACACGGAGATCATCAGCAGCGCGACCATGATCGGCAGCTTGCCGCGCATCGGCAGGCGCCCGAGGGCGTAGCCCGCCATCGTCGCGAGGAACAGCACGAGCGCGGTCGTGATCACCGCGACGATCACCGAGTTGAGGATGTAGCGCGCGAACGTGTACTGGCTGAACGCGTCGTTGTAGTTCGAGGTGCTGAAGTCCTTCGGGTAGAAGGCGGCGCTGCCGATCCCCTGCGGGCCCTTGAAGCTGCTGACGAGCATGAAGTAGAGCGGCAGCGTGACGAACAGGATCGTCAGCGTGGTCGAGACGGTGACACCGTTGATGTACCGGTGCCAGCCCGTGCGCTTGCGCTTGCGCATCTTAGACGCCCTCCTCCCCGACCTGTGCCTTGAAGACCTTCAGGAATGCCATGCAGCCGATCACGACGAGCACCGCGGTCGTGGTCGCGACAGCCGAACCGGGGCCGAACGAGAGGTTCTGGAACATCGCGTCGTAGCCGAGGATCGCGAGCGAGGTGGTCGCGTGCCCGGGGCCGCCCTGCCGTCAGCACGAACGGCAGGTCGAACAGACCGAACGCCTGGAGCACCCGGAACAGGACGGCGAGCGCGATCGTCGGGCGCAGCAGCGGGAAGGTGATCTTCCAGAACGTCGTCCAGCCCGAGGCGCCATCGACGTCAGCGGCCTCGTAGACATCGTCCGGGAGCATCACCAGACCGGCCAGGACGATGATCGCGACGAACGGCGTCGTCTTCCACACCTCGGCGATGATCATCGCGATGATCGACCCTGCGTTGGTTCCCAAGATCGTCGGATTCCCGAGCCCGAAGGTGCTGAGAGATCGAGTCGGCGATCCCGAACGTCGGGTCGTAGATGTACTTCCACAACTCGGCCGAGATCACCGTGATCAGCGACCATGGGATCAGGAGCAGCGCCATCATCCAGCCGCGGCCGGCGGTCAGGCGCTCGAGCACGAGTGCGATCATCGTCCCGATGACGAGCTCGATCACGACGGTGACGGCGGTGAAGAAGAGGGTGAAGAAGAGCGCGTAGTGCCAGGTCGAGTTGCCGAAGACCAGCGAGTAGTTCGCGGTCGTCAATCCGTTCAGCTGGAACCCCGAGCCGAGGAGGTTGACGTTCTCGAAGCTGAGCAGCACCGCGAACGCGATCGGAAACAGGGTCACCGCCCCGATGAAGATCAGCGCCGGAGCGGTGAACATCCACCCGAGGCGGGCCATCCGCTTGCGGTGCTGATCAGGGCGCCCAACTACCTCTGGGGCTGAATCGCCCGAGCCGCCCCCTGTCAATGGGGCGGCGAGCCCGGTGGCCATCGCGTCTGACACTCCTCAGCTCGAAGGTTCTGTCACCCGCGAGGGGCACACGGGCCCCCCGCGGGTGACACGGTGGTTGATGGTTAGAGGCCGCCGCCGCCGAGTGCGGTGTTGACGCCCGAATTCATGTTCGAGAGCGCCGCCGTCGGACTCGACTGGCCGGAGATCACGGCGCTGACGTTCTGGTAGATCGCCTGGCTGACCGCCGCGTAATCCGGGGTCTGCGCGGGACGCGCGATGAGCCGCGTCTTCGGCACGATCGCGAGGACCGCGTTGGACTTGATCACCTTCGCCGACTGGCGGACGGAGTTGATCGTCGGGATCTGCGAGAACTGGGTCGCCTGGATCGTCTGCGCCTGGACGCCCGTCATCCACTTGATGAACGTCAGGTCGGCGGCGATGTTCTTCGAGTGCGGGTTGATGTACAGGTTCCAGCCGCCGATGTTCGAGTAGCCGGGGTATGACTGACCCTGGAACGTCGGCAGCGGTGCGACGCCGACCTTGCCGATCACGGCTGACCCGGAGGCCTGCGAAGCGGCATAGGCGTAGTCCCAGTTGCGCAGGAATGCGGCGTCGCCATCCTGGAACGCGGTCATCGCCTGGGGCTCCTCGAAGGTCGACTCAGCCGACGGGCTGACGCCACTGGAGACGAGCTGGCGCTCGAACGTCAGCGCCTTCAGCGCGCCGCCGTTCGCCGTCAGCGCCGACTTGGTGCCCGCGGTGTTGAGCACCGCGCCACCGGCGTCGGTGAGGAACTCCATGAAGTCACAGGTCGCGCCCTCGTAGTCGGCGCCCTCGAACACGTACCCGTACTTGGTCTGCTTCTTCGCCTCGATCGTCTTCGCTTCGGACTCGAGCTGCTCCCATGTCGTCGGGACAGCCAGGTGGTCCTTGGCGAGCAGGTCCTTGCGGTAGTACAGGAAGCCCTGATCCTCGAACAGCGGGGCACCGTACACCTGTCCCTTGTAGGTCGCGCCGGCGACGAGGCCGGACGCGAACGTCGACCAGTAACTCGCCGGCAGATACTTGCTCAGCGGAAGCGCCAGCTGGTGCGCGCCGAACTGGGCAGGCCAGACCACGTCGCCCATGAACACGTCAGGACCGGCGCCGCCGGAGATCTGCGTGGTCAGGGTTGCACGGTTCGTGTCGGTGCTGGTCGGTCCGCTGATCAGCGTGACCTTGATGTGCGGGTAGGCCTTCTCGAACGCCGCGATCCAGACCTTGCGGACGTCAGCGCCGCTCGTCGAGATCGGGCTCGCCCACCAGGTGATATTGCCGGACATCGCGTTGCCCGGGGCGGTGGCAAGCGCGTTCTTTGCGGCGGAGGCGGCTCCACCGGAGGCGAGGACGGCGACGCCGGCAGCGAGACTCGCTGCCCCAGCGGCGACGACGGACCTGCGGTTGACGACCTTCCGCATGCGTGCGGTTGCAGCAAACACTACTCACTCCACTTTCCGGTTGTTGGATAGACGGGGGTGTTTCCGTGAATGGTGAATCGGGGTGGTCTTGGTGAACGCAACTGCGCAGTTGATTCGTACCGCTGCGGCAGGGCACCGCCCAGCCGCGTTCGTCTATGCCGGACGGTGTCGACGCGGCCGCTCGCAACGAGTGACCCCGTCAGGCGCACGGGCCCAAGCGCTTGCGCCGGGCGGGCCCAAGCGCCTGCGCAGGCCGGGCCCAAGCGCCTGCGCAGGCCGGGCCCAAGCGCCTGCGCAGGCCGGGCCCAAGCGCTTGCGCCGGACGAGCTCATGCCGCGGCGGTACGCGTGCGGAGCGCCTGCGAGATCCGGCTCGCCGCCGCGACCGCGAGGAACGCGTGGCGGCGAAGATCGAGCTCACCGGCATCGCTGCGCGGCTCGAGCCGGATCGCCGCAACGACATCTCCACACGGGTCTCGGACCGGCGCAGCGACGCTCGGGCGCTCGCTCCGAGGCGGGTCCTGTGCCCACCCGACGCGGCGCACCTCGGCAAGATCGGTGATCAGCTCCGCGAGGCTCCCGTGCCAGCCGTCCAGACCGCCACCAGCCCACAGCGCGCTGACCTCAGCCGGCGGGCGGCTCGCGAGCAGCACGCGCGCGGCGGCGCCGGCGTCGGCGGGAACCGTGGTTCCCGCCAGCGGCGCGGAACCACCCTCGGCAGACGGCCGACCGTGGTGGCCCAGATACAGCATCCGACCGCGCTCCCAGGCGAGCAGGCTCACGGTCAGGCCGCGCCCCTCGCCGAGATCTCGGATGATCGGGCGGCCGCAGGCACCAAGGCCACTGGTCCGCATCAGGACCGACGCGAGCGACATCGTCCGCCAGCCCAGTCGATAACGGCCATGACCGACGCGCTGCAGGAGCCCGATCTCGGTCATCGTCGCGAGCGCCTCGTGGGCGAGCGACTTCCCGATCCCCAGACGCTGAGCCGTCGCGGTCACGCCCCACTCGGGCTCTTCGACGGTGAACAGATCGAGCACGTCTCCGGCTCGCATCAGCGTTCCCAGCATCGTCTTCACCGGTCCTGTGGTTCGGCGCCGGCGCACGGCCGGGAAGGCGGGCGCGAAGGCGTCGTGATCGGCGACTCGCGCGGTCTCCGGCAGTCCGGATGGGCGCTCAGCAATCGTGACATCTGCATTCCTCAGCTCCTCCCGCTTCGCGGTCCCGCTCCGTTTCCGTGACCCCCGAGCGGGGCGCGACCGGCTGCGGATTGGAACCGGTTCCATTGTGCACCCGCCGCACCCACGTGTCAAGCCCGGGCGTGCACAATCGTGACGGCGCCTGCTATCACCTCGGGTCACGGACGGCCGCCGGTCGAGGCGGACACAGAGGCGAAAGCGATGGAGCGGCGAGCTGAAGGACTGACGATTCGGGACGTGGCGCGGCACGCGAAGGTCGGCGTCGGCACCGTCTCCCGCGTTCTCAACGACAGCCCACTCGTCAGCGAGGAGACGCGCCGCCGCGTGCAGTGCACGATCGAGGAGCTCGGCTACCGGCGTAGCGCGACCGCCCGGGCGCTGTCGCTCGGCCGCACGCAGACGGTCGGCGTCGTCCTCCCGTTCGTCACGAGCCTGTCGGTTCACGAGCGCCTGCGGGGCGTGATCGAGCGGCTCGCTCACGCGGGCGACTACGACCTCCTCCTGTTCGACGCGACGACCGCCAAGCAGCGCGCCGACGCCTTCAGTGAGTTCGCGCGCAAGGACCGCGTCGACGGCGTCCTGATCGTCTCCCTGCAACCCTCGAACGACGAGGTCTCCCAACTGCAGCGGGAGGGCCTGCCGGCGGTGCTCGTCGACGCCAGACATCCGGCGCTGCCGAGCATTGCGATCGACAACGTGCACGGCGGCGAACTGGCGGCGGAACACCTGCTCGAGCGGGGCCACGTGCGGGTCGGGTTCATCGGCGATGCGCCGAGCCCGCTCGGCTTCAGCTCGAGCGAGCTGCGCTGCCGCGGTTTCGAACGCCGGCTCGCGGAGGCGGGAATCGAACACAGGGCCGCGCTCGCGCTCGGCGAGCACGGCCGCACCGAGGCCCGGTCCCTCGCGGCCACGCTGCTGGGCGGCGACCAGGCCCCGACGGCGATCTTCGCGGCCTCCGATCTGCAGGCGATGGGGGTGCTCGAGGCGGCACGAAGCCTCGGGCTGCGCGTACCCGATGACGTGGCCGTGATCGGTTTCGACGACATCGAGGTCGCCTCGGTGCTCCAGCTCACGACCGTTCGCCAGCCGCTGCGCGAGACCGGCCTGCGCGGCATCACGCTGCTGCTCGAGATGCTCCGCGGCGAGCTGCCCGGGCCAACGGTGGAACTCGCGCCGCTGGCGGTCGTCGCCCGCGGGACGACCTGAGCCCCAGGTCAGCCCTCCGAGCGTCCAACTCGCCGGCTCGGCGTCCGCCGCCGGCGAGGCGGACCGGCCCGCAGGCCGGTCCGCCCGTTCGCGATGTCCGAACGGCGCTGGCGGGCGCCCGACCCCGGCTCTAGAAAGCCAGCACGATCCGGATCGATCAGAGGCAGCGGACGGGTGACTTCCGAGACAGCCAGGACCCAGCGGAGAAGCGTTGATGAGCATGATCTTGCCGACCGCGTCGCGACGCTCTCGCTGCACGACCGGATCTGCCTGCTGACCGGCGCCGACTTCTGGTCGGTGCGAGCAAAGCCCGAGATCGGGCTGCGCCGGATGGTCTTCTCCGACGGACCGGTCGGCGTGCGCGGCGAGCGCTGGGACGAGCGCGACACGTCGGCGAGCATCCCGTGCCCGACGTCGCTGGCCGCCAGCTGGGACGAGGAGCTGGTCTCGGTGGTCGGCGGGCTGCTCGCCTCCGAAGCGCGGCGCAAGGGCGTCGACGTCCTGCTCGCGCCGACGCTCAACCTGCACCGCTCTCCGTTCGGCGGCCGCCACTTCGAGTGCTTCAGCGAGGACCCGCTGCTGACCGCGCGGATCGGCGTCGCGTTCGTCCGCGGCGTGCAGAGCGCGGGCGTGGCGGCGACCGCGAAGCACTTCATCGCCAACGAGTCCGAGACCGAACGGCACACGGTCGACGCGCGCGTCGACGAGCGGACGCTGCACGAGGTCTATCTGGCGCCGTTCGAGGCGGCTGTGCGGAGCGGCGTGTGGGCGGTGATGGCCGCCTACAACCGGGTCAACGGCGTCTTCATGACCGAGAGCGAGCTGCTCAGAGGGGTGCTGCGCGATGAGCTCGGGTTCGACGGCGTCGTGATGTCCGACTGGTTCGCGACGCGCAGCACCGTCGGCTCGGCGCGCGCCGGGCTCGACCTGGTGATGCCGGGGCCGGATGGGCCGTGGGGCGAGGCACTCGTCGACGCGCTCGACGACGGCGAGGTGCCGGAGGCGGCGATCGACGAGAAGGTCCAGCGGGTCCTGCGCCTGGCGGCGCGGGTCGGCGCGCTCGACGGTCACGAGGGGGATGCGGACGGCCTCGCCGCCGGTGAGATCGCGGCGACGCTGCGGCGGGCCGCGAGCGCGGGCTTCGTCCTGGCCGCGAACCGCGACGGACTGCTTCCGCTCGACGCTGGCGCGATCGGCCGGATGGCCGTGATCGGTCCCAACGCGGCCACGATCGCGACCGGGGGCGGCAGTGCCAAGGTGTTCGCGCCGTACGGCGTCACGGCACTGGACGGGCTGCGCGCGGCGCTGGCTCGGCGTGCCACGGTCGATCACGCCCCTGGACCGCTGATCAGCGACCGGCTCCCGGTCGCGAGCGTGCCCTGGATCCGGACGCCAGGGGGGCTCCCCGGCGCCGAGGTCCGCTTCCTCGCTCGCAACGGCGAGGTGCTCCACACCGAGCACCGGCTCGAGTGCGAGTTCAACTGGCCGCGGTCGCTCGAGCTCGGCGGCAGGCTCGCCTGGGTCGAGGTCTGCGCGATCGTGCGGGCGATCGAGGACGGCACCTACGAGATCGGGGCATCCGGGCCCGGCCACTACCGGCTCCGCATCGACGGCGAGCTCGCGTGCGAGGAAACGCTGCACGCGCAGCCGGGCGCCGATCCGATCGCGGCGCTGACGATGCCGCCGCAGTTGCGGCACGCGGTCCGGCTGGCCCGTGGGGAGCAGATCGAAGTCGTCCTCGCGCACGAGGTCGGCTCGGCGGCGAGCGAGCTGGGCGACATCGGACTCGCGTTCCAGCTCAACCTGCTGGCGCCGCACGGCACGCCCGAGGAGGAGCTCGAGCGCGCCGAATCGCTCGCCCGGAGATCCGACGTCGCCGTCGTCGTCGTCGGCACGACCGCCGAATTCGAGAGCGAGGGCGCGGACCGCACCGGACTCGCACTTCCCGGCCCGCAGGACGAACTCGTGCGGCGGGTCGCCGCGGCCAACGCGCGGACCGTGGTGATCGTCAACTCGGGCGCGCCGGTGCTGATGCCCTGGGCCGGCGAAGTTGCTGCCGTGCTGCTCGCGTGGTATCCGGGGCAGGAGTTCGGCAATGCGCTCGCCGACGTGCTGCTCGGTGCGTCCGAGCCCGGCGGCCGGCTGCCGACGACCTGGCCGCTCGCCGAGCACGGGCTGCCGTCGTGCGATCCGGTCGACGGCCGGCTCGTGTACGGGGAAGGTCTCCACCTCGGCTACCGCGCGGTCGCCGTGCATGGCCGGCCGGTCCGCTACCCGTTCGGTCACGGACTCGGGTACTCGACCTGGGAGTACGCGTCCCTGAGCGCCCCGGAGCTGGTCGGCCCGGGTCACGCGTTCGAGGTCGCAGTCACGGTTCGCAACACCGGCGAGCGGCCGAGCCGAGAGCTCGTGCAGATGTACGCGAGCCGGCCCGGCAGCCGGCTCGAGCGCCCGGCGCGGTGGCTCGCGGCCTTCGGGCATGTCGAGGCCGCCCCCGGCGAGCGCGTGACCGCGCGCCTGAGGGTCGCCGCGCGTGCCCTCGAGCATTGGGATGTCGAAAGTGGAGCCTGGGCCGTGGAGCCCGGAACCGTGCTGCTGTCAGCGGGGCCGTCCTCGCAGACCCTGCCGCTGTCCGCGACCGTCACGATCGCAGCCGGAGCGGAGGGGGCCACTGAGCCCTGGAGCAACGCGTGAGCAGAGCGGCGAGCCCGTGGTGGCGCAGCGCCGTCATCTACCAGGTCTACATCCGCAGCTTCGCCGACGGCAACGGCGACGGTGTCGGCGACATCGCCGGGATCAGGGCGCACCTGAGCCATCTCGCGGAGCTCGGCGTCGACGCGCTGTGGATCAATCCGTGGTACCGCTCACCGATGCGGGACGCGGGCTACGACGTCTCCGACCTGCGCGACATCGACCCGCTGTTCGGGACGCTCGCCGACGCCGAGGCGATGATCGCCGACGCGCACCGTCTGGGCCTGCGGGTGCTGCTCGACATCGTCCCGAACCATCTGTCCGACGAGCACCCGTGGTTCCAGGCGGCGCTCGCCGCCCCACCGGGGTCGCCCGAGCGCGACCGCTTCATCTTCCGGCCCGGTCTCGGCCCGGGCGGCGAGCAGCCGCCGAACGACTGGCACAGCAACTTCGGCGGCGGGGCCTGGACGCGCGTCAACGGAACCGACGGGACGCCGGGCGAGTGGTATCTGCACCTGTTCACGCCCGAGCAGCCGGACGTCAACTGGGAGAACGAGGATGTGCGCGCCGAGTTCGACCGGACGATGCGCTTCTGGTTCGACCTGGGCGTGGACGGGTTCAGGATCGACGTGGCGCACGGCCTCGCAAAGGCGAACGGGCTCCCGAACGCCGGCTCGCTGACCTGGCCGCTGCCGGCGGGCGGTGGCGGGAGCCATCCGCACTGGGATCAGGAGGGAGTGCACGAGATCTACCGTCGTTGGCGCAGCCTCGCCAACTCCTACGCGGAGCCGCGGGTGTTCGTCGCCGAGGCGTGGGTGGTGGACCCGCTGCGGCTCGCGCGGTACGTACGGGCCGACGAATTGCACACCGCCTTCAACTTCGAGTTCCTGCTGACTCCGTGGCGCGCCGACGCGCTGGCTCGCTCGATCAGCGAGTCGATCGAGGCGCACGAGGCCGTCGGCGCGCCGCCGACGTGGGTGCTCTCGAACCATGACGTCGCCCGCGAGGTCTCGCGCTATGCGCGACCGCAGGGCGTCCGCGAGCTCAGGCATCTGCACGACCTGGAGGATCTGCCCGCGGACTTCGCGCTCGGGCTCCGTCGAGCCCGGGCGGCCGCGCTCCTGATGCTCGCGCTGCCGGGTGGCGCGTATGTCTACCAGGGGGAGGAGCTCGGCCTTCCCGAGGTGGAGGACCTGCCGACGGACGCGCTCAAGGATCCCACCTGGGAGCAGTCGGGACGCACCGATCGCGGCCGCGACGGTTGCCGCGTTCCGATTCCATGGTCCGGCAGCGAGCCGCCGTACGGGTTCAGTCCGACCGGGGCGGCCGCGCCGTGGCTGCCGCAGCCGGACACCTGGGCCGGGCTGAGCGTCGCGGCGGAGACGGGCGCCACCGATTCGATGCTCGAGCTGTACCGCAGCGCCCTGCGGATCCGGCGCGAGCATCCCGCGCTCGGCGACGGTGGCCTCGAGTGGCGGCCGGCGCCCGACGGCGCGCTCTCGTTCTCACGCGCGCCCGGGTTCGCCTGCATCGTCAACGTGACCGCCGAGCCCGTGGCTCTCCCCGCCGGCAGCCGCCCGCTCCTCGGCAGCGGAGCGCTGACTTCGGCGGGCGCGGTGCCGGCAGACACGACCGTCTGGCTCGAACTCGAGCCGGAGCCGGACCCGGCCCGGGCCCGGTCGGAGCACGCCTGAATGTTGGGGTCAGACCGGCGCGACCGCTCCCCGGATCGCCTCGGAGATGCGGGCAGCCGCGGCAACCGCGAGCTTCGCGTGGTTGCAGACGTCGTGGCTCGCCGTCGCGAACGCCGGCGCCAGGCTCAGCGCGGCTGTCACGTCGCCATCGACGCCACGCACCGGGGCCGCCACGGAGACGGCGCCGGCGGCGGGCGTCCGGTCCTGTGCCCATCCCGACCGCCGCACCTCCGCGAGGTCGGCCGCCAGGGCCTCGAGCGTCAGGTGGCGGGTCCGGAGGCCGCCGGAGCCCCACAGCAGCGCCAACTCAGCGCCGGGGCGGCTCGCCATCAGGACGCGCGCGGCCGCGGAGTCGTCGACCGGCAGCACCGCCCCGGCAGCGGGTGAGCGCGCTTCGCAGTGGCCCTGGCGGTTGATCAGGATCACACGGCCGCGGTCCCAGGCGACCAGGCTCACCGACATCCCGCGCGACTGCACCAGATCACGGACGACCGGACGGGAATGCGCGCTGAGCGCATTCGTGCGAAGCAGCACCGCAGCCAGCGACATGTTGCGCCACCCCAACCGGTAGCGGCCGTGACCGACGCGCTGGAGCAACCCGATCTCGGTCAGGGTCGCGAGTGATTCGTGTGCGAGCGACTTGCCGATCCCAAGCCGCTGCGCCGTCGCCGTGACCCCCCACTCCGGCTCCTCGAGCGTGAACAGGTCGAGCACGTCGCCCGCCCTGATCAACGTTCCAAGCATCCGTATGCCTCCTCTCCTCGGTTCCGTGCGACACGCGGCCGCACTTCCTCTGTCCGTTAAGACGATCGGGAGCCCGCGGTTGACGACGCGGTGCGCCGTTCAGTTCGCAGGCACCGCCGAGGAAGAGTTCGTCAATCGACCACGCTCGATCGTCTATAAGTGATGGATGCGCGACCCGGGGGAGGGGGATGGTGCCCTCGTCAAGGCCGCTCGCGACGGCGATCGCGAGGCCTTTGCGCTGCTCTACCACCGCTACAAGCCGGACGTCTGGAACCTCGCATACCTGACTTTGCGCGATATCCACGAGGCCGAGGACAGCCTGCAGGAGACGTTCGTCAAGGCACTGCGAGCACTCTCGTCGTCCGGCGAGATCGCATCGGTGCGGCCGTGGCTGCTGACGATCTGCCGCAACGTCTGCCTCGACCGGCTTCGCGCGGAGCAGAGGCGCCCGTCGGTCTCGCTCGACGACGAACGGTTGCCGGAGCTGACGGCGACCGCGGCCGACGATCTCTCGATGCTCGATTTCCGGCGTGCCCTCGCGCAACTCGCGCCCGAGGATCGGGAGGCCTTCATGCTGGTTGACGTCCTCGGCTACCGCAGCCACGAGGCCGCCGCGATCCTCGCCGTCGCGGCGCCGTCGACGCTGCGCTCGCGGCTGAGCCGAGCGCGGCGCCAGCTCGCGCCGCTGATCAGCGACTCGCCCGGCGAGGCACCGGCGGAGATCTGGGGCGTCTATCACGACCCTCCGGACAGCGCGATCGTCGCCTCGTTCCATCCGGAGCCACGCAACGGCCACCGCCAGGGGACGGTCGCCGAGATGATCGAGGATGTTGTGCGCGGGGCGGACGGACGGCGGCGGCGAGCCCATCTCGAACTCGTCGAGTTCTTCGATCGCCTCGACGGCCGGATCCCGTCGGCGCTGAACGTGCTCGCCGTCGTCGATGCTCGCCAGCCGCAGGCTCGTGCGAGCGCCCAGCACTGGCTCGCTGACCATCCGCGCTGGCAGATGCGCCGCGCCGTCTCGCATGCGTCCTGGCTGCTCGAGGTCGAGAGCCTGCTGAAAGCGGCCGGCAGCGAGCGGCGCGAAGCCGCACTCGAGGCGCTTGCGACGCCCACGCCCTTCTTCTGGACGAACGCATGACGCGCGACATGCGCCGTCCGGACAGAGCTGAGGACCACCTCTGGGAGGCGGCGCTCGACGGCGAACTGACGGACGCGGTGCGCGCGCACCTGGCGCAGTGTCAGAGCTGCAGCGAGACGGTCGAGCGGATGCTCGGCGCCCGGATGGCGCTCCAGGCCGAGATTCCGCCGCCGCCATCCGGGCTCGACGTGAGGGTGCTCGCTGCGCTCGAGCACGAGCGCAGCGGGCTGGGCGCCGGAAACGACCGCCGGCACGGGCGAGGCGGCCACCGCCGACGCGAGCGAGGGCATCGCTCGAGGCTGCGGCAAGCGCGGACTCGTGCGATCGGGTCCGTGGCGATCGCACTGGCGCTGCTGATCGCCGGCCTGATCGTGGTCCGTCCCTCGGGCCTGGTCGGCGGGACCAGCCGCGCATCGGTGCCGATCGCGCCGCTGTCCGCGCAATGCTCGGGCGGCAACCGGATCGTGGTCGCGGGGGTGTGGAACGGCCAGGAGGCGACCGAGTTCGCGAAGACGCTCGGGCTGTTCCAGGAGCAGACGGGGATCCAGGTCAGCTACGCGTACGACACGCATTCGATCGCGACGGTGCTCGCGACACTGGTCAGGGCCCATTGCGTCCCGGACGTGGCGCTGCTGCCGCAGCCGGGCACGATGGACGACTTCGTCCGCGCCGGCGACCTGAAGCCGCTCGGGCCGATCGTGGGCGACCTGGTGGCACGCAACTACTCGCCCGCCTGGAGGCAGCTGGGCTCGGTTGACGGCCGGCTCTACGGCGTCTGGTTCAAAGGTGCCGCCAAGTCGATGATCTGGTACCGGCCGCAGGCGTTCGCGCGAGCCGGAATCGCGCATCCGCCACGGACCTGGGCACAGCTGATCGCCGACGCCCACAAGCTCGTGGCGGTCGGAATCCAGCCGTTCGCGATCGGTGGCGCGACCGGGTGGACACTGACCGACTGGTTCGAGAACGTCTATCTCGCGACGGCCGGGCCGAAGCGCTACCAGGAACTTGCCGACAACCGGATCAAGTGGACCGACCCGAGCGTCCGTCACGCCCTTGTCCTGCTCGGCCAGATCTTCGGCCAGCGCGCCCTCTCCGGTCCGCTCTCCGTCTCGTCGCGCACGACGTTCGCCGAGTCCGTCAAGCAGGTGTTCGGCAGCCATCCACGGGCGGCGATGGTGTTCGAGGGCGATTTCGTCCGCAGCTACCTGCCGGCCTCGCTACCCCCCGGAGACGCCCGCTTCTTCGACTTCCCCTCGCCGGCACCGACGGCGAACCCGACAACCGAGGTCGGCGGCGATGTCGCGGTGCTCTTCACCAAGCGGCCCGGTGCCGAGCGGCTGCTCCGGTTCCTCGCGACGCCCGCTGCCGGGGCGATCTGGGCGAAGGCCGGGGGCTTCATCTCGCCGAACCGCAAGCTTCCGCTGGGCGACTACCCGGATGCGCTCAGCCGCAGGCTCGCGCACCGGCTCGTCGATGCAACGGCGATCCGCTTCGGTCTGTCCGACCAGGAGCCGACCGCCTTCGGCTCCGACCCCTACCAGGGCATGTGGCTGCTGTTCCAGCAGTTCCTCGCCGACCCCGCCGACATCGGCGCGATCATGCGCAAGCTCGAGGCGGGGGCCGCAGCGGCGGCAGCGTGCGTCAAGGCGGTCGGCGGCGACTGCTGACCCGTCCCCAGCAGCGAGATCTCGCCGAAACGACCACTCGGGTCAACCGCGCTCCGACCCCAAGCCGGGGCCGATTGTCGAGTAGTTCTCGTTTCCGTCCCACCCTCGTACCGCCCGTCAGACCGGAGAGGAACTTCGAGAACGTTGCACCAGCGCAAATGCGAGACTGATCACAGTGTCTGATCAGTGCCCGGCGAACAGACGGACGCGGGCCGGGCGCCGGAGGGGCGTGCCGGCCCGGCTCGCGATCGGCCTCGCGTTCGTGCTCGCGCTCACGTCTGCGGCCTTCGGAATCGGCATCGATGGCTTCGACACCGGCGGAACGGCCGCCGCGGTTCCGCCGGGGATCGACGTTCAGGTGTCCGGTTCGGCGGCAGGTGCGCCGGTGGCACCGGGCTTCATCGGCCTGTCCACCGAATACACCTCGGTGCTGCCGTACCTCGGCCGCAATCCGGCCGCGCCGAACCCGACCTTCCTGGCCCTGGTGCGCGCGCTCGCTCCGGGCGCCCGTCCGGTGCTGCGGATCGGAGGGGACTCGACCGACTGGACCTGGTGGCCCGTCCCCGGAGTCCGGCGTCCGGGCGGCGTCAGCTACTCGATCACACAGCGGTGGTTGGCGGTGACGCGCGCCGCGGCGACGGCGCTCGACGCGCAGCTGATCCTCGGGATCAATCTGGAGGCCGACAGCCGCCGGATCGCCGGAGCCGAGGCTCGCGCGCTCGTCGACGGATTGGGGCGCGGTCTCGTCGCCGGCTTCGAACTGGGGAACGAGCCTGAGCTGTACGGCGCGTTCGGCTGGTACACGAACGCCGCCGGCGTGTCCGTCAAGGGCCGGCCCGCGACCTATCAGGTCGCTGCGTATGTCCACGATTTCCAGCGGATCAGCTCCTCGCTCCCGGCGGACGTGCCGCTCGCAGGCCCAGCCTCGGGCACGCAGCCGTGGGTGACCGCGGCGAGCCGATCGCTGGCGGGCGACCCGCGTGTGACGACCGTGACCGACCATGCCTACCCCCTGCACGGCTGCTACACGCCCGCCACATCGCCCCAGTACCCGACGGTCGCGAATCTGCTGGACCCGCAGGCCGCGAGCTCGCCGGCGGCCTCCGTGCAAGACGCGATCGCAGCTGCCCATGCGCACGGCCTGCAGTTCCGGCTCGATGAGTTGAATTCGGTCTCGTGCATGGGCAAGGCGGGCGTCAGCAACACGTTCGCGTCGGCGCTGTGGGCAGTCGGCGCTCTGTTCAAGCTCGCGGCAGCCGGCGCCGACGGGGTCAACATCCACACCTTCGCCGGATCCACCTACGAGCCGTTCTCGTTCATCCGGCGCGATCATCGCTGGCTGGCGCGGGTGGCGCCGCTGTACTACGGACTGCTGATGTTCGCGCGGGCGGCACCGGCCGGCGCTCGACTGCTGCCCGCAAGCGTCGTCGCCGCCACGGACGGAATTGGCAGCGACCCGACGAGCGGGCTCGACACCTACGCGACGCGCGCCGGCGACGGGACGGTCAGGGTCGTGCTGATCAACGACTCCAACCGGCAGCTGCCCGTCGTCATCCGGCAGCCGCTGGCGCGACCCGTCGCGACGCTCGAGCGTCTGCTCGCGCCCAGCCCGACCGCGACCTCGGGCGTCACCCTCGCCGGGCAGAGCTTCGGGCGCTGGAGCGCCACCGGAGCACTTGGAGGCAACGCGCGGATCACGGCGATCCACGCGATCGGGGGCGCCTTCGCGCTCCAGATGCCGCCCGCGAGCGCCGCGCTGCTGACCGTCCCGAACTGAGCCGCCCGCCGCGACCGCCCGCTCCGGGCCGAAGCGGCACATCCGCTTGCCGGGCTTCATACAATTTCTGGACATTTGAGACACCGGATACGTCCAGGGGCCACCGCGACGGGTGGTCACGCGGGGCGCGAGAGCTCCGCCGGCGGTGGTGTGCGCGGGACGCGCGTGCTCGCTTGCGGACGGCACACCTGCGCTGCGATCGCCGCCTCGCTGGCGGCGACGGCAGCGGCCGCCCTGCTCGTGCTCGCCGCCGCTCCGGCGTCGATCGCCGCGACCGGTCCGCCCGGCTGCGCGTGGGGGATCCAGGTCGGCAGCGGTGGCGTCGACGGCTACGGCGCCGATCTCAACGCGTCGTACTGGGTGACGTCGATGCTCGCCACCCCCGGGGCCGGGCTCGTGATCGCCGGCAGCTTCCCGCAGGCCCGCTACATGAGCATCAGCGCCTACAACGCCACCGGCGCGCCGACCGGAACCCATCTCTATGACGCCGAGATCCAACCGGCGACCGGGACCAATCCGTTCCAGCCGGGCGCGGCCGTCGCGGCTTCGGGGACCTACGCGGTCCGCGTGCTCGCCGAGCCCGAGCCGGCCACCCCGGCGCCCAACACGCTGTACGTAGGCGCCAACGAACAGCTCGTCACGGTGCTCTACCGGGTCTATGACTCGGACAGCCCGACCGATCCCACGGGCGGCGCCGGGCTCCCGCAGGTGTCGACGACGTTCGCCGGGATCGTGACCCAGACGGCGGCCGGATGCGTCACCGGGCCCGGCGACGCGGAGCGGCAGACGATCGCATCCGTCCCCCCCGCGCTCACCTCAGCCGACGCGCCCGCATGGGGACCCGTCGAGATCAGCTCCCTGCCCAACGACGACGCCAGCTACCTCGAAACGCAGATCGACCCGCCGAGCGGATCCGTGGTCGTCATCAGGATGCGCACGCCGACGTTCCCGGACACGAACGGCGGCGACCCACCGTGGGCGCCGGCCCAGGTCCGGTACTGGTCGATCTGCGACTACGGCGAGTACACGCTCGTCCCGTACGGTTGCGTCTCCGATCACGAGGCGATCCAGGACGGTGCCGTCGCCACGTTCGTGATCTCCACCGCCGCTGATCAACCAGGCAACGCCACCCCCGCGGACGGCGTCAACTGGTTGCCCTGGGGGAGCCCGATCTCCGGGATCATCATCTACCGCCAGATCCTGGCGGCCCCCTCGTTCAGCGAGGCGATCGGAGCGATCCCGCCGGGCGAGACGGCGCAGGCGGCGATGGACAGCTACTACCCCGAGATCGCGTACTGCTCGGTCGCCCAGTTCGAGGCGGTCGGCGCCACGGGCTGCCTGGTGCCGCAGACGCCGACCGCGGGGCCGCCGGGGCCGGCGGGCCCGGCCGGCCCGACGGGCGCGGCGGGCTCGACTCCGACGGAGGCCCCGACGAGCGGGAGCGAGCCCTCGCGTGCCGCTGTTGACGCGACGCTCTCGACCGAGATCGCGCCGACGGGCAACGGGGTGCGGATCGCCAGCGTGCTCAAGGCGCGGGGCTACACGTTCAACCGCTACCGGCTCCCGGAGGCCGGTACCGTCAAGCTGCAGTGGTCGTACCGGGCGGGCCAGAGGACGATCCTGATCGCAGCCGGATCGCTCAGCCTCGCGAAGGGGACGACCGGGAAGTTGCAGCTCCACCTGGTCGCCGGCGTCGACAAGCTGCTGGCACGGCTGCGGCGCGTCTCACTCCGCGGCAGCGCCAGATTCACGGCCTCGGGCGAGATCGCGATCACCCTCACCCGGTTGTTCACGCTGTCCGACGGGGTGAAGGTGACCGCGGCGACAGCGAGGCACCACTTCTAGAGCGCCACGACCGTCCCGCCGTTCGCGGCCTCGTACAGGGCCTCGATCGCGCGCGCCTGCCCGACAGCGTCGGCGCGGCCGAGCAGCGGCGCGGCCGTGCCGCGGATCGCGAGCGACAGGTTGTCCGCCTGGAGGCCATACGAATCAGCACGGTCCAGCTCGATCCGCTCGGTGCCCCGATCGGTGCGCAATTCGATCGCCGGCCGCCGGCAATGCCACGGATCTGCGAGGTACAGCGAGGCGTCCTCGCCGCTGACCTCGAACTCGGAGCGGTCGGCGAGCGCGACGCCCGCGTCGAAGTGGGCAACCACGTCGTCCGCGAACCGCAGCGTTCCGGCGAACGTCACGTCGACACCCTCGCCCCCGATCACCTGCTCGCCGCTGACCCGGACGGGCTCCCCGGCGAGCAGCCGCGCGCCGCTGACGCAATAGCAGCCGACGTCCATCAGCGCCCCGCCCTCGAGCGCGGCGCTGAGACGGACGTTCCCGGGACCGGCGCCGTGATGGCTGAAGGACGCGCGGATCATTCGCGGGCGCCCGATCGCGCCCCCGGCAACGAGCTCGGCGAGCCGGCGTGTCTGGGGATTGTGGCGATACATGAACGCCTCCATCAGGAACAGGCCCGCGGCCTGCGCGACGTCGAACGCGCGCTCGACGTCGGCCGCCCGGCGTCCAAGCGGCTTCTCGCAGAGAACGTGCTTGCCCGCCTCGAGGGCGCGGATGCTCCAGTCGACGTGCAACGAGTTCGGCAACGAGATGTACACGGCCTCGATCTCGGGGTCGGCGAGCAGCGCCTCGTAGCTGCCGTACGCGCGCGGGAGCCCATGCTCCGCCGCGTACCGCTCGGCGAGCGCCTGCTCGCGACTCGCGACGGCGAGCAGTTCCACGTTCGGGGCCTCGCGCGCGCCGGCGATGAACCGGCGGTTGATCAGGGCAGTCGAGATGATCCCCCAGGTGACCTTCATCGCCACCACAGTAATGCACCGGCGGTGAGCGCCGCAGGGTCAGAACAGCTCGCGCCAGCTGAACTCGGGCGCGTAACCCAGGATCCTGCGCGCCTTGTCGATCGCGAGCAGCGTGTCGTGGCCCTGGACGGCATCGGCGACGGTGACCCCCGGGTAGACCTCGGCCATCAGCTCGAGACTGGGAGCCTTCATCACCGTGTCGGCGGCCGCGATGATGAAGCTGTCAGCTCCGTGCAGGTCGGCCGCGAGCGCCAGCCGCACGCTCTGAGCGACATGGCTCTCGTCGACGTACCCCCAGAGGTTCCACCGGCGCAACTGCGGATCGTCCCAGTACCCCGGGAAGCGCTCGTAATCGGTGCGAACCATGATGTTCGAGAAGCGCAACCCGATCACGGTCGTGCCGTGCCGGCGCGCGGTCTGCCGCGCCATCTCCTCCCCGAGGACCTTCGACAGCGCGTAGCTCGTCTCCGGGTAGACGTGCGCCTCGTCGACAGGCGCGTAGTCGGGCGGCCGGTCGAAGGGCAGACCGAGCATCGTCTCGCTCGAGGCCCAGACGATGCGCTCGATGCCGAGCCTGGCGGCTGCGCTGAAGACGGTGTACGTGCTCGTCACATTCGTGCGGAACACGTGGTCGGGCGTCGCATGATCCGGCGAGGGAATTGCGGCGAGGTGGACGACGGCATCGAACCCGGATCCGGGTCCGCGGCCGCTCAGCGCCTCGAGCGTCTGACCGAAGTCGGTGACATCGGCGCGCAGAAGAGGGACCGGCGAATCGGGTGCCGACGATTCGGGCGATGGCACGATGTCGATGTTCAGCACCTCGTGCCCGTGCGCGGCGAGGTCGCGGACGACGACGCGCCCCGCCTTGCCACTGCCTCCGGTGACCGCGATCCTCGACACTCGGCAAGGTCTAGCACGGCGGCGCAGCGCAGCGCGCCCGGCACCTCACTCAGGGATTAGCCTTTGCGGTCACCAAGCCCCGGTGCCACGCAGCTTGAGAGGATCTGAATGATCGAGAGCACAGTCATCGCGAACGGGACGATCGTGACGGCCGAAGGTGAGTTCGCCGGTGATCTGCTGATCGAAGGAGAGTCGATCGCCGCCGTCGGCAGGGTCACCGCGCCGGCCGGAGCAAGGGTGATCGACGCCGAAGGGTGCTTCGTGCTGCCGGGGCTGATCGATAATCACACGCACCTCTCGATGCCGTTCATGGGGATGATGTCATCGGATGACTACGACACCGGGACGCGCGCGGCGGCGGCCGGCGGCGTCACCTGTCTCGTCGACTTCGCGATCCAGCGGGAACCCGACACGCTGCAGTCCGCCCTTGCCGAGTGGTCGGGGCGTGCCGAGGGGCGGGCGCATGTCGACTACGGCTTTCACATGGCGATCACCAACGCGAGCGCCGCCGTCCTCGAGGACATGGCCGCGATCGTCGCTGCGGGACTGTGCTCGTTCAAGCTGTTCATGGCGTACAAGGGCGAGCTGATGGCCCGCGACGACGCCCTGATGGCGTGCATGGAACGTGCCCGTGACCTCGGAGCGCTGACGATGGTCCACGCCGAGAACGGCGACATCGTCGACCTGCTCGTCACCCGCGCGCTCGGGCGCGGAGAGACGTCCGCGATCCATCACGCGCTGACCCGGCCCGAGTACGTGGAGGCCGAGGCGACGAGCCGCGCGGCACGGATCGCGGAGAGCACCGGCGCCAGCCTGTTCGTGGTGCATGTGACGTGCGCGGCCGCGGCGGCTGAGATCGAGGCTGCGCAGGACCGCGGCGTGCAGGTGACCGGTGAGACGTGTGTCCAGTACCTGGTGAACGACGTCGATGCCCTGCGCCGCCCGGGAGTCGAGGGCTGCAGGTACATCTGCTCGCCACCACTCCGGGACGCCGCCAACCACGATCCACTGTGGCGGTACCTCAAGCGAGGTGTGCTCGAGAGCGTGTCGACCGACCACTGCCCATTCACCGACGAGCAGAAACGGCGAGGCCTTGACAACTTCAGCCTCGTGCCGAACGGCCTCGCACTGATCCAGCATCGGCTTCCCAAGCTCTGGGACGAGGGTGTCGGGGCAGGACGCCTGACACGGTCCGAGCTCGTGGCACGCACCTCGACGACGATCGCCCGGCGGTTCGGTCTGGACCGCAAGGGCGCGCTGCTGCCCGGCAGAGACGCGGATGTCGTGGTCTTCGACCCGAGCGCCCCGCGCGCGTACGGAGTCGCCAACTCGCTGATGAACGTCGACTACGACCTGTACGAGGGCGAGACGGCGAGCGCGAGCGTCCGCCACACGTTCTCGCGGGGGAGGCTCGTCTACGACCGGGGAGAGATCCTGACCGAGCCCGGACACGGGCGCTTCGTCCACCGCTCGCTGCGAGCGGCGGCGGCGGTGGACCAATGACCGCGATCCGGATCGATCCGAACGCGGTGATCGCCGACCTCGATCAGCTGGCGGCCGAGAGCGGTGGCCGGTTCGCCGGCGCCGACCGGCTCGCGTGGACGCCGCGATGGCTCGCCGTGCGCAGATGGCTGCGGGCCAAGCTCGAAGCGGCCGGCCTCGAACCCTGGGAGGATGCCGCCGGCAATCTCTGGGCCGCCGTCGCCGGCGAGTCGGACTCGTTCGTGATCGTCGGATCGCATATCGATGCGGTGCCTGACGGCGGCTGGCTCGACGGCGCGCTCGGGGTGCTCAGCGCGCTCGAGGTGATGCGGCAGCTGCTGCACTCGGACGAGCCGCTGCCCGTCGGGGTGCGGTTCGTCGACTGGGCTGACGAGGAGGGCGCGCGGTTCGGACGCAGCCTGCTCGGCTCCTCCGCGTGCGCGGGAACGCTCGCGGCGGACGACGTGCGCACGCTGACCGACGCCGACGGGATCACGCTGGGCGACGGGCTGGCCGCATGCGGCGTCGATCTCGACCGGGCCGCCGCGGAGGCGAACGCGTCCCTGGCGGGCGCGGCCGCCTATCTCGAGCTGCACATCGAGCAGGGTCCGGTCCTGCTCCAGAACGGGCTGCCTGCGGCAGCCGTGTCGGGGACGGTCGGCGTCGAGCGTCACCTGGTCACGTTCACGGGCCAGGCCGCCCATGCGGGCTCGACCCCGATGGGCCTGCGCCGGGACTCGCTGGCGGCCGCGTCGCGTGCGCTACTCGAGATCCGGGAGAGCGCGATCGCCCACGGCGGTGTCGCAACGGTGGGACGGATGGACTCGACTCCCGGGGTGATCACCGCCATCGCAGGCCGCACCGAGATGCAGCTCGACCAGCGGCATCTGGACGCCGACGAACTCGCTGCGATGCTCGGGGAGGCGCTCGCCATCTGCCGGGCGGCCGCCGACGCGTTCGGCTGCACGATGCGTGAGCGCAACGTCCTCAGCGTCGCGCCGACGCCGTTTCATCCGAGGCTGGTCGAGATCGCCCGCGCAGCAGTCCGCGACGCCGGCGGCGGTGACAGCGCGCCGATCCCGAGCGGACCCCTCCACGACGCGAGCGAGGTCGGGCGGATCGTCCCGACCGCGATGATCTTCGCCCAGTCGGACCCTCCGATCTCGCATGCGGCGATCGAGGACTCACCGGAACCGGCGCTGCGCGTCGCGATCGATGCGTACGGGCGGGCGGTCTCGCAGGTGCTGTCGCAGGCGGTCGAGCTGTCGGCGGAGGAGGAGGAGGAGGGGCACCGGTGAACTTCGGCGTCGTGCTGCAGACCAACCCGCCGGCCGCGCGGGTGATCGAGCTCGCGCGTCGCGCCGAGACGTACGGGTTCACGCACGCGTGGACGTTCGACTCCCATCTCCTCTGGCAGGAGCCCTTCGTGATCTACAGCCGGATCCTCGACTGCACACACAAGTTGATCGTGGGACCGATGGTCACGAACCCGGCGACCCGGGACTGGACGCTGATCGCGTCGTTGTTCGCGACGCTCAACGAGATGTACGGCAACCGCACGATCTGCGGGATCGGGCGCGGGGACTCAGCGGTCCGAGCGATCAACGGCAAGCCGGTGAAGCTGTCCGACCTGCGCGACTGCATCGAGGTGGTCCGCGGCCTCGGCAACGGCGAGACGGTCGAGTACCGGGGCAGCCAGGTACGGCTTCCGTGGAATCCGGAAAGCCGCCTGCCGATCTGGGTCGCGGGGTACGGCCCGAACGCGCTCAAGCTCGCCGGGGAGGTCGGCGACGGGTTCATCCTCCAGCTCGCCGACCCCGATATCACGGCTTGGAGCATCGCGACCGTCCGCGAGGCGGCCACCGCCGCGGGCCGTGATCCGGACGCGCTGACGATGTGCGTCGCGGCTCCCGCCTACATCACCGACGACTCGCACGGGCAGCACGCCCACGCGGTCAACCAGTGCCGCTGGTTCGGCGGCATGGTCGGCAACCACGTCGCCGACATCGTGGGCCGCTACGGCGGTGAGGGCGCTGCGGTCCCGCGCACCCTGACGGACTACATCGACGGGCGCCGCGGCTACGACTACAACGAGCACGGCAGAGCCGGCAACGCCCATGCGCAGTTCGTCCCGGACGAGATCGTCGAGCGCTTCTGCCTCGTCGGGCCGCCGGCGCTTCACGTCGCGCGGTTGAGGGAGCTCGCGGATCTCGGCGTCGAGCACTTCGGGCTCTACCTCCAGCACGACGCCCAGGACGCGACGCTGTCCGCCTACGGCGAGCGGGTGCTCCCGGCGCTCAGCGACCCGCTGCGCGCTCGCGGTTGATCTGGCTTGCGTTCGAGCCGCCGCGGGAACGACGGCTGATCACCGACCCTAGTCGTCGAACTTCGGTCCGTCGGGGCTCGGCTCGTCCGTCATGCTCGCCGTCGACGCAGCGGGAGCGGGGGCGGGTGCGGGCGCGTCGTCGGCGAAGCTCGGCGGGGTGGAGTCAAGCGGCGGCTGCGCGACGGGCGCGTCGTCGGCGAAGCTCGGCGGGGTGGAGTCCTGCGGCGCCTGCGCGACGGGAGCGTCGTCTGACGCCTGGGCGCCCGCCGCGTCCTCGGCGTCGGTTCCGTCGCCGCCCTGCGCCCCCGCGCTGAACTTGTCGAGCGCGCTGCCCGTCTTCTCGTTGACCTTCATGATCTTGTTGGCGTACTTGCCGTGCGTCTTCTCGTTCGCCGCGACGGCGGCCGCGTCGACCGCTTCCTGGATCTTTTCGCGGTTCTCGGCGACCCGATCCTTCGCCTGCTGCGTGAGGTCCTTGAACTTGTCACCGAATCCCATGTGCCGCTCCCTCTGCGTCGACGCGCCTGATCGCCAGCAGCTTACCTGCGGACGACCCGTGAAACCAACGATTCCGGGTCGCGGTCGCCCTGCGGGGCGCGCGCGACCGTCGCCCCGCCGGGCGCCCGACCGGGAGGGACGAAAGGGGGATGGCCCGCCCGCAAGCGGGCCATCCCGAGCGACAGCTCAGATCGTCTGAACGTTCTTCGCCGTCGGGCCCTTCGGGCCCTGCTCGGCGTCGTAAGAGACCTTCGCGCCTTCGGCGAGCGACTTGAAGCCGCTGCCGACGATCGCCGAGTGGTGCACGAACAGGTCCTTGCCCTGGTCATCGGGTGTGATGAAGCCAAAGCCCTTCTCGTCGCTGAACCACTTCACGGTGCCGACTGCCATCTGTTCCTCCGGGAGATCGTGTGCTGCGCAACGCGGGAGGTGCTGAGGGCAACTGGTAGCGAACGCTGGCACTGCTTGCGGGACGGTGTCCGGTCTGCAGCGCAAGTGTAGCTCCCGGCTGCGTTCGCCCGCCGACTCGCGTCGGGCCGGCGGCCCGACGAGCGCTCGCGAGGGTCGAGCCCCGGCACCGAGGGTAACAGGGTTCTCATCCTGACATCGTTGTCATCGACGGGCAAAGCGCTGCGTCATGCCAATTCGAGGTAGGATGGGGGCTCGCCGCGTCTGCGGGGGCGGCGAAGCTACGACCGATGACCGCTATCCCCGCCACGCCGAAGCCTGCGTCCGCCCCTGCCGTGGCGGCGAGCGTCAGCCAAGAGCCAACTCTCGACGACATCGAGCCGGTGCTCAACGAGCGCCGCGACCGGATCATCACCGGGATCGTGACCGGCGCTCCGATCCTGAGCCTGTTCGGCGCCGGCTGGCTGTTGTGGGACCGTGTGCTCGGGTGGAACGACGTGTTCGTGTTCGGCCTGCTGTACATCCTGACGGGCTTCGGCGTGACCGTCGGCTTTCACCGTCTGTTCACGCACCGAGCGTTCAAGACGACGCGGCCGATCCGCCTCGCGCTGGCGATCCTCGGGTCGGCCGCGATCGAAGGGCCCGTGATCTCGTGGGTGGCGAACCATCGCAAGCATCACGCCTTCTCAGATCGTGAGGGGGACCCGCACAGCCCACACGTCGATCACGGTCATGGCTGGCGTGGCGCGCTGCGCGGGTTGCTTCACGCGCACGTCGGGTGGCTGTTCATCCACACGCATCGGGGCCGCCGCAGCCGCTACGCGCCAGATCTGCTCGCCGACCCGCTCGTCAGCTGGGTGGACCGCACCTTCCTGGTGTGGGCGATCGGCGGCCTCGCCGCGGCCTTCCTGCTCGGATGGCTGTTCGGTGGAACTCTGCGCGACGGCTTCACGGGCCTGCTGTGGGGGGGCGCGGTGCGCATCCTGGTGCTGCACCACGTCACCTACAGCATCAACTCGCTGTGCCACTTCTTCGGGCGAAAGCGTTTTGACACCGACGACCAGTCGCGGAATCTCGCGTGGCTCGCGGCGCCGTCGCTCGGCGAGGCCTGGCACAACAACCATCACGCGTTTCCGACCTCGGCCGCGCACGGCATGAGCTGGCGCGAGCTCGATCCGTCGGCACTGCTGATCCTGGCGCTCGAACGGGCCGGGCTCGCGTGGGACGTGGTCCGTGTCAGCCCCGACCGGCAGGCCGCCAAACTGACCGCCACGCCGGCCCGATGAGCGTCGCCGATCGCACGGCCCCGCTCCGCGAGGCTCTGGAAACCGCGCTTCCGGACCGCCCGTTCACGCTCGAGCTGTGGGACGGAAGCGCGCTTCCCGCGACCAACGGCGTCGACCGTCTGACGTTTCGCGTGCGCTCGCCGCGCGCGCTCACACATGTGCTGCGCTCGCCGGGCCAGCTCGGCCTCGGCCGCGCGTACGTCACCGGGGAGATCGAGGTCGACGACATCGATGCCGCGCTCGAACTGCTCGACGGCTATGCCGTGCCGCCGCTGGATGCGCGCGGCAAGGCCCGATTGGCGGCGGCGGCCGTGCGGGCCGGAGCGCTGCGCAGCGTGCCTCGCGCGCCCGCGGCTGAGCTGCGGCCGCGCGGCCGCCGTCACAGTCGCGAGCGCGATCGCCGCGCGATCGCCCACCACTACGACGTCTCGAACGAGCTCTTCCGGCTGATGCTCGGCGAATCGATGACGTACTCCTGCGCGATCTTCTCGAGAGGAGCCGAGACGCTGGAGGACGCACAGCACGCGAAGCTCGAGCTGATCTGCACGAAGCTCGGCCTCCGCGCCGGCCAGCGGGTGCTCGACGTCGGCTGCGGTTGGGGCAGCTTCGCCCTCCATGCGGCCGCCACCCACGGGGTCCACGTCACCGGTATCACGCTGTCGGAGTCACAGGCGGCCCTGGCGCGCGAACGCGTCGTCGCCGCCGGCCTCGACGACCGGATCGAGATCCGCCTCGCCGACTACCGCGACCTCGACGGGGAGCAGTTCGATGCGATCGCCTCGATCGGCATGGTCGAGCACGTCGGCAGCGTCAACATCGACGCCTATGCACGAACGCTCGTCTCCGTCCTGCGACCGGGCGGCAGGCTCGTCAACCAGGGCATCGCCCGGCTGCGTCACGGCGATCCCGAGGCCGGTCCGTTCTCCGAGCGATTCGTCTTCCCCGACGCCGCGCCGTTGCACATCTCGCGAGTGCTCGCCGCGCTCGAAGCAGGCGGCCTCGAGCCGACGCACGTCGAGGCGTTCCGTCTCGACTACGCGCGCACACTCGGGGAGTGGGCTCGGAACCTGGGCGAGCACCGCGAACGTGCCCTGACGCTGATCGGCCCGGAGCGGATGCGCGTCTGGCGCCTCTACCTGTGCGCCGCCCGGCGCGGCTTCGAGAACGGCTTCACGTCGCTCTTCCAGGTCGTCGCTCAGAAGCCGGCGCCCTGAGAGGACGGCACTAGAACCGGTCCTCGATCGGAGTGTTGACCAGATCCTCGGGGAACGGCTCGATGACGCGGTCCGCGATCCGGTAGGCATGGTGGGCGCCGGTGAACCTCGCCTCGAATTCCATGTAGGCCTCGGGGTCCCACAGCGGCGCGGCGCTTTCGCCGAAGAAGCCGGTGGCGTCCTCCTTGTCGGCGGTGTAGAGGCAGCCCTGCTGGGCGAAATTCCTGCGTCCGTGCTCCAGCATCCCGTCCATCGCCGCCTTGAGCACGTAGTGCATGGTCATGTAGTTGAAGCCCAGCGCATATGCCTCCTCGACGGTGATCTCGGGCTTGCCGTGGCGGCCGGACACGTCGGGATACATCTTCCAGCCGGGCACGCGCTCGGCGACGTAGGCGGCATCCTGCGCATTCGACAGACGCACGACCGTCGTCATCTCGGCGCCGAGCTCGTAGGCGGCGACGCAGCGGGCGATGCCCTCGTCGAGCTCCGTGGCCGGATCTGCGTTCGTGCGGGCGATGATCATGCAGTCGGTGTCCTTCGTTGCGGCGATCGCGGCCCTGACCTTGGCCAGGTACTCGTCACGCGGCAGCAGCGGCCCCCACGCTTCGTCGGGCTTTCCGGCGTCTTCGAGCTGCAGCGCGGTCGCCCCCGCACGGACCATCCGCTGACAGGTCCGGTAGACGGCGAGGGGCCCGCCGTAACCGTCCTCGATGTCAACCGCCAGTGGCAGCGGCGAGGACATCGTGACCCGGTTGACCATCCACTCGAGGTCGCTGGTGTTGCTGAAGCCGTAGTCCGGGAGCCCGCTGGCGACGACGGAGAATTCGCCGCCGCTGAACATCATCGCTTTGAAGCCGACGAGCTCCACCGCCCGCGCCGAAGCCGAATCGTAGACGCAGGGCGCGAGCACGCATGCCGTGCTGTCGGTGAGGAGTGTGCGGAGACTGAGTTTGCTCATGGGTCTGCCCTCGTGACGCGGCACCGCACGAAGGGCGCCGTTTGGTTGTCGTGGTTGCGAAGTCTGCTTTCCAGTGATTGCGCCCGGCACCGATCCGCTCGACGACCGTTCCGGTCGACGGTCACCGCTGGACGCGGGCCGAGCCGCCGTGCGCGAACGCCCGGACCTGCTCGAGAGTCGCCATCGTCGTGTCTCCCGGGAACGTCGTGAGCATCGCGCCATGTGCCCAACCCAGCCTGAGCGCCTCTTCGGGCTCCTCGCCGGTGAGCAGGCCGTAGAACAGGCCCGATGCAAACCCGTCGCCGCCGCCGATGCGGTCGAGCACATCAAGTTCACAGGTCGGCGCCACGTGGGTCTCTCCGTCCATCCAGGCGACGGCGCTCCAGGCGTGGCGGCTGCTGGACCTGACCTCCCGCAGCGTGGTGGCGACCACCTTGACGGTGGGATGCTCGTCGGTCACGCGCTCGATCATCTGCACGAAGCCGCTTGGATCGAGCTTCGAAGCGGCGACGACCTCCGGCTGCGGGATGCCGAGCGCCTTCTGGAGGTCCTCCTCGTTGCCGACGAGCACGTCGACCGTGTCGACGATCCGGCGGAAGATCGGGACAGCCCGCTCGGCCCCACCCCAGATCTGCCACAGCTTCTCCCGATAGTTGAGATCGAACGACACGATCGCGCCTGCCGCCTTCGCGGCAGTCGCCGCTTCGATGATCAGCTCACCGGTGGTGTTCGAGAGCGCGGCAAAGATCCCACCGCTGTGAAACCAGCGGATCCCGCCGGCGAAGATCGCGTCCCAGTCGAAGTCGCCGCGGGCCAGCAGGCCGGCCGCCTCGTTCGCCCGGTTGTAGAACACGACCGGGGCGCGGACGCCGTAACCGCGATCGCTGTACACGGTCGCCATGTTCGGACCGGCGACGCCGTCGTGGATGAAGCGGCGGTAATACGGGCGGACGCCCATCCGCCGGACCTGCTCGGCGATCAGAGCGCCGATCGGGTAGTCCACCATCGCAGTGGCCACCCCCGTGCGCAGCCCGAAGCAGTCAGACAGGTTGGCCGCCACATTGAACTCCCCGCCGCTGACATGGATGTCGCATCGGGTGGCCTTGTGGAAGGGCACGACGCCGGGGTCGAGGCGATGCACGAGCGCACCGAGCGCCAGGAGGTCGAGCTCTCCGTCCGGCCTGATCTCGAGCGGAGCCTTGGCACGAGACGTCATCGGGTCACCTCTGCTTGCGCCGGCGGGTGGCGCGCGGGCTCGCCCGCCCCGAACAGCAGCTGGACCTTGACCGATTCCTCGCGACGACCTGCGGTCTCGAACGCCCTGACGCTGTCGCCAAGCGGGAACTGCCCGGTCAGCAAGGGCGAGACGTCCAAGCCGGCGGCGAGCATGTTGACCGCCGCGCGGAACTCCTGGTCGGTGAACCGGAACGAGCCCACGAGTTCGAACTCACGCGTGACGATCCGGTTGCCGGCAACCGGGACGGTCCCCGCAGGAAGCAGTCCGACCATCACGACGCGCCCGCCCGGGCGAAGCGACTCGACGCAGGTCTGGAGCGCCGCGGCCGCCCCCGACGCTTCGACGGCGATGTCCACCTCCGGCAGGCCGCCGTCCTGCGCGACGTTGATCGCGGCGCTCGCGCCGAGCCGGCGTGCAATCCGGAGCGGCGCGTCACAGACGTCGGTGATCGTGACGTGCTCGGCTCCGGCGCGAATCGCGACGAGCAGGGTGAGCATGCCGATCGGACCGGCCCCGGTGATGAGCACGTCGCGGCCGAGGATCGCGCCGGCGCGGCCGACGACGTGCGTCGCGACCGCGAGCGGCTCGGCAAACACGGCGTGGTCGAATGCAAGGTCGTCGGGCAGGGGCACGCACTGGGCGGCGTCGATCACCAGCCGCTCGCGAAACCCTCCCTGCGAGTGCGGCAGCCGCGCGGCACTTCCCAGGAAGCGCACGTCGGTGCAGAGGTTGCGCCGCCCGCGCCGGCATTGGACGCACACGCCACAGGGGACGCTCGGGTCGACGACGACGCGCTGACCGGGCTCGACGGACGTGACCTGCCGGCCGATGGAGTTCACGACGCCGGCGATCTCGTGCCCGAGCACGAGCGGCTCCCTGATCGAGAAGTCGCCGACCCTGCCCTCGTTGTAGTAGTGGAGGTCGGAGCCGCAGATGCCCCCGACGACCGTGCGGATCTCGACCGAGTGATCGCCGAGCGTCTGGGGAGGCACCGATTCGAGTCGCAGATCATGCGCGCCGTGAGCGACCAGGGACTGAATACCGGTGGCCATCAAATCACCCCCGAGATGCCGCCATCGATATAGATGATCTGCCCGTTGACGAAGCTCGACGCAGGCGCGGCCAGGAACACGACCGCGCCGATCAGCTCCTCGAGCTCGCCCCAGCGTCCGGCCGGCGTCCGCCGCCGCAGCCAGGCGTCGAACTCCGGATCCTCGCTCAGCGGCCGCGTCAGGTCGGTGATGAAGTAGCCCGGGCCGATGCCGTTGACGCACAGGCCGTACGGGGCCCAGTCGGCGCACATGCCGAGGGTGAGCATCTTCAGAGCGCCCTTGGTGGCGGCGTACGGCGCGATCGACGGGCGGGCGAGCTCGCTCTGAAGCGAGCAGACGTTGATGATCCGGCCGCCGCGCCGAGCGACCATCCGCGATCCGACCGCCCGGCCGACGAGGAACGCGCTTGTGACGTTGACGTCGAAGAGGCGCCGGAAGGCGACGGTGGGGAAGTCCTGGAGTGGCATCCGCAACTGCATGCCGGCGTTATTGACGAGGATGTCGATCGGTGCGATCTCGCTCTCGATGCCGGCGACAGCCGCCTCCACCGCATCCTCGTCGGTGACGTCAAAGCCTCGCGCGTGCACCGTGATGCCCTCGGCGTCGAGCAGCGCGCGTGCAGCGTCGAGGCGGGCTGCGTCGAGGCCACTCAGGACCACCTGCGCCCCGGCCTGACCGAGGCCCCGTGCGATCACCAGTCCGATTCCCCGCGAGGAGCCGGTGATCAGCGCGGTCCGTCCAGTGAGGTCGAACAGGCCTGTCGTCATTCGGTCACCATCCGTGCGTCCTCCAAGACGGTGATCAGAGCGGCGTTGTCCAGCTCCCCGCCGCCGCTGTCGATCAACCGATTGATCTGTGTGGCGGCCGCCGCGAAGGCGGGCAGGGCGAGGCCGTTCGCCGCCGCCAGGCCCTCGATCGCGTCGATGTCCTTGAGGTTGAACTTCGCGCGTCCGCCGGGTGAGAAGTCGCGGCCGAGCATCCGCGCGCCGTGGAGGTCGAGCACGCGGCTGGCGGCGTAGCCGCCCAACAGCGCGGAGCGCACGAGCGCCGGATCGAGCCCCCCTGCCTCCGCGAGGACGAGGGCCTCGGCGACGAGTTCGATCGTGCCGACCACGACCAGCTGGTTGCATGCCTTGCACACCTGCCCGGCCCCGGGGCCGCCGCAGTGGAACACCGCACCCAGCGACTCGAACAGCCGGCCGGCTCGGTCGAGGACCCCGCGGTCGCCGCCGACCATGATCACCAGCGAACCGGCGGCCGCTCCACCGGGTCCCCCCGACACGGGCGCGTCGAGAAACGCAACTGCCTGCGCGTGCAAGTCGGCGTGCACCCGGCGCGCGGCGTCCGGCGTGAGGGTTGACGTGTCGATCACGACAGTTTGCGCGGATGCCTCGCGGACGACGCCGTCCTGGCCGAACAGCACCTCGCGCAGCTCGCGTTCGCCTGGAAGCGAGGTGATGATCAGTGGAGCGCGGGCGCCAACCTCTTGCGGCGATCCGGCCGGGATCGCTCCGGCAGCCGCGACCGCCCGCTGCGCGTCCGGCAGCGGATCGTAGGCGACCACGGGCCAGCCCTCCTCGAGCAACCGCCGGGCCATCGCGCCACCCATGGCGCCGAGGCCGATGACGCCGACCGCTGGCCGCTCGCCGTTCATCAGAACGCCGCGATCGGCTTCATCGCCGAGGCGGTCCCGCCGGTGTTCGCATGTTCGGCGAGCTTCATGCGTCGAGACTAGAATCTATTCGACGGTTTTGTCAACTATTCAGCTAACAATCTGCGGAAGTGGAGCAGGTGCACGGCGACGACGGCGCTTGGAGGACCGATGGGAACCATTGCAGTGGGATTGACGCGCGATCAACTCCTCGCGGACGGCAGCGCTGAGTATCCGATGGATGCGCTCGACGAGGCCGGCGTCAGCTGGCGCTACCTCGCGCAGGGCGGGAGCCCCGTGTCGGCGGCGGACATCGATGGGCTCGGAGCGCTGATCCTCAACGCCCCGAGTGTGACCAGCGCGAGCCTCGAGTGCGCCGATCCACCGCTCGTCATCGCCCGCCTCGGTGCCGGCTACGACGCCGTCGACGTGGACGCCTGCACCGCCCGCGGCGTCCTCGTGGCGACCGCACCCGACGGCGTGCGGCGGCCGATGGCGAGCGCCGCGATGGCGCTGCTGCTGGCGCTCGCGCACCGGCTCCCCGAGAAGCTGGCGCGCGCGCGAGCGGCCCGGTGGGACCGCGATCAGGTCGGCGCCGGCCTCGGCGGCCGGACGCTCGGGATCGTCGGACTCGGCAGCATCGGCGCCGACATCGCCACCCTCGCCGAACCGTTCCGGCTGCGCCTGCTCGCCCACGACCCATACGCCAAAGACGGGGCCGGCGTCGAACTGGTCGATCTCGAGACGCTGCTGCGCGAGTCGGACTTCGTGATCGCCACCCTCCCGCTGACCGCGGGAACCCACCACCTGCTTGACGCCGACCGGTTCGCGCTGATGAAGCCCAGCGCCTACTTCATCAACATCGGCCGCGGCCAGACCGTCGACCAGGCGGCCCTCACGGCGGCGCTCACCGAGGGCCGTCTCGCCGGCGCCGCGCTCGACGTGTTCGAACGGGAGCCGATCGATCCCGGCGATCCGCTGGTGACGATGGACAACGTGATCGTCACGCCACACGCGATCGGCCTCACGCGGGAGATGCTCGGCGATGTCGGGCGCAGCGCGTGCCGGAGCGTGCTCGCCGTGGCCGAGGGGCGCGTTCCGGCGTCGATCATCAACCCCGAGGCGCTGGAGCATCCGAGGCTGCGATCGCTCGTCCGTTAGGGTCCGACGGGCTCTCAGAGCGCCCGGCCGGCGAACACCTGCGCGCCGTCCGCCAGGGCGCGCAGCTTCGCCCACACGATCGAGGGGTGCACGCGGCTGATGAAGGGTGATTGGGCGAACCCGCAGTCGGTGGAGGCGAGCAACCGTTCAGGTCCGACGATCGTGGCGAAGCGTTCGAGCCGGTCCGCGATCAACTCGGGGTGCTCGACGACGTTCGTGGCGTGACTGACGAGGCCCGGCGCGAGCTTGCGGTCGGCAGGCAGGTCGACGTCCCGCCACACCTTCCATTCGTGCTCGTGGCGCGGATTGGCTGCCTCGAACAGGTAGGTGCCGGTATTGACCCGCAGGACGAGTTCGATGATCTCGGCGAGCGGAATGTCGCCCGTGTGCGGCCCGTTCCAGCTGCCCCAGCACAGGTGGTAGCGAATCCGCTCGGCCGGCAGGCCTCGCAGCGCGTGATTGAGCACGTCGATCCGCGGCGCCATCAACTCGCGATACTGCGCCGGCGTCGTTCCGGTCGGCTCGAGGCGTTCGAACATGTGCGGAAGGAACGCGTCGTCGACCTGCAGGTCGAATCCCGCAGCGAGAATCGCCTCATACTCGACCCGCAGCGCGTCCGCGACCGCGTACAGGAACTTGTCGTCGCTGCCGTAATGCTCGTCCAGCCACGTCGGGAAGGCGCTGGTCGGCGCGGCGACCGGTAGGAACGCCCGGCGCGCACCGGCTGCGTCCGCTGCGGTCTTGAGATTGTCGATGTCTCGCTGGAGCTGTGCCTGACCGACATAGGTCAGCGGTCCGGTGCATACGATCTGCCCCGGCCGGTAGTACTCCTGATGGGCGTCGTACTCCTCGTAGAACTCCGGAAAGCGGAGGCGATCGGTCGTGGATGCGGGTCGCTGATCGCCCGGGAAGGGACGGAACTCCAGTCCGCCGAGGCGCTCGAGCACGTACAGCGACCAGCTGATGCTCTTGCCGAACTCGCCGTCGCTGACGATCTCGACGCCGGCCTCGACCTGCCGGCGGACGACCTCGTGAACCGCGTCGCGGAGGCACCGTTCGTAGGCGGCGTGGTCGTATGGCTCGTTGCGCTCGATCGCGCGGACGAACGGGAGCAGTTCCGGCGGACGGACGAGGCTGCCCACGTGCGTCGTCGAGATCCGCGAGGTTTCGCTCATCTGCCACCAGCCTCAAGTAGGGTCCAGAAATCGTAACAAGATTGACGACAAGAACGGCGACAATTTGCGGCTGACTGCGACCACAGCAGCGGCACGGGCCGGCTCTCGCGCCGAAGCGTCGCGGTGAGGAACGCGGCGAGGCAGCTCAGCGCGACGATCTGCGCGCCCGGCCAGGTGTCGCCGGCTGGGGTTCGTGCGCCCAAGCGCATTCTGAAGGGAGATCGGCGCGGCTACGCTCGATCTCGCGCAGTCTCAAGGGAGATCGGCGCGGCTGCGCTCGATCTCGCCCAGTCTCAGCGCCGTTCCGTCATCTGTCGATCTGGCGGACCCGCGGGGTTGCCGACACCGAGCCGGTCGAGCAGCGTCTCGACCGAGCCGATCCGTGGCACGAACAGGAACGAGAACTTCGCCGTGGACGCCTCGATCGTCAACTGCGAGCGCATCAACACCGTCGGATCGGTCGGGCTGCCGCCATTGGCCGCACTCTGCGAGAGCAGCGTGCCCAGGAGATCGACCTCGACCGTCGGCGGCTCGGGCTCGAGCGCCATCCCGGTCATCTCCACGATCGCATTCAGATACGAGGTCGCCAGGATGTTCCCGACCTCCTGCAACGCGGTCAACCCGATCTCCTCGCTCATACTCGTTCCCAGCAGTTGACAGAGCTGCTCGCCGGTGTCATCGGGAAACACCAACAAGACGGTGCCGCCGTCCGCCTGGATCGGCGTGTCGACCAGCGCCGAGCGGCTCATCGGCGCTCCGATCCGGTCGATCGCCTCCGCCAGCACGGTCAGCAGCGCCTCCGAATAGCCGATCTCGACCGGACGCCCCAGCAGTTGCGAGAGCGCAGTCGCCGCGTGCCCAGACCCAATGTTCGCGATCTCGCGAAGCGCGCTCTGCTGCAAATCCGTGAATCCCAAGCGGCTCCCGTCCCCAACCGTCCATGCCCCCACGATTGCGCCCGGTTCGAGAATCGGAATGACCTCATCTCGGTCAAGCACCGCCCCGCTGGCGAAAGCGCCACCCGCCAGTCCCGACAGCTCGAGCCGGTCGAGCTTCACCTGGCCCACGAGCTCGTGAACGGCGAACGCCCGCCGCCGCCCCGCTGCCCATACCACCACGGCCGACACCGGCGACTCGCCATCGCCGACTCCGAGTCGGTCCGCCAGATCGACCAGTTCCAGCACCTGACCGCGGAACACCACCACCTCCGCGCAACCGACCCGGTGAGCTGTATAGGAACGCAGATCGAACGTCTGCTCGACCGCCCCCATCGGCAGCGCCCATGCCAGACCACCGGCACGCACGACGAGAAGATGGACAGGGTCAGACATCACAACTCCAATCGAGGATGGACGGCAGTCTCAGCCTGCGTCCTGAAATCGCGCCTACAGAGCCAGGCCGATCGCGCGCAGCGACCTGTCCCCCTGTGATCGACCGTCCACGCGTCCCACGGTCAGTAGAACCCCACATGCCAGGGCGCTGATCCAGTTCGGCCGCATACGCCCGATAGACATATTTCTGGTCAGTAGCGGGCCGGGCCAGCAGTCAGCTGTTACCCGTCGGTTTCCCGCGGCAATGTACTGAAATGCGCGCGGGCCCGGGTCTGGCGCTTGAGTTTCGGCGGTAGCCGTCGATAACGCGCGTACCGTCCCTCGTCCTCGCCTGAGATGACCTATGCCCGAGCACCGGCAGTATCCGCGCATAACCGGCACGTCAGATCTTCGAGCACGGCTGCCCCAAGCGAGCGGCAAGCCCGATCTGGTCCGCGTGCTCGACCTCTCCTTCGGCGGCATGCTCGTCGAAGGTTCAGCCCTGACGGTCGGTGAACACACCGCCTTTGAGCTGCACGGCCCGGACTTTCGCTACGCCGGAAGCGCTGAGGTCGCGCATATCACCGGTCAGTCGACGGGCCTGCGGTTCCTGTGCTGGCAAGGCCAGGCGCACCGCCCGGTGCTCGGTCTCGTCGACTGCCGCCTGGCAAGCCGCCCGCTGCGGCCGCTGTCCACCAAGCGCGGCGCGACGACACCATCGCTTGCGACACCCGTCAGCAGCCCGGAGGTACGTTTCGGCCGGGAGCATCCGGAGCCCTCGGAGACGCTGCGTTACGCCACGCCGTAGGAAGACGCAGGCGTCCTGAAGCGACTGCCAAGCCTCATCGGGCATCGGGCGAGAATCTGATTTGCTTCCCGTTGTGCTCGAACAAGCCGCTGGTCTGTCGTCAGAAGCCCTGGCTGCGATTGCGGAGCTCGAGCGGGGGGTGATCGAGGTCGACGGTGGCCGCTTGAAGCTGGAGTGGGGACGGCTCCGTCGCCGCAGTGGCGACCGCATCGAGGATCTGCTGTGGTGGGAGGACGGCCGGCTGCTGGGCTTCCTCGGCCTGTATCGCTTTGGCCCTTCGCTCGAACTGGCGGGCATGGTCGCGCCGGACGCTCGCCGGCGCGGAATCGGGACGGCGCTGCTGGACGGCGCCCTGCCCCTGTGCCACGGGGTCGCCGATGGCGAGGCGCTGCTGATCGTTCCCCGTCACTCGGAAGCCGGCAAACGCCTGGCGCTGCGCCGCGGCGCTGTGTTCCATCACTCAGAGCACGCCCTGGTGCTGTCGGGCGACCCGACCGCCGGTCCGCACGAGCCGGCGCTCAGCGCTCGGCCGGCGACCCCAGCGGACATCCCGGTGGTCTCGCGCCTGCTGGAGGCAGGGTTCGGAGCGCCTGCGCCCGAAGATCTCGCGGCACGCGTGAACTCGCCGCACGGACCGACGTTGGTCGTCGAGCTGGACGGCGCGGCGGTCGGAACGCTGAGCCTCACACGCGAGGGAGACGATGCCCGCATCTACGGGTTCGTGATCGACCCCTCCTGGCAGGGTCGTGGCCTCGGCCGCGAGGCGCTCAGGCGCGCATGCCAGCAGTTGCGCGCCGACGGCGCGCGCCGCATCGGACTGGAGGTCGCCGTCGACAACGACCGGGCGCTTGCGCTGTACACGTCGCTCGGCTTCACGCCGATCACCACCGAGGACTACTTCGCGCTCCCGTTGAGCCAGTCGTAAGCGCGGCGTCCACGCGGCGGCAGCGCGGTGGACAGAGCTACTAGTACGCCGGGTCCCGGGTGCCAGTGGCGGTGGCCGTGGCCGTAGCCGCTCGGACGGAGCGTGGAGCGATCGAAACTTCCGGACCCCCAGGTCACGAGGAGGGGGTTGGACCGTGGCGATCACCCGGTGCGCGCCCAGGTACAACCCCCTCAGCGGACGCGGGGGGTTGGGAAGTTTCAACCGCGCCGGCCGTGCCTGCGCGGCGCGGGCCAGAGCGCAGGAGCTAGCGCCTGATACCGCGTGCGCGGCTGCCGGTCGACATCCGGCGCGACGGTTTCCCGGTGAGGGATCACTGGGCTAAGTGATCGCTTAGGTGCGTTTGACAGACGCACGGCCGACGGGGCAGAGTGTCGACTGGGAGTGACGAGCCCTCGCCCGAGGCGCGAGCTTCCGCAACTGATGGTCTCGAGGGAGGCCGCTGTGCAGGTGCCGGCACCATTCGAATACGAGCGAGCGACGAGCGTCGAGCACGCGCTGGCCCTGCTCGCGCAGCTCGGTCCCGGGGCGCGGATCCTCGCCGGCGGGCACTCACTCCTGCCGATGATGAAGCTGCGCCTGGCGTCGCCGGAGTACGTGATCGACATCGATCCGCTGGCCGACGAGCTGGGCTATGTCCGCGAGGTGCCGAGCGGCCCCGGCGGGCGGGCGGGCGAGATCAGGATCGGGGCGATGACGCGCCACCGGGCGCTGCTCGAATCCGACCTGCTCGCGGAGCGGTTCGCGATCTTCACCGACGCCGAGCGCGTGATCGCCGACCCGGTGGTCAGGAACCGCGGCACGATCGGCGGCGCGCTGTGCCAGGCGGACCCCGCCGAGGATCTGAGTGCGGTCTGCGCAGCGGTCGACGCCCAGCTGGTGGTCCGCGGCCCGGACGGTGAGCGGGTGCTCGGCATGCACGACTTTCACCGCGGGCCGTACCGGACCGCGGTCGGCCCGGCCGAGATGCTCGTCGAGATCCGGGTCCCCGTCGCCGAGGGATCGGGCAGCGCCTACGAGAAGGTGGATCGCCGGACCGGCGACTGGGCGGTCGCGGCGGCCGGCGCGGCGGTCACGCTCGCCGACGGCGTGATCGCGCACGCTCGCGTCGCCCTCGCCGCCGTCGGCTCCGACGTCAGGTGCGTGGAGGCCGAGGCGATCCTCCCCGGCGAGCCCCCGTCCGACGAGCTGTTCCGGCGGGCGGGCGCGCTGGCGGCGGCCGCGTGCGCGCCCGTGACCGACCAGCGCGGCTCCGTCGAGTACAAGCGACACGTCGCGGGGGTCCTGACCGAGCGCTCGCTGCGCCGCGCCACCGAGCGAGCGAACGGGGGGCGGACATGATGCAGGTCACCGTCTCCGTCAACGATCGCGATTACACGCGCCAGATCGAGCCGCGCCTCCTGCTCGTCCACTTCCTGCGCGACGAGTTGGGCCTCACCGGAACCCATTGGGGGTGCGACACCTCGAACTGCGGCACCTGCGTGGTCCTGATCGACGGCGAGCCCGTCAAGTCGTGCACGATGCTGGCGGCGACCGCAGCCGGTCACGAGATCGCAACGGTCGAGGGGCTCGAGCGCGACGGCGTACTGGATCCCGTTCAGCGCGGTTTCACCGAGGAGCACGGGCTCCAGTGCGGCTTCTGCACGCCCGGGATGATGATGACCGCCCGCGCCTTGCTGGACCGCAACCCGGACCCGACGGACGCCGAGATCCGCGAGGCGATCTCGGGTCAGATCTGCCGATGCACCGGCTACACCACGATCGTCCGCTCGGTCCGCCGGGCGGGCGAGCACCGCAGACAGGAGGGAGAGAGACATGAGGTCCCGTTCGAGATGTGATGGAGGTGAGCCGTGTCCGTAGCGATCGGCGCCTCCACCGGTTGGCATGTGGGGCTTGTCCTCGGGATCGTGGTCATCGCGGTGGTGGCCCTGATCGTGATCGTGATCGTGGTGCTCGCGCTGCGGATCGCCCGTCAGGCGGCGGCCGCCGTCGAGGGCGTGGACGTGGTTCGCGCACAGACGGACCAGCTCGGCGCGGCCGACGAACTGCGCGGAGTGCCGCGCATCAACGACTCGGGAGTGCGGATCCTGCATTCGGCGCGTGCCCTGCGGAAGGTGGCGGTGGGCAAATGACCGTGATCGCCGCTTCTGCTCATACGTTCTGGGAGATCGGGCTCGCAATCGGCCTCGCTCGGTGCCCTCGCCGCCGCGGCCCTGCTCGCAGTGCTCGTGGTGACGGTCGGCAGGATCGACGGAGTCGGTCAGGTCTCTGCTCGGGGTCGCAGGGCGAGTGGCGGGGAACACCGCCTACATCCCGCAACTGCAGGCAACCGCCCCCGTGCTCGGCCTGATCGTCGATGAGGCACTCGTGCAGGACGACTACATGAACGCGCTGACCGACGGGTTCGGTGGCAAATGAGCAGCACGCATGTACTCGTACTCCTCAGCGTCGTGCTCGCGGCGGTCGTCGTCGCCGTGCTGGCGGCGGCACTGATCCTGGTCCGGCGTGGACTGCAGTCGGTTTCGGAGGGGCTGGCGACGCTGGGCGCCGCGCTCGAGACAGTCGAGTCCGACCACCTGCAGCCGCTCGAGCCGGCCGTCAGGGCCATCAACGCGCAGTTCGACGTGATCCTCGGCGCGCTGCCGGGAATCGCCGCGAAGGCCGCGGTCGTCGCCGAAAGGAGGCCGCGATGATCCTCTGGTGGATCGGGGACATCGTGCTGCTGGTCGTCGTCCTGCCGATCGTGGTCTACCTGCTGCGCGGCGTGCTCAGCACGGCGCGCGGGGATCGTCCCGCACGTCGAGACGGATCGCCAGAGCCGCAGCCGCCGGATCGAGGGACCTCGACGCCGTGCCGCTGCTGCTGACAACGCAGGACCAGGTCAAGACGAACGGTCGAGACCGTCGCCGACTACGGCGGCTCGCTCGACGTCATCCTCGACGACGCGTGATCAGAGGGAGAGAGAGATGCCCGCAGCAGGTGTAGTGCTGATCCTCGCGGTGGTCCTGATCGTCGCCGCCCTGGCGTGGTACCTGGTTCCGACGATCTTCGCCCTGATGCAGATCGCGCGAGGCCTCGACGAGGCGATCAAGGGCGTCGGAGGGTTGATCGAGAAGAGCGCCCCCGTCGGCGACGTCGTGCGCGACATCAACGCGAACCTCGACGCGGCCGTCGACGCGCTCGAGGGCCTGCTGGTGAAGAAGGCCGGGCTGGCGGAGGCGGTCGGCTTGATCGACGGCCTGTATCCCGGCGCCGCCGCCGAGGGGCTGCGAAACTTCCCGGACTCCGCGACGATCACCCCGCCACGGATCGCCGAGGTGTACACGCGGGGGACGCTGACGCTCGCGCGGCTCGGACGCGAGGCGCCGATCGCGGCCGTCAGCCCGGAGGGTCCCGTCCTGCGCCACGTCTTCCGGAGCGAGGCGGCGACCCGCGCCCTGTATCCGGACCTGCGGCAGAGCCGCCCGGACAAGCTGCCGACGTCGCCCGTCATCGGGACCGACTCGCCGGTTCAGTACGAGCCGACCCCGACGCCGGGGGTGCGCCCGCGGATGCCGCAGCGCACTCGACCGCAACCGCTTCCGAGCCCGCCGCGGATCGCCAGCCGTCCCAGACACCGAAAGGAACCACCTGATGCAGACCCCGGCGCCCTTCGAGTACGAGCGCGCGACGAGCGTCGACGGCGCGATCGCGTCGCTGGAGCAGCTCGGCTCCGGCGCGCGCGTCATCGCCGGCGGACACAGCCTGCTGCCGATGATGAAGCTCCGGCTCGCCAACCCCGAGCACCTGATCGACATCAACGACCTCGACGAGCTCGTCTACATCCGCGAGGACGGCGACGAGATCCGGATCGGCGCGCTGACCCGTCACGTCGACCTGCTCGAGTCCGAGCTGCTCGCCGAGCTGTTCCCGATCTTCGCCGACGCCGAGGAGGTGATCGCCGACCCGGTCGTGCGCAACCGCGGCACGATCGGCGGCTCGCTGTGCCAGGCCGACGCGGCCGAGGACCTGTCGCGCGGTCTGCGCGGCGCTGAAGGCGAGGTCGTCGATCCGCGGCGCCGACGGCGAGCGGGTGGTCGACATGGACGACTTCCACATCGGCCCGTACATGACGGCCGTCGGCGCGGCCGAGATCCTCACCGAGGTCCGGATCGCCGCTGCGCGGCCCGGCGCCGGCAGCGCGCACGAGAAGGTCGAGCGGCGCGCGGGAGACTTCGCGATCGCGGCCGCGTCGGCCGCGGCGTGTGGATCGACGGCGGCGACGATCGCCGACGTCGGCATCGCGCTCAGCGCCGTCGGCCCGACGACGGTCGACGCTGACGCGCGCCGAGGAGCTGCTGCGCGGCCAGGCGCCGTCGGAGGAGCTGTTCGACGCAGGCCGGTCGGATCGCCTCGGAGGACTGCTCGCCGTCGGCCGACGGCCGCGGACCGATCGACTACAAGCGCCACCTCGCCGGCGTGCTCGACCAAACGCGCCCTGCGCCGAGCGACCGCCCGCGCGCTGCACCAGGAGGCCTAGACACATGCACGTCACGATCACGATCAACGGGACGCCGGTCACCCGGGAGATCGAGCCGCGCGAGCTGCTCGTGCACTTCATCCGCGAGACGCCCGGGCTGACCGGCACCCACTGGGGGTGTGACACCTCCAACTGCGGCGCCTGCGTCGTGCTGATGGACGGCAAGCCGATCAAGTCGTGCACGACGCTCGCGGCGATGTGCGAGGGGCACGAGATCCGCACCGTCGAGTGGCTCGAGGTCGACGGCGCAGCTCGATCCCGTCCAGCAGGGCTTCCACGAGATGCACGCCCTGCACTGCGGGTTCTGCACGCCGGGCATGATGATGACGACCCGGGCCCTGCTCGACGAGAACCCGAACCCGACCGACCACGAGATCCGCGACCGCGATCTCCGGCGGCGATCTGCCGCTGCACCGGCTACAAGAACATCGTCGCCGCGGTGCGCTGGGCGGCCGAGCACGAAGCCACGCACCCGACAGGAGGCCTGACAGCGATGGCGATCGCCGAGAACCTTCCCAGCGCCGACCCAGGAGCGGCCGATCGGCTTCGGCCGCCTGAAGCGCAAGGAGGACGCGCGCTTCATCCGCGGCAAGGGCACCTACCTGGACGACATCCGCCTGCCCGGGATGCTCCACGGCGCGATCCTGCGCAGCCCGTTCGCGCACGCGAAGATCATCTCGATCGACACCTCGGCGGCGCTGGCACTGCCCGACGTCGTCGCGGTCGTCACCGCCAAGGACCTGGAGACGCTCGGGCTCGCGTGGATGCCGACGATCTCCTACGACACCCAGGCCGTGCTGGCCGGCGACAAGGTCCGCTTCCAGGGCCAGGAGGTGGCGTTCGTGATCGCGACCGACGAGTACATCGCCCGCGACGCGCTGCCGCTGATCGAGGTCGAGTACGAGCCGCTGCCGCCGGTCGTCAACGCCCGCAAGGCGCTCGACCCCGATGCGCCGCTGATCCGCGACGACAAGCCCGGCCAGGTCGACAACCTCGCCAGCCCGATCTGGGAGGCCGGCGACGAGGAGGCGACCGAGCGCGTGTTCGCCGAGGCCGACGTCGATCGTCTCGCGCGACATCATCTACCCGCGCTGTCACCCGGCGCCGCTCGAGACGTGCGGGATGATCGCCGACTTCAACCCGAAGACCGGCCAGCTCGACATCTACAACGGCAATCAGGCGCCGCACGTCCACCGCACGGTCTACGCGCACGTCGCCGGCCTGGCCGAGCACATGATCCGGATCCGCTGCAACGACATCGGCGGCGGCTTCGGCAACAAGGTGCCGATCTACCCCGGCTACGTGTGCGCGATCGCCGGCTCGATCGTCGCCGGCGCGCCGGTCAAGTGGGTCGAGGACCGCTCCGAGAACCTGATGTCGACCGGGTTCGCCCGCGACTACATCATGAACGCGCAGATCTGCGCGAAGGACGGCAGGATCACCGGCCTGCAAGGTCGATGTGATCGCCGATCACGGCGCCTTGGACGCGACCGCGCAGCCGACGAAGTTCCCGGCCGGCTTCTTCCACATCTGCTGCGGCTCCTATGACCTGGAGGCCGCCCACGTCAAGGTCAAGGCCGTCTACACCAACAAGGCGGCCGGCGGCGTCGCCTACCGCTGCTCGTTCCGGATCACCGAGGCGGTGTACCTCGTCGAGCGGATGGTCGACGCGCTGGCGCTCGAGATGAAGGTCGACCCGATCGACCTGCGGATGCGGAGCTTCATCGAGCCCGAGCAGTTCCCGTATGAGACGACGACCGGCTGGGTGTACGACTCCGGCCAGTACGCCCAGACGATGAAGGTGGCGATGGACATCGCCGGCTACGAGGACCTCCGCCGCGAGCAGGCCGAGAAGCGCGCCCGCGGCGAGCTGATGGGGATCGGCGTCTCGTTCTTCACCGAGGGCGTCGGCGCCGGACCGCGCAAGCACATGGACATCCTCGGGATGTCGATGAACGACGGCGCCGATCTGCGCGTGCACCCGTCCGGCAAGGCGGTCGTCTCGATCAGCGCGCAGACCCAGGGCCAGGGGCACGAGACGACGTTCGCCCAGATCGTCGCCGAGGAGCTCGGGATCCCGCCGGAGGACGTCGAGGTCCGCCACGGCGACACCGACAGGTCGCCGTACGGTCTCGGCACGTACGGCAGCCGGTCGACTCCGGTCTGCGGAGCGGCGGTGGCGATCGTCTCGCGCAAGGTGCGCGACAAGGCGCGGCTGATCGCAGCGACGATGCTGGAGACCCGGCCCGAGGATCTCGCCTGGGAGAAGGGCCGCTGGTACGTCAAGGGCGACCCGGAGAAGGGGGCGCTGATCGAGGACATCGCCGTCCGCGCCTACAGCGGCGAGCCGCTGCCCGAGGGCATGGAGGGCGGGCTCGACGCCCAGGTGATCTACGACCCGCCGAACCTGACCTATCCGTACGGCGCCTACATCGCGGTCGTCGACATCGACCCGGAGACCGCCCACGTGACCGTCCGTCGGTTCATCGCGGTCGACGACTGCGGGGTGCGGATCAACCCGATGATCGTCGACGGGCAGATCCACGGCGGCCTGGCGGAGGGAATCGGAATCGCGCTGATGGAGCTGATCAGCTTCGACGAGGAGGGCAACTGCCTGAACTCGTCGTTCATGGACTATCTGATCCCGACCGCGCTGGACTGCCCCGACTTCGAGCTCGGTGAGACGGTCACCCCGTGCCCGCATCATCCCCTCGGCGCGAAGGGCGTCGGCGAGTCACCGTACGTCGGCTCGCCGCCGGCGATCGTCAATGCGGTGATCGACGCGCTGTACCCGACCTACGGGGTCACGAACGTCGACATGCCCTGCACGCCGGATCGGGTGTGGGCGGCGATGCAGGGCCGCGCGGAGCCACCGCAATGATGGCTCGCGCTCAGGCCGAGCGCGCGGATGACCTGAGATCCCGCGGCGAGCCGTTCGTGATCGCGACGGTCGTACGGACCCAGCGGCCGACGAGCGCCCAGACCGGCAACGTCGCGCTCGTCCGCCGCGACGGGACGATCGACGGCTTCGTGGGCGGGGTCTGTGCACAGCACAGCGTCCGGCTGTACTCGCTGAAGGTGATCGAGACCGGCGAGCCCGTTGTGCTCCGGATCGTCCCCGATCCCCCCGAGGGGACGGGCGGCCTCGACACCGCAGGTTCGATCGGCGGGGGCGCGCAGGCGGCCGGCGCCGACAACCGTCAGGTGCCGCTCTCGGGCAACGAGATCGCCCGTGAGGACGGGAGCGTCACCGTCCGCAACCCCTGTCTCTCGGGCGGAGCGATCGAGCTGTTCCTGGAGCCGGTGCTGCCGCCGCCGAGGGTCCTCGTCGCTGGCGAGTCGCCAATCGTCGCGGCCCTGAAGGCATTCGGATCGGAGCTCGGGCTCGAGGTGGTGGCAGGGGTCGACCGCTTGGACGGTCAGGTCACTCCGTGCCCCGGGGACCTCGCCCTGATCGTCGCCGCGCACGGTCGCGACGAGGTCCAGGCGCTGCGCGCCGGTCTCGAGGCGGGCCTTGCCTACGTCGGTCTGGTGGCGAGCTCGAAGCGCGGGCCCGCGGTGCTCGCCGACCTGCGCGCCGCGGGCGTGCCCGAGCACCAGGTGGCGCGGGTCGACAGCCCTGCCGGCCTCGCGATCGGCGCGCGCACCCCCGCAGAGATCGCGCTGTCGCTGCTCGCGAAGGTGGTCATGGTTCGACGGACGCACGTCGCCGAAGTCGCCCCGGCGACAGCCGCAGGCGGGGCGCTGGACGTGATCGCGCCCGGCGATCGACCGGCCGCGACCTCACGCGATGAGAGCGTCGGGCGTGCGACCGGGGGTCGAGCTCACCCAAACGGCGACGGCGGCGGCGCACCCCCGATCGGCGTCGACCCGATCTGCGGGATGACCGTCGTCGCTGTACCCGGAACGCCATCCGTGCAGACCGATGAGGGGACCATCTACTTCTGCTGCGAGGGGTGCAAGCTCGCGTTCAAGCGGCAGAGGCAGGAGGCATGACCCCGGTCGACGCCGACGGAGACCCCACGCATGAGGTGGCCCGCCTCGTTCCCGACGTGGAGACGCTGGCCCGGCGGCTCGCCGTCGGTCGACTATCTCGTCGACGAGGGGCTGGCGACATCGATCTTCCTGAGCCTGAGGCTCCCTCAGCCGCTGCTGCTGGAGGGCGAGGCCGGGCGTCGGCAAGACGGAGGCGGCAAGGTCGCTGGCGATGGTGCTCGACACGCCGCTGATCCGCCTGCAGTGCTATGAGGGCATCGACGCGGCCGAGGCGCTGTACGAGTGGAACTACCCGCGCCAGCTGCTGGCATCCGCCTCGCCGAGACGCAGCGGACACGAAGCTGTCGGAGGAGGACCTGTTCGGTCCCGACTATCTGATCCGCCGCCCGCTGCTGCGCGCGCTGGAGCATCCCGGGCCGCGCCCGGCGGTGCTCCTGATCGACGAGATCGACCGGGCCGACGACGACTTCGAGGCGTTCCTGCTGGAGCTGCTCGGCGAGGCGGCCGTGACGATCCCCGAGATCGGCACGATCCGCGCGACCCATCCTCCGGTGATCGTGCTGACGTCCAACCGCACGCGCGACCTGCACGACGCGGTCAAGCGCCGCTGCCTGTATCACTGGATCGACTATCCGGGCGCCGAACGCGAGGTCGAGATCATCCGCCGGCGCGTCAAGGGCGCGTCCGAGACGCTCGCGGTCCAGGTCGCCGCCGCCGTGTCGCGCATGCGCGACTCCGACGTGCAGAAGCCGCCGGGGATCGCGGAGGCGATCGACTGGCTGGCGGCGCTCGGTCTGCTCGGCGTCGCGGTGCTGGACGAGAGCGCGATCGAGCGCACGCTCGGATCGGTCCTCAAGTACTCCGAGGACCAGGAGGTGATCCGCGCGGCTGGGCTGTCGACAGCTGGTTGCCAACGCCGGATGACAGCGCTTCGCCGTCGAGACCGTGGAGCTGGACCTGCCGCCGCTGGTCGGCGCATTCGGTCGCCGGCTGCACGGCGCCGGCGTGCCGGTCACGGCCCAGCGCTCGGCGCAGTTCGCACGCGCGCTGACGCTGGTGCGTCCGGTCTCGCGGCGAGCGCTGTACTGGACCGCTCGCGCCGTGTTCGTCAGCGACAACTCGCAGCTGGGCGCGTTCGACGGCGGTGTTCTGGGAGGTGTTCGGCCGCCCCGGCGAAGAGCCCGCTCAGGTCCCGCCGGAGCTCGAGACCGCGGCCGCGCCGCCAGACGCGCGCGACTCCTCTGAGCGTCGGACCGACGGCCCGAGGCCTCCGCGACCCGGCGGCCCGCCGGCGTCCAGCAGCTCGCGATCCGGCTCCGGCCGCGATCGGCAGCGCGACGCCGAAGACGTGGAGGTCCCGACGCTGGCCAGCGACGACGAGCTGCTGTCGCAGCAAGCGGTTCGACGCGCTCGATCCCGCGGAGCTCGCCGAGCTCTACCGGCTGATGGCCCGCCTTCGACTCGCGACGCCGATGCGGCGGACCCGGCGCGCCCAGCGCGACCAGCACGGCGAGCGCATCGACCTGCGGCGCACGCTCCGTGGCAGCCTGCGCACCGGCGGTGACCCGATCCGGCTCGCGCGCCGGCGGCGGCAGGTGGTCCCGCGCCGGATCGTGATGCTGTGCGACATCTCCGGCTCGATGGAGCCCTACGCTCGCGCCTACCTGCAGTTCCTCACGTGCGTGGCGGCCGGCGCGGATGGGTGGGCGCCGATCGGAGGCGTTCGTGTTCGCGACGCGGCTGACGCGCCTGACCCGGGCGCTGCGCGTCCCGCAACCCGGAGCGGGCGATCCAGCGCGCCGCCGCGACGGCGCCGGACTGGTCGAGCGGCACCCGCATCGGTGACGCGCTGAAGACGTTCAACGATCGCCACGGGCGGCGCGGCATGGCGCGCGGCGCGGTGATCGTGATCCTGTCCGACGGCTGGGAGCGAGGCGATCCGATGCTCGTCGGGCGCGAGATGGCGCGTCTGGCCCGCCTCGCCTACCGCATCGTGTGGGTCAACCCGCGGGCGAGCGCCCCCGGGTTCGCGCCCCGCGCGGGCGGGATGGCCGCCGCGCTGCCCCACTGCGACGCGTTCATCTCGGGACACAGCCTCCGGGCGCTGGAGGAGGTGATCGACGCGATCGCGTCGAGCCGGGCCGGCGACGCCTCAGCGGGCGCCACGTGGCGGCCGCCGGCGCCTGTGACCGAGCCCGAACAGGAGCCGTGGGCGAGCGCGACTCCGGTCCCGGGCAGCTCGATCGCGATGCCGAGCGGATACGGCCCGAGCCGAGGCAACACGACTCCGGGATGGAGGACCCGATGAGCGAGCGAGTCACCGAAGATCTGCATCTACCCGGGCTGCGAGCGCCCCGCGGTGCCGCCCCATCCGCTCGGCGGTCCGCAGCCGGCGTTCTGCGATCTCGAGGCGCACAACGCCCTCACCGCCCACCAGGAGCGACAACGCCGGCTGCAGGAGACGTCAACCGAGGAGAAGCACGATGGCCAATGAGGCGTACCGCGCGGTGTTCCTGCGCATCCATCCGACCGGCAAGATGGTCTTGAGCCTGACGACCGAGCGCGACGGCAACGAGCCCCGACTACGCCGAGCTCGTCGCCGACGAGCTCGGCGTTCCCGCGCTCGATGTGAAGGTCGTTCCGGCCGACACCGACCGCTTCGGGGTCGGCCATGGATTCAACACCGCTCCGTCCCCGGGCGCTCGGACCGCGATCGCGAGCGCGACCGAGAAGATCCTCGCCAAGGCGCGGCTGCTCGCCGGAGCGGCGATGAACGTCGCCGGCCGAGAGCCTGGAGTGGCGCGACGGCGCGTTCACGGCGGAGGCCGGGACGCCGGCAGTCGCAGACGATCGCCGAGGTGGCGATGTACTCGCACAGCAGCGGGGCGCTGCCGCCCGGAGTCGAGGGCGGCCTCGATGCACAGACCGTCTACCGCGACTGATCCAGGACCCGAATCCGACAAAGGAGACTGACAGCATGATCCAGCTTGACCACTCGTTCTCGAACGGGAAGCCGACCGACCACAACTGGGATGCGATCCTCGACCTCGACCGTCTGATTCCGTGCGTTGAGGGTGGCCGGGTCGTCGAGCGCACCGCCCCGGACACCGCCAAGGCCGAGATCATGGTGAAGATGGGCGCGATGTCGATGAAGTTCACCGGGACGGTCGCCGTCGCCGAGCGCGACGACGATGCCCACCGAGCCGTTCTCAAGGTCAAGTCCCGGGAGGCCGGCGGCCAGGGATACGCCAACGCCGACGTGACGTTCGCCCTGTCGGACGGTGGGGGCACGATCCACACGGCCGCGCAGATCACCGGCAAGGCGGCGTCGATGGGCGAGGGCGTCGTCGTCAACGTGCTCGACGCGCTGATCAAGGACTTCACCGAGAAGCTGGAGCTGATTTGATCAAGATGCGGCTCGTCGCGCCCGGCGAGATCCCACCGGACGGCGGGACCGCCGTCCAGGAGGACCCGGATCGACCGGTGCTGAAGGGGAACGGCCCGGATGACTACGTGTGTGCCGGCTGTGGCAACCTGCTCGCTCGATCGATGCCGCCGGAGTACATGAACCGCAAGCTCCGGATCCGCTGCGGTCGTTGCCGGAAGATCAACGCGGCGATCGAGGTGGAGGGCGTCGACTACGACAAGGCGTTCGGGCGGCGCGGACGCTTTCAGAGCTGATCTCCCCGGAGCGGCCGGCCGGCGGCGCGGGTCGCGGCGGGCGTCCGGCTATGGTTGACGGCGAGTGGTACATCGACCGGCCAGCGACCCGCCGCAGAGCACCGTCGGCCCGGTGACACCGGAGCGCGAACCGGCGGGCGAGGCGGGTGAGGAGCGACCGATCGGGTTTGGACGGCTGCGCCGCAAGGAGGACGCGCGCTTCATCCGCGGCCAGGGCGCGTTCATCGACGACCTCCAGCTGCCCGGGATGCTGCACGGGGCGGTGCTGCGCAGCCCGTTCGCGCACGCGCGGATCGTCTCGATCGACGCATCGGCCGCGCTCGCAGCATCCGAAGGTGCACGCCGTCCTGACCGGCGCCGACCTGGCCGCGCGCGGGCTGGCCTGGATGCCGACGATGTCAAGTGACACTCAGGCGGTGCTCGCGACCGACAAGGTTCGCTTCCAGGGTCAGGAGGTGGCGTTCGTGGTCGCCGAGGACCGCTATGCGGCGCGGGACGCGCTCGAGCTGATCGACGTCGAGTTACGAGCCGCTGGCGGTCGTCGTCGACGCTCGCCGCGCACTCGACGCCGACGCGCCCGTGATCCGCGACGACCGTGGACGGCCGGCGCGACAACCGGATCTTCGACTGGGAGGCGGGCGACCGCGCGGCGACCGGGCCAGGTGTTCGCCGACGCCGACGTCGTCGTCGAGCAGGAGATGGTCTTCCCGCGATCGCATCCCGCGCCGCTGGAGACCTGCGGCGCGGTCGCCGACTACGACCGGGTCAGCGGCAAGCTGACGATCCACAGCCACGACCCAGGCGCCCCACGCCCACCGGACGCTGTATGCGCGCGCATCCTGGGCGTCCCCGAGCACAAGATCCGCGTCATCTCCCCCGACATCGGCGGCGGCTTCGGCAACAAGGTCCCGATGTATCCCGGCTACGTGTGCGCGGTCGTCGGCGGCGATGATCGGTCGGGCGGCCCGGTGAAGTGGATGGAGGACCGCTCGGAGAACCTGATGTCGACCGGGTTCGCCCGGGACTACCTGATGCGCGGCGCGATCGCCGCCACGCGCGAGGGCCGGATCCTGCGCCGTGCGCGTCGTCGACGATCGCCGACCATGGCGCGTTCAAGCACGACCGCGCAGCCGACCAAGTTCCCGGCCGGGTTCTTCCACGTGTTCACCGGCTCCTACGACATCGAGGCCGCGCACTGCGAGGTGCGCGGCGTGTACACGAACAAGGCGCCGGGCGGCGTCGCGTACGCGTGCTCGTTCCGGATCGCCGAGGCGGTGTACCTGGTCGAGCGGCTCGTCGACTGCCTCGCCGCTCGAGCTCGGGGCTCGACCCGGCCCGAGCTGCGGCTCGCGGAACCTGATCGCGCCGGACCAGTTCCCGTACCAGTCCAAGACCGGGCTGGGTGTATGACTCCGGCGACTACGCGCGCGCCGCTGCGCAAGACGCTCGCAGATCGCCGGCTACGACGAGCTGCGCGCGCGAGCAGGCCGCAGAAGCGCGCAGCGGGGCGAGCTGATGGGGATCGGGCTGTCGTTCTTCACCGAGGCGGTCGGCGCCGGCCCGCGCAAGCCACATGGACATCCTCGGACTCGGGCATGAACGACGGGGCGTCGCTGCGGGTCCTTCCGACCGGCACGGCCCAGCTGGCGATCAGCGTCCAGACCCAGGGCCAGGGCCACGAGACGACGTTCGCGCAGATCGTCGCGCACGAGCTCGGCATCCCGCCCGAGGACGTCGACGTCGATCCACGGCGACACCGACACCGACGCCGTACGGTCTCGGCACCTACGGCTCACGCTCGACGCCCGTCAGCGGCGCCGCCGACCGCGCTCGTCGCGCGCAAGGTCCGCGACCGAGCGCGGCTCGTCGCCTCCGCGATGCTCGAGGTGGCGCCCGACGACCTGGAATGGGAGAGCGCCGCGGGCAACCGGCGGGCCCGCTGGTTCGTCAAGGGCGACCCCGAGCAGGGCGCGACGATCCAGGAGATCGCGATGGCGGCGCGCGGCTCGGTGCAGCTGCCCGAGGGCGTGGAGGCCGGGCTCGACGCCGAGAGCCGTGTACGACCCGCCGAACCTGACCTTCCCGTTCGGTGCCTACCTGTGCGTCGTCGACATCGATCCGGCGACCGCGAAGGTGACGGTGCGCCGGTTCGTCGCGGTCGACGACTGCGGTGACGCGGATCAACCCGATGATCGTCGAGGGGCAGATCCACGGCGGGCTGACCGATGGCGTCGGGATCGCGCTGATGGAGATGATCGCCTTCGACGAAGCACGGCAACTGTCTCGGCGCCTCGCTGATGGACTATCTGATCCCGACCGCGGTCGAGGTGCCCGAATGGGAGACCGACTTCACCGTCACGCCGTCGCCGCACCATCCGCTCGGCGCCAAGGGGATCGGCGAGTCGGCGACCGTCGGCTCGCCGCCCGCGATCGTCAACGCGGTGATCGATGCGCTCGCTCCCTACGGGGTCCGGCACATGGACATGCCGTGCACTCCCGCTCGAGTGTGGGAGGCGATGCAGGGACGGGCGACACCGCCGCGGTGACAGTCACCGCGGCGCGCCGCTGACCGGGCCGGGAGCCGCCGCGAGACGTCAGCCGGCGGGCAGGCGGCCGTCGCACGAGACCTCCACCTCGTCGACGACCTTCAGCGTCCCGAACAGGGCTGAGTACGGCTTGATCCCCCAGTTGGTCTGCTTGACGGTGGCCGTCGCGGTGAAGCGGCCGTCGGCGGCGCGCTGCAGGTCGAAGGCGAGCGGGCGCCGGGTGCCCAGCAGGGTGAGCTCGCCGGTCACCCGCAGCGAGTCGCCGTCCGGGCCGGGCTCGACGGCTCGGGAGCGAAACTCGATCCCGCCTCCCTTGAGCACCTCGTCGTCGATCGTCTGCTTGATCGAGACCTTGTCGTCGTCGCCCAGCGCCTGCATGCCTCCGGTGCCGTTCAAGACCTTCAGCGAGCGCGAGTCGGCGGTCAGCCGAACCGTGGAGATGGCCGGGTCATCGTCCACCTGGAGCGTCGCGCTCCACGACGTGACCTCGATCTCGAGATTGTGGCCGGCCCTGGCGGCGGCGCCGGTCTTGCCGGTCTTGACCGTCAGGGTCGCGTGCTCGGGGCCGAGCTCGTAGGTACCGGCGGGGATCGGCATCTGCTCACGCTACGGCTCCGGCCGGCGCGGGTCAACTCGGGCTAAGCGATCGCTTAGGTCCGGTCGGGCTTCCCGTGGCGGCGCCGTACAATCGAGCCGGTCGCCGTCGGAGAGGCCAGGGCTGTGTCAGGCACATCGCGAACAGAGATCGACGCTCGGCCGCCGTTCGTGACCGGGCTCGTGCTCGCAGCCGGCGGGTCCCGCCGGCTCGGCCGGCCGAAGCAGCTGCTGCCCTACGGCGCGGGCACACTGCTCGACCACGTGTTGGAGACGGCACGACGGTGCCGATTCGATCAGTCGCTGTGCGTGCTCGGCGGCGGGGCAGACGGCGTCCGCCAGGCCGTCGACCTGGACGGGTTCACCGTCGTCGAGAACCACGCCTTCGGGTCCGGGTGCTCCTCGTCGATCGCCTGCGCCCTGGCGGCGGTCGACGACCGTGCCGACGTGCTCGTGCTGATGCTCGGCGACCAGCCGGGCGTGCAGGCGTCCGCTGTCGCGGCGCTCCTCGCCGGGCGCGGCGACGCGCCGCTGGCCGCCTGCGCGTATGCGGATGGCCGCGGCCATCCGCTTGCGTTCGCACGCAGTATGTTCGACGACCTGGCACGGCTGCACGGCGACAAGGGCGTCTGGAAGCTCATGGACCGGCTGGCCGCCGACGTCGTCGATGTTCGGATCGCCGGCCCGATCCCGCTCGATGTCGACACCTGGGAGGAGTACCAGGCGGTGCTCGTCGCCGCCGGTCTGCCGAGTCCAGCGCCCCCTGCCGCGGTGGGATAAGCCTTCGCTTAGGTGTTGTTGACGGCGCCGACGATGAGCGCCAGAGTGTGTGTCCTAGGAGGAGTGTTCCCGGATCGAGGTATCGCACAGGTTCGGCGGGCCAGCGAGGTGGCGGCATGATCGATTCCGGCGTCGTCGACGCGACACAGGACGTGATGGTCAGTTGGCTTCGCGAGGGCCGGCGGTTCGTTCAAGCGGTGCTCGTCGCCGTCGAGGGCTCGGCGCCACTGCCCGTCGGGGCGATGCTCGTCCTCGACCAGGACGGCGCGATCGAGGGCTCGCTCACCGGTGGCTGCGTCGAGAGCTCGGTTGTGCAGGAGGCTGAGGCGATCCTTGCCGGCCGGCGCTCCGCCGGGATCCTGAGCTACGGGATCTCGGACGAGCTGGCGGGAACGGCGGGGCTGATGTGCGGAGGCACCGTCCAGATCTTCATCGGAGAGCTCGACGCTGACGCCGGCGCCGTCGAGCTCGCCGCGCTTCACGCGCACGCGCAGGGCAGCGAGGTCGCGATCGCCACGGCACTCGACGGCGACAACACAGGGGCACGGCTGGCGATCATCGGCGATCGGGTCCTGGGCTCGCTCGCGGGGCCGGAACTGCTGGACCGCAACGTGATCCAGGAAGCTCGCGGGCTGCTCGAGCAGGGCAGGACCGCCCTGCGGCGCTTCGGCGATGAGGGCGCGATGCTCGGCGACGAACGCTCGGTTCACATCCGTGCCTATGCGCGTCCGCCGCAGATGATCATCTTCGGCGCGATCGACTTCTCGGCCGCGATCGCCCCGCTCGCGTCGCAGATCGGCTTCGAGGTGACAATCTGCGACGCACGCGAGCGGTTCGCCCGTTCGCGCCGGTTCTCGTCGGTCGCCGAGGTGCGGATCGGCTGGCCGCAGCAGGTCGTACGCGACTTCAAGCTCGGGCCTCGCGACGTCGTCCTCGTGTTCACGCACGATCCCAAGTTCGACGAGCCGGCGCTGCTGTCCGCGCTGCAGACCGGCGCGGGCTACATCGGGGCGCTCGGCAGCCGCAAGACGACGGCCGATCGTGCACGGCGCCTGCGGCGTGCAGGCGCGACCGACGAGGACCTGTCCCGCCTCCACGCGCCATGCGGCCTGGACATCGGGAGCCGTACGGCCGAGGAGACGGCGATCTCGGTGCTCGCCGAGATCATCTCGAGCAGGGCGCGCCGTGCGGCTGTGCCGCTGCGCGATACGGACGGCCCGATCCGCCCGCGCGAACAGGTGTCGTAGAGACTGAGGCCTACGTCGGGTCCTCGCGATCCGGCAGGCCGGCCGCGACGGAGCTCCACAGGCTCACATGTGGCCGGGCGTGCACCTTGGCGGACGCAGCCCCGGCGCGGCCGCTCGCGATCGCCTGGGTCGCCTCGGCGCTGGTCGCGAAACGCTGCAGCGCCAGGGCCGCCGGCAGCGCGCGGCCGAAGCCAAGGGTGCTCGCGTACCAGATCTCCGCCAGCGGAGTGCCGCGCAGATCGATCCGGATCAGGGCGCGCCGGCGAACCGCCTCCAGCACGGCGTGGGCGAGCGCGACGACGATCCCGTCTCCGGCGGTCGCCGCCGCGACGGCCGCGGCGTTGCTCGTATACGCGACGATGTCCGCCGGCGCGATGCCCGCCCGTGCGAACAGCAGGCCGGCGCCGGTCGTCGGATCGAGCTCAGGGGGGCCGATCAGCCATCGTTCGCCCGCCAGCTGCGCCGGCACGACGGCGTGGGCTCCCGCGAGCCGATGCCCGGGTGCGGCGACGACGATCAGCTGGGAGCGCAGAAAGGGCACCGTCGCGATCGTCGCCGACGCCTCGGGAGCCGGGGCGGGACCCAGCACGATGTCGGCACGGCGGCGCTCGAGGAGGTCGCTGACCATCCTGCCCGGAACGGGCGCGATCGCGACCTCGAGGTTCGACTCCCTGGCCGTGAACGCGTCGACCAGCGGGCCGATGTGCTCGGCGACCTCGTGCGTGACGGCGATCTGCATCAGCTGCGGACGCCCGGTCGTATCCGGAACGGAGCGGCGGGCCTGCTCGGCGAGGCTGAGGATCTCCGAGGCGAGCGCCGCCAGGCGCCGGCCGCCTCCGGTCAGCGCGATCCCCCGACCCTCGCGGATGAACAGCTCGTCGCCGAGCTCCTTGCGCAGCGCCGCGACGGCGACGGAGACCGCCGGCTCGGTCACGCCGAGCTCGGCCGCGGCCGCCTTGACGGAACCCAGCCGCGCGACGAGCACGAACGACTGCAGCTGCGCGAGCGTCATCGCGGAGCGATCGACCGCGCCTGGTCGCGCCCGGGCACCGGCGGCATCGCGGTACCGACCACCTAATGAGGGCTGTAGCCGTGCATCCGATCGCCCTGCGAGGCGTGGATGCTGGCGTTGAAGGAGACGATGATCCTGTCCAGCTCCCCACCGTAGGGCATCGCCTGATGCGCGAGCCAGGATGGAAACAGGAGCAGTCGCCCGGGCACGGGCTCGATGTCCTGGTGCGGCGGCACCAGGTACGCGTTGCCGGCGTCGACGAACGCTCCACCGAGCGCGCTGAACGGCGGACCGTACAGCCGCGTCACGCCGTTGGCGGCGCCGTAGACCGGATGCCGGACGCGCCGCGCCGGCTCATCGATCTGCACGATGTAGACGCCGGACCACGAGCAGTTGCCGTGCGTGTGGACGTCGTGGAAGGCTCCGTCGCGGCTGCACTGGAACCACATCCCCTCAATGCCGACCCGCAGGTCCAGCGCCTGCCCGGCCCACGCCGCGTCGTTCGCCTGCTGCACGGTCTCGCCGAGACTGGACACGACGAACCCGACGAAGTCCTGCCACTCCTCGAGCTTCACGCGGTGCAGGAGATCGTCGTCGCTCGCGAAGAACGGTCCCGGCTCCACGCCCCGCTGGCGCTCGAGCGCGGCTCGTCCCTCGCCGAACACGCGGACCAGCAGCGGATTGACGTCGGCCGCGTCGGCGTAATGATGGAGGCCGATCGGGGTCGGCCACAGCCGGTGGAATCCGGCGCCGATCGACAGATCCGTGCCGGCCGGGCTTTCGTCAGGCATCGTCGAAACGCCGATCGGCCCTGACGATGTGCACGCGCTCGGCGGCGCTCGCCAACCAGCCGGTGCGCTCGGCGGGCACGACGTCGAACGCGGGCACATACGGCTTGATGTCGAGCACCGGGGTTCCGTCGAGGAGGTCGACGCCCGAGATCTCCAGCGTGCTGCCGTCGACGGCGAGGAGCCGGACGACCGACAGCCCGATCGGGTTCGGGTGCCGCGGCGAGCGCGTGGCGAAGACGCCGCGCGTCGTCGCGTCGAGGAACGGCACGACCTGCAACCGGCCGGGTGAGCCCCGGTGCAGGTGAGTGATGACGTGCAGGTGCGAGAAGCCGTCGAGGTCGCGGAGGCCGGGCTCCAGATCGGCCCGGATCTCGATCCGCGCGTGGACCTCGCTCCCCGCGACCGACTGGAGCGGCATTCCCTCGAGCCGGGTGAAAGGGGAGCGCACAATGCCCACCGGGGAGTAGGCGATCAGCTCAGCGGGATCGTCGGGCTCCATGCTGATGAGCCTAACGGAGGTGCTCTCCGACCTGGCGGATCAGCGCGACGGCTCGGTGCAGCTGTGACGGTGCATCCGGGTTCGCGTCCTCAACGAGCAGCGCGACGTAGAGGTTGCGCGCGAGGACGCCGGCCACCGCAGTGGCCGGCGCACGGATGTCGCCGGGAGGCACGCTGGTGCCGGCCCGGGCTTCGTAGCCGGGACCGATCAGGGTGACGGGGTTGCGGATCGCCGGAGAGATCAGGTGCCCTGATGCCGGGCGGGCGGCGGGCGTCACGATCAGCGTCCGCCTGTCGTGCGCGGCGGTCGTGCCGCTGTACACGCACCCGGAGCGGGTGTGCTGCGCCTCGGTCCGAACCCCGAGGGCCTTCGAGACTTCTCGGGTCGTCAGCAGCGAGCAGGGCGGGACGGGAAAGCTCGGGTGCTCCGCTCGGCGAATCGCGGCCCGCTGCTCCGCTCGCACCGCCGCATTCTGCTTGGCCGACCCACCGCAGCCGGTGGCCACGAACGCGGTCAACAGGCCGATCGCAAGTGCCGCGGCGGGGCGTGTGCGGTTGCGCCGGTTCGTGGTCATGAATGCAAGTCTGCCTCGCTGAACGACTTCCCGCCGTCGACGCGCGCGCGCACGATCTCGCCGGGTCGGGGGCCGGGATGGCCGGTCGTGGCGTGCAGGAGACCATGGTCGAGTTCGAGCCGCAGCCTGACCCCGTCCTGCGTGGGGATCGCGCTGACGACTCGTGCTCGCAGCGGGCCGTCCTCGGCGAGTTGGACGTGGGCGGCGCGAGTGAGATGCACGTGGTCTCCAAGCCGGAGCTCGCCGTCGTAGCCGAGGAAGCGCGCAACCGCCGCCGAGGGGGGATCCGCGAGGAGATCGCGCGGTCGTGCATCGGCGACCACGCGCCCGTCGAGCATGATCAGCAGCCGATCGGCCAGCGCCCACGCCTCGTCGCGATCGTGTACGACGACGAGGGTCGCCCGGTGCTCGGACCTGAGCGCCGAGCTGGCGTCCTCGAGTAGTGCGCTGCGTGCCTCGCCGTCAAGGCCGGCGAACGGCTCGTCGAGCAGCAGGATGTCCGGGTCGACCGCGATCGAGCGCGCGAGGTGGACGCGGCGGCGCTCGCCGCCTGACAGCTCGCTCGCGCGGCGGTCGGCCAGATGCTCGACGCCGAGCCGGCTGAGGGCGCCGAGCGCTCGCGAACGTCGCTGCGCGCGCGGCACCCCCCACCACGCGAGCGCCAGCAGCAGGTTGGCGCGAACGGTCCGCTGCGCCAGCGCCGGCAGCTGCAGGCCCAGGGTCATCCGCCCGTGGCGTTCGATCTGGCCACGAGCCGGCGCCAGCGACCCCGCGAGTCCTTCGAGCAGCGTGCTCTTGCCGGCGCCGTTGGGACCCAGCAGCGCCACGAGCTCCCCGGCTCGCAGCCGCAGGTTGACCTCCCTGACGACGTCGCGACGGTCTCGCTGCAGCCACACGTCGTGGCATGCCAGCAGCGCCGGTTGTGCGACCGCGACGGCCGGGCCCGGCGCCGGGACGCTCATGTCGCTGGAGTGAGGGCTCGGTCGGTCCATCGCCATCGACGCCTCCCTCGCCGGCTGCCTGCACGGTGCTGGAGCAGGCTGATCGCGCCGAGGAGCAGCACCACGATTCCGAGCAGGACGATGGCACACGCCAGCGCTGCGGGCGTGTCGACGGTGTTCGCGTCGAACAGCACGGAGCCGGCCAGGGTCGACGATCCCGGCCACAGGCCGGTGAGGACCGCCTGGGCTCCGACTTCGCTGAGCGTCGCCGCCACTCCCGCAATCAGAGCCACGGCGATCCCGACGCGCGCCTCGCGCACGGCCAGCGTCGCGAGTTGCAGCCGGCCCGCGCCCAGCAAGCGTGCCTGGGCCGGGAGGTCAGGTCCGAGCTGCTGGACGGCCGCCGCGCTCAGCGCGACAACGTACGGCAGCGCCAGGATCCCCTGGCAGATGCACAGCGTGCTGGTCAGATGGTCAGCGTCGCTGAGGCGGAACAGGCCGCCGAGCGGTCCGGGCGGGTCGCAGACGAGCAGCAGGATCAATCCGAGGAGCACGGGTGGGAATCCGAGGCTCGCGTTGGCGAGCGTGTGCATGACCGCCCGGCCGCGGAACCGCCCGAGTCCAATCGTGAGGCCGATCGGCAGTCCGATCGCGGCGGCGGCGGCACCAGCGATCGCCGACACCCGGAGCGTGAGGGTCAGCGCCGAGACGAGCGAGTCGTCGCCGTGGGCGATGATCGACAGGGCGTGGTGGAACTCCAGCCAGAGCCGGGCCATGTCAGCCGTCCTGCACGATCGTTGTCGCCAGGCGCCAGACCGCCGGACGGCGCCTTCGGGCGCGACCGCGCTGCTGGGCGAACGTCAGCACCGCAGTCAGGATCAGGACGACGCCGAGCAGCACCTCTCCGCACGCGATCGCCCCGGGGATCCCATCGGCGGCGCCGAACTTCACGGCGGGGATGATCTGGCAACCGAGGGTCGCGGTCGTGAAGGCCTCATTCCCCTGGCAACCCCCGACGATCGTGACGGCGCCGACCTCGGACAGGCCGGAACCGAGCGCCGCGATGACCGCCGCGAGCACACCGGTGCGCGCTTCGCGCAATGCCAGCGCCGCGAGCTGGCGCCGCCCGGCGCCGAGCAACCTGGACTGAGCGAGCAGGCCCGGCTCCAGCTCCTGAATCGCCGCCGGAACGAGCGCGATCACATACGGAACCGCGAGGATCGTCTGGGCGAGGTAGACCGCCTTCATCGTGAATGCCCAGCGCCAGTTGTGAAGCGGCCATTGCAGGACCTCCAGGACCGCGATCCCGACGACGACTGAGGGCAGCCCCAAGCTGGCGTTCGCGACCAGCTGCAGCAGCCGGCGACCCCGGAAACGTCCCAGCGCGATCGCCATCGCGATCGGCAGCCCGATGATCAGCGCGCAGACCGTGCTGTACACGGCGAGCCGAATGGTGTTCCACAGAACCGGCTGGACGGGGCCGTGCGGCTCCGCGATCAGCGGCCAGCTCTGCGTGATCTCATGCCAGAGGGACTCCATGGATCAACCCGGAACGGTAATGCGCCGCCCGTGCGAGCTCTCGCTCAGGCCGGAGCGCGCGGCCACCACCTCAGCCATCGCTGCCGGGGCCCGCGGTGCGGTCCACGGCCCCTGCGCAGCTCGCGCGCGACGCCGACCCCGACCAGCAGCACGGCGGTGAGGCCCACGATCACGGCGGGCGACGACGGCGTCGGTAGCGCCGCGCGGGCGGCGGGGGCGTTGGCCGGCGACGCGGAGCTGGATCCGGATCCGGCCGCGGCGCCGGCCGGCGGCACGACTGCGCTGACGAGCAGGCCGATCAGCGGCCGGGACAGGGGCGCCGCGTGCGCGGGCCGCGAGTGGCGGCGCTGGTCCGCGGCGCTCCGCGTGCTCGGGGCGGTCGCTGTTCGGTGCGGCTTGGGCTGGGGCTTGGGCGTCTGGTCGCTCGGCACCGTCGCGGCGCGAGTGGTCGCGCGAGTGGTTGGCAGGGTGGCTGAGGGGACCGTCGGCGGGGAGCTCGGGGCGACGGTTGGGGGCGTGGTGGTTGAGGGCGTGGTGGTTGAGGACTGGGTGCTCGCGGGTCCGCTGCTCGCGGGTCCGGTGCTCGTGGACCCGCCGTCACCGCTGCCGTCACGCGGCCCGGCGCCGCCCCCGTTCGAGGTCGGCTTGTGCGCTGCTCCGCGGGTGGGCGTCGCCGGGGGTCTGCGCCTTTGCCTGGGCCTGCCCGGCTTCCGGTGGTGGTGCGTGGCCTTCCGGTGCTTCGGCGCGGGAGTGCTGGGCGCGCTCGCGACCGTCGGCGACGCCGGCGCGGTGCTCGTGGTGGTCACGGCTGGTGTTGCCGGGCCAGTGCTCGTGCTGGTCCCGGGGGCCGCTCCCGGAGTCTCGCCCGAGCCGCTGGTGGGGCCGTTCGGGCTCACACCGGTGGTCGTGCCTCCGGTGCCCGGGTTGGTCGTCGTCGGCGTCGTCGCAGACGGGACCGAGCCGACCGTCACGCCCTGGTTGGGGGGAGAGCCGGTGAGGTCGAGAGACGCGAGCTTGACGAGCACCCCAACCGAGTAGTGGCCCGCTTGGGAATACGTGTGGCTCGGGCTCGCCTCTGTGGAGCTGCCCCCGTCTCCGAAGCTCCACTGCCAGCTCACGTCGGATGTCACGTCCTTCCCGTCCGACTCGAGCACCTGCGCCTGCGGCGTGACCGTCATTCCATTCGTCGACACCGTCATAGAAACGTCCAGCGTCACAGGTGTCATCACCGTGATGCTGATCGTCCCCGTCGTATCCCCGACCGTGTCGTTGGCGTTGTTGTCGCCGCTTTCACCATCCCACGGGCGGTAGTACCAGAGCGCGGCGCCGTCGCTATAGTCGGTACTGCCGCCGGTGTCGATCATTGGCAGGGCGCCCGCGGTCGAGCCGGGCGGGTAGGCCCAGCAGCAGTTGCCCGTGTCGAGCAGTTCATTTGCGTTCAATGGACTCTCGGGATAGCTGACCGGTACGTCCGTCTTCTCGACTGTAACCGTGAGTTCAGGGTCGAGCGGGACCCCGAGGCCGCAGCTGATCACCTCCGCCAGCGGCCAGCTGTCTGAAGTGAAGGTGGTGAAGGTTGGGGCACCGTCCGACCCTTGCTCATAGATCGTGCCTCCGCGAGGCCAAGGAGGAGCGGGGCAGTTGGACACGAGCGACGGCACGGTCACCGAGGTTGTCTGGGTCCCAGCGGACGAGATGACCGTCGCCTTAACCTCAAACTGAGCATCGGCCCCCGCGCGAACTGCGAACACGAGCCAGAGGATCGCCGCAGCGGCGAGCACCCTGAGTCCGCTAACACAGACTGCGACGAGCCTCGACATGCAATCGGCCAGTCAACCAGATCCCGGCCGGATCGACCGCAAGATAGGTCGGCGGCGACGCGAATTGTGCGCCGGCCCGATTCGGAGCCGGCGCACATTTGCGATCGGGTCAGTTGACGGTGATGGACAGAACGTTGCTCTGGCCCGGCTCGAGGATGTCGCCGAACACGGGCGACAGCGCGTTGTTCTCGACCTTGCTGATCGTACCGGTGCTGACGTCGTACGTCCCGGTCTCGGGCGGGACGAACGAGAAGATGTACGACTTCCCGAAGTATGTCCTGCTCGTCGCGAGGTTCGCACGCGGGGTCGGGCTGATCTCATTGACGGTAACGGGTTCCAGGAACAGGGACGGATACCCGAGCTCGTCGTTGGTCACGCTGCCGAAGACCGTCACCGATTTGCCCGCTTTAACCGACTTCACGAGGGCGTATGCGGTGATCGTCGGACTTGCCGTCGCGGTGTACGGTGCCCCGTACTTGGTGGCGAACGTCGTGGTCGAGAGATACGCGACGATCGCCGACTGGAGGCTCGGCGACGTGATCAGACTGATGAAGTCCTGAGCGGCGGTCAGATTGACCGTCTCGCCCGGCTTGCTCGGGTTGATGATGTAGCCGTGGAAGTAGTTGATCGGCAGATACTGCCCGCCGACGGCGGTGCTCGCCGAGTTGGAGCTCGTCACGACGGTCAAGTCCGGGATCGAGCCGTTGCTCTGCAGGTAGGCGTACGTGCCGTCGTCGGTGAGGACGTAGCAGTTGTTCCCGGCACCATACGTGCAGTTGTTCGCGTCCTCGACGTTCGGGCCCTGTGTTGCGCCCGTGACGATATACCACGAGGGTTCCATCGCCTCCGTCGGCACGGCGCCGCTGTTGGGGCAGGCTTGCCCGTCGGCGGTGACCCCGTTACCGGCCGCGATCGGCGCTTCGCCGCCCCCGTCCGCCGAGTTCACGGCGCACAGCAGCAGGCCGCCGGGCAGCGACGAGCTGAGATCTTCGTCGGCGAGTGCCCAGATCGCGTGTTCCTCAACTGTCGTGCCTGGCGTGCCACCGCGGGAGACGAAGTACGCGTTACCGGCGATGCCGGCGGTGGCGACGTCGATGAACGCCTGCACGATGTTGCCCGAGTCGTTGGCTCCGATCCCGGCGGGGTCCCCGGTCGAACCGGCGAGCACGAACTTGTTCGTGAAGAGCGCGTTCCCGTATGCCCCCGTCGGATACGAAAAGCCCTGCGAGACGAACTGGTTCTCGAGCGATGCCGCGTGCACGATCAACACGCTGGCGCCGCTGGTGCCGGCCTCAGCGTTGGCGATCGCCGCGCCCGTCCCGCTACCGATGTAGTTGATGGAGTACTGCGGGTAGGCGGCCTCGAACGCCGGCTCGACGACGTTCTGCATGAGGTGGGAGTCGCTGACATCGCTGGTGCCGACGATCGTCAATGTTGAGGAGGTGTCCGCGCTCGAGATCGCGGGGAGGGCGAGCATCGCGGCCGCGGTGGCCATGCAGGCGGCGATGGCGAGACGCACGATTGGAGCCCGATGCGGCAAACCCGCACGTGCCCCGGCGTCCCCCTGAATTCTGGAGGTTTGCATATGCAAATCCTATGCAAACAAGCGGCCGATCGCAAACCTACCGCGATGGTTTCGCCGTCTGCACGTAGACGAGCTCGCCGTTGGGCAGGCGGTAGACCGAGCCGACTTTGCCGGCCGCGCTCACCTTCACCCTGCGCTCGCCCGGCTTCAGCGGCTCCAGCACCTGGTTGGACTTCAGCGTGATCGTCGGCGACCCGGCCCGCGGTCGCGCGAGGCCCCCGTTGGTCAACACCCTCGCCAGGTTCAGCGACTGCAGCGCGGCGAGCACGAACGCCACTGCCAGGACGACCCCGAGGTCGAACAGATTGACCAGCCCGTCCAGCGGATCGCCCGCCCGGTCGGTGCGGCAGCGAGCGCGGGACTGGACGCGACTCATCGAGCGCCCTCGAAGTTGCCGGCGAGCGATGGAGGCAATGCGACGGCGGCGGGCGTGCGCCGCTCGAACTCGGCAGCCACCGTCTCCAGGTCGGAGACGTCCTGCGAGTACAGCCGATCGCGGACCAGCGACACCCAGAACGCGATCGCGCCGGTGAGCAGGCCCACGACCGTGACGCTGAAAGCGATCCGCAGGTTCGAGGTCAGCTGCTGCACGTGGCCGTTGGCAAGCCCCGAGAGCGCCGGAGACAGCGGGATCAGCGTCCCCATCAGCCCCAGTGCCGGCCCAGCGCGGACGAGCACCCGCGTGCGTTCGAGCCGCCTGGCCGACCGCAGATCGAAGTCCGCGATCGTCTTGGACATCCAGTCCGAGCCGGCAGGGTCATTCGCCTCGCTGACCAGTTGCTGGAGCGCGTCCCACATCTCCCTACTGCTGGACACCCGGTCAAGGCTCCGTCGAGCGCCGTCGGGATCGCCGGACATCAAGGCGTTGCGCGCCTCGCGCGCAGCGGTCTTGACGGCGTGTGACCGCTCACGTTGACGGCGCCGGCGCCACAGCTCGATCGACAGCGACCCCGACTCGACCAGCGCGACGACCAGCGCCAGGAGGGCGAGCACCAACACGGGCACGCGCAGCACCTTGACCGCGTCGAACACGCGATCTTCGATCCCAGCGATGACGGGCAGGATGGTCAAGGGAAGCCTCGTGGGCAGCGTGCCTGGGCACTGCCTGGGCGCATTGTCGCGGATCAACGCCCTGTCAAGGACGCCCGGATTCGCCGAGCGCGGCTACAGCGGATGCCAGCGGCCAGGTGTGGCCGAGCTACCCGAGGCTTGTGCGCCCGCGGACTGCCGACTTCGGACGCGCGACTCTAGACCTTTTGCCAGTAAGTCAATAAGTTAGGTCGATAATATCCATAAGCTACCGCCCCAATGGTGGCAACGGGCAACGACTCATCGGGGGACAGGATGTCTAACGCGGGAGCGGACGTTGCGATCGTCGGCTTCGGGTTCTCCGGACTCGCGACGCTGATGAATGTGGTGAGAACGAAGGCAGTCAGGGACGTGGTCGTGATCTGCGACGACGACCGCGGCCTTGGACTCGCGTACGACACGTCGGATCTCCGGCACTCGCTGAACGTACAGAGCGACCGGATGGGCGCATGGGCTGACGAGCCTCGCGACTTCGCTCGCTGGCTGACGACGGCGGCAGGGCTGACCGCGTGCCGGGAGATGGGGGTCGCGGTGCCGGGCGACCGTGACTTCGCACCACGAGCGCTGTACGCCCGCTACCTGAGCCAGCTCCGAGCCGCGTGCCTGCTGGATGCTCGATCGAGCGCAGTCGCAGTTCGATTCGTCAATGCGCGCGCAATCCGACTGACGCGCAGTCCCGCCGGCTGGTTGGTGAAGACCACCAGCGGCCAGGTGTCGGCGCGGCGCTGCGTGCTCGCGACCGGCCACGATCGCCGGCCCGTGTTCGGCGACCTCAACCACGCGCATCTGCACGCCGGCCCCTGGCGGCTGACCCGCGCCGGGATCTCCGAGCACGCGAGCCCTGTCGCGCTGATCGGCTCAGGCCTCACCGCGGTCGACTCCACGCTGACGCTGCGGCGATTGGGGTACGACGGCGAGATCGTCGCGCTGTCCCGCAACGGGCGGATCCCGGCCGCTCATCGCCGTGGGGTCGGCGCACTGGAGCTGTCGGCGGAAGACCTGGCGCGGCTGCGGAGCGTTGACGCGATCATCGCCTTCATCCGTGACGCGGCTGCCGAAGGTCACGACTGGCGCTCCGCTCTCGACGCGCTGCGTCCCCACTCGGCGGAGCTCTGGCAGAGCCTGAGTGCCGCGGAGCAGCGCGAGGCCGTGGCGCACTGGATGTCGACGTGGGGCGTCCTGCGGCATCGCATGCCTCCGGCGGTCGCCGAGATCATCCACGCCGAGCTTCGCCGCGGCAGCCTGCGCGTGATCGCCGCCACACGAATCCGCGCCGAGGTCACCGCAGGTCGGCTCACCGTCAGCTTCGACGCGCGGGATCGAAGCGCGGAGGAGCTTCGCTGCGCAGCCGTCGTCGACTGCACCGGGTCCCGGTTCGATCTTGCGCGAAGCGACGACCAGCTGCTGCGCGACCTGATCGAGTCAGGGGTCTGCCGAGCGCACCAGACGGGCCTCGCGCTTGCAGCTGACCGCCACCTCCAGGTCGCGGAGGATCTGTACGCGCTCGGAGGCCTGCTCACCGGCCAGCTCTGGGAGTCGATCGCGGTGCCGGAGCTGCGCGGCCAAGCCGCACGCATCGCTGCGCAGATCGCCCTCTCCGTCGACGCAGACCGTTTCGGCCGCAGCCGTTCGTCGGGTTCGGACCTTGGCTCGGCGCACGAAACTCAGAACGTGGCCTTGCCATCTGTATACTCGACTAAATCGATTGATGAGCTACGCATAGCGTAGACAGTGTGATGTCCCCCTCCATATCTCCACAAGCGATCGACGTACCGGCAACGGAGCGTGTCGGCGCTCCGCCCGGTCCGGAGACCGAACTCTGGCGAGAGGATCTGCTGTGCGCCGAGATCGAGGTCCCGCTGATCGACGGCGGAGCCGTGCGTTACGTCAATCTCGACAACGCCGGCAGCACGTCGGCCCTCGTTGCCGTCAAGCTGGCGCTCGATGAACTGCTGCCGTGGTACAGCAGCGTGCACCGCGGCGCCGGATTCGCCTCGCTCGTCTGCACCGACGTGTATCGAGCCGCCCGCGAGACCGTTCGGGCGTTCGTCGGCGCGAGGGAGGATGACATCGCCATCTTCACGCGCAATACGACCGACGCGCTGAACCTGCTCGCGCGGGCGCTGCCGCCATCCACCTCGATTGTGACGTTCGTGGGCGAGCATCACGCGAACCTGCTGCCGTGGCGGCGGGGCCGCGTCCGCCACCTGCCGCTCCCGGATACCGCCGACCAGGCGTTGCGGGATCTGGAGTTGGCGCTGTCACGGCTGCAAGCCGGGCCGCGGGCCGTCGCGGTCACCGGCGCGAGCAACGTCTCGGGCGAGCTGTGGCCGCTGGCGGAGATCGCGACCGTGGCCCACCGTTATGACGCGCGTGTGATCGTCGACGCTGCGCAGCTCGCGCCACACCGACCGATCGACATGGGCGCACTCGGCATCGACTATCTGGCGTTCTCCGGGCACAAGCTGTACGCGCCGTTCGGGGCTGGGGCTCTGGTCGGACGTCGCGACTGGCTGGACCGGGCAAGGCCCTATCTCGCGGGGGGCGGAGCGGTCGTCAGCGTCACCGCCGAGGACGTGGAGTGGCTGGATGGCCCGGCACGCCACGAGGCCGGAACTCCGGCGGTGATCGGCGCGGCCGGTCTCGCGGCCGCGTGCATCGAGCTCGAGCGGATCCGCTGGCCGGCGATCGTCGGTCACGAGCGGGAGCTGTTCGACCGTCTGCGGTCCGGCCTCGTCGCGATCGAGGGAGTCGAGACGTACGCCATCTGGCCGGCGGCTCGCGACCGCGTCCCCGTCGTGTGCTTCAACCTGGGCGGCGTCGAGGCGGCCCTGCTCGCCGCGATCCTCAGCGCCGAGTATGGAATCGGCGTCCGCCACGGCCTGTTCTGTGCCCATCCGCTGATGCGCGGCCTCAGCCCCGAATCCGGCGGACACGCGGTGCGCGCGAGTATCGGGCTCGGTAGCCGCCGCGACGATGTCGACCGACTCGTTGCGGCACTTCGGACAATCGCGGCGGACGGCCCGGGTTGGACGTACCGTCGCGACGGGATGGAGGTCTTCCCCGACCCGGATCTCCGCCCGCGCCCCGTGCTCGGTAGCCTCCCCAGCTTGGCTGTGACTGCCTCACCTGGCCGCACGGCCTGCGACGGGTGAACGGTCCGAGGTTCTCCGCGGGGATCGCGGCCGGCGCCGTCGTCGACTCGAATTGGGGCGACCCCGGCCGCGTTGACTGAGCCCTCGGAGAGTGGCGACCTGAGCGTCCTCTGCGATCAAGACCGGACCGCGCTGGGGATGCGGCGCACCCGTGACTCGGTCGCCAGGTAGCCCGCGAGGTGACCGATCACCGCGCGCGCGTCATCCTCGATGCCGAAGATGAACGTCGACTTGCGCCGCCTCAGTACGGGCAGTCCGAGGGCGTACAGGCCGGGGCTGTCGACGACGCCGCCGTGATGGCGCAGCTGGCCCTTCAGGTCGACGGTGGGCACTTCGAGCCACCGGTAGTCGGGCCGAAACCCCGTCGCCCAGACGATCGCCCGGACCTCGCCACTGCGGAGGTCGAGTTGCAGCCGCGGCGAGTTCGGCACCTGAGTCGGGGCGTAACGCTCGCGGCGCATCCACCTCGGCAGCCAGCTCCTCGGACCGAGCCCAGTCGTCGAACAGATCGAGTAGCCGTTCCAGCTTCAGGTCGGCGAGCGCACAGACGTTGCGCAGGCCGCCGGAGAACAGCGCGTGGCCGTCGCGGACAGCCGCCAGGCGGCCCACGAGTTCGATGCCCATCCCGGCCAGCGCGTTGAGATCGAGCGTGATTCGCTCGCGCGTACCGACGAGCTGCGGCGACGGCAGCCGCCGCGCGCGCGTGAGATCGTCGACCTGATCGTGGCGCTGGCCCCACACGCCCGATGCGTCCATCCACCAGAGCACGTCGCGGCCGCGATACGTTCGCGGCAGCCGCACGTGCTCCCCGACCGAAAGGGTCACCGGCCGGCCGGATCGCCTCAGTTCGGCCGCCAGCTGCACACCGGTCGCCGACGCCCCCACGACGAGCACGCCCCCGTCGGGGAGCTGATCCGGATCGCGGTAGTCGAGCGGCGTCAGTTGCTCGACGTGCTCCGGGACCGCGTCCGCACAGCCCGGTACGGTCGGTTGGTTGCAGGCTCCGCTGGCGATGACCACCGTGGGCGATCGGATCTCGCCACCGTCCGTCGTGATGTGATAGCCGCCGCCGCCCTGCCGCACCGAGGTGACGTTCGTCTCGGTCCGGATCAGGGGCCGAGCGGGCGCGGCGAACCGCTCGATCAGCTCGACCACCTCGCCACTCGTCATGTAGCCGTCGGGGTCCGGGCCTTCGTACGGGAGGCCCGGCAGGCGGCTCTGCCAGTTCGGAGTCAGCAGCCGCAGCGAGTCCCAGCGTTCGCGCCGCCACGAGTTCGCCACCTCGCCGCGCTCGAGCACGAGGTGGTCGATCGACCGTTCGCTGAGGAAATGGCTCGCGGCGAGGCCGGCGTGCCCCGCGCCGATGACGACGGTGGTAACGCGTTCGATGGCGAGGCCCTCAGGCGACCGCGACAACGACCTCGGTCGGGTTCGTGAGCGCGTCGAACACGGCGGAGCGCTTTTGGGACTGGGCGACGAGCGCCTCGATCTCCTGCTTGGATGCGTCCGCGTCGATCGTGAACGTCACCTTGATGTCGTTGAAGCCATTGCGAACGTCGCTGTCGACGCCGAGGATCCCGCGGATGTCGTGGTTGCCCTCGACCGTCGACTCGACCGAGCGCAGCTGGATGCCGCGATTCTGCGCGACCGACGCGACGCCCGCGGTCAAGCAGCTGGCCAGCCCGACGAGGAGATACTCGATCGGCGTGATCCCGTTGTCCTGCGCGGCGAAGGTTTCCGGGTGATCGGCGTCGAAGGTGCTCTCGGTCTTGTGGCTCTGTTCTTCGCCGAGGCCGAAGTAGTTCTGGATCGTCGTCGTACTGTGGACGCCCTTCTGCCACCTTGACGATGCCCGCCAGGTGAACTGGGCTGCCTCCGGCGCGTCCGCCAGGACACCGCGCGCATCCAGCAATGCCTGAACGTTGACCCCGTTGTCGATCGTCGTCGTCATCTCGCGTCTCGCCTCTCTCCGATAACATCGTTTCCCGATAAGGAAACTGGACAATATCACGCTGGGAATGCACAAATGAGCTCGCCGACCGAGGCTTGGGAGATGCCGACCGCCCGTTACCTGCTCGAGGTGAACCGGTGACGGCCGAGCACGACGAATCGGTGACAACGGAGCGCAACCCGCCGGCCGAGGAGGCCCGCGCATTCGGATTCGAGACGCGGCAGCTCCACGCCGGCCAGCGGCCCGACCCGAACACGGGCGCGCGCGCCGTGCCGATCTTCCAGACCACGAGCTACGTGTTCGAGGATCCGGAATCGGCCGCGGCCTATTTCAACCTGCAGGAGTACGGGAACACGTACTCGCGCATCATGAACCCGACGGTCGCCGTCTTCGAGGAACGCGTCGCAAACCTCGAGGGCGGCGCCGGCGCGGTCGCCTTCGCCAGCGGGATCGCCGCACAGGCAGCGGCACTGTTCACGCTGCTGGAGCCGGGCGACCACGTCGTCTCATCCGCGGCGCTGTATGGCGGCACTGTGAACCAGTTCAAGCACCTGCTGCGAAAGATGAGCGTGGAGCTGACGTGGGTCGATCCCGACGATCCCGACGCGTGGCGCAACGCGATCCGTCAGAACACGAAGGCGCTCTTCGGCGAGACGATCGGCAATCCCGCCGGGAATGTGCTGGACATCGAGAGCGTCGCGTCGGTGGCGCACGATCACGACCTCCCCTTGATCGTGGACAACACGTTCGCCACGCCGTATCTGTGCCGCCCGATCGAATGGGGGGCCGACATCGTGATCCACTCGGCGACGAAGTTCATCGGCGGGCACGGGACGAGCATCGGCGGCGTCGTCGTCGAGGCTGGCACGTTCAACTGGTCGAACGGACGCTTCCCGGTGGTCGCGGATCCGTCGCCCGCCTACCACGGCCTGCAGTTCCACGAGACGTTCGGAACCTATGGCTATCTGATGAAGCTGCGGGCTGAGACCTTGCGGGATCTCGGCGCGGCGCTCGCACCGTTCAACGCGTTTCTGTTCCTCCAGGGCCTCGAGACGCTGTCGCTGCGGATGGAACGCCACGTGGAGAACGCGCAAGCGGTCGCCGCGTTCCTTCAGTCGCACGAGCTCGCCTCGAACGTCACCTACCCAGGCCTCCCCGGGAGCGCACACAAGCCGTTCGTGGCGAAGTACCTGCCGCGCGGCGCGGGCGCGGTGTTCTCGTTCGACTGTGCCGGTGGGCGAACCGGCGGCCAGGAGCTGATCCGCGGTGTGACGCTGTGGTCCCACCTCGCCAACGTCGGTGACGCGAAGAGCCTGATCATCCACCCCGCCAGCACGACGCACCGCCAGCTGAGCGACGCCGAACTGGAGGCGGCCGGCGTTGGACCGGGGACGGTCAGGCTGTCCGTCGGCACCGAGTCGGTCGACGACCTGATCTGGGACCTCGAGCAGGGACTGGCCCGCCTGAGATGACCTGGCTGGAGCGATACCAGGACCCGCCGGCGATCCAGCGAGTGCTCCACACGGCGAGCACGATCGCGATCGTCGGCCTGTCCGGCAACGAGCTGCGTCCAAGCCACTTCGTCGGCTTCTATCTGAAGCGCCATGGCTACCGGGTGATCCCGGTGAATCCCCGCGAGACCGAGATCCTCGGCGAGACGAGCTACGCAAGCCTGTCGGACGTGCCGGTGCCGGTCGACGTCGTCAATGTCTTCCGGGCCTCGGAGGCGCTGCCGGCGATCGCCCGGGAGGCGGTCGCGATCCACGCCGGCGCCCTCTGGTGCCAGTTCGGCGTGATCAACGAGGTGGGCGCACGGATTGCCCAGAACGGCGGCATGACCGTCATCGTCGATCGCTGCCTGAAGGTCGAGCATGCGCGCTACGTGGGCCGGATGCACTGGCTCGGCTTCAACACGCAGCGCATCACGTCCGTCCGCACCGGCCTTCAGTAGGCCGACGAGATCCCGGCCGTCCGCGACGAGACGAGACGAGACGACGCTGCGGACGGCAATGTCAAGTCAGTCAATCCATCAGTCGCTCACACCACGAGACATGCTTTGCGGAGGAGCACCTTGGCTTCGGATGCTTCACAGCGGCACGCGCTCGGTCGCCTCCCGATGGTACGCCGCATGCCATTCGTCGCTGAGCTGATCGGACTGACGCGCAGTCCTGGCCGCCGGTACCCAGCCGTGTGGCAACGGCACGCCGATGTAGCGGTGGACGCTCGCCACCGCGCTCGCCGGGTTGGGCGTCACGTCCACTTCGTAGATGAGCTCCAGCGGGTCGATCGCATGGCGCAGGAAGTGGTGTCCCCACGCCTCGTCGTCGGCCTGCAGGCGCCGGCGCAGGTGCTCGATCCCGTCAAAGCTATAGCGCAGGACCGGAGCCTCGCCGTTTCCATCCGGGTGCTCCAGCCGCCACGTGCGGGTCTGCAGCGCGCGCCACAGGCTGATCGCCTGGCGGACCTTGTCGCGCCGGCGCATCCATACGTAGCGCGGATGGTCGAACAGCCGCTCCAGCAACTCGGAGCCGGTCACGCCGGCGAACTCGGGGAGTGCGGCAGCGTGCTGCTCGACGTCGGGCAACTGGTTCCACATCAGCTTGGCGCCGAACACCCCGTTGGCCGTCGTCCCGAGGACGAAGGTCCGCTCGAGATGGGCTCGCCAGCCGTCAACCGTGCGTAGGTCCGAATAGTCGGGGGCCGTCGTGGGCCGCAGGTCGTCGCGGATTCCGGCACCGGTGCGCGGAAGGCCGGCCAGGAAGTAGCCAGGATGGGGCGGCATTCCGGTCTCGGCCCGAGCCTCGAAGTACTCCTGCGGCCGCCCCGCCGCGCCGGTCGAGGCGAGCAGCTCGCACAGGTAAGTACTGCCGCTCCGCTGAGTGGAGCATACGAGGTAGGCAATCCGCAGGGCGGTCATTGGCGGTCCAGATCGGTGTTTGAGAGGACGCGGTCGAAGCGGCCCGCGCATTATTCCCAGGGATCGCAAATAGTACAAAGTGCGTAGAAATTGTGGTGATCAGGCGGGGGCGGGCCATCAGACCGACCAGCCTGCGTACTCGTGCGCTATTTTGCGCAAAGGCGCTTGAAATCTGCGCGAAGCTGCGTATATGCTGCGCGTCTGTGACCTACTTTTCAACAGAATTGGCCAGCCAGCCGTCGGTATGGCGGCAGGCGCAGGCCCTGAGAGACGATTTGCGATCCAAGCTGCCGGCGGATGGTGCTCGCGTAGGCGTGCTCGGATGCGGTACCTCGCTGTACGTGGCGCAGGCCGTGGCGTGTTACCGGGAGCGTCAGGCCGCCGGCGAAACCGACGCGTTCCCGGCCTCGGAGGTCCCGGCCGGACGCGCGTGGGCGAGCGTCATCGCGCTGTCGCGGTCCGGCACGACGACCGAGATCATTGACGCCGTCCGCGTGCTTCCGAGAGGAACCGAAGTGCTCGGCATCGTCGCCGAGGGCGGCTCTCCGCTGGGCGAACTGCTCACGGCGGAGCTCAATCTTCCACTCGCGGACGAGGAGTCGGTCGTGCAGACCCGCTTCGCCACGACCGTGCTGTCGCTGCTCCTGGGCGCCTACGGCTGGGACGTCGAGGCCTCGGCTCGCCGCGCCGAGACATTCGTGACCGAATCGCTCCCCGGCTGGGCCGCGAGTGTCAAGCAGTTCGTGTTCCTCGGCCGGGGCGTCGGCGCCGCGCTGGCCAACGAGGCGGCACTCAAGTTCCGGGAGATCCTCGGGACCTGGAGTGAGGCGTATCCCACGATGGAATATCGCCACGGACCGATCTCGGCGACCAGCGAGAGCAGTCTGGTCTGGATCCTGGACGCCGAGGAGCGCTCGATCGATGATCAGATCCGAGCGACCGGCGCCCGCGTGATCCGCAGTGAGGAGGGCGATCCGCTCGCGGAGCTCGTCCGTGTCCACCGCTTCGCCGAAGGACTCGCGGACCTGCGCGGCATCAACCCGGATGAACCGCCCCATCTCACGCGTTCGGTCGTGCTGACGGCGGGTCGGTAGACACCGTGACCCCGAGCGGCGCTGCCCTTGCCCTCGACATCGGTGGAACCAAGTTGGCCGCCGGGGTCGGCACCGCCGACGGCGAGCTGACGCGACGGGTCGACGAGCCGACGCTCGCCTCCGAGGGAGCCACGACCGTGCTCGCTCGCGCGATCGCCCTCGCGCGCCAGTGCCTCGACGAGGAGCTCGGAGCGGGTGGCCGCATCGACGGCTTCGGTGTGTCGACCATGGGGCTCACCCGCCGGACCCACGTGGAGCTTGCACCCAACGTGCCGGGCTGGGAGCAGCTCCGTCTGCCGGAGGCGTTCACCACCGCTTTCCCGCAGCTTTCCGTGGTCGTCGGTAACGACGTCAAGGCAGCCGCCCAGGCCGAGATCGCCTGGGGCTCGCTGCGGGACGTCAGCGACGGGATCTATCTCAGCCTTGGAACCGGCGTCGCTGCCGGAATCGTGTCGGAGGGCAGGCTTGTGGCCGGGGCGCACGGCGCCGCGGGCGAGGTCGGCTACACCCTGTTCCGGGGCCGGCTCGAAGCACGTATGGCCGCGGACGGAGGCGTGCCCTTCGAGGAGTGGTACGGCGGGGCGGGCGTCGCCCGCCGGCTTGCGGGCACCGGACTCCCCCCGTCGGTGGCGGACCTTGCCGCCCGTCGCGGCGGGGACCCTGCCGCCCAGGCGTTCCTCGACGAGCTGTGGAACGGCATCGCCGTCCTTGCCGCCAACCTCTGCGTCGCCTTCGACCCGGCCGTGCTCTCCCTCGGCGGCGGGTACCTCCGCGAGGATTCCGGACTGCTCGAGCGGGTCCGGGAGTTCGTCGGAGACGCCGTCCCGTACCCGCCGGCAGTCGTCCGCGCCCGCTTCGGTGCCGACGCTTCGCTGCGGGGCGCGGTGGCGCTGGCGCTGGGTGCGGTCGGAGGGGCTTCATGATCCTCACCGTCGCGCGCAACGTCGCGATCGACCGCGCCCACATCGTCGGACGGCTCGGCATCAACGCCGCGCAAAAGCTCCGGGCGGCCACCGATCTCGACGTGGGGGCGGCACACCGACAGGTACAGCTCCGGACAGCCGGGGCCGGGCAACATCAATGATCAACCTGCGAACCAGGTGGAGGAGAAGCGCCATGGGAACAAAACAGCGAATCGGAGCCGTCCTCGTTGCGGGCGCAGCCATGCTCTGCGGACTGAACGGGTACGGCAGCAGCGCCGCCGCGGGCGTCACCGCCACTGCGGCGTCGGCCGGCGGATCGATCCGGGGCCAGACGATCAACGTGGCGATCGCCTACCCCGCGCCAAAGGCCGATCTGGCGAAGTTCACGGCCGAGACCGGTGTCAAGGTCAACTGGGAGTACCTCCAGTGGGACGATCTGCAGACGAAGATCGCGTCGGCCGCCGAGGCCAACAGCTACTTCGCAGACGTGGCCGACGTCGACTGGTCGAAGGTCGGCGAGTATTACCGGACGAAGTGGTTCCGCCCGCTCAACTCGTACTTCCCGATCGCCACACTGACAGCGCAATATCCTCAGATCGCGTCGTTCATCCGCAGCGGCGAACTGGTCGGGATGCCGATGGACTCCTCGCTCCTTGTGACCACGGAGAACACGAAGGACTTCAAGGCTGCCGGCATCACGACGCCGCCGTCGACCATCGCCCAGTACGAGGCTGACCTGAAGACGATCGCCGCGAAGGGCGTCGTCAAGAACCCCTTGGATATCCCGTTCGCGGCAGCCGAGGGGCTCTCGACCTACTGGTACGAGATGACGGCCGCCTTCGGTGGACAGGTCCTCAGCGCGTCGTACGCGCCGGAATTCACCTCCCCGTCGTCGGCTGGGTACAAGGCCATGGAGTGGATGGTGAACGCCTACAAGAGCGGGCTCGTCCCCAAGGCGGCTCTCGACGAGCAGGACTACCAGGCGTTCGAAGCCGATCAGGCCCACAATCTGACGGCGAGCGTCTTCTCCGATTACTCGGGTGATGTCGGCACGATCTACAACATCCCGTCCGACTCGACCGTCGTCGGCGAGGTCAAGTACATTCCGACGCCCGGCATCGCCGGAGCGGCCCCCAACCTCGCGAACCCGGACGGAATCGGGATCCCAGCCGACGCCCAGCACGTCGCCGCCGCGGTCGCGTTCATCAAATGGATGGAGGAGCCGGCCAACCAGGCCGCCTTCGCCGGCGCCGACGGATCGGCCGACGTGATCAGCACCTTCCCGCTGCCGTCCAACCGGGGCGGGCTCAGCGGCCTGGTCGCCTCCGGCAAGGTGCCCGGCGCCGCGACGCTGGCGTCGCTGCTGGAGAACCACTCGCGCGCCATCTTCCCCGCCGGGGCCCCACCCTGGTACGGGCAGTTCAGCAACGCCGTCTACACCAACATCCACAGCGCGGCATCGGGCGGGGAGTCCGTCCCCGCGGCGATCAGCGCGATCGCCTCGACCGTCAAGGGACTCGGAGGCTGAAGCCGGCCGGGAGCCGGGGCCGTCCGCCGTGGCGGGCGGCCCCCGACCCCCTCTGCTGAAGCGGTCACATCCTGATCTCATGAGCGCACTCGTCCATCGATCACGCCGCGGGCCTGCGGGCCCGCGGCGCTCGATCCGCCGCAGCCGTGGAGAGATCGCGCTGCCCTACGCGATGGTGGCGCCGCTGCTCGTGTTCATCGGCGCGCTTGCGATCTATCCGACGGTCCTCACCGCCTACGGAGCGTTCGTGCACGACGACGCACTGACGCCACCCAACCACTTCACCGGTCTGGGGAACTTCAAGTCGGTGTTCAGCGACCCGCAGGTGCGCCAGAGCCTGGAGAACACCGGCGTGTACGTCGTCTTCGGCGTGGTGCTGTCCGTCGCGCTCGGAACGTTCTTCGCCCTGCTGTTACAGCGACGCTTCCGCGGCCGCGGGGTCATCGTTGCCCTGATGGTCCTGCCGTGGGCACTGCCGGGCGTCGTCGAGGGGGTGATCTGGTCATGGATCTATGACCCGACCTTCGGCGTCCTGAATTCCACCCTCAAGTCCGCGGGAGTCATCCACAACTACCAGCTGTGGATCGGGACGCATCAGATCGAGAGCATCTTCTTCATCTCCCTCGTCCAGGTGTGGCAGATCACGCCGCTGGCTGCCATCCTCGTGCTCGCCTCGCTGCAGGCCATTCCCACCGAGCTGTATGAGGCGGCGAGCGTCGACGGCGCCTCGACACTGCAGTCGGCGTGGCGGATCACGCTTCCGCTCGTTCGACCGGGACTGGCCATAGCCGTCGTGGAAGGACTCGTCATGTCCCTCAACATCTTCGACCAGGTGTATGTGCTCAACGCGGGCGCCACCACCGCGTCGTCGCTGATGAGCCAGACCTACACCATCGCATTCCAGGACCTCAACTTCGGACAGGGTTACGCCCTCTCTCTGCTGGCCACCGTCACGACGATCGTGCTGTCGCTCCTCGCTGTTCGACTGATCTACCGGAAGGTCGAGTTCTGATGCGGCGACACCACTTTGGGTGGCTCCGCGGGCTCGGCATCGGCCTGCTCCTGCTCTGGTCGCTCTTCCCCGTCTACTGGGCTCTCAACACGAGCCTGATGAGCAACTCCGAGGCGCAGAGCAGTCCGGTCCACTTCTTCCCGACCCACTTCGAGTTCAGTAACTACGCGGCGGTCTTCGGTTATGGGCCCTCCAGCGCGTCCACCGCCGGGGGCATCGGCCGAGCGGTCGTCAACTCCTCCGTCGAAAGCATGGGCGCCACACTCCTGACCCTGGTCATCGCCGTGGTCGGCGCGTATGCGTTCGCCCGGCTTCGGTTCCGGCTGCGGGGTCCCCTCTTCTATGTCGTGCTGGCGACCCTGACGCTGCCGGTCTACGCAACCCTGATTCCGCTCTACAAGATCCTGACCGAGTTGGGCCTCGTCAACACCTACGTCGGGATCATCCTCGTGTATACGTCCGGCTTTCTGCCCCTTGCCATGTGGATCATGTACAACATGTTCCAGGCACTACCGCCGAGCATCGAGGAGGCAGCGACAATCGACGGCGCCAGTACGCTGCAGACATTCCGCCGCATCGTGCTGCCGATCGTCCGCCCCGGCATGGCGGCAACCGCGATCATCACGTTCCTGTTCGGTTGGGGCCAGTTCATCTTCCCGCTCGTGCTCGGCAGCACCAATTCGACGGAGCCACTGACCGTGGACCTCTCGTCGCTCGCGGGCCGGCACGTCGTCCCGTACACGATCATCAACGCGGCAGCCATCGTCGCGATCGCCGTCCCAGCCGTGATCGTGTTCTTCATGAACCGCTGGATCGTCGACGGCATCGTTGCCGGGAGTGTCAAATAGCGCGATGGAATCCCCCACATCATCTCGTCGAGCGACCGCGACAGCGCCGCACCGGTCCGCGAGGCCCGGTCCCGGGAGAAGTCAACTGTGAGTGAGCCAGACGGCACCCATCGGGACGAGCGGCTGCGCGCCATCGTCGAACTCGTTGAAGCCTCGGAACATGCGGTCACGGTCGAGTGGCTCGCCGACGAGCTCTCGGTCTCGGCCGCCACCATCAGGCGTGACACGGTCGTGCTCGAGCGCCAAGGCATCGTGGCCCGCTCGTGGGGACGGGTCGGCCGGCCCGGTGGGTTCGTCGAGCAACCAATCGGAGCGCGAGCGTCGCAACATCCTGCCGAGAAGCGAAGGATCGGCGAGGCGGCGGCCAGGCTGGTGCCGGAGGAGGCACTGGTCGGGCTCACGGGCGGCACGACGACGCTGGCCGTGGCCCGTGCGATCGCGGGCCGGCGCCGGCTGACCGTCGTCACCAACAGTCTCAGCATCGGGATGCAGCTCGCCCCCCGCAGCAACATCCGACTGATCCTGAGTGGCGGCGAGGCTCGCATGGCATCCTTCGAGCTGTCCGGCCCGCTTGCCGTGCAGGCGATCGGGGCGTTCAACCTCGACCTCGCGATCCTCGGCGTGGACGGCGTGGACGTGCGGGCGGGCTGCACGGCGTACGACCACGCCGAGGCGAACACGAATGCCGCCCTCGTCCAGCGCGCTGCGAGGACCGTCGTGGTGGCCGACGCCAGCAAGCTCGGGCACGCCGGCTTCGCCCGGATCTGCGACGTCTCCGAGGTCGAGCTGATCATCACCGACAGCGGTGCCACTGATGCGCAGGTGGCCGGGTTCATCGAGGTCGGGGTCGCCGTCGAACGTGTGTGAGTGACTCCGCGCCGGCGGCAACGGCAGGGACCCGGTGGCGGCAACCGGCGAGAGGAAGGGAATTGCCGATGAGCAGCGTGTCACGCCGCACCGAGCTGTCAGCGGCCTGACCTCGTGGCGCCGGCCGCGGAAACAATGGAATACGCGGAGGCTCCTGCGCGTCCTTGAGATCGTAGTCGTTGATCCGAGCCCGAGCCGAGGCACAATCACATGCCAACTACCGCCGAATCGACCACACTCCGCATGTGCCCTTGCGCCTGCTGCGCCGAGGCCCGTCCCGGCGCATCGAGCGATCGCCGGCGCGAGCGCACACCTCAGCCGACGCACCCACTGACGTGGCGCCGTGCAGCGCTCGCCGCGGCGGCGGTGCTGACGATCGTGATGGTCATCGGCAGCTACGCCGGGCACTGGTACTGGACCGGCTTGACGCAGAACGGGCAGGTCTGGGATTGGATGCAGCTGCTTCTCCTTCCCGTCGCCCTGGGAACCTTCCCCTTGTGGTTGCGTTTCTCGGGAGAGATGAGCCTGGCGCGCCGCCAGGCTGTCGGAGCCGCGGTTCTCCTATTCGTTGCCTTCGTGCTGGCTGGATACGTCGTGCCGTTGCGCTGGACGGGCTTCCGGGGTCACACGCTCTGGAGCTGGCTGACCCTCATCATCCTCCCGGTCACGATCACCACGGCAACCGTCTGGCCGAAGACCGGACGAACGCTTCGTCCCATATATCGCGACACGGCCATCGTCCTGGGCGCCGCGTGGGTCGTGACCCTGATCGGCGGATACGGGCTGGGCTGGGCTTGGACCGGCTATCCGGGCAACACGCTCTGGGAGTGGGTGCAACTCCTGCTGGCGCCGATTGCCATCTCCACCTTTGTGGTACCCGAATTGATCAAGCTGTCCGCCGGCAAGGCCGTGGAGGAAGCTCAGGCACGGCAGGACTCCTCGCCGCCGACACCAGCCTCCGCCGGACGTGGCCGCAGCCACGTCCAACGCGGTTCAGGCGAATTGCCTCAGCGGTAGGGGCTTCCGAAGCGGTGCAGCATGCCCTCATGCACGGCCAGCGCCACTGCGACGAGCCCAATCAGCACAATAACGGTCATCTTTGTCTCCCATCGCGTCTAACGCCACGCTCTGACAAATCCCTTGCTTGATGCTGATCGTCCGAAAACATGGGACGGTCACCACTCTCAGGCATACTCGCTCGACAGAGACCGGCAACCGTGTCCCGCCGCAGACAACGCCGGAAAGCTACGGACCGTGCTCGGCGCTGGCGCGGGCCCGGTGCGGTGTCGGGCCGCCGTGCCATCCGTGTTCGCGGACGCGGCTTCAGCGGCGGCAGATATCGTGCTCGTGATGTCGGCAAGAGCGCAGCAGGACCGCGTGGTCGTCGCGCTTGCGGCCGTCACGTGCGGCCGGCTCTCTCACGCCGCGACTGTTCGCGCCAGCCGGGGTCAGTGCTCAGCATCGGCCGATCAGTATCGCGTGCAGGTGACCGAGCCACGAGCGGGATCGGTCGGTGCAAGGGGTCCGGTCGGCGGACAGAGCCCTGAGGTCGTGCTCGAGCACTGGGGCGGCGACGCCGAGATGCTCGCCCTACGCTCACCACTGATGGTAGCGGGGAGATCGCCCGGCCCGCTCGATCGCGCGCGGATCGCCGCCCGCACGATCAACTACTACGACCTCGACTCGCTGCAGATCGCGTATCCGGACGGAGCTGAACTGTCAGCGGGTCGGATCGAGCTCGTTCTCTATGGGCCGCGTCGGGGGATTCTTCGTCGCCGAGACCGGCTCCTGCACGCGTCGGTCAATGAGCTGCAGTAACTGCTCACCGGAACAGTCACTGGCGCGACGCGGAACACTAGATCGACGAGGCTTGGACGTCGGCTGTGTTCTTCACGCGGTTCCAGCCGACGGTCGTCGGAGCGCCGGCGGTGCTGGGGCTGCTGGTGGAGTTCTGCAGCACGACCGCGCCGTATTCGAGCGTGACGAGATCCTGATCGCCGAGGATCTCGTCGGACTTCGGCGCCCACAGATTGAACGCGAACCGGTCGTCGACACCGGCTTTTGAGGTCGGCATCAGCAGGTAGAACGGTGCGCGTGCGGCGGTGCCGTCCGGGTGGGCGATGGTCTGTGCGGTGTCGGTGATCTCAGGAAAGGCGAGGTCGAGCGTCCCGAAGCTGACCTTGCCGGCGCCCGCGCCGGCGCTCTGCGACCCGATGTTCAGGGGTCTGGTGAGCTCAAAGCTTGCGGCTGCGATGGGAACGTAGTCGGAGCTGGGCGCCCCGAGCGCGGGGGCGTTCGATCCGACGTAAATCCCGAGCTCCTGCGACGACCGCTGCCGGTGGACGACCACGCGGCGACCTGCTCGCGCGAGCCGCACCGCCCGGCTGATGATCGCCTCGGCAGCTGCGACTGACAGCTGACGCGGTGCGCGTTCGGCACGCACCGAAGACTGAACGTCCTGAACGTTCGTGACCCGGTCCCAGCTGCTCGCCAGCGTCTTGCCGGCGGCGGTCCCGGTGAGATCGGTTTCGCCCCCGATCTCGAACGAGGTCGTGAGCGTCGCGTCAGTCGCCGTCGAGCTCACGGTCGCCTGCGTGAGGCCGAGCAGCGCGAACTCGAGTTTGAGCTCCTCCCGCTTCCTGCTCACCGAGGTGATCGTCAACGTCGCCTTCTGGAGGGACTTGCCGTCGAACAGGTCAGAGAGCAGGAAGCCCGCATCGTAGAGCGGCTCCGTCGTCGTCAGCTCGATCTTGTTGGCCGCGGTGCCGGCGCCCGCCCCATTCGACTGCGAGCCGATCGACCTCGGCAGATCGTCTGTCAACAGATCGATCCCGGTGATCTCGATCGTCTGCTGCGCCAGCGGGAACGCGACCTCGCTGCTTCGGTGCTGCGCGGGCAGGCTCAGCGTTCCGACGACCGCTTGGCCGAGCGCGCTCGCACCGCCGGTGGCGCCCGTCGGCCCGATCGGCCCTTCTGGGCCGGCGGGCCCCGTCGCACCCGGGGCTGCGGCAGGCCCGGCACTGCCTGCCGGGCCGGTCGGTCCGGTCGGTCCGGTCGGTCCCGCGGAACCGGCAGGAACCGCCTGCGCCGCAATCGTCGTGAAGGCGCGGTCCTCTCCGACCGCCAGGACGGTGCCGCCGGCCGTCTCGACAACGATCCGGTAGTGGTAGGTCGTGCTCGGCTGAAGGCCGGTCAGATCGGCGCCCTCGGGCGTCTGCGCACCGACCGCGTACGCGTCGGCGAGCGGTGTGTTCGTCGTGTACGTGGTCCCCGACGAGCCCGCGCCGTATTGGAACTCGTAGTCGACATCCTCGCCGGCCCCGTCGACCTCGCCGGTGAGTGACGCCGTCGTCGCGCCGAGATCGATCGCCGACCCTGTCTGCGCCAGTGGCACCCGGGGCACGTACGTGCCGTCGTTGAGCAGAGCGCTGACCGCACCCGTGCCCGAATCCGCGGCGACAAGGTCCGGCCGGCCGTCGTTGTCGATGTCCGCGGCAGCGAGTGCCACGGGCGCGCTGGCGGCGCCCGTCGTGAACGTGGCCGGTCCGAACTCGTCGTCACCGTCGTCGAACGTCCCCGTGCCGTCCGCATCGTTCGTGAGCACAAGGACCGCGTTGGACTGCGGGCTCGGCATCGCGATGTCCGGATAGCCGTCGCCGTTCAGGTCGACCGCGACCGGGTTGCCGATGCTTGCGCCGATGGGGTACTCGGTCGCGCCATTCAGCTCGCCTGTGCCGTCCTGCTCGTTGAGTAGGACGTTCACGACGGCGTCGGGGCCGGCGATCGCCTGCCGGGGCGCACCGCGCACCTGCAGCGGCGAGTCCTCGTCTCCACCCTCGGCCGCGACGACGACGTCATCGACCCCGCTGCCGGTCAGATCGGCGGTGATGACACTGGTCGGATCAATCCCGCCCGCGGTGTAGGTCGTGGTGGAGGCGGGGAGGAACACCGCCGGCGCCGGGCTGGCGATGTCCCTGCCCGGTGATGGGGTGCCCTGCGGCGGATCCGAAGCGGACTGGAGGGCCACGTCAACCTGGGTATCCCTGCTCTCGGGTTCGGTGCTGATGCCGACGACGTCGAGCTGTCCCGTGCCGACCAGGTCACCGACCGCGACGTCGTCGATCTGCTCGCCGGCGACCGTCTGCGAGAACGAGAAACTCGACACCGAAGTCACGAAGGTCCCGTCTCCGTGACCGTAGAAGATCTCGAAGCCGCCGTTGCCGAGACCGACGACGAGGTCCGGGATCCCGTCGCCGTTCATGTCGCCGACGGCGAGACCCTTGGCGCCGATACCGACATCGATCGTCTGCGCCAGCGCCAGGCCGCGCGCCGGAGCCGGCTGCTGCAGGAGCACGTACAGATCGCCGTTGCCGCCAAGCACGGCCGCGTCCTCGAGCCCGTTGCCGGTGAAGTCAGCGGTGACGAGCGACTGCGGATCAGCGCCGGCGCCGAGCGCGATCGCTTGCGCCTGAGCGAACGTGCCGTCGCCATTGCCCGCGAGCAGCACGAGGTCGTTCGCCGCCGAGTCGGTGATCAGCAGATCCGGATCGGTCGTCCCGACAAAATCGCCGATCGCGACCTGGCTCGGGACCGGAGTCCCGCCGGATCCCAGCGGCGGCGACAGCAGGATCTCCGGCGGATTCGAGATCGGAGAAGCCTGAACCGCAGAAACCGACACAAGCGACGCGAACGCGGTCACCGCGACCAACATCCGGAAGCGGCGTGAACCCAGCCCGAAACGAAACGTGCAGCCAAGACCAGACGTGATGCCACCCATGCCCGCCTCCTCGATCCGTTCAACATCGCAACCTAACAGATCGCTCGGCTCCGAAGTGGTGGATCAGCGTTCGGGAGCTACGCGATCGACGACGAACGTCGGACCGTACCTGACGGCACTCAGTTGTGAACGCAGTCGGGCGTCGGGAAGGATCGTGGCACCGTCGGAGTCTTCAGTCCAAGCAGGGGTCCATTCGACTACAGCAGGAGGACTGAATGAAGAACCTGGCGATCCTGATCGCCCTGGCTCTGGGCGTCGTCGGCGCGATCGCGGGTTCCGCAGTCGCGGCCGGCGGCTGGACACAGGTCAGCGTCCCGTCGACCGGGAACAACGTATCTCTGTTGGGAGCATCTGCCGAAACCGACACGAACGCGTGGGCGGTTGGCCAGCAGTTCGTCGGGGCTGGGGAGCCACCGGCGACGGGAGTCGCCTATCACTGGACTGGAACGGCCTGGACGTTGACGCCGACGCCGGAACTGGGGCAGTACGCAGCGCTTGATGGCGTCAGCTCGAGCAGCCCCACCGATGCATGGGCGGTCGGGTTCACGATGATCCGAAGGTTCGATTACGGCACACTGGCCGAGCATTGGAACGGCTCGACGTGGTCGGCCACTTCCGTCGACGCGATCACGGGCGACGCCGCGCGGTTGACGGCGGTTGTCGATCTCGGCCTCAGCGACGCGTGGGCGGTCGGTGAGGGGAGCACATCCGGTCTGATCGAGCATTGGAACGGGACGGCGTGGAGCGCTGTCACCGTTCCCGACCCGGACTTCAGCCCGTCGACCGGAAACGCGATCTCCGCCGTTTCGGCCAACGACATCTGGATCGTGGGCAGCACGTTCAGCGCTGCATCGGACACGATCGTGCCCGAGACGTTGCACTACAACGGGATCGCGTGGACGGTCGTGCCGGTCGCCCAGCCCAATGAGACCAGCGCTTCGCTGGACGCCATCACGGTGCTCTCGCCGACCAACATCTGGGCGGTGGGCGAGGACCTCGGGGCCGGCACCGCGATCGGCGGCAACACGTTGATCGAGCACTACAACGGCACCGCATGGAGCATCGTCCCGAGCTCGACTCCCGGCGCTGATCCATCGCTCACCGGTGTCGCGGGCCGCTCGGCGAGCGACGTCTACGCCGTTGGCAGCAACGTACCGAGCATCAATGGCGGCGCCGATCAGGCGATGATCCTGCGCTGGAACGGGACCACCTGGTCAGTCGACAGCAGCGGTGCCTTCACCGGGTCGCTGTTCGCGGCGGCTACGTTCGCCGGGTCGCCCACGGAATGGGCGATGGGGGTCGGCAGTAGCAACCAGGGGCTTGTCCTCAGCCACGGCTGAAACGGACAGGCGATGCCGACGAGGGTCCCGGCTATGAGCCCGGGACCCTCGCGCATTCCGGTCCGGCTCTCCCCCATCCGCGGTTGCGCGATCCGCACCCTGACCACCAACGACGGAGCATGCCCATGTCGAGTGCTGGACAGGGGCGGCGCCGATGCGTTGAGGCTGCGCCTGCAGCCTCATTCCTCCTCGGCCATCTTCAACAGCTCCTCGGAGGTGATCACGGCCGCGATCGCAGGATGGTTGGCCTTCATGTGCTCGCGCCCCCGCTCCACGACTTGCTCGTCGTCCTCGCCACGGATGACGAAGCCGCACTGACAGACGATTCGTTTTGCCATGTCGATATGGTCGCTGATGTGGTCGTGCAGCTGTGCGGGCGCCTGGTCGTGCGCTCAGGAGGAGTTGACCTCGCAGGTCAGCTGCCTGGTGCGCAGGGTCGGGTTGCCTTGGCGTGGCTTGTCTATAACCGGCACCGCGACGGACCACGGGACGAGCTCGCGACGGCAATCTGGGGAGAAGACCGCCCGGCGGCGTCGGGCCAGGCAATCCGCACTCTGCTCTCGAAGCTCCGCTCCGTGATCGGACGCGACTCGCTCCCGGCAGATGGGCCGTTGCGTCTGAGGCTCGATGACGACGCGAACATCGATGTGGAGGTAGCGGCACGAGCGATCCACGACGCTGAGTCCGGGATCGCACGACAGGCCTGGGAGCGTGCCTGGATCGCCTCCCAAATTGCGATGAACGTCGCGCGCCGTGGCTTCCTGACGGGACACGATGGCGCCTGGGTCAACGAGCGCCGCAGGGAAGTCGGGGCCGTGCACACACGCGCGCTGGCGACGCTCGCGGCGGCCGCGCTGCAGCTCGGCACCACGGAGCTGCTGACCGCCGAGCGAGCGGCCCGCGAGTTGGTCGCCACCGAGCCGCTGAGCGAGGGCGCGACCGCGCTGCTGATGCGAGCGCTGATCGCGCGATCTGAGCGGCCGGCCGCGCTTGTCGCCTACGACGAGTTTCGCACGCGGCTACGCGAGGAGCTCGGAGTCGCGCCGGGACCGCAACTGCTGGCGCTGCATTCCGAGATCCTCGTACGGTGACGCGACGCCAACGGCGCGCCAACGGTCCGCCGGGATCATCCGCTGATGACCAACAGAGATGAGCACACGGGCCTTCAGCAGCTCGCGGCCATCCGCGACGGGACGGCACCTCCCGCGCCGATCCAGGAGTTGCTCGGGTTTGATCTCGTTGACGTGAGCGACGGTACGGCCGCATTTCGGTACCGGCCGGACGTACGCCATCGCAATCCCCTCGGCACCATCCATGGCGGGGTCGCGATGACGCTGCTCGACTCGGCGGCCGGTGCAGCAGTGCATTCCACGCTCGGCACCGGGTGCGGCTACACGACGCTGGAGACCAAGGTGAACCTCGTCCGGGCGGTCCGACCGTCGACTGGGACCCTGCTGGCCGAGGGGAGCGCGGTCCACCGCGGGCGCACCGTGGCGACCGCGGAGAGCCGGCTCGTCGACGCAGACGGAACGCTGTATGCGCACGGAACGTCGACCTGCCTGATCCTCGACTACACGCCGGACGTGGCACCGCTGTTCGTCGATCTGCCGACGATGGTGATCTACCCAGAGGCCGACCCCTACGTCAGGCCCGCCGCTCACGCCGGCCTCGAGCATTTCGTTCGAAACCTGACCTTTCGACCCGTCAAAGACGGGACACACTGGATCGCCGAGCAACACCCCGAGCTCGTCAATCGCTACATCCGCGAGTTCCTGACAGCTCAAGGCCTCACCCCCAAGTGAGCAGCGCGCGGCTCGCTGGGTGACCGCCTGCCTGATCCATCCGGGGGCGTCAGGCGCTGGGAACACCGGCGGGCGAACTTGTGTGGGCCCCTGGTTGATGGCCCGCAAAGCAGAGTATCGGACGGATGCAAGTCGTGGCAGGGTGGCAAGGACACGCCGCCGGCGTGCGGCGGGCGCGCGAGTTGGGTCCCAGTCGGACCATCGTTCTGCCGAGATGTGCGAGTATCGCCAGATGCGCGAACCCCGCCTGCCCAAGCTCCTGAAGCGCGTGGTCATGCTCCAGGCGATTGTGTTCGTCGGCGTCGGGGGATCCGCTGGGGCTGCTGCGGCGAGCGCCGCGACGACGACGACGTTCACGGCGGTCGGAAGCGCGGAGCAGGTCTACGTCACGGGACTTGCGCCGTCTGCGCAGGTGTCGCTGTTGGCTCGCTCGGGGACGACGTTGTCCACCCAAACGGCCGACTCGCTCGGCGGTCTGCTGTTCCGCAATGTGCCTCCGGGCACGGGTTACCGGGTGCAGCTGGAGCCCGGTGGGCTCGAGTCGGGTCCGATCACCGTGCACTCCGACGCGCCCGCGCCGTGGGATCCCGGGATCTATGACCAGTCGATCCCGGACCGTGGGTACGGGTACCTGACGACGCGCGACGGAACGAAGCTCGCGATCGACGTCCGCCCGCCACTTGCCCTGGCCGCGCCGAGCATGCTGTCACCGGGCGCGACGTTGTCGCAGATCGCGGCTGGGAAGACCACCGGCCCGCCGTATCCGACGCTGATCGAGTATTCGGGCTATGGGTATGCGGATCCGGCGGGCGCGGAGAACGGCATCGCGCTGATCGCGCAGCTGATGGGGTTCGCGGTTGTTGATGTGAACATGCGCGGGACGGGATGCTCAGGCGGTGCTTTTGACGTCTTCGAGCCGCTCCAGAACCTCGACGGCTATGACGTGATCGAGACGATCGCGCATCAGCCGTGGGTTCTCGGGCACAAGGTGGGGATGATCGGGATCTCCTACGGCGCGATCAGTCAGCTGTTCACCGCCCAGCTCGATCCGCCCGACCTCGAGGCGATCGCACCGCTCTCGACGGTGGATGCACTGGTGACGACGCTGTATGGAGGCGGGATCCTCAACACCGGCTTCGCGGTTCCCTGGGCCGAGGAGCGTCAGCAGGATGCGGAGCCGGCCGGCCCAAACAGCGGCCAGCCATGGGCTTATCAGCGGATCCAGCAGGGAGACCAGACGTGCGCGGCCAACCAGGATCTGCACGGCGAGGCGGCCGATCTGCTGGCCGAGATCCAGAACAACACCTACTACACACCGCAGGTGGCCGATCCGCTGGACCCGGTCACGTTCGTCGGCAAGATCAAGGTGCCGACGTTCCTGGCCTGCCAGTGGGAAGACGAGCAGACCGGGGGCCAGTGTGCCGATCTGGTCCAGCACTTCACTGGTACGAATCTGAAGTGGTTCACATTCACGAACGGGGCCCACATCGACTCGCTCGATCCGGACACGTTCGACCGCTGGTATGACTTCTTAGAGCTGTTCGTGGCCCATCAGGCACCGATCGTCCACCAAGCGTGGATCCGAGCGGTCGCGCCGATCATCTACCAACAGGCGATGGGCGTCAACGACCTCGTGACGCTGCCCGCCGACCCGATCCAACTCGAGCCTACCTACCAGGCTGCGCTGGCCGCGTTCGAAGCGCTCCCGGAGGTCCGGGTGCTGTTCGACAGCGGTGCGGGGGCCTCGCCAGCCGGGCGAATCACCCCCGGCGACCCGTACGCCGCATTCGAGCAGTCGTTTCCGTCGTTCCCGATTCCTGGCACGCTCGCGCGCTTCTGGTACTTCGGTCCCGGGGGGACGCTCGGTAACCAGCCACCCTCCGCGGAGGGCGTCGATTCCTACATCTCGAACGCCAGCGCGCTCCCGCTGACCGATTACCTGGGCAGCAACACGGGCACAGGCGGTCTGTGGGCCAACGCCTCCGCGTGGCAATGGAACTGGCAGCAGAACCCGCCCGGCACCGCCGTCTCATACCTGTCAGCGCCGCTGACCGCGGACACGACCGTGATCGGCGCAGGAGCGGTCCACCTGTGGGTCGAATCCTCCGCGGCGAACGTCGACTTCCAGGCAACCGTCAGCGAGGTCCGGCCCGACGGCATGGAGACGTTCGTTCAGAACGGCTGGCTGCGCGCAGACGAGCGCGCCCTCTCCACGACTGCAGAGAACGTCCTCCACCAGCCGAGCACGCTGCTGGAGCCCGTCCTCAGCTTGCGCGCGGCTGACGTCAGTCCGATGCCAAGCGACCAGTTCGTCGAAGTCGTGATCCCGCTCTACTTCGAGGGGCACGTGTACCGAGCCGGGTCGCGGATCAGGCTCACGATCGCGGCCCCCAACGGCACCCAGCCCGTGTGGTCCTTCAGCGACACGGAGCCGACGTCCGGCACCGCAACCGAGTCGATCGAGTACTCGCCGAGCACACCCTCCAGCCTGATCCTTCCGGTCGTTCCGAACGTCAGCGTGCCCACCGGCCTGCCGCCGTGCCCGAGCCTGCGCAACGAACCATGCCGCCCGTACGTGCCGCTGGTGAACAGCTCAGAAGGTCCGGCTTCGGGATCCGGCGACGGACGCTCGTAGCACCCAGCGCCAGTCCGAAGCTCCGAAGTAGCCGAGTCCTGACTGGCCCACTGACGCAGCCGCGATGCCGGCGAGATCGTGCTGACGCACGACGTCGCTCTGGACTTCAGACGAACGTCGGCCGCCCCCAACGGAATCGCTGCCGGCCGGCGCGATCCAGGCGGACCGGAGGGGAGGAGGTGCTTGTTTAGTGCGCCGTGAGCGTCAGCGCTGCACCACCGGCTGCGGTGGCGGTTGCGTTTGCTTCCCAGAGGACCGGGATGAGGTGCGCGATTAGCTGCAGACGCTCGCGCAGTTCGGCGGGTTGGTAATGCTCACCGTTGACGCGATCTGCGTAGTCGGTCAGATCCAGCAGGCACGAGCGCAACTCTGAGTCGGCGAACTGGGCGATCGCGTGCGCCCCGGCGCAGGCCATCGGTGCGAACCGTTCCACCAGCGCTGTCTGCTCACGCAGCGCCAGCACGTCCTCAGCGGTCGTAATCGGATCTTGACGGCGGCGATCAAGCTGCTCTGAGAGAGCGACAAAGATCGCGCGACTCGCGTCGGACGTCAGCGCAGCGGTGATCATCACCGAGCGCGACGGTCCGCCGGCGCGAACTTCGAGGATCTGCATCGGATCTTCCTGCATGAACTAAGTGTCGGCATCTCAGGCCCCGCTCTGAACCGTCGCGGAAAGGTCAGGCCCCGCGAGAGCTGTCGGACAGCCCGGCGACAGCTCGTGCAAGACCAACAGGACGCGGGGCCCGATCTCGTTCGCCGGTGTCCTTGCCTGTGGCGCCGCAGCCGTACGGCTCTGGACGAGGATGGGACGGAGACGAGAATAATGCGCCAATCGGCCCCAGCCTGGGCCCAGCGTGCGGTGGACCCCACGTCGTCGACGGCGATCGCAACCGGGCACGACCATTCGTCTGGACCAAGGCCGCCATGACCGCCGAGCGGGTTCTCGAGAAGCCCCGTCAACGACAAGACACTTCAGACACTTCGGGCTAGCCTCTCACGTGTGCTCTTGCTGCTCCCGCCTTCCCAGGGGAAGGCGTCGCCCGATCGCGGCCGCCGCGCCGGCCTGTCGACGCTCGTCTACTCACGGCTGCGCGAGCCGCGCGAGCGGCTGATCGACGCCGTCGACGCAGGTTTGCGGACCGCCCCGGCGATCCCGGCCGCCGAGCTCTACACCGGCGTGCTGTTCGCAGCCCTCGGGCTGGCGGATCTGCCGTGGGACGGCGTGCTGATCGCCAGCGCGCTGTGGGGCGTCGTCCGACCCGGCGACCGGATCCCCGCGTACCGGCTCGACATGAGCCGCAGGCCGCCCGGCATCGGTGGGCTGGCCGCCTACTGGCGCGAGCCGCTGCGTGCGGCGCTGCCAGATCGCGGCCTCGTGCTCGACCTACGCTCCGGCTCCTACGCGGCGGCGTGGCGGCCGCGCCGCGCGACCCACCTCGCCGTCCGCGGCTTCACAGAGGCGCCGGACGGCAAACGGACCGTGATCACCCACACAGCCAAGCGCGTCCGCGGCGAGGTCGCCCGCCTGGTCCTTCAGGCCGGGGGCGCCGAGCACCCGGAGGAGATCGCCGAGATCGCGACCGCCGGGGGCCTGCGCGTCGAACTCTCAGACGGCCTGCTCGACGTGATCGACTGAGTCTGACCCAACGAACGGGGTAGACGTGTCGAGCGGGTCCAGTATCGATTGCTTCAGTCGCCGTGACCCGAATCCGGGCAGATCACAGTGTGGAGCTCAGTGGTGAGCCTGGCAATCTCCGCTGTCAGCTCGGTGTTCTGCGCGAGCAGCTTGAGATGCTGCTCGGCCAGTCCCCGCTCGCGTTCGAGGACTTCGGTCTGGCGCTTCTCGAACCGACGCTCGCGCTCGACGTCGGCATCACGGTGCGCTTGGATGGCGACGTCGCGGGTCTTGTCGCGCTCGGCTTGGCGCGTCTGCGCAAGCAGGATCAGCGGAGCCGCGTACGCGGCCTGTGTCGAGAAGGCGAGATTGAGCAGGATGAATGGGTATGGGTCCCATCGCAGGCTGATCACGGCGGCGTTGACCGCGATCCAGACCACCACGAGCACGGTCTGTCCGATGATGAATCGTGGCGTTCCGAAGAACCGGGCGAAGCGCTCGGCGACGATGCCGAAGCGGTCGTTCCCGAACGCGCCGTGATGGACGAAGCGATGGGACGGTGTCGACGCCATGGCGGCTCCTGTTTCGGATTGAACGCTTCAGTCTTCCCGAGTATGCACGGCGCCCAGGTTCCGCCGCCGTGGCCGCGTGACTGGTCAGCGGTCGGCGGTTGCGGGTCGTCATGTTGATCGCCGCCGCGATTCTCTGGCGAGGTCGTAGCCGCCTTACCCGCCAAGAGCTGCTCGCCGCTCGCGTGGGCGGCCGACCAGGTCGGGCGGCGTTCAGCGGTGCATGGTGTCGGGAAGGCGCAGGCGAGTGAACAGCTCGATCTGTCGCGGGAAGCCGGTGATCCCGGAGATCTGTTCGCCGTCGATCGCGAACACCATGACGCCGTAGGCGTCGTGGTCGCCGGTGTGCTCGTTCTCGGCGTAGGCGGCCAGCGCGGGTTGTCCGTTGGCGCGCGCGGGAATGAGGCGGATCCGATCGAGCCGGCCATTGAGCGGGACCGTCGCGAAGAACTCGGCGATCGCGCGCGCGCCCTCGAAGCGCAGCTGCTCCGGCGGCATCGTCAGAAGCGCGTCGTCGGTCAGCAGCGCGAGGATGCCGTTGATATCGACCGCGCTCCAGGCCTGCTGGAAGAGGTCCATCACGTGCGCCTCGACCGCACTGCTGGCGGGACGGTGCGCGCGTGCGAGCGAGCCTTCGTCCTGCTCGGTGGCGATGCGCTGCCGGGCGCGTTGCAGCGCGCTGTTGACCGCCGCTTCTGAGTCGCCGAGCAGCGCGGCGACCTCGCGCGCTGACCAGTCGAGCACATCTCGAAGCACGAGCACGACACGCTGCTTGGGTGCGAGCAGCTGCATCGCAGCGATGAATGCGAGCCCCACGGCCTCTCCGGTCTCGGCCGACGCGACCGGACCGCCAGCAGCGGGCGCAACCGGCTCGGGGTACGGCTCCAGGTGCGCGTCCGCAGCGATCAGCGGCTGCCGGCTGCGCTGCTCGAGCATCCGCAGACACACGTTCGTCGCGATCCGGTACAGCCACGCGCCGACCGGGGCGCGAGGCTCGTAGCCGGCGATCCCGCGCCACGCGCGCAACAGCGTCTCCTGCACGGCATCGTCCGCATCATGCACCGAACCCAACAGTCGGTAGCAGTGGACATGAAGCGCGCGCCTATGCACCGAGGTCAGCTCAACGAACGCCCGCTCATCCCCCGCCCGCGCGGCCGCGACCAAGCCGGGAGTCCTTGCCGGCGAGCCCATCACCCGGCAGGCACCGGCCACGGACCGCCGAGCTCAGTCCACGCTGAGGGCGAGAACGAGCCAGGCACACCCCCGAGCGCGATGAACTGGATCCCCTCCGGACCCGGGAGGATCCGACGGAACTGATCCGGTCCGACGCGGACCATCATCCCCGGCCGCAACTCGACGTGCTGCTCGTCGGCGACCAGCGTTCCCGACCCCTGCAGCGGCACGTACACCTCCTCCTGATTGGCGTCCTCGACACTGGGATCATGCCGATGGTTCGGGTATCCCTCCCAGTTCGCCGGCAGCGTCATCACTTGGACCCCGAACGCCGACACCCCGAGCGTCGCGCGAGCGCGACGCGCGATCCCCTCGTAAATGGGCTCCATCTCCTCAAATCGAGCGACCGTCACATCCGCCATCCCGACCTCCTCGACCAATCGATGATCACTTACTTCCTACACCTGCTAATCCGCCCAGCGCCCAAAACTCATCGCCGCCCGAGCAAATCGCCGGCACCGGGAGGGTCCTGCGCCGACTGGTGCTTCTCAACCCGCGCGCAGGATTGGGCCGCGGGCGCTCGGCTGAGGCGGCGGTCTTGACGACAGTAGGTCTATCTAGATGGATTTAGCCCATCCTGCGCCGCCGACGTGTACAGGCTCGTCCCATCTCCGTTGACCACGCTCGCGGCCGAGATCGCACCCTGACCCGGCGCCGGCCCGCTTGACTCAGTTAGTTGAACTGTATATGGTGTTAGGCGTGGCGAAGCGTCCGATGCGGGAGGCGACGTTCTTGATTCTGACGGCGTTGGCTGGGGGCAGCCAGCATGGGTACGGGATGATCATTGATGTGCGGGCGATCTCTGGCGGTCGCGTCAGGTTGAAGGCCGGAACCTTGTACACCGCGCTGGATCGTCTGCGGGGCGATGGTCTGATCGAGGTGGAGCGCGAGGAGTTGGTCGATAGTCGACTGCGCCGCTATTACCGGTTGACGCCGTCGGGCCGCGGCGTGCTCGGCGTCGAGGCGGAGCGGCTGCGCGCGAATGCCAGTGTTGCGATCTCGCGCTTGAATCCCGCCGCCGGGGTGAGCGCGTGAGTGAGTTGACCGTGCTTGAGCGGCGTTACCGCCGGCTGCTGGTCTGCTACCCCAAGGCATTCAGGGCGGACAACGAGCTGGAGATGCTGTCGGTGCTGATGGCCGGCGCTTCGGATGGGCAGCTGCGTCCGCGGCCTGGCGAGGTCGCCAACCTGATCGTGAACGGGATCTTGACGCGTCTGCGGTCAGGCCCTGGCGGGCGGCGGCTGATCGTCCGGCTGATGTACGCGTGCACGATCCTGAGCTTGCTGGACGTTCCGTTGTTCGGGGCAGGGCGTCTCACCCGTCAAAACCCGTTCGAGCTAGGCCTCAGCTGGGGGGTTCTCGCGTTGCTGGCGTGGGCCCACGGGCGCCGGTACAAATGGCCCAGACTGGTCCTTGCCGTGTGGGGCCCGGGGCAGTTCCTCCTGATGTTGTGCGACACGGCCGGGACGTGGGGTGCGGGGCCGGCTCTCGCGAACGCGGTCCTCACGCTCGCTCAGGTGGTGTTCTTGGCCGTCGTCCTTCACAGATGGTCGCGTACGCGCAGCGCGCACACGGTCGACCGGGGCCAGGCGCGATGATCGCCGAGCACGCACCTTCAAATCTCAGGCGACACCTGGTCACGATCGTGCTGGCTGTGACGCTCCTAGCCGGCCCCGGGCTGCTCGTCCTCCTCCTCGCCAAGCTCCACGAGCGGAGCGAGATCGACGCCGGCGCGGCGCTGAGGAAGATCTACCTGAAGGTGGACTCGCGGCCGAACTGGGCGACCGCCCGGGACATCGTCGCGGTCCGCGCGAACCTCACCGAAAGCCCAGGAGCTGTCGGGAGCTGCTGGCCCGAGATGGGGGAAGGCATCGTGGAGCGGTACGTGTGCTGGCTGGGTTATCGCGCCGCGAGCGGTCGGATGAAGTGGGTCGGCTTCACGGAGTCGCCGTTCAGCCCATCGAAGGTCCAGCAGCTCACCGGCTGGCATATCAGCGCGATGTGGGCGGGCGGCCCATACGAGCAAGTGCAAGAGCAAACCAGTATGTGGTGGCTTGGCGAGATCCCCAGGGCCGACCGCTCCAAGCCGCAGTCGCGCGTCGTCGGGACCGAGTGCGCCAGCACGGCGCTGATCGCCGGGCCCGGGACAAGCTGCGCGATCGCCTGGGTGCTCTCAGACGACCTCACCCACAGCGTGCAACGCAATCTCTCAGCAACCGACCTCACATCCGCCCTGCGACGCGTCTCAGCAACCGATCCAACGACCGGACGCCGCCTCACGTTCCACTGCCGCCGTCTATCGAGCGGAGTGCCCGTCGAGTGCGCCGGCACCCACGGTGCCGAGGTGTACCTTGGCGCCTCCAAGGCTCCGCTCCCGTTCGCGACCCCCGCCCCGAACCAACACGCGACGCTGTGACAATCCGCGCCGCAGACCTGCCTCCAGCTGTGACCAGACGCCGGGCGCTCACGAAGGCGATGCCGGTGTGGCTCGCATCAGTCGTTGTCGACAGTCAGTGATTTCAGGAGGCGAAGCAAAGCCCCCTGCCCGTCGGCCTGCGCGGCGGCACGCGTCCGCTGGGCTTCACCCGACAGCGAAGCGGCGCACGGCCGGCGAGACCGCGACGTGGCCTCTGTCCGGCTTGACAGCAGCGACCGCAATCAGTCGAGTCTCGTCGCCGCGATGTCGCTGCGGCGACCACGAATGCCGACGCCGTGCGTCGAGCGTCAGGGACGCACCCAATACACCGTTCTCGAAGCTCCTTGCATCTGGCGCCGTGTGCTGGGGCTGTGAGGAGCTCGGCGTCCTGCCTTGCGTTTGAAGGTCTGTGGCGCCGCAGCCGTACGGCTGTGGACGACGATGAGGCGGAGACGGGAATCATTCGCCAATCGGCCCCAGCCTGGGCCCAACGTGCGGTGGACCCCACATCATCGACGGCGTGGCGCGACCGGGCACGACCATCCATCTGGACCACGACCGCCACGACCGCCCGACCGGGTTCTCGAGAAGCCCCGTCAACGACATGACACTTCAGCCACGCTGCACTAGCAAGACGGGACCGGTAAGTTCCGGAGCCCCCCGTCGATTCCGGGGGGTGTGGACCGCAGGGGTGTTTACGACCTTTAAGTTCGACACCCCCCGTCGCGGCCGGGGGGGTCGCGAAGTTAAGGGTCTCGTGACATCACTTGAACGGGGCGTGAAACCGCGCGACGCCCGGTCCGAGCCCGTCCACACGACCGACGCTTGGGATCGTCGCTCAATGTGTTGAGGGTCGATCATGTCGGCATCGATGCTGTTCGCCGCCTAGCCTGCTTCGAACGCGGCCCACGGGCGACCCGACCCCGACGCCGGGCTTGGCCAACTCGGACCATCACGCACGAACGCTTCGAGCAGCGCCGCCGGGTCGAGCTCCGACCGGCATGCCGGCCAGCGGCGCCGCAGTCACGGTCACGTTCGCGAATCCGGAGCTCAGCCAGAGCGCGGGCACAATGGCCGACGCCAATGGCCACTACGCGTTCTTGCGCTTGGACACCGGCAGCTACCAACTGTGCGTCAACGACGAGACAGACCGCGACTGGGTGGATCAGTGCGACCCGGTGTCGGTGACGGCGGGGTCGACCACCACCTTCAACCCTGACCTACAGCGATCCGATGCGGCCGTGGAGGGCACCGTCACCGATAGCAGCGGCAACCCGCTCGCTGGAATCCAGGTCGCGGTGTTCAACTCGAGCGGTGACGCCGTCGCTCCTGACGAAGGCACCGAGGTCACCCCATCGGATGGCGAGTACGGGTTCGTGGCGCCACCCGGGACCTACGAACTGGAGTTCGTCGACCCCAACGGGGTGTACGCGACGCAGTATTACATCGGGCGCGCAGCATTGTCCTGCGCTGACCCGGTCACACTGGCCAGCGGCGGCCCGACAACGGCGAACGTGACGATGCCAACCTCCGCGCCGGCGCCCTGCGGCTCCGGCGGAACCGGCGGCTCGGGCGGTGGCGGCTCGGGTGGCGGTGGCGGCTCGGGTGGCGGCGGCGGCTCAGCCGTGGGGACAGGGGCGTCGGAGGTGGCCCGGGCGGGTCTGGCGCAACAGGCGGAGTCGGGAGCACCGGAGGCACCGGAGGCACCAGCGCAGTGATCAGCTCATCGCGGCTCAAGGCGCAGCTGTGGCAACAGATCGGCCCTGTGGGCAAGGGCTCGAAGATCGGGGCACTGCTGAAGGGCGGCGGCTTTGCCCAGGTGTTCAGGGCGCTCGAGGGCGGCTCCATCACAGTGCAGTGGTTCGAGCTTCCACCGGGCGCGCACCTCGCGGCGGCACAGACGCAGAGGCACAAGCCGCGCAAGTCCGTGCTCGTGGCAAGCGGTCACGTGACGTTCGCGAATGCGGGGACTGCTGCGGTCCACCTCAAGCCGACCGCCACGGGCCGGCGACTGCTCGAGCACGCCAGGCGGCTGAGGCTCACGGCCGATGGAGTGTTCACACCCGACCGCGACGGAGCCATCGTCGTGCAGTCAAGGACGTTCACCGTCGCCCGCTGAGCGCGGCACATCCGGCGTCATCCAAATCGCACCCTGCAGCTCAGCCGACGCGGACGTTCGGCGAGAGCCCCCGAGGAGCCCGAGCTCTTCGACCGCGCGCGTCAGGCTTGGTCGTGTCGTCAGGACGGCCGTGCGAGGTACGCCGCCTTGGCGTCAGGGTCGAAGCCGCATGCCGTATAGAAGGCATGAGTCGACGGGCTGCGGGAGCCGGTCAGGAGCATCACCTTGTAGCAACCAGCGTCCCAGGCCGCCCGAAGCGTCAGGGCCATGATCTGCTTCCCCAAGCCGGTTCCGCGGAGCGCTTCCTCAACGACAACGTTCTCGATCACTGCGTACGGCGCGGCCGATCGGGTGAGGTTTGGGATCACGTTGAGGTACGTCGAGGCAACCACCTTCCCGTCGCTCACGAGCACGAACAGCCTCAGACCGGGGCTCCGCAGGATCTGGGAGAAGGCTTCGGCCTCGAGGTCCTGCGCGAGCGGGGGATCGTCGGGGTGCAGCTGCCGGTAGAGCCGCATGACTCCGACACGGTCGCCGTCGAGAGCTTCCCGAAAAACGGCGCCGTCATTCTCAGAATGCCCGAGACGCACCGATCGAAGACTAGACCTCGAGCCGAGGAACGAATTTCGGACGCCGGCCCGGTGCGGTGAGTGTGCAGTCGCCCTGGGTGTGCTCGTGAGGTTCTCTTGGCGCCCGATCGAGAAGGTGTTCAGGTGAGTTTGAAGGCCTCTCGGCTGTGCTTGAGTAGTTCGCGGACTGCCGGACTGGAGGGGGTCTTCCAGATGAGGGCGAGCAGTGCGGGGGTCTTGATCTCGTCGAGCATGATTGCCCTCAGCCGGTGGTGGTCGCGAGCTACCATCGATTGACTGAGGATCGCGATTCCGAGCCCGCGGAGCGCGAGGTCTGCGATCGCGGTCGGCGCGCTTGCTTGTAGGGCGATATTTGGTCGGATGCCGTTGGCGGCGCATGCCTGATCGAACGCAGTTCGGATTCCTGTTCCTTTGGGCATCGACACGATCGGGTAGGCGTTGATGTCCGCCAGCGTCGCTCGTTGGCGGTGAGCGAGCGGGTGATCGGCTGCGACGGCTGCGACGATCCGTTCTCTGACGATCGGCAGCGCGTCCAGCCCGGCGGGCGGCTCGCCGGCGGTTGCGATCAATGCGAGGTCGGCTGCGCCGCTCCGGACCAGTTCGATCAGCCGGTCTGATTGGTCCTCCACGAGCGTGAGCTCGATGCCGGGGTGGGCCAGGCCGAACGTGGCGAACGCGTCAAACAGCCCGGTGACGGTGCACGCGGTGATCATGCCGACCACGAGCCGACCTCGGATCAGTCCGCTGACTTCGTCGACGGCTTGGCGCACGGCGTCCGCTGACGCGAGGGCGGCGCGTGCGTGCCCGAGCGCCGCCGCTCCGGCGTGGGTCAGGGTGGCTGTCCGGCCCGAGCGGTCGATCAGCGTGGCGCCGAGATCACGTTCGAGCTGTTGGATCTGTGCGCTGACCCCGGACTGGCTGATGTGGACGCGTGCGGCGGCGCGCGTGAAGTTCGCTTCCTCGGCGACCGCAATGAAGTACTCAAGCTGCCTGAGTTCCATAGCCAGTCATTCTAGCTTTGAGAAGAATCATCTGTTGGACTTCTAGCGCGCCGCGGGTCAGACTCGACGTATCACTCAGCACCAACGAAACGGAACGCGATGCCCGGAAGCCCGACAGCCCTGAAACCTGAGGACCTCACCCGCTTGTTCGTTGAGCGTGCCAACGCGGGCGACGCGGCAGGTGTTGCTGCGCTCTACGAGCAACAGGCCGTCATGGCCTACCCGCCAGGCAGCCAGACCGTTGGCCGCAACGCGATCCAAGCACTATGGGAGAAGATCCTGGCCAACGCACCGCGCTTTGAGCCGGAGCCACCGCTGCCCACGTTGATCAGCGGCGACATCGCGCTGACCTCGACCTCGCCGACGGACGGAGCGGGCGCCCGCGCGCAAGTCGCGCGCAGGCAACCCGACGGTACCTGGCTGCGTCTCCTCGACCAACCGGAATTCGTGAGTCCCAAGGGCCGATAGCCGCGCCGCGGCTGCGAGGCCGGCCGCTGGGCAGCCACGCTCAACAGCCAGTGGTTGATCAGCGACCCCGGCACGAGGGGTGGCCCAAATGACGGCTGGATGATCTGCCGCGACCGTGGGATTGCGGGCGGGATAGCCGGTGGCGCCCCGCTCCGGTTGCTCCCTCCGTCGGTCCCTCCCCGCTTGGCCTCGCCGCCATCGTCGCCGTTGCTAGTAGCCTCCGAGCCGCTGGGGTCGGCTGACCTGTGAGTGCAGTCGCGGTAGCCTGCGGAGCGATGTCGGAGCGCGTCGAGCGGATCACTGCGGCCTACCGTGGCGTGATGATCGCCTCGACCCCTGGGGTTGTCTGGTGGGGTCGCCTACGGGTGGCCGGGCTCGAGTTGCTGCCGTTGGAGGGGCCGTTGCTGGTCGTAGGCGATCACGACAGCTACTGGGACCCCGTGGCAACCGGGATCGCGGCGCTCGCTCGTCGGCAGATCAGGGCGCTGGCGAAGTCCTCGATGTGGAAGAACGCGCTGCCCGGCGCGGTCCTGACCGGGATGGGTCAGATCCCGATCGAGCGCGGGTCCGGCGACACCGGCGCGCTCGACCGCGCGATTGAGGAGCTTCGCCGGGGCGCCTGTATCGGGATCTATCCCGAGGGCACACGCTCGCTCGGGCGAGCGCTGCGGGCCCGCAGTGGCGTCGGCCACCTCGCGCGCGCGGTGCCGCAGGCGACGATCATCGGGGTTGCGTGCAACGGCACCGTCGCGATCCCGCGGTTTCCCGTGGCACGGCCGCACGTGCGCGTCGAGTTCTTCGAATTCGAACGACCCGCAATCGCGCCCGACGAGTCCCCGCTGCAGTACAGCACGCGGCTGCTCGCCCAGCTGCGTCAGCGTGCCCCGATCGAGGTCGCCGGCCGCAAGCGTGCGACCGCGCTCGCCGGTCGCGTCCCGATCTGGTCCGCGGAGCTAGCGATCACCGGCAGGCCGGGCGGTAAAGGCGCACTCGAGGAGGCGCTCGCCCAGACCGCCACGCATGACGGCTAGCTTTCCAAGCGACCGGCGGCGGCGACAGCCCGGCCAGCGACCCGCACGCCTTGTGCGGCATGAAGCAGCGCACGGTGGGCTTGCGGGTTTCGCCTGATCCTCGTTCGTAGTCGCTACGGTGCGGATCTGATGGCGGCGGTCGATACGGACACTATGAGTCGGTCGGGAGCTTAGGTGAGCGCACGCCCAACTGAGCCCGGGAGTGGCCTCGTCACCGCGACCGCTGGGTCGCGGCGCCCGCACGTGGAGAACAGTCTTTGGTCGGCTGATGCGAGCGGCTTACCGGCGCGTGAAGTACTTGACGCGATCGGCCAGGGGATCTTGATCCACAGTCTGGATGGCGTCATCGCGATCTCGAATGTCGCAGCTGATCGGATCCTCGGCCTCCCAGCGGGCGGCGCTGTCGGGATCGACAGCGGCTCCGCACGGTGGCGCGCGATCCGTGAGGACGGTTCGCCGCTCGCGCGCGAGGATTTCCCGTCGGTAGCGACGCTCGTGACCGGTGAGCCCAGGCGGAATGTCGTGATCGGCGTGCATGCCGCGGGCGGCGGCTTACGTTGGATCTCGATGGATTCCGAGATGCTCCGCCACGAGGAGAATGGGCCTCCTTACGCCGTGATCACGACGCTGACGGACGTCACCGAGCTTCGCGCGAGTGAGGTCGCGCGTGCGCTCGCCAGCGAGCAGTTGCACGAGCGGGCCGCGCGGGCCGCGCATCTGACGCGCGTGTACGCGACGCTTTCGAAAGCGACCGAGGCGATCGGGCGGATCCCTGAGCGCGCCCCGCTCTACGAGGAGGTCTGCCGGGTGGTGGTCGAACATGGCGGCCTCGCGATGGCGTGGGTTGGCGAAATCGACGAGTCCGGCTGGGTCATCCCGATTGCACGGGCAGGCAACGGCGACGGATACGTCGACGGGATCCGGATCTCGGTTCGTGACATTCCCGAGGGTCACGGGCCGGTCGGCACGGCAGCGCGGGAGGGTCGCGAATTCGCGGTCAAGGACGTCGCCACAGATCCCGGAATGGTGCCGTGGCGCGAACGCGCCCTTGCCCGCGGTTACCACTCAGCGGCCGCGTTTCCGCTGGTCGCGGAAGGCAAGACGTTCGGCGTCCTCAGCGTCTACGCCGGCCAACCCGATTTCTTCGATGAGGAGGAGGTCGAGCTGTTCGCCGACCTTGCCGCAAATCTCGGGTTTGCCATCGAGGCGCAGCAACACGAGCAGGCGCGTCGGCGCAGTGAACGCGGTCTGCGAGACGCCGAGCATCGGTTCCGCACGTCGCTCGAGACCCTGATCGACCCGTTCTTGCTGTTGCGACCGCTGCGCGACGCGCATAGCAAGGTTGTGGAGTTCGAGGTCGAGTTCGCGAACGAGGCCGCGTATGCCGCGCGGCCGGGGGGTCATCGGGAGCTCGTTGGCCGCCTTCTCAGCGAGATCTTGGTTACACATTCCGCGGTCCAGATGATCGACGAGTTCGCCCGCGTTGCCGAGACCGGCGAGCCGCTCGTCCGCAACGAGCACCCTTACGAGGCGTCGTCGGGGGGGTTGCGCTACTTCGACGTCCGGGTGAGTCAGGCGGGGGAGCTGCTCGCTTACACATGGCGCGACGTCACCGACCGTTACCGCGCGGAGGAGAGAATCAGGGCAAGCGAGGAGCGCCTTGCGGAAGCGCAGCGGATCGCGCATGTCGGCAGCTGGGAGTGGGACATCCCTGCCGATCAGGTTTCGTGGTCAGATGAGGTGGGCCGGCTCCTCGGTATCGGAGGAGCGCTGTCTGCAGTCCCGCGTCGGACGTTCCTTGACACCGTTCACCCCGATGATCGCGAGGCCTACGAGCAGGCTGTCGCTCATACGATCGATACCCGAACCCCTTACTCATTTGAATACCGAGCCGTGCTTCCCGGGGGCGATTGCCGGGTCCTGCAGGCTCGAGGCGAGCCCGTCTGCGACGAGCTGGCGCGCCCGATCCGAATCATCGGATCGATCCAGGACATCACCGAGCAACGTCGCGCAGACGCTGAACTACGCCGACAGTCTGGGCTGCTCGCGAAGTTACTTGCGACGACCGCGGACGGGGCCTGGCGCGTGGACAAACAGGGCCACGTGCTCGATGTCAACGAGGCCTACGCACGTATGAGCGGCTACACAGCCAAGGAGCTGCTCACCATGCAACTCACCGATCTCAACGTCGGCGAGACCCCCGACCAGACCGTCCGCCATCTCCAAGAGATCGAGCGAACCGGCTTTGACCGCTTCGAAACCCAACACAAGACCAAAGACGGCAGGATCCTCGACGTCGAGATCAGCGCGTCGTACTGCGCCGAAGCCGGCCAAGTGCTGAGCTTCGTTCGCGATATCACCGAACGCAAACTCCAGGACCGCCGCCGCGAGCAGGAGTTGCGCGCGATGGGCTGGGTCGGGCGCATCCGTGAGGCGCTCGACAGCGATCGCCTCGTTCTGTACGCCCAGCCGATCATCGACCTCAACACTCGCGAGACCGTCAGCCACGAGCTATTGATCCGGATGATCGCCGCCGACGGCTCGATCGTCGCCCCTGGCGAGTTCCTGCCGGCGGCGGAGCGATTCGGACTGATCGACGAGATCGACCGCTGGGTCGTCCGCCAAGCCGCCCAGATCGCAGCGCGCGGATTCCCGGTGAACTTCAACCTCTCGGGAGCATCGCTCGGGCAGCGCGACTTGATCCAGACAATCGAGAGGCTGCTCGCCGACGCCGGCGCACACCCCGCGCTGCTGACGTGCGAGATCACGGAAACCGCGCTCGCCACCGAGCAGGCGCTCGCCGAAGCGTTCGTGCACCAGCTCGCAGCGCTCGGCTGCCGCATCGCGCTCGATGACTTCGGAACCGGTTACGGCGGCTTCACGTACCTCAGGCGGCTGCCCGTCGACTGCGTCAAGATCGATGTCGCGTTCGTGCGCGATCTCGCCGAAAGCGCCGAGAGCCAGCACGTCGTCGCGGCGATCGTGAGCCTCGCAAAGGGATTCAACAAGCACACGATCGCCGAGGGTGTCGAGGATCCAGACACACTCGACCTCCTGGACGAGTACAACGTCGACTACGCACAAGGCTTCGCGATCGGCCGGCCCAGGCCGACCGCCGACATCTTCGGCCCCTGAAGCGCGGCGTCCCGACCGAACGAAACACAGTCGCCCGTCGCACCTCACCCAGCGTCTCGCTCCGGCGTCCAAGGGCGCCTGCTCGGCATCCAGGGCGCCACGTGCGGCATCGCGCCCGGCACACGCAGTTCCCGGCTCAAGCGCGTCCGTGCGCCGCCGATTACCGTGCAGATGGATAGCCCGCGTGTGAGACATCGCCTTCTGCGGGAGACCCTGCGGCTGAAGATCGCGCTGCTCGTGTTGTTGGTCGTCTCAGCCTTTGGATTCGTCGTCGTGCAGCAGTCGGTGGACGCGCTGCGCGCCGCCCGGGTCGATGCAAGCGAGCGCGAGATGCTCGGCATCGCGCGCACGTTCAGCGGCAGCTTCAGCGTGCCCCAACTGCGCGACGTCGCCGGCCTGCACGCCGAACTGCGCGAGCTTCGGCGTGAAAACCGTGGGTTGGTGCGCACGAGCATCTACGTGGTGGCCGCCGGACACCCGATCCGCCTGGCCATGTCGACGACGCTGAAGGCCTATGACCCGCCGGGCGAGGACGATGTCGCGCCGCTGGCGACCCACGTCGGCGCGTATCACGAGACGGTCGAGGCCGGGCGACGCTATGCCGAGCTGAACTACCCGCTCGGTCCGCGTGTGCGGCCCGTCGCGACGCTCGGCCTGTACTTCGACCTCACCAGTATCAACGCGAGCTTCGCCGCCCGGGCCGAGCGGCTCTACGTGCTGGTGGCGCTGGCGGCGCTGATCAGTGCTGCCCTCGTGGTCGTCAGCTTGAAGCAGCTGCTGTTCTCGCCGATGCGGCGTCTCCAGGCGGCCGCCCGGGAGATTGAGCGGGGGGCGACCCGGACCCGCTTGGGATGGCGGCGTCGAGACGAGCTCGGGCAGCTGGCGGTCGGCTTTGACCGGATGGCCCAGGCGGTGCATGAGCGCGACGAGCGGCTCGAGTCGCTGGCGATGCGCGACTCGCTCACCGGTCTCTCCAATCACCGTCACTTCTACGAGACGCTGGACGTGGAGATGCATCGCGCGAGCACCTCCGAGAGGCCGCTGTCGTTGATCCTGCTCGACGTCGACCACTTCAAGACGATCAACGATCACCACGGGCACCCCGTCGGCGATGATGTGCTGCGCGCCGTCGGCGCCGCCGTGCGAGGCCTGATCCGCGCGACCGACACCGCCGCGCGAATCGGCGGTGACGAGTTCGCGGTGCTGCTCCCCGATGCCACGTGCGCCGCGGCCGAGCATGTCGCCGAGAAGATCGGTCTGGCCCTGGGCGCGACCGTCGTCGCCGGGGTCGTTGAGGCGCGCTGCTCGGCAGGCGTGGCCACGTTCCCGACACACGCCGGCGACGTGACCTCGCTAGTCGAGTGCGCCGACGGTGCGCTCTACTGGGCAAAGGACAGCGGCGGCTACCAGGTTCGCATGTACGACCCTCATCACGTCACGACCACGGCCAGCGCTCAGCGCCGCGCGGAGATCGTCGGCGTGCTCGAGGATCCCGAGGGGATCGTTCCAGTGTTCCAGCCGATCGTCGACCTCAACAATGGCCAGGTCGCCGGCTACGAAGCGCTGGCACGGTTTCCCAAGCACGTCGGAGAACGCACGCCGGACGCCTGGGTGGCCGAGGCTCATCGATGTGGGCTGGGCCCCGACCTCGAGGCGCAGGCGATTCGGGCGGCCCTGGCGACTGGGCACAGCCACGCCGGCTTCCTGTCGGTCAATCTGAGTCCGTCGGTCGCCGCCAACAACCAGGTCCTCGAGAACCTCCCGGAAGATCTCGATGGGATCGTCGTCGAACTCACCGAGCACGAGTCGCTGGCCGGCAGCCAGGTCGAGCTTGCCCATGCACTCGACAAGCTGCGTGCGCGCGGTGCGCGCATCGCTGTCGATGACGCCGGCGCCGGCTACGCGGGCCTTCAGCAGATCATGCGGCTCCGCCCCGACATCATCAAGCTGGACCGCGCACTCGTCGCCGGGGTCAAGGACGACCCGGCACGGGCCGCGCTGATCGAGTGCTTCGTAACCTTCGCCCGGCGCACCAACGCCGAAGTCTGCGCTGAGGGAATCGAGGATCCCGAGGACCTGCGCGCGCTCACGGACCTCGGCGTCCGCTACGGTCAGGGATTCGCCCTCGCTCGCCCAGCGGCTCCGTGGGCCCGAGTAGAGCTACCCGCCGAGACGGTCGAGCTACCCGCCGAAAAGGCCCTCGCACAAGCGGGAGCCACGCCAAGTTGACCGTCGTCGAGTAGCGGGACACCAGGAGTTTGTGACCGCGCCGGGCGCTTGCCTGTGCCCACCGGCGGGGTCGCAGGCACGCGCACTGGGCAGCGAGGTGCGCGTCGTTGGTTCGGCGACGATGCATTTTCGGGTTGGGCCGTTGAACCCGCGGTTCGTACACAACAGGTCGTCAAGTCGTCGCGCGGGGCTCACGCAGCGCCAGCTGGCCGAACGCCTCAGATTGCGATGCAACTCGAACTCGACCCGCTCGAGCGAGTCCGGCGGCTCACCCCTCCGGGTGCTCCGGACATCGGCGCGGGGTTGTCCGAGCTTGCCGCCGCGGGCGTGTTAGGGCTCGTCATCGGAGAGGCAGCTGGGGCGCTGCATGGCTGGCCACTCGTGCTCGGTACGTCGACGATCGAGGTATGTCGGTTTGTCGACGGCGTGGGCTATCGCCTCCGACAGACGGGCGCTCGGCAGACCCGGAGCGGCAGGCACATCGTGTCCGGCGGAGTGAGTGTGGTCATCGACGAGGCGCCCGCGGGCACGGCAGGCGAGGCGGACCTTGCCCGCAACCGGGTGGCGTTCGAGACCCCGGCCGGCGAGGTTGACGCAGCCGGACTCATCGACCTGCTGAGGATCGCCGACGCGTCAGACACTCGCACGGCCCGCCGCGACTCACTCGCGCTTCAAGCCGTGCTCGGTGTCCGACGTGAGCGCGAGGCCGCGGGCGCCTCCGTTGAGCGGGCGGCGGGGGAGCGGCTTGAGGAATGGCTGAGCCAACAGACCCCGGTCACGTGAGCGCTGCCATCGACACCGAGCGCGAGGCGCTCCTAAAGGCTCTGGTCGATCACGGCGTGCAGTTCGTCGTGATCGGCGGCGCCGGCATCCAGTCGCATGGCCGTCGCTACGACACCCTCGACATCGATCTCACGCCCGACCGTGACGAGGCCAACCTGGTCGTGCGGGACGAGGTCGGCGGGCGCGATCTCGAGCTCGTCGTCGCTGTAGGCGAGCTTTGTCTTCATCGCCGTGGGCGGGTTGATCGTGTCCGACGAGGTCGAGAAGTCTGCGTCGTAGACGGTAAAGCGAGGGCTGTCGAAGCACCGCAGTCCCATCGAGCCGGCGAGCACGCTGCGCGCCGAAAAGAAGTCCTGGTTCTTGAGGTTGAGGACCTCGACGACGCGGACGAGGTCGCGGATCAGCACCGGCGCAGGGATCCCGTGCTTCGCGGCGGCCGCGGCGATTGCGCGGTCGTTGGGGTAGTCGATCACGGCGTCGCCGCCGCAGCGATCCACCCGCGCAGGTGATCCTCGGGGACGTTTAGCAGGACGCCGGTCTCGCGGTCTCGCGTGATCTGCTCCGGGCTCAGCTCGAAGCTGTTGCTGCGGTCAAGCGGCGTGCTGGCGCCACGGCCGCGGAGGTTCGGGAAGTTGCGCTTGGCCACCGCGTCGAGACCGAGCAGGCGCAACAGCAGCGCGCAGCGGCGCTCCATGCTGCGCCCGCGCCGAGCGCAGATCGCGCACACCAGATCCCAATCGGCATCGGATTGGCGTGCCCGTGCCCAGCAGCCGACGACCGTTTCCAGGCCGGCCGCGAGATCGGGGCGCGAAAGGCTGTCGGCGAGCGCGCGCTCCATCGTGGCTCGCCAGATGAACTCCTTGGTCTCGGCAAGCGCGCGCACCCGTGTCAGCTCGCGGTCACGATCGACCGGCCAGTTGCGTGGGCTCAGGCGAACGAGCTGCAGCGTCCCATCGGGAAGCGCGACGCTGGTCACATCGAATGTGCCGTCCTGGCGGATGGCGGCGTAGATCGTGGTGGAGTGCAGGTCGGTCAGGCGGTAGTCGATCAGCGCGGTCAGATAGCTGATGAAGTAGTCGCCGCGGGCGCCGAGGATCAGCGCGGCGATGAGCTCGGCAGGAGCGGCCTGGGTTGCGGAGAAGGTGCCGCGGGGGGCGACGACGTAGCGGCCGCGACCGACGCGATAGAGCAGCTGGCTGTCGGCCATGCTCTCCAGCAGAGCGTTGGGATCCTTGGTCCACTGCGACAGCCAGGCGCGGTCTTCCGCGACGCTGATCGAGCGCCGGCGCGAGTCGGCGAGCGCCTCGAGCACGCGGGCGGCGATCGGGCCGGCCGCGCGCACCGCTTTGTCTCCTACATTCATGGTGTGATCTTATCATGGTTATCGACTTGAGGAGTGGATATTCATGATAGGTCGTCTCCCGTGGTGTGATCTCTTAATGATTATCGGGCGGAGAGGTCGGTAATCATGATCTCATCGCACCGCTCGCTTGGGCCTTAGCATCCGAGGCGGATCGTGGCGCGACCACCCCCCCACCGCTCGCTGGCGGCGACGGAGAGCGGGTGGGGCGTTCACTGAAGCGTGTGGGGCGGCGGCGGGCCGAGCGCAAGCTGGCGCACGATGCTTGCGCGCTGCCATTGTGCGAACTCTTCACGTTTGGACGGCTCGCAGTGCTCCGCGGTCAGGTGAACGCCGGAGAGGCGCTCGACGGGGGTCGCGGCCATCGTCCGGTCGATGACCGCGACCGCGGCGGGGAACAGCCGCTCGAGCAGGGCGCTTGGGTCGGCGTGGTAGCGGCCACTGAGCACCGACGTCATGCCCCAGGCGTCGCGGCCGCCCAGCCGGTCCATCCAACCGGCGAGCTGTTCTCCGTCGGTGTGCGGGAAGCTCACCATGGTTGCTTGCCGACCCACCCCGGGGGTACTGACGCTAAGCGGGGCAGGAGCCGCGGCGTGCACCGCTGGACGAATCGGGTCGTACCGTCCCGCGTGTGTTTACCTGATGCCCCCGCCACGCCCCCTCTTCCGTAGGGTCGTTCTGATTCCCTGACGACGACAGCGCGCAAAACCGGCCGATTTACAGGGACTTAATGAAGTGGAGCCAACCGGGATCGAACCGGTGACCTCCTGCGTGCAAAGCAGGCGCTCTCCCAGCTGAGCTATGGCCCCTCGTAATTCGAGTTTAACGCCGCCCGAGCAGGTTGCGGTCAGCCGTCGAAGTCGAAGTCACGTGGAGGCCGCTGCTCGAACCAGAGGCGATCGTGGTCCGGGGTGTCCTGGAGGAACTCTGGGGTTTCCTCGAGAACATCGCCCCGTTCGGGCTGGGCATCGGGGAACGCGCTCTCGACGTCGTATTCGACCGTTTGGCCCGAATAGTCCTCAGGGGAAGGCAGCGGCGCGGGCGGCATCTGGGCGCCCACTGGCGGGGGAGAGACACCCACTGGCGGGGGAGAAGCACCCACTGGCGGGGGAGAAGCAGACACCGGCGGCACGGCCGGGTCAGGGGCGGAGCGTTCATCGGCCTCGGGGGCCGGAGCCGGCTCCAGCGACGTTGTGGCAAACGGGTCGTGATGATCGGCGGCGTCGGGTTCAAGGCCGGCCGGTTCGTCAGCCACGTACTCGGCCACGAAGTCGTCGTGATCGCGCTCGCGCCGAGAGCGGCGCAGCAGGCCGCGACGGCGGTGACCTCGCTCGGGCGCCGCGGCGTCTTCGTATTCGGGCGCAGCGACCGGCTCGGCCTGCACCGCCGGTTCATCGGCGAACACGGCCGCCACGGGCTCTCGGCGCACCGGCCCGAGGGCCTCTCGTTCTGCCCGCTCAATCTCGGCCGGATCGGCACCGCGGCGCCGTTTCAGGTCGAGATGCTCGCGGATCGCGTCGTCCAGCAATCCCATGCGTAAAGCCTACCCCGCGCCGAAAACGCTCGCAGGCTTGCAAGCGCTCATTCGGCGGAGGCTTGCCGGGGCTACACTGTCGCCCACCACGCGGCATCGCCGCAGCGCGGGGCTATAGCTCAGTTGGGAGAGCGCCTGGATCGCACCCAGGAGGTCGCCGGTTCGAGTCCGGCTAGCTCCATCTTCACGAAGTTCCCGCAAGGATGTAGGTTCTCTCGCTGCCTGCAATTCGGCGGGTCTGGCTCCGCGGGCCGTTGAGCGTGCATATGGGGTGACGCAGGTTCAAGACACCTCGCTCGAGGCCAGTGCCTGCGCTGGTTGAATGCTCAGCCAGCGATCGAGTTCATCCCAGAGCGCAAGCGCGCCCTCGCCGAGGCGGTGCCCCTGCGAGCGCTTGCTCGACTGCGCGTCGCGGGGCGCTCAGCCAGCACCCGGGCGACCGCTGCTTGAGCGACGGCAATGCGGTGTCTCGCTGAGGCGTAAGACAGGATTTGATGGGTTCGGTGGGCGATTGTCGTGCTGCGGTGGGCAGGCGTGGAAGTGATGGCCTGCACTGGCCCCGGCGCGATGGTTTGAAGTGGCCCCACCTGGCGTCAGTTGTTGTTGTTGGTGATGTTGCCTGATTGGTTGGTAGAACGCCAGACGCGCCGGTCGTCGTGGGCCGGCGCGCGTAGCGCGGCGGGCCGCGGCGATCGGCGCGTGTCCGATCGTCGGGGGAGGGTCAGGCTCCTTTCTTGGTCTGGCGTTCGAGGCCGTGGCGGAACCGCCAGCTCTCGCTGCCGGTGTCGATGATGTGCGCTCGGTGGGTGAGCCGGTCGACGACGGCCTTCGCGAGCCTCGGGTCGGGGAATACCTTGGTCCACTCGCCGAACGGGAGGTTGGTCGTGAGGATCAGGCTGCCGCGTTCGTGGCGTTCGGAGAGGACCTGGAAGACGAGCTCGGCGGCGCCGTCGGGCAGGGCCAGGTAGCCCAGCTCGTCACACACAAGAAGCTCGGTGCGGGCGTAGCGGCCGATGACTCGTTCGAGTTCGCGGTTGCCCTGGGCCTCCTGGAGCTCGTTCGCGAGCGCGGCCAGGGTGGTGAACCGGACGCGTCGTCCCTGATGGCAGGCGCAGACCGCCAGGGCTGTGGCCAGCATCGTTTTGCCGGTCCCCGAGTCGCCGATGAAGATCACCGACTCGCGGTCATCGATCCATGATCCCTCGGCCAGCGCGGCGATCGTGGCTTGGGGGACCTTGGGGTTGTCGGCGAACCGGAAGTCCTCGAGGCGTTTGATCTGTGGGAAGCGGGCGTCGATCAGCCGGCGTTTCTCGCGCCGCTCGGCGCGTTCGGCCATCTCCGCTTCGAGCAGCGCGCCTAAGTACGCGACTGGGGTCTGCTGCTCTCGGAGCGCTTCGGCGGCGAGTGCTTTGAAGCGGCGGCGGACGGTCGGGAGTTTCAGCTCGATCGCGTGCGCCTCGATCAGCGCTTCTAGCGCGGCGGTCTGGGCGTTGCGGGCGGGAGTGCTGGTCATGATGCGCCTCCGAGGAGTTGGTCGTAATCGGTCAGGTCCGGCGCGGGACGCTCGTGCGCCATCAGGCGCGCGGACAGTTCGGTGAGCGGCGCCGGCGCGGCGGGCGTGGTGCTTGACGTGCGACGGGCGAGAACGTGGACGGCGCGTCCGTCGATCGCGCCCGCAGCCAACGCGCCACGGACGGCGAGCTCCACCCGGGCCGGGCCGTGCTCGCGGCACAGCAGCATCACGTCGACCATCTGCCGGGCGGCGTCCGAGCGTCCGTAGCGGTCGATCAGCCCGGCCCAGAGCCTGTCGAAGCACTCGGGCCAGAAGCCGCGGTCGCGTTCCTGGCTGAGCGCGACCGAGTGCTCCAGCCCGCCAGGCTTGCGCTGGAGCAGTTCGAGGTAGTGGTCGAGCTGGGCGCTGGTCCCGAACTTGCCGTGCAACCGCTCATGGCGGGCGACCTCCCGGCCTGAGTGGTTGATCGTGATTTCCCTGGCCCCGATCCGGGCTGAGACCTTCAGTCCGGCCAGCCTGACCGGGACCGAGTAGCGGTTCTGGCGGATCGTGACCAGCGACTTCGCGTCCACCCTGGGCGTCGCGGTCTCGCACGCGTCGAACGGCTCGGCCGGCAGCGCGAGCAGCAACGGGCGCTCCACCGCCCACGCCTGACCGACCGTCACCGCCCGCCCATCGATCCGGCGAGCAAAGTCCTGTTCGCAGCCGGCGAGCAGCAGTCCGTTCAGCTCGGCGAGATCACGCAACCGGGGGACCGGCACCAAGTGGTTGCGTCGGTAGCGGCCCACTTCGCCTTCAACACCCCCCTTCTGATGGGCCCCTTCCAGGCCTGGGGTCATGAACTGCGACGCGAACAGGTAGTGCGATCGCAACGCGATGAACCGGTCGGACTCGACCCGCCGACGGCCCTTCAGGACCTTCTTCACCGCCGACTTCAGGTTGTCGAACTTCTGTGCCCAAACCGGTTATGTGGCCGTCGCGATAACGATGACCGTGGTCACGGCGGTCGGCGGCATCGTCTGCTCCCGATCGGGCACATAATGCTGGCGGTTCTGGCGAGGGTGCTTCCTCTGCTGTTCAACCGAGAGGAAGTTGTCCCATGCTGGAGCGGTATTTCGTCAGGCCGCAAACGGTCGATCGGATCCGGGCGGACTGGATCGGCTCGGAGATCGAGCGGTATGTCGTGTGGCTGGCTGAGCAGGGCTACTCGTCGCGCTCGGTGTTGCACCGAGTGCCGTTGCTGATCAAGTTCGGGGAGTTGGCTCGCGCGCGCGGCGCGCGATCGGTCGAAGAGCTGCCGGCGCATGTCGAGGCGTTTGTCAGCGCGTGGATGGTGGGCCGCCCGGTGACGCGTGAGGGTGGCCGGCGTGTCGGCCGGGAGGTCCGTGGTCCGGTCGAGCAGATGCTGGGGGTGGTCGTTCCGGGGTTTGTCGGCAGCGGTCGTTCGCGTCGTCCGGATCCGTTCGTTGACGCGCTCCCAGATTTCTTCGATTACCTGACGGGCGAGCGTGGGCTCCGGCCCGCGTCGCTTCGCAACTACGGTCATCACCTCGCGCGATTTGAGAGCTACCTGCAGCGGATCGGTGTGGTCAGGTTGTCGGAGCTCTCGCCAGCGATCCTGACCGCGTTCACCGCCGAGCGCGCGAGCACCGGCGTGTCGAAGACGTATGTGCGTGACGGCTGCGGGGTGCTGCGCGTGTTCTTGCGCTACGCGCACCGGGAGGGAGCGATCTCGAGCGATCTGAGCGGCGTGATGGAGTGGCCGCAGACGTACCGGCTATCGAGCATCCCGCGGTCGATCACCTGGGAGGAGGTCGGGCGGGTGCTGGCAGGTGTTGATCGTCGTACTCCAGCGGGCAAGCGTGACTGGGCGATCCTGATGCTGCTGGTCACCTACGGGCTGAGGGCACGCGAGGTCGCCGCGTTGACGCTTGATGACATCGACTGGAAGCGAGAGCGGCTCGCGATCCCTGAACGCAAGGCCGGGCACTCGACCGCGTTCCCGCTTTCAGCGTCCGTCGGGGAAGCGCTTGTGGACTACCTGCAACACGGCCGGCCGCAGACCGACAGCCGGCGCGTGTTCTTCCGGGCGGTCGCGCCAGTCGAGCCGATCGGGCACGCCGCCGTGACCACGCGCGCCCGCCACTATCTCCTGAAAACGGGGATCGAGGTTCCGCGACCCGGATCGCACACGCTCAGACACACGTGCGTGCAGCGGCTCGTCGACGCCGACTTCACGCTGAAGACGATCGGTGACTTCGTCGGGCACCGCTCGGCGCAATCGACGGAGATCTACGCGAAGGTCGCGGTCGAGCCGCTGCGCCAGGTCGTGCTCGGCGGCGACGGTGAGGAGGTGCTCTCATGAGCCACAGCGAGAGCATCGAGCTCGCCGTCGAGCGGTTCCTCGTGCACAAGCGCGCGCTGGGCCGCAAGTATCTCAGCGAGCAAGCCGAGCTGCGGCTGCTGGTCGCGTTCGCCCGAGGCGAGGGCGTGGTCTGCTTGGACGAGCTCACGCCAGCGCTGCTGGATGACTTCCTCGGCTCGCGGCCCCGCTCGCGACCACGGAGCTTCAACCATCTCCTCGGCGTCGTTGGGTGCCTGCTCGACTGGGCCGTCAGCCAGCAACTGCTCGTGGTCTCACCGCTGCACGCTCGCCGACGACGCGGCAGCGCTGACCGGATCCCATTCCTGTTTGACCCCGTTCAGGCACGCCGACTGCTTGACGCGGCCAGCGCGCTTGCGGACAACGCCCGGGCGCCGCAACGGGGCGCGACCTACCGGACGATGTTCGCGCTCAGCTACGGGCTCGGGCTTCGCGCCGGCGAGATGTGCGGGCTGCGGCTGGGCGACGTCGACACCCGCCGCGATCTCCTCGTGGTCCGCGGCGGCAAGTTCGGCAAGAGCCGCTTGGTTCCGCACGGACCGAGGATCGCCGCGCTCCTGGGCGAGCAACTCGAACGCCGCCACGAGAACGGCGCGGTCGGCGACAACGAACCGCTGTTCACGTTCGACGGCAAGCGGCACGTGCATCCGGGGACCGCCACCCAAACATTCCATCAGCTCGTGCTCACGCTCGATCTGCCGGTGCCGGACGGCGTCTCGCCACCAACGTTGCACTGCCTGCGTCACAGCTTCGCGGTCGGGTGTCTGCTGCGCTGGTATCGCGACGGACTCGACCCGACCGCCCGGTTGCATCAGCTCTCGACGTTCATGGGGCACGTCGCCCCGTCCTCGACCGCCGTCTACCTGACGATCACCCCGGCTCTGTTGGAGGAGGCCAACCGCCGGTTCGAGACCTACGCCGCCCCGACCTGGACGGAGATGACGAGATGAGCCCGAAAGCGCCGCTCGGACCGGTCCTGCACTCGTTCTTCCTCGATCACCTGATCACCGTCAAAGGTCTGCGACCAGCATCGGTCCGCAGCTACCGCGACACAATCCGACTGCTGATCCTGTTCCTCGCTGCGGACAAGCGCTCAAAGATCACGAGGCTGACGGTCGGTGATCTCACGTTCGAGCGGATCGTCGCGTTCCTACGTCATCTCGAGCAGGACCGCGGTAATCACATCCGCACCCGCAACCAGCGGCTCGCCGCGATCCACACCCTGTTCGAATACATCGCGACCCGCTCTCCAGAGATGCTGATGACCTGCCAGCAGGTCGCCGCGATCCCCAGCAAACGCGTCCCGCCACCGGAAACACGGTTCCTCGAGCGCGACGAAGTCCAACAACTCCTGCAGAACTTGCCGACCCGCGGGCGGCACGCGCTGCGCGACCGCGCGCTGTTGCTGTTCCTCTACAACACCGGCGCCCGCGTCCAAGAAGCCGCCGATCTACGCGCCCAGCATCTCGACCTGAACGAGCATCCGACCGTCCGCCTGCACGGCAAAGGCGACAAGTGGAGGACGTGCCCGCTCTGGCAGCAGACCGCCCGCACCATCGAGCAGCTGATCGAGTCCGAGCACCCGGCTCCACCGCCGCTGACGGCCGCGGTGTTCACCGCCCGCGGCCAGCCACTCACCCGCTACGGCATCTACAAAATCGTCCGCCGTCACGCCGCCCAGCTCGACGACCCACGAACTGGGCGGCGGATCGGTCCGCATACCTTCCGGCACACCGCCGCCGTCCACCTCCTCGAAGCCGGCGTCGAGGTCAACGTGATCCGCGGCTGGCTGGGCCACGCCGACCTCACGACGACCAACCGCTACGCCGAGATCAACACGAAGGCCAAACAGGAGGCGCTGCTCCTGACCGAGCCTCCAGATGTTTCGGAGGGACACCGCACCAACCCAATCTGGCGCACCGATGAGACGCTGCTGAACTGGCTCGCCTCACTCTGACCGTTATGTGCCCGATCGGGAGCAGACGATGCCGCCGACCGCCGTGACCACGGTCATCGTTATCGCGACGGCCACATAACCGGTTTGGGCACAGAACACGGAATATGTGCCCGGGCACATATTCCGTGCTGATCTCCGAGAACACGCCACCGAACCATTCGAACGCCTGCACGTGCAGTTCGAGGAACGCCTGCTGGGTCTCGACCAGCGACGCCTGGCAGAACGCCGCCCCGGAGAACGACGCTCGCATCACGAACAGATGCACCGTCACCGACACGCCACCGAAGACCACGAGCGCCTCGCCCCAGTCGACCTCCGCCTCGACACCGGGCGCTGAACCTGCGGAACGAACACCTCCCCGACCACCAAGCCCATCGCCCGCTTGCGCGCGCGGACGTACTGACGGACCGTCGATTCCGCGACATCAGCGCCGTGCTCATCAACAAGACGCCGATGGATCCGCCGCGCGGTGTGCCGCTGCTTGCGCGGCGCGGCCCGGTCGGCCTCAAGCCACCCATCGATCACCGACCGATACCGACCGAGCTTCGGGGCCGGGCGACCCACCGGCGCCCGCTTCGACGGCGGCATCGGCGACGCCAACGCCTGCTTCACCGTCCGGCGATGAACCCCATGCCGCACCGCCAACCCGCGAATCGAGAGGCCCTCCCGATCACGATCCCGTCTGATCTGCTCGAACTGCTCCACCCTGGATCCCATTCCCTCTGGCGCCTTCCGCTCGAGCTCGATGAGCCACGAACAGTCAGCCGCCCGTCGGACACCAGGTGGAGCCAGTTCAAACCATCACAGTGGAGCCACTTCAGAGCATCACTCCCACGCTCCCGCCGGGTCCAACGAATCCGGGGAAACCGCCCGGGAAGCTGTCCTGTGTATGGGCTTGGGTTCGCCTGGATTGTCACTGCTTGGTATCCCTCGGTCCGGGCCTGCGAGTCGGTTGAACCTCGACCGGGACCCAGCCTGGGGCGAAGTGTTGAATCGTTGAACAAAAGCCCCAGCCTCCCCGTGGTCGGGGTTCTGCGAACCCGGTTCGCAGCGTTCGCCGCGCCGAAGCTGTTCGACTCGTCCCACAACTCAAGATGCCGGCCGAGATCGATCCCAGCGCAGATCGCCCGGGGCCCCCCGAAACTCTGGGCGAGGCTCGACGCTGCCGCGGGGGGAGCTCGGACACGCTCTTGAGGCAGACAGCATCGATGGGCTGGCAAGCGCGTTCGGAAAGCTCCACGACATTGCGCTCGCCATCGCTGAAGCCTGCGAGCAGGAGCCCGCGGCGCAGCCTCGGCGTATGGCGGGCTGACCCCGGATCACAATCCCATCGAACGCGCTGATTCGGGGCACATCTCGATAATCGCGCGTGCGCCGGTCACGGTCAGACCCAACACGCGCGCGGCGGCAACCAGGTGCTTCTCACCGTGGCCGTCAATCATTTCGACGGCCACATCGACGACCTGCAGCCCGGTCAGGCCATCCTGCGACACCCTGAGTGGTCCCGCGCCTCCAACTCGATCCAAGCGACAGCGGATCAACCAGCTCCTGCGTCGCGATCCGAAGGCTCGCGCCCCGGCTGAAGACTCTGTAGCGCCGCACGAATCGTCGTCTCGTCGACCCTGAGCTCGGCGAACACGGCACCGCACTGCGCATCGTGGGCCATTGCGAGCAAGAGATCGGCAGTGGTCATCTGAACCCGTCCGTCGTCAAGCGCTTGGGCTGCGGCCTTCATCAGCAGTCGTGCGACCGTTGGGTGTGGCGAGACGTATATGTCGCCCTTCATCTCCGGGTCGAGGACCGGTCGACGACGCGCTGCTGAACTGATGGGCGGTTTGCGATGTCGTTCCTCGCCTCACCCGAACCACCCCTTACCCGCGCGCAGCTTCGACGATACGACACGGTGCTCCTGGTCGGTTCCAACGAGCAGGCTGATCAGGGTTGCTCAAGTGTCTTGCGGATGTCGCTGATCTTGCGGAACAGGCGACGAGGGTTCTCCGGGACGTCGATGAATCCCCAGCGGCGGTAGAACGCCGCTGCGTCGTCATCGATCGCGTCGACGACAACGAGCCGTGCGGCTGCGGTGTCACCGGCCAGGACCGCGCGTCGGAGTGCCTCGGCGAGCAGTCGGCTGCCGAGCTGCTGGCGCTGATGACGGACGTCGACCGCGAGTCGTGCGATCAGGATCGTCGGGATCGGATGACGGGGCATCCCTCGCGCGTAGCGCCGTGGGGCGGCCTCGGGTCGGATTGACCCGGTCGTCAGGCTGACATATCCCGCGACCCGGGTATCGCTGAGCGCGAGGTAGGTGCGGGCGAGGTCGGCGTTCTGGCTGGCCATGGCGTGGTCAACGAGCCAGCGGTTGAGTTCGGTGTTGCCGCAGTCACAGCCGCTCAGCTCGTGCTCTGCCGAGAGCACGACGAGCCGGAGCGAGCTCAATCGCGGGGCAGCGCCGGGAGCGCGAACAACTCGCGCATCGCGGGGACGGACCGCGCCGGCGCATCGAGCGTCTCAGCAAGCGCCGCAAACGCGCGGTCGCTCATCACCACATGCCGGCGCTCATCAAGGATCGCCCGGGCGCGCGTCTCCACCGCACTCAGCAGGAACGCTGTGACGGTCTGCCCCGAGGCTGCGGCCGCCTCACGGATCAGCGCGTCTTGCTCATCGGTGACGCGAACGTCGATTCGGCGTGAACGGACAGCCGTCATCTGTCCGGACATTGTACTGACATCGCACTCCGACATTCAACGAGTGGTCCGCTGTCGGAACGGGCTAATCTCGACAGCGGGCGCCGACGGCCGACGTGGCGCAAGCCTGTCGCTCCACTTCTTCTCCCAGAGTGCTCGCACAGGCCGGGGTGGTCGCTGCGAACGATCGTCATCGTCGCGGCGGGGCCACGACCGGGCACCGCGCTGTCCGAGGCGGTCACCACAGCATCGGCGACGGCGAGCAGCGGACGGCGCGGCCCGCCCGGCGACGCCCGCCCGGCGCGACCTGCGGCGTGGCCCGCGAGTCAGCGTGGTGCAGCTGCCAGACGTTGCACCTGCCTCGCCCGCGGCCGGCATCCGCAATCGCGACCTCACCCTCGGCGAGGAGCGCGGTTCTGGCGCGCCGATACGTCGTCCCAGCCAGCCCAGCCGCCTCACACGGTTCGGACGTCTTCACGCGGTCGACCCGGAGATCCTTGTCGGCGAGAGCCGCAAGCATCGCGAGCAGAACACGTGCGCAACCATGCGATCGGCTGACGCTGAGCGTTCGCTCGAACAGCGAAGGGTCGGACGTCACTGTCAAACCAAGGACCCCTCAGGGCGAGGCGCAGCAGGACGACCGCGCGATGCCCGCGACCGCTGCCCGGATCCTCGACGTCGACCAACCCCCGCGACATCAGGACGTCGCGACCAGCCAGGAACTGGCTTCGGCTCAGTCCCGCTCGAGCAGCCGCCGCGGTCGTCTGGCCACGATCGGCCCGCGATGCGACCAATATGCGACCACGCCTCCGCCACACAGCGCAGAACGACGCGCAACCCCGCATCAACCACCCCGCGACTCCAACCAACGGAAATGCCGCGTTTACAGGGCTCTGCGTCCTCGCGCACCCATGCGCTGAGCGCCCCCGGCAGGATTCGAACCTGCGACCCACGGCTTAGAAGGCCGTCGCTCTGTTCCGCTGAGCTACGGGGGCGGGTGGCGGGAGCGAGCGGCGCCGGCAGCACGCCACGAAGGCGGCCGTGCCGGCGCCAGCACCCGGATCGATGGTCAGCCTAGCGACGCCTCCAGCGTGATCTCGCCGACGCCGGCGAGCGCACGGCTGACGGGGCAACCTGCCTTCGCGCCTTCGGCGGCCTCCTTGAAGCCGGCCTCGTCGAGCCCCGGGACCGTGCCGACCGTCCGCAGCGCAATCGACGTGATCGTCGGGGTGCCCTCGACCATCCGCAAGGTGACGGTGGCGTCGGTCTTGACCGACTCGACGGGGGTGCCTGCGCGTTCGAGCGCAGCGGACAACGCCATCGAAAAACACGCGGCGTGCGCTGCCGCGATCAGTTGCTCCGGGTTGGCTCCGGGTCCGTCCTCGAAGCGGGAGCGAAACGAATACTCACCGCCGATCGAATCACCGGCCGTGAACGAACCCGCGCCGGTCTGTAGACCGCCCTTCCACTCTGCAGCGCCCTTCGCTGGCATCCCGTGTGCTCCTTCGTCGATCGTTGGGTCCCGAGCTGATCCTAGGGAATCCAGCGGGCGCGCTCACGAGCTGCCGGGATGCCGCCAGCACCGGCATCCGACCCTACGGCCGGGCGTGATGACGGACAAGGCACGCCGGTCGATCCGGACCGCACGTCGACGACACTCGCCTGTTGCCCTGTGGGCGCCCCGACAGGGCGCCCACAGGCAGATGGCGCGTGGTCCAGGAAGTCGGGTCGAAGGCGGGCGCGAACCAGTGTCAAGCACCGGCCGGCTGCATCAGAATCAACGAATCGGGGCGCCCGGACTTGAACCGGGGACCTCCTGCTCCCAAAGCAGGCGCGCTACCAGGCTGCGCCACGCCCCGCGCCTGTCTGAGTGTAGCCCCGCACCCGCGCGTCATGCCGGCGTCGGGTAGCCTCAGCTGCCGGCATGGCGACGATCCAACCTCTGCGGGCGCTGCACTTCGACCCGGCCCGCACCGGCGGCCTCCAGCCGGTCGTAGCGCCCCCCTACGACGTGATCGACGCGGCTGGGCGGAGCGAACTCGCGGCGCGGTCGCCGTACAACGTCGTCGAGATCGACCTCCCCGAGGCCGATGGCGATCGCTACGCGCATGCAGCGGAGGTGCTCGCCGGCTGGCGCGCCGGCGGCGTCGTCGTGCAGGATGCGCAGCCCTCGATCTGGCCGCTCGAGCAGGATTACGTCGGTCCCGATGGCCGCGCTCGCACTCGCCGCGGGTTCCTCGCGCGCGTGCGGGTCGAGGAATACGGTCCCGGCCGCGTCCGGCCGCACGAGCGCACCCACCCCGGTCCACGCGAGGACCGCCTCCGGCTGACGCGCGCCACGCGCGCGAACCTGTCGCCGATCTTCTCGCTCTTCTCCGACCCCGAGAACGCCGCGTGGGGAGCGCTCGAGCCGTTCACCGGCGCGTCCCCATGGGCCGAGACGGTCGATCCCGACGGCACGCGGAACCGCCTCTGGCGGGTGGAGGACGCAAGCGCGATCGAGCGAGTGGCGCGCGCGGCCGCCGGCGCTGAGCTGCTGATCGCCGACGGGCACCACCGGTACGAGACGGCGCGCGTCTACGCCGACGAGATCGGCGGCGAGGGCCCGCACCGCTACGTGCTCATGTACCTCGTCGCCCTCGAGGATCCCGGCCTGACCGTGTTCCCGACCCACCGGCTCGTCCGCGGGCTCACGCCCGCGCGGCAGGAGTCCCTCGCCGCGGCGATCCGGCGGGACTTCTCGGTGGCAGAGCTCGAATCGACCGATCAGCTCCCGCCAGCGTCGGGCGACACCGTGCAGCTCGGCTACATCGACGCGCACTTCAAGCAGCCGTTCCGGCTGGTGCTGAAGGACCAGGCGATCGCCGATCGGGCGCTCCCCGACCACGCCGCCGCGTACCGCCGGCTCGACACCGCCGTGCTCGAGGCGCTGATCCTGAAGGGTGCGCTCGAGATGACCGACGAACACATCGACCACCTCGACGGCCTCGGATACGCTCGCGACGACGCCGAGGCACTCGAACTGGTCCTCGCCGGCGACTACGACGCAGCGTTCTTCATGGCCCCGACGCCCGTCCGTCGCGTGCAGGAGGTCGCCGCTGCGGGCGAGAGCATGCCGCCGAAGTCGACCTACTTCTTCCCGAAGGTCCCGACCGGCCTCCTGTTCAACTCCCTCGTAGACTGAGATGACAATGAAGGCGACAGCCCACCGAATGCGACCGATGTCGTATGTGCACAGCGTCGAGATCCGAGGCCACCGGCTGACGGCCGACGAGCCGCTCGATCAGGGCGGCGATGACGAAGGGCCAAGCCCGCAGGAGCTGCTCGCGGCGAGCCTCGCGTCGTGCACGGCGACGACGATCGAGATGTATGCCGAGCGCAAGGGCTGGGAGATCGGCACGGTCGAGGTCGCGGTCGAGTATGGCCCGCCTGAGCGGGGCGGTCCGACCAGATTCTCGCTCGAACTGCGGCTGCCCGCAGGTTGCACGCCGGAGCAGATCGAGCGGCTGCAGGTGATCGCGTCCAAGTGCCCGGTCCACCGCATACTCGAGGGCGACGTGATCTTCGCGGATCGGATCAAGCTCGTCAGCCCGGCATCGGGCTGAGGGTGCCGTGCCCCGCGGGGCACGGCCGCAAGCGCCCAATATAGTCAAGGTGGTGGAGCGCAACGGAGCGGTCGAGGACGCCCTGAGTCGCGTCCTGTTGCCCCCAGGACACGCTCTCGCGCTCGACGTCCGCGGCGAGGAGGCGGGCGTGCTCGTGCCGCTCTTCTGGTCGGAAGGCGACCTGCACGCGGTCTTCACCAAACGGCGCGACGACCTGCGCAGGCATCCCGGCGAGATCTCGTTCCCCGGCGGCCGCCGTGATCCCGAGGACGCGGACCTGCTCGCCACGGCGCTGCGCGAGACCGAGGAGGAGGTGGGCCTGCCCAGGGAATCCGTGTCGATCGCAGGCGCGCTGCAGCCGACACCGACGATCGCGACGGGCTACGCCGTCTACCCGTTCGTGGGGTTGATCGCCGCCGGCTTCGCCTGGATCCCGAGCGCACACGAAGTCGCTGCAGTGATCGAGCTTCCGCTCAGAGCGCTGAAGGCAGGCTACGGCCGCCGCCGGCTCGTGCGTCGGGGGCTGCCGATCCGCACCGACACGTACGTGGTCGGCGACCACTTGATCTGGGGGGCGACCGCACGCATCCTCGCGGACCTCCTTGACCGCCTCGGAGATCTGATCTAGTCCGACCCGCTCGCCGTGCCCTCGCCGGAGGAGAGCAGGCGTTGCACGGCGCCGAGCAGCGCCGGTCCCGATGCGGCGCCCGGCGGTGGATCGACGAGCTCGAACGGGATCCGCGAACGCTCGCACCGATCTCGGAGGAGTGCGGCCCCCGCCGCCAGGAGCTCGGCGGGCAGCGATCCGCTCGCCTCGTAGACGACTCCGCGGACGGTCGTATCGAGAATCGCGCGCAGCAGCGCGTCGAGACGCTCGCCGTGGAGCGCGCGAACGCTCGCGGGCGAGCCGCCGGCGCTGCCGAGCAGGAGGACGAGCACGCTCACCTGCTCGAGCGCGGGGAGCAGCGTCAGCACGCGGTCGGGGTCGGCGAGTGCCGGTTCGACCCCGGCGGCAGCAATCACCGCAAGCGTCCGGGCGTCACGGCTCGTGCCGCGGACAGCGTGGCCGCGCGCGACGAGCGCCGCCCCGAGCTGCCGTCCACGGCAGCCGCAGCCGACGAGCAGAACGCGCGCCACTCAGCCGCCAGCCCCCCACTCGGCGCGCACCTCTTCAAGCGTTCGTTCGGGAAGTCCTCGCGACCGGCGGCGGGCATTCGTCGCTTCGAGCATCTGCTCGAGTTCGCGCGTGGCCGGGTCACTGGATTGGAGAGACAGCTCCCGCTCGATCTCCCGGACCGACTGTGCCGGCTGGCCGCGCGCCAGCCGGCGGGCGTTGTGGATCGCCAGCAGTTGCGCGAGATCCTCCTCCCGGAGTGCCTCGGTCCCAATCGCCGCATACGGCTCCGGCGGTGCGCTCGCGGCGCCCCTCCCGGAACGGCCGCGCCGGCCGACCCGCAGCGCCAGCGCGGTCACCGCCGCGAAGCCGGCAATCGCGATGACGAGCGTGATCACGGCCCGAGTCTAGCCGCGTGCGGAAGCCCGACCGCGAGCGCAACTTTCCCCGGCGCCGCCGTGTTGTGAGAGGTGAAGGACGCCGCGACAGGGTCGGATGGGCGCGGCGAGGCGCACACACACTAACGAACGAAGGAAGAAGGGGTGCCATGCGTATACGCATTGCTGCGATCGCCGCCGGACTGGGCGCGATCGCCGCGCTCTCCGCGCCCGCCGTTGCGGCCGCCGACTCGAGCCAGGCAGCGCTGACGATCGCGGCCGCGCCGAGTCACATCCTCGCCGGCCAGAGCATGCTCATCTACGGGCATCTCCAAGGCCCGAGCAACGCTGGTCAGCAGATCGTGCTGTACCACAAGATCGCGGGCCGGCCGAGCTTCACCGTGATTCAGAAGACGACGACCAACTCGCAGGGCAACTACGAGTTCATTCGCCCGGACGGGATCGTCAACACGAACCGTCAGTGGTATTCAACGGGCCCGAATGGCGTCGAGAGCACGACGATCAGCGAGCAGGTCGCCGCACTCGTGTCACTGAACGAATCAACCCCGAACGCCCTCACCCAGCAGAAGGTGATATTCAGTGGACACGTCTTCCCCGGGCACCCGTATCAGCAGGTCCTGATCCAGGAGCAGAGCGGCCTGACCGGGAATGGCTGGAAGACGATCGCGACGGCGCAGACGGACGCGCAGTCATCGTTCAGCGTCGCCAAAGGGTGGGGCATCCCGAACGCCTACACGCTGCGCGCCGTTCTGAAGCCTGACGCGTTCAACGTTCAGAGCTTCTCGGACTCGATCACTGAGACGGTCCAGCAGAAGGAGAAGCCCTCGTTCACGATCAACAGCTCTAACCAGCTCGTGGGCGAAGGGACGCCGGTGACGATCTCCGGCGTGCTCGATCAGGCCGGGACGACGACGCCTGAGGCAACCACGCAGGTGACCCTATTCGGCAAAGTCCCCGGAGCGAACAACACGTGGCAGGCCCTCGCGACGACTGTGACTGGCAGTGACGGAAGCTACTCGTTCAGCGAATCCCCGACGACGAACATGGTCTATGTCGTGAGGACGACGATCAAGCCGAAGAGCACGAGCGCCGCTCTGTTCCAGGGCGTGCAGGATCAGCTGACGGCCCAGGCCAGCACCACCACCACGACGGTGGGAACGCCGATCACCGTCAGCGGCACCGTGACCCCCGACAAGACCGGCAGCGAGATCGTGCTCGAGGAGCTCGCCTCGAACGGCAACTGGCAGGTCGTCCAGTACGGCACTGTCGAGTCCGGCTCGCAGTACTCCTTCAGCGTGGTCTTCGGTCAGACCGGAACCACGCAGGTGCGGGTGCACATCACCGGCGACCCTGACAACGTCGGCAACAACTCGGCGCCGCTGTCGATCATGGTCAACGGGGTCGCGCCAGTGACCTCGCTGCCCACGGCGTCGTAGGCAGGAGGCTCTGCGGCCGGTAGATCCGGCCGCCGAGCCTCGATGATTCGAAGAGTGCCGGCGAGGCTCGCGATCGATTCGCGGGCCTCGCCGGCTTTGTGGCTGCTCGGTGATTGCACGCAACTGCCCAAATACCGTCGTTGGGGCTGAGTAAGATGCCCAACCGCCCAACCCTGGGCGCCCGGGGACGTTGAAAGCTCCGACACGCCCGCGTGAGGTTCTCGATGTCTCACGCCCTGACGCTCGCAGAAGGGACTCTGATGCTCGCCACCCTGACAGACCGGCTCTCAACGCGGCAGCGCCCAACCCTCATCAAAACGGCGCGAGCCGCCGACAAGATGGGCATGCCGAGATTCTCGACTCCCCGACTCATGGCCGGAGCGACGATGGCGCTCGCAGCGCTCGCGCTCGTGCTCGTGCCCTCCGGCGCGCTCGCGGCGGGGCGCGGGTGTGCCCACGCGAACACTCCGGCAGTCCGCGCGACGCGAGCCCAGGTCAAGCGCGCCGTCGTGTGCCTGATCGACCAGCAGCGCGTCAGGCGCGGCCTCCCTGCTCTGCGGGCCAATGCCCACCTGAGCCGATCGGCTCAGGGCTGGACCCGAACGATGGTCGCAACGGGCCAGTTCACGCACGGTGCGGACTTCGCGGCGCGGATCACGCAGGCGGGATTCGCCTGGTCATCGGCGGGCGAGAACATCGCGACGGGCTTCGTGACCCCGGCTCAGGTGGTCGACGGGTGGATGGCGAGCCAGGGCCACTGCGAGAACATCCTCAGCCCTGACTTTTCGCAGATCGGCATCGGCGTCGTCCTGCGGCCCGTCGCGCGCTTCGCCGTGACGCCGGCAACGTGGACGGCCGACTTCGGCCTCCCGTCAGGCGCTCAGGCGCCATCGCACAACACCGGCCCGATGCAGGGCTGCCCTTACAGAGTCTGAGCGCGAGGACGCACCGGCGCCAGGCTGACGCGTGGACGCCCCAGCGTCAGGCTGATGCCCGGGATGGCTCGGGGCCGGCAGCCGGCGCCGGGTTGTCGCGGAGGTACCACTCCGCGTCGAGCGCGGCCTGGCAGCCCGAGCCGGCGGCCGTGATCGCCTGCCGGTAGGTGTGGTCGACGAGATCGCCCGCTGCGAAAACGCCCGGCACGCCTGTCAGCGTCGAGCGCCCCTGCGTCACGACGTATCCGTTCTCGTCGAGCTCGACCTGCCCCGCGACGAGCTGAGACTGCGGTTCGTGGCCGATCGCGATGAACGCTCCGGCGATCTCGAGCTCGCGCGGGCTGGCGTCAGCGGCGTGGCGCAGCCTGGCGACGGCGAGCGAGCCCCCGTCCCCGGCAACGAATTCATCGACGTCGTACGGCGTCAGAAACTCGATGTTCTCGATCGCGCGAGCCCGCTCGAGCATGATCCTCGAGGCGCGGAATTCGTCGCGGCGGTGGACGACGACGACCTTGGAGGCGAACTTCGCCAGGAAGATCGCCTCCTCCATCGCCGAGTCGCCGCCGCCGACGATGATCGTCGGCACGTCACGAAAGAAGGCGGCGTCGCAGGTCGCGCAGTAGCTGACCCCGCGCCCGGAGAGCTCGGGCTCGCCCGCGACGCCGAGCTTGCGATGCTGTGCGCCCATCGCGAGGACGACGGTTCGCGTCAGGTGCTCCTGGTCGCCCACGTGCACGCGGTGCAGACCTCCGTCGCCGTCGAGCTCGACGGCCGTCACCTCGTCGGTCTCGAGCTTCGCGCCAAAGCGCTCCGCCTGGGAACGCATCTGGGCCATCAGCTCCGGCCCCATCACTCCCGACGGGAATCCGGGAAAGTTCTCGACGTCGGTCGTCTGCTGCAGAAGCCCGCCCCAGGCGAAGCCCTCGACGACGAGCGGCTCCAGGTTCGCGCGGGCCGTGTACAGCGCTGCGGTATAGCCGGCAGGGCCGCTGCCGACGATCACGACATTCTCGTAGCCAGTCACTTCACAAAGTATAGCCAGGAGTGGTGTCCTCCTGCCGCCAGCGGTTGATCGTCCGGCGCAGTTGCAGGTAGGCGACGCCGCCGGGGAGCGTCGGCAGCCAGAACGAGAACGCGCGGTAGGCGAGCACAGCCACGATCGACGTCTGAACGCCGACGCCGAACGCCGTGAAGGACCCGATCAAACCACCCTCGACGGCCCCCACCCCGCCCGGGATCGGCAGCGTGTTGGCGATCCAGCCGACGAAGTAGGCCATCACGATCACGCTCTTCGCCGGAGAGGCGCCGAAGGCGTGGAAACACGCCCACAGCGTGGCGATATCGAATCCCCACCAGGCGACCGCACCGAGTAGCGCGGGGTCGCGCGTGCGCAGGATCGCGATCGCGGTCCGCACCCCCCGCGCGGCCGAGTCCGGCACGGTCGCGACGCTGCGAGCGAAGACACCGACGAGACCGCCTCCCTGAACCCAGCGATCGACCAGTCGCTCGAAATCGCCGGGCAGCAATGAGACCGTCAGGAACACGACGATGACGACGGTCCCGAACAGCGCCGGCACAACGGTGATCGCGAACGGGGCGGAGCCGGACAGGAGCCCGCTGTACAGACCGAACCCGACGATCACCAGTGCGAGCATGTAGACGCCGTACACGATCGCGAGGAACGCGATCATGCGGCGCGCGACGATCCGCCGCCCCATCCCTGAGCGCCGCAGCGCCCAGACGGTCAGCGCGATCCCGCCTGCGCCGGCGGCGGCGAACAGGCGCGTCGCGGCGAGCCCCGCCATCGTGATCTGATAGCTCGCCCGCCAGCCGATACGGCCAGCGCCGGCGACGAACACGGCTCGAAAGATCGCCACGTAACCGACGTAGGAGAGCGTCTCCAGGACGAACGCGAGCGCGAGCCACCAGCCGTTGCCCTGCTGCAGGCGGTTCCACGTGTGGCCCAGGCCGACCAGCTTTGGCAGCACCACGTAAAGGAAGGCGACGACCGAAACGATGAAGACGATCGAGCCGAACAGGCTCGCCCGGGTGAGCCGGAGGCGCGGCATCTGCTCGCCCTCATCGCCGGCCCTTCGGTCGGCGCCCGGCCGGCGCCGTGGAACCGCGTTGTGGTCGATGTCGAGACTGTCGCCCACGCGAGCCCGGGTTCAGCCGGCGGCGAACGCCTGAAGCGCGCGCAACCCACGAACGAGCGCACGCGACGGCACGGCGAAGCGAGGGGCGGCGAGACGGATCGATTCAGTGAGCGCGGCCCCGGCGATCAGATCAACCGCATAGTGCTCGCCGAGATACACCAGAGCCGTCCCGAGCGTGCCCGCATAGACGCAGCCGACGGTACCCGCGACGGGGCCGGTTTCGGCGAGCAGATGGGCCGCCATCAGGGTCGTGGCGAAGTGCAGCGATGGCATGGCAGCGAGCGGGTTGCCGCCCAGAACATCGTAAAGGCCGCCCCAGCGATCACCCCAGAAGCGCTCGCCGTACTCGATCATCATCCGGCGCACATGCGACGCCTGCACCGCTTCGATGTAACCGTTCTCGGCCGCCCACCACGGCGGCGCCGTCGGGATCGCCCAGTAGAACACGGCACCCAGGTCGAAGACGGCGTAGGTTCGCGCCGCCGCGCTCGGAAACAGGTTGGGGCGGCGCAGCAGGACGTAGGCGATCGTGCCGTGCGGAACGAGGAACCACATCCAGTGGCACCAGACGAGGACGCGCTCGAAGCGCCTGACGCGCCCGGGGCGCGAGAACCGGTTCTGCAGGCGGGCGGTCGGGATCTCCCCCAGCCCGATCAGGGAGTCGATGCGAACCGGGTAGCGGACCCGTACGCGCTGACGCAGTCGCTCCGGGTCGTCGTAGGGCATCTCGTAGGCGGCGAGGTACGCCCACATCTGTAATCCGCAGACGGCGGCGTCTCGTGTCCTGCTGCGCGGCAGCGCGACGCACAGCGCGGCGGGCGCCGCAGCGGCGGCCGCGAGTGCACCCGCGCGCGGAAGGGACAGCCTGCGGCGCAGGGCAGGTGCAGCCACGCCCGTCGCGACGAGGGCCCAGGCGGCAACGCGGATGGCCCTTGACGCCTTCAAACGCGGGCCAGTATATGGCGGGCGACCCCGGTTCCCGCGGTCCCAGCCCGCTCGGGGTGCGCGCCGGCGCCGCTGAAGAGCCGGTCGCGGCCCCGCCGAGGGTGGTCCGGACGCGGTCCGGACGCGTTCGCTCGGGGACCCTCAGTTCGCTCAACCAGCCGATACGCGACCGCGTCCGGCAATGCTGGATAAGATGCAGGCGCCTTGAGTCCCCGCCGACCCCGCAGACCGCGCCTCGGAAGCCGCCGCGTGCGCCTCCTGGCGCTTGTCGCGCTCGTGCTCGGCACCCCGCTCCTGCTGGCTCCCGGCGCGATGGCGGCGTGCTGCACGGTCAAGTCCGGCGGGTCGCCGAACGCCGACTCGATTCACGCCCTTTACAACATCGTGTTCGTGATGGCGGTGGTCGTGTTCGTCGTCTTCGAGGGGGCGCTCGTCTACGCGGTCTTCAAGTTCCGCGCCAGCAAGCACCCGGTCGCCGACCAGATCCACGGCGATACGCGCCTGGAGATCGGCGCCACCTCCGGCGCCGCCCTGATCCTGGTGGTCCTCGCGGTGGTGACGTTCATCAAGCTGCCGTCGATCCTCGACGCGCCGAACTCCAACGCCAACGCCGATGCGATCCTGTCGGCGTCGCTGACCGCGCCGAACCCGCCGAACGGCCACAAGCTCACGATCTGCGTGACCGGCCGGCAGTTCATCTGGCGCTACACGTATGGCGCCGGCTGCAACAAGCAGTACTACGTCCAGCAGCTGCCCTATTCCTTCCAGGAGATGTACGTGCCGGCGGGCGAGGTGGTCGACCTGCTGATCCAGTCCAGCGACGTGATCCACGCCTGGTGGGTTCCGTCGCTCGGCGGCAAGGTCGACGCAGTCCCCGGCTACACGACCTACACGTGGTTCAAGGCGTCGAAGGTCGGCGCGCTCTACCACGGCCAGTGCGCCCAGCTCTGCGGCCGCGAGCACGCCTACATGACCGCTCTCGTCAAGGTTCTCTCGCCAACCGCGTACACGCGGTGGATCAAGAATCAGACAGCGCTGATCGCTGCCCAGAACAACCAGGTGGCGCAGCTCAGGCAGACCCTGATCCGGCAGGGCGACCTGACCTCCAACGGCAACTTCTAGTCAAGGCACGACCAAGGCAGATCAATGGGAACGACTGACTACGCGCTGCGACCTGTTCCGCAGATCCTCACGCACGAGATCCACAAGCCTCGGACGACGAAGAAGTGGCTCGACTGGGTCCTGACGACCGACCACAAGAAGATCGGGATCATGTATCTGGTCCTGACCTTCGTGTTCTTCATGATGGGCGGGGTCGAGGCGCTGCTGATGCGCACGCAGCTCAGCGTTCCGAACAACACGCTGATCAGCGGCGAGCACTACAACATGCTGCTCACGCTGCACGGCACGACGATGGTCTTCCTGTTCGTCGTCCCGGTGATGGCCGGCTTCGGCAACTACTTCGTGCCGCTGATGATCGGCGCCCGGGACATGGCGTTCCCGCGGCTCAACGCGCTCTCGTTCTGGCTCCTGCTCGCGGGCGGCATCGTGTTCTACGCCTCGCTGCTCTGGCATCCCCCGGAAGCCGGCTGGTGGAGCTATCCGACGCTCTCGAGCATCCAGTACTCCCCGAGCGGCGGCCAGGACGCCTGGATCTTCCTGATCCACCTCACCGGCATCTCCTCGCTCGTGGGCGCGATCAACTTCTACGTGACGATCGTCAACATGCGGGCGCCAGGCATGACCTGGGGCCGGATCCCGCTGTTCATCTGGTCGATCCTGATCTACGCGGTGCTGCTGATCATCGCGCTGCCGGCCGTCGCGGCAGCCGTGACGATGCTCCTGACCGACCGGCACTTCGGCACCCACTGGTTCGACCCGACGTTCCACGGCTCGACGATGCTGTGGGAGAACCTCTTCTGGTTCTTCGGCCACCCGGAGGTCTACATCATGATCCTCCCCGGCTTCGGGATGATCTCGGAGGTCCTCCCCGTGTTCGCCCGCAAGCCGATCTTCGGCTACAAGGCGATCGCGGCCTCGACGATCGTGATCGCCTTCCTCGCGACACTCGTGTGGGCGCACCACCTGTTCACGGCGCCGATCCCGATCGTCGTCCTCGGCTTCTTCATGCTGAGCTCGTTCCTGATCGGAATCCCGACCGGGGTCAAGATCTTCAACTGGACGGCGACGCTGTGGCGCGGTTCCCTCGTGATGACGGCATCGCTGTACTGGGCGATCGGGTTCATCGGGATCTTCATCGTCGGTGGGATCACCGGCATCTTCCTCGCGGTCTTCCCTGTCGACTGGCAGCTCAACGACACGTACTTCGTGGTCGCCCACTTCCATTACACGCTGATGGGCGGCGCCGTCTTCTCGATCATGGCCGGGACCTACTACTGGTATCCGAAGATGACGGGCCGGCTCTGCAGCGAGCGCCTCGGGAAGGTCTCGTTCTGGGTCACATTCATCGGCTTCAACATGACGTTCTTCGTCCAGCACGCGCTCGGACTGTCCGGCATGCCGCGACGGATCTACACCTACCAGCCGGACATGGGCTGGTCGACGTACAACCTGATCTCGACGATCGGCTCCTACATCCTGGCCACAGGCATCCTGATGTCGGTCTTCAACTTCCTGCGCAGCTACAAGCACGGCGCGGTCGCCGGTCCGGATCCCTGGAAAGCGAACACGCTCGAGTGGTTCACGACCTCGCCGCCGCCGGTCAACAACTTCGACACGATCCCGCGGATCCGCTCGGTCGAGCCGATGCGCGACATCCGCCGCGAGATCGAGATCCAGACCGGCGTCTTGCAGAAGACCGGCGGCGCCGAGCAATTTGCGCGAACCTGATCCCGTCGGGACCCACGACGGGTAAGCTGGTCCCCGCGTGAGCGCCCGCACCCTCAATGCCGCAGTAGCCGCGCCGCGATCCTCCGCGCTCCGTCAGGTCGTCTCCGATTATGTGGAGTTGACGAAGCCGAAGGTCCAGTCGCTGCTGTTGCTGACGACGGTGACGACGATGGAGGTGGCTGGGAGTCCATCGGTGGGGCGGATCGCCTTGTGTTGTGTGGGGGGGTATCTGTCGGCGGGTGGGGCGGGGGCGGTCAACCACTATTACGATCGCGATATCGACGCGTTGATGACGCGGACCGCGTCGCGTCCGGTCCCGTCCGGGCGGGTGTCGCCGCGGGCGGCGTTGGTGTTCGGGTGTGTGCTGGCGAGCCTGTCGTTCGCGCTGATGTCGTTGACGCTGAACGTTCTGGCGGCGTCGTTGGCGTTTTCGGGATTTGTCGGGTACGTCGGGGTGTACACGGTGTGGTTGAAGCGGCGGACGCCGCAGAACATCGTGATCGGTGGGGCCGCTGGGGCGGTGCCGCCGCTGGTCGGGTGGGCGGCCGAGCGGGGGTCGCTGTCGTGGACGGCGGTGTACCTGTTCGCGATCGTGTTCTATTGGACGCCGCCGCATTTCTGGGCGCTGTCGCTGTTGATGAAGGATGAGTACGCGAAGGTTGGGGTGCCGATGTTGCCGGTGGTGCGCGGGGAGGGTGAGACGCGTCGCCAGATCGTGTTGTATGCGCTGTTGTTGTATGCGGTGAGCCAGTTGCCGTTCTGCGCGGGTGGGTTCGGGCTGGTGTATCTGGTCTGTTCGATGGGGCTGGGGTTGGTGTTGGTGGGGCTGGCAGTCGTGTTGTATCGGCGGGCGGATCGCCGTTCGGCGTTGCGGTTGTATCTGTATTCGTTGGTGTATCTGGCGCTGTTGTTCGGTGCGATGGTCGCCGACGCGAAGCTCTGAACCGCGGGGCGGCGGCGCTCGGCGCCCCGGGCGGGGTACACGCGGGCTGGGTTGGGCGCCGGCCCGGGTTGGGTGCCGGCAGGCTCGTGGGTCGATGAAGCATGGCCAGCGCGTGGGGCGCGACCTGTAACTTCCGGAGCCCCTCGTCCCGTGGAGGGGGGTCTCGAACTCAGGGTGCCGAAGCCCCTGGCGGCACGGGCGGCCGGACGCGTGCCGGTGGTTGACGGATGACGTCGCTTCGGGGGCCGGCAGGTCCCAGCGCGACTCGGGGCCGCGGTTGGCGCCTGGTCGCCGACAAATCGATAGGATTCACCGCCGATGGACAAGAAGCTTGCCCGCAAGAACATTCGTGCCGGGTTGATCGCCGGGGCGATCTGCGCGTTCATCTTCGGCACCACCTTCGTCGTCGCCGCGATCTACCTGCACTCATGAGCGCAACCGAACAGAGCACCGGCCTGCACGCCGAACCCGAGCCCGCCACGGCGCAAGCGGACATGCCGCCCGTCGGCGAGGAGATCCACCTCCCGGGGCCGTCGGTCATCCCGCTCGTCGTCGCGATCGGGACGACGCTGCTGATCATCGGCACGACGATCGATTGGATCTGGTCCGCGCTGGGCGGCGTCATCCTGATCGTGTCGATCGGGATCTGGATCCGCGACGTCCGCCGCGACGTCGACGCGCTCCCCGAAGAGCACCACTGAGCCGAGCCGGCTGCACCAATCTCAGCGCCTTCTGCGGGCACCGCTGGTAGCATCGCCGGCTATGCGGATTCGTCAGAAGTACCGGATGCGAACCCCGTCGACGGGTCGCGAGGTCGTGATGGAGGCCGAACCGGACAAGGAGTACGTCGACCGCGAGACGGGCGAGGGCCTCGAAGTGGTCGCACAACTGCTGCCGCTCGCGCCGACCCCGTCCGAGCTGCCCTGGTCGGTCGAGAATCTCCGCTTCTGCAACCACTGCGATCAGCTCGCGCAGAAGGACCTGAACGACTGCCCGCATTGCGGTCGCCGGATGGACCCGCTGGCCGGCTGACGCCGGCCTGACGCCCCCGACCCTCAGTCCAGATGCGCTCCCGCCATAGCCGTTCCCGGGCGCCGATCTCGGCCCTTGCTGCGCTGTGCGCGGCGACGGTGCTCGCGGCGTGCGGGAGCGGCGGCCCGTCTACGACCAACACGAACGGCGCTCCGCAGCTGACCGTGCCGACGACCAGCACCAACACGCCGACGACGCCGACGGCATCGACCAGCTCGACGTCGACGTCGACGTCGACGACCGCGGCCACCACAGGTGCACCGTCATCGGGGGTCACGTCGCCCTCGAGCGGCACCTCGACCACGGTCACGTCGAGCAACACGAGCACGAACGGCGGGGCCGCGATCGGGACGACGACATCCAACAGCCCGAGCACCAACACGACGACGACCTCCACGGCCACATCGACCACCGGCGGCGCGGGGATCGGGGCGTTCTGCAGCCAGAGCCCCGGGGCCTGCTGAGCCGGGCCGCTCCGGATCAGGGCCGTTCCGCGCCGACGAGTCGGCCGTCCGGGTCCCCCGAACCGCGGCGCGCCGAGGCCGGGCTACCTGGTCGGCGTCGGGGCCGTGATCTCGGTCGCGCTGTACTCGATCCGAGTGCCCGTGTAGTTGCAGCCGTAACCCGCAGAGTCGCCGATCGTCAACTGCGCGAGCACGTTCGCCGAGAGGCTCGTGCACGTCGTGCTGCGACTCTGCCGGTACGCGAACTTGGTCGGCGTCAGGTCGATCGAGAGGACCGGCGCCCAGGTCGGCACCGTCACGCCGATGACCTCGCCGGGTACGACGGGCAGCGGCTGGATCAGCGGGAACTGCGCTACCTCCCCGACATACGGGAGCAGCTGGAACGGCAGGCTCTCCGCCGCCACCGCCCAGCGGAAGCTCGAGCGCGGACCGAGCGGCCGCAGCACCGTCAGCGCCGCCTCGGGCGGGCCGCCGAAGCGCGCGTCCAGATAGGTCACGTCCTTCTTGAAGGTCTTCGAGTCGGTCGAGATGCCGGAGATCCCGACCGTGAAGGCCACGAGCTCGCCGGCGGTCTTGACGGTCGTCGGATAGTCGACGCCGTCCCGCACCGTCTCCATCGCCGTCACCTGCGTGAGCACGATCGCGCACTCGGTGGCGGGCAGCCCCGCCGGGCAGACCGGTGAGGTCACGGGCGTCGTGGTGCTGCCGAGCTCGAACTCCGCGGCAGACGCGCTCGCGGCGAGCGCACCGATGGTCAGGATCGCGGCGGCGAGCGCCAAGCAGAAGCGGTTCATCAACTCCATTGAACACGAATCGGCCGCCACGGTTGCGCGCGGCGTTGCAGAACTGCGACTTCGCACCGAAATCCGGCGGCCTGTGGACGCGGCGCCGAAGCCCGTACAGGACCCGTTGCGGGGGCTCTGCGGACCGGTCAGATCTTCGTGACGTTCACCGCCTTGGGCCCTTTCGGCCCCGCCTCCTCCTCGTAGGAGACCTTCGACCCCTCGGGCAGCGACTTGTAGCCGTCGCCGTTGATCCCCGAGTAATGGACGAACAGGTCCCTGCCGCCGTCGTCTGGCGTGATGAAGCCGAAGCCCTTGTCATCGCTGAACCACTTGACGGTTCCCGTTGCCATGTGCGCTTTCTTCCCTTCCGAGCTGCTCGATTGACCGATCAGGCGGCCCTTGGCCCCCGACGAAACGAGCAAAACCTAGCAGGGCGAAGGTCAGACCTGAAACCAGCGCTCAGCGGCCGTGAAAGCGCGCGTGGCCGGGCCCATCGGCGAGGAAGGACCGGACCGCGTCCTTGAGGTCCTGCGAGTCGAACAGATCGCCCGCGATCTCAGGCGTGCAACCGTCGGCGTGATCGACGCCACCCTCCCGAACAGCACGGACGATCCGCTTGGTCGCGGCGTGCGCGAGCGTCGGTCCTGCGGCCAGGTCGCGCGCGAGATCGAGTGCGGCCTGGTCGAATCCGTCCTGCGGCAGGACCCTGTTGATCACGTTCCAGCGCTCGAGCGTGGCCGCGTCGAAGGGATCGCCGGTCATGACGAACTCGGTTGCGCGACCGCTCCCCGCCCTGGCCGCGAGACGCTGCGTGCCGCCCATCGCCGGGGTCAGGCCGACGACCTTCTCCACGAGCCCGAAGCGCGCGGCCTCACTCGCGAGGAACAGGTCGCACGCGAGCGCCAGCTCGAAGGCCCACGTCAGGCACAGTGCGTGGGCCGCGAACACGGTCGGGCACGAGAGGCACTCCGCCCGCCGGGTGAGCTCGATCAGCTCCTCCCAGAGAGCGATCCCCTGCTCTGAATCCGCCACCTGCGCGAACAGCTGCACGTCGACGCCGCCGCTCACGACCCGCCCGCGGGCACGGAACAGGACAGCTCGCGGGCCGGAGGATTCGAGTTCGCCGAGGACCTCGCCGAGCGCCTCCCCCATCGCACGGTCGAACAGGTTCAGTGGCGGCGCGTCGAATGTGACGATCGCGACATCGCCGTCGCGATCCAGCACAACCGGACGCGGCGTGGTCATGGGGCTGAATTCACCGAAGCTCGCCCGCGACGCCGGCGATCTCGTCCATGTCGCCGGGAACCGGCCGCCAGGGCAGTTGCAGCGGGTCGTCCTCGTAGCGCGGGATCACGTGCACGTGAAAGTGGAAGACGGTCTGCCACGCGGCCCGCTCGCAGGAATTGATCAGGTTCACGCCCGCCGCGCCGAGCCGCTCGCGCTGCCTGCGTGCAAGCCGCTGCGCCGCGATGGCGACCGCCGCCAGATCCGCCTCGGAGACGTCGTAGACGTTTCGCGCATGCCGGCGCGGGATCACGAGCGCGTGCCCGCGGGTGCCGGGGGCGATATCCATGAACGAGATCGTCAGCGCGTCCTCGTCGACGATGTACGCCGGCAGCTCGCCGGCGACGATCTTGCAGAAGATGCAATCGGGGTCGGACACTGGTCCCCGCAGCCTACCGTTCCGCGGCCGAAGTCCCCGTGCTCGCCTTCACCTGGCCGCTTGCGAGCAGGTCGCGAGCAACCGCCACCGCCTCCCCGGACGTGCTCACCTCGCCGGCGAAGGTCGCCTCCGTCAGCGCAGCGAGCAGCCGACCGATCACCGGTCCGGTCGGGATCCCGAGCGCCGCCGCGAGCTGGTCCCCGCGCACCGGTGGGCGCGGCGGCAGCGACCGGTAGCGGAGGGCGGCAGGAAGGACATCTCGCGCCAGCGCGACGTGCAGCTCGATCGCATGCTCGGAGCCCCTGCCGAGCGTGGCGAGGCGGTCTGCGACGCTCAGCACCGTCACGTCGACCTCGACGGGCGCACACGCGGTCAGATAGCGGTAGACGGCGCGGCGATCGAGCGGAGCCTCGTGCACGAGGAAGCCGAGCCGCAGATGGTGGCGCGCCAGCGCAGCGACATGGGAGGCAAGCCGATCCGAGGCCCGCAGCCGCTCGAGGATCGACGTCGACATCTCCGCTCCGAGGCGATCGTGACCCATGAAGGTGACGCGCCCGTCGGCCTTGACCACCCGCGTCCCGGGCTTCGCGATGTCGTGCAGGAGTGCCCCGAACCGCAGCGCCTGCCCGCGCGACAGCTCGTTCGCCAGCGGCTCCGAGAGGACCGGCGGGAGGTCGCCGGCAACAGCCTCGCCGAGCCAGCGACCCGGGTCGTGTTCGAGCTCGACCGCGCACTCGAGCGTGGCGATCGTGTGGTCGTAGACGTCGAGGTGGTGAAACGCGCTCTGCTCGACACCACGAAGGGCGGTCAATTCCGGCAGCACGATCGCGGTTGCTCCCAGCGCCAGCATCGCCGCAAGGCCGGCAACCGGGCGCTCGCCGCCGACGATCCGGCAGAGCTCGGCGAAGACGCGCTCGGGCGCGACGCCGGCAAGGCCCGCCGCGCTCGCACGCGCTGCTCGCACCGTCGCCTCGTCGAGCTCGAAGTCCAGCTCCGCGTGCAGCCGGGCGAGGCGGATCACGCGCAGCGGGATCGGACGCGAACGCCGCGGGCCCGACCATCCGCAGCCGCCGCGCGGCGAGATCGGCCTGGCCGCCGAGCGGATCGATCAGCTCGCCGCCGATCAGCGGACGGGCGATCGCGTTGACCCTGAGATCGCGGCGGGACAGGTCATCTGCCAGCGAAGCGCCTCCGAGCGGCGTCAGATCGATCCGCCAGCGCCGCTTGCGGTCGAGCACGCGCCAGGCACCGAATTCGTCCGAGAGCGCGAAGGCATGCGCGCGCGTGCGCCGCGCCAGCGAGCGTGCGAGCTCGTCCGCACGCCCGTCGACGGCGACGTCAAAGTCGACGGTCGGGCGACCAAGCAGCTCGTCGCGCAGCGCGCCGCCGACCAACCACGCATTCGGGGCGAGAGCGCCCAGCTCGGCGAGCGCGCCCTCAGCCGTCATATCGCCTCGCCGTCGCGATGGTGGACGCGCGGCACTCGGCGTGAGATGCGGCACAGCACCTCGTAACTGATCGTCCCGGTGCGCCGCGCCAGCTCCTCGGCGGTCACCCGCTCGCGGCCGTCCACGCCGATCAGCGTCACCCGCTCCCCGACCTCGACAAGCGGATCGGGCCCGAGCTCGACGGTGATGTTGTCCATGCTCACGGTCCCGACAAGCGCGTGACGGCGGCCGGCGATCAGCACGTCGCAGTTGTTCGTGAGCCCCCGGTCGATCCCGTCGGCGTAGCCGATCGGGATCGTCGCCAGCCACGTCTCGCGTCGCCGCGATGAAGCGCCGTCCGTAGCCCGCGCTGTCGCCCGGCGCGGCGCGCTTGACCGCAGCGACGTAGGAGCGGAGCGCGAGCGCGGGCTCGAGCCCAAGCGGCACCGGATCCGAGTTCATCGGATCGCTCCCGTAGATGGCGATCCCGCAACGGACCATGTCGAAGTGGGAGGTCGCGACCCGCAGCGATGCCGCGCTGTTGGCGGCGTGACCGATCACCGGTCCCGGTGCGAGCACGCGTGTGGCAGCGAGGAACGGGACGAACGCACGCAGCTGATGCTCGACGAACTCGCGGTCACCGTCGGCCGTCGCGAAGTGCGTCATCGCGCCGGCGAGCTCGAGTGCGGGGCCCGCGGCGACGACGGCGCGGGCAACGGCCAGTGCCTCCTCGGACGACCGCGTTCCGAGCCGGCCAAGGCCGCTGTCGAGCTTGACGTGGATGCGCACGGGGCGCTCGCCGGCTGCCTGCGGCGGCAGCGAAGCGACGAAGCGCTCGTCCCACGCGACGAGCTCGGCGCCGGCGGCGAGGGCCTCGGGGAGCTCGTCCTGGCTGACGGCACCGAGCACGATCACCGGCAGCTGGAGCCCGGCGGCACGCAACTCGGACGCCTCCGCGGCCGTCGCCACCGCGAGCGCGCTCGCGCCGCCCCGCAAGGCGGCGCGGGCGGCAGGCACCGCTCCGTGGCCGTAGCCGTCGGCCTTGACGACCGCGCACAGGCGGGTCCCCGGCGACAGCCGCGCGAGGAGCGTCCGAGCGTTGCGCTCGATCGCGGCGAGGTTCACCTCGGCCACCGCTCGCCGGGGCACGGCGCCCTACCCCCTCCGCACGAGCGCCCGGGGCAGCTGCGAGATCACGTCGCTCGCGATCACGCCCTCGGGTCCGATCGATGCGGCAGCGAGACGGCCCGCCTCGGCGTGGGCGAAGACGCCGGCGCACGCGGCGACGAACGGCTCCAGATCCTTCGCGAGGGCCGCGGCGATCACCCCGGAGAGCACATCTCCGGTGCCCGCAGTGGCAAGCGCGGGGGCGTCCCCGGCGCTGACCGCGACCCGCCCGCCGGGATCGGCGACAAGCGTGTCATCGCCCTTCAGCACGACGACGGCGCCCGCCCGGCGAGCTGCCTCGCGCGCGCACGCGAGCCGCCGCGCGCCGATCTCGGAGCTGCCCTGCGCGAGCAGCCGCCCGAGCTCCCCCGCGTGAGGGGTCAGGATCGTCGCGGCAGGCCGTTCCGACAGCGCCGAGAGCGCCTCGCCGGCGTGAGCTCCGAGGCCGTCGGCATCGAGCACGAGCGGCACTGGGACGGCGCGCGCCAGCTCGCGCGCGAACGCGTGTGCGGCAGGCTCGCGTCCCAGACCGGGACCGAGCACGACGCTCTGCACGCTCTGCGCGCGTTCGAGCGCCGCGGCGACCGCCGCCGGAGCGAGCGTTCCGTCGCGTTCGGGCAGGCCGATCTGCATGACCTCGAGCAGCTTGATTGCGAGGATCTCGACGAGCGAGTCGGGAACGGCGACGGTCACGTAGCCGGCGCCGGCGCGCGCGGCCGCCTGCGCGGCGAGCGCGGGCGCGCCGGTCAGCCCGCGGGAGCCGCCGCAGACGAGCACCGCACCGGCGGTGAACTTGTTCGAGCCGGGGTCGCGTCCGGGGAGCTGTGCGAGGACCCGGTCGGTGATCAGGCCGATCTGCGGGTCCGGCCCCTGGTAGCCGGCCGGGATGCCGATGTCGACGACGGTCAGCGCGCCCGCATGCCGCTTGCCCGGAGCGATCCAGAGCCCCGGTTTGGCGGCGTGGAACGTGACGGTCGCATCGGCCAGGACGGCCTCCGCGGCGACCTCGCCGGTGGACGCGTCGACGCCGCTCGGCACGTCGCAGGCGACGATCACGGCGTCGTCGCGATGATCGTTGATGGCGCGGATCGCGCCGGCCGCCGGCTCGCGCGGCGCCCCGCTGAAACCGGTGCCGAGGATCGCGTCGACGATCAGCGCGGCGCCGTCGAGCGCGCCGGGACCGAAGGGGAGCGGCTCGGGTCCGGGCAGACGCTCGAGGTTGAGCTTCGCGTCGCCCTGGATCTCGGCACCGTCGGCGAGCATCAGCACGCGCACCTCGCGGCCCCGCTCCCGCAGGAGCCGGGCGGTGACGAAGCCGTCGCCGCCGTTGTTGCCGCGGCCGCAGACGACGGCCACCCGCCCTGCCGGGGCGAGCTCGGCACAGAGCAGCGCGAGCCCCCCGCCCGCGCGCTCCATCAGGTCGACGCCGGGAATCCCGCGATCGCCGATCGCCCAGGCGTCGAGCGCGCGCTGCTGGGCGGCGTCCGGCAGCGCGTCCAACCAGGTGGGCAGCGCGCTCATACGAGGATCGCGACCGCGCCCGCGCTCGTGCCGGTGTGCGTCAGCGAAACCTCGACGCCAACCCCGAGCTCGGCGGCACGAGCAGCGACCGCGCCGTGCAGCGCGATCGACGGAACGCCGCCTGAGTCGTTGACGACCTCGACGTCACGGAAGTTCCAGCCCCGCAGCGCGAGCGCTTTGGCGACGGCCTCCTTGGCGCAGAAGCGAGCCGCGAGGTGTTGCCCCGGGCGAGCGCGCGCCGCCGCGTACGCCCGCTCGGAGTCGGTGAAGAGCCGCTCCGCGAGGGCCGGCCGACGCTCGAGCGCCCGCTCGAGCCGATCGATCTCCAGCAGATCGAGCCCGATCCGGGTGGGACGGGCCGGCGTCACTCGACCGTGACCGTCTTGGCGAGGTTGCGGGGCTGGTCGACGTTCAGCCCGCGCAGGCGGGCGATGTGGTAAGCGATCAGCTGCAGGGGGATCACCGCCAGCAGCGGAGCGAGGATCGCGTCGGTCAACGGGATCCGGATCACCTCCTCGGCGTGCTCGCCGATCTCGGTGTCGTCCTCGGAGGCGACGGCGATCACGCGCGCGCCCCGGGCCCGGACCTCCTGCATGTTCGAGACGACCTTCTCGAGCACGGGCGAGCGCGTCGCGACGACGACGACCGGCGTGCTCTCGTCGAGCAGCGCGATCGGGCCGTGCTTCATCTCGCCCGCGGCGTAGGCGTCGGTCGCGATGTAGGAGATCTCCTTCAGCTTCAGCGCGCCCTCGAGCGCAACCGGCAGGCCGGCGTGCCGGCCGATGTAGAGGAAGAAGTCGGCGCTCGCGAGGGCGCCCGCGATCCGGATCGAGCTCGCCGCTCGCATCGGCGGCGGCGAGCATCTCGCTGATCAGGTGCGGCAGTCGCTTAAGCTCGGCGACGAGGCGGATGCGCTCCTCCAGGTCGAGCGTCCCGCGCAGCTCGCCGAGACGGAGCGCGAGCAGGTACATGGCCGCGACCTGGCTGACGAACGTCTTCGTCGCCGCGACGCCGACCTCGAGCCCGGCGCGCGTGTACAGGACGCCGTCGGTGTCGCGCGTGATCTGGGAACCCATCACGTTCGTCACCGCCAGCGTCGCGGCCCCGCCGGCGCGTGCGGTCCGCAGCGCCGCGAGCGTGTCCGCCGTCTCGCCCGACTGCGAGATGCCGATCACGAGGTCGCCGGGACCGACGACCGGGTTGCGATAGCGGTATTCGGAGGCGATGTCGACCTCGACCGGGACGCGCGCCCACTCCTCGATCGCGTAGCGGCCGATCAGGCCGGCGTGGTACGAGGTGCCGCAGGCGACGATCACGATCCTGCGCAGCCCGCGCAGGAGATCATCGTCGATCCTCGTCGCCGCGGGATCCGAGCTCTCGGTCAGATCCCCGAGGTCGATCCCGTCAAAGCGCGCGGCACGCTCGCCGATCGTCTCGGCGACCGCGTCGGCCTGCTCGTGGATCTCCTTGAGCATGAACGTCTCGTAGCCCTGCTTCTCGGCCGTTTCCGCGTCCCAGTCGATCTCGGTCAGCGCGCGCTCGACGGGCTCGCCGTCCGCCGTGAAGAACTCGACGCCGTCGGGGCGGGCGACGACGATCTCGTCGTTGAGGACGAACTGGACCTGCCGCGTCTCGGCGAGGAAGGCGGGAACCGCCGAAGCGATGAACTGCTCGCCGTCGCCGCGGCCGACGACCAGCGGGCATTCCTTGCGCGCCGCGACGAGCACGCCGGGCTCGTCGGCCGACATCGCGACGAACGCGTAGTGGCCGCGGAGCTCGGCGTACGCGGCGCGCACAGCGTCGGCGAGCCCGCCGTCGGCGAGGTGGTGGGCGATCAGGTGGGCGATCACCTCGGCGTCGGTCTCCGAGGTGAAGCGCGCGCCCATGTCGGTCAGCCGCTGCCTGAGCGCGACGTAGTTCTCGACGATCCCGTTGACGACGACATGGACGCGGTCGGTCGTGTCGAAGTGCGGGTGGGCGTTCTCCTCGGTGACGCGGCCGTGGGTCGCCCAGCGCGTGTGGCCGATCCCGGTGCAGGGGAGCGGCGCCTCGGCGGCCGCGACCGCCACGCCGGCCGAATCCGCCGGCCCGCTCGAGCCGGCCTCGACGGCGACGCCGCGCGCCCGCATCGCGCTGCGCAGCGCCTCGAGGTTGCCGACCGCCCGGACGGCGTCGATCCGCCCGTCGACGAGCACCGAGATCCCGGCGCTGTCATAGCCCGCGGTACTCGAGCTTTTCGAGCCCGGCGAGCAGCAGCGGCACGAGCCTCCCGGGGTCCGACGTAGCCGACGATGCCGCACATACAGGCGCTCCTGACGAATGGAAACGTTCAGTGGTTCAGGCGGTCGAGTCGCAACGGCGACCCGCGCTCGCATGACAGCAACGTGCGAGCGAAACCCAAACTTTACCGGCCAGGCCTGTCGCCTCGCGGTCGGGCGGGCGCCGCTGATGCGTGCGTCGAACGGCGTTTCACGATTCCCTAGGCCTCGAGCGCGGTCTCGACGACCCCGGCCAGGCGGTCGCAGACGTCGTCGGTCTCCTGCGCGCTCGGGGCCTCGACCATCACCCGGATCAGCGGTTCGGTGCCGGAGGCCCGGACGAGCACCCGACCGCGGCCGCTCAGCTCGGCGTCCGCCGCCGCGATCGCATCGCCGTGACGGTCGGCGTCGCTCCATCGCCGTCGCGAGCGACTGGGCGGTCGGCGGCGCGGATGTTGACGAGGCGCTGGGGCAGCTTGCGCATCGCGCCGCGGTCGCGGAGGTCACGGCCGCCGAGCGCCTCGAGCGCCAGCAGAGCCGCCGCGATCCCGTCGCCGGACGGCCCGAAGCCGAGGTCGATGATGTGGCCCGACTGCTCGCCGCCGAGCACCCAGCCACGCCGCCGCAGCTCGTCCAGGACGTAGCGGTCGCCGACGGCGGTCGTGCGCGACCTCGATGCCCGCATCGCGCATCGCCGTGTGGAAGCCGTAGTTCGTCATCACCGTGACGGCGACCCCGCCCCCGGCCAGGCCTCCGCGGTCGCGCAGGTGCAGCGCCGCAAGCGCGATCAGCTCGTCGCCGTCGACGATCACGCCATCGCCGTCGACAGCGAGCACGCGATCGCCGTCGCCGTCGAACGCAAAGCCGAGGTCGTGGCCGCCCGCCGCCATTCGCCGCGCTGATCGACTCGAGGTGGGTCGAGCCGCAGCCGGCGTTGATGTTGCGTCCGTCGGGCGCATCGGCGAGCACCTCGACGGTGGCGCCGAGCCGGCGGAAGATCTCGGGCGCAGCCCGGTAGGTCGCGCCGTGGGCGCAGTCGAGGAGCACACGGCGGCCGCTGAGATCGAGCTTCTGGAAGCGTTCATGCAGCTCGCCCACGTAGTCCTCGAGCGCACCGTGGAGCGGGCGCACGCGGCCGATCCGCGCCGAGGGAGCGGACTGCTGCTCGAGGCGTGCCTCGATCGCCCGCTCGGCGTCGTCGTCGAGCTTGAAGCCGTCGGCGGCGAACAGCTTGATGCCGTTGTCCTCATATGGATTGTGGGACGCGGAGATGACGGCCGCGAGCCCGAGCCGATGCCGGCGGAGCAGCAACGGCGCCGCCGGCGTCGGCAGGACGCCCGCGAGCAGCGCGTCACCGCCCGCAGCCGTGACCCCGGCGGCGATCGCAGCCTCGAGCATCTCGCCGGACTCGCGCGTATCCCGCACGATCAGAACCTGCGGGTGCGTATCGCTCCCGAGTTCGACCGCCGCCCGCGCCAGCGCCAGCGCCAGTTCGGCCGTCAGGAACTCCCCTGCGCGTCCGCGCACCCCATCGGTGCCGAAGAAGTGGCGCGACATCGATCGCGGACGACGCGGCGCGACTAGCGCTTCGAGAACTGCGGCCGCTTACGGGCCTTCTTGAGTCCGGCCTTCTTGCGCTCCTTGACGCGCGGGTCGCGCGTCAGGAAGCCGCGGCGCTTGAGCTCACCGCGGAGATTCGGATCGGCCTCGAGCAGGGCCTTCGAGATGCCGTGCCGCAGCGCACCGGCCTGGGCGGAGACACCGCCGCCATGCATGTTGGCGACCACGTCCATGCGAGCCTCGTAGCCGACGGCCTCGAGCGGCTGGCGGATCACACGCTGCAGCGTCTCGCGCGGGAAGAAATCCTCGAGCGACTTGCCGTTGATCGTGTATGTGCCGGTGCCCGGCTTCAGGATCACGCGTGCGACGGCCGTCTTGCGCTTGCCGGTCGCGGTGTAGCGGGCCCCGGCGGCGAGGTTGATCGCCGCATCGGCGATCGGCTGAGCCTCAACCTCGGGCTCGTCCTCAGCAGCACGGCGAGCGGCCTCCTCGGCCTCGGCCTCGGCAGCGGCGCGAGCCTCGGCATCGAGGAACTGATCGCTGTCGGTCACGATGTCCGGGATCAGATCGGCGCCGGGGATCGCGGGCTTCACGCGCGGCGTGGCGTCTTCCTCGTCGAGATACTCGACCGGGATCTCAGCTGCGACAGGCGCGGGCGCGGCGGGCTGTTCCGCAGCGGCGACCGGCTCGGTGGCTACCGGCTCGGGCTCCGGGGCGGCGGCTGCAGGCTCGGGCTCCGGGGCGGCGGCTGCAGGCTCGGGCTCCGGGGCGGCGGCTGCAGGCTCGGGCGCCTCAGCGGCAGCGACCGGCTCAGGCTCGGGCGCCTCAGCAGCGGCGGGCTCAGGCTCCTGGGCAGCGGCGACAGGCTCCGACTCCGCTTGAGCAACCGTATCGCCGGGATCCGCTTGACCCGCGGGCTCAGTACTCGCGGAAGAGTCCGGAGCCGCGGTCTCTTCGGAGGAACTCGAGGCCGTTTCCTCCGAAGAGGCGGCGGCTTCGGGCTCCTGGGCAGAACCCGAATCAGATTTCTCGGTCAAGACTGGATCTCCATCGGTTGCGGCTGCTGGGCGGCGTGCGGGTGGTCGGGGCCGGCATAGACCTTGAGCTTGGTGATCTGCCTGCGGGCCAGACGGTTGCGGGGGAGCATCCCCTTGACCGCGATCCGGATGACCTCCTCCGGCCGCCGCTCGAGCATCTCGGCGAGCGAACGGGACTTGAGGCCGCCCGGATAGCCGGAATGGCGGTAGTAGCGCTTGTCGGCGCGCTTGTTGCCGGTCACCGCGATCTTCTCGGCGTTGATGACGATCACGAAGTCACCCGTGTCGATGTGCGGTGTGTAGGTGGGCTTGCGCTTGCCGCGCAGCACGTCGGCGATCTGGGTCGCAAGCCGGCCGAGCGTCAGCCCGGTCGGCATCCACGAGCAGCCAGTTGCGCTCGCGGTCGGTAGGGGTGGCTACATAAGTCTTCATGGCAAAAGGGCCGCGGGCGTCTCCGCGGCATCGAGCGATGATAGCCGCTCCGTACAGAAACGTCGTCTGGCCATCCGGGGCGCTGCGGCGATCTCCTACGCTGACGTGAGTGCAGCTCCCCGTCCCTCTCCGCCGAGTCGTCTACCGCGCCGGTTACAACGCGATGCGGGTGCTGTGGCTCGTGAGCCGCCCCACCCTCGACGGCGTCAAGTGCGTGATCACCGACGGCGACAGCGTGCTGCTCGTCAGGCACACGTACGGCCCGTCGCGATGGGATCTGCCGGGTGGCCGGATCAAGGGTTCCGAGCCGCCGCTCGACGCCGCGCGGCGGGAGATGACGGAGGAGCTCGGGCTGCGCATCGCCGGCTGGACGTCGCTCGGCGAGATGCACGTGACCAACGACCACCGCCGCGACACGCTCTATCTCTTCCAGGTCGAGGTCCGGGCTCCGGCGCTGACGATCGACCGCGGCGAGCTCGCCCTCGCCCGCTGGTTCGGGCGTGCCAGGCTCCCGAGCGATCTCGCTCCACATGTGATCCCGATCCTGGCGCGCGCCGAACCGCCGCAGGGCGACTGATCCTCCGCGCGGATCAGGGCGCCCCGGCCGACCACAGGGCAGCGTCCGCGAACGGCCCTGTGATCACCGTATCCGGGTCGAAGCCGCGCGCATCCGCAAGGCGTGACGCGAGCGCCTGCAGGCGAACCGTGAGCGGCAACTGCGCGAGCAGGGGATCCAGATCCGAGCATTCGTCAACCCGTGCGACCGCAACGCCGGCGCGCTCGGCGGCCGCGGCGAGCTGCGGCAGGAGGCCGGACGCGTCGGCGTCCGGCTGGATCGCGAGGAGCGCATCGCCGGGTCCGAGCGGAACCGCGCAACCGTGCAGCAGGTATTCGGCCTCGTAGCCCTCGGCCGGGATCCGCGCCGCCTCGCGCAGCTTGAGAGCGCCCTCCCGTGCCGTGATCGCGCCGGGCCCAACGCCTGCGAGCACGAACAGGCGCGCGGGCAGGAGGTCGGGCGCGGCCGGCGGCTGCGCGGCCGCGTGTACGGCGCCGACCAGGCGGTCGAGCACGCGCTCGTCGAGCCGCCAGTGACCGAGGGCGATCGCGAGGCGCGCAAGGACGACGAGCGCAGCCAGGTAGCTGCCGGTGTACGTCTCCGAGCGCTCCCTGGGGACGATCTCGATCGCCTCGGGCCACTCGGATCCGAGGGCCGTGATCGAGACGAGCGCGACCCCGGCCCGCAGCGCCGCGGTCCGCGCGCGCCGAGCGAACGCGGTCTCCCCCGTGTGCGTTATCACGACGACGGCGTCGCGCGCGGAGAGCTCGGCCTGCTGCCATGAGAACGACGCCGAGGAGCTCCAACGCACGGCCCGCGGCCCGCCGGCGAACATCCAGGCACCGAGCTCGGCGGCGTGCTGACTCGTGCCCGTGCCGACCAGCCAGACCCGCGCCGCCGGCGCGAGCCGCGCCAGCGCCTCGTCAAGCCCGACGGTCAGCGCGCGCTCGACCGCCTCGCCCTGCGCCGCGATCGCGCGCGCGAGCTCGGACACCGGTCACTCCCACTCGATCGTGCCCGGCGGCTTGCTCGTGATGTCAAGCACGACTCGCCCGACGGGCCGGATCTCGTTGATCATCCTGCTCGCGATCTGCTCGAGCAGGTCATAGGGCAGCCTCGCCCAGTCGGCCGTCATCGCATCGTCGCTCGTCACGGCGCGGATCACGATCACGTTCCCGTACGTCCGCGCATCGCCCTGCACGCCGACGGTGCGGATGTCGGGCAGGACGCAGAACGACTGCCACAGGTCCCGGTACAGCCCCGCCTTGCGGATCTCGTCCTGGAGGATCGCGTCGGCCTCGCGCAGGATGTCGAGCCGCTCGCGGGTCGCCTCGCCGCCGACGATGCGGATCGCGAGACCGGGCCCCGGGAAGGGCTGGCGCCAGACCAGCCGCTCGGGCAGCCCGAGCTCGGCGCCGACGGCGCGAACCTCGTCCTTGAACAGCGAGCGCAGCGGCTCGACGAGCTCGAACTCGAGGTCGTCGGGGAGGCCGCCGACGTTGTGGTGGGACTTGATCGTCGCCGTGCCGGTGCCGCCGCCCGACTCGATCACGTCGGAGTACAGCGTGCCCTGGACGAGGAACTTGACGTCGTCGAGCTTGGCGGCCTCCTCCTCGAAGACGCGGATGAACTCGGCGCCGATCCGCTTGCGCTTCTCCTCGGGATCGCTGACGCCGCGCAGGCGCTCGAGGAACCGCTGCTCGGCATCGACGGCGACGAGCGGAACGTGGAAGTGGTCGCGGAAGGCGGCGACCACCTGCTCGCCCTCGTTCTTGCGCATCAGCCCGTGGTCGACGAACACGCACGTGAGCCGGTCGCCGATCGCGCGGTGGACGAGCAACGCGGCGACGCTCGAGTCGACGCCGCCGGAGAGGCCGCAGATCGCGCGACCGCCGGCTCCGACCTGAGCCCGGATCCGCTCGATCTGCTCGTCGATCACCGAGCGCGCGCTCCAGGTGCCGTCGCAGCCGCAGATCTCGACCAGGAAGTTGCGTCAGCACATCCTGGCCGTACGGGGTGTGGACGACCTCCGGATGGAACTGGATCCCGTAGATGCCGCGCTCGCTCGACTCGAACGCGGCAACGGGGGACGCCGTCGAGGCGGCCAGCGCAGCGAAGCCCGGCGGCGGCTCGAAGACCGTGTCGCGGTGCGACATCCAGCAGGTCTGCTCCGACGGGGTCCCGGCGAGCAGCCGGCCGCTGCGGCTGACGAGCAGCTGCGAGCGACCGAACTCGCCGACCTCGGCTCCCTCGACGCGGCCGCCGAGCTCGCGGGCGAGCAGCTGCATGCCGTAGCAGATGCCGAGCACGGGAATGCCGAGCTCGAGCAGCCGCGGGTCGAGCCGCGGCGCGCCGTCGGCGTAGACCGACGCCGGGCCACCGGACAGGATCAGGCCGCGCGGCCCGAGGCTGCGGACCTGTCGGGGCCGACATGATGGGGCAGCAGCGTCGAGAAGACGCCGCACTCGCGCACGCGCCGGGCGATCAGCTGCGAGTACTGCCCGCCGTAGTCGAGTACGACGACGTGGTCATTCGCCTGCGGCCGCAGCCCGGAGGACGCCTCGGTCGCGACGCCCTCCGCCTCGGGGGGATCGCTAATCGCTGACACCGACGGTGGCGGCGCGGCCGCTCGCGCCCATGCCGACGCCCTGCTCGCGCTGGAGGTGCTTGCCCTCCGTCTGCAGCGACGGCGCCACCATCAGCTCCGCCCGGTTGAACTCGGCGAGGTCGCGGTAGCCGCAGGTCGCCATCGACGTGCGCAGGCCGCCGATCAGGTTGAAGGTGCCGTCGTTCTCGCGCGCCGGGCCGCGTGATGATCTCCTCGAGCGTGCCGTTCGGGGTCGTCGCGACGCGAGTTCCGCGCGGAAGCGTCGGATGGAATGTCGCCATGCCCCAGTTGTAGCCGCGTCCGGGAGCCTCGTAGGCCCGCGCCAGCGCCGACCCGAGCATGACCGCGTCCGCACCACACGCGATCGCCTTGGCGATATCGCCGCCGTTGCGCATGCCGCCGTCGGCGATCACCTTGACGATATCGCCGGTCTCGAGCATGTGCTGGGAGCGCGCGGCCGCGACGTCGGCGATCGCGGTCGCCTGCGGGACGCCGATTCCGAGCACGCCGCGCGTCGTGCAGATCGCGCCCGGGCCGACGCCGACGAGTACGCCGGCCGCGCCGGTCCGCATCAGATGGAGGCCCGTGTGGTACGACGCGCACCCGCCGACGACGACCGGGATCGGCGCGAGCTCGCGGATGAACTCCTTGAGGTTGAGCGGCGGCCGGCGTCTCGTCGCGCGAGACGTGCTCGGCGGAGACCACCGTCCCCTGGATGACGAGGATGTCGAGCCCCGCCTCGAGCGCGACCTCGTAGTACTTGCGCACCTTCTGCGGGGTCAGCGACGCGGCCGCGACGACGCCCTGCTCCTTGATCTCCTTGATCCGCTGGGCGATCAGCTCGGGCTTGACCGGCTCGCGATAGATGTCCTGCATCTCCCGGGTCGCGATGTCCTTCGAGAAGGTGGCGATCCGGTCCAGCTGGGTGTCCGCATCCTCGTAGCGGCAGAAGATGCCCTCGAGGTTGAGCACGGCGAGGCCGCCGAGCTTGCCGATGATCCCGGCGGTCTGCGGCGAGACGACGCCGTCGAGTGCGGCCGCGAGCAGCGGCAGCTCGAACCGGTACGGGCCAAGCGTCCAGCTGATATCGACATCGTCGGGGTCGCGCGTGCGCCTCGACGGCACGATCGCGATGTCGTCAAATCCATAGGCCCTCCGGGCCTTCTTTCCACGTCCGATTTCGACTTCCATCACACCATCCTAGAGCGGGGAGAGGACGGCAACCGACCGCGGGCGAGGGGGCCCAGACCGTCTCAGCAAGGAGAGAATGCCGACGAAAGTCATGGTACCCGCCGGCCGGCGGCGGTCGGCGGTCTGAGTGGACGGAGTCTCGCGCGAACGGCGGCGGCCGGCGGTCTGAGTGGACGGAGCCTGGCGCGAACCCCGGCGGCGAAAGAGCTGTGGGTGGGGGCCCGCGTCTGCCCGCCAGCGCCCGGCGCAAACTTCCCGACCCCCCGGCCCGCCGCGGGGGGTTGTACCTAGGCGCGCACTGAGTGAGCGCCTCGGTCCAACCCCCTCTCCGGATCGAGGGGGTCGGGACATTTCGATCATCATCGCTCGACCTGGACCGGGAGCCTCGGTCGACCTGGGCGGGGAGCCTCGGTCGACCTGGGCCGGGAGCCTCGGTCGACCCGGGCCGGGAGCCTCAGTTGACCTGGGCCGGAAGCGACAGGCGCTCGGCCACCACGCCGTCGAGCAGCCGTTCGACCTTGGCCGGCTCGAGGATCCCGGCGCCGATGTGCTGAGTCGACTCGGCGCCGCAGGCGACCCCGTAGCGGAGGCACTCGACCGCCTCGCGCCCCGCATAGCGCGAGGCGACGTACCCCGCGAGGAAGGCGTCGCCGGAGCCGATCGGGGAGCGGGCCTCGAGCGGGTCGATGCGCACGCGATAGAGAACCGGGGCACCGTCGAGGAGCACCTGCCCGAAGCACCCGTCGGGGACGGTCATCAGCGCTTCGGCCGGGCCGAGCCGGGCGATCTCGGCGACCGCGCCGATCCGGTCGTCGAGGTCGTTGAACTCGTGGCCGACGAGCTCTTCGGCCTCGAGCTCGTTCGGCGAGACGACGTCGGGCTCGGCGCGAACCGCCTGGTGCAGGGGCTCGCCGTCGGTGTCGATGATCGTCGTCACGCCGAGCTTGCGCACCGACCGGATCAGGGTCGCGTAGACGTCGGGCTCGACCCCGCGCGGAAGGCTGCCGGCGAACACGCAGATGCTCGCCCCGCGGGCCAGGTACATCAGCTTCTCGCGGAACAGGGCGAGCTCCTGTGGCGACACCGAGGGCCCGCGCTCGTTGATCTCGGTGTGCAGGCCGGTCGTCGGGTCGAGCACGGCCGTGTTCGTCCGCGACTCCTCGCGGATGCGCACGAACGAGTTCAAGATCGCCTCGTCGTTGAGCGACTCGACGATCCGGCTGCCGGTCGCGCCGCCCGCGAGCCCGGTCGCGATCACCGGCTGCCCGAGGCGCTTGATCGCTCGGGCGATGTTGACGCCCTTACCACCCGGCATCGTCTCCTGGTCGACGGTCCGGTGGCGCCGGCCAGGGGTGAAGTTCGGAACCTCGAGGGTCTTGTCCAGCGCCGCGTTGAGCGTGACGGTGATGATCATCCTGCCTCCAGCCGACCGAGGTCCGAGCGACGCCGCCGCTGCTCCAGAATTCCCGCCTGGGCAGTAGCAGGCCCGATCACGAACACAGGCCCCACCAGCGTAGACGGTCGGATCGACGGGCTCGCCGGAAGGGTGTATGGCTGCCCGGGATGGGTGTATGGCTGCCCAGGATGACCGCGCCGGCGCCGGCGCCGGCGCTCAGGCCGGGCAGCGGGCACGGGCCGCGCCAGGATCAGCCGGACGGTGGCGGCCGCGCGCCCGTCGATCAGGACCGTGGCGTCTCCGACGACCGCTCCGCGCCGCAGCGGTCCGACGAGCACCTTGGGTGCGTCGACGACGACGCGAACAGTGTCCGTTCGGTGCACGACCGCGCCGAACGAGGTCGCCGCGACAACCGTGGCGCGCCGCCCCGGGAACCCCCGCTCGCCGGCCTCGGCGAGGATCGTCCCGGCCGTCACCGGCGTCGCGAGCGTGTACGCCGCGTAGCCGTAGTCGAGCAGTGCCAGCGCTGACTGGTCCCGGGCCGCCTCGCTCGGCGTCCCGAGCACGGACGCGATCAGCTCGAGCCCGTTCTGCTCGCCCTCCGCCACGAGAACGTAGCCGGCGCCGCTCGTATGGCCCGTCTTCACCCCGTGGATCCATGGGATCCGCCCGACGAGATCATTGCGATTGACGATCTGGCGCACGTAGCGCCCCGACCACAGGGTCGCCGACGGCAGCGCGACGATCCGCCGGAAGTAGGCGGAGGTCGCCAGGTCGTAGGCGGCCAGGCGGTCGAGATCGCAGGCACTCGAGTAGTTGCCGGGCGTGTCGAACCCGATCGGCGTCGCGTAGTGCGTGTGCACCAGGCCGAGCACCCGCGCCTCGGCATTCATCATCCCGATGAAGTTGGAGACCGAGCCGCCACCGACATTGAAGGCGAGGTCCTCGGCGGCATCGTCGGCGCTCGGCAGCATCAGCGCGAGCAGGAGATCGTGGACGCTCATCCGCTCACCCGGCACCAGCCCGATCTGCGAATCGGCCGGGCTCGGGTAGTAGTCCGTCTGGGTGAAGACCTCGCTGAGGTTGTCGACGTGCTGAAGCGTGATCAGCGCCGTCATCAGCTTCGTCGTCGAGGCGATCGGCAGCTCGCCGTCGCCGTTGTCGGCATACAGCACCTGGTCGCCGTCGGAGGCCAGCAGGCACGCGGCTGTCACCGGCAGCCCGCTCGGCGGCACCACGATTCCCGGCGACGCCGCCGTTGCCGGGCCGGCCGCGCGTGCCGCCCCGCCCAGCCCCGGCAGGATCGCGAGAACCGCCAGAACGAGGACGAGCAGGCGCGGCCGGACCAGCGCCGGCGCGGGGGCCAGCGCCGGCGCGGTCATCGCCGCAGCTTCAGCCGCTGCCCGACGCGCAGCTCGTTCGGCGAGACGCCGGGGTTGAGCGCCTGAAGCGTCGACACGGACACGCCGGTATGCGCCGAGATCGCGTCCAGGCTGTCGCCGGGCCGGACCACGTAGAAGCTCGCCGAGGACCGATGCCCGTGCTTTGCACCGCTGGACGATCCAGCCGCGCCCGTCTGCACGGTGGCCGTCGTCTGCTGCCCCGTCGGCGTGCGTCCATGATGGGTCACGAGCGAGTGATGCACGATCAGGTAGATCCCGGCGATGATCGCGATCAGCGCAAGCGGCGGGAGGTACCGAGCCGGACTGCGACGCTGACGCGCTTGCTCGGGCATCTGGGCGGCGATCATACCCTTGGGGCCCCCGCAGCAATTACTGCGCGCTCCGACGGCGTCTGGACGCATCTGGCGGGCGGCGAGAGAGGTGCCAACGGGCAGCTGCCGCCGCTCAGGCGGGCAGCGACCATGCCAGCTCACGCAGGCGCGCGGCCTCAGTCCGCGCGCTCGATTCGGGATCGCCGCCGCCGTGCTCGTGCGCGAACACGATTGCGCGCGAAGCGGCGATCAGGCCGCCGGCGGGCCCCGGGGCGAACGCGGCCGCAAGGTCCTCGACTCGCCCGCCCTGGGCACCGACGCCGGGGAGCAGGAAGACTGCGTGTGGCATCAGCTCGCGCATCCGCTCGAGCCGGCCGGGGGCCGTCGCACCGACGACCGCGCCCACATCGGAGAGCCCGGCGCCGCCGACGGCGTCCGCCCCCGCGTCCGCGATCAGCCCGGCCAACCGCTCGCTGACGGTCCCCCCGTGCCGGAGCTCGAGCTCCTGTACGTCGGCGGCGCCGGGGTTGGAGGTGCGGGCGAGCACGAACAGGCCGGCGCCGCGCGAGCGCGCAGCGGCAATGAACGGTGCCAGCGAGTCGCCGCCAAGCAGCGGGTTGACCGTCAGCGCATCGGCCCCGAGACCGGGAACCTCGCCGAACGGGGTCGGCGTCGAGCCGAAGAATGCCTGCCCGTACGCCGCCGCGGTGACGTCGATGTCGCCTCGCTTCGCGTCGGCGATGACAAGCAACCCAGCGGCGCGTGCCGCCTCGACGACGTCACCCAGCGCAGCCCAGCCCGGGGCACCGAGCCGCTCGAAGCAGGCGACCTGGAGCTTGACGGCGACGCACTGCTCGCCGGCCGCGGCGATTGCCAGCGAGCAGTGAATCGCGACCGCCCTCGCTGCGCGGGCGGCCGGCGCAGACGGGGAATCAGACGTAGGCGGGGAATCGGGCGCCTGGCGTGCCAGCTCGACCGCCCTCGGCCACAGCCTCCCGGGATCGGGATCCAGGCCGAGCACGATCTGCGACTCGCGCCGCGCGACGAGGTCGGCGAGGCGATCGCCAAAGCTCACGTCTGGTTCAGTTCAGCGCCTTCTTGAGCGCCGCGCCGGCGGTGAACTTCGGGGCCTTCGACGCGGCGATCTGGATCTTCTCGCCAGTGGCCGGGTTGCGGCCCTCGCGCGCGCCCCGCTCGGACACGCTGAACTTGCCGAACCCAGAGAAGGTCACGTCGCTGCCGCGCTTGAGCGCGTCCTCGATCGTCGCCAGCACCGCATCGACCGCTTCCGAAGCGTCCTTCTTGCTCAACCCCGCCCGATCGGCGACCTGGTCGATGAACTCCGATTTCGTCACTTACTCCTCCTTGGGGTGGTAGGAATCGACGAAGCTAACACGGTTCGCGGACGCTGGGTGGTGGATCTTCCGCAGGTTCGCCCGTCAAGCACCGCGAGTAGCATGCTGGCGGATGGACGGTCCCCCCCCGTCGCATGGCGCCGACGACGTCGCCGCCGAGCGCGACAATCCCGCCGAGCCGCTCGCCCGGATCGCCTGGAGCCTCGCGGCGATCGCCTTCGCGATCGCCGGGCTCGTCCTGCTGATGGAGAGCTACTACGGATATGCGTCGGTGACGTTCGCCGTCGCCGTCGCCGCCGGGATCAACCTGCTCTGAGCCACTGCACGAAGGCTCGTACAGCGCGCCCGCGATGGCTGATCGCATCCTTCTCGGCGTCGGACAGCTCGGCCATCGTCCGCTCCGGCTCGCCCCCGCCGGCCGAGCCGAGGGGGTCGGCGAGCGAGGCCGAGTCGAGGCGGTCGGGGAGGAAGGCGGGGTCGTAGCCGAACCCGTGCTCGCCTCGCGGCCGGCTCGCAAGCCGGCCGCGGCAATCGCCCTCGAACAGCCGCTCGGTGCCATCCGGCTCGACGTACGCGAGCGCGCAGACGTAGCGCAGACCGCTGCCCGCCGGCGCTTCGCGCAGCAGCTTCGCGAGGTTCTCGGCGTCCGTCGCGACCTCGCCCGCATACCGAGCCGACCGCAGGCCGGGGCCGCCACCGAGCGCGGCCGCCTCGATCCCGGAGTCGTCGGCGATCGCCGGGCGCCCGAGCACGGCGGCCGCGGCTCGTGCCTTGCACAGGGCGTTCTCGGCGAAGGTCGCTCCAGTCTCCGGGGGCAACTCGACGCCGTCGGGGAGCGGCTCCACGGCGACTCCGAATGGCTCGAGCAGGCGCTCGAACTCCCGCAGCTTGTGAGCGTTTCGCGTGGCGAGGACGATCGTCGCCGGCATCGCTACGAGCCGGCGGCGACGGCGGCTTCCTGGGCTGCGCGCAGCGACTCGATCCCCCCTGCGGCGAGAGCCAGCAGCGAGTCGAGATGGGCCCGCGAGAGCGGCGTGCGCTCGGCTGTCGCCTGCACCTCGACGAGCCCGCCGTCGCCGGTCATGACCACGTTGGCGTCGACCTCCGCGCGCGAGTCCTCGGAGTAGTCGAGGTCGAGCAGAGGAGCGCCCGCGACGATTCCGCATGAGACGGCCGCGATCGTCCCGGTGAGCGGGGTCCGGCTGATCCGGCCGCGCGCGAGCAGGCCGCGGACGGCGAGCTCGAGCGCCACCATGCCGCCGGTGATCGCCGCGCAGCGGGTGCCCCCGTCGGCCTGCAGGACGTCGCAGTCGATGTAGATCGTGCGCTCGCCGAGCGACTCGAAGCTGACGACGCCACGCAGCGAGCGGCCGATCAGGCGCTGGATCTCGACCGAGCGGCCGTCGAGACGGCCCGTCGAGATGTCGCGCGCCTTGCGATCGCCCGTCGACGCGGGCAGCATCCCGTACTCGGCGGTGACCCATCCGCGACCCTTCCCGGCGAGCCAGCGAGGGACGCCCTCCTGCACGGAGGCGGTGCAGATCACGCGCGTCTCGCCGACGGAGATCAGTGCCGAACCCGACGCGGTGCGGACGAACCCCGGCTCGATCTCGATCGGGCGCAGACCGTCCGCCGCCCGTCCATAGCTACGGCTCATGCGGGCACCATAGACGGTCGGCGAGCCGGTAACTCGACGTGGTCGACGACGCCGAACGGCATCTGCAGGAAACGCATACCGACGGTCCGGAACGAATCGACATCGCCGGTGCACCGGAACCTGTAGTCGCCCTCGCCGTCACGGGGGTTGAGCAGCTGACGGGCCGAGAGCGCGCGCTCGACCGAGCGGGCGACCCCGGCCCCGGCCGAGACCAGCGTCACCTGGCGGCCGAGCATCCGCTGGAGCATCGGCGCGCACAGCGGGTAGTGGGTGGAGCCGAGGATCACGGTGTCGACGTCGGCGGCACGGAGCGGGGCGCAGTACGCGCGGACCGTTTCGACCACCTGCTCGTCGAACGGGAAGCCGGACTGGATGATCCGCGCCAGGTCCGGACAGGACACGCTCTCGAGGTGGACGTGGGGATCGGCAGCCCGCACCGCCCGCTCGTAGGCGCCGTTGGCGACGGTCGCCGGAGTCGCCAGCAACCCGATCCTGCCCGTGCGGGTCGCGACCACGGCGAGCTGCGCGGCGGGCCGCAGCACGCCGATCACGTCGACCTCGGGGGCGACCGCGGCAAGATGCCCCTCGAGCGCCTCGAGCGCGGCGGCGCTCGCCGAGTTGCAGGCGACGACGAGCAGCTTTGCACCCTGCTCGAGCAGGTGGTCGGCGATCGCGAGGGAGAACGCGCGCAGCTCCGCGTCGGTGCGGTCGCCATAGGGGAAGTGCGCGGTATCGCCGAGGTACACGTAGTCCTCGGAAGGGAGCGAGATCAGCAGCTCATGCAGCACGGTGAGCCCGCCCACACCCGAGTCGAACACCCCGACCGGAGCGGTCGCGGGACGGCAGTTGAGATCCGTGGTCTGGTCCATGCGGTTTGATGGTGGCAGGTGAAGCTCCGCGCGCTCGTCGTGACGAACATGTACCCAAGCCCGGAACGGCCGGCCTTCGGGCGCTTCGTCCACGACCAGGTCCGGGCGCTGCGGGCGCTCGGGACGCTCGACGTGGAGGTGTTCGCGCTGCGCGGCGGCAGCCCCGCCGCCTATGCCCGGGCGGGGGTCGCGCTGCGCCGCCGGCTCGGCGACGAGCGCTTCGACGTGGTCCACGCCCACTTCGGGCTGACGGCGTGGCCCGCACTGGCGGTGCGCGCACGCGCCCGGGCGCTGACCCTGCACGGAACCGACCTCGCCGATCCGCGCTCGCGGGCGATCACGCTGGCCGCCACACGCCGCTACGACCTCGTCGCGGCCGTCTCGGCCGAGCTCGCCGGAGCGGTGCCGCGCTGGGCCGTGCGGGGCGGCGACGTGCAGGTGCTCCCCTGCGGGGTCGACCTCGAGCGCTTCCGGCCGGTCGAACGGGGCGTTGCTCGCGGGGCCCTCGGCTTGCGGCTCGAGGGCCCCTACCTGCTGTTCGCCGCCGATCCCGCGCGACCCGAGAAGCGCGTCGATCTCGCGCGCGCGCTCGCGCAGGCGGCAGGCGCGGAGCTGCTGACGCTCGGGGCCGTCGACCCCGACCGGGTGCCGCTGTTCGTCAACGCCGCGAACGCGGTCCTGGTGCCGTCGGATCGCGAGGGGTTCGGGCTCGCGACGCTGGAGGCGCTCGCCTGCGACGTACCGGTGCTCGCGACCCCGCATGGCATCGCGCCCGCCGCGCTGGCGGGCGTGGGTGGCGCCCTCTGTGCGCCGTTCGCACTCGATGCGTGGGCCGCCGCGCTCGCGCCGCATCTGTCGGCAGCGGACCCGCGCGTCGCCGGGCGCGAGCATGCAGAGCCCTACTCGGCCGCGACGATGGCCGCGCGTGTGGCCGCCGCGTGGGCCGGGATCCTCAGCCGCTGAGCGTCAGCCGCTGACGGCCGGCCACGCAGGGTCAGCCGCCGAGCGCCGGCCAGAACTCGGCAAGGCGCACGACGGCGTCCCGCGACACCGTCGTCGGCTCGGGTGCAGGGGCGGCGCGACCCCCGGCGAGCGCCTCCATCGTCGACGCGACCGAGCGTGCGAGCGCGTCGAGGTTGTAGCCGCCCTCGAGCACGCACGCGATCGGCACGTCGAGGCGGCCGCCGAGGTCACGGATCAGCGCGCCCATCCCGCCGAAGCCCTCCTCGGTCACCGTGCAGCTCGCGAGCGGGTCGTCGCGGTGGGCGTCGAAGCCCGCCGAGACGAGCACGAGCTCGGGTTCGAAGACCAGCGCCAGCGGCACCACGACGCCGCCGACCAGCGAGACGAACTCCGCGTCGCCGGTGCCCGCCGGGACCGGGAGGTTGACGGTGTACCCCCGCCCCCTGCCGGCCCCGACCTCCGACGCCAGACCGGTGCCCGGATACAGCGGCGCCTGGTGGATCGAGACGAACAGGACCTCGTCGGACTCGAAGAAGACGTCGCTCGTGCCGTTGCCGTGGTGGACGTCCCAGTCGAGGATCAGGACCCGCTTGACCCCGAGACCCCGCAGCGCCCAGGTGGCCGCCACGGCGACGTTGTTGAACAGACAGAATCCCATCGCCCGATCGGGGCACGCATGGTGTCCCGGCGGCCGGTGGGCGCTGAAGCCGACCGCCGGCCCGCCCTCGTGGAGCAGGCGCGAGACCAACTCCACGGCCCCCCCGCACGCGTGCATGGCCGCCTCGAAGGACCCGTGCGACATCAGCGTGTCGAGGTCGAGATGTCCGCCGCCCGCGCGGGACACGCGGGCGATCGCGTCGACGTAGCGCGCCGGATGGACGAGCTCGAGCACGTGGCGCGCGACCGCCGGCGACTCGACAAGCTCGTACCCGAGCCAGTCCCGAGCCCCGAGCTCAGCCATCACCGCCGAGATCCGCTCGGCGCGCTCGGGATGCCCGCCGGTGTCGTGGTCGAGCGAGGAGGGGTGGGAGAACAGCAGCGGCGTCGACGACATCGCCGGTACCGTACTCCGTGACGTGACCCCGGCCGCGAACCCTCAGATGATCGTCGTCGGCGCGGGCGGCGCCGGCCTCTACACGGCGATCTGCGCCGCACGGGCCGGGGCGAGGGTGAGCCTCGTATCGGCGACCCCGCTGGCCGGCGCATCGAGCTACTGGGCCCAGGGCGGCCTCGCCGCCGCGCTGTCGACCGCCGACAGCCCCGATCTGCACCTGGCGGACACGCTGACCGCCGGACGCGACGCGGTCCGGCTGACCGCCGCCGAGGTGCTCGTGCGCGAGGCGCCGGACGCCGTCGAGGACCTCGCCCGGCTCGGGGTCAGGTTCGATGCCGACCGGCACGGCCACCTGGCGCTCGGTCTCGAAGGCGGCCACAGCGCCCGCCGGATCGTTCACGCCGGCGGCGCGGCGACCGGGCGCCGGATCATCCGCCAGCTGTCCGCCCTGGCCGCGCAGGAACCGAACATCGAGGTCCTGGAGGACCGGCGGGTGACCGGGCTGGTGGTGCACGAGGGCCGCTGCGAAGGCATCCTCACGCTCGAGGGCGAATCCGTGACCGCGCCGGCGACCGTGCTGGCGACCGGTGGCGCCGCCGCGCTGTGGCTGCGCACGACCAACCCGGCGGGCGCCGTCGGCTCGGGGCTGATCCTCGCCCACGACGCCGGCGCGAGCCTCGCCGACCTCGAGTTCATGCAATTCCACCCGACCGCGGTCGTCAGTTCCAACGGCGCCGACGGCTTTCTCGTGACCGAGGCGGTGCGGGGCGAGGGCGCCCACCTGCTCGACGCCACCGGCGAGCGCTTCGTCGACGAGCTCGCGCCGCGCGACGAGGTCGCGCGCGCCGTCCAGCAGCTGATGGCCGCGACCGGCGCGGCGTCGGTCGATCTCGACATGCGCCATGTCGACCCGGCGCTGTTCCCGAACGTGGTCAGCGCCCTGCGGCGCGCGGGGATCGACCCGGAGCATGAGCTCGTCCCGGTGGCGCCCGCCGCGCATTACATGATGGGCGGGATCGCCGTCGATCTCGACGGTCGTTCGACCGTGCCGGGGCTGTTCGCGGTCGGCGAGTGCGCGTGCACCGGGCTGCACGGCGCCAACCGCCTCGCCTCGAATTCGCTCAGCGAGTGCTTCGTCTTCGGCGCCCGGGCAGCTGACGCCGCGCTGTCGGAGCCGCCGGTGCCCCGGGCCGTGATCGCAGCGGCGACGGCGCTGTCCGCCCCGCCGGTCCCGGCGCTGACCGATCGCAGCCGCGAGGCGCTCTGGCGCCACGCCGGACTCGTCCGCGAGGGCGCGGCGCTGGCCGAGCTCGAGCAGGATCCGCACCCGCTGGTGCGCCTGATCGCGGCCGCGGCGCTCGCCCGCGAGGAGAGTCGTGGATCCCACCAGCGGCTCGACTTCCCGAGCCGCGACGCGCGCCTCGATCACCGGCACGTCGTGCTGCCCGCGGACGGGCCGCGGGCGATCGCCGAGTGGCGCTAGGTCACTTCGTGACTTTTCGGCACTTAATCGCCGGTTAACAATCTCGGCGGTCAGAACTACACCTTCCGCCGTGATACTCGGCCACCTAGAGGTAAGTACGTAGAAGGCACGGAGCAGAAAGGAGACACATTCCCGATGTACCGCTTCAGCCGCGCCATCTATCGCGACCTCGCCGGCGAGATCGTCGAGGATCCGCACTCCCTCAATCCGCACGCGAATCACGAACGGGTGCTGCGCGCCTGTGAAGCGGCTGTCGAGCGTCTGGCGACCGACCGCCACTACTTCGCGAAGCCCGCCCGGACGCTGTTCTGCGACATCCGCATGTACTTCCCGATGTCGGCACAACGGCGCGTGCTGACGGTCGTCGAGCGCTACCTGGCGTTCGCCGACGAGTTCCTGCGCAGCCGTCCGCAGGACGGCTTCGACGCCTACGGCAACCCGCTCCAGTGTCGCGCCAGCACGCGCAAGGGCACGCCGTGCCAGCGGATGCCGCTTCCCCACAACGGCTACTGCCCCTCGCACCAGCACCTCGCCGACACGGAGGAGTTCGAGGCGGCCGCCTGACGCGCCGTGAGGTAGCGTCCGGCGTCGATGCTCCTCGGTGTCGACGTCGGCGGAACGTTCACCGATGCGGTCCTCGCGGCCGGCGGTCAGCTGTTCACCGGGAAGGCGCCGACGACGCCGCGCGACCAGTCCGAGGGCGTGCTCGCGGCGATCGCGCAGGCGCTCGGGCGGGCTGGACGTGACCCGCGGGAGGTCACGTCGTTCGCACACGGCATGACGGTGGCGACGAACGCGCTGCTCGAGGGGCGCGGTGCCCGGATCGCGCTGGTCGCCACCGAGGGCTTCACCGACATCGTCGAGCTCGCCCGCCAGAACCGCCCGCACCTCTACCACCTCTGCGACCGGGGCCCCGAGCCGCTGACCCCGCCGGAGCGGCGATTCGGTGCGGCCGAGCGGATGGCGCCCGACGGCGTCCTCGAGGCGCTCGCACCGGCCGCGGCGCAGGAGCTCGCGCGGAGGGTCGCGGCGGCCGAGGTCGAGGCTGTCGCGGTCGTGCTGCTGCACTCCTACCGCCACCCCACGCACGAACGCCTGCTCGGTGAAGCGCTCGCGGCGCTCGCTCCCGGCGTATCGGTTCACCTCTCGCACGAGACCGTCGGGACCTTCCGCGAGTACGAACGCGCCGCGACGACCGAGGTCGACGCGGCGATGTCGCCGCTGCTGGCGGGATACCTGGGCCGCCTGCGCGAGCGCTGCGCGCAGGCGGGCCTGCCCGAGCCCGCGATCATGCAGTCGACCGGAGGGCTCGTCGAGCTCGACCGCGCCGCGCGCCACGCCGCCCTGACCGTCCTCTCGGGACCCGCCGGCGGCGCCGCGGGCGCGGCCTTCGCAGCCCGCGCGGCCGGCGCCGAGGACGTGCTGTGCCTCGACATGGGCGGGACCTCGTGCGACGTCTGCGTGGTCGATGGCGGCCGCGTCGAGGAGCAGGCCGGCGGGACGCTCGCGGGGCGGCCGATCGCGCTGCCGATGCTCGCCGTGCACACCGTCGGCGCCGGCGGCGGCTCGATCGCGTGGCGCGACGCCGGCGGCGCCCTGCGGGTCGGGCCGCGATCGGCGGGAGCCGACCCCGGGCCCGCCTGCTACGGCCGTGGCGGGAGTCACCCGACGGTCACGGACGCCAACGTCGTGCTCGGGTTCCTCGACGCCGGCGAGCCGCTGGCGGGGGGCGTCGCACTCGATGCGGATGCCGCGTTCCAGGCCGTGGCAGGGCTCGGCGAGCGGCTCGGGCTGAGCGCGGCGCAGTGCGCGGCCGGGATCCGCCGGGTCGCGTGCGCCGAGATGGCACGGGCGCTGCGGGTCGTGACGGTGGAGCGCGGCGTCGACCCGCGCGGCTACGCGCTGCTCGCGTTCGGCGGCGCCGGGCCGCTGCACGCGACCGACATCGCCGATGAGCTCGGGATCGGCGAGGTCCTCGTGCCACGCGCGAGCGGCGTGCTCGCCGCGCTCGGCCTCGTCGTCGCCCCCCAGCGCCGCGACGTGCGGCGCAGCGTGTTCCTCGCGGGGGCGGAGCTGACCGCCGAGCGGATGCGCGCGGAGGTCGCGGCGCTCGCCGGCAGCGCGCTCGCAGCGCTCGGGAAAGGGCCGGATCAGAGTTCGCTGGCCGTGGTGTTCGACGTGCGCTACCGCGGTCAGTCGTTCGAGCTGCCGATCCCGGCGCCGGCCGCCGCGACGCCGGAGCAGCTGCGAGCGGCGTTCGAGGCCGAGCACGAACGGCGATACGGCTACCGCGACCGAGAGCAGGAGCTCGAGCTGGTCACGATCCGCCTCAGCGCGACGCGGCCGGCCCCTGCCGTGACGCTCACCGGCAGGCCCGGAGCCGGCGGCGGGTCCGGAGCCGGCGGCGGGTCCGGAGCCGGCGGCGAGCCGATCTCGGGACCGGACGTGGTCCGCCTTCCCGAGTCGACGCTCGTCGTCCCGGCCGGGTGGCGCGGCGAAGCCGATGCGGCCGGGACGATCCGTCTGCGGCGGCGGCAGTGATGGACGCCGTCGAGCTGCAGCTGACCGTCGGCGCCCTGCGCGCGGCGTGCGAGGAGATGGGCGTCGTCCTGATCAGGTCGGCCCATTCGCCCAACATCAAGGAGCGGCGTGACGCCTCGACGGCGCTGTTCGACGCCGGCGGTGAGATGGTCATGCAGGCGGAGCACATCCCCGTGCACCTCGGGGCGATGCCGGCCGCGGTGGCGGCCGTGCGCGAGACGCTCAGCCCGGCGCCCGGCGCGGCCTACATCCTCAACGACCCCTACCGCGGCGGCACCCACCTGCCCGACATCACCGTGATCACACCCGTGTTCGCGGACGGCGAGCTGCTCGCCTTCGCCGCCGCGCGTGCCCACCACGCGGACGTCGGCGCTCGCGTCCCCGGATCGATGCCGGCGGACAGCCGCACGCTGCGCGAGGAGGGTGTCGTGATCGAGCCGCGCGTGCTCGACGACCGCGTGATCTCCGAGCTCGCCACGCAGATGCGGGCGCCGGCCCAGCGGCGTGCCGACCTGCGCGCCCAGCTCGCCGCCTGCCGCGCCGGCGAGCGTCGCCTGCTCGAGCTCCACGCCCGTACGGGCGACCGCGCCCTGCGCGCCGCGTTCGCCGAGGTCCTCGACTACGCCGAGCGGCGCACCCGCGCCTGCATCGCAGCCCTCCCGGACGGCGTCCGCGCAGCCGCCGACGTGCTCGAGGCGAGCGCCGGGGATCTGCCGATCGTCGTGCGGGCGACCGTCCGCGGCGAGCGTCTGACGCTCGACTTCACCGGCTCCGCCGCTCAGCACGACGGAAACCTCAACTGTCCGCTCGCCGTGACCCGCTCGGCGTGCTACTTCGCGGTCCGGGTCCTCACGGACCCCGACATCCCTGCGAGCGCCGGCGCCTACCGTCCGGTCGAGGTGGTCGCGCCCGCGGGGTCGATCCTCAACGCCCGCTTCCCGGCGGCGGTCGCGGGTGGCAACGTCGAGACCTCATCGCGGGTCGCGGACGTGGTCCTGGCGGCGTTCGGGCGCGCGCTCGGGCAGGGGACGATGAACAACATGACGCTCGGCGACGGCGACATCGTCTACTACGAGACGATCGGCGGGGGCCAGGGCGCCTGCGCGGACGCTGACGGGCCGAGCGGCGTTCACGTCGCGATGAGCAACACGCTGAACACGCCGATCGAGGCGCTCGAGCTCGAGTTCCCGCTGCGGATGACGGAGTACTCGGTGCGCCGCGGCTCGGGCGGCGCCGGGGCCTTCCGGGGCGGGGACGGGGTCGTCCGGGAACTGGAGGCGCTCTCGCCGTTGACGTTCTCGCTGATCACCGAGCGGCGCCGGCACCCGCCGCCGGGTGCTGCGGGGGGCTCGCCGGGAGCGTGCGGGCGCAACCTGCTCGACGGGGTCGAGCTGCCCGCGAAGGCAACCGGGTCGCTGCAGCCCGGACAGCGGCTGCGCATCGAAACGCCCGGCGGCGGCGGGTACGGACGCGATCCCGGCGCCGGCCCGCGACCGGCCGGCGTCGATCACCACCCCAGCGAGTAAGGTGCCGCGCATGCGCGTCGCGTTTCTCGGACTCGGAATCATGGGCTCGCGGATGGCGGCGAGCCTGGACCGCGCCGGGTTCGAGCTGAGCGTCTGGAATCGCACGGCGTCCGTGTCCGCGGCATTCGGCGCCGAGCGACCACGCGTGTCGGTGGCGGCGAGCCCGCAAGCCGCCGCCACCGCAGCCGACGTCGTCTTCTCGATGGTCGTCGACGGCGGCCAGGTGCGGGAGATCCTGCTCGGCGACGGCGGCGCGGCGCGGGGAGCGCAGCCGGGCACGCTGTTCGCCGATTGCTCGACGATCGGGGTGGAGGAGGCCGTTGCGATCGGCGGAGAGCTCGAGGAGATCGGGATGCGCTTCGTCGACGCACCCGTGACGGGGTCCTCGCCGGCGGCACAGGCGGGGACGCTGACGTTCATGGTCGGCGGGACGGTCGAGGACTTCGAGCGGGTGGAGCCGGTGCTCGACGCGATGGGCCGCCTGCTCGTCCACGTCGGTCCGCGCGGGCACGGTCAGCTCGTCAAGGTGATCAACAACGCCGTCGCGGCGACGAACGCGGCGGTCGTCGGGCAGGCGCTGCTCGTCGGCTCGGCGACCGGCGCCGACCTCGATGCGCTGATCCGCGTGCTCGGCTCGGGCGCGGCGTCGTCGGGGATGCTCGAGCTCAAGGCCAAGCCGATGACGAACCACGACTACACGACCCTCTTCAAGCTCGATCACATGCTCAAGGACGTGCGCTTCTGCCTCGAGACGGCGGCCGGCGCGGGCGTGGCCTTCCCGTTCGCCGAGGCCACCGAGCGGATCCTGCGCGACGCGTCCGCGCTCGGCTTCGGCGAGGTCGATTTCGCGGCTCTGATCGAAGCCCTTCAAGTCGACGCCCAGGTAAGTTTGTAACTTTCGAAGGTGCCCATTTGCAGGGACATTTGGGATTTTGAACAAAGTCGCCTAGTATTCGGACCCTCCCGGCGACGTGCGTTACCGACATTTGCGCCGGGTTTCCTTCGCATTCCACCCCTACCTCTCCCCCTGTTTCTAAATGCCGATCGCTTTCAAAGAATGGGCCGTCACCGTGCGTGCGCTGGCCGAGGGCGAGCAGCTGGTCACGCTCCGCAAGGGCGGGATCCGCGAGCCCGAGAAGCACTTCAAGCTCGACTACGACCGATTCTTCCTCTACCCCACCTTCGACCATCAGCGCGCCGATCTGGTGCGCGAGTCGCACAGGCCTGAACTTGCACGCGCCCTCGAGGAGGGCGTGTGGAGTGACGGCGAGCCGTCCGCGCAGGCGATGCTGCGGGACGCCGAGATCACACAGCCGGACCGGGTGCGAATCCGTGCCTGGGCCGAGGTGGCCGCTCACTTCACCGTGACCGACCGCCGGGCCGTCGATGCGCTGTCGCCGTTCTATGTGTGGACACCCGACTACGCCGAGAAACGGCTCGCGTGGAAGCGGAGACATCCGCTGCACGTGATCCTGCTGCGCACGTACCGGATTCCACGACCCGTCACGGTCAAGGTCCGCGACGAGTACGGGGGCTGTCGCTCCTGGCTCGAGCTGACGCGCGACCTCCCGTTCGAGGGCACCCCGGTGCTATCGGACGAGGAGTTCGAGCGGGCCTCGGAGGAGATCGCAACGATCGCCTCCGACCGCCAGCCGGTCCTCGCATAGCTGCGGGCCGGCGACCGAGACGGCGCCGGCTCCGGCGTACGACCAAGATCTCGCAAACCCAAGCGCGGCTGAACGTCGGGCGCGCGCGATGGCGGGCGCGCGCGATGGCGGGCGGCGCGCGATGGCGGGCGGCGCGCGATGGCGGGCGGCGCGCGACGGCGGGCGGCGCGCGACGGCGGGCGGCGCGCGACGGCGGGCGGCGCGCGACGGCGGGCGGCGCGCGACGGCGGGCGATATTTCCCGACCCCCCCTCTTCGGAGAGGGGGTCGTACCGCGGCGCTCACCCAGTGAGCGCCCAGGTACGACCCCCCAACGCAGGCCAGGGGGTCGGGAACTTCCGTCCATTCGACTCTGTTGTAGTTCGATGGCGGCGCATACAATCCAGGTGGCTCGAAGCGTTTGTTCGAGGGTGCGCAACGGAGCGTTACGCAGCCCGCGGGAGGGTCGAGCGTCAGCGTGACATGATCGCCAGCAGAGAAGCCGAGGTGCCGCCGAGCGGGCGTGGCGCGCGCCCTGATGCAGCCGCGCGCGAGCGCGGGCGCGCCGAGCGGTTGCGCGCGAGGTCGGGCCGGTCGGGCGCGGGTGTGATCCTCTTGCGACAGGGCCTGGCGGCGGTCGCCGGGGTGCTGACGATGCTGAGCGTCGCCCGCTCGCTCGGAGTCCACAACTTCGGAATCCTGGCGGGCGGAACGGCGGCGTTCGGGCTCACGATCGGGCTGAGCGACGCAGGCTTCAGCCTGCTGCTCGCGGGCCAGCTCGCCGCGCGGCCGCAGGACGAGACGCAGACGCTGGTGGTGGCCCTCCGAGCGCAGCGCACCTGGTCTCTCGGCCTCGCGGCGCTGCTGGTCGCGGTGGGCGCCGGCACGATGGGCTCGCGCGGGTTGGTGATGGTCGTGCTGGCGCCGGCCGTGGCGCTCGGCGGCGCGACCGTCGGACGCCAGGTCGTCGCGATTCGAGGACGTTCGGCTCCACTCGCGCTGGTCGAGGTGATGACGACGGTGCTCCTCTGCGCCACGACCGTGGTACTCGCGATCCGGCACGAGCCCGTCGTACTGATCGCCGCCAACATCAGCATCTGGACGTGCCTCGGGGCGCTGCCGGCGCTCGTCGGCGCCCGGCGCCTGCTGCGGCGCGCTCGCGCCACGCAGGGCGAGGCGCTGCGGTTTGCGCGCGCAGCGCTTCCACTCGGGCTCGCCTGCGCGATCCCGTGCCTGTCGCTGCTGCTCGATCTCGCGCTGCTCGGCTGGCTGACGGCACCCGCCGCGGTCGGCCGCTACGCGGCGGCCCTGAGGATCCTGCTGTTCGTCGTCGCCGTACCGGGCGTGCTGCTCGCGGGCCAGGCGCGGAGGCTCGGCGGATCGGGTGGCGCCTCGAACGCCGCGGCAGCCGGAGCCGCCGCCTACGCTCGCACGTTCCTGCTGGTGGCGGTTCCGCTCGCGGCGGCCGTCGCGCTGCTCGCCCGCCCACTTGTCCGCGACGTGCTCGGCACCGCCTATCTCGGCGCCGTGCCGCTGCTCCGCGAGCTGATGGTCGCGGCGCTCCTGTCGGTCGTCGCGGCGATCGCCGGCGTGCTCGCGATCAGTGTCGGGCTGGCGAGGCGCCTGCTACTCGCCGGGTGCGCCGGCACCGTCGCCGGCGTAGTCACGGTCGTCGCGCTCGCCCCGCGGCACGGGGCGACCGCTGCGGTCTGGGCCGCGATCGCCTCACAGGGCCTGATCGCGGCCGGCGGGCTCGTGTCGCTGTCCCGCGCGGTCGCACCGAAAGACCTGCTGCGCCACCTCATCCGGGGCGCCGGAACCCCGGCTCCCGGCCGGATTCAGGGGGCGAGCGCGCCGCTCGCCGCGGGCGCGATCGCAGCGAGCATCGCCGCGGGCCGGGTCGATCCGTCGGGCGCCGGCGCCGCCGCGGCGGCGGTCCTCGGCGGGCGCGTGACGGAGCGTCCCGTGATCGGTGAGGCTCGGCGCCCGAAGTCCGAGCCGCGGGGCACCCAGCAGGCGGCACTCGCTCTGGTCGGCGCGCTCGCGCTCGTCCTGATCGTGGCGGCCGGGGCGCGCATCCGCGACGTCCCCGCGCAGCCCGCGCCGCTGGCGACCGTGGCGCGCAGCGACGTACTCGCATTCGGTTACGTGAGTCCCTGGCATGTGGACCGCAGCACAGTCACAGGTGCGACGGCACTCGTGGCGGGCGCGGGAGCGTCGCGCGCGATCGCGCTGAGCTCGGGCGTGGCGACGCTCGCAGCGGGGACGCTCGCGCAGTCGGCGGTGTATCCCGGCGGCGTCCCGCCCGCGCTCGCCCGCACGCTCGGGACGCCGTCGCTGCCGGGTGAGGCCGCGATCGCGGGACACCCCGTGATGCGTTACGCCTGGACGCTGGCGAGCGGGGAGCACGTCGTCGCCTTCGTCCTGCCGACCGCCACCGACGATCTCACCGTCGTGTGCGCCGCGCGGCTCGCGGGGGCGCTCGCGTCGTGCGAGCGGCTCGCGCGCGCTGCACAGGTGAGCGCCGTCAGGCTCGTCGCGCCGGGCCCCCTGACCGCGCTCGCCGAAGCTCTTTCGCGCCGGCTCGAGCCGGCGGCGGTTGCGCGCGCCGGCCTGGGCCGCTCGGCGGCCGCGCCGCTCGGCCGCCGAGCAGGTCCGGAGAGCGCGGCGGCGGCCGCTGACGGTGCTGCCGCGGCCGGGCTGCTGGCGATCGCGACGCCCAAGCGTGACCGTACCGCCGTCGCCGCCGCCGCAGCGGCGCTCCGCGCCGAGAGCGCGGGTCTGGGCGAACTCGCCGCCGCCGCGGGCGCCGGCAATGCGGCTCGCTACCGCGCTGCGACCGAGATCGTCGAGCGGACAAGCCGTCAGGTCGCAGCGACGGTCGCGGCGTTGCGGGCGCGCGATCTGAGCGTCCCGTCGCTGGCGGCGCTGGCGATCGCGCCGCCGCCGGCCGCCGTCGCCCCGCGCCGGGTGTCGGGCGCCCGCACCGCCAAGAAGCCCGCAACATCGAGATCGAAGGCGACCTCGCCGGATGCGGCCGCGAAGACGCACCGCACCACGCCCGGGGGCAAGCGCACAACGCCGGCCGCCCGGAGCACGACGCCGATCGTCAGGAACACCACACCGGTCGTGAGGAACACCACACCGGTCGTGCGAAGCCCGGCGCCCGTCGTGCGAAGCACGGCGCCGGTCGTCCGGAGCACGCCGCCGGCCGTGACGAGCAAGCCGCCGGCCGTGACGAGCAAGCCGCCCGCGTCGAGCCCGTCCTCCTCGCAGCCGCCGTCACACGCCACGACCACGCAGCCGGCGCCGACAAAGGTCGTCGTCCGCGTGTCCGGCCAGAGCACCACGAACCAGTCCAAGATCCCAGGCGGCGCCGTCGTCGTACCCGCAGGATGAGAAAGCGCACGATGCCCCCTGCAGCACCCTTCGACCATCGGCCGCTCCGCTCGCTGCTGGCGGGGCTCCTCGTGGCGCTCGTCGTGATGCTGGCGCTCGCCCCCGCGGGGCGAGCCGACGGCGGGCCGGTCGTGATGGGCATCAGCGTCGCGGGCAGCCAGTTCGCCGCCGGTCCGGTGGGAGGTGGCACGACCGTGACGATCACGGGGTCGGGCTTCGGCACGACACCCTCGGTCAGCTTCGGCGGAGTCGATGCGACCGCCAATGTGACCGCCGCGGACGATTCGTCGATCACTGTGACCTCGCCGGCTGGAATCCCGGCCGGAACCGTCGACGTGCAGGTCACCGCGGACGGGCAGCAGTCGCCGCCGAACCCTCCGAACGACGACTTCACATACGACGCAGCCCCGACCGTGACGTCGGTCAGCCCAACCGCCGGCCCTCCGGCGGGGACGAACCAGGTCATCAAGATCACGGGCACGGGCCTGGGCGACGCGACGACCGTCCAGTTCGGCTTGCAGAGTGCGGCGTTCACGGTCGTGTCCGACACCGAGATCACCGCCATTGCCCCGCCCGTGCTCTCCGGCGCCACGGTTGACATCACCATCGGGTGGCCGCTGGGCAGCTCGAGCACAGGCCCGTCCGACCTCTACACGTACGGGCCGCCGTCGGTCAGCTCGGTGAGCCCGGATGCGGGTCCGGTCGCGGGCAACAACACGGTCACGATCAGCGGTTCGGGGTTCACGGCCGACAGCGTCGTGGACTTCGGGCAGAACAACCCGGCGACGGTCACGGCCGTGACGAGCACCCAGATCACCGCGACCGCGCCCCCCGGCAGCGCCGGGCTTGTGGACGTCACGGTCACGACCCCGGACGGCCCGTCCGCGATCACGTCGTCGGACGAGTACACGTACGGGCCGCCGTCGGTCAGCTCGGTGAGCCCGGATGCGGGTCCGGTCGCGGGCAACAACACGGTCACGATCAACGGTTCGGGGTTCACGGCCGACAGCGTCGTGGACTTCGGGCAGAACAACCCGGCGACGGTCACGGCCGTGACCAGCACCCAGATCACCGCGACCGCGCCCCCCGGCAGCGCCGGGCTTGTGGACGTCACGGTCACGACCCCGGACGGCCCGTCCGCGATCACGTCGTCGGACGAGTACACGTACGGGCCGCCGTCGGTCAGCTCGGTGAGCCCGGATGCGGGTCCGGTCGCGGGCAACAACACGGTCACGATCAACGGTTCGGGGTTCACGGCCGACAGCGTCGTGGACTTCGGGCAGAACAACCCGGCGACGGTCACGGCCGTGACGAGCACCCAGATCACCGCGACCGCGCCCCCCGGCAGCGCCGGGCTTGTGGACGTCACGGTCACGACCCCGGACGGCCCGTCCGCGATCACGTCGTCGGACGAGTACACGTACGGGCCGCCGTCGGTCAGCTCGGTGAGCCCGGATGCGGGTCCGGTCGCGGGCAACAACACGGTCACGATCAACGGTTCGGGGTTCACGGCCGACAGCGTCGTGGACTTCGGGCAGAACAACCCGGCGACGGTCACGGCCGTGACGAGCACCCAGATCACCGCGACCGCGCCCCCCGGCAGCGCCGGGCTTGTGGACGTCACGGTCACGACCCCGGACGGCCCGTCCGCGATCACGTCGTCGGACGAGTACACGTACGGGCCGCCGTCGGTCAGCTCGGTGAGCCCGGATGCGGGTCCGGTCGCGGGCAACAACACGGTCACGATCAACGGTTCGGGGTTCACGGCCGACAGCGTCGTGGACTTCGGGCAGAACAACCCGGCGACGGTCACGGCCGTGACGAGCACCCAGATCACCGCGACCGCGCCCCCCGGCAGCGCCGGGCTTGTGGACGTCACGGTCACGACCCCGGACGGCCCGTCCGCGATCACGTCGTCGGACGAGTACACGTACGGGCCGCCGTCGGTCAGCTCGGTGAGCCCGGATGCGGGTCCGGTCGCGGGCAACAACACGGTCACGATCAACGGTTCGGGGTTCACGGCCGACAGCGTCGTGGACTTCGGGCAGAACAACCCGGCGACGGTCACGGCCGTGACGAGCACCCAGATCACCGCGACCGCGCCCCCCGGCAGCGCCGGGCTTGTGGACGTCACGGTCACGACCCCGGACGGCCCGTCCGCGATCACGTCGTCCGACGAGTACACGTACGGGCCGCCGTCGGTCAGCTCGGTGAGCCCGGATGCGGGTCCGGTCGCGGGCAACAACACGGTCACGATCAACGGTTCGGGGTTCACGGCCGACAGCGTCGTGGACTTCGGGCAGAACAACCCGGCGACGGTCACGGCCGTGACGAGCACCCAGATCACCGCGACCGCGCCCCCCGGCAGCGCCGGGCTTGTGGACGTCACGGTCACGACCCCGGACGGCCCGTCCGCGATCACGTCGTCCGACGAGTACACGTACGGGCCGCCGTCGGTCAGCTCGGTGAGCCCGGATGCGGGTCCGGTCGCGGGCAACAACACGGTCACGATCAACGGTTCGGGGTTCACGGCCGACAGCGTCGTGGACTTCGGGCAGAACAACCCGGCGACGGTCACGGCCGTGACCAGCACCCAGATCACCGCGACCGCGCCCCCCGGCAGCGCCGGGCTTGTGGACGTCACGGTCACGACCCCGGACGGCCCCTCGGCCACAAACAGCGCAGATCACTACAGCTACGACCCGGTGCCGGCCGTGAACTCGATCACGTTCCCAGCCGCCGGTCCACTCGGCGGCGGCAACCCCGTCACGATCAACGGCACCGGCTTCACCGGCGCCACGACCGTCGACTTCGGCCAGGGCAACCCAGCGGCGATCACAAATGTCACGAGCACGTCGATCACCGCCACCGCCCCCGCCGGCAGCGGCACCGTCCACATCACCGTCACCACCCCCGGCGGCATCTCCGCGACATCGAGCGCCGACCAATACACCTACGAACCAGCCCCGACCGTCACGGGCATCAGCCCCAACGCCGGCACACTCGCCGCCAACAACATCACGATCACGGGCACGGGCTTCGCCAGCCCCGCAAGCGTCAGCGTCGGCGGCACCCCGGCGACGAACGTCGACGTGATCACCCCCACCCAGATCACCGCAACCGTACCCGCTGAGAACACCGGGACCGTCGACGTGATCGTCACGACCCCCGGCGGCCCCTCGGCCACAAACAGCGCAGATCACTACAGCTACGACCCGGTGCCGGCCGTGAACTCGATCACGTTCCCAGCCGCCGGTCCACTCGGCGGCGGCAACCCCGTCACGATCAACGGCACCGGCTTCACCGGCGCCACGACCGTCGACTTCGGCCAGGGCAACCCAGCGGCGATCACAAATGTCACGAGCACGTCGATCACCGCCACCGCCCCCGCCGGCAGCGGCACCGTCCACATCACCGTCACCACCCCCGGCGGCATCTCCGCGACATCGAGCGCCGACCAATACACCTACGAACCAGCCCCGACCGTCACGGGCATCAGCCCCAACGCCGGCACACTCGCCGCCAACAACATCACGATCACGGGCACGGGCTTCGCCAGCCCCGCAAGCGTCAGCGTCGGCGGCACCCCGGCGACGAACGTCGACGTGATCACCCCCACCCAGATCACCGCAACCGTACCCGCTGAGAACACCGGGACCGTCGACGTGATCGTCACGACCCCCGGCGGCCCCTCGGCCACAAACAGCGCAGATCACTACAGCTACGACCCAATCCCGGCCGTCACGGGCCTATCCCCTTCAGACGGCCCCCTGGCCGGCACCACGTCGGTCACGATCACCGGCCACGACTTCACCGGGGCGACGGCCGTCAGCTTCGGCAGCACGGCCGCGGTGTCGTTCAGCGTCGTCTCATCGACGAAGATCACCGCGACTTCGCCCGCCGACGCCGTCCCGGGGGCCGTGCCGGTGACGGTGACGACGCCCGGCGGTGTGTCGACCGGCGGTCCGGAGTTCTCGTACATCTCCGCACCGGCCGTGACCGGCATCTCGCCGAGCGCAGGTCCTCTCTCCGGAGGACCGACCGTGACGATCACCGGTACCGGCTTCACCGGAGCCACGGTCGTCCAGTTCGGTGGCGCCAACGCCTCCAACGTCACGGTCGTCTCGGACACGACGATCACGGCCTCGCCTCCGTCCCATGCCGCCGCCGCAGTAGACGTGACGGTGACGACGCCGGCCGGCGGGATGTCGGGAACGAGCAGCTCCGACCGCTACACCTACGAACTCGCTCCGGCCGTAACGTCGCTCAACCCAAGTGCCGGGCCGCTCAGCGCTGGAACCGTTGTCACGATCACGGGCAGGGGCTTTGGAGACGCGACCGGCGTGCAGTTCGGTAACAGCACTGCGTCCTTCACGATCACCTCCGCAACAACGATCAACGCAACCGCCCCGGCCGGTAGTCCCGGGGCGACTGCCGTCACGGTCACGGGGCCGGGCGGCACCTCCACCGTGACCGGCGTCTACACCTACGATTCCGTCCCGACCTCGACTTCGGTCAATCCGAGCGCCGGCCCACTTGGCGGCACCAACCAGGTCACAATCGCCGGATCCTACTTCGTGATCGGAGCGACGACCGTCACCTTCGGTGCCAATTCCGCCACCCAGATCTCTGTCAACTCGGCTGGCACGCAGCTCACAGCGACAGTACCCGCGGGCAGCGGCACCGTGCCGATCACGGTCACGACGCCGGGCGGTTCCACCAACCTCCCCGGCGCCTACACGTACGACCCGGCTCCGACCGTGACGTCGGTCACCCCCAATGGCGGCCCCCTGCACGGCACCAACCAGATCACAGTCGCCGGCACCAACTTCATCAGCGGTGCGACCAGTGTCACTTTCGGCTCCAACGCGGCCACTCAGATCTCGGTCGACCCCACCGGGACGGTGATCACTGCAACGGCGCCCGCCGGAAGCGGTGTCGTGGCCGTAACGGTCGAGACGCCCGGCGGCAGCGCCACGCTCCAGACCGCGTACACGTACACGACGGCTCCGGTGATCGGAACCGTAGAACCGGCCGCGGGGCCACTGACCGGCGGCAACAGCGTCATCATCACCGGCGCCAATTTCGCCGGCGCAACCGCCAACGACATCACATTCGGCAGCAACAACGCAACCTCGGCGACCGTCAACGCCAACGGCAGCATCACCGCGACCGTCCCGGCGGGTGCCGCCGGCAGTGTCAAGGTCACGGTCACGACCGCGAGCGGCACCTCGACGCTCCCGAATGGATACACGTACCAGCCTGTCCCAGCGGTGACGAGCGTCAGCGTCGGCGGTGGCCCAACCGCAGGCGGCAACACCGTGACGATCTTTGGTTCGAACCTCAACGGCGCGACGGCGGTCGCGTTCGGGAGCAACCCGGACCTCGCCACGATCACAGCCGACGCCAGTGGGCTCGTGACCGTCGAGGCGCCTCCGGGACTGTCAGGGATCGTCGACATCGTCGTCACCACCCCGGGTGGTAAGTCAGCGACAGTCGCCGCCGACAAGTACGACTACGAAAACGCGCCGACCGTCCAGGGCATCATCGGAATGCAGGGTCCGATTGGCGGCGGGACGGCCGTGACGATCACGGGCTCTGGGTTCACGAATGATTCGCTCGTCAGCTTCGGCGACGTACCCGCGACATCCGTTCAGGTAAACTCGTTGACGTCGATTTCGGTCGCGGCTCCTGCGCACGCCGCGGGGACCGTCGACGTCACGGTGACGAATTTCGGTGGACAGTCGGTCACTGTCGCCGGTGATCAGTTCACGTACTTCTCCGCACCGGCGGTCACGGGGGTCAGCCCCGACGTCGGGCCGCTGACCGGCGGCGCGGTCGTGACGATCAGCGGCACGAACTTCACGGACGCATCGAGCGTGAGCTTCGGCGGCATCATCGAGGAGCCATCGAGTGTGACGCCCACATCGATCACGGCCGTGGTCCCGAACTCGAGCAGCGCCGGACCGGTCGACGTCACGGTGGTGGCCCCCGGCGGCACCTCGGCGACGTCGCCCGCGGACCAGTACACGTATGCGCCGGTGCCGTCAGTCACATCGGTGAGCCCGACCGCCCTCGCATCGGCGGCCGGCGGGACCTCGGTCACGATCACGGGAACCGGCTTCACCGACGCTTCGGCGGTCGCGTTCGGCAGCACCGCGGCCGAGTCGTTCGACGTCGTCTCGCCGACGGAGATCATGGCGATCGCGCCGCCGCTTCCGACCGGGACCGTCGATGTCACGGTCACGACGCCCGGCGGGACATCACCGCCCTCCCCGGTCGACGACTTCACCTACCTGGCCGTGTCCAGTGCAACCGGGGCACCCGTGGTCACGCAGGTGACCCCGGCGGCCGGACCGCTCGGGGGCGGCATTCGCGTGACCCTCACCGGCTCCCACTTCACCGGGGCGACCGCGGTCGACTTCGGAGGGACCGCCGCCGCGAGCTTCGTCGTCCAGTCGGACGCCCAGATCGTCGCGGTCGCGCCACCGCACGCAGCGGGATCCGTCGTCCTGATGGTGACGAATGCCGTCGGGAGCTCGCCGACGGTGCCGGCGGTCTCGTTCACGTACGCTCCGACGCCGACCGTCCTCACAGTCAGGGTGGGCTCGCTGAAGGCCAACTCCTCGGCGCTCTCCGCGACGATCAACGACGGCGGCCTACCGCTCACGGCCTGCACGTTCCAGTACGGGAAGACCGACCACTACGGGCGGGCGGCCTCGTGCGCCACCTCAGCGGCGACGAACAACGGCCTGCTGTCGCTCGCCGCGCGCGTCAAGGGCCTGAACCCGGCGACGACCTACCACTTCCGCCTCGAGGTCGGGACGGCGGCCGGGACGATCGCGACGAGCGACGAGCACTTCACCACCATGCAGCTCCCGGTGCTGAGCGCCCCCCTCGTGGGGTTGCTGGTGGAACGCGCGCTCGGCCAACCGGGGGCGATCGGAAAGCTGCTGGGAATCGAGGGGATCGAGCGCGGTGTGGCGGGTGAGTCGCTTCAGATCCGTTGCGTTCAGGTCTGCGCGCGCCGGGACGTCCTCAGCCTCAACCGGGTCAAGCCGCCGTTCGCCAAGGTGAAGGTCACGCTCGCGCAGGCGCTGACGATCGCGAAGACGACCCGCATCGAGATCCTCGTCTCGAAGCGGGGCGAGCTGGGGCGGTTCGCGGTCTACGCGTTTGCCGTCGCGGGGTCGCAGCTGTCCGTGTCGCTTGCAAGCAGCGGCTGCCTGGCGACCAGTGGCCGCCAGATCAGCTGCCAGGCGCCGTAGAGCGCTCAGGGCGCCGCAGATCGCCGCGCGGGGGTCCGCCGTGTTCAGCCTGAGGGTTTCGGTTGTGCCCGGTCGAGCGTCTCTGAAGCGTCTTGTCGTTCGACGGTCTGCTCGAGAGCCGCGCTCGGCGGCCTCGAGCTGGACGCACGGTCCTGCCCGGTCGCGATCGCTGCCGACCAGGCGGGATCCACCGCACCTGGGCCCCAGGCTGGGGCCGATTGTCGAATAGTCCTCGTCCCCGTCCCATCGTCGCGCGGGCCCGGCCGGATGCGGCGTGGCGCTCGCTAACGCCAGCCGAACAGCAGGGACAGCAGCCAGACGACCAGCACGCTGAGCGCGAGTGCGCCGAGCAGCACGGCGAGCAGCTTCAGGGGCGACTGCGCCGCGCCCTGCACGGCACCTGCGGCCGGCGAATCCGCGATCAGCTCGGCCTGGAGCAGAACCTCGCGCGCAGTGACCACGGCCGACTGCGCGACGAGCACGTCCCGCGGCCCCGCGGCGAGGAAGTCGGGCACGTCGAACCCCATGCTGCGGCGCAGGATGCTCGGGATCCCCTCCTCGAGGAGGAGGCCCTGGATGAACTCGGCCTCGACCTGGTTACGCGCCTGCACGACCTTGACGAGTTCTCCCTCCGTCAGCTGCGGCTTGATCTTCCGGGCGCGGCTGTGGCGCGCGGTCACCGAGTCGTCGCCGGCCTCGTCCGGCGAGACGAGCACGAGCGGGAGCCGGCAGCGCTCGCAGAACCGTGCGCTCCTGCCGTAGCGAGCTCCGCAGCGTGGGCAAGCCAGCTCCTCGCCCCCGTCGGCGACGGTCGGATCTGGCCCGCTCCCGCTCACACCACGACCAGCTCGACCTCCGTGACCTGACCCTCCCGGATCGTGTACGCGCGGACGTCCGGCTCGGGTCCGGCGAGTCCCACGATCACGTAGAGCGCCTCGGGATAGAAGGCGAGGTTGATGTCTGTCTGGGACGGATACGGCGCGCTGCGGGTGTGCGAGTGGTAGATCGCGCCGAGGTCGAGCCCGGCGTCGTCGATCTCCATCTGGATCCGATACTGCTCCTGCCCATCGATCTCGTAGCGCAGCGGGCTGGCCGCCTGATTGACCGCGCGGTGGACGGACACGGCGACCGAGTCACGCGAGGCGATCATTCCGCAGCACTCGTTCGGCGCCTCGGCCTGCGCGTGACTGACGATCTCGTCGAACAGGGCCTGGGCGATCCGCATCGAGCGAGGTAGACCCTAGCATTCCACTCGTCCAGATTCGGTCAACTCCCCCGCCGGACGCGCCGATACGGGACCCATGACCACTGCGCAGCGATCGCTCAAGCAGCTGATCACGCGGGACATGTACGTGCTCGACGAGCACGCGGTCGCAGCCGCGATTCTCGCCCGTGCGGCCGCGCACGCAACCGTTGCACGCGCACAGTTCCACAATGACCCAGCCTTGCCCGATCGACAGATGAAGCGCCGCTCGGCCCGACCTGGCCCCCACGTGCGCCGGTCGCGGCCACCGCGCCCGCCGAGCAGCCTCTAAAGAGCGTCGTTCAGGCGCCGGCCGGCTGCACCGGCCGTGGCTCGCGGGCCGGAGGGCTCCCCTGCACGAGGCCAGCCGGCACCGCCTGATAGGGATTCAGCGGGTTGCGCTGGTAGGCGAGGACCGTCGCGTGCTGAGCCTCGCTCGCGAGGATCGTCGCAGCGAGGGAGACGGCCCGGCGGGAGTGCAGCTCGCTGAGCGCGACGATGTACCCGCCCTCCAACCCCTCCTCCAGGCGCACCAGCATCCAGAACCAATCGTTCTGCGTGCGCAGCTTCGGCAGCTCGATCTTGATCCCGGCGGCGATCAACGCCGTCTGGGTCTCGCCCGGCGACAGCTCGGCGATCGCGGACACGGGGTCAGACTGCGGGCCCCACAGCCATCGCAGGAGCGCGCCGGCGTGGGCGCGCTCCTGCCGCCGCAGCGCGCCGACGAGCCCGCCCGCGCGGTCGGTCAGCACGCCCGAATCGAGCGCGAGCCCGTAGAGGGCGACCGCGAGCACCTCGAGGCCGAGCAGGTACGAGATCACATCGGTCTCCGAAGGAGCGCGGCGGACCGCGGCGACTGCAGCGACGAGATCGCGCCTGGAGAAGCGGCTCCCGTCGAACGCGGTCACTCGGCAGCGGTGAGGAACGGCCCCGTCACCGGGGACAGCCCCTGTTCGGCTCGGAGCACGGTGATGTGCTGCGCGTCGTTGGCCATGATCGATGCCAGCGCCTGACGCAGCTGCGGAGTCGACATCCGCGGGATCGCATGCAGGTAGAAGGCGATCTGCCGGCGCTCGAGCTCGTGCAACATGCCGAGCACCTGCGAGGCGGCGCGCGGCTGCCCGAAGTCGTAGCGCGCTTCGGGGCTGTGGGCCTTCGCGTGCAGCGGCTTGAGGAGCGCCCGGAGCTGGCCCGCGTGCTCGAGCTCATGCGAGAGGAACCAACCCGCCGTCTTCTGGAGCTCGCCGGTCAGCAGCGGACCCCCAGCGGTGTACAGGGCGATCGTCCGCTGCTCGAGCGCGAGCGCACCGTTGATCATCTCGACGTCCGACGCCTTGACCGTTGCGCTCGGCGTCGCCATCGGATGGCTCCCGCCGCACCCGCCGAGGAGCACGGCACCGGCGCCGACGGCGGAGGCCTGCAGCAGCGATCGGCGCGTCTGCCCCCCCGAGGATTTCACGTGCGGCACGGACCGGCCGGAGCCGCCGCAGCCAGAGCCGGCGCTACCACCAGACGGTCGAATCCAGATTCTCGATCTCGTCCAGCGGTCGCGTGTAGATCCCGGACGAGAGGTACTTCCAGCCGTCGTCGCAGACGATGAAGACGACGTTGCCCTCGTCGAGCTCGCCCGCGATCCGAACGGCCACCCGGGCGATCGCCCCCGAGGAGACACCGGCGAACAGCCGTTCCTCGTCGAGCAGCTTGCGCGTCCATGTGATCGCGTCGGCATTCGTGACGAAGATCTTGCGGTCGAGCAGCGAGAGGTCGATGATCGGTGGGATAAAGCCATCCTCGAGCGAGCGCAATCCCTGCACGGGCTCGCCCTGCATGGGTTCGGCGGCGACGATCTTGACGCCGTCGCCGAGCTCCTCCTTGAGCCGCCGGCCGTTGCCCATCAACGTGCCGCCGGTCCCGAGCCCGGCGACGAAGGCGGTGATCTCATCGAGCTCCTCGAGGATCTCGAGCGCCGTGCCGTTGTAGTGCGCCTCCGGGTTGGCGGGATTGCCGTACTGATAGGGCATGTAGTACGACGCATCGTGCTCTGCCATGTCGAGGGCCAGCTCGACAGCCCCGTTCGAGCCTTTCGAGCCCTCCGAGTAGACGATCTCGGCGCCGTACATGCGCAGCAACTCGGTCCGCTCGCGCGTGACGTTCTCGGGCATCACGACCTTGATCGGGTAGCCCTTGCGACCGCAGATCATCGCGAGCGCGATCCCGGTGTTGCCCGAGGTGGGCTCGAGAATCGTCTGGTGCGGCCCGATCAGGCCCTTCTGCTCGGCATCCTCGATCAGCGCCTTCGCGACGCGGTCCTTGACGGAGCCCGTCGGGTTGCGCGACTCGAGCTTGGCCCAGATGCGCACGCCGGGCTTTGGCGAGAGTCGCTTGAGCTCGATCAGCGGCGTGTGCCCGATCGACTGGACGATGTCCCCGTAGCGGCCGCCGCAGGGCCTATTCTGGAGGCGCTCAGCTGCCATTACTTCAGGAAGCATAGCGAGCGCGGTGGTGCGCCGCGAGCGTGCCGGCCGGCCCCCGCGAGCCCGGCTGAGCGCCGCGGCAGGCTCGCTCAGCCGCGGGTCAAGCCGAGACCGTTCAGTGCGTCCCGCCGGCCATCGCCGGCAGGATCACGAGCGTGTCGCCGTCGCCGACGGACGTGTCGAGCCCGTCGAGCACGCGCACGTCCTCGTCGTTGAGGTAGACGTTGACGTAGCGGTTCAACTCGCCGTCGGCGGAGAACAGCTGCGACTGGGTGTCGGGATGCCTCGAGACGACGTCACGGAGGATCTCGCCGACGCTCGTGCCGTCGGCCTCGATCTCCCGCTCGCCACCGACGGAGGCGCGCAGTACGGGTGGAATGCGAATGGTGGCCATGGGGCGGGATCCTAGCTTGAGGCCCGCGGCGGCTCGTGCGCCGCACTCGGACGCCGCACTAATGCGCCCCGGCGCAGAACGCCTCGTAGTCGGGGAACACGCCCATCTCCGCGTCGCTGATGTCCTCGGGATCGCGCGAGCAGATCGGGCAGTCCGGGTCGCGGCGGACCTTGACCTCGGTGACGGTCGCGGCGAGCGCGTCGTACATCAGCAACCGGCCGATCAGCGGATTCCCGATGTCGAGGATCAGCTTCACGACCTCGGTCGCCTGCAGCAGGCCCATCGTCCCCGGGAGCACGCCGATCACGCCGTTGGCGCCGCACGAGGGCGCGAGCTCGGCAGGCGGCGGGACCGGGAAGAGGCACCGGTAGCACGGGCCTTCGTAGGGCTTGAAGACCGACAGCTGCCCGTCGAAGCCGAGGATCGCGGCCGACACGACCGGGATCCGGAGCCGGACCGACGCGTCGTTGAGCAGGTAGCGCGTCGGGAAATTGTCGAGCCCGTCGACGACGATGTCGTAGTGCGGGAGGATCTCCATGATGTTGTCCGCCCCGAGGCGCACCCGGTGCTGGATGACGGTGACGTCCGGATTGAGCGCCTTGACGGTCAGCTCAGCCGACTCCGTCTTCGCCATGCCGACCCGGTCGGTTGTGTGAATGACCTGGCGCTGGAGGTTCGAGACATCAACGACGTCGTCATCGACGATCCCGAGCGTCCCGACGCCGGCGGCGGCGAGGTAGAGGGCGGTCGGCGAGCCGAGGCCGCCGGCGCCGAGGAGGAGCACCCGGGCGTCGAGCAGCTTCTGCTGGCCCTCGAGTCCGACCTCGGGCAGCAGCACATGCCGCGAGTAGCGGGCGCGCTGCTCCGGAGTCATCGAGCGCGGCACCTCGACCTCGTAGCCGCGGTCCTTCCAGAGCGTGAACCCGCCGGTCATCGACGCGACGTTCTCGTACCCGAGGTCCTCGACCAGCGTCCGGGTCGCCCACGCGGACCGGTTCCCGCCCGCGCAGTAGAGGATCACCGGCACCGAGCGGTCGGGCGCGGCGCCCTCGATGCGCGACTCGAGGTAGCTCTTGGGAACGTGCTTGGCGCCGGGAACGTGGCCCGCGGCCCACTCGTCGGTCTCGCGCACGTCGATCAGCACGACTCCGTGCGCGGCCTGCTCGCGCGCTGCCGCAGGATCGATCTCGGCAATCTGGCCTTTGATCTGGCGGAGAACCTCAGCTCCGGACGGGCTCATCGTGCGAAAACTCCTTAAAGGCGGTCAGGATTCGATACTTCAGTGAGTATAGCGATACCGATGCCGTCGGCCGACCGCTGAGAAGCGCGTTCAGTGGGTAGCCGCGAGCCATGGTTCTGAGAAAACGTACCGGGGTCGACACCGCCGCCGGCGAGCGGGTCGACGAATCCCCGACGAGCATCGCCGAGCAGGACAGCCGGCGCGGCGCCACCGACGATCCGCTCGGTGCGCCGGCCGCAGCGCAGGCGCGGTTCGCAGCGGGTGAGCACGCATTCGAGGCAGAGCCCGCCAGGTCGGGATCCGAGCCCTCCTCGATGATCCCCGTACGCGCAACGCGGCCGGCGATCGAGTCCTTCTTCGTGCGGCTGATCGCGACGGGCGGGATCATCGGGATCGGCACCGCGACCGCCGCGATCATGGCGACGCAGCGCTCGCATGGTTGGCTGATCGGTGTGGTCGTGTCGGTGGTGTCGGTGGTGCTGGCGGCGGTCCTGTGGTCGTCGCGCAGGCTCTGAGCCCTCGTCGCGCACGCTCTGAGCGGTCGTCGCGCACGCTCTGAGCGGTCGTCGCGCAGGCTCTGAGCGGCTGCCCCGCATGGGCGCGCGCGGACCGCGGGCGTACCATCGGCGGGCGTGCGCGCCCCGGTCGATCACATCCCCGCCCCGCCGTTTCCGGGCGGGTTGCCGTGGTGCAACGTCGCGACGCTGCGGATGGATCAGCAGCGCGGCCGGCCGGTGCTGGTGGAGTTCTGGGACTTCTGCCGCCCGAACTCGCTGCACACGCTCCCCTATATGAAGGCCTGGCACGAGCGCTACGGCGAGGCGGGTCTGCGGGTGATCGGCGTCCACTGCTCGGGGTTCGAGCCGGCGCGCGACCCCGAAGCGATCCGGGACGCCGTCGCACGCCTCGGCATCCAATATCCCGTTCTGATCGATGTCGAGTTCAAGCTGTGGCAGGAGTACGAGAACCTCGGCTGGCCGGCGCGCTACCTCTGGGGCCCGGACGCCCACCTGTTCGAGTACCACTACGGCGAGGGTGCGTACGCAGAGACGGAAGTCGCGATCCAGGAGCTGCTCGGGCTCGAGCGCGAGCCGGTGGCGCCCGTCCGGCCCGAGGACATTCCAGGGGCCCTGCTGACGCCGCCGACCAGCGATGTCGAGGGGCCCTACAGCGGGCCGTACGAGGCCGGGGCGGTGTGGGCCGTGCTCGACGGGCACGGCTCGCTGACGGCGAACGGCCGCGAGTTCGCGGTCGAGGACCCGGGCGCCTACGAGCTGATCCGGCACGAGCTCAGCACCGCCGGCGAACTCGACCTCAAGGTCGGCCCCGGAGTCACGTGCCACGCGGTCTGCTTCACGCCCGGCCTGTCGGGCCGGGCGTGACGGGCTCGGCGCCGGCTGATGATCACCTAGCGACCCCACCCGCACTCGCCCGCGCTGGGGCCCACTCCCACAACCTGGCACCTTGTTTCACCGACGATCAGCAAGGACCGCGACGACGTGACCGACCTCACCGACCGCTAACCGCCGTCGAGCAGATTCACGAGCCGGGGCGGCTCGGCGCCGTCGACGATCACGGCGAAACCGGCCCGGTACGGGCTCGTGGCGGGGCTGGGACCGAGGAAGTCGGGTTCGTGCACCCAGCAGCCGCTGTTGAGGATCCGCGCGCCGGTTGGCGCCGCCCACTCGCCCCGATCGTCTCCAGGCAGCGGACCGGCTCGGTGGGAATGCCCGAAGATCGCGTAGTTCGAGCGCACCGACAGCGACGAGAGCACCGCACCGAACGCCACGAGGCTCGAGCGGCGCAGCGCCGCGGGCGAAAGATCGGCGCGAACGGGCCCGATCCCGAACCGGTTCAGCGCGATCACGACCGCGCGCACGCCGGCACCGAGCGCGTAGCGGCGCAGAGCCGAGGCGCGCCGCTCGCCCGCGAGTGCCTGCCAGATGCGCATCGATCCCTCCTCGCCGGGCTCGGCGACGGCGTCCGCGAGCGGCGCGACCACGCCCCGCCCGCGGGTGATCGCGTGGATCCAGGCGTACGTCGGTGCAAGCGCCGCCTCGTACGCCTCGGCGCGCGTGAGCCCGAGGACCCCGTCGCGCAGCACCCGCGCGTTGACGCCGGCGGTAAGGCGCTCGAGGATCGGCATCGTCGTGTGCCGGTCGAGGTAATGGCCGTGCATCGCGTAGACATCGTCGCGCAGCCAGATCCCCGGATAGCGCACGCTGACGGTCGCCCCTCCTGCGCCGAGCGCCGCGGTCAGCGCCGCGAGCGGCTCGTCCGCGGCCCAGTCGATCTCGGCGCTGAGTCCCAGCTCGTGCGGGGGCTCGGTCACGGCTCGGCGGGCAGACCAGGAGTCCAGCAGATGGTGATCGTGGTTGCCCGGGAGCAGGACCACCTCGCCAGCCGGGCCGAGGGCCTCGCCGACGGCCGTGAGGATCGGCAACGCGCCGGCGAAGGCCTCGCGGACCGGTCCCTGCCTGAGCTCGACGACGTCGCCCAGCAGGACGAGGCGGTCGGCGCCGGCAACGGCCGCCGTGAGCCGCTCCAAAACGGCTGCGTCGTGCAGCCGGGCGCGCCCGCCGCGCGCGCCGAGATGGAGGTCCGAGACGACGAGGGTCAACACGTCTGTTCGCGAAGCGGCGTCAGCTACGTCGCCAGTTCCTGGCGGATCCGCTTGGGGAGCATGAAGCGGACGTCCTCCTGGACGACCTCGAGCTCCTGAACGTCGACGGTCCCGCGGGCGCGGAAGAACTCGACGAGCCGCTGGACCAGCTCCTCGGGAGCGCTCGCCCCAGAGGTGATGCCGACGATCGACTTACCGGCGAGCCACTCGTCCCGCACCTCGGACTCGTTGTCGATCAGGTACGCGTCGGCGCCGTGCTCGCGCGCGACCTCGACCAGCCGGTTGGAGTTCGAGGAGTTGCGGGAGCCGATCACCAGCACGAGGTCACACTCGCCGGCGAGCTGCTTGACGGCCGCCTGGCGATTGGTCGTCGCGTAACAGATGTCGTCGGTGCGCGGGCCGACGATCGCCGGAAAGCGCTCGCGCAGCCGGTTGATCACGGCGCGAGTCTCATCGACCGACAGGGTCGTCTGGGAGATGTACGCGACCTTCTCGGGATCGTCGACGTCAAGCATGTCGACGTCGGCTTCGGTCTCGATCAGGACGATGTGGTCCGGGGCCTCCCCCATCGTGCCTTCGACCTCCTCGTGGCCGGCATGACCGATGAGGACGATCGTGTAGCCCTCGGCGGCGAACTTGACCGCCTCACGGTGGACCTTGGTGACGAGCGGGCAGGTGGCGTCGATCGTGTTGAGGCCGAGGCGCTGCGCGTTCGCGTGCACCCCGGGGGCCACGCCGTGGGCCGAGAAGACCGTGGTCGCCCCGGCCGGCACCTCGGTCTCGGACTCGACGAAGACCGCGCCGCGCGCGCGCAGCTGCTCGACGACGTGCTTGTTGTGCACGATCTCCTTGCGGACGTAGACGGGAGCGCCGTAGAGCTCGAGCGCGCGCTCAACCGTCTGCACGGCCCGGTCGACGCCCGCGCAGTATCCGCGCGGCGCGGCGAGCAGCAGCCTGTCGGGCGTTCGGGCCATTCGCGTCCAGTCTAGTTGGGCGCGCTGCCTGCGGATTGCAAGCGCGCGTCCGCTCGCGCGATACTCAGAGTCAACGGAGTGAGAGGCAAGAGAGGCACACCGGATGGCACAGCAGCACCTTGACCGCCTGACCGCGACCGACGCGACGTTCCTGCATCAGGAGGGGCCGGCCTCGCACATGCACATCGGCGGCGTCCTCGTGTTCGAGGGCCCGGCCCCGCCATTCGAGGACTACCTCGAGCACGTGCGCGCGCGCCTGCACCTCGTTCCCCGCTACCGCCAGCGGCTCGCCAAGCCCCCGTTCGAGACCGGCAACCCGCGCTGGGTCGACGATCCGACCTTCAACCTCGAGTTTCACATTCGTCACTCGGCGCTGCCGGCGCCCGGGACGGAGGTCCAGCTCCGCCAGCTCGTCGCACGGATCGCCTCCCAGCAGCTCGACCGGTCCAAGCCGCTGTGGGAGAGCTGGATGGTCGAGGGTCTCGAGCCTGGACCGAGCTGCGAGCACGAGCGCTTCGCGCTGATCTACAAGACCCATCACGCACTCGTCGACGGCGTCTCCGGCGTCGACCTCGCGACGGTGCTGCTCGACCTCGCAGCCGAGCCCGGCCCGCCGCCCGCCGAGCTCGAGCCGTGGCAGCCGCGACCGGAGCCGTCCGCGGCCGCGCTGCTGGCCGAAACGGTGCGGGGAACGGTCGGGGGAGGGTTCGGCCTGGTGCGCAGGGCGGTGGCGGCCGGCGTGCAGCCGAGCCGCTCGCTGCAAGCGCTGCGTGACGCGCTCGAGGGCCTCGGCGAGATCGTCTGGGCCGAGCTCAATCCGGCGCCCGAGACGCCGCTCAACGTCAGGATCGGACCGCACCGGCGGTTCGTCCCGGTGCGCCAGCAGCTCGCCGACTACAAGATGGTCAAGAACGCCTTCGGGGGAACCGTGAACGACGTCGTGCTGACGGTCGTGTCCGGCGCACTCGCCGGCTGGCTCCGAGCCCGCGGGCTGAAGACCGAGGGCGTCGAGCTGCGCGCGCTCGTGCCCGTCTCGGTGCGCGCCGCGAACGATCGCCACACGCTCGGCAACAAGCTGACCCTGCTGCGGGGGCCGCTGCCGCTGTACGTCGACGACCCCGTCACGCGGCTCGGGGTCGTTCGCGAGGCGATGGACGGGCTCAAGGAGTCCAAGCAGGCGGTGGGGGCCGCGACGCTCGCGGCCGTCAACAACCTCGCCCCACCGACGATCCTCGCCCAGGCCTCACGCCTGCAGTTCTCGACGCGCCTCTTCAACCTGCTCGTGACCAACATCCCCGGACCGCAGTTCCCGCTGTACGTGCTGGGGCGCCCGCTGCTGGACCTCTACCCGCTCGCGTTCCTGCCCGAGAACCACGCGCTCGCGGTCGCGATCATGTCGTACAACGGACTGATGGAGTACGGCCTGCTCGGCGATTTCGACGCCCTCCCGGACATCGATGTGATCGCCGCGGGAATCGACGACGCACTGGAGCAGCTGCTCGAGGCCGCCGGCGCCCCACGCCACGGCGATGCAGCCCGCGGCAGCGGGCCCGAACCCGTGGTCGCGGCACCGCGAGAGGACAACGGTGACGCGCCGGCGCCGGACGCCACGACCTCGATCCTCCCGGCGGCGCGACGCAGGACCGGTGGGCCGGCGGCCGATATGCGCGCCCGGCACATCAAGAGCCCACCGCCGCAGAAGTCGTGATCCCGGCGCGTTAGGCTTCAGCGATGGAGAGCAATCTGATCGGCCACGATGAGACGGCTTACCGGCTCGATCTGACCGCGGCCCAACTCAAGATCGTCCACACGGCTCTGAGGGCGCTTCAAGACGGATTGGGGCACGACGAGGCCGACGTCAGGCACGTCGTGGACAGCGTGCTCGCGAAGCTTCCGGGCGAGCACGAGATCCGCGCGATCGACCTCGGCCAGGAGTTTGAAAGCAACTCTTAATTTCTTTTCGACCAACTCGCCAACCTGACCGGGCGGCGACCGTTTATCTCCATATACGGGGACCTCGGCGTCAGAACTGGTTCCCGTCAATATCCGCCCACGTCTCGGCTGGTGTAGCCGTGCCCCCCCTGAGCGGCCCACTGGCGGGCGGAACGTGGTTGGGCGGGCCCGAAGGATCGGGCCCGCCCAACATTTTTCTTGGGCGGGCTCCGGCTGACCCGGACCTGCGCCTCGGTCTGCGCTCGCGCAGCGCGAGCTGAGCGCCGATCCGCCCCGACCAGCGCTCCCAGCTGCGCTCGCGCAGCGCGAGCTGATCCGCTCAGAAGCCGAGGGCGAACTTGGCGTCCTCGCTCATCAGGTCGGGCGACCATGCCGGCGTGAACGTCATTTCGGATGCAACGGCGGTGACCCCCTCGATCTCCCCCACGAACTCCTCGATCTGCTCCGCGACCTGCGGACCGATCGGGCAGCCGGGGCTGGTGAGCGTGTAGGTGACCTTGACGGCACCCTCGGGGTCAACATCGACGCCGTAGATCAGCCCAAGTTCGACGAAATCGAGCCCGAGCTCGGGATCGATCACCTCGCGCAGGGCGTCCTGAACCTCCTCGACTGAGACCATGGATGGAGTCTACCGGCCGCCAACACCGCAAAGAGCGGAATTTCCGCAGATAGGCGATTGTTCCTGGACTTGCGTCCGCCGAATTCTGTAGGTTGTTGCAATCGTCGAGTTCGCTGACAACCCGCCTATCCTGCGATGCGCCGGCGACGAGGACCGGACCACACAGCCGCGGCGGCGCGGCGCGATCATCCGGGCCTTCCGCGCCGAGGCTGACGTCGTCGATCGACCTCAGCGAGCTCGTCTTCGCCGACACGTCGCTGATGCTCGACCTGGCGATGCTCTCGCGCAGGCTCCGCCGCCGGGGACGTGCGATCCTGCTACGCGGCGCGCAGCCGCAGATCCTGACGCTGATCGAGCTCGTCGGGCTCGACCGGCTGCCGGGCGTGCGTTACGAGGGCACGACGCCCGCGATCGCCTGACGCCCGGTGATCGCCTGACGCCCGGTGATCGCCTGACGATCCGGCGACGGCCGCCATCCATGCGCTGGTCTTCGTAACGGGCGCTAGCCTTCGGCTCACCATGTTGTGGGTTTTCGCCCTGATCCTCTGGCCCGTGGCCGAGCTGTTCGTCGCGATCAAGGTCGCGGACGCGATCGGCGTGCTCCTGACGCTGCTGCTGATCGTGGCGAGCTGGCCGATCGGAACCTGGGTGCTTCGGTCGCGTGGACGAACCGCGATGCGGCGGCTGTCGCTGGCGCTGTCCGAGGGGCGCGCGCCGGGGAACGAGGTGATCGATGGCGCGCTGGGCCTCTCCGGCGGGGTCGCGCTGATGATCCCCGGCTTCATCACAGACGCGATCGGGACCCTGCTGCTGCTACCGCCGACCCGAGCCGTCGCCCGAGCGGTGATCGCGCGAAACCTCCGCAACCGACTGCTCGTGCGCGCCGTCAGCTTCGGCGCCGGCCCGCGGCACTATGACGTCGACTCGACCGCCGTCGACGCCGAGCCGCCGTCGATCGACCGCCGGCCCCCCCAGCTTCCGGCATGAGCAGCGAGTCCGGGGCGCGGTGGCCGGTCGCCGGGTTCTGCGACGTCGAGGGCGGCATCTGGGGCGTGGTCGTCGGTGGCCGGACACCGGCGCTGGCCATCGGCGAGCTGTCCGGAGAGCGTGACGGCGCCGTGCATTACGCGACGGACGCGCTCGACACCGCGACCGGCGAATGGCGCCTGCGGACCGAGATCGGCGAGCTCCAGATCGCCGGGCCCGCAGCCGGAGGCGAAGGTCTGGTGCCGTGCAGGGCATCCGGAACGCTGAGCCTGGCGGGCGCGCAGCGAACAATCGACGTCGACGCCGTCCGCTGCGCCTCCCCCCCGCTCGACGGCGCCGGCTCCCTGCGGCTCGTGGCGAGCTGGTTCGCTGACAACTACGGCGTTGCGCTGCTCGCGTGCCGGCCTCGCGGTGCCTCGGGGCAGGATCGCGACGCGATGCTGGTGGACGTGCACGGCGAGAGCGACGGCGTCTCCGCGTTCGATCCGCGCCTGTCGACCACGTACGCGCCCGACATGAGCCCGCTGCGGATGGGAATCGAGCTGTGGCTCGGCGAGCACGAGGATGGCGACCTGTATCCCCGCCGGGTCGCCGGCGAGCGCAGCGGACCCGGCCTGACGGCGAGGCGCGACGGGGTGCGGATCGATGCGTGCGCGCTGCGCTGCCATAGCCGGGGCGACGAGGGGTGCGGCGTGTATCTACTCGTCGCGACAGCTTGATCCGCGCCGTCGTCAGCGATTTCGGTGGCGTCCTCACCTCGCCGCTGATGAATTCGTTCGCGGCGTTCCAGGAGTCGTCGGGGATCCCGCTCGCGGCGCTCGGCGGCGCGATGGCGACGATCGCGCAGCGCGCGGGCGCGAACCCGCTGTACGAGCTCGAAACCGGCCGGATGACCGAGCGCCGCTTCCTGGACGAGCTCGGTGAGGAGCTGACCGTGACGCTCGGGCGCGCCGTGAGCCTTGATGGCTTCGGGGCGGCGTACTTCGAGAACCTCCACCCCAACGCGCCGATGATCGAGCTGATGGAGGCGCTGCGGGACGAGGGCTACCGGATGGCGATCTGCACGAACAACGTACGTGAGTGGGAGCCGTTGTGGCGCGCGATGGTTCCGGTCGACACGATCTTCGAGGTCGTCGTCGACTCGGCCTATGTCGGCGTCCGCAAGCCCGACCCCGAGATCTACGCGATCACGCTCGAGCGAATCGGCTGCGCCGCCGCTGAAACGCTGTTCGTCGACGATATCGATGTCAACTGCGACGCCGCTCGCGCCGCGGGGATGCGGGCCGTTCACTTCCTCGACAATCAGCAGTCGATTCCTGCGATCCGCGCGACGCTGTTAGAGAACTAACACTGCTTTCTGGCGCAACCCGCTCGTTCGGGTTGTCAAGCACGACGCGCGACCGACCGATATCGATGGTGGTGCGACGTTGCACTCAGAAGCGATGGCGCGAACGGAGGCAGGCTGCGTGCCGGTCCACACCACAGCTGAAGAGACGACCCACGACGCGAGCGCGGTCGGCTGTTCAACGGCCGAGCGTTCCCTCGAGGCCGGTCGCGAAGCCGTGGCCCAGGCGCTGGGCACGCGCGAGCCGCGAGCCGGCGATCTCGTGATCGTGTTCGCCACCCCCGGTCAAGATCTCGACGCGCTCCAGCGTGGAGCGACCGCGGCAGCGGGCCCAGCGGCCGTCGTCGGCTGCATGGGCTTCGCTGCCTTCACCCACGATCGCCACGTGACACGGGGCTGCGTCGCCGCCCTCCTGCCCAGGGAGCGCGCCAGCTACGGGATCTCCCACGTGCGCCGCGATCCCGCGGACATCGCGGGCTGCACACGGCGGGCGGTCGAGACGGCCCGCAGCCGCACGGCCGTGCGCCACGCACACGAGGCCGTTCTGCTCCTGACCGATGGCCTGACCCCGGACCAGCGCCAGGTCGCGCGCGGGGCGTACGAGTCCACGGGAGCGCGGATCCCGTTCGTCGGCGGCGCTGCGGCCGACGGGCTCGAGTGGGCGAGCACGCCCACACTCGGCGACGGCACCGTGCTTCGCGACGGCATTCTCGCTGTGTGGCTGAGTAGCCCGCGGCCGCTCGCGGTCAGCGTCGGGCACGGCTGGCGAGCACGCGGACGCCCGATGCTCGTGACGCGGGCGAACGGGACGATCGTGCGCGAGCTCGACGGGGGCCCAGCGCTTCCGGCCTACCTTGCGGAGCTGCCCGAGACGATCTCCGCCGAGGACCCCGAGTTCTTCCACCGCGTGATCGGATACCCGGTGGGTGTCCCGAACGGTCGCGGTCGCTACGACGTCCGCCAGCTCCATGCGTACCTGCCGGAGGGCGGGGGCCTCAACTTCAACACGGGAGTCTCCGATCACAGCATCCTCCAGGTCATGGACTGCGATGCCGAGTCGCTGCTGGACGGAGCCCGGGAGGCCGTGGCCCGCACCGCAGCTGAGCTCCCGTCGCCGCCGCGGCTCGCGCTCGCCTTCTCGTGCGCCTCGCGCGTCCCCCTGCTCGGCGAGCGGCTCGCCGAGGAAGCTCGGACGATCTCGGACGAGCTCGGCGGCGCGGCCGTGTGCGGTTTCTTCACCTTCGGCGAGTTCGCCCGTGTGGACGGCTCGAGCGGCGTCCACAACTCGAGTGTGGCTCTGCTGGTCGTCTGAGATGGGCGCCGGCGACGCAGCACCGGAGCGGGCGAACCTCGCGACCCTGCGCGAGCAGAACGCCGAGCTGCGCGAACGCCTGCAGAGCCTCGAGCGGTACACCGCGCAGGCGCTGATGCGTGCCACTCGGCTCGCACAGGTGGTCGGCGTACTCGGATCCAACGAGGATCTGGAGCGGACGAGCGAGCGAGCGGCGATCGAGCTGTCCGAGCTGTTCTCCGCCGACGTCGCGATGCTGCTGATCGAGAGCGGCGACGGCCACCGGCTCGAGGGCCACTGGGGCATCGAGGCCGGTCAGATTCCCGCCGACCCCGGCGCGATCACCGCGCTCGCCGGACTGGCGCCGTCCGATCCGGTGACGATCGCGGCCGCCGAGCCGGGGACGCTCCCGAGCTGGCTCGAGCGCTACGGCGCGCGTCACCTGGCCTGGGCGCGTCTGACGATCGCCGACAAGAACGTGGGCCTGATGCTGCTGCTGCGGCGTGCCGACGACGCCTTCACGCCCGGGGAGGCCGCCGAGCTGCGAGCGATCGCCTACCGGATCGCCCTCGCGGTCGAGAACGGCCTGCTGCAACTGCGGATGAAGTCTCAGCTCGCTCAGCTCCACCGGCTGCAGCAGCTGACCGCGGAACTCGCCGGAGCGATCGAGCTCGACGAGATCGCAAGGCGGATCGCGGAGACCCTGGTGGCCGAGGCCGGCGTCGGGCGCAGCGCCGTGTTCGTCGACCGCGAAGGCGGCTCAGCGCTCGTCGCCGCAGCCGACGAGCACGGCCGTCTCGACCCGTGCTCCGGACTCGAGGACGCAACCGGCCGCGCCGGCTTCTCGCTCACCGTCGGTGAGCGATCGGTCGGCCATGTCGTCGTCGCCAAACCGCCCGCTCAGGGGACCGAGCAGTTCGAGATGCTCGTGCACCTGGTCCGGCTCGGAGCGCTCGCCGTCGACAAGGCGCTCGCCTACGAACGCAGCGTCGAGCAGGCGCGCCGCGATTCGCTGACGGGCCTGCTCGGGCACCGCGTCTTTCACGAGATGCTCGACAAGACGCTCTCCGAGCAGGACCGCTTCAGCGTCGTGCTGCTCGACATCGACGACTTCAAGCAGATCAACGACCTCCACGGCCACCAGAGAGGTGACGAGGTGCTGTGCCACGTGGCCAGCGCCATGCGCGCCGCCCTGCGTGGAGGCGACTGGGTCTTCCGGGTCGGGGGCGAGGAGTTCTGCGCGATCCTCCCCGGCGCCGGGGCGCGGAGGGCGGCGCTGATCGCCGATCGTCTCCGTGCAGCCGTCACGGAGGCCGGCGCCCGCCACACCCTGCCGATCACGCTGAGCGGCGGGGTCGCGGCCTACCCCGAGCACGCCCATGTCCGGGACGAGCTGATGGCCGCGGCCGATGCCGCCCTCTACCGGTCCAAGCGCACCGGCAAGAATCGCACCACGATCGCGGGCGAGCGCGCGACGGACGCCGTGCCGGAGACGCACGTCCAAGGGCTCGAGCTGCTGCTCGCGCGCGATGCCGAGGCGGTCACGCAGCGCATGAACACGGCGATCCTGGCGGTGACGATCGCGCGGGCGCTCGGTCTCGACGACGAGCGAATCGCCGACCTGCACACGGCGGCCAAGCTGCACGACATCGGCAACATCGGGATCCCGGCGGCGATCCTCCAGAAGCCCGGTCCGCTCGACGAGGCCGAACTGCAGATCCTCAGGACCCATCCGATCGTGGGGGCACAGCTGCTGGAGGCGTGGGGCTTGGGGCGCGCGGCCGGACTCGTCCTGCAGCACCACGAGCACGTCGACGGCAGCGGCTATCCGGGCGGTCTGCGGGGCGCAGAGATCGCGCTCGAGAGCAGGATCATCCATGCCGCGGCGGCGTACTTCGCGATGCTCCGCGAACGCCCGTACCGGGCGGCGCTCAGCGATGCCGCAGCCACGGCCGAACTCGTCCGCCAACGGGGCGCACAGTTCGACGAGCACGTCGTCGACACCCTGCTCGCGACCATCCACGGGAGCATCGGCGCGACCCGCAGGGCGGCGTGAGTCTGAACCCACGGCCGCCTCAGGCCGAATCGCTGCGCGAAGGGCGGGTGAGTCAGTTCTCGGAGCCCAGACGATCCCAGCAGTAGAGCTCGAGGCACTCGCCCGCAAGCTGTACGCAGCGCTCGGTCGACAGCCACGGGAGAACGGTGTCGAGCGCCTCCTCCTCCCCCACTCCAGCCTCGAAAGCCTCGTCGCCACGGAACCCGGCGGCGATCCGCAGCGCCTCGCGCCGGTTCTCACCGAGGGACGGAAAGACCCCCATCAGGAACTCCTTGTTGGGAATCGGATGTCCGATCACCTCGAGTGAGGCGTGCCAGGCTGCGAGCATCGAAAGGTCGTGCTCGTCGAGATCGGCGACGGCCTTCGCATAGTGCGCTTCGAGATCGGGTTCCGGGATCTCGTCGACCCACGCACGCACGACTTCCCCGAGGATCTGACGGCGGGCCTCACGCCCGACCGACTCAGCGATCACCCGAATTGCGTTCTGCGGTTCGATGAAACACAGTGACATGGCGGCTCCGACTCGTGGACGGACTGACGCCGCAGAATCTAGGCGGCACCCCGGACGGAGCGGCTCGGGCGGCGGGCGGCGGGCGCCGCTCAGAGGCCGAGCGCCTCGGAGATCTGCTCGACAGGCTCGGGCTCGGGCTCGGCGTCCGGCTCGAGTCCGAGCCGCAGGCGTGTGCCGGACTCCCAGTTGTGCAGCGCCAGGTCGAGCGCCTCGAGCGGGACCCCGCACGCCTCGGCGAGCGCCGCGGCGCGCCGCTCGAGCAGCAGGGTATCCCCGATCCCGAGCGCCCGTTTGGCGCCGAGCGTCGCCTTGTTCTCGCCGACGAACTGGAGGACGGCGCCGTTGAGCTCGTAGACCGACGTGCGACCCAATGTCACGAGCAGGTCATAGCGGGCATCGCGGTGCAGGCCGGGAAGGGCGAGACGCTCGAACAGCCGCTCGAAGCGCCGCTCAGGGGTCCACGCCGCCTCGCCGCTGAACGCCTGTGCCTGCGAGCCGGCCCGGGCCGCCCAGGCACGGTAGGAGTCGAGCGTGTGCGCGCCACGCTCCGGCTCATGCGCGCTGCGCGGTCCGGTGCGGACACCTTCGAGGTCGGGCAGCGCGCCCGACGCCCAGGTCGTGCGGACCTGCTCGATCACCGCGAACGGGTCCTCCTCCTCGAGCGGCCCCAGATAGGCGATCTGGAACGCGAGCCAGGTGCGCTCCTCCAGGTCCTCGCCGGAGGCGACCTCCGCGAACAGTCCCGGCGGATCGGCGGCCAGCCGCTCCAACCGGAACGCGGCAAAGGCGATCTCCTGCGCGAGGCGCTCCGCGTCGGCGCTCGACTTGAGGCCCGGCAGCAGCGGCGAGTGGTAGCCGTCCTCCGCACCGCGTCGCAGGCGCCTGACCCTGACCCCCGTGCCCGAGCTCGTCCGTCCGGCGCCGGAGGCGGGCGCCTTCCGGGCCGAGCCGACGCCGGTGCCGCCGCGGCCGGCACCGCCGGCCGGCCGCGGCGAGTTTCCGCTCTCCGGGCGCGGGGTCACGATCGGACGCAGCTCGACCTGCTGCTCGCGGGAGCAGATCGGGCAGTTCTGGATCAGCCGGTTGTGGCGACAGAAGCTCGGCACGCCATGGCGTATCGTCGCACGCCGAGCGGCCGTCACGACGAGTGGTGGCGGGCCACGGCGCTCATCCGGCCGGCGCGGACGCGAGGGCCGCGGCGCGCGGCGGCACCGGCAGCGCAAATCGGGCCGTCCGGGCCCGCTCGCAACCGACCCGCACCTCCCTGTGCAGGGCGCGCAGGTACTGGTCGAAATCGACCTGCATCGTGTGGCGCTTGGAGGCGACGTAGCGCCTGAACATCCGCTCCCGCTCGGCGCGGATGTCGGCCTCCATCGCGGCGCGGGTGGGTAGGTGGTACTCGCCCCGCAGGTAGCTCGCCACCCACCTGCCCTGCGCCTCGGCGAGCGGCATCGTCGCGCCGAGCGGCTGCAGGAGGGCCATGAAAGCCAGGTTCTCGATCCCGGGCTTGAACACCCGGCGGAACAGCGGCAGATCGTTGTCCGGAGCCGAGATCAGGTGCGCGTCGAAGAACGGAAACGACACCTTGTAGCCCGTGCACCAGACGATCACGTCGATCGGCTCCGCCGTCCCGTCCTCGAACCGGACGGTGCCGCCCGCCAGCTCCCGGAGGTTCGGCTTCCACGTGATCTCACCGTGGGCGAGGCGGTTCAGGAAATCGGCCGAGATCGTCGGGTGCGCCTCGCCGAGCCGGTGGTCGGGGCGTGGCAGGCCGTAGTCCTCGACGCGCCCGACCCCGAACCGGTACAGCGTCTGCAGCATCGTCCGCCTGACCGCCCAGGGCAGCAGCGGCCCGATCCCGGTGACGCCGATCTGGTCGACCGGCCGGCCGAACATGTACTTGGGCAGGACGTAGGCCCCGCGCCGCGAGGAGAGAATCGTGCGCTTGGCCACGTAGCTCGACTCGACGGCGATATCCATCGCGCTGTTGCCGATCCCGACGACGAGCACGTTGCGCCCGCGGAACGGCTCGTGGTCGATGTAGTGGTGCGAATGGATCTGCTCGCCCGCGAAGCTGCCCGGGAACGGCGGCTCCGGCCAGCGGGGATCCCAATGATGCCCGTTGGCGACCACCAGCATGTCGTAGCGATGGGTCTCACCCCGGTCCGTGCTGATCGACCAGGTGCCGTCGGCAGCGCGCTCGGCTCGCTCGACCCCGGTCTCGAAGCGAATCCGGTCGCGGAACCCGAAATGGTCGACGTAGGAGTCGAAGTACGCGGCGATCCGCGTGTGGTCGGGAAAGTCCGGGTACGACGACGGCATCGGGAAGTCCGCGTACTGCATCCGCGTTCGCGAGGTGTTGATGTGCAGCGAGCGGTAGGCGGACGACATCCCGTTGCGGTTGCCGAAGACCCAGTTGCCTCCGACCCGGTCCGACTTCTCGTAGCAGTCGACGTCGATCCCGCGCTCGGAGAGCGTCTTCGTCGCCGCGATCCCGGACGAGCCCGCTCCGATCACGCAGGCATTCGGCAGAGCGGTCATGCGCGAACGGTAGCCAAAGGCTCAGCTGAGGACCTCGTGGATCCCGGTCGACCCGCCGCGGCGCTCCGCCTCGCCGCGACGGTGCTCGCGACCACGGGCCATCACCTCGCGGAAGCTTCGCAGCCGGAACACGAGCACGAGCGCACCGAACCCCATCGCCGAGGAGACGGCGGCCGTCGCGATCTGCTGGCCGACCGAGAACGCGGCGACATAGCGGCTGTGCTGGAAGATCGTGACGAGCAGCGCCTGCTGCACACCGGCGCCGCCGGGCGTGAACGGGAACACCGAGGCGACGACCTGGACGGCGAGGACGAGGAGCACGTTGCGGATCGAGGCGGGCATGTGGAACGCGTCGAGCAGCGCCCAGTACCCGCCGAACCGGGCCACCCAGCTGACGAATTGCCAGGTGCACATCTCGCGGCGAAAGCGGCGGCGGTCCGACAGGATCGCGAAGCCCTGGCGCACGCGCTGCCAGAACGCGCGCACTTTCGCCGACAGCAGCGCGAAGCCGACGAAGAAGAGCACGCCGACGACGGTCAGGAAGAACAGCGTGAAGCGCATGTGCGACGCGAAGAAGGAGATGTCGAACGCCGGCAGCTGCGAGAAGTTGGGCGGCTTCGGGAAGACACCCTGGGTGAACGCGAAGGCGACGACGAGCATGCCCATGAACCAGTCGAAGATCACCCCGGTCGAATACGCGACGGCGAGCGTCGGGTACGACGACGGCGGAATCGAGATCCGCGTCAGGAACAGCTGCGGGATGTTGCCGCCGCTCAGGGGCGACACGTTGTTGACGGCGTAGCCGACCATGTAGGCGCCCCAGACGTCGCGCCAGCGCACACGGGTTTCCGGGTAGGCGGCGGCGATCGCGGCCCGGAGCGCGCGCGAACGCAGCGTCAGATAGAGCCCGAACAGGACGACGCCGATCAGCAGCGCCACCCACCGCAGGTTCGCGAGCTGCGAGAAGAAGGTGCCGGCGTTGTCCAGCAGGTGGTCGACCGTGCACCCGATCGAGCAGCCCGCGTGCCGCGCGACGCGGCTCGAGAGATGCCCGACCTGAGCCGAGGAAGCGAGCACGTTCACTACCTGAAAGGTGCCACACGGCGAGGAGGTCGCCTGCAGGCGACCTCGCCGGATCGCCTCACGGAAGGGTGCCGGGGGGCCCAGATCCATCTGGGCCCCCCGACGAGTCAGGGAAGTGGGGGCGCAGTTCCCTGACCGACATGGGCGAGTTTCCCCGACCCAAGCTCATCAATCCTAAATTCTCCACGCCTGCGGCTGCGTGAGGAACAGGTTTGCATCCTCACGAAGTCGGCAACGGCCCCTGCCGCCCCCCCGGCATCCGATCAGCTCTGCACGCGGGTTGCGCGCGCAGCATAGCTGGGTAGTGCGGATGCGCGCAAGCATCCGCGCGATTTATCTGTCCCGCGTCCCCGGACCGCTGAAGAACTCCTCGCCGGGGCGCACCGTCCCGGCGGCCTCGGCCTCGTGACGGAGCGTGCGATCGGCCTCGCCGCTCCACGCTCCGATCGCGAGCAGCTCGCGATCCTGGTCCATCGGGGTGCCGCCGAGCCGCGCGATTGACGACGCGCGCGCACTTGCGTCCCTCGGCGATCGCGGTGACGACCAGCGACTGGCCGATCCGCGCGTCGCCGCAGGCGAACACGCCGGGCGCCGAGGTCCGATACGTCTGCTGCGTGCGGATGTTGCCCCGGTGGTCGAGCTCCAGGCCGAGATCCGCGACCAGGCCGTCCGGCTCCGGCCCTTCGAAGCCGATCGCGATCAGCACGAGATCGGCCGGCAGGACGAACTCGCTGCCCGGAACCGGTGTCAGGTCGCGCGAGGAGGTTCCGGTCACCTGACGCGCGTACACGCTGGTGATATCGCCGTCCTCGCCCCCGAAGCCCGTGACCTCGGTCCCCCAGCGGCGCTGGCCGCCCTCTTCGAGCGCGTACGTCGTCAGCGTCCGCTTCGGCGGCAGCGGCCACGGGTGGCGGGGATCCTCCTCGCTCAGTTCCTGGTAGACGTCGAGGATCACGGTGCTGCGCGCGCCTTCCCGGTTGGCATTGGAGATGCAGTCCATCCCGGTGTCGCCGCCGCCGATCACGATCACGCGCTTCCCGGCCGCCGAGATCTGCTGCTCGGGCGGAGTCGGCCGGAACGGCCGGCCCTCGCATTCCGCGACCCAGCGGTTGCGCTGGTACAGGTAGTCCATGGCGTAGTGGATCCCGCTCAGCTCCCGCCGGCCGGGGACGTCGATGTCGCGCGAGACGCGCGAGCCGATCGCGATCACGATCGCGTCATGGCGCTCCTGCAGCTCGGCGGCGGTCACGTCGCCGCCGACGTCGACGCCCAGCTCGAAGCGGATTCCCTCCTGCTCGAGAATCGCGACCCGCCGGTCGATGATCGACTTCTCGAGCTTCGCATCGGGCACGCCGAAGCGCATCAGCCCGCCGGCGCCCTCGTCGCGCTCGTACACCGTCACCAGGTGACCGCAGCGGTTGAGCTCGGCGGCGACCGCCATCCCGGCAGGGCCCGCTCCGATCACGCCGACCGTCTTGCCGGTGCGGCGCGTCGGGGCCTCCGCGACGACCCAGCCGTTGTCGAAGGCGCGCTCGGCGATCGCAAGCTCGATCTGCTCGATCGTGACCGGATCGTCGTTGATCGCGAGTACGCAGGCGGACTCGCACGGAGCCGGGCAGATCCTGCCCGTGAACTCGGGGAAGTTGTTCGTCGAATGGAGCAGGTCGATCGCCTCGCGCCACCTGTCGCGGTAGACGAGGTCGTTCCAATCGGGGATCAGGTTGCCCAGCGGGCACCCCTCGTGGCAGAACGGGATTCCGCAGTCCATGCACCGCGACCCCTGGCGCCCGAGCTCCTCGACGCTCTGGAGGCCGAAGTACTGCTTGTAGTCGAGCACGCGCTCGGTCGGCTCGCGCTTGTCGAACCCGACCCGATGGATCTTGAGGAACGCCCCGACCTGGCCCATGAACGCGGAAGGCTAATGCATCGTTCGCGAAATCTCCCCCGTGCACGGCAGCGCGCCGGCAACGGACCGAATCTGACCGCGATTGCTCCTAGAGTCGGCCTGCGATGACGAGAACCTCCGTACTGCAGCCGAGCGGCGGGTTTTCGCTCCGCGCCGCGGCCGGCTTCGGATTCGGCCCGACGGAGGGGCGACCGCCGCCGTTCGACGGCTGCCTGCGCCTCGCCTTCGCGCTCGACGGCGGGTCCGGCTATGCGGGCGTCGTGCTCCGGCAGCCCGGCGACGCGCTCGACGCGGCTGTGACCGTCGAAGTCCACACCGCGGACGGCGCCGATGGGAGCGCCGCCGTCGCGCAGGCCGCGCGGATCGTCTCGCTCGACCACGACGGCGAGGAGTTCGCGCGTGCGGGCGAGCGCGACCCCACGCTCGGCGAGCTGCAGCGAGCCCATCCGGGCCAGAGACCCGTCCTGTTCCACTCGCCCTACGAGGCTGCGGCCTGGGCGATCATCTCGGCGCGGCGTCCGTCGCGCCAGGCGGCGACGGTGCGCGCCGCGATCGCGGAGCGGTTCGGCCGGCGATTCGAGCTCGCCGGCCGCACACTCCACGCCTTCCCGCAGCCCGATCACCTGTTCGAGCTTCCGGATCCGACCCCGGGCCTGAACACGGACAAGGTCGAGCGGCTCCGGGGGCTGGCCGCGACCGCGGCGACGGGTGCGCTCGAGGCGGCCCGGCTCCTCGAGGTCGGTCCAGAACGGGCGTTCGAGGAGGCTCAGCGGATCAAAGGCGTCGGCCCGTTCTACGCAGCGCTGATCGTCGTCCGCGCGACGGGCTTTGCCGACGCCCTCCTCCCCGTCGCCGAGCCCCGGGTGCTCGAGAACGCCGGGCGGCTGTACGGGCTCGGCCGGCCGATGTCGCTCGAGGAGCTCGCGGCGGCCGCCGAGGCGTGGCGGCCGCGACGAACGTGGGCGACGGTCCTGATCCGTCTCGCCGGCGACCGCGGCAGCTGGTGACCGGGGTGCCTCAGGCGGTGCTGGCGAGCTCGCGCGCCGCCGCCTGCTCGCTGAGCGCCCGCTTGTAGTCGCGCGGCATCACCTTCACGAAGCGCTCGCGTTGGCCGCGCTCCCACTGCGAGAGCACATTGCGGGCGACGAGTGAGCCGGTCCGCTGCTGGTGCTCGGCGATCAGCCCGCGCAGCTCCTCATCGTCGTCCGCGGTGACCGAGTCGAGGTCGACCAGCTCGGTGTTGCAGCGGAGCGCGAACTGGCGATCCTTGTCATAGACGTAGGCGATCCCGCCGCTCATCCCGGCCGCGAAGTTGCGGCCCGTGGGACCGAGCACGACGACGCGGCCGCCGGTCATGTACTCGCATCCGTGGTCACCGACGCCCTCGACGACCGCCGATGCGCCCGAGTTGCGGACCGCGAAGCGCTCACCGGCGAGCCCGCGGAAGAACGCGCGGCCCGCGGTCGCTCCGTAGAGCACGGTGTTACCGACGATCATGTTCTCCTCCGGGCGGAACATGACGGTCTCCGGCGGTCTCACGGACAGGATCCCGCCCGACATGCCCTTGCCCGTGTAGTCGTTGGTCTCGCCTCGCAGCGCGAACGTCACGCCGGGCGCGAGCCAGGCGCCGAACGACTGCCCTGCCGACCCGGAGAACGCGACCTCGATCGTTCCCTCGGGCAGCCCGCGGCTGCCATGGCGGCGGGCGATCTCGCCCGAGAGGATGCCGCCGACCGTACGGTTGACGTTGCGGACCGGAATCGGGCCGAGCCGGACAGGCTCGCGCGACTCGAGCGCAGCGTCGCACAGCTGCACGAGCTCCCAGTCGAGCGCGTCGTCGAGCACCGGCTGGGGCCCGCGGGTCCGGTGACGAGCGGATCCACTCGGCACATCGGGCGTGGAGAGCACCATCGACAGGTCGACCTTCTCAGCTTTCCAGTGCTCGATCGCATCGTCCATGTCGAGCAGCTCGGTACGGCCGATCAGCTCCTCGACGCGCCGCACGCCGAGCGCCGCCATGTGCCGTCTGACCTCCTCGGCCACGTGCATCAGGTAGTTGACGACGTGGTCGGCGGTCCCCGCGAACCGCGCGCGCAGGACAGGGTCCTGGGTTGCGACGCCGACCGGGCAGGTGTTGAGGTGACAGACGCGCATCATGATGCAGCCCATCGCGATCAGCGGCGCGGTCGAGAAGCCGAACTCGTCGGCGCCGAGCAGCGCGGCGATGACGACGTCGCGACCGGTCTTCATCTGGCCGTCGACCTCGACGATCACCCGCGAGCGCAGGTCGTTGAGCAACAGCGTCTGCTGGGTCTCGGCGAGTCCGATCTCCCACGGCACGCCGGCGCCGTGGATCGAGGACTGCGGCGATGCGCCGGTGCCGCCGTCGCCGCCCGAGATCGTGAGGTGGTCGGCGTTGGCCTTGACGACGCCGGCCGCGACCGTCCCGACTCCCACCTCGGAGACGAGCTTGACCGACACACTCGCCTTCGGATTGGCGCAGCGGAGGTCGTAGATCAGCTGCTTGAGGTCCTCGATCGAATAGATGTCGTGGTGGGGCGGCGGCGAGATCAGGCCGACGCCGGGAGTCGAGTTCCGCAGCCAGGCGATGTACTCGTCGACCTTGTGGCCAGGGAGCTGCCCGCCCTCGCCGGGCTTCGCGCCCTGGGCCATCTTGATCTGGATCTGGTCGGCGTTGACGAGGTAATGGACCGTCACGCCGAAGCGCCCGCTGGCGACCTGCTTGATCGCCGAGCGGCGGAGATCGCCGTCGGCGTCCCGCTTGAAGCGCGCCGGGTCCTCGCCGCCCTCGCCGGTGTTCGACTTGGCCCCGAGGCTGTTCATCGCGATCGCGAGCGTCTCGTGAGCCTCGCGGCTGAGCGCCCCGAGCGACATCGCACCGGTCGTGAAGCGTTTGACGATCTGCGTCGCCGGCTCGACCTGGTCGAGCGGCAGCGGCTGCTCGGCGAGCCGCATCTTCATCAGCCCCCGGAGTGCCGCCCTGTGGGTCGCCTCGCCGTTGGCGAGCTCGGCGAACTCCTCGTAGGTCCGCCAGCCGTCGCCGCCTGCGCCGCGCACGGAATGCTGGAGCTTGGCGACGGTGTCGGGATTCCAGATGTGACGCTCGCCGTCGCGCCGCCACTGGAGCACGCCGCCGACCGGCAGCAGGTCGCGCGAGGTGCGGGGATAGGCCCGGAAGTGGCGCTCCATCGCCTCGGTCGAGAGCTCCTCGAGCCCGATTCCGCCGATCCGCGAGGCCGTCCCGGTGAAGTGCCTGTCGATCAGCTCCGGCTGGAGGCCGACGGCTTCGAAGATCTGCGCGCCGCAGTACGACTGGATCGTCGAGATCCCCATCTTCGAGATCGTCTTCAGCAGGCCCTTGCCGATCGCCTTGACGATCTGCCGCTCGGCCTCGTCCCGGCTCAGATCGACCGGCAGCAGGGAGTGGTCGGCGAGCTCGTCGAGCGACTCGAACATCACGTACGGGTTGATCGCCGCGGCTCCGTAGCCGATCAGCGTCGCCATGTCGTGGATCGAGCGCGGCTCGCCCGACTCGATCACGAGGCCCGTGCGAAGGCGCGTTCCGCGACGGACAAGATGGTGATGGACGGCGGCGACCGCGAGCAGCGAGGGCATCGCGACGCGCTCGGGGCCGAGGTTGCGATCCGACAGGATCAGGATGTTGGCGCCGTTGTCGACGTACATCGCCGCCTCCCCGCACAGGTCGTGGAGGCGGATCTCCATCCCGTCCGGGCCCTGCTCGATCGGCCAGGTGATGTCGAGCGTGGCCGCGTCGAACACGTCGTGGGAGACCTGGCGCAGCTTCTCGAGCTCGTGATTGCGCAGGATCGGCTGGCTCATCACGAGAATGTGAGCCTGATCCGGCGACTCGGAGAGCAGGTTGACCTCGGCGCCGACCCCCGCCTGCAGCGACATCACAACGGACTCGCGGATCGGGTCGATCGGCGGGTTCGTGACCTGGGCGAACAGCTGCTTGAAGTACGAGAACAGCGGCGGCTGACGATCGGACAGCACCGCCAGCGCGGCGTCATTGCCCATCGACGCGACCGGCTCCTCGCCCTTCGCCGCCATCGGCGCGATGATCAGCTTGAGGTCCTCCTGCGAGTAGCCGAAGGCGAGCTGCTTGGACCGCAGCGGCTCGACGCGCGGCACGCGAGGCTCGCGGTCGGGCAGATCCTCGATGTGCACGATCGAGCGCTCGTACCACTCGCCGTAGGGCTTGCGGCGGGCGACGCGTCGCTTGGCCTGCTCGTCGTCGACGATCTTGCCCTCCTCGAGGTCGAGCAGGAACATCTTGCCCGGCGCGAGACGACCCTTGCGCTGGACGTGCTCGGGGGCGACGGTGAGGACGCCCGCCTCGGAGGCAAGCACAACGTAGCCCTCGTTGTCCTGAATCCAGCGTCCGGGGCGCAGCCCGTTGCGGTCGAGCACGGCGCCGGCGATGCGACCGTCGGTGAAGACAACGGCGGCGGGCCCGTCCCACGGCTCCATCAGACACGAGTGGAAGTCGTAGAACCCCCGGACATCTGGATCGAGGTCGTGCCGGGTCCGATAGGCCTCGGGGATCATCATCATGATCGCGTGCGGAATCGAGCGGCCGGTCAGCACGAGCAACTCGAGCACGTTGTCGAGCGTCGCCGAGTCCGACGCGCCCGGCTGGATCACCGGGATGACCTTCTCGAGGTCGTCTCCGAACAGCTCGCACCGGAGCTGCGACTCGCGCGCCCGCATCCAGTTGATGTTGCCCCGCAGGGTGTTGATCTCACCGTTGTGAGCGACCATCCGGAACGGATGGGCGAGCTCCCAGCTCGGGAACGTGTTCGTCGAGAAACGGGAGTGCACGAGCGCCAGGCGCGTCGCCAGCCGCGGATCGCGCAGGTCCGTGAAATATCGCGGAAGCTGCGGCGCGGTCAGCATCCCCTTGTAGACGATCGTGCGCGAGGAGAAGCTCGGCAGCGAGACCTCGTCACCGGCCTCGCGCTCGATCACGCGGCGGATCACGTACAGCTTGCGCTCGAACTGAGCCTGATCGACGACGTCGTCGGCGGCGCCGACGATCACCTGGCTGATGCACGGGGCGCTCGCGAGCGCGCGTCTCGCCGACGAACCGCTCGTCGACCGGCACGTCGCGCCACCACAGCCGCCGCTGGCCCTCCGCCTCGATCGTCTCCTCGATCAGCAGCTCGAGCTCGGCACGGCGCTCGGGCTCGGTCGGCAGGAAGCAGACGCCGACCCCGTAGCGCCCGGGAGCGGGCAGCTCGACGCCGGCGGCGGCGGCCCGGAAGAAGGCGTCCGGGATCTGGAGCAGCAGGCCCGCGCCGTCGCCCGTATTCGGGTCCGCGCCCTCGGCGCCGCGATGTTCGAGGTTCTCGAGCGCGTCGAGCGCCTTCTCGACGACGGCGTGGGTCGCCTCGCCCCAGAGCTTGGCGACGAGCGCGATGCCGCAGGCGTCGTGCTCATTTGCGGGGTCGTAGAGGCCAGTGGCCGCGGGTGCGGTGGGTCCGGGTTTCATAGGAGCAGGAGGAGACGGAAAGCGGCGCGGGCAGGCCCGCAAGTGGTGGCCCACTGAAGGCTACCGGGTTTCCACGCGGTGGCGGACAGCCGCGCCGATCGGGCCTATGCGGGCTCGGTCGGGGCCGGCTGCTTCGGCTTGCGCGAACGCGGCGCGGACGTCTTCGGCGCCTTCGTACCGGTGCCGGCCGTGCCGGCCGTGCCGGCCGCGCCGGCCGGCGCGTCGCTCGAGCCGGAGCGGACCGCGGCGAGACTCGCTTCGAGCGCCGCCATCAGGTCGGGCGCCGGAGCGGGCTCCTCGGCCTGCGGCGGGACCGCGATCTCCTCGCCCGCCGCCTTACGCTCGATCAGCGCCAGCACGCGGTCGCGGTACTCGTCGCGGTACTTGGCCGGGTCGAAGTCGCCCGACAGCGAGTCGATCAGCTGGTGGGCCATCGCCAGCTCCCGGTCGGTCGCCGACGCATCGTTCAGCTGGCCAAGCTCGTCGAGGCCGTCGGGCGCGAGCACCTCATCGCCGAACAGCATCGTCGACAGCGTCAGGACATCGCCTTGATCCCCGCCCGCCCGCAGCGCGCACAGCTGCTGCTTGGACCGGAGCACGACCCTGCCGATCGCGACCTTGCCAGACTCGCGCATCGCCTCCAGCAGGAGGCGGTATGCCTTCGCGCCGCCCGCGCTCGGGGCGAGGTAGTACGAGTGGTCGTAGTAGATCGGGTCGATCTCGGCGAGGTCGACGAAATCCTCGATGTCGATCGTCCGGGTCGTCTTCGGGTCGAGCGCTTCGAGCTCGTCGGGGTCGATCAGCACGTAGCGATCGGGACCGAGCTCGTAGCCCTTGACGATGTCCTCGTAGGCGACCTCGTCGCCCGTCGACTCGTCCACCCGCTTCTGGCGGATGCGGGCGCCCGTCTTGCCCGAGAGCTGGTGGAATCGAACGCTCTTCGGCGAAGTCGCCGAGTACAGCTTGACGGGCACGTTGACCAGCCCGAAGCTGATCGCGCCACTCCAGATCGCCCTCGCCATACGTGTTTTCTACCCGTCTTGGGGCGATCGATCAACCCGCGGGCGGCGGCTTGCGGGCCGCCGCCCGCGCTGCGCCGCGCTGCGCCGCGCTGCAGCCGACGCAGCTGCCGACGACCAGGGTGTCCGTCTCGGACTCAGACCCGCCGTCGTTGTCGATCGCGCTCCCGATGGGGGCCGTGTTGCCGATCACGAGGCTGCCCGCGAGCGCGAGCGAACCCGCCGGGCCATCGATGTAGGCTCCGCCACCGGCGCTGGAGGCCGAATTGCCCGTGACATCGGCGCCGCTGACCGTCGCGGGCACGTTCGTGAAGAGGGCGCCGCCGTCCGCAAGCCCCTGCGAGGAGGTGACGGCATTGGCCGTCAGGAGGCCACCGCTGATCGTCAGCGCAGCCCCGGGATCGATCGCGCCGCCGTCGACGTCGCCGGCCGTCGAGCTGCCATGGTTGTCGAACACGCCGGTGTCCTCGAGGGTGAGCGAGCCGCCACCGCCGCCGATCCCGACTCCGGTCACCGGACCGGTCGCCGACGTCGCCGTGTTGCCCGAGACCGAGCTGTGCACGAGCTCGACCGGCGTTGCAGGGCCGGCGTCGATGCCCGCGCCCGCGATCGTGCCGCCGCCCGTAGTCGCGATGTTGTCGCCGACGTTCGTCGTCTCGATCTGCAGCGAGGACCCGGCGGCGTAGAGGCCGGCGCCGGAGATCGATCCCGCGCCGGTCGTCGCGGTGTTGTCCGCGATCTGCGAGTTGACGACGCTGAGGGAGGAGGTCGCATCGACGCCCCCGCCGACGACGCGGCCGGCGCTGACCGTCGTCTGGTTGACGTACTCGGTGTTGAGGATCGCGGGGCCGGTCAAATACAGCGCGCCGCCGAGCACGCTGCCCGTCGACGGCGCCGTCGCGCCGTTGCCGATGATGTTGCTGTCGACGATGTCGATCTCGCCGCCCGACGCGATCGCAGCCCCCTCGGCACCGTCGGCGCCACCGGCGATCGTGTCATTCGTGAACGCGCTGTCGGTGATGTTGAGCGCCGTGATCGAGCCCGCATCGAGGCCGCCGCCCGCGAACGACGCCGTATCGTCGAGCAGCCGGTCGTAGGCGAGGTCCAGAGTCAGCGGGTCAGAGGTGCCCGCGTCGGCGGAGATGCCGGCGCCCTCGGTCGCGGACCCGTGCATGATCTTGAGGAACTCGACGTTGACGGTGCCGGTCGGGACGTCGATCGTGAGCACGGTGCCGCTGCCACCGCCGTCGAGCGTCGCATAGAGGCCGCCCTTCAGGGTCAGCGGGATCGTCACCGTGAAGTTGCCCGTGCAGGTTCCGGTGATGTTGAGCGTGTCACCGGGGTCAGCCGCGGCGATCGCGGAACCGAGGTCCGACGTCCGCACGCCGGTGTGCGAATCCCTGACCAGGCAGCCGGTCTGGGCAAGCGCCGGAGCAGCGCCCGAGAGCGCCGCGGCGCTGAGAATGGCGGCAAGCACTGCCGTCCTTATCGGCACCATCCTCAGGCGATCTGAGTCGGCGCGATGCGGGTCATGTCGGGATAACGGTCGCCGGCCGCGAAGTGGATCGGGGCTGCCTCGTCGATCCGGGCGAGATCGTCGGCGCTGAGGCTGACCTCCGTGGCCTCGAGGTTCTCCTCGAGGTAGCGGCGGCGCTTGGTGCCCGGGATCGGCACGATGTCGTGTCCTTGGTGGAGAACCCAGGCGAGGGCGAGCTGGCCGGGGGTGCAGTTGCGCTCGTGCGCGAGCTCCCTGACGCGCTCCACGAGCTGCAGGTTGCGCGCGAAGTTCTCGCCCTGGAAGCGCGGATTGTGGCGGCGGAAGTCATCCTGCGCGAAATCGTCGGGCGATGTGATCGCGCCGGTCAGGAAGCCGCGGCCGAGCGGGCTGTAGGCCACGAGCCCGATCCCGAGCTCGCGGATCGTCGGCAGGATCTCCTCCTCCAGTTCCCGCGTCCACAGCGAGTACTCGGATTGCAGCGCCGAGATCGGGTGCACGGCGTGGGCCCGGCGGATCGTCTCGGGTGCCGCCTCCGAGAGACCGAGGAAGCGGACCTTGCCCTCCTCGACGAGCTCACCCATCGCGCCGACCGTCTCCTCGATCGCCACGTCGGCGTCGACGCGATGCTGGTAGTAGAGGTCGATGTGGTCCAGGCTGAGACGCCGCAGCGACGCCTCACAGCAGGCGCGGACATACTCCGGGCGGCCGCTGACGCCGCGTACCGTCGGATCATTGGGGTCGCGGACGATCCCGAACTTGGTCGCGAGCACGACCTCGTCGCGACGCTCCGCGATCGCGCGACCGACGAGCACCTCGTTCGTGTACGGCCCGTAGATGTCGGCGGTATCGATCAGGGTCACGCCGAGATCGAGCGCGAGATTGATCGTCGCGAAGGACTCCGCGTCGTCGAGCGAGCCGTAGAACTCCGACATTCCCATGCAGCCGAGGCCCTCGGCGGAGACCGACAGGCCCTGGGTTCCGAGTGTGCGCTGTTCCATCAGGACAGCGTAGTCACGCGGTGGGTTGTCACCATCTCACGCCGTGATCTCGCGACGCGTTGATCGACGTGTGGAGCTGCCTCCGTTTCAGACGCTGCTCGACTGCCCACGGCCGCGACATCCACCGGTTCCTCGTCGCGAGCGTCGGCGATGTCGACGCCGACGATTGCTACCAGGAGACGTGGCTGGCGGCGCTGCGCGCCTATCCGCGGCTGCGCGACGACGGCAACCTGCGGGGCTGGCTGTTCACGATCGCGCACCGCAAGGCGATCGATCGGGTCCGGGCCCGCCGCCGCGGCCCGGTGCCGGCCGGCGATGCGCTGCCCGAGGTCGCGGCCGTGAAGGCGGACGATCCCGCCGAGCGCGACACGGCGCTGTGGACCGCCGTGCGCGCACTGCCGCCGAAGCAGCGGGGCGCGGTCGCGCTGCGCTTCGTCGTCGATGCCGACTACGCCGTGATCGCGCGCGCGCTCGGCTGCAGCGAGGAGGCCGCCCGCCGGAACGTGTTCGAAGGTCTCAAGCGCCTGCGGAGCGTCGTCGGGTGAGCTCGAGTGAGCCGGAGACCGGCGGCAACGCCGACCGCGGGTCGAATTTCGGCACACCCTGTGCCGTTTTTCGACCCGCGGTCGAGCGGGCGGCTGCCGCGGCGGGTGAGCGGCCGCTGCCGGATGTGTCCGCCGCCGCCGCTGCCGCCGGCCTCGTCGACATCGCCTACGTCGTCGAAGCGTCTCCGGTCGGCCCGCTGCTGCTGGCGGCGACACGACGCGGGCTCGTGCGAATCGCCTACCTGGAGGGCGGGGAGAGCGGGGAGAGCGGGGAGAGCGGGGAGGGCGGGGAGAGCGGGGAGAGCGGGGAGAGCGGGGCGGGGTCAGCGCCGGACCAGGAGTCGGTGCTGAATGAGCTCGCGCGGACGATCTCGCCGCGGGTGCTGCTCGCGCCGGCCCGGCTCGATCCGGCCCGCCGCGAGCTCGACGAGTTCTTCGCGGGCCGGCGCCTTGCGTTCGACCTGGCGCTCGACTGGCGGCTCGTGCATGCGGGTTTCACCCGGCGCGTGCTGCGGGCGACGGCGCGAATCCCATACGGGAGCGTGTCCAGCTATGGCGCCGTGGCGGCCGCGGCCGGGAGCCCGCGCGCCTCACGTGCGGCGGGAACGGCGCTCGGCGGCAATCCGCTCCCGATCGTCGTTCCCTGCCACCGCATCCTGCACGCCGGCGGCGGGCTCGGCGGCTACGCCGGTGGCCTCGATCGCAAGCGCGTCCTGCTCGACCTCGAGCACGGCACGAGCCTCGGGGCCTGAATCGAGCGCGCCGGCGAGCAGCAGATACGCGCCGCCCAGCAATCCCGACGGGACAGCGTCGGGGTCGGTCAGCTTGAGCAGCGCGAATCCGAGGCCGAGCGCCGTGAGGACGTTGGCCGCCCCTTCCAGCATCGTCTCGCTCGAGGTGTCGCCGCGCTCGGCCGCGCGCCTGCGGCCGAACTCGCGGAACATCTCGCGCATCGGCTCGAGCGCGGCGTTGACCCGCGCCCGGACATCCTCGTCGCGCTGGCCCCTGACCCAAGCCTCGACGAACAGCCGCAGCGCCGTCGGGTCCGACTCCAGGTGCGCAATCCAGCGGTCGGCGCCGATCCGGGGACGTTCCGGCACGTCACGGTTGGCGTCGAACAGAGCGATCTGCTCAGCGATCTGCGTCGCCAGATGCTCGTCGAGCAGGGCGAACAGGAGGTTGTCCTTGCTGCCGAAGTGGTCGTACACGGCGCCCTTCGTGAACCCTGCCCGCTCGGCGACGTCGTCGAGCGTCGCCGCGTCGACGCCCCGGTCGACGTACACGTGCGCCGCGGCCTCCAGCAGCTGCGAGCGGGTGCGCGCACGACGGACGCTGCGGTCGAACTCACCGCGCGGCATCTGTGACCGATGTCACTGGTACGAGCATACTTATGAGTATATATACTCAGCCGTATCGTGAGTCCGACCCGTGACGAGCAGGGCAGCATTGCGACGGCGGGCAGAGCCTCGCTCCCACCCGGGCCGCGGCTGCCGCCGCTCGTTCAGCTCGCCTGGATCTGGCTGCGGCCGACCTCGGCGATGCTGGCGCTCCGCCGGTACGGCAAGCGAGCGACGATCGCCCTCCCGTTCCAGTCGCCGCTCGTCGCGCTCTCCGACCCGGCTGACATCCGGGAGGTCCTGACGGCGGACCCCGAGGTCCTCCACCCGGGCGAGGGGTCGTTCGTGCTCGAGCCGCTGCTCGGTCGCCATTCGGTGATCCTGCTCGACGAGGACGCGCACCTCGAACAGCGCCGGCTCCTGCTCCCCGCCTTCCATGGCGAGCGGATGCAGGCATTGGCAGGGCTGATGGAGGAGTTGACCGAGGCCGAGCTCCAGGGCTGGCCGACCGACGCGCCGATCGCTCTGCACCCCCGTCTGCAGCGACTCACGCTCGAGATCATCCTGCGCGCCGTGTTCGGCCTCGAGCGCGGCTCGCGGCTCGATCATCTGCGGGAATCGATGGGCGAGCTGCTCGAGTTCACCGAGAACCCGATGTCGATCGTGCCGGCTGTCCATCGTCTCGGGCGCTGGATCCCGCTGCTGCGCCGGTTCAACCGCGTCAGGGCGCAGACCGACGCGATGATCTTCGACGAGGTCCGTGAACGCCGCGCGGCCCTGCACGCGGGCGCCGAACCCGGCGCCGACATCCTCTCGATGCTGCTCACCGCGCGCCACCAGGACGGCTCGGAGATGAGCGTCCAGGAACTTCGCGATGAGCTGATGACTGCGCTCGTCGCGGGCCACGAGACGACGGCGTCCGCGCTCGGGTGGGCGCTCGTCCATCTCGCCGGCGAGCAGCGGATCCAGGGGCGGCTGATCGCCGAGATCGACGCGGGTGACAGCGAGGAATACCTGACCGCGACGGTGCACGAGATCCTCCGCCTGCGACCCGTCGTGCCGATGCTCGAGCCCCGGTTGACGAAGCGCCCCGTGACGATCGGAGGGGTCGAGTATCCGGCCGGGGTGGCGCTGCTGTGCTCGGCATTCCTCGTCCACCACGACCCCGAGATCTATCCGGAGCCGTTCGCGTTCAGGCCCGAGCGGTTCCTCGAGTCACAGCCGGGGACCTACACCTGGCTGCCGTTCGGGGGCGGGCGCCGGCGCTGCGTCGGAGCCGCGTTCGCGCAGCAGGAGATGAAGATCGTGCTCACCGCGCTGCTCCGGCGCTTCACGGTTGAGGCGTGCGGCGCGCGGCCCGAGACGACCGCCCGCCGGAGCATCACGTTCAGCCCCCGGGGCGGAGCGACCGTGATGCTGCGAGCCCGCGCCGCGAACGGGTATCAATCCGAGCATGGACATGCCGGCTCCGGTCAAGCGGTTCGACTCGTGGCAGCAGCGGCACGCCCCGCTGGCGGTGCCGCTGGCGGTCGTCAAGAAGTTCGGGGATGATCAGGGCGGCAACCTCGCCGCACTCGTCGCCTACTACGCCTTCTTCTCGCTGTTCCCGCTGCTGCTCGTGTTCGTCACGATCCTCGGGTACGTCCTCGGGCACAACCACAGCGAGATGCTGTCGGTCGAGCACTCGGTGCAGAAGAACTTCCCGGCCGTCGGCGACTACCTCTCGTTCACGTCACTACACGGGCACCTGCTGCCACTGATCCTCGGCGTCGTCACGTCGCTGTGGTCGGGGCTGGGCGTCACGAATGCCGCGCAGAACGCGCTCGACACGATCTGGGCGGTGCCTCGCAAGGAGCGACCGGGATTCCTGCCGGCGAGGGCACGCGGCCTGCTCCTGCTGCTGATGCTCGGCGTGCTCTTCATCGTCGCGACGGCGGCCTCGGGCGTCGTCACCGGCGGAGTCGGCGGCCCGCTCGCGAAGGTGCTCGGGATTGCCGTCTCGCTGCTCGTCAACGTCCTGCTGTTCCTCGTCTCGTTCCGCCTGATGACCGCGAGCGTCGTGCCGACGAGGTCGCTGTGGCGCGGGATCATCGTCGCCGCCGTCCTCTGGACGATCCTGCAGGCGGTCGGCGGCCTCTACGTCGGCCACGTGATCAAGGGCATTCCGGGCGCCTATGCGTCCTTCGCGTTCATCATCGCCCTGCTCGTCTGGCTCCATCTCGGTGCGCAGATCACGCTCTACGCGGCCGAGCTCAACGTCGTGCTGACGCGCCGCCTGTGGCCCCGCACCCTGCTCGGCCCGCCCGACCAGCCGGCCGACCAGGAAACGTACACGGCGCTGGCAAAGGCCGAGGAACGTCATGCGGACGAGACGATCGAGGTCAGTTTCGAACAGGAGCGACCGCTAAACTGACTGTAGCCCTCATTTGAGTGCTACTGTCTGTTTATGAAGCCATCTCGGACCCGCTGGTGGGCGCTCGGCGCGATCAGCCTGTCGGTCCTCGCCGTCGGAATCGACGGGACCGTCCTCAGCGTCGCCCTGCCCACCCTCGCGACCAAGCTGCGGGCATCCGAGTCGGATCTCCAATGGTTCACCGCGACGTACCTGCTCGTGCTCGCCGCCGCGATGCTGCCGGCCGGCCTCGTCGGGGATCGCTACGGGCGAAAGGCCGTGCTGATCGGGTCACTCGCGCTGTTCGGGGTGGGGTCGGTCGCCTGTGCCGCCTCGCGATCGAGCGCCGAGTTCATCGGGGCACGCGTGCTCCTCGGAGTGGCAGGCGCCGGCGTGATCGTGATGGCGCTGTCCTCGCTGACCGTGCTGTTCGGGGAGGAGGAGCGGCCGAAGGCCGTCGGGATCTGGTCGGCGGCGAACTTCCTGGCACTGCCGATCGGCCCGATCCTCGGCGGCTGGCTGCTGACCCATGCCTGGTGGGGTTGGGTCTTCCTGATGAACGTCCCCGTCGTGCTGCTGGGGCTGATCGCCGCCGCCGCGCTCGTGCCCGAGTCGCGCGCAGAGCGGCCCCCGCGGCTCGACCTGATCGGCGTCGCGTCGTCGGTGGCCGGCCTCGTCGGCCTCACGTACGGCCTGATCGAAGCCGGACAGCACGGGTGGGGCGACGTCCCCGCCCTCGTCTCGATCGCAGCCGGACTCGCCGTGCTCGCCGGCTTCGTCGCGTGGCAGCGGGCGCTCGCGCGCCGTCCCGGGGGCCGTCCGCTGATCGACCCGGCACTGTTCGCATCCCGGCCCTACACGTGGGGCGTGATCCTGATCGCGTTCGGCGTGCTGGCGATGATGGGCGTTCTGTTCACGATGCCCCAGTACTTCCAAGGCGTTCTCGGCACCGACGCGATGGGCTCGGGGCTGCGCCTGCTGCCGCTCGTCGGCGGCCTCGTCGTCGGGGCGATCCCGGCCGATCTGATCGTCCGCCGGATCGGCGCCAGGCTCGCCGTCGCCGGCGGTTTCGCCGTGCTCGCCGCCGGCCAGGCGCTCGGGTCGACGACGAGCGTCGGCGCCGGCGGCGGGTTCATCGCCCTGTGGATGGCGCTCGTCGGCGCCGGGACGGGGCTGGCGATGGCGACCGCTTCGTCGTGCGCGCTGTCCGCGCTGAACGAGGAGCACAGCGGGATCGGCTCGGCCGTGATGCAGGCGGTCAACAAGACGGGCGGGCCGCTCGGCACCGCGGTCCTCGGCAGCATCCTCAGCTCGGTCTATCTCGCTCATCTCCACCTGGCCCTGGCCGGCCTGCCGAGCGCCGCTGCGCGCGCGGTTCGGGAATCGATCTTCGGGGCGGTCGCGACCGCCGAGAAGTCGCACGCGCCGGCGCTGCTCGACGCGGCCCGTGCCGCCTTCGTGCACGGAATGGATCGATCGCTGCTCGTCGCGAGCGCGATCGCGATCGTGGGCGCCCTGCTGGCGCTCGTGTTCCTGACCGTAACCGACCCCGACCTCGACGCCGATCCCGACACAGTCGACGCGCCCGGCCCCGGCCGCGGCCGCGGTCGCGGTCGCGGTACCGCCCACACAACCCCAGCGAGCAGAGACGTTGTCCTCACCAGCTGACGAGAAGCCACCGGGCCTGCGCGAGCGCAAGAAGGCCCAGACGCGCGCAGCGATCCAGACCGCCGCGCTGCACCTGTTCGAGCGCCAGGGATACAGCGAGACCACGATCGACGAGATCGCCGAGCGAGCCGAGGTCTCGCAGAGCACGTTCTTCCGCTACTTCCCGACGAAGGAGGACGTGGTCCTGCACGATCGCTACGACCCGCTGATGCTCGCGGCCTTCCGCGCGCAGCCGGCCGAGCTGAGCCCGATCGCAGCGCTGCGCCGGACGATGCGAGGGGTGCTGGCGAGCCTCCCCGCCGACGAACTGGCGCAGGAGCGTCAGCGTGGCTCGCTGATCATCGCCGTGCCCGAGTTGCGCGCGCGAGCGCTCGATCAACTGGCCGGCACGCTGCTCCCGTTCGCCGAGGCGGTCGCGGCTCGCACCGGCGAGCCGGTCGATGCCGCGCCGGTCCGGGCGCTGACCGGCGCCGTCCTCGGTGTGGTGATCGCGGCGATGCTGGCCGCCGACGGCCAGCCGGGTGCCGACTACCTGGAGCTGATCGACGAGGCGCTCGCCTACCTGGAGGCCGGACTTCCGACCGAGCCGGCGCCTGAGTAGCAGTAGCTGGGCCGGCCTGGCGTCCGGTCGCGGGCCGCTCGCTGAACCTAGAAGAGCCGGTCGGAGGATTCCCGGAGCGCGACCGCCGCGGGCCAGGAGCAGAGGCCGCCGAGCGCCGGACAGCCGGTGCAGAGCCCCCGGTGCGGCTGATCGGCCACGGGGAACCGCGAGCGCAGCAGCGGCTCGGCGCTCGCTTCGAGCTCGGCCTGGAGGGGCCCGAGATCGGCCGGCGTGAACACGGCCGCGCGTAGCTCGCCGGCCTCGAGGAAGGCGTGCACCACCTCGACCGCTGCGTCGGCCCGGGCCACCCCGGCCGCCGCGGCCGCCCCGGCCGCCGTCCCAAGCCGCAAGGCCGCGACCGCATAGATCACCAGCTGCAGGCGGTAATCGGCGACGGCACCAGTCTTGTAATCGACGACCAGCAGCGACCCGTCGCGCTCGGTCGCGAGCACGTCGAAGGTGCCGGTCACCAGCGTCTCATGCTCACCGAGCAGGAACGCGAAGCGCTGCTCGCTGCGCGCCTCCAGCACATCGCCGAGCCGGCCGCCGAGCTCGCTGTCCAGCAGCCCGGCGATCAGCTCGCGCAGCTCGGGCGTGGCATCGGCGGGGACGACCGGGTGACGGAAGTCGATGCGCTGGAGGAGAGCATGGACGCGCGTTCCGCGCTCGAGCGCGGCGTCCCGGGCGATCCCGCGATGGCGCTCGCCATCTGCTGGGAGAGCCGTGTCGCCACCCGGGAGGCCGAGCACGCGCTCGACGTAAAAGCGGTACGCGCACCGCTCGTATTCGGCGAGCGAGGAATAGCTCAGCGAGGGCACCGGTGTGCCGGCGGGCACGGCGGGCGCGACGGGCACGGCGGGCACGGCGGGCACGGCGGGCGCGGCCGGCGCGACGGGCACGGCGGACGCGATGGGCGCGACGGGCGCGACGGGCGCGGCCGGCGCGAGCACGGCGACGGGTGTCGACGCGGCCGGCGACGCTGCGCGGGGCCGTCCGAGCGGCCCCTCCCCCTCACCTGGATACAAAAAGTGCCCTACAGGGGCGTTATTTGTATCCAAGTCGGCCTCGCGGATGAACGTCAGGCGGACGCCGTCCGCGGTCTCGATCGCGGGCTCGTCGACGCGTTCGGCGATCTGCGGGATGAAGGCCGGGACGATCCAGTCGACCGGCGTCGAGCGATTCCCCTTCGCCCACGTGTCCATCCGAGCGGCGCCGCTCAGGATCAGCCGCTCCTGCGCGCGCGTCATCGCGACGTAGAAGAGCCGCCGCTCCTCGGCCTCCTCGGCAGCGAGCCGCTCGTCTCGGAGCGCGTCGTAGTCGAGCGCCGGCAGCTTCGCGCCGGTGCCCGGCCGCGCCGATCCGGAGCCCGAGGCGCCGGCCGTCGCGGCCGAGCCGCAGCACGGCGCCGTGTAGTCGCGGACCACGGCCGAGGTCGGCGACGCAGACGCACGGGAACTCCAGCCCCTTGGCGCGGTGGATCGTCATCAGGCGGACGGCGTCCAGCGCCTCGCTCTCGACCGGCGCCTCGCTCTCCCGATCGACGCCGCTCGCCCGAGATGCGCGACGAACCCGCGCAGATCGGTCCGTGCGCGGACTCGTACTCGCGCCCGAGCCGCATCAGCTTGCGGACGTTGGCCAGCCGGCGCCGGCCGCCCGGGCAGGCGCAGCACCGCCTCGGCGTAGCCGCTGCGGAGCAGCGCCCGGTCGATGATCGCCTCGATCCCGAGCCGCGGCGCCGCGCGGCGCTCGCTCCGCGAACCACGCCTCGAAGGCCGCGAGCGCCTCCCGGTCCCGGCGCATCGAGCTCGATCGGCGGCACCCGGCCGCGACGAGCACGAGCCGCGTCGAGCGAGAGGCCGACGAGCGGCGAGACAGAGCGTCGACAGGTACGCCTCGCTGGTCGAGCGGGTTGGCGAGCGCCCGCAGGTAGGCGGCGAGCTCGACCACCTGCGGATGCGACCAGTAGCCGCGGCCGCCGATCACGTACGTCGGGACGCCCTCGGCCTCGAGCGCGCGCTCGTAGACGGCAGGTCGGTCGTCGCGCGCGTCAGGACGACGACCTCGCCGGGACCGCACTCGCGCGCCGTCGATCAGAGCCCTGACGCGCGCCGCGAGCGCCCGGGCCTCCGCCGTCCGCCACGGCGCGGCGAGACCGTCTCGCTCCCATGTCGGCGCCCTTGTCGACGACGAACAGCTCGACCCGCGGCGCCGTCGGCGGCCGCCGCCTGACGCGGCCGACGCGCAGCGGCCGTGAAGCCGTCCCGCAGCGCCCGCGCGAAGGCGCGTGTTCAGCGGCTCGAGGATCTCGGCGCGCGAGCGGAAGTTCGTCCGCAGCGCCGCGCGCGCGCCGCGCGTCTCGAGCTCGGCGACCGCGGCTCTCGAACAGCTCCACCTCGGCATGCCGGAAGCCGTAGATCGACTGCTGCGCGTCGCCGACCGTGAACAGGTTGCCCGACGCGATCAAGTCGATCAGCGCCAGCTGGACCCGGTTGGTGTCCTGGAGCTCGTCGACCATGATGTGGTCGAAGCGGGCCGCGTAGCGCTCGCGCCGACCTCGCCGCCGCGCGCAGCAGGTCGCGCGCGACGCAGCTCGAGATCCTCGAAGTCGAGCGCCGACCGCTCCGCCTTGAGCGCGGCGTAGCGCGTCGGCGTAGCTGCGCAGCAGCTCGTCGAGCGCATCCCGCGCACGCTGGGCGAAGCCGCCCGCGCGCCGCGCTCGCTGAGCGCCGGCCAGCGCGTCGTCGGTAGCCTCGCACGCCTCGCTCTGCAGCGCCGCGCGCCGTTCCGGGCGGGGAGCTTGACCGCGTCGAGCTCGCCGGGCCACAGGGTCGGCCGTCGCCAGCAGCCACCGAGCCGCGCTCCAGGCGCCGCGAGCGCCTGCACGCACGCGCGCTTGACGGCTCCGGCACGCAGCCGAGCTCGAGCGCGAGCGTCGCGCGGCCGCGGCCCGCACCTCGCGCGGGCCCGGTCGAGCCGACCCGGCGTCCGGCGCCGCGAGCGGCGGCAGCGCCGGCTCGAGGCCGCGCGGAGCGGAGCTGGGCATGACGCGCGAGGATCGCCTGCGCGCAGGTCCGCGCAGCCGGTGCGACGCGATCAGATCCGTGCCCCAGCCGGTCGCGGCCGCCGCCGCGACCGCGTCGTCGAACGCCGCCGCCGACAGCTCCTCGGCCTCGCGCTCGTCGAGGACGCGAAGCGCCGGATCGAGACCGGCGTCGGAGCGCATGGGCGCGCAGCACGCGCGCGCAGAACCCGTGGATCGTCGAGATCCAGCGCACCCTCGGTCTCGCGGGCGGCGGCAGCGCGCCGAGCGCGCGCAGGCGCGCGCGGATCCGCTCGCGGAGCTCGGCCGCGGCCTTCTCGGTGAACGTGATCGCCAGGATCCGCGCGACGTCGACGCCGTCGTCGAGCACGCGCGCGCGCGAACCGCTCGACGAGCACCGAGGTCTTGCCGCTGCCCGCGCCGGCGTCGAGCAGCAGCTCGCCCGACCGGCGTTCGATCGCGGCCGTCTGCTCGTCGGTGAACCTCACCGGACCGCCCAGCAGATTCCCGGGTGCAGGCAGCCGTCGCGCGAGCACGACCCCGGCGACGGGGTCAGCTCGCCGCGCCGCAGCGTGACCGCCAGCTCGACCGCGATGCGCTCGATCTCGTCGAGCAGGCGGCGCCAGCGCGTCCGCCTCGAGGGCGTCGGTGGCGTACACGGATCGACCGACGTCGACACCGGCCTCGAACGCGCCACGAGCGCGCATGTCGCGCCCGGTGAGCGGCTGGTAGAGGCCCGCAATCGGGTCGAGCTCGAGCAGGCGGCGGACGGCGATCATGTACAGCGCGACCTGGAACTGGGCGCCCTCGGTCCACTTCGCCGCGGCCCGCTCGGGTCGGTTGGCGCCGCTCTTGTAGTCGCGCACGATCGCCCGCCGGCCGCCCGGCTCGACATCGACGCGATCGATCACTCCTCGCAGGAGCACGCTCTCGCCGCCGCTGGACAGCTCGACCGCGGGCACAGCATCCCGCTCGGCGGCCGGATCGGGCTCGATGCCGAATCGCAGCTCGAGCGCGTCCGGCACCCATTCGCACCCGTCGAGCGCCTCATGGCGGAGGTAGCGGCGCAGGTCGGCCTCGATCCCGTGGAGCAGTGCCCGCCGCACCGCCGGCGGACTTCCGGGCGCGAGCGCCGCAGGCGGGAAGGCGGTGAGCTCGTCCAGACGCCGCTCGGCTTCGGGCAGCGACGCGACCGTGACCGGCCCGCCGAGCCCGGCGACGACGCGCTCGAGCACGTCGTGCATGAAGCTCCCGCGGACGAGCGGGAGCTCGTCCGGGTCGAGCTGGGCGGGCTGGAGCTGGGGCTCGACGAGCCACCTGACCGGGCACTGAGCGAAGCACTCGAGCGCGTGACCGGAGACGACGTCCCGATGCCGGACGCAGCTCAGCGCCGCTTCACCGAGCGTCACCGTCGCCGCGCCGGCGGTCCGCGGCGACCCGCTCTCCCCCACCGCGGCAGCGAGCGCCAGAGCCCGCTCCGCTCCGTCGGGGCGTCGCCCGGCGGCCAGACGACGTCCGCGAGCAGGCGCCGGCGGCGGCGCTCCGACCACCCCGAGTCGAACAGCTCGGCGACGTCGGCGAGGAACGGCGAGGGCAGCACGAGGTTCCCCTCCTCGTCAGAGCTTCGGTAGCTGAGCACGAGGCGCTCGGTCGCCCGCGAGGCACAGGCGTAGAACAGGTAGCGCTCGCGCGCGAGCGGGTCTCGCTCGGCCGCCAGCACGAGCCCCGAGGCCAGCGCCAGCTCGTGCCTGTCCTCCTCGCCGAGGAACGGTTCGTCATCGGTGGGCGCCGGGAACTCCGACTCGCACAGTCCGCAGATCAGGACCCGGCGAAAGCGCCGCGCTCGAATCGAGAGCGGCTCGGCGATCAGCACGACGGCACCATCCCGCCCTCCGCGTGTGGCGCGGCCGGCCGGAACCTCCAGTCCGGCAAGGAGCTCGAGCAGCTCCGCGCCCGGCAGCGCCGGACCAAGCTGCCTGAGCTCCGCGAGTGCAGCGAGCACGGCTGCCGCGGCTCGGGCATCGAGCTCTTCGGCGCTGTCGAGCACAGCGGCGGCGCCAGGATGGGCGCCGTCGAGCATCAAGCGCGCGTGGGCCGCCAGTTCAGCGCCGGCGTCGGGCGCGTCCCGCAGCAGGGAGAGCTCCGGCAGCTCCAGCTCGGGCACGTCGGTCGCGGCGGCTGCCAGCGCGCGGTCGGCCGTCTGGATCCCGCCGCGGCGCACCACCCGCTCGAGCCGGTCAGCCGCTTCAGCCGGCGCGCCGGACCCGGGGGTCCGCAGGTAGGCGAGCAGGTCGCCGGCGCCGGCGTCCGGGTCGAAGGCCAGGCGGCCGAGCGCGAGCAGCCCGCGACCGAGGGCTGTGTGGCCGAGCGGGACGCGCCGGTCGCTGCCGGCGCTGATCCCGTAGCGGAGCAACGTCCGTTCGAGCAGCGCCCCCGAGCGGGCGAGCGAGCGGCAGACGACGACGATCTCGCTCGGCGGGACCCCGGCCGCGAGCGCGCCGAGGACCTCGGCCGCGATCAGCTCGGCCTCGGCACGCTCGCCGCCGGCCTCGAGCAACCCGACCGCGTCGCCGGGTTCGATCCTGGGTGGCTCAGGCTCGAACAACCGGCGCTCGAGGTGGTGGAGAACGACCCGCGCATGGTCGTGATAGTGCTCGTCGCGCGAGTCCAGCTCCCGAACCGTTGCGGCGAGCCCGCGCAGCGACTCGACAAGCGGTCCGCGCGCCGCCAGCGCGGGCCGGCCCGGCTCGTAGGTGAGCGACACCGTCACGTGGGCGTCGGCCACCGTGCTCAACGTCTCGATCGCGTCACGCTCGATCTCCGTGAGGTCGTCGAAGCCGTAGACGAACACGGGTGCCTGAGCCCAGCAGGCCGGCGCAGCGCGGACCGCGTCGAGCGCGGTGAAGGCGAACTGCTCCTGGTCGACGCGGCCGAGCCGCGCGAGCAGCTCGGCGTACCGCAGCGGGATCGCCGCCAGATCGGCCGCGTAGGCGGTGCGGGCGGGATCGCCACCGGCCCACGAGCGCAGCGAGGCGGCAAACCGCGGGGCGGACACGCGGGCGCGGCGGAGCTCGGCGATCAGGTTCCCGGCGTGGTGGATGAACCCCGGCGAGCGAGCGGCGGTGCCGAGCGCCGGAAGCTCGAGCGAGCCGACCGTCCGCCGCACCAGATGGGTGCGCTGCAGCTGTGTGAGCCGGACCGGGTCGACCCCGGCGCGCTGAGAGATCTCGCCGATCAGACCGGCGAACGTCAGTGCACGGCCGAGCGCGACGCCGCCGGCGGCGAGCTCACGGTCATAGTGCTCGGCATCGGCGACCGTCGGAACGACGAGCAGCGCGCCGCGACGGGCGGCGGCGGCGTGGGCGGCGAGCACTTCGCCGGCCTTGGCCGAGTTGGCGGGTCCGAGAACGAGCGTGAGCGGCATCCACGCCTATGGTGGCGCTCGCCCCCGACGCGACGTTCCGCCCCCGGCCGTGCTGAGGCTCGGGCGGCGTGCGGTGCTCGGGCGGCGTGCGGGTGCTCGGGCGGCGTGCGGGTGCTCGGGGCGGCCTGCTGGTGCTCAGGCGGCGGCGGGCTCGGCGCCGTCGGCCGCGTCCGCGGCGATCGCATCCGTGGCGGCGTCGGAAACCTCGTCGCCCTCGGGCGGCTTCGCGCCCTCGCGAGCCCACGGCTCGTCGAACTCGACACGCCAGCGGCCCTCCTCGGTCTGCATCAGCGCGAGGCGGGCGCGGAAGCTCTTGCCCGACCGCCCTTTGAAGCCGGTGACCGGTTTGTCGGTGCGGCCCGTCTTGATCAGCTCCCGCGCGACGGCCATCGGGAGCTGCTTGCCGGCCTTCGCTTTCCAGATGACGAAGCCGCAGCCCGGGTCCTCGCGCGCCCAGCACGAGTACCCCTTGCGGTTCTCGACGATGTCCTGACCGCAGACGGGGCACGGCCCGAGGTTGGCGCGGGGGATGCGCACGTCCTTGAGATTGGAGTCGAGCTCGTGGACCGTCGCCTCGGCGAACTTGACGATGTCGGACATGAACGCCTTGCGGGAGTCCTGGCCGGTCTCGATGTTCGCCAGGCGGTGCTCCCACTCGCCCGTCATGCTCGGCGACGTGAGGGCGTGCTCGCCGAGCAGCCGGATCACGTTCAGCCCCTTCTCGGTGACGACGAGAGCGCGACCGTCGCGCTCGATGTAGCCGACCTGCAGCAGCCGCTCGATGATCGCCGCGCGGGTGGCCGGCGTGCCGATCCCGGATTCCTTCATCGCCTCGCGCAGCTCCTCGTCATCGACGAGCTTGCCGGCCGTCTCCATCGCACGCAGCAGCGAGCCGTCGTTGTAGCGGTGCGGCGGCTTGGTCTCCTTGCGGGCCGAGACGATCTTGCGGACCTCGGCCGACTCGCCCTGCTCGAGCTTGGGCAGACGCTGGTTCGGACCCTCGTCGTCGTCATCGCTCTGCGCGTCGTCGAGGTCGGCCGCCTCGCCGAACACCCCGCGCCAGCCGGGAACGACGAGCAGGCGCCCGCTCGTGCGGAAGACGTGCGCTTCGACCGTCGTCTCGACGCGCGTGTTCTCCAACACCGCCTCGGGATGGAAGACCGCGAGGAACTGCCGCACGACCATGTCGTAGATCTTGCGGTCGTCATCGCTCATCTTGTCGACCGGATGACGCTCGGCGTTGGTCGGGATGATCGCGTGATGGTCCTTGACCTTCTCGTTGCTGACGACGCGGCCGAGCGGCAGCATGTCGAGGCCGATGACGTACGCGGCGGCGGCCGCGTACTCGCGCTGGGAGCCGACGAGCCGGGCGATCGGCTTGATGTCACCGATCATGTCGCTGGTGATGTAGCGCGAGTTGGTGCGCGGGTACGTCAGCGCCTTGTGCTCCTCGTAGAGCCGCTGGGCGGCAGCGAGCGTCCGGCTCGCGTAGAAGCCGTAGCGCCGACTGGCGGCGCTCTGCAGCGACGTGAGGTCGTACAGCAGCGGCGGGCGATCCTTCGTCGTTCGCTTGTCGAGCTTGGTGATCTCGCCGACACGCCCGCGGCAGGCTGCGACGATCGCCTCGGCCTCCTCGGCCGTCTGCAGCCGCGGATTGGCGCCGGCGTGGAACCGACCCTGGTAGGACCGCCCCGGCGGCGCCGCGACGGCGTCGAAGAGGGCGTCGACGAGCCAGTACGGCTCGGGCTTGAACTCGCGGATCTCGACCTCGCGCCGGGCGAGGATCGCGAGCGTCGGCGTCTGGACGCGGCCGAGCGAGACGGCTCCGTCGAACGAGCTGCGCAGGCGGATCGTCGCCGCCCGGGTCGCGTTCATGCCGACGATCCAGTCGGCCTCGGAGCGCGAGCGCGCCGCCGCCTCGAGTGTCGCGAACTCCTCGGCGGGGCGCAGCGAGTCGAACGCGTCCTTGATCGCGGACTTCGTCATCGAGTTCAGCCAGAGCCGCCGGACGGGCTTGCGCGAGCCGGCCTTCTCGTAGAGATAGGCGAAGATCAGCTCGCCCTCGCGGCCGGCGTCGCAGGCGTTGACGACGACGTCGACGTCATCGCGGCCGAGCTGGCGCTTGACGACGTTCATCTGCTTCTTGGAGCGCTCGTCGCGGACGACGAGCTTGAACTGGGCCGGCACGATCGGCAGATCGGCCATCCGCCACTTCTTGAACTTCTCGTCGTACTCGTCGGGGTCGGCGAGCTGGACGAGGTGGCCGATCGCCCACGTGACGATGTGCTCGGGGCCCTCGAGGATCGACTTGTCCTCGGCAGGCGTGAACGCGCCGGGCAGGACCTTGATCAGGTCCCTGCCGACGGACGGCTTCTCGGCGATGACGAGCGTCTTGCCCATCGGGCGGAGAGCGTAGCGGCCCGGCCGGGGCTATGAGCGATCCCCCCGCGCCGGGGCCGCTGCGCCGAGGTCAGCGGTCGGTCACCCCAGCGGCCGCGGACCGGCGGGTGCGATCAGTCATCGCAGGGCCCCGAGCTGACCGCCGCGGTCCGCGAGCGCGCGGCCGCAAGCGCCCCGCTCACGATCGCGTCGGGAACGGCGTAGCCGCCCTCCCGGCCCGGGGGTGTGTCGATGGCCGCGGCGAAGATCGTCGCGAGCACGCGCCCGCTCGCGCCGACGAGCGGTCCGCCGGAGTTCCCGGGGCGCACGAGCCCGCGCAGCGAAGCGATCTGCCGCAGCACCGGGCCATGCCCGTAGGCATCCTCGGTCTCGGTCAGCCGGGTCTCGCCGACGCGCCCCGGCTGCGCATCGTAGGCGCCGTCCTCCGGGTAGCCGAGGATCGCCGCGGCAGTGCCAGCCGGTGCGCCACCTGCCAGCGCCAGCGCGGGGGCGTGCAGACCCGGCACGCGGAGCACGGCGATGTCGTTGTGGGTATCGAAGACGAGCGGAGTGGCGGTCAGGCCCGGGCCCACGCCACCGATCTGGACGGTCGTATCGGTCTCGCCCGCGACCACGTGGGCGTTGGTCACCACGAGCCCCGGGCCGGCGACCCAGCCGCTGCCCTCGATCCCGAGACCGCAGGCGGACCCGAGCACGCGCACGACGCTCGGCGCCGCGTCCCGGACGCCGGCCGCCGCGAGGATCCCGCGGGCGGGCGCCGGCACGTCGGCGGACGGGCCGGACAGCGACGGCAGCGGGTCGAAGCGGGCCAGGGCGTTCAGGATCGGCCCGGAGGGGGGCAGGAGCCGGTCGAGCTCGCGCAGGATCACGGAAGCGCGAAGGTCGTGCCGGAGCGTCGGCGAGCCTGAGGAGAGGAGCAGCAGCGCGCCCGACCATCCATGCGATTCCGAGCCCGACGCACCCGGTCAGCACGGCTCCGGCGAACCCATCGACGACGCGCAGGCCCGGGATCCGAAGCACCCGGCGAGCTGCCCGACCGACGCCCTGGAAGCCGGATGCGAGGACTCCGCCGGCGAGCAGCGCGCCGACGAGGCCGAACAGCGGCGCGTAGGGCGAGCGCGCGCCACTGGGCAGGATCAGCGGCGCCAGCCGCGTGCCGATCAGCGCCCCGACGGCAAAGCCGACGAGCGACAGGGCGCCGACGATGAAGCCGCGGGCGTACCCGTGCAACGCGAGCATCGCGGTGAACGCCACGATGACCCAGTCGACAACCGTCATCGGGCTCGCAGGTTAGACGCCGCGACGGCAGCGCTCCCTCGGAGGTTCTGCAGGCGGATCTTCTACCGTTCCGCGGTGACGTGGCACCGCGGGGAGCTCAGGTTCGTCGGGAGCGGGTGGGGATCGCTCACCCGACGCTGTCGCGCCGCCGGCGCCGCCGCCTGCTCGTGTGTTT
>CAVPLN010000038.1:0-535843 GCA_963705995.1 uncultured Solirubrobacterales bacterium
GATCGGCGATCAGTTTCGGGCCGCGCTCGCGCAAGGTCAGCCAGCGGATGCCGCGCGCGGTGAGCTCGTCGAGGATCTTGTAGGTCGTCAGTTTGGAGTCGAACACCAGCAGGCCCGGGTCTGAGCCTGAGACGTTCTGCCAGTAGTCGGCGAACGCGATCACCTCACGTGCCTGTTCGGCTTTGGTCAGCTCAGCGTTTGAGTAGACCATCTCCTGGGAGGCGTGGTCCTGGGCGAAGAACGTCAGCACCGCGCGGGTCCGTTGTGAGCGGGCCGGGACGTAGTGCTTCTCCAGCGGGACGTCGGTGCCGTGGTGGCGGATCGCGTGGAAGTCGAGGTTGAACCCCTGCTCGCCGGTCGCGAGCCCGAGCTCGCGCATCCGGCCGGTCACGCCCGCCAGGAGCGTCTCGCTGGCGGCGCGCCGCGCACGGTAGGAGTAGCTGGTCAGGTGCGTGGCTTTCGGGAGCGCGGTCAGTCCCATCAGCAACGCGAGGCCGGGGTCATCAGCGAGCGCGTGCGCGTGGCTTGCGCGGGGGGTGCGCGCGCACTTGTGCAACAGCAGCGACCCGAGCGAGTGCCACGCTGAGAGCACCGTCGTTGACGGGTAGCCGCACGACGCGACGAGCTGGGAGAGTCCGAGCTCGGCGATCGCCGGAACGAGCAGGAACAGGCCGGCGTGATCGCAGCCGATCGACGTGCCGGCCGGCCAGTCGCTCAACGGTCGGGCTTTGACCGCGGCCAGCCGTGGCGCTGGCCCGCGCGTGGATGGTGCACGGCGCGCCAAGCGCTCGATCCCTTCCGCTGCAAGGATCGTCCAGACCGTTTGCGCGGACACTGGCGTGCCCGCGACTGTCAACTCGGCGGCGATCTCCTCGACCGAGCGGTCCAGAGCACGCAACTCGAGCACGCGGTCACGCACCCGGTCGGCCTTGCGCGCCGAGCGGGGCCCTGGCTTGGAGGACCGGAAGTACTCCGCGCTACCGGTCCGCAGCTCGCTGGCCATCTGATGCACGCTGGCCGGCGAGTACCCAAACCGCTCAGCGACCTCGCCGGCCTGAAGCCCCTCGACGAAGTACGCGCGCATCGCCTCGTAGCGCCGCTGCGCCGGTTCGGACGGCTCAAGAAAATACGCCGCCCCGACCCGCATACCTCAACCGATCTTCCTGAACAGCATCCTCACAGGGTAGAGCGGTTATCGGACAGAAAGGCACGCCCGACACTCCGATCTGCCTCCGCCGCCCCGGAATCAGTGCATTCTGGCTCCTCGCGAGTCATCGCCGTCAGCGCCCCGTCAGAAACAACTCGGCCTGAACCTCGCGATCGTTCAGAGAGTTCCGTTGAGGTCAGGCGCGCCGATGATCGCCAAACCCCCAAAACAACGGCAAAACCGCGCCCACCCGTCCCGGACAGCGCCGCGCCTACCCCTCCCGAGGATCGAGGTTAGCGAGGCGGCGAGCGTGAGCAGCACGGCGATCACGGCGGCGATCGCGAGCCCGTACATGAACCCGATCCCGGTCGCGAACATCCCGAGCAGAGCGATCACCACGGTGCTGCCGGCGAGCAGGATCGCACGCCCCGAGGTATCCATCGCCACGATGATCGAACGCTCCACATCGCCTGACTCGAGATAGTTCTCACGCACGCGGGTCACGATGAACAGCGAGTAGTCGATCCCGACACCGAGGCCGATCATCAACGCGAGCTCCGGCGACACGGTCGCCATGTCGGTGATGTGGGTCGCCAGCCCGATCAGTGCCACTCCTGTGACCAGGCCCAGGCCGGCCGTGATCAGCGGCATCCCTGCAGCCGTCAGCGAGCCGAACGTGAGCAGCAGGATCAACAGTGCCGCGAGAACCCCAACCTCAGTGGCCGGACCGACACTGAAGGCCTCGGCGTCCTCCACCACCTGACCGCCCGCCGCGACCTGCAGCCCCGGCACGTGCACGGCGTTGACGTCATCAAGCAACGGTCTGCCGGTAGTCGACGGCAACTGGTTCGCCGCTTGGTCGTAGTTGACCGTCGCGAACGCGGTCATCCGGTTCGGCGAGACTTGTACCGCTCCGCGAGAGCTATAAGGGCTGACCACTCCTGTCACGTGCGCAAGCGCGCTCACGTGCGTCAACAGCCCGGTGATCGCCGAGCGAACGCCTGGCGAGTCGACCGTGCCCGACGCGACGTGGAACACCACGGTGTCGACATCGCCGCTCTGAGAGCGGAACTCGCGCGTGAGCAGATCGCTGGCGCGCTGCGACCCGGTCCCAGGAAGACTGAACGCGACGGCGTAGTTCCGACCGACCGACTGGGCAACCACCGTGCCGAGGATCGCGACAGCCACCCACGCAACGATCACCCCCCGGCGGTGAGCGATGCACCAACGAGCAACACCCCTCATCGCCACCCACACCGCCCAGCTGCTCGCAGGTCGGCGGAGTGCGCGAACCCCGACACGAAGACTGCCCGACCCGAAAATCCTTCAGCGTCAAGCGCGGCCGCCGGCGACGCGCCGACCAACGTGATCCTCAGATCGTTCGAAACCGGTTCTTGGAGCATGTCGACCTCCAGGGTTGATGGACCCAACGGAAGTCAGGGTGTGCTGCCGCCCCCTCCATGGGTCGACGTCACAGCGGTGCCCTCCAACGCATAATCTCAGACAGTGCTGTCAAGCTTAGTTGATCTCAGACATGCTGTCAAAGATAATGGACATGATGCCTGCATCAGGACAGCACCAGGTCCCGCGCCGCCGACGGGCTGACGCCGAACAGAACGTCGCCGCGATCCTCGATGCCGCAATCACCGTCCTGGCCGAACAGCCCGACGCGAGCATCGAGGACATCGCCACGGCCGCCGGCGTCAGCCGGCAGACCGTCTATGCCCACTACGCCTCACGCGAAGCTCTGACTAACGCCGCGATTGAGCGCGGCAGCACCGAAGTGAAGCTAGCGTTCGACGCCGCCGCCCTCGAGGAACTGCCACCGCGCGAGGCACTGGTCAGGCTCCTCGAAATCGTCTGGGAGACCAGCGCCCGATACCCATTCGTATGGCACGCCCCGCCAGTTGGCGCACAGGACGACCTCGATCGACACGGGCCGATGCTCGGACTCGTCAAAGCCCTCATCCTACGCGGACAGGCAACCGGCGACTTCGACCCCAGACCATCCCCCACATGGCTCCTCGCCGCCAGCCTGGCGCTCACGCGCGCCGCCGAAGACGAGGTCAAAGCGCGACGTATGACCGTCGAGCAAGCCACGAACGAAGTCAGCCACAGCATCCTGCGCCTCGTCGGCGCGCACGACACAACCGATCAGGCGTGAACCACTGATCGGCCTCCTCTCCCGCCCCCGGCAGCCCTCCGCCTTCGAGCAACTCGGGCCGGCATTCGACGGTCTGCTCGACACGCTCGCCGGTCACCGCCCGCTGGTGATCGCCTACTTCGAGGCATTGCTCCGCGCCGAACGGTCGGTCCAGCTGCGCACGGCACTCGCCGCCGACCTCGACTCGTTCCGTCAGGCCCTCACCAGCGGGATCTAGAGCCTCGTCGCCCGTCACCCCGAGTCTGGTCGCCGGATCCGCAGGCGGCCGCCTCCTTCGTCATGGCCACCTTCGATGGTCTGATCATCCAATGGCTGCTCGCGCCCGAAAGGGTCCCCAGCGCGCAGCTGATTGCCGGCACCCTGAAGCGCACGGCGACTCTCTCGCCTCGGTCAACGCCGAGTCAGTCGACGGCTACGGGCGGTCGTCACAGAGGCGTGACTGAAGAGGCGGGATCCGACAGCGCGCGGGGCGTCGAGATCCAGGCACGAGAGCCAGCGGTCGCTCTCCCGTGTTACGTCGTGGCGGCCGACGCGGACCTGCCTTCGTTGTCGTAGGGGGATGTCGTCGGCGACTCCACGGGCCCCTGCTTCGCGCGGAACTCGGGCACCCGTCGAGCCCCCTGCTTGCAAGACTCGTGCCAGCGCCCGCGTCGAAGCGGAAGTGATGCGGGATTGTCGACCGCTCATGCTTGGGAACGGCAGCGAGCGTCTCGACACCCGCTCTGCGGACTGCCGCAATCCGCAGCGAAGCATCGAGCGGCCGGCGGCACCTCGTGGCTGCTCTCGGCGAGGAGGGGCGACCGATCGACACCACCAGCTCGTACCTGGTTCGCCGCTCGAGGAGTTGCGATAGCTCGTGGCCGCTTCCATCGCCGCCGGGGCCAAAGCAGCGACCAGCCCTCGCGACTCCGTCAGGCATTGGGGCCACGTGTTTGTACCCGTGTGAACGGCCACGCACGGGTGCGATGGGTTGGTGTCTTCGAGGCGGAGTCCCGATCCGAAGAACCGTCATCGGTGTGATGTTTAGGTCTCGTCGCGATTGGGTTCGGCAGGCGTGATCGAGAGCGGTTCGGGTCGAGCGATTGCGATTTGAAAGAGCGCGAGCGACGCGACCCAGACGACGCATAGGGTCACGAGCAGTCGCTCAGCGAGCCCCTCGGCGATGTTCGTGAGCGACGCGACACACAGGAGGGCGAACCCGATCGGACATGCGACCATCGCTGCCTCAGCGACAGGTGCGAAGCTGCGCCATTCCGGGAGCAGCCGCAGTCGACGCCACAATGCCTTTGGCGTGTAGACGACCACGAGGAGCGCGAGGGTCGCGAGGATCGCGTCAGTGGTCCCGCCGATGCTGTGGGGTTGGCGATGCGACGTGCATCCGGGGTCGCCGATCTGACAAGGGATCAGCGGGAACGAGTTCCCGAGAGCCAGAAGGGCAACAGCGAGCGTCCACAGCCAGGCGCTGCCAGTCCGGCCGGCACGGCTGGTTGCGGGGCGCAGCCCGAAGATCACGAAACCGAAGCTGGCGAGCCCGCCGATCGCGAAGCACATGATCGGGAACCACACGTGCGGGGCGGTGGCGGCCTGCATGTCGCTGATCGTTTCGGTCATGGCGTTGTAGCGCGGGCTCTGCCAGGTCTCGGTTGCGATCCATCCGACCATGAACGCCACCTGAGCCAGCAAGCCCACGAGCCCCCAGATCGTCAATCGAGCACTCTGTCGTTGTGTCGGCAGCCGCGGCACAATCTCGAGGACATCGGGTTGGCCGGTCACGACCCGTCCGCTCCGGTGCGGCGAGCCGCTCGTCTGCGACGGGAGCGTGGCTGCCCACCGTCGTTTGTGTCCTCCTGGCCGTGACCGTCGGTGGCCGCCATCGACTGCTGCAGCTTGTGGAGAAGCTCTGCCAATCGCGTGACCTCCGCGGCTTCCCAGTCGGCCACGAACAGCGCGAATCGATCCAAGCCGACCTGCTGCAGGCGACCCGTTTCCTCGCGGCCCGCGTTCGTCAGCGTCACGATCCACGAGCGCGCGTCTGAAGGATCCGAGACGATGTTCACGAAGCCGGCGGCCTCGAGCTCGTCCAGCTGGCGTGTGACGTGCGAGCGGTGAACGGATCGCTGCTCCGCGATGTCCGACGGCCGGATCCCGTCTCGCGCGCCGATGATCTGCAAGAGATCGAGCGCAGCCGCGCGACGCTTGCGCCGCCGCGCGCGATCCAACCCAGCAGAGATGGCGAACAACTCCGTGACCATCGCCTCAACTTCGATGCGGCTTGGTTTCATCAACGAAGCATATTGGTTGAGTCACGCAACCATCGATCTCGGCCCCGAGCCTTCATCAGTTATAGTTGATCGACGCAATCAATTGTATGAGCAGACTCGGAGCCAGTCATGAACGTGATCGAGAACGTAATGAAGAAGCGCAGCACAGTGTTCAAGGTTGCGCTGGCCGGCGCTGTGCTGGTCGTCCTGCTCTTGGCGACGGGCTCGTCCGTCGGGTCGGTCTGGCCGATCCCCGTGATCGTCGTTGTCCTCTGGATCGCGTTTCAGGGTCTGCGATTCCGCCATCACCGCGCGCGATAGCAGGACCCACGGGTCAACTGGCCGCCGCGTCTCGTCTTCCTCACGGACCTCGAGACCTCGCGCCAACCGTAGCGTCACGAGTCGAGCCAAACGGGCCACCAGCGCGCTGTGACAACCGGACAGTCCGGGCCGCGGACCGATCGAGCAATCGCGCGGTCGTGTTGGTGCAAAGTGTCACGCGCCGCTACTCGGCAGTGCCCGCGCTTCGTGCCTGCTTCGCCTGCTGCGGCCAAGATGACCCGTGGCCGCTTTGACCCCGGCGACGGCCAAAGGAGCGACGTCGGCGGGCGCCTCCCTGAGCGGCATTGCGGCGACGTCGCCAGGCCGAGTCGAAGTGGCCGCTTTCGGCCTTGTGCTTGCTGGCGTCCTCAACCCAGCTAGCAATCGCGACGGCCCTCCTGTCCGCGCAGAGCAGGGCCGGTGTAGTCGCCGAGGAGATCCCCGTGCAACAACGAAGGCACGTCTCGTCGACCGTCGCCGAGCCGGCCCGACCGTGACTCCTGCACGCCTATGCGGGCCACGCCTACGTCGTGACCGCTTCGATGAGCGAGCGGCCAGCGGGACGGCGTCGAGCTTTCTATTGAGATCGAGTGGAATTGCGTTGGCCGGCTCGTGGGCGCCCGGATCGCGGAAGTATCGTGGGTGCCCCCACAGCCCAGGGCCGGGGTTGCTGCCATCGCTGGTTGCTTGTCCGACGCCGGTGTCAGGTAACGATTGCTGCGCGGTGCTCGTCCAAACGCCCGTGTTGCGCGTGGCTGGGATTGGGCTGCCGCGTGCTGTTCATGAGCGACTTCTGCCGGTTGGGTTGGGCGGCGGGGGCACTCCGTACTTGTCCAGGCAGAAGTGGAGGGCAGCCAGGTACGCCGGCGAGTTCTCCATTGCATGCGGGATCACGATCGCGCCGCTGTTTTGGGGGTCAGGGAAGTTCGCGGCGCCGTGGGCGCGCATGCACCGGGAGAAGGTGAGCGCCTGCGCCATGACGTGTGGCTGCGGAGTGGCGGAGTAGGTCGGCCGCAGGGACTCGCAGGCTTTCTCGGCCGAGGCGATCTGTGCACTGCCGACCCCGAGTTGGCGCGGCGTGAGCTTGGATTTGTCGAACACTCCACCGCTGTTGGGGTCGGGCCACAGTGGCACGCCGTGGGTGTGCATGCAGTTGGCGAAGACGCGCGCCTGCTGGTAGGTCGAGGGGCTGCTCGGCGAGCTGCTACGGGTCGCTGTGGTACCGAGATGCGCCACCTGGCTGCCCGCCGAGCCTCCGCATGAGGCGAGCAGGGAAGCGCCGGCCAGCACGGAAGCGAGCGGCAATCCGCACAGCCGGCGGCTTCTGTAGAGGCCCGATCGCCTCGGTCGCAGGCGGAGGTTGCGGGCGGGATCAGCGGACGGCTTCACGCAAGCCGATGATCGTGGCATCCGATGATAGCGGGAGGAGCCATCCATGAAAAGTCTATGAAGGTGTTCGCGACCGGTCGACGTGTCATCGGCTGCTGGTGGCGCCGTTCGTTGGCGAGGGCTCGGCAAGGTCCTCGGAGGGGGTTCGCTGGAGGGTGAGCCGGACCTGGGCGCCTCCGCCTGGCCGGTTGTGGATCGTGATCGTCGCGCGCTGGATTTCGAGCAGGCGTTTGGCGATCGTGAGGCCCAGTCCAGCTCCGGTGTCGTCCCGGCCGGGTGCCGGATTGCCGCGCACGCCGGGTTCGAAGATGCGCGGCAGGAGGTCGGAATCGATCCCTGGCCCGTGGTCGTCGATGGTGAGCAGCACGCCGGAGCTCTCGAGGGTCGATCCAGCTGAGCTGGATCGTGGCGCCTGGAGGGCTGTGGCGAATTGCGTTGTCGAGGATATTGGTGAGCGCGCGCTTGAGGCGGTCGCGGTCGGCGGTGATGGCGGTCGCCCGGTCGCCGTCGAGCTCGAAGGTGATGTCGCCGAGACGGGCAGCGTGCTCGACACCGGCCGTCACCTCGCGGAGCAGGTCGGCGACGTGGATGGCTTGTAGCTGCACGGCTGGCTGCGCGTAGTCGTCGCGGGTGTAGGCGAACAGATTGCCGATCAGGTGTTCGAGCGCGTCGGCTCTTGCCTCGGCTCGCTCGAGGTGAATGCTTGGGTTGCCCAGCCTGGACCCGATTGCCTGCAGGTGTCCGCGCAACGCGAACAGCGGCGTTCTCAGGTCGTGCGCGATGCCGGTCACGAGGAACTGTCTTGCTTGGTCTGCTTCGGTGCGTCGTTGCGCGGTCTCGCCGAGCGCGGTGGTCATGCCCTCGACTGCCTGCGCGATGTTCTCGATCTCGCCTATCCGGCTGCGCGGGATCGCGATTGTCAGGTGGCCCCCGGCGACCTTGTCGACCTCTGCACTCAGCCTCGTCAGCGGCGTGACCATCCAGCGACCGGTGAGCCAGACGACTACCGCGAGCCCGGCGAACAGCACGATGACTGCGGTGAGCAGCGCGACGAGCGCACGGGTGGCACTGGACGTCGGTGGGTAGTACAGGTCGGCGGTCAAGCTTGGCGCCGCCTTCCTGGACGGGCCGACCGGGATCTGCCTCTGGCTGTGTGGCCAGGTTGTGCTCAGGGTGGTCGGCACGACCGGGACCAGCCTGCTGAGCTCCGGGTTCGTCGCGCGTCTGATCTTGAACTCGCGCGCACTGCCCACCAGCTCTGGGCTGGTGTAGAGCGGCACCTTCGCCGGCGGCGTGTTCGCGATGAGCGTCACTTGCGCACGCAGACCGAGCCGGCCGAGCAGCCGCGCGAACCCCTCGACGACGATCGGCTGCCCCATCTCCGTGCCGTGCGAGCTCAGGTAGTCGGTGGCGCTGTTCAGCCGCTGCCGGACGGCCGCCTGCTGCCGGTCGTTCTCGATCAGCCACCCCACGGCCCCGGCGAGTGTCGGGACCAGCAGCAGGACGAGGATCGCGCCGAGGATGAACGTCCGGATGCGGATCGGTGCCCGTCTCATCTGCTACCGGAATCGAGCCTGTAGCCGGCGCCCCAGACGGTGACGATGTAGCGCGGACTCGTCGGGTCGGGCTCGATCTTCTGGCGCAATCGAGCGATGTAACCAGCGACCGCGCTGCGGTCGCCGAACGAGCCCCAGACGAGCTCGAATAGGTGGTCGCGGCTGAACACTTGGCGGGGGTGCTCGACCAGTGCCTGCAGCAGCGCGAACTCGCGTGCCGTCAGATCGATCTGCCGTCCCTCGCAGCTGACCTCGTGCGCGGCCAGGTCGACCTCGAGCCCGCCGAACCGAAGCCTCCCCGGCCCGCTGGCCGGGGAGGTCCGCCGCAGCACGGCCTTGACCCGTGCGACCACCTCCGTCGGCGTGGCGGACTTGACGATGTAGTCGTCCCCGCCGAGACCGAGCCCACGGATCTTGTCGGCGTCGCTGTCGCGGGCACTCAGAAACAGCACCGGCACGGTCGATTCACGCCGTAGTCGGCGGCAGATCTCAAAGCCCGATTCGTCGGGCAGCATCACGTCCAGCAGCACCAGATCAGGGCAGCTATGCCGGAGCTGCTCGGTCGTCTCGCGCCCGTTCGCCGCATGACGCACCCGGAAGCCCTCCGCCTCCAGGAAGTCCCGCATCAGCTCTGCGATCTGCCGGTCGTCCTCGACCACCAGGATCGATGTCGCCGTGCTGCCAGCGCCATTCACGCGGACCAGTGTCGCCCAAACCCGGCCCGCGAAGCGCGTTGCACAGTCTTTTTCATCGATTTTTCATCGCCCGCTCCTTCGGGTGTGATCGCGCCGGGCGATGATCGGCAGCATGAACCAGCTCGCGTGGTCGATCCGAGGCCGGTCACGGCGGCCATGGCCGCCAACCCCGGCGCTGATCATCGCCGCAGCGGGGCTGGTCCTGCCGGTCGCCGCCTGTGGCGGTAACTCGCGAGGCGCTCACGTGGCGCAGCTCGGCGCGACCGCGACGCAGGGAGGCTCCACAGCCACCGGTTCGCAGGCCTCGAGCGCACAGGGCGCCACACACTCCCACGCGACCAACTCCGAGACGGCGCTCGCCTACGCGACCTGCATGCGCGCGCACGGTGTGCCGAAGTTCCCCGATCCTACCAGCCGCAACGAGTTGACCAGCGGGCTGCCGAAAGTCAACGTCCAGGAACTCGGGATCAGTGGCGCCGAGTACGAGACTGCCCAGCGCGCCTGTGCACCCTTGCTTCCAGACGGCGGTCAGCCAACAGCTTCGGAGTCACAGCACGATCTCAGCGCGATGGTGAGCTTTGCTCGATGCATACGCTCCCATCAGGTGACGAACTGGCCCGATCCCACGATCGGTGCCGACGGGAACCCCGGTTTCAACCTCGTCGGCATCCGGGGCATCCCCGCCTCCGACGCGCAGTTCCAGCAGGCGCTCCACCAATGCGGCCACCTCGTGCCGCACGCGCTCGGGGGAATCCGGGTCCGCGAGCCGGCATCGACGGGCAGCTCGTAGCGGCAGGCGCGTATGAATCCGCTGATCGACTCGACCCGCATGCTCCCCCATCCACCACGCCTTGCGGCTGCACTCAGACGCGCTCGCGTTCGCGCATTGCTCCCCGCTCCCACCGTGGCCGGATTGGCCGGCCTTTCGTTGCTGGTCTCGGCGTGCGGCGGCTCCCACGGACATTCCGTGGCGAGCCTCGGCTCGAGCACCGCCGTGACCACCACCGCGCCCGGCGGCAGCTCCCCGGCGAGCTCGTCAGGATCGGCGCAACAGCACGCCGCGCTTGCGTTTGCGCGATGCATGCGCGCTCGCGGTGTGTCGAACTTCCCCGATCCCGACAGCGCGGGAAACTTCCCCCCGCTCACCCAAGCGGCGCTCGGTGTCTCGAAGCAGACATCGGTCGGGGCTCAGCACGCCTGCCAGCATCTGCTCTCCCACGGCGGCAGCGTCGCGACCCCGCAGGAGGCACAGCAGAAGCTCGCGCACGGGTTGAAGCTCGCCCAATGCATACGCAAACACGGGTTCCCGACCCTGCCCGACCCGACGGGTTCAAGCCAGCCGTTGCCTCACGGGATCGATCCCAACTCGCCGCGGTTCCAGGCAGCGGAGGCGACCTGCAACAAGACGCTCGCCGCTCGATGAGCGCCTCGCCTATGACCGCACGCCCGGCTGCCGCCAGCGTCGTGGCGCGCTGCCCGCCGCGGTGATCGAGACGCACGATCCCCCGCTGGTCGAGGGGTCCGGCCGCGCCCGCGGGACGCGCCGTCGCCTGCTGGTCCCCGTCGTGCTGGTCGTGGTCGTGGTCGTGGTCGCGGCCGGGGTCGTTGTGATCGATCCCTTCGGTGGCGGGCGCGGCTCGTCCAGCGGGGTGAGCGACAACGGTTTCGCGACGTCGCTTGCGACGGTTACCGAGCGAGCACTGTCGGCGCAGACGCTGGTGAGTGGCACGCTGGGGTATGCGGGTGACTGGACGATCCGCGTCCCGGCGGGGATCGCGCCGGCAGCGGTGGCGCAGGCAGGGGGTTCGGTATCCGCAGCTCGGCGGATGCTGCGCTCGGCACGCTCTTCGCTGGCTGCCGACGGCGTGACGCTCGCGGACGCGAAGGCGTCGCTCGCGGCCGATGAGCAGCGGCTGGCGGTCGACTGCGCGGGCGAGGGCGCGGCGGGGACGACCTCCGGCTCGACCCAGAGCGCCGGCAGCACCGGCAGCAGCGGCGCCGGCGCCGGCGGGGCTGCGTGTGCCGCGGATGCGCAGCTGGTGGCCGCTGACCGGCAGGCGCAGACACAGGCCGCAGCGAAGGTCGGCTCCGACCAGGCGCAGGTGTCCTCGGCAGCGCGCTCGCTCACGGCCGCGAGGGCTGCGCTTGCGAGCGCGCGCACGCGGGAGACCATCTACGGGCCGAGTTCGGTGTTCACGGGCCTGCCGGCGGCGGGCCGCATCGTCGGTCGTGGCCGGCCGTTGTACTCGATCGACGGGCAGCCGGTGCTGCTTCTGTATGGCTCAGCGCTGGCGCGGCGCGCGTTCGTGCCCGGGATGGCGCCGGGACCGGACGTCGCCGAGCTGAACGCAAACCTCGACGCGCTCGGCTACGGGCACGGTCTGACGGGGGACTCGTTCACGGCCGCGACCACGACCGCGATCCGTGCCCTCCAACAGGCGCACGGAATCAGGCAGACGGGCACGCTGCTGCTGGGGTCGGTCGTGTTCGCGCCCGGGGCGGTGCGCGTCAAGAGCGCGATGCCAAACACCGGCGTTGGAGCAGGCGTTACGCCGGGACCGCTGCTGACAGTCAGCGCGACCAGACGCGTGGTCACGATTCAGCTGGACACGGCGCTCGAGGGACAGGTCAAGGTCGCGGACCCGGTGATCATCACCCTCCCGGACAACACGGCCACGCCAGGACGGGTCTCCTACATCAGCAAGGTCGCCGTCACGGGACAGAACGGAACGACGGTCCTGGTGAACGCCACCCCGACCAACCCGGCGGCAACCGGGACGCTCGATCAGGCGCCGGTAAACGTCCAGATCACGACCGCAAGCGTGTCGCGTGCCCTGGTGGTGCCGGTCGACGCGCTGCTCGCGCTCGCCGGTGGCGGTTACGCGGTCGAGGAGGTCAGCGGTGGCGTTCACCATCTCGTGCGGGCGAGCACCGGCCTGTTCGACGACGCCGACGGGCTGGTGCAAATCACCGGCGCCGGTCTGGCGGCGGGCCAGCGCGTGGTGGTACCAGGCTCATGAACGCTGCGACCAAACCACACCCGACGCCCGCCACGTGGGGTGACAGTGATCGTGGTCGCGCGCCGGTGCTGGAGCTCGAGGTCGTCACCAAGACCTATCCGGGTATCCCGCCGGTAACAGCGCTGGCGGGCGTGAGTTTCACCGTCCGTCGTGGTGAGCTGGTCGCGATCGTCGGCCCGTCCGGGTCGGGGAAATCGACGCTGTTGCACGTGATTGGCACGCTTGAGCAGCCCACCTCGGGGTCGGTGCGAATCGCGGGGTTGGACGTCGCCGGACTGAGCGACCGTCAGCTGTCGGTCGTGCGCGCGCGGCGGATCGGGTTCGTCTTTCAGCAGTTCTTCCTGGCGGAGCACCAAAGCGCGCTGGAGAACGTCGCCGACGGCCTGCTATACGCCGGCGCACCGGCTCGACTCCGTCGCGAGCAGGCGGCCGCCGCGCTAGCGAGTGTGGGGCTCCAGCACCGCGCCCGTTTCCGGCCCGGCAAGCTGTCGGGCGGTGAGCGCCAGCGGGTCGCGATCGCCCGCGCACTGGTCGGAACGCCGGCGATCGTACTAGCCGACGAGCCGACCGGAAACCTCGACTCGGGCACCGGCGCGGCGATCTTCGCGCTGCTCGAGGAGCTGCACTGCGCCGGGGCGACGATCGTCGTGATCACCCACGATCACGAGCTCGCCGCCCGGCTGCCACGCCGGATCGAGATGCTCGACGGGCGCATCACGAGCGACACCGCCGACCACCGGGGAAGCGTCTGATGCCCGCGCGCCGCCAGCACTCTCGGCGCGCCCGGGTTGCCGGGCTCGCGCTCGCCGCCGTGGCGTTCGCCGGCGGTGCCGTGCTGCCCTTCGGGACGTTCGAACCGACGTCCGCGACCGCGGCGGGCTCGACCACCCAGACCGGACAGGCCGAACCGACCGACACCAGCGGCGCTGCCTGCCCGGCGTCGAACCCGCCCAACGAGCTGCTGCTGGCCGCCGGCACCCCCCAGACCGCGCAATTGAACACAGCGTTCTCCAGCGCGCTTCAGGTCACCCTCGCCAACACCGACGGCTGTCCGGTGACCGCCGCCGCGGGAACGCCCGTCACGTTCACCGCACCCGCCAGCGGCGCGAGCGCAAGCTTCGCCGCAAGTGGCTCGAGCACGCTGACCGTCGGCGCTGACAGCTCCGGGAACGCATCCGCCGGCACCTTCACCGCCAACGACACCCCCGGCAGTTACACGATCACCGCCCAAACGACGTACGGGTCGACAAGCTTCTCAGTCACGAACACCGCTGCGGGCATCCCCGCGATGCTCACAGCCGTCTCAGCAACCGCGCAACAGGCGATTGCGGGCAGCCCATACACCGACCCGCTCTCGGTCCGCATAGCCGATGCCGACGGCCACCCGATCTCCGGCATCACCGTGACGTTCACGCTCGGAAGCGGAGCAGGCGGAGCTGCAGACGGCGGCTCAACCGGATCCGGCGAGAGCGCCGGCGCCACGTTCCCCGGAGGCGGCAGCACCGCGACAGCTCAAACCAACAGCGACGGCGTCGCGAATTCCCCGATGTTCGCCGCCAACCAGTCGGCTGGAACGTTCTTCGCATTCGCGACCGTACCCCAGCTGAGCCAGCCCGCGACCTTTCGACTGTTGAACCTACCCGCGCCCGGCGAGCGGCTGACGAGACTCGGCAGCGGGCACCCCACCGCGACCGTCGGGGAGCCGTATCGTGACCGTCTGCGTGTGCGGCTGCGTCACGCCGGCGGCAGCCCGGTGATCGGAGCGACGGTCACGTTCACGCTCGGCACCACGAGCGACAATCTCGGCAGCAGCGTCTCAGGCAGCCCGAGCGCGGCGGCGAGCTTCACCAATGGCACCGACACGGCAACCGTGACCACCGGCCGCAGCGGTATCGCCGTCTCGCCGCCGCTGACGGCGAACGGTGTTGTAGGCAGCTCGACCGCGGTCGCGACCAGCCCGGCGACGAACAGCGTGGCGCGGTTCAGTCTGACCAACAGGCCGGGCAGGGGCGCCCGGTTGACGATCCTCGGCACCAGGCTGCGGACGGCGGTGGTCGCGCAGCGCTACGCTCGCGCGCTGGCCGTGCGGGTACTCGACGCCAGCCGCCGGCCGCTGATCGGCGCGAGCGTGACGTTCAGTCTGAGTGCGGGCCCCAGTAGCGCTAGCGGTGGCGCCCAGGCCACATCCGCGGCCGGAACTGCCTCCGCCAGCTTCCCCGGCGCCGGCGTGCAGGCAACCGTGACCACGAACATCGACGGGATCGCGGTCTCACCGCCGCTTACCGCCAACACGGTGGCCGGCCGTTTCGTCGCGACCGGGTCCGTCGCTGCCGTCAACAGCATCGCGACCTTCCAGCTGGAGAACCATCCCGGGGCGCCGGCAAGCGTCATCGCCGGCGCCGGGGCAAGACAGGCGAGCCCGATCGGAACCCGGTTTCAGGTCCCGCTCGCGGTCACGGTCCTGGACGTCTTCGCCAACCCGGTGCCCGGCGCGCTGGTCACGTTCACAGCGCCCCCGGCCGCGGCGAGCGGCAGCTTCGACGGCCACCGCTCCGTGAGCGTCCGCACCGACCGGCGCGGGATCGCCGCAGCACCACCGCTCACCGCCACACAGGTACCGGGTGGCTACATCGTCACCGCCACCGCCGGCCGCGTGCGCGCGGCGTTCGCGCTCGTCAACCAGGCACCATGACGCAGCCGCGATGACCGAACCGGCAGCAAGCCTTGTCCCGGCCCGGCTGCACGCCGCTGACCTCGCCAGGCTGGCATCGATCGGGCTGCGCACCCGCCGCCTGCGGGCGGCGCTGTCCGCGCTCGGGATCGCGATCGGGGTTGCGGCGATCGTCGCCGTGCTCGGCCTGTCCTCCTCAAGCCAAGCCGGGTTGATCAACGAGATCAACAAGCTCGGCACCAATCTCCTGACCGTCACCCCCGGCCAGAACTTCAGCGGAACCACCGTTTCGCTGTCGCTCGACGCCCCCCGGATGATCGCACGAATCGGTCCCGTCGACCAGGTCGCCTACACCGGGACGATCCCGGGCGCCAACGCCTTCCGGAGTCTGCTGATTCCGTCGATCAACACGAACGCACTGTCCGTCGCGGCGACCAGCCTCAACCTCCCCAGTGCGATTGGCACCACCGTCGCCCAAGGCCGCTTCCTGAACGCCGCAACCGCGAGCGAACCAGTGTGCGTGCTCGGCGCCGCCGCCGCCCAACGGCTCGGGATCGACCGCGTCTTCCCGGAAGAGCGCGTCTGGGCGGACGGCATGTGGTTCTACGTGGCCGGGATCCTGGACCCTGCGATCCTCGCCCCCGAGATCGACTCAAGCGTCCTGATCGGCTTCCCAGCCGCCGGCCGCTACCTCGCCTACACCAGCGTCTACCACCGCCACCGCGCGCTCGGCACGCCCACCGAGATCTACCTACGCGCTCAAACCAACCAAGTGAACGCTGTCGACAACGTGCTCGCCGCGACCGCCAACCCCGAGAACCCCAGCGAGGTCACGATCAGCCAGCCTTCCGACGCGCTCGTCGCCGAAGCCGACGCCAAAGGCGCTTTCAACACCCTGTTCCTCGGACTCGGCGCCGTCGCGCTGCTCGTCGGCGCGATCGGCGTCGCCAACATCATGATCATCAGCGTGCTCGAACGCCGCTCCGAGATCGGCCTGCGTCGCGCCCTCGGTGCCACCAAAGGTCAGGTCCGCACCCAATTCCTCACCGAAGCGATCCTGCTGGCGCTCCTCGGCGGCGCCGCCGGGATCGCCGCCGGCGCGCTCGCCACCACGATCTACGCCCACACCAAACACTGGAACACCGTCATCCCCACCCTCGCCTGGGCAGGCGGCGCCACGGCCGCCATCCTGATCGGCGCGATCGCCGGCCTGCTCCCCGCGATCCGCGCCGCCAGCCTCCCACCCACCAACGCACTCAGAGCAACATGAACGCCACCGCCACGCCAGCGAGCTCCCGCACCAGCAGACCACCCACTTCAGGCCAGCTAGCTCAGAACGGCACGACAGCGAGCACCCCCGGGAGCACGCCGACCCTCGGGCTGGGGCTGCCTCACCATCGTCCGCGATCCGGGGCGCCGCCGAACCGGCGAACGCGTTGCCGCGAGCTCGGCGCGGTACCGGTGGTCGCTCGCCGATCGAAGCGATCACGACGTCGATGTCGCGCGCAGGGTGCGCGCTGCCGGTATCGGACACAGGCAGCCACGCCCGCGCCGCCGGCGCGCGTACCCGCGCGAGCACGAAGGCAGGTGTCGCGCCGCTCCTCATGAGCGACCCGCTCCTCGCCAAACAGGAGGGCCCGGCGAAGTGCTAGCTGCGACCCGCTCGGCAGCAAGCACAATGCCGAAAGCGGCCACCTCAACTCGGCCGACGACATCGCCGCAACGCCGCTATGGGAGCGACCTGAAGCGATAAGCCGAGGTCGCTGCTAGCCGCGGAACGGAGGCACTTGGCCCTCTTCGCGGAGACGTTCAGCGGGACACGAGGTATGTCGCGTAGGCAGGAGGCGCGATCTGCATCACACAGCGCGCCCCGCTGGCCGCTGAGCCGGCGGTGCCAAGGGCATCCTGATAGTCGCAGGAGCGGACCACTAGCTACCAGATCCCTGGCTTACAAGCACGGGGCGGAAAGGACCACCTTCCTTCGGTGCGCGAGGTAGCCGCAACGCCGTTCGCGGCGGCCCCCAAGGCCGGTGGTCGGTTCGAGGCCGCGGCCGGCAACAGCGGCCCGCCGGGGCGCTTTGGCCCGGCGGGCCCTTCGCGTCTCATCGACGCGCTCCGGCTACGTGGCTGCTGCTGGTCAGGTGGGCTTGGTGTCGGCCGCGCCTGCCGCAAGAGCGCCGTCTTGGACAAACCAGGCGTGCTCTTGGTCGGTGATCGCCGCGATCCGTTCGTAGTCGCGGTCGTAGTGGACGACCGGCACGTTCGCGAGTTCGGCCGCGGCGGCGATGAGCAGATCCGGCGGTGGGACGCGGCGATGGTCGCCGGACGCAGCCATCGAGAGCTGCACCTCCCGTGCGCGGCTCCACCCCGACTCGGGCATCGGGACCGAGTCGAACGCCGCCAGGCGCCTGGCAAGTTCGTTCGCGCGCGCTTGGTTGGGCGTCAAGCGGACCAACTCCAACCTGACAAGGTCGCAGACGAGCACCCGGCCGGCCCGAACCTCCGTGTTGAACCACTCCGCGAGCGCGGGAAAGCGGCGGTCTCGCACCCACGTCCAGACCGCCGTATCGACAAGCGCGGGCCGCTCAAGCGGGGCCGGCTGCGGGTGGCTAACCCGCCGGGGTACCGCCACGACCCTCGCGCCCGACTTGGACCTCTTCGGGAGTCCCGTCGACATCTCGCAGCACGTCGAAATCGGCCAGCACCGAGCGGCGCGCAACCTCACGCAACGCGGTGTTGACGGTCAGGCTCAGGCCCTCGGTCCCGAGCGCAGCCTGCGCAGCGGACAGGGCTGCCTTATCGACATCGACCGTGGTGCGCGCCATGCACATCATGATAGCGCCTCATGATGCACAACCAAACCACGAGTGATGACCTCGAATCGGCACACGACCACACCGCCGCTTCAGGATTCTGCGCGCTGGTCCCCTGCATCGGCTCCGCCGACCTCGCAAGCAGGCATCCCGTGGGATAGCCCGAGAAGCAGCGAAGGAGCGGCTAACCAAAGGCCCCGCCTCGCCTGCGCCTCCATGCACGCTGACTGACTTTCCTCGGTGGTGGGGATGCGCCGAGGGGCCGACCGACGTCCGGAGCCCAAACCCGCACCGTCTTACCTTGAATGGTAGGCGTCCCACAACCAGTCGACCATGGAACACCAGTGGAACACGCCCCGTCAAGCGGTCGCAATTTGCAGACATTACCACCAAGGCCGATTGCTAGAAATTCCCTGCTAATCGTGCTCGGCCTGGGCGTCCGGCGACGCACTCGGCTACTGGACCACCGAGGAGAACATCGCTGACGGCCCCTTCTCGCCGATGTACACGTACTCCCAGGTAGATGGTGGAGTCGACGCCGGCTCGTACGTCAGCTCCAACCTGGAGGTCGCGCTTGCTCCGAATAGCGTCAAACGACACCCAGAAGCAGGGCGTCGACGTTGAGAGCGACTATGACGATGCTGCGCAGCAGACGTTTTCGGGCGAGGGTATGACGGGTCGTCTCTTCGACTATCTGTTGCAATGACGGCCGGGGCCAACGCCTACTACGACCCGGTCGACAACGGTTACGGTGCTTATGAATCGCTCCACGCAGTCGTCGCGCTTGGCCACAACGCGAACGGGCTCGTGATCCAGAACTCGTGGGGCACCGACTGGGGCGACAACGGCTACGCCACGCTGGCGTGGAGCTTCGTCAACAGCGGGCCGTCATCGGCACGCCAACCGCCTCGTGTGACCACTGGTAGGTGGAGATGTTGTCGGTGCCAGTCCGGGTGCACGCCGCGGTGGTCAGCTTATCCCCGGGGCTTCGGTGATGTGCTGCTGATGACCGGCAGCTTGCCGGCAATCAGGGCGACGAGCTTGTGGTCACCGTGACGGTGACCAATCCTGGCGGGCTCGTCAGCGCCGGCAGCGCGGCGGCGATGACTGCAGCCGGCTCGCGGTTCGGGTGCGGCGTGTGTCACAGCGCGCCACACCCGGGAGACCGGCAGCAAATCGGGGAGAAGCACACCGTGAGGTGACTTCCCGCGCGTCAGGGCATAGAAGGCCGACCAGACGTCACGCACGTCACGGTCGTCGAGGCCGTAAGGCGATCTCAGCCAGACTGGAGCTGTCGGTTGTAGTGCTCGACGAAGCCGTCCACGGCGGCCGGGTCGCCGAAATCGACGCCGGCATTGCGCGCCGCGACCGCGAACGCTTTCGCAGGCGACCACGCCTGGGGGTCGCCGGCGGCGTTGAGCATGTCGTGACGGTAGGCGCCGACTGCTTCGATCGCCTCGTTGAGCGCGTCCGGTGGCACGTCCCGGAGAGCGCCGGCGTACGCGACCCAGTCGGGGAGCACGTCGGACACCCGCTCGAAGAAGGCGGGCTCGCGAATGACCTTACGCGCGATCCATCCGGTCATGAAGATCTCAACGACGACGGGGCTCCAGCGCAGCGGGCCGCCATAGTTGTAGTCGGCGCCGAAGTCGATCGCAGTCGCTACCACGTCCTCGGCGTGCTCATCGCCCGCCCAACGCTCGCCGGGCGTTGAAGCGAGGAACCCGCCCAGGATCCGCTCGCGATCGGCCTGCGGGATCTCCTCGTAGTCATTGCCGAGCTCAAACCCCGCGGGCAGCAGCTCGACCCGCGCTTCAATCAACGCGCGCAACCGCGACACGTCCTCGTCAACCGGCGGCTCGTAGGTGTGATCGAGCACATCGAGGGCGGCCACGATCCGGGCGCGCGCCTCGGGGAGGTCGAGATCACGGACCGTGAGCTGCACGCCGTTGGGTGCCTGCACGCAGAGCTTGGCGCGCACGTCGCCCAGCGGTCCCGCCACGAACACGTCCTTCACGAGCCCGCCGAGGTTGTGGTCGATGTAGATCCCAAGCGTGTGCGGCTCCTCGCCATACCCGTCGAACTCGACGATCACGCTGACGCCGTCATCGAACGCCTCCTCGTACTGCAACGCCGCCGCGACCGGCCGACCTGCTCCGACTCCGCTCGCCCACACCGGCTCGCGAACGCCGGACGCCGCGAGGCGGTCCGCGGCCGCCCGGGCGCGGTCGCGTTCGGTACTGACGCCGACGCCACTCAACGCCCGTAGCGTGGCCAGCGCCTCCGCGGACCCAATCGCCTCGATTGCAGGCACGAGATCCGCGCGGAAGCGCTGCCGGATCTCGGCGTCGATGATCCGCCCGACGTTCAGCGCACCGAGCAGACACGACGCCCAGTGCTCGGCCTCCAGTGCATCGTGCGGCTCGTGTGCATCCCCGACCACGATCTCGGCAAGCCCGGCGAGCATCTCCTCAAGCTCGAGATCGACCGCGTCAGGGCTCGCGAACCGAATTCGGCCTGAGCCGTTTGACCCCCGCGTGCGCCCCGCGGCCTGTCGCCGCGCCCGTCGTTGGAGCTGACGCTGTCGCTTCTCGCTCATCAGCCGGGCAGCTTACGCACGCCTCCGGCGGGAACCTGCGAGAGGCGATCAGAAGCCCGCAGACTCGAAGCAATGGTGCCACTGGATCGCCTCCTGATCGAGGTGTTGCAGATAGCCGTCGACTGGGCTCGCGAGCATGGGGACCTGCTCTTGGAGGGTGGCCTCATGTACGTGGCCGTTGACGAGCGGTACAAGGGGCGGCGTTGCCGTCCTGCTCGAGGCCCCATTCGACGATCGCGGCACGTCAGCGGCCGTCGGCGGGACGGTCACCCGCGCGGACGGGTTCCGTTGACGCGCTGGCCCACCAAGACTCGGCTGCCGGTGGTGATCGAGTAGCGCGCGAGTTCGACGCGCTCGCCGACTGAGGTGCCGTTCCGCCGGCTTTCGGTGACGATCGGGGTGGTCATGCGCGGTGGCTCCAGGTCGCGGTGCGTCCGTAGCCGGCTACCTCTGTGTCGAGGTCGAGCGGGTGCCCGTGAACCCGCGCCGGGAGCCCGCACACGCGCAACCTCGAAGACACGGTGGCGTTCCGGGCGCAGCAGATGGCCAAGACGCCGATCACCAAGCTGATGCGGATCGGCGTCGCCAACCACCAGACCGGCCGCATGTTGTGGGCCGCACCAGGCCGCACGCCAGGCAGTCGATCCTCGAGACGGCAGCAGTGCTGTCCCGTCTTGCCGATGCCCGATGCGCGACTCGAGAGCAACAGACCACCGCGCAACTCTCTCGGGCGACTCACGGACCAGCGCAAACATCCGAGCAACGGCTCCGGGCCGGTCGCTGACGAACATGAGGCCTGGCCTAATGCCTTGAAGACGAGCCTGCGACAGCCAGACAGGCTTGACAACGAGCAATCTGATCGTACGAACATCGACTCTTTGCGGAGGATCCCCGGTGCCCCCCGAGCCATCAAGAGGCCTAGTTGCGCTAGTCAACCCGAACTTCGTGAAGCCCGGTGTGACCCCCTACGCTCTGGATATTCTCACCACTCATCTTGAGGCCGCCGGATTCGATGTGGACGTTCTCGATCTTACGTTCAGGGACGACGACTGGCAGCTGTCGGAGTACTTCTCAGAGCGGGATCCGATGCTCGTGGGAGTGACGCTGCGGAACATGGGCAGCATACAGCCGCAGGAGCAGCGCGTCTTCATGCCCGATCACCTCGCCGTCATTGACGCGATCCGAGGCCTCACGAATGCTCCGATTGTCCTTGGCGGCGCGCGCTTTTCCTACATGCCGTACGCGGCGCTCGAGTATTTCAAGACACCGTTCGGCGTTAAGGGACCAGGCGAAATCATTCTCTGTGATCTGGCTGACGCGCTGGTTTCGGGTCGGTCACCGGACACGGTCGCGGGCTTGTTGCTGTGGGACGGAGAGGGCGTTCGCGTCGCGGCCGGCGGCACGCATCCTGTCGCCGGCAAGACTCTGGGCGCGCAGATCGCACGCGTGTACTCGAGGCGATCCGGGATCCCGTACAAAGTCGATAACCGTGAGTATTACGATAAGGGCGGCCTAGGCAACCTGCTCACCAAGAACGGGTGCCCATTCGCATGCAACCACTGTGTCGAGCCCGACGCCAAGGGACCCTCCGTTTCGCTTCGAACGGTCGACTCGATTGTGGATGAGCTGGAGGCACTCGTTTCTCAGGGGATCCTCGACATCCACACGACCGACAGCGAGTTCAACATCAAGCCTGCGCACTAAAAGGCGTTCCTGCGCGAGGTGATCGCGCGCCAGCAAAGCAAGGATAATCCGCTGCGACAGCTTCGCCTCTGGGTCTACGCGCACCCCGTGCCGTTCGACCCGGAACTCGCGGACCTCTTGAGTGAGGCCGGTTGCAAGGGCGTGTCGCTTTCGGCGGAGCACATCTGCCGTGAGGACCTCGCGGTTTGGAAGCCTGGCCGGGGGCCGGGTTGGCTTGGCGTACACGATCGAAGACGTCTGGCGGGTCACGAGGCTGCTGTCCGATCGAGGGATCCAGATGACGACGGAACTCCTTCTGGGGGGCCAGGCGAGAATCTCGAAACACTCAAGCGGACGATTGACGAGTCGCTGCAGCTGCCGACAACAGTGGTCGGTTACACGCTCGGAGTTCAAGTTTTCCCGCACGCGCCGCTCGGGGTGCGCTTCTCGGAAGAGTCCGCCGGCGAACACGTCATCCTCGGTCTGCAATCGAACACCGCGCGGAGCCCAATCCTGCTGAAACGGCTTGACCAATGCAGCTCGGTGACCGAGTACGAGCGTCAGTTCATGTTTGACGACGACGGGCGAATCCGTCCGGTTTATTACTTCTCTCCCGAATTGCCCGAAGACCCCGAGACGATCACACGCCCGGACCGAATGTGGGTCAAGACAATCCGGTGGATCAACGACTACGTACCGAAGTCGGAGCACTACCGGGTGGCCCTGCCGACAGTCGCCGGTGACGGCGGCGACGACAACAACTACGCCGATAACCCATTCCTCAAGCAGGCGACGGCACTCGGCTACAAGGGTGCCTACTACTCCTGGTGGCGCCATCGCGACCGGATTGCGGCTGAGGCGCGCCTCGCGGGCCTAACTGTCTAGATCCGCAGGTGGCGTCTCGGCGCTGCAACATCCCGCGTGTACAGACGGAGCCTCGCTCGATGGTGGCGACCGGCTTGCCCCCAAAGCTGCGCGCGCGGCTGCGCGACCCGGCGAGCCGACTGCCCCGGGCTACCTCTGCCATGGCCACAAGAAGCCGCACTTCGACATAGGCCTCGGCACCTCTCGCCCCGGGCCCTCGCAGAACCCCATCAGGGGCACGAGCTGTTGCGTTCACCGGGGTGGAGCGCTGTCAGGAGGACCCTCAGCCGGTTTCGGTCCGTGAGCACACAGAGCCGGCGTTTGCCACGCGGGCGCTCGTCCGGGTGGGATCGAACTCTCGCCTCGCCCCCGGAGAGTCATCAGCGAGATCCTCTTTGACCCGAAGGCCGAGTCGTGGACGCGCTCACCGGGCATTCCGAGACCGCCCCCAACGGTCGACCAACCGGCGACGATCTTTCGGCAGCCTCGGAGGTTGATGGCCTCGGAGAGCGAAGGGGGCACCCGCTCGCCATGTGGCCGAGGGCGCCGATGACCTCGAAGTACGCTTCAGCGACGGCACAAGCTGCGCAGCGATCGTCGACAAGCTGGCCCCGCACACCGATCTGGCGCTGATCAGGGTCCAAGATCACGACCTGTCCGTCGCCACGCTGGCTCCCGCGGATTCGATCAAGCAGGGGGAGCCCGTGATCTCGCTCGGACATCCGAACCTCCAGGATGGGGAGCCATCGCTCGCCTGGGGACTCGTGTCGGCGACCAACCGGCGCATCCGCCTCGATCACGCGCCTGGCGATATCGGCCTCGTCGCAGTCATCCAGGCGACCTACAAGAGCGCAGGCGGCAGCTCCGGCGCGCCGGTATTCAGCCTCGACGGAAGCCTCGTCGGGATTCACGTCGCGGGTACGCACGAGCAGGGCTCCAGCGTGCCCGACTTCCTTGCCAGCGCTGTCCCAGTCGGCGACCTCGCCCGGCTCATGGGCGACGCGCAGCCCGACGTCCGAGAGTCGTCACCTCCGGTCGACCCCGCGACCGTCGCGGCGCTTGCGCCCCGTCCACACCTCGACGTAACCGACTTCCTCGGCGAGATCGGAAGTAGTCCAGACGGACGTACGATGCTCCACCAACACTGGACCGACCCTGGGATGGGCCTACACGTCGTCGAGCAGGTCATACATACCGGCGTGGAGGACGCCCGCAGCGCGACCCTTTCGAGCCTCGCTGGGCCAGCCGACTTCTTCCGCGCCCTGAGGTTCGTGGCATCGTGGGTTGACGTCTCGCCGCTTGCCGATGCCAGCGCGCTGAGCTCGTGCGGGCACGCCGCAAGCACCCAAGCAGAGGAACAGGGCGACCCAGAGTCGGACTCCGAGGACTGGGAGTAGATCTCCGCGCGGTCGCAGCGGGTCTTGATCTCCTCGGTCGTGAGAACGATCACCTCGCGCTCGTCGTCCGCCAGCGCGGCCAGCGTCGCGAGCAGCACCCGAGCCGAGTCTCACCCCACTCGGGTGATCGAAGCGCGGTCAAGCGTCGATCCGGAACAGGTCCGTGAATCGCTCAAGCAGTTTCAGGTCTCCCTTCAGGATCGTGACCACGTCCCGCTCCACTGCCTGAGCAGGGGTCAGCGCGCCCGCGATCAGGTGGCGGATGCCAGGGCCGGTGGCGAACCGCAGCTCAGGCTCGCTGCTCGGCAGCGAGCCTGCGACCGGTGGTGCCGGGGGCGCAATCTGGACCACCTTGAGCTCGCCATCGCTGGCCTGGGCACGCAACTCGACGGCATCCACCCGGATCTGGAAATCCAGTGACACCGAAGCGAATTCTGGCCTGAACGCGGCTCGCAAGCACATCGTCAGCGAGTCCGGGGTGACGATGTCGTCACCCTTGGGTTCGCCCATCGACCGCAATCCCCACCGGCCGAGTGCCAGCACGATCGGCTCGAGTTCACGCCCGTATTCGGTGAGCTCGTAGACGAGCCCGCAGCGTGCCAGCGGGACCCGGCGGACGACCCCGCCCTCCTGCAACTCCTTCAGGCGTGAGGAGAGGATGTTCGTCGGAATCCTGGGCAGGCCCTGCTTCAGGTCGGTGTAACGATGCGGACCAACGAGCAGGTCACGGATGATCAGAAGCGCCCAGCGCTCGGAGACCAGCTCGACAGCCGTGGTGACCCCACAGTATTGCCCGTAGCTGCGTGCAGCCACTCAGACCTGAGCCTGCTGGGCCAGGTACGCCTCCGGGCCTTGCTCGACAGCCTGCGGCGCCATCCAGTGGAAGGCCACGATGTTGCCGTCCGGGTCCTCCAGGTCACGGCTGTACATGAACCCGAAGTCCTGGGCCGGTCGCGGTTCGGAACCACCGGCGGCCAGACCCGCCTCGGCCACCGCGTCGACATCCTCCCTGGAGTCACGGGAGAACGCAATCTGGGCCTGTGCAGTGGTCGCCGGGTCGGCCAACGGCTTGTCGGTAAACGTGGCCACGAACTCGCGCTTCAGCACCATCAGGTAGATGTTCTCGTCCCACACCAGGCAGGCGGCGTTCTCATCGGTGAAGAGCGGATTGATGGTCGCACCGAGTGCGGTGTAGAACGCCTTGCTGCGATCGAGGTCGGCGGTCGGGTAGCTCACGAAGATGTTCGTAGGCATGACGTTTGCTCCCTTCATCGTGGTTTGCTCAGGTGTCTCGCATACTTGCAAAAAGCAAGTGGACTTGTCAATAGCAAGTGGTCGAGTCAGCCGCCCGACGAGCGGTGCATGGCCCTCGTAGAGGTCAGTGGCTGGCAACCGCACGCAACGACCCTCTGAGCCGGCAACGCCCTCGTGCAGCGTGCAGCGCGCTTCGGGCCGGGTGATCCAGGCGCGAGCGCACCGCGTATGGAGGTGAGATGCCCTCCAGGCTTCACGTGACGCGAGAACCAGCGAACCCCCAACGCTCACCACTCGCGAGCGGTTCGGTACACGAGCATCTGTTGAGAGGTGCGGCCGGCCTCGTGCTCGCCGCGCTCGCGATCATCCTCCTCGGCGTCATCGGTCCGATCTCGCTCGCGCTCCTACCCGCTATCGCGGTGGCCTGGCGGGGCTGCCCCACATGCTGGACGGTCGGCTTGGTTGGGACACTGGCGGATCGCCGCGCCGGTCGTGCCTGCCCCCGCCGCTGACCGGTGGACGCGTCTAGCGGTCCGGCGGACCTGCCGCCGCGGAGACAACCCGGTGATCGATGCAGCCACGTGGGGCGTCAGAGGCGACGCCCGGAGGCTGGGTGCGCTACGCTCACCGAGTCAGATAGCGAGGGCAACCCGAGGGCGAGACCTTCAACTGAACGTCCCCTTGCCGCGTAAGCCGCCTGATCTTCTGATGGCCGAAAGTCCACCCACGGGTGGGCTTTCCGCGCTTAATGGCTGGCGATGGACCCCATCGTCGCTCGGCGCCTCAGGGCAGGATGTCGTTCAGCGTTGCGATGAACTCGCCACCGGACTCCTCGAGCTCGCCCTCGATGTGCAGGCGCGCCGGGCCCGTCTCGGTCCACAGGTCGAAGAAGTACGCCCAACCAGGCAGGTCCGGATCGTCGGACTTGGCGATCGCCTCGACCCAGTAGAGCTCGCGTGGAGGCAGGATCAGCGACTCGGGACAGTCGTCCTCGACACGACGACGTAGGTCCTCGACTCTGAGCTGCCCACGAGACGCAACGGAGAGATCCTCATAGTCGCCGTCAACGACGAGGCCGACAAGGTCCTCCAACGCCCGGTACATCGGCTCGGGCATCAGCTCGAGCGATTCGACGATCGCTTCCCGTCCGCCGAGTTCGTGGCTTGGCGTCAGGCCGAGCCGGCTGTAGAAGTAGTCCTCGCACGCCGCGAGTGCCTGGCGGCGGATGCCCTTGGACAACCCCGCGCTCCCAAGCGCGAAAACCGCCGCAGCGATCGCCTCCTCGAGCGTTCCCTGGCGACGCGTCAACTGCGCCGCGACTGCGCGACCATGCTCGGTGTCGCGCGCCAGCGATGAGCCGTCCAGCAGAATCGATGGAGCGTCGTGGCGGCTGTATCCCGCGCAGCCGCGGACAGCAGAGTGAAGAACGATCAGGTGGTCGCCCATTACGCCCGCGCGGATGATCGGTCGGCGGGCGTCATCCGAATCGGGCAGCTCGCCGAGCACGTCGTAGTGGTGCCACAGCTACGCATCCTACGAAACAAAGACCGATCCCTACCGCACAGTGGGATGCGCCCAGGCAGAGTTGGTTTGATTCCAGATGGCGTCGACCGCGAGCGAAGGCTCGCTGTGGACCGGGCGGCGACGATCCCCAAATCGACGCGGGTGCGAATCGGACAGCGTGGACAAACACGGATTCCGCCAGCTGGCCAGCGCCGCCGGTTGTCCGCGGCGGCGCATGCCCATCCGCCCGGCCCCTACCGGCGGACCGTCAAGGCTGCCTGACGGCGCAGCTCGCCGGGCGCGAGTCCGTAGCTCAAGGCGAACGAGCGGCTGAAGTGGGCGGGGCTGCGGAAGCCCCACCGAACGGCGATCTCCGCTATCCCGACCGAGGTCAGCTCCGGGTCGAGCAAGTCTCGGCGGCAGCCGCGAAGTCGGGCGTTGCGGACGAACTCCCCGAAAGTCTCGCCGCCGGTCGCGAACAAGCGGTGGAGCTGCCGGGTCGATATCGACGCCGACGCCGCGGCGCTCGCCGGCGACAGGTCCGCGTCAGCAAGGTGGTGCAGCAGCCGGCGCTTGAGCTCTCGGAGCTCGCGCGCGCGCCGCCATTCCGGCGTCGCGTCAAGGCCGGCCCGCTCCGACAACGCCCGCGCCAGCAGCTCGAGCACCGGATCGACGAACGCGGTCGCCGAGGGTCGCGTCGCCAGCGTGCGCAACGCCGGAGCCGCGATCTGGCCGGCGTCGGACTGACGATCGACGGCGATCGACGTGGCACGGTCCGGTGCCGGACAGCGCGCCTCGAGCTGCGCCCGCGGGATCCTGATGATCAGATGGTCGAAACGGCCCTCACCGCGAAACTCGATCCAATACGGCCGGGCGCTGTCGAGCAACGCGAACTCGCCCGCCCTGAGGACCGCTTGACGGCCCTGCTGGCGTGTCACGGCCACGCCTCGCAGATGCAGCGCGAGGAGATACTCATCGGCTGCTGAGCCGTCGATATGGCGTTGGGTCCGGAACGCCGCCATCGGCGCGGCGCGGACGCGTGCGACGTCGAGATCGCCGATCGAGCTCAGCGTCGCCGACCCGCTGAAGCTGGTCATGTGCTGGGGCTCGACGCGAAGTGCCAGGAAGTGACGTGTCACCATTTCGCGCCAGTGCTCGACGCGTTCCGTCCGGTCGACCTCGTCGGTTGAGAACGCCAGCGACACGGTGCGAGTCTAACGGACTCCACCGGTTCCCTCTGGGCGCGCGCCCGCGCGACGGAGCTTCAACGAACTGACATCTGCGGTCACCGACACCAGCAGGGCCGCCCGGCCACCGCCGTGCAGCCGGGATCCGGAGCGTCCACAAGGGCCGGCGGATCTGGGCGCCAGGGTCCGTCGAGGATCTTGCGATCTGGTGACACCTTGACCGAGCGTGACCGATTCGTTGACCGCCGGCGCCTGGCGCCGGTGCCGACCAGCGATGTTCCTAGGATCGGCGCGCCGGCCTTGAACCGAGCCGGATCTGAGTCGAGCGCAGGAACTGGAGGCTTCTGAAGTGAGCACGATCACACAAGCCATGTCCATGCCAGGCAAGCGGGTGCGCACACGCGAGGTGATCGCCGCCCATCGCCGCGCGGGTCGCGAGTTCGAGGCCGGCGGCGTGCGGAGCTTCGTTCTCGAGCAGGGAGAGGGGCCGGTGGTCCTCTGCATGCACGGCATGTGGGGCTCGTCATTCCTCTACCGGAAGGTGCTCGCCGAGCTCGCTGCACGGCAGCTGCGTGGTGTCGCATTTGACCTTCCGGGGTTCGGGCTCGCCGATCGCCCCAGCGACCAAGACTATTCGTGGACCGGGCTCGGGCGATTCGCGGTTGCCGCTGTCGACCAGCTCGGGATCGAGCGGTTTCACCTCGTCGTGCACGACATCGGCGGCCCGGTCGGCTTCGAGCTGGCGAGCGCCCTCCCTGACCGCGTCGCCTCGATGACCATCTTCAACACGATGATCGACGTCACCCGGTTCAGTCCGCCGTGGTCGATGCAGCCCTTCCGCCGGCGCGTCATCGGCGAGCTGTGGCTGCGCGCGCTGAACAAGCCGATGTTCCGGCTGCTGATGGGAATGCAGGGCATCGGGGACCGCACCGCGATCTCCCGCGCTGAGCTGAACAGCTACATGCTTCTGATGAAGGGCGACGACGGCGGCCGAGCGTTCCTGCGGGTGATGCGCAGCACCGAGCGCACGCCCGAGAAGCAGGCGCTCTACCGCGCCACCGTCCGCGATGTCGCCTATCCGGTCCAGGTGATCTGGGCCGCGAACGACCCGGCGCTCGCCCTTGTCAGCTACGGCGAGCAGGCCCGCGCAGCGGTCGGACTCGACCAGCTCCAGCTGATCAAGGGTAAGCACTTCCCACAGGAGGATCAGCCGGCCGCGATGGCTGACCACATCGAACAGATCGTCACAGCCGCTGCCCGGAGTGTTACTCGCCCCCGGGACGCGCCGCCCGGTCCCCTCGTGAACGATCGAGCTGGCCCGGTTGGACGCAGCTGAGCCTCAGGAAGCCACCTGAGAGAGATCCGCCAACTCGCGAGCGGCGATGGCCACGCGGTCGCGCCCTCTGGCCTTTGCCTGGTAAAGAGCGCGGTCGGCGCGGGCGAACCAGCTGTCGACCGCCTCACCGGGGAGCGCCTCGGCGACGCCGACGCTCACCGTCACCTTCACGGCCTCACGAGGTCCGGGCACCTCGAGCCCTCGCACCGCCGCGAGGAAGCGTTCCGCAAGCCGCGTGCCCTCGGCAGCAGTCGCGCCGCGGAGGATCACGGCGAACTCGTCGCCGCCGAACCTCGTCACGGCATCCCAACGGCGGGGGAAGCAGCGCACGAGGGCACTCGCGACCGCCTCAAGCGCGCGATCGCCCGCCGTATGCCCGTGCAAGTCGTTGATCTCCTTGAAGTGGTCGACGTCGACCATCGCGAGACACGCCGGCTCAGCGAGTAGGGTGCCGACCTGGATCGCGCGGGGGAGCTCGCGCTGGAAGACGCCGCGGTTCCAGAGCTTCGTGAGCGGGTCGATGTCCGCCTCCCGGCGCGTGTCCTCGAGCTCGACTTTGAGGATGTCGACGCGCTCTCCGAGCTCATGTGCCAGTTGGTGCTGTCGTGTGCTCCTCTCGTCGATGATCTGCGAAAGCCGCTGGACGGTCTCGAGCGCGGTCGCCTTCAAGTCCGCGGCGGAGCCGCCGACCGCTGCACGGAGCCGTTCGAGCTGACTCGCGGCATACGCGTCCGACGCAGCGTCGCCGATGATGGCCTCCGAGAGCCCCTCGATCACCAACCAGACCGCATCCTGAAGATCGCCGATCGAGCGCGCCACGGTAGCACGATCGTCACGCACGTACTCGACGACATGAGTGCTGAGCCCCACCCAGTCGCGACTGAGACAGACAGCGTCTCCTGAGCCCGGCGGCGCGGCCAGGACGAGGATATGGCGAGCCCAGGCCTCGAGCCGGCTCGCGGCCTCGGAGTCACGCTCTGCCGTATCCCTGAGCACGCGCAGGATCGCGGCGACGGCGTCGAGGGCCGCGTGCGGGGTCGCATCCCGGGCAGCGTCCGAGCTACCGTTCTGCGCGACCGGTTCGGCAACGACTGGCTCTGGCTCTGGCTCTGGCTCTGAGCCCTTCGGGCGGCGCAGGTTCACATCTGGGGAATCGTCAGATCACCATTGGACTTGAGCCTGCTCGGCAAGTTTGGACAGGCGCGCGACCGCCCGCCTGCCGGGTCGTCGCTTCGACTGGCATGCTGTACGTGTGACGGACGGCGCTCCCATCCATGCCGACAAGGTGCCCCCCGGCCGCTGGGATTGCGGTGAGGTTGGCGCGACGCGCCGCCGCTTGGGGGTCGCCTCCGGCGCCAGGCGACTCGGCGTCGCGCTGATTGAGATCGACCCGGGCAAGCGCTCGACACCGCCGCACAGCCACGCTGACGAGGACGAGCTGTTCCTGGTCCTGGCAGGCGGTGGGCTGAGCTATCAGACGTCGGGCCCAAACGACGTCCGCACCTATGGCATCGGCGTCGACGACCTGCTGTGGCATCCGGCCAACGGGGATGCGCACACGCTGATCGCCGGTGAGGATGGCCTCGCAGTACTCGTGGTTGCCGAGGGGTCCCGCACGAATATCACCTATCTCCCGCGCACGGGTCAGTTCTGGCTCGGCCCGGCGTGGTCGCCCTCAGCGAGCCTGCATCCATTCGTCGCCGATGCCGAACTCGGCCCGCTCGAGCTCCCCGAGCCGACTCGGGAGCGGCCACCGACCATACGTAACCTGGCTGCGCTCCCGCTGCACGAGGGACGTGACGGGCGCGTGGCGTACGCCACGCGCGACGCTCGCGAGATGGGCTCGGACAGGCTCGTGCTCGCGCAGGATGAGATGCCGCCAGACACGCATAACACGGATCTGCACTTCCACACAGCACGCGAAGAGGCGTGGTTCGTGCGAAGTGGCAGCGGCATCGCCCGCCTCGGCGAGGACGCATACCCGCTGAGCCCCGGATCGTTCTGGCTGTGCCGGGAGAACGGTGGAGTCGGCCACCGCATCGAGGTCGGCGCCGCCGGAATGCAGCTGGTGACGATGGGCGACCTGATTCCCGGCGATATCTGCGTATATCCCGAGAAGCGGACGTTCAAGCCGGCTCGTAGCCTCGAGCTCCCCTACTGAGCCGAGCCGGTCACACCGACGCCGGTGAGATACACCCAGAAGTCGCGGTCGAGGGCGTCGCCCGCGGTGACCGGATCCGACACCTCGAGCGTGCCGAACGGCGGCAGCAGCCCCCACTCCCCATGTGACGTCCAGCCGGCAGGCCGCACAGCCGGTCGTCACCCCCGAGCAGCAACACCGTAAACGTCGTCTCACCGGAGCCGTGCTGGCGAACGAATTGGGTGGCTCGACGAGCCGTCGGACGGCTTCGCCGGCACCTCCGGGCTCATCCGTGGAGTGGAGACAGCTGGTTGCGCGATCCCTGCGTCTCAGGTTGTGACTCCCGCCGTCGGGTGAGATAGGGGTTAACCCGATGACGACTGCGTAGGTCGCGGCTAGTGTGTCGCCGGTCGCTCGTGCCGCTCGCATTCGGACTTGGCGTGTCGCATGGTGAGCCTGGCAACCGGCGACCGGGGGCCTCCGCCTCAGCGCGCTCCCGTGGCTGAATTTGCTGGTGCTCATTCAAGGTACTCGGGGGTGTCGCAATGGTTGGTGCTGTCGCTTCGGACGTGACCTACTGTCAACAGCGTCCCTTCAGTGGACCGAGGCGTGCGGCACTTGCTGCGCTCGGGGTCATGATCGCCCTCGGAGTCAGTGTGGTCGTGCCGCCCACGTCCCTTGCGGCTCCGGCATCGGCGGCGCCGGCTTTTGCCGCGGCCGGAAGCGCCGAGCAGATCTACGTGACTGGTCTCACCCCGTTTGCGCGGGTGTCGCTCCTTTCACCGTCGAGCGACACGCTGTCGACTCAGACAGCCGACTCCCTTGGAGGTCTGCTCTTCCGCGGCGTAGCTCCGGGGGCCGGGTACGAGGTGCAGCTCAGATCGGACGGGGCGGAGTCGGGGCCGATCACCGTGTACTCGGATGCGGCAGCCCCGTGGGATCCCAGCATCTACGACCAATCGATCCCCGACCAGGGCTACGGATATCTGACGACCCGCGATGGGACGCAGCTCGCGATCGATGTGCGCCCACCACTCACACCTGGCTCCGAGCCGCCGTATCCCACGGTCATCGAGTACTCGGGCTGGGGGTATGCAGCTCCAGCTGGGGCGCAGAACGGCATCGCGGCCATCGCGCAGCGGATCGGCTTTGCGGTCGTTGATGTGAACATGCGAGGCACGGGCTGCTCGGGCGGCGCGTTCGACTCGGGAGAGGCGCTGGAGAACCTCGATGGCTATGACGTGATCGAGACGATCGCGCATCAGCCGTGGGTTCTCGGGAACAAGGTCGGAATGATCGGCATCTCATACGGCGGGGCCAGCCAGCTGTCCGTTGCGCAACTCGATCCCCCCGACCTCGAGGCGATCACGCCGCTGTCGGTGGGCGCCGGCGCGGGCACAACCTACTACGCCGGCGGGATCTTCAACACCGGCGGGGCAGTGTCGCTCGCCAGCCTGCTGCAGCGCTACGCGGAGCCGGCCGGCCCGTTCAGCGGCGAGCCGTACGCCTATCAGCAGATCCAGCAAGGGGATCAGACGTGCAGGGCCAACCAGGTTCTGCACGGCGAGGCGACCGACCTGCTGGCAACCATGCGAGCCGACGATCATTACGATGCCACCGTTGACGATCCGCTCGACGAGGTCACGTTCGTGAACAAGATCACGGCTCCGACGTTCCTGGCTTGCCAGTGGGAGGACGAGCTGACCGGGGGGTATTGTCCCGACCTGGTGCAACACTTCACAGGCACTGACCTCAAGTGGTTCACGTTCACCAACGGCGCGCACATTGACTCCCTCGACCCCGACACGCTCAACCGGTGGTACGACTTCCTGGAGCTGTTCGTCGCCCACCAAGCGCCAATCGTCAATGCAGCGGCGCTCGAAGCGGCGGCGCCGCTGATCTACAAGCTCGCGTTTGGGATCGATGAGCCGTTGACGTTGCCGCCCGACCCGATCCAACTCGAGCCGGACTACGCGTCTGCGTTGTCCGCATTCGAAGCGCTGCCAGAGGTCCGAGTGCTGTTCGACAATGGTGCCGGGCCCTCGCCAACTGGGGGCATGACTGCCGGCGATCCATATCCCACGTTCGAGCAGTCGTTCTCGACCTTCCCGATTCCCGGCACCGTCGCGGGTTACTGGTACCTCGGCCCCGACGGGACGCTCAGCGATCAGCCACCAGCCACGGAGGGCCTCGACTCCTATGCCTCCAACCCGAGCGCGCTGCCGCTGACCGACTATTCGGGGAGCACTGTCATCGGTGGTCTGTGGGCCAACGCGTCCGCCTGGCACTGGAACTGGCAGCAGTCTCCGGCGGGAAGCGCCGTCTCCTACGTGTCGGCACCGCTTACGGCGGACACGACTGTGATCGGCGGGGGCGCGGTGCAGCTCTGGGTGCAGTCGTCCACTTCGGATGTCGACTTCCAGGCAACGATCAGCGAGGTCGATCCCGACGGTGACGAGACCTTTGTGCAGAACGGCTGGCTGCGGGCCGACGACCGAGCGCTGTCCACGACAACGGACAACATGCTGGGTCAGCCGAGTACGGTGCTCGAGCCTGTTCTCAGCCTCAGTGCCTCCAGCGTGAGCCCGATGCCGGCCAACCAGCTTGTCGAGCTCGTGATTCCGCTCTACTTCGAAGGGCACGTCTACCGGGCAGGGTCGCAAATCAGGCTGACGATCGCCGCGCCGAACGGCACCCAACCGGTGTGGTCGTTCAGCCAGACCGAGCCCTCGTCCGGCACCGCGACCGAGTCGATCGCATTCTCACCGAGCATGCCCTCTGCTCTGATTCTGCCGGTCGTCCCAGGTGTCGCCGTTCCGACGAGCTTCCCACCATGCGGGAGCCTGCGCAACGAGCCGTGCCGCCCGTACGAGCCGATCACCAACGACGGCAGCTGATCGACGCCTCACAAACCTCCGCCCGCCGACCGGGCTGCGCCTTCTACTTTCCGCCGCACCCGACCATGACTTCCGCTGCCGGCGCCGCCTGTGCCGAGCGTTGGACCTCCCTTCCGCCCAATCCTGTGCGCGGCATGGCACCATCGCGGCTCTGGCGTTCGCCGGTATCGGAGGATCTGACGATGAGGAGGGGCTGCGTGTCTCGCGGGTGGGCCGATGTGATGGGCGTCGCGGCGAGGAGGCGCTGTGGAGATCGGCCTGGCCCTGGTTTCGGCGCTGCTGTTCGCGCTGGGTAGCGTGCTCCAGCAGAAGGCCGGCCTGGACGCGCCGACCGCAGGGGCGAGTTCGAGCCTTCTGCTGCGCATGGCGCGGCGGCCTGTGTGGCTGGCGGGGATCGCCTCGGACGCCGTGGGGTTCGTGGCGCAGGCTGCGGCACTTGGCATCGGCCGCCTGGCCGTGGTCCAGCCACTGCTGGTCACGAGCGTCGTCTTCGCGCTGCCGCTCGGAGTATGGATCAGCGACCAGCAGGCGCGACGCCGCGACGCCGGGGCCGCCACGCTCGTGGTGGTGGCGCTGATCGCCTTCCTCGCGATCGCCAACCCGTCCGGTGGACGCAGCGAAGCGCCGTTGCCGGACTGGCTGATCGTCGCGCTCGTCTGCGTCGTGGCATGCGTGCCGTTGGGACTGCTGGGCCGTCGCGGCCCGAAGCAGCGCCGGGCCGCGATGTTGGGCACAGCCACCGGAATTCTGTTCGCGTTGACTGCAGCGCTGACCAAGGCTGTCGTGGACGAGTTGCACACGGGGATACTGCACGTCATCGGAAGCTGGGAGCTCTATGCGCTCGGCGCGGTCGGCTATGCGTCGATGACGCTCAATCAGCTGGCACTGAACACCGGCGCGCTGGCCCCCACAGTCGTCACGAGTGGTGCGCTGGATCCGGCTGCGAGCGTCGTGCTCGGGCTCACCCTGTTTCACGAAACACTCCACGTCACGGCGTTGCAGGCGATCGGAACGATCGTCGCGTTAGCGTTCGCTCTGCTGGGCATGGCGGTGCTGGCCCGATCAGAGGCGCAACCCGCATCGAGCGCCTGATCCAGGTCGAGCAGGAATCGAGAAGCGCTCGCCACCGGCCGCGACCAGAGTGGCTGCCGTGGTCGGCGTCCACGCATGCTTGACGCGGGTTCCCACCACCACCGCGAGGCCCAGCCGAACCTGTCGCCGGCTGTGGCCAAGGCTGGGGCCGATTGTCGAACTGTTCGCGTTTCCGTCCCACCCTCATACCGCCCGTCGGACGGGCGAACGTACCGCCATTGACCGGCTATCGCGAGGGCGGAGCAAGCGGCGACGGGTCGCCGACCGACCAGCGATGGCCGAATGGATCGGTGAAAGCCTCCCTGCCGGCGAACCCCCCACGGAACCTGATGGTCGCCGAGCGCTTCCACGGCGGTGGCCCGGGCCGCGACTGCACGTTCGATCAACCCACCGGGATCGTCTACGAACCGTTCGATCCGCGTCGTCGTCAGGGCGACGTCGAGCGGGCTTCGATCGCTCGACCTCCCAGCCACAGCCTCGTGGACGAAGAATGGTCCGTGATCGAGATGAAGAGGTGCGACACCGCCAAGGTCCCAGAGCAGATCGGCACCGAGGGCGCTCATATACCAATCGACCGCAGACCTGGCGTCTGCGACGATCAGCGACGTCTTCGGGCGACTCGCGCTGACGACCGCATCCTATTCGAGCTGATCGTCGTCGCTTGTCGTGCAGCGAGTCGTCCGGCGAGGTCGACGGGGGACCCCTGAGAAATCTGCGCCGGCCGCGGCACTGCGAGTGCCGCGGCCCGTCGCCGTCGCGTTCACGATGCCGTTGGCGTGATCGGCCGCCCGGCCAGCGATTGGTCGATCAGCGCAAGCGAGGACGATCCCTGAACGAACTGAACGGTGCGGATGCCGATCCGGCTCGGCAGCGTGCCCGCGGGCACGACCAGCGGCTCAGGGGCGACGTTGCCAGGCGGATGCAGCGGATATGCCGTGGATGCCGCCGTGTGCATGGCGACGTTGCCCTCCGTCTTGCTGATCAGCTGGTGAATGTGCCCATTCAGCGCGGTTACCGAGCCGAAGCGGGCGAGTTCGGCCAGCACCTGGGCGCTATCCGCAGTCGCCCATCCCCACTGCGGGTAGACCGCCAGCAGAGGAACGTGTCCGAAGATCACGATCGGCGTGTCGGAGGACTGAGCCCGGAGGTCCTTCCTGATGAACGACAGCTGATCTGCCCCGAGCACCCCGAGGCCGTTATGGGCGGCCGTGCTCTCAGCTTCCGACGCCTGCACGTTCGCGAGGGCGAGGAAGTGCACGCCGCCGACATCGAAGCTGTAATAACCCGTCCCCCGCGAGCCCTTGCCAAAGAACTGGTGATAGCGCTTGCCATGATCGACGAAGACGTCGTGCTCGCCGGGGACGTTGAACACGTGGCCTGTTTTGATGGTGCCAAGAATCTGCTTGGCGGTGTCGAACTCCTCCATTGTCGAGAGATGGACGTGATCGCCGGTGTGCACCACGAACGAAGGCCGCTGGGGGAGCGCGTTGATACGCGCGACACATCGCTCGAGCGTCCCGATCACGTCCTTGTTGGGTGCCGCGTCAAACCCGATGTGACTGTCGCTGATCTGGACGAAGCTGAACGAACCCGTGGCCATTGACGGAGCCTCCGATTCGAGCCGCGCGGTGGCGACGCCGCCGGTCGTCAATGTGAAGACCACACCGGTGCCGGCCCAGGCCATGCATTTGAGGAATCCGCGCCGATCGATGTCGTGGTCGTCGGGCTGATGCTCGATGTAGGAGGTCATGGCCGCCCTCCCACGACGATCACGGTACCGTGCATGAACGGGTGGATCGTGCAGTAGTAGGCGAACGTCCCCGCCCTCGCGAGCACCTGTGCGAACGACTGGCCGGTGTTCAGCGCCTGCGAAGCGAACGCCGGCTTGTCGGACGTGACAGTGTGAGGATCGCTGTCCTTGTTGGTCCATATGACGCGGGTTCCCGGCGAGACCTCGACCCGCGCCGGCTGGAAGGCGAAGTTCATGATCTTCACATGTACGACCTGCTCGTGAAGGGCGACGCGAAGCGGTCCGCCCGAGCCGGTGGTCGACATCGGCATTGACATCGACATCGACATCGACATCGACATCGACTTGCGCGCCGACACGGCACGGGCCGTGTGCGCCGCGGTCACCGCCGGTGCAGCGCCAATGGCCCCCGCCCAGGATGCGGCCGACACTCCCGCCGCCCCGACAGCCACTACTCCGGCGGTCGCGATGATTGTCAGATGCCGTCTCTTCATTGTCTCGTCCTTTCGCTTGAGATTCATCTACTACGCGGCATCGTAGCATATCCACTACGGCGCGTAGGAGATGGTCTCGATACCGCCAGGAATGCAACGAGGAGAACGATCGCCGAAGCCTCCGCGACGATTGCGAGCACGACCGCAAGTCGGTATCCGAACTCCATGAAACCGAACAACGGCGTGGACTCCGCGATCAACAATCCGGCGAGCGAGCTCGCGGCAAGGACGATGCCGCCGATCGCCGCCAGCGTGACGAATCGCCGAGCCCATCCCGCGGGGAGGCTGGGACCGACCGGGGCGGCAAGGACCAGTCCGATCGACGTCGCCCCGATGCCGTTGAGGAGGAACAGGGTGCCGATCGTTGGGATCGCGCTGTAGCCGTCGAAGCGATATTCATACAGGTGATCGGCGGCGATGCCGAACATGGCGAGCGCGGCAAGGATGCGCAGGCGACTGGACAGTGGAACCTCCTTCGGTCGGGACAGAATCTACGACTGGGCGTCGTAGAAGTGTATGCCCGCTCGGGACGCCGCCGTCGCACACGCCCTCCGGAGAACGACGAGACCCTAAGGGCGGCGTCCGGCGCGCAGCCGCCGGGAGCAGCGCGCCGCGCACGCCGCGAGCAGCGCAAACACAATCGCCAGCGCGAGCACGCACGGCTGGCGAGAGAGAAACGGGGGCGCAAGCGTCGCCGAGCCCGCCGCAACCCGACCGGCGAGAAAAGCCGTTGCCACCACACCGGCGATGATCGCCGCCGCGGCGAGGCACAGGAGCGCCGGAAACCGCCAGCCCGGCGGCTCGCCCAGCAGATAATCCACCCGCACGACGTCGAATCCCGCACCCGGCCGCTCGCTTGACCCGTCCGCGAAGGCCAACATGGCTCGGGCCAGAGCCGATCTGCTGCCAGGAATGCCGTCAGCGGCGCGCTCGTCAGCGCTCAGTTCGGCCAGCACGTGCTGATGGCGAGTCAGTTCCCGGACGCGTGGCACGAAGAACAGCGATTCGGCCACGACGCGACCTGCCGCGAGCCGCAGCGGGTGCCGCTGCTGTGCGTGATGACGTTCATGGTCGAGCACGGCGGTCAGCGCCTGATCGTCGAGAGCCTCGAGCGCTCCGGTGGAGACGTAGATGCGTGGACGGAGGAAGCCGGCGCAGAACGCGAGTGGTCGCTTGTCCTCGATCACGAGTGCGTCCTGCAGCCGTCGCGACGAGATTCGCTCGAGTCCGCGGCGCAGACGCGCCGCAGCCATCATCTCGCGGACCGCACAGTGGGCGGCTCGGAACATCGCCGTGCACGCCAGCAGCGCAAGTGCGAGAACGACGATCGCGTCCAGATTCGCCGCTGGGTACCCGAGCCGTTGCCCGAACACGGTGATGTGGTGGGAGACCGATCGCGGGGTGACACGCCACGACTCAACCAGCCGGACCAACACGAACACCGAGCACGCCAGCCCGAGGGCCCCGAGCCCGATTCCGGCGCGAAACGCGCGAGCGCCTGCGATCGCGGCCGGCCGCGGAGGAAGGGTGCGGGGGGCGGTGACCATCTCCTACCGCCAATAGTAGAAGATCACGCAGCCGATGTCGCCGTCGCCCATCCCAGCCGAGGATTGACTGCTACACTCAGTCGTAGATGCCGGGACGAAAGCTAGAGCGGACCGCGCCGCCGGCGCTGCACGAACTCGAATCTGAGGTCATGGAGCAAGTCTGGGCGACCGGGGAGTCGTCCGTGCGGACGGTGATGGACGCGCTCAACCAACGCGCATCGAAGCCGCGTGCATACACGACATACATGACGATCATGGCGCGTCTGCACAAGAAGGGGATGCTGGCTCGCCGACGGGAAGGCAAGACGGATTTCTACGCTCCAGCGCTCCCAAGGGATGAATATCTGACTCGGCGGGCGCGCTCCGAGGTCGAGCAACTGGTCGCCGATTACGGCGACCTCGCACTCAGCAACTTTGCCGAGCAGATGGCCAGCCTCGATCCGGCGCGCCGCCGAGCACTCGAGCGCCTCGCTCGCAAGGGCTGAGCCGCCGGCTTGCAGTCTCCGAGCCGGATGAATCCCGCCCCGCCGCTCCACAGCCGGCTGGACCTGTCATCCTCGATGGCGATGACCGACACGTCGCGGATCGGCTGTTCCGACGGTACGGGCCACCTGCCGCTGGAATTGGCGGTCGGCTGCACGTTCCGGCTGGAGTGCCGACAGGACACCTCGGCGATCATGCAGGTCGCCCCGCGGCCGAACCGAGGCGTTTCCATCCGCCGCGAGGCCTGGGACACAGATGCGCATCACCACTGCTACGTCGACCACTACGGCAACCGCTGCGAGCGGTTTGAGCTGGCGCCCGGGACGAGTCACATTGCGTATCAGGCCGGTGTGGTTCTCGCCAGTCCGGCTGACGTGATCACGCCGACAGCGTCCGAGACGCCAGTGGCGCTGCTGCCGAGTGACGTGTTGAGCTTCATCATGCCGAGCAGGTTTTGCTTGCCCGACGAACTCGGTCACGAGGCGTGGCAGCGATTCGGTGGGCTGGCGCCGGGGTGGAGCCGGGTGCAGGCAATCGTCGACTTCGTCCATGGTCATCTCGAATGGGTCGCGGGAGCGTCGAACCCGTGGACCACCGCACCCGATGCCTACCGCGCCGGGCAGGGCGTGTGCCGTGACTTCGCTCATCTCGCGATCACGTTCTGCCGAGCGCTCAACATCCCGGCCCGCTACGTGTTCGGCTACCTGCCCAACGAGGCGCCGGCGTCCGAGCCGACGGACTTTGCCGCCTGGTTCGAGGCTTACCTCGGAGGCCACTGGCACACCTTCGACGCACGGAACAACGCCCCGCGTGTCGGGCGGGTCGTGGTGGGCCGCGGCCGGGACGCCACCGACGTCGCACTGCTCACCTCGTTCGGACCGGTAACGCTCACCGGCTTCGAGGTCCGCGCCGATCGCATGGCGCCCGAGGCCGGCGCCGCGCACTGAGAGACGGAGGCGCGACCGAAGCGGGCGCCGAGACCACCCTCGCGTCGGGACAGGCAACGCGCGACGTGGGCGCCAGGCCGCGGAGGCCCCAGCAGTGGTTAGCACGATGACATAATGCAGCGACTGCGCGACTTGTATCGTCTCGTGCGACGCCGACGGACCACAGGGGGTGCCGATGAGATCTACGAGGACCCGGCTCAAGGTGAACTGGAGCCGGGGGCGGCTGCGGATCGTGCCGCCCGAGTACTTCGACCGCAGTTCGATCAACGTGAACGGTTTGGAGCGGACGTTTTGGACCCCGCCAGACCTCGATGCCGGTCGCAAGACGACCGACGCCGCACCACCTCCCGCCCGGCGCTTGGGCGAGCCGCCGCCGCTCCTGATCGCGTTTCACGGGCTCAACTCGTCAGGCTCGAGACTGGCGTGGTGGAGTGGGCTTGACCGGCGCGGGCCCGCCGCAGGCTTTCACTGCATCTTTCCGGACGCTCTGAAGACAGTCTGGGATGACCACGGCTGCGGACGGCGCGATGGGGCCGACGACGAAGGCTTCATCGCGCAACTGGTCGAGCATGCGGCCGCTACGGGCGCAGCTGACGCCAACCGCGTGTTCGTCACGGGCGTCTCCAGCGGCGCCACGTTCGCCGAGCGGCTCGCCCGTGCGCACGCAATCACGGTCCGTGGCATGGCGCTCGTGGTCGGCACGGCCCGCGTTGCGAGTCGCCAGGCCACCGCGATCGCCCAACCAGGCATCGACGTGATGCTGATCGCCGGTACCGATGATCCCATGCTCCCGTACGAAGGCGGCCCCGCGCGCGGACCGCTCGCGGCCCCGACGATGCGGAGCGTGCGCAATGTGCTCGTGGACGCCTCCGGTCACGAGACCGCGGCGCCCGAGGCACTCGCTGCCGAATGGGCCGCCGCGAACGGTTGCGCCGCGCATCCCTCGGTCGAGAGTGTGGGACTGACCAATCATGGCTTTGCCGTCGATCGTCTGCAGTGGACCGCGGACCTTCCCGATGCACCGGCCGTCACCCTGTACCGAATCGCCGGTGGTGGCCACGGTTGGCCAGGCGCACGCCAGTACCTGCCAAAGCGATTCCTCGGAACGATCCCGCAGGGCTGGGACGGTACCGGGGTCCTACTCCAGTTCGCACGGGCATCGGTTGCGGGAGAGCCGCGCGCGCTCCCCAGTCACGGCCCCGGCGACGCACGCCGAGGCGCGAGGCGGTAGGCTCGGGAAGCTCTCCGGTCGCTTGCGAGCACGGTGCCGCGTCGCTAGCCTGGCCCTGTGATCACGGGGGCGCACGCGATCATCTTCAGCAGGAGCCCAGAGAACGTGCGCCTGTTCCTACGTGACGTTCTGGGGTTCACGTCGGTTGACGCCGGCGGCGGCTGGCTGATCTTCGCTCTGCCACCTGCCGAACTGGCCGTCCATCCGACCGACGGCGACGGTCGTCACGAGCTATACCTGATGTGCGACGACATCCACGTCACGGTCAAAGAGCTCAAAAGCAGAGGGGTGAAGTTCACGCGGCCGATCACCGAGGCGAGTTGGGGGCTGACCACGGCGCTCGAGATTTCCGGTGGGGAGGAGCTTGCTCTCTACCAGCCCAAGCACCCCAGTCCGATCGTCGCCGGTTCCTGACGCCCCCGCTCGCGGCGACAGAAGTGGATCGGACGCCGACGGGCATCCCGCCGCAAAGGGCACGCGCTCTCCGAGCCTTCCCAGATCGCACGGTGGTCGGTGCGCCGGGTGCGCCTTTCACGCGACGCGACGCCAGGGTCGGCAAGTTGGTGGGCACCCGCGGGCGACCTCCCCTCCGGTAGGGTTTGACAGGGTTGGCGAGGTCGCGGCGGTGGGTGGTGGCCGAGCCGTGTTCCGATGGTCGCGCAGTGGTTCGCAAGGTAACAATCGAATGGAGCCGGCATGGAGCACCGTTTGCGCCGAACGTCGAAGTTATGGATCGACGCTGGTCAGCGAGCGCAGCTTCTGAGGGCGCACCGGAGATGTTGCCGTCGAGTCGCGGCACTCGGCGCGGAGGTCTCAGATGCAACCTCGTAGGACTGGGTCCGGCGGGACGCCCGCAAACCCGGACGCGAGGAAGGCCGGCGCGAGCGCGCCGGGCAAGGCGGCGAGCGACTCAGAGACGACGCGCCAGACGCGGCGTCGGCGCCCGAAGCGGCCGGCGAGCTCCCAAACCGGCGGTGCCGGAACGGCAGCCTGGACGAGCAACCTTGTCGGGCCCACGGGACAGTTGTTCGCCGATCCGGCGCCATCTCCCGACGAGACGTCATTTCAGGTCGACAACACGAGCGACGCTTATTACAACTCGCCCTATTACACCCAGCACGAGAATGACATCGAGCCGGTGCCGACCGGGCCGCCGGCCGGCCCACTCGAGCTCGAGTCGATCGTCGGCGCCGCGTTCCTCGCGCCGATCATCAGCGGCAACGTGATCTCGTTTCACGCCGTCGGCGATACCGGCGCGTCGACCACGTCCGCAATCTCCAGCGAGGCCACCGTTGCCGACGCGATGACCGCTGATCTGGAGCAGGTCGCGGCGGACGCCCCGGCGTTCTTCTTTCATCTCGGCGATGTGATCTACAACTTCGGAGAAGCGGCCTACTACTACGACCAGTTCTACGAGCCGTTCCGCGGCTATGACCGGCCGATCTTCGCGATTCCGGGCAATCACGACGGCGCCGTCACGTATCTCAACGGCGGGAGCACGCCTGAAGTCCCATCGCTGCAGGCGTTCATCGCGAACTTCTGCGCAGCGGCGGCGGGCCATCCGCAGGACGGCGGCGGGCTGGCTCGCACGACGATGACGCAGCCGGGCGTGTATTGGACACTCGACGCGCCATTCGTTTCGATCATCGGGCTCTATACGAACGTCCTCGAGGGACCCGGCGTGATCACCGATCAGGGCGGCACCTATCCAACGCTCACCGGCGACAAGCAATACGGCTGGCTGGTCAGCGAGCTGACGCGCCTCGCGCCCCAGCGCACGGCACTGGAGCGGGCGGTGATCCTCGCATGTCACCATCCGCCCGCCTCGGCGGATCTCGTGCACGGGGGTTCCACCGGACTGTCCCAGGATCTCGATCGCGCCTTCGCCCAAGCCGGTCTGTGGCCCGACGCGATTCTGTCGGGCCACGCGCACGTCTATCAGCGGTTCTCGCGTGCTGTCAATGGCAAGGCGATGCCGTACGTGGTCGCCGGTAGCGGCGGTCACGCGAGGACGGTTCCGACGGGCGAGAAGGCAGGCGAAGCGCCGACGACGTGGAACGAGTTCACGCTCGTGACCGGCCCAACGCTCGACTATGGTTATCTGACCGTCACCGTCGACATGCGCACGGCAACCGCCCCAACCCTGACGATCGGCTTCTCCGCTCCGGCGAATCCGGGCGTTGCCGACAAGGTCACCGTCACGCTCACCTGAGTGAGGACTTCCCGCTGCCGGGCGGCAGGTCAGTCGTTGATGTCGAGCACGGGGGTGATGTTCGGCAGCTGCTGGTCCGCGTCCGCATGCTCGTTGGGCACGACGGCAGTACCGAGAGCGAAGAACTCGATCACGTGGCTGCCCCATCCGTGGCTGTTCTCGTGGAGCTTGACCTCGACGATGCCGAGGACGCCGTCGCCGATCGCCTCGGCTTCCTTCTGCATACGCTCCATCGCCAGTTCGCGAGCGTCATACAGAGCCTGCGTGTACTGCTCGAGCTCGACGTTCTGACCCGTCTGGCGCATCGATTGCATCATCCCGCGATGCGCGACGTGATACACGCAGTTGCCCATGACCAGGCCCACGGGGCGTTTGCCGGTCTGCATCAGGGTCCAGAAGGCCTGACCGGACAGGTCGCTCGTGAACGGGCGGCCGTTCGGCGCTCGATGGACCTTCCCCCCCTTGTGCTTGATCGCCGTCCCGATGGCGATGAACTCCGCCATGTCGGCGCCCCACTCGTAACGGCCGACGTCCAAGCGGACGCCGACGATGCCGTCAGCCCCCAGCTGGTCGGCCTCCTCCTCCATGCGTGTCATGGCGAGCTCGCGGGCCGAGTACATCGCCTGGCTGAGGACTGCCATCTCCTGGCTCGCCTTCCAGTTCGACTGCTGAAAGCCGATGTGGTAGATGCTCGACCCCACCACGAGTCCGACCGGCTCAAAGCCGGCCTTTTCCACGCACAGGTACTCGTTCACTGAGAGATCGGAGGTGAACAGGCCACGCGCGTTCATCTTCAGACGCTCGCTCGCGTGCTCGGCGAGCCCTTCGGTACTCGTCGGATCGTAGGTCGACATCAAGTGCTCTCCTGAAATGGGCGTACTGGACTAGACGCCGAGGTTGATCGACATGGTCGGTACCCCGAGCGGGGCCGGATGAGGTTCGTGCGCGCCGAGACGGATGGCCGTCCCGAGGACGTGCATCGAGACGATGAAGAAGTGCTGCCTGATAGCCGGGGCTCTCGTACTCATGGTGATCGATCTCGTGCGTCAGGGTCGAGATGACCATGTCGTTCGCTCCGGCGTGGGTGGCCTGACGGCGAACCTCGCTCATCGCCAGATGACGGGCCGCGTACACGCCCTGGGTCACCTCGGTCAGCTCCTGGTTCCCCCACCATGAGCTCATCATCTGGTTGGCCCGCATGCTGAGCGCGACGCAGACGACCGACGTATGGCCGATGACGCCGAGGACTTCGGCGCCGATGCGTCGCAGCTTGTCGACGTCCTGGCCGGAGAGCGCGCACATCCGCGGTCCCGAGTGCCCGCGCCTCCCGAGCGTGGTTTCACGCACCGCCGTGCCGAACACGACGTACTCGACGTTTCCCGGATCGCCGAGAAAGCCCTTCGTCGTCATCTCGATCCCGATGACCGCATCAGCGCCTGCGAACTGCGCCTCCTGCCGGAGCCGATCGAAGGAACGCTCGCGCGACAGGTTCCAGGGCGCAGCGAACGAAGGCATCTCGAGGATCCCCCCGGCGTACGAGGCCCAGCCGTAGTTTCTCCACCCGTGCTGGACGACCGACGAGCCCATCACCTGCGCCAGCGGCGTCAGACCGGAAGCCTGCGCCAGGGCGTACTCCTTGGCGCTCAGGTCGCTCGTGAACGGCGAACGTGAACCTGCGATCCCCGTCAGACGCTGCTCCGCTCCCAGCGGGATGCCACCGCTTGCGATGCGCTCGAGGTCGACGGCCGCCGCTTGGCGCTCGTCTTCGCTGATCGGTGCTGCTCGCTTCCCGAATCGTGGCAAACCTTGTCCATGTTCGCACACCCGGACCGCCGACCCGCAACGCCCCTGCAGGCCGGCCCTGGACGACGGACCTTGGCGGTGCGCGACCCCCCTGTGCGCCAGCCAGATCGTCGAGCGACGCCAGATCAACGCGCAGCGCGGACCGGCCCAGCCGGCCGGTCCGCGTGCGTACCTCGGTTCGCGCGCTGAGCACGAACGCCCAGGGCTGCTCCGGACTGTGCCGGCTAGCAGCTGCTGGCGCCCAGGCAGCGGATCGTGTTCGAGAGTGAGTCCTGATAGGGCGAGAACATCGTGCCCGGATAGCTGCTCGACGTGAAGTCGTTATGACCGTCGATGTAGCCGTCCGCGCTGGTCGTCCAATCGATGTCCCACGCACCGCCACTCGACCCCGGGTTCATCGGGCTGGGCGTACCGATGACATCCTGGCCGGGGCTGCCCCAGCCGGTGACGACCGACGTGCTGGTGACGTTCTGGATCATCGACTTGCCGGTGTACGGGCTGGCGGCGGGGTAACCGAACTGGTTGAAGTTCTCGGTGTCGGAGTAGTTCCACGCGAACCCGTCCCAGCCAACCGCCTGACCAAGCGACTGGCCGTTGGCGTTGGCGCCGACGATGAATGCGGCCTCGTCCTCGGCGGCGTCGCTGCTGTTCAGCCAAGCCGTAGTCGTGTAGAAGTAGGTTGCGGAAAACTCGCCGAACGGGTCCTGGACCGCGGCGTTGCCGTTGTAGGCGGGAATGAAGATGGCCGAGGTGTCCCACACGCCAGGGTGTGCCCCTTCCGGATTACCGACGCAGTGGCCGGCCGTCCAGACCTCATCCTCGAGCGATGTGCCGTGATATGAAGCGACCGACGTCCCCGAGCATGAGCCGCTGCCGTCCGGGTTGCTGAAGAAGATCCGGCCATTGACTGTGTACGGGAACTTCGTGTAGTCGCCCGTCGGCACGCCGAACGCGCCGGCGGGACTTGCGATCGGTGAGAACGGCGCGACCATGCCACTCGGTACGCCGCCGCCCACCGCCGAGCTCGGGCCCGTCGATGCAGGCTGCATCGCCGTTGCAGAGAGCTGCGCGGGCGATGCGCTGATCAGATCAGCAGGTTGGGCCGCCGCGAGCCGCGCCGGCGTCCAATAGTCGAGCGCGAGGCGCTGCAGCGCTGGGCTGATGACATGACCGACTCCAGCTGCGGTCGATGTCGCGGCCAGGGCGGACGGTACGGTGAGAATTGCACCTCCGGCGGCCGCCGCAGCCACGCTCACGAGCGCACGGCAGGTGAAGGTCCGCAGATGACGGCGGTTGACACTTCCGCGAACGGCCGAGGGAAGCAGCCGTCCAACGACATGCATAGACATGGGTCTCCGATCAATCAGTGGTTAGACGTCAGGTCGCCGCTCTGCGGGTGGTGACCCACGATCGGCGGATCCCTTTGTCACTGCAGACAGAGAGCGGTCGACGGCCCCCGAAATACAGGAGAAGTCTTTTCTGCGCGCGCCCGCGGCCGGGCTGCGAATTGGCTGGCCGCAGGTCGCGGTCAGCCGGCCGCGAGACGGCCCTCGCGGATCGCAGCCAAGGGCCGCGTGTTCAGGACGTGTGCCGGCGTCGCCCAGCCACGGCGTGCGGTCGAGACGGAGAAGCTCATGTCGTCGAGTCCGCGGGTGGAGCGGGCGTCGGCTGAGCAGACGATCTGCGTGCCGGCCCGCGATCTCCTCGCGCGCATCGAGGCGAACCCGTCAGGTCGGTCGGCGATCTGGGAATTGTCCATCAGCGCTAGTTTCGCCGCCGCGCCGAGTGAAGTACTCCGCTTCGGCGACGCCGAGCGGCGTCGCGGGCGGCTCGCGGTGCAGGTACTCGGCGGCGATCGCGCCCCAGTCGGCGCCGGCTCGCAGCTGACCGAGGACCACGCCGACGATCGCGTGCATCCGCCGGATCAAGATCGTCTCGGGGGGCAGCGTGAACTGGCTGAATTGGTCGCCGACCTCCGCCTGACCTTCCGCGTCCACCAGCCGACGCTCACGACGGCGAGCGCCGTGCTCGCCGGAGAAGCGCCGCACACCGGGAACCGCGTACCAGCGCGTCGCCTGCCGGATCAGTCTCAGCGCGAGCTCGCCGTCGACGAGCGCGGCCCCGTCGGAGGACAGGTAGGCGCCCGCCACCAGGGCGGACTTCAGCGCAGCCGCGTCGCCGGCGCGGACGGCGCCCGCGATCCCGCGCTCCACCTCGATGCGCGATCCGCTGACGGCGCGCACCATCCCGTAGTCAAGAAACGCGACGCGGCCGTCCGGACACAGCAGCTGGTTGCCGGGATGCGGGTCTCCGAGGGCGATCCGGTCGCGATACAGGAGCCCGAAGTAGAACCGAAAGGCGATCTCACCGTAGTTGTCGCGCTGCTGTTCACCAAGCCGACGCACGATCTCAAAGCGCTGACCCTCGACGTACTCCGTGACGAGGACCCGGCGGGTCGAGAGGTCGGTGTCGACCGTCGGCACGCAGATGAACGGATGGCCACGACGCAGGCGCGCGATCCGCCGCTGGGTCTGCGCCTCGAGCTCGTAGTCGAGCTCCTCGGCGATCCGCTCGCGCAGCTCCCGGGCGAGCGCCCTCGCGTCGAGGCTGGGCGCGAGGCGCTTGACCAGCGGCAGCAGCAGCATCGCGTTGCGCAGATCGGTCTCCACCGCCTCGGCGACGCCCGGGTACTGAACCTTCACCGCGACATCGTCGCCGGCGAGCGTCCTCGCTCGATGGACCTGACCGATCGACGCCGCCGCGAACGCGCGCTCGTCGAACTCCGAGAAGACGCCGCGCAGGGGCCCGCCGAACTCGTCTCGCATCATCTGCTCGAGCCGCGCGAACGGGACGGGCGGGACATCGTCGCGGAGTTCAGCGAGCTTGGCCTGCAGCGCGCCACGCTGCTCCTCGGGGAGGCCGTCGAACTCGATCATCGAGAGCAACTGCCCGACCTTCATCGCGGCCCCACGCATCTGCCCGAGCTGCTCCACGAGCTGCTCGACGAGCGCACCCGTGCGCTGGTTCGTGGCGGCGACAGCCCGATCCGGCGAGCGGACACGATTGGCAGTCCGCGTTCCAGCCCAGCGCAAGCCCTGCCCGGTCACGAGCCCGCCGACCCGCGCTGTTCGTGCAATCCGGCCGGTCGGCAGCTTGCCGGCTTCGCGCGGGGGTTGGTCGGCGTCGGCAGCCATCGTCACTGCAGTCAAGCAGGCCGCACCGCATTGGATCCGCCGTGCCCTCGGTCCTGACGGGGTCGGGTAAGCTGGTCACCGGAAGGATCGCTCACTCATCTCAATTCCAAACGCCAAGGCGCGCGTCGCCGCATGTGTGACCGCCACGATCGTGCTGTGCGGCGTCGGGATCGGCCAGATCGACTCTGCACGGGCCGGTTCGGTTGTTCCCCGGAACGCCGTGGCAGTAGTGAACGGTGGAACGCTCACCCGGACGACCTTCATCCATTGGATGCGGGTCGCCGTGAAGGGGGCGAACGCAACAGCAAGGAAGGGGACGCCCGAGATCGTGCCGACCGATCCGCCCGCCTTCCGTGGCTGCATCGCTCAGGTCCGTGCCCAGCTTCCAAAGCTCGCGAGCACGTCGACTGCAAAGATCAGGAGCGACTGCCGCGCGCTGTTCACGTCGCTGTCAGCGCAGGTGCTCTCGTTCCTGATCGAGTCAGATTGGTATGAGGCCGACGCGGCGATCGACCACATCACGATCACGAGCGCCCAGGTCGCGAGCGCGCTCAAGACCGACAGGCAGAAACAGTTCCCGACGTCCGCCGCGTACCGCGCCTTCCTCAGACTGACCGGTCAGACGAACCGCGACATCGTCTTCCGCGTTCGCATCAACCTGATCTACGAGGCGCTCCTCAAGCAGGCGCACGGGAGCAGCCGGTCGGTGCTGAGCGACGCGCGGAAGCAGTTCCTGCCGACGACGAGCTGCGCGCGCTACTACGTGATGTCAGACTGCGCCAACTACGCTGGGAACCGCCGTGTCGCGGGCGTCAGCCGAGTGGCTGCGAGGGAAGCAGGTAGCGCAGCGGCGCCTGGGATGCCGGGGCGTCGCCGTCCTTGATCCGAGAGCCGTGGAGCCCCCCGCCCCGGCTCGGCGGCGCGGTTGTCTCGGGCGTCCCGGCGTGAGCGATGATCCAGTTGATGATCGCCGGCGAGTCCGAGCCTGCGGCGAGGATGGCCGCCCGCTCGATGGCAACGCCGCCGGAGGGGTGCGGGCGCGAGAGTCTCGCGATGAGCGTCGTGATTTCCTGTTCGTTCACTTCTCACTCCGTAGCTGAGGTTGGTGGAAGAGGGCGTCGGCGGGTCCCGCCGGGTCCCGCCTGACCCCGATGTGCCCGATGGGTCGTGAAGGTCGGCTCGGCATCCGCGTCCGAACGTGCTTCCGTCGAGGACGCTCAGGGTGCGCTCAGACACGCCCGCGCATCCTCGCAAGGCGTGGCGTCGCCACGGACCTGTACGTGCGCTCATAGGCGGCGGCGACGACTTCGGCGTCGCAATGTTGGCTCACCCACGCTCGGCAGTCCCTGGCGATGATCCGAGGCAGTTGGCCGATCGCGTCCGCCATCGCACGCTCGTCGTTGACCAGGTATCCGGTCTTGCCATCGATGATGAGCTCGGGTACGGCGCCTTCCGGAAATGCGATCACGGGTGTCCCGCAGGCGAGCGCTTCGACGACCACCATCCCGAACGGCTCGTCCCAGCGAATCGGCATCAGCAGCCCGCGGGCACAAGCGAACAACGAGCGTTTGGTCGCGCCGCCGACCTCGCCCACGAAAGTGACGCGCTTGCCGTCGATGTGCGGCGCGATCTCCCGGTCGAAGAACGGCTGCTGTCCGGGCTGAACAACGCCCGCCAGGACGAGCGGCACGTCAACCGCGCGAGCGGCAGCGATCGCGCGGTGCGGCCCCTTCTCCGGGGTCATCCGTCCGATCCACAGCAGATAGTCGCTCTTGCGCTCCTGCAGTGGCCACGCCCTCAGGTCGATCGGGTTCGGAATCGAGGCGATCGGTTCCAACTCGGGCGGCGCCGATGCGACCTGAGCGCGACTGATCCCCACTAGCGTACCCTTGTGCCCGTGACGCGCGTAGAACGCTGCGGTGTCGGCGGTGAAGGGCCCGTGCAGGGTGTGCACAAGCGGCGTGTCGAGGCGGTTCGCCATCGCCAGGCCGGTGAACCCGCAGTGGTCGTGGACGACGTCGAACGGATCGACACGGCGCGCCTGGTCAATGCAATCGAACGCCTGGCCGACATGATCAACCTCGTAGAGTGACCGCTCGATCTCGTCGGGATGGACAGCGTCCAGCAGAGTCACGACGGCCGCGCGCGATACCGAACCGGGCGCGCAGAACATCGTCACGTCGTGGCCTGCGCGGACGAGCGCCTCCGTGAGCGTGCTGACGACCGACTCCACCCCGCCGTACCCCGGAGCCGGCACGGAGATCCAGGGCGGCGCGAGCATCGCGATCCGCAACGGCTCCTCGGCAGGACGCCCAGGCGCGCGGCCGGTCGATCGATCTCCCGTTCGGCCGGAGAGTCCTGGTCCCAGAATTCGCCGACGCGACAGCCGTGCCGACGCTTCGCTCACAGAATCCATCGATGCTCCTCACGTGCCTCTCAGGCAGGGCGCCCGCCGGGCAGAGAGGTCAAGCAGAACCGGCAGAGCGCACGATCGCCAACCCGGATGGGAACGCGATGGACTCCTCCAGCTTACCACGCGGCGCCAGCAACTCCGAACTCGCGCAAGGCGCCGTCATCTGCGTCATGCCAGGACGGTCCGGAGAGTGACCAGCGATCCCGTAGGTAGCGAGTGACTTCGATGGCCTGACGAACCTGGAACAGCACGCCGTATGGCATTCACTTCTACTCGCGCGGTGTCGACTCCGCGCCGGCCCGAACGGCGGCCACGACAGGTCCCATCTGCTCGGGGCGCACCAGGTCGGTCAGGCGCTGCAGGAGCGGAAGGACGACGGTCGCGTGCTGCTCACCGATCTGCTCTGCGAGCGCGTTGTCAACCTGAACCGAGGCTCGTCGGGCCACGCGACGGCGGTGCGCCGGGCTGATGGTTGTCAGCGTCCGCCGGCGATCGTTCGGATCTGACGAGGTCCTGAGGACCCCGTCGGCACAGAGGGCGGCCACCGACTCCGACACGTAACTCTGCGGGAGCCCGGTACGGACCGCGATCTCGGATATCGAACTCAGCGGGTTGGCGAACACGTCGCGCAGCACCAGCGCACGGCCGCTGGGCGCTGCGCCCGACGGGCCTCCGCGCAGAGCGTGCTCTCCGATCTTGACCAGCTGCCGTCCGAGGACGATGAGATCAAGAGCATCCACCGCCTGGGAAGTGTATCGCTTGCGATAGATCGGTGGCGATCTTCGCGGGACTTCGCAAGCTCGCCAATGCGGCGTTCACTTGGGGTCGGTGCGGGCCTGGTCGCCGGGCAGGAACCCACTCGCCTGCGTGGTCGTAGCGGCGCGCTCGCGACACGTGGCCGTGTGGACCTCCTCGGTCAGGCTCCGCAGCCGCTCGGCGAGCTCGTGGACCTTCACCGTGAGGTCGGTGTTCTGCTTGAGCAGATCGGTCTGGTACTGCGAGAGCTCGTCGCGGTGCTTGGCAGCCGCCTCCTCGTTCGCTCGATCAGTTCGAGTCTGCGCCTTCTGCGCGATGATCACAAGCGCGCCCGTATAGAAAGCGACCCCGCTGAAGATGAGATTGAGGAGAATCCAGGGCTCGGGGTCGAACTGTTCGCCGTGGGCGAGGTGCTGAACGGTCATGCTGAAGTAATGGGCGGCGCCGTTCATGAACACCCAGGCGATGATGACCACGGAGCCGACGAGGACGAACGTGACCGTCCCCATGCCGGTCGCCACCTTCTCGGCCACCCGCTCCATGAAGCTCGAACCCCCGGCATAGGGAGAGTCCCCATCCTGGTAATGCTTGTGGTGGCGAAGCGGGTCCGACAGATCCAAGTTCATTGGTTGCTCCCGATCGTGTGGATGTCGGACTGATTGTCCGGCTTGCCGCGGTCGGCGCTCACGCGTGACGATCGTGGCTCCCGCGGCTTCCGATCGCCGTCACAATCGCGAGATGCGCAGACGCGTCGGGCGCGGGATCGCGCTGATCAGTGCCGGGCTCTGCCTGCTCGGGATTGCGTGGCTGTTCGCGACACCCCCGTTCCAGGCACCCGACGAGTCCGCGCATTACCTGCGCGCCCTGACGATCGCGAATGGCAGCCTGCTCGGTCCGCGAGAGCCGATCGACCAGGTCGGCCAGATGATGCTGCAGGTCGGTGGCTGGCACGCCGCCGAGGAGCGGTGGATCGATCACGACCGCCGCGGCGTGAGCGTACCCGCACGTCTATCCCCGCCCGGAGGGGTGTGCCTCGACGATCGGCCCGATCTGCACGGCAGTTGCACCGAAGTGACCTACACCGGCGACTACTCGCCGCTGGCCTATCTCGTCCCGGCCGCCGCGATGTCGCCCGCGAGCGACGCCACGACGGCGCTCTGGCTGGCCCGCGCCGGATCGCTGATCGCCGCATTGGCGTGGCTCGTGATCGCGCTCGCGCTCGCCGGGCCCGTGCCCGGCTGGAGCGTGATCGGAGTCCTCGCGGCGACCACCCCGACGATGCTGTTCATCTCGGCGGCCGTCAACCCGAGTGGCCTCGAACTCGCCGCGAACCTGGCGCTCATCAGCGCGCTCGGCCGGCTACGGCGCGACGGCGCCGGGATCGCCCGCTGGGCCTGGTGGGCACTGATCCTGAGCGGCGCCACGACGATTCTCGCGTGGCAGCTCGGGCCGCTGTTCGCCGTCGCCGACCTCGCGGTCTTCGCCGCCGTGACTCCCGCGGACGCTCGCCGAGCGCTGTACCGCACGGCTCGGACCCGAACCGTGATCGGGATGCTGATCCTTGGTGCGGCGATCGGTCTGTCGCTGCTGTACGGAGAGCTCTCGGGCGCGCTGCACTCATCGATCAGTCTGAGTCCGCTGGGAGGAGCGCTGCGGGGCGGCGTTCAGCAACTCGGGCCGACGCTGGACGGCGCGGTCGGGGTCTTCGGCGCGCTCACCGTCACGCTCCCGGCGCCGATGAGCGAGATCTGGTGGGCGTTGATCGCGGCGCTGCTGGTCGGGGCTCTGCGAGTCGGCTCGCGGCGAGAGCGAGCCGTGCTGCTTGTAACGACCATCGTCGCGCTGGCGTTCCCCGTCATCTTCTACGCGTTCTCGTACCGGCTCAGCGGGTTCGGCATGCAGGGCCGATACGCGATGCCGGTGCTCGCCCTGATCCCGACGCTCAGCGGGCTCGTCCTCGCGCAGCGACGCCCAGCAGCGACCCCGAGCCAGTGGATCCCGCCCTGCCTGGTCGCGATCGCCGCGTTCCAGCTGGTCGCCTGGTGGATCAACGCCCGGCACTGGGGGGTCACCAACCTGCGGCTTGGTGTCATCAAGTGGGACCCGCCCACGGGTTGGGGGCCGCTGCTCGCGATCTGTGCCGCCGGGGCGATCGCCCTCATCTGCGCCGGCGTGCCGGGGGCCGTTCGGTCACCGCGAGAGCGACCCCGAGCACGGCTCTGATCGGATCGGCCTTGAGCCACCGCCGGCTAATGGTGCGCTTGACAGAATTCGTCTCGCCCTGAAGAACAGGTGACACAATCCCATGTATGCTCAGGGCGTGCCAAAGTCGAGCCGAGTGCCTGCCGGGGCGCTTCCGAGCCACCCGATCAGCTCGGTCGAGAACGCGCTGCGGTTGATCGTCAGCCTGCGCGATCGCGAAGAGATCCGTGTCACGGAGGCCAGCGAGGAACTGGGCGTCGCCCGCTCGACCGCCCACCGGCTACTTGCGATGCTCAGCAGCTACGGCCTCGTCGAGCGAGGCGACAACCGCACGTACCGAATGGGGCCGGTGCTCTCGGAGATCGGGCTCGCGGCGCTGCGCCAGGTCGACCTCCGCGTACGGATCCGGCCTTTCCTCGAGCGGCTCGTGGCCGAACTGGGAGAGACGGCACACCTGATCGTCCGCGAGGGCATCAACTGCCGCTTCTTCGAGAGCGTCGAGGGCACGCACGCGCTGCGGACGACAGCGCGAGTCGGCATCGCCTACCCGGCCCACGCGACATCAGGCGGCAAGGCGCTGCTTGCCGAACTCGACGAAGCCGAACTGCTCGAACTGTTCGCGAGCGAGGACCTGCCCAAATACAACGAGCGGTCGTTCACGAGCCGTGCGGCGCTGTTCGAGCATCTCGGCCAGGTGCGCGCACAGGGTTACGCGGTCAATCGCGGGGAGACGGAGGTCGGCATCGTCGCCGTCGGGATGGTGCAGCGCACCTCGGCCGGATGGATCGCGGGAGCGCTTGCCGTCTCGGCGCCGGAGGTGCGAGTCTCCGACGAGCGCGTCCAGGAATTCGTCGCGGCACTGCGACGAATCACGGCGGAGGCGCGGCGCCGCCTACCCTGACACCGGCCGCGTCGCCGCTCGCGCAGCACGCCGGACGGCTCATCCCCAGACGTCCCGGGCAACCGTGAGGATGAGTTCGAGCTTGCGCCACTGGTCATCGGCGGCGATCAGGTTGCCGCTGATTCCGGAGGCAAACCCGCACTGGGTGCTGAGCGCGAGGCGCTCAACCGGAACGTACGCCGAGGCTTCAGCGATGCGTCGCTTGAGCTCGTCCGGATTCTCGAGTGCACCTGTCTTGGTCGTCAGCAGCCCCAGCACGACGACCGCGTCGTCGCGCACGAACCGCAGCGGCTCGAATCCGCCCGCGCGATCGCTGTCGTACTCGAGCATCAGCCGGTCGTAGCGCAATTCACCGAGCACGGCTTCCGCGATCGCGTCGTAGGTCCCCTCGCGGTGCCACTGGCTCTCGCGATTGCCACGACAGAGATGCACCCCGAACACGACGTCGTCCGGGAACCCGGCGATCAGGTCGTTGTTGGCTGCGACGGAGCGCTCCATGTTGCGGATCGGATCCTCGCCACGACCGCGCAGCACCTCGATCGACGCCTCGTCGGCGTACGCGGTGAAGCCGGGCTCGTCGATGTGGATGTAGCGGCAACCCGCGTCGACGAGTTGGCCGACCATCTCGCGCTCGACGGACACGACGTCGGCGATGAACTCATCCGCATCTGTGTACACATCATCCGGATGACCAAGGTGATGCAGAGTCGACACTCGATCGGGTCCGATCAGTGTCACCTTTGACGGACGGTCCGTGTGCGCCTGCGTGAATGTCCACTCCGACAGCGGATGGTTCCGGATCAGGCGCAGCCTCGCGCGCGCAGGATTTCGCAGGTCATCGGAGTGCACCGGGTCGAAGCCGCGGACAGGCCCGGCGGTGACCGGTTGCTCCCGATGCAGCCGGCGCGCCGTCCATCGACTGAGCCAATCCTCGGCCCCTGCGATCTCGCTGAAACTCGCAAGGTAGCCGGTGCGGCGGAACTCGCCGTCGACGATCACGGGAAAGCCGATGCGCTCCTGGTGGGCGATCAGCGCAGCGATCGCCGCGTCCTGCGCGGCCGACAACTCGGAGTCAGCGAGGAGACCCTCGGCGTGCTTGACGAACGCGGCGCGCAATTCTTCAGGGCGCAGCATGCTCCCGACGTTGTCCACTCGCAGTCGCTTGAGGCTCAACCGCGCTCTCCTCTCCGTTCGGTATCACCGACCTACGCGCGGTCTCACGCGTCAACGCAGTGTACGCATAGAAGAACAAGTTGCGCAAGATGGAATTTGATCTACTCTGTACCTGCGGGACAGGACGTGTTGCGCTCTGCGGAACGATGGGTGGGACACGGGAGACGAATTGATGGACGGCAACGGACAGTGGGGGGTGGCGGCGCGATGCGGGTGCTGATCGTCGGCGGTGGGATCGGAGGCATGGCGACCGCGATCGCGCTCGCGCAGGCCGGACTCGTGCCCGTCGTCCTCGAGCAGGCTTCGGAGCTGAATGAGCTCGGCTCGGGAATCGGCATGCACGCGAACGCGATGCGCGTGCTGACCGCGCTCGGCGCCGACGAGTTCGTCAGGCGCTCAGGCGTGCGGATCGACTCCGGCGAGTGGCGGCGGATCGACGACGGCGAGCGGATCTTCGTCCAGGAGTTCAGCGCGATGGCCGACCGCTACGGAGATGTCTACGTGTGCATGCACCGCGCGGATCTGCACGAGAGCCTGTGGCGCCTCGTCCCTTCGGAGCAGATCCGGCTCGACGCGAGGGTGGTGGCAGTCGAGGAGGATGACGACGCCGTCACGGTCCGTCTGCAGACCGGTGAGCGCGTTCGCGGCGACGTGCTCGTCGCCGCGGACGGCCTGCGGTCGACCGTCCGCACGCTGCTGTTCGGCGAGCAGCAGGCTCGGTTCACGGGCGTCGCCGCGTGGCGGGGGCTGATCGCCGCCGAGCGGATGGCGCCCGGCTATGCGCACCGGATCGTGACATGGCCCGGCCGGGGCCGCCACGCGATGACCTATCCGATCCGTCCGGATCTCGTCACGTTCAACGGCTTCGTGCCGTCGGAGGAGATCCATCGCGAGGAGTGGGGCCCGTCCGGCGATCTCGCCGACCTCCGCCGCTCCTTCGCGGGCGCGACCGCGGACGTCCTGGCACTGATCGATCTGATCGACTCCGCGCTGATCACCCCGATCTACTTCCGCGACCCACTGCCGGTCTGGGGGACAAGCCGCATCACCCTGCTGGGTGATGCGGCCCATCCGACTCCCCCCAGTGCCGGCCAGGGCGGCGCGATGGCGCTCGAGGACGCTGTCACGCTCGCCGCGTGCCTGCGGCGAGCCGGCGGCGCGCCGGGCGTCCCCGGGGCGCTCGCCGAGTTCGCCGAACGTCGCCGGTCGCGCACATCGGCGATGCTCACCGCCGCGCGGATCAACCTCGGGATGTTCAATGAGCCCGACCCGATCCAGATGCGGGCTCGCGACGGCCGCCTGCGCGGGATGCTGCGACTGGACCCTGTCGGTGAAACGATGTTCGGCTGGCTGTACGGGCATGATGCGGTTGGCGCAGCCGCCGCCCCGCCGGCGCCGGCGCAGACGGCCGCGCGGTCGGCGATGGCGCGCCCGGAGGCCGACCGGGCGTTCGCGCTATGGCGCGATGCGCTCACCCTCGAGGATCGATCGCGGCTCTGGGTGGGGGAACGGGAGGGCTACGAGCGCTTCCTGCAGGCAGCCTGCCCACCGCCCGCACGGGCGCTCATCGCCGAGCTCGACTGCGACGGCGTGCCGGCGCTGCGGGTCGTCCCGCCCGGTGGAGCGACCGACGAGGGCACCGTCGTAGTCCACCTGCATGGTGGCGGTTACACGATGGGCTCGGCGAGAGGCGCAACCGAAGTCGCTGCCCGGCTGGCGGCGGCCGCCGGCGGCTGGGCGTTCGTGCCCGACTACCGGCTCGCACCAGAGCACGCGGCCCCGGCGGCACTCGACGACGCTGCCACCGCCTACCGCGCGTTGCTGCGTCGCCACGCGCCGAGTCGGATCGTCCTCGCGGGCGAATGCGCCGGCGGCGGTCTCGCCGTCGCGCTCGCCGTTGCCCTCCGGGACGCCGGCGACCGGCTCCCGGACCTCATCCACACGGTCTCGCCGTTCGCCGACCTGACCGTCACGAGCGCCAGCGCGACCAGCCATCGGCCGGCGGATCCCTGGCTGAGCCGCGACCGGCTGCGGATCCTCGCCGCGTCCTACGTCCACGATCATGACCCGTCGGATCCGCGGCTCTCCCCGATCAACGCCAACCTCCACGGGCTCCCGCCGCTGCTGATCCACGCGGCCGCCGAGGAGGCGCTGGTCGATGACGCGCGGCAACTCGCCGAGCGAGCCGCGGCGGCCGGCGTCGGGGTCACGCTCCGCGTGGTGCCGGATTCGGTCCACTCGTTCGTCCTGTTCGAGTTCCTGCCGGAGACGGCCGTCGCGCTGAACGAACTCGCCGCGCACCTCGCCGAGGCGACCGCGGTGCGCAACCGTGGTCGAACGGTCACGCCGCGATCGCCCGCCTGACAACCCTACTGGCAACCCTAAGCCTCTTATGGAGAGGTTTTTGTCAAGGGGTTAAGCACCGGATGCCCGCGCGGTGGCGGGCATCGTGTCGGTTGGAGGGGCGGCAGGTCTGGCTGGTGCGCGACGCGCGGTCAGACTCTTATACGCGGGTGCACGGTTTGGCTACCGCCTCCGCAGGACCGGTTTTCGTCGTGAGAGCCCTGCTGTCTAAGATCGAGCGTGGCCCGGGTTTGGGCTGCTCATGCTTAGATCGCGGATGCTCTCGCGCGGGACCAGTGCCCTGCCGCCTCTTCAACCGACGTGGTGCGTTGGTCGGGGTCAGTCGGCGTTCGCGAGCGCCCAGCAGAACCCGGTGAGCTCGCGTGCGACGGCGACCGCGACGATCGTGCGGCGCTTCCCTCGCTGTGTGTCGAGTCGCTGCCAGACGCTGTGTAGTCGTCGTTGCGCTTGCCAGGAGATCTCGATCACGTGGGCGGGCTGTCCGTCCTGGCGGCGGCGGAGTGTCTGGCCCTTTGCCGGCGCGCGGCGGTAGTGCCACGCGGCCTCGACCAGCAGCCGCCTGGCGTGCCGGCTGCCAGTCTTGGTGATCGCGCCTTGCCGGCGCTTCTCGCCGCTGGTGTCCTCAGAGGGAGTCAGGCCGAGGTAGCTCATCAGCTGCCCGGCCTTCTGGAACCGGCCGAACTCGCCGACCTCGGCGCACAGTCCGACGGCGGAGAGCGTGTCGATCCCGCGCAAGCACCGCAACCGTGCGACGGTCTGCTCCCACGGCGAGCCGGGGATCAGCTCGGCGATCGTCTTCTCGAGCGCGTCGCGGCGGATCACGATCGCGTCGATCGCGCCGAGATACTCCAGCAGCGTGATCTGCGCGCCGCGCTGCCCGAGGTCGAGGCTGGTCAGCCAGCTGCGGTGTGCGACTGTCCACGCACTGGCGGTGTCCTCGTAACGGACGTCGTGGCGCAGCAGCAGTTTGCCCAACCGCTGCCGGGCGCGCATCAGATCGCCGCGCACCGCTTCCCGCGCACGGACCACGTCGCGCAGCGCCTCTTCCTCGCTGCTGGGGACCCGGACGGCGTGCAGACCGTCGATCATCAGCAAGCGCAGCACTCGCTCGGCGTCGCGCTGGTCGGTCTTGACCTTGTCCGCGGCGGGCCGCTCGATCTTGCCTGGCGCGGCGACCACACAGCCTACGCCAACCTGCCCGAGTGCTCGCGCGAGACCGTAGCCAGTCGGCCCCGCCTCGTACGCCACGCGCGTCGGACCCGACAGCGAGCCGCAGAACTCCACCACCTCGCTGGTCGTGCCCGACAGCCGACGCGAGCGCAGCTCGCCCGACTCGCCATCGATCATCACCGCGAGCACCGAGCGCGCGTGCACGTCAAGACCAACCCAGGTGCGAACCTTCGTCATGGCCGGCTCCTCTATGCGGTTGTGGTCGCCGCGCGGGGTCCAGCCCGCGCGGCTTCAATCCCCACGATCGTGTGGGGGACCGGCCGACTCCATCAGCCAGGCCGGACGCCAACCTCCATATGGTCTAAGTTCCGGAGCCCCTCGCCCGCAGGGAGGGGTGTGGAAGCCAGGGGTCTTTGAGAACCCTGGGCTCCAGATCCCCTTTCCCGGCGGTGGGGGTCCGGAAGTTGAGGTTTCGCATGCGCTGCCGGGCCGTGCCCCGCCGCGCGGCCCCGTGCCCCGCCACTCGAGGTGCCGCTTCGGCGACCGGTGACCAGCGGTCAGTCAGCCCGCAGGCTGCCGATGCCCAGCGAACCGTCCGGGGGGACCTTCGACGGACCCGAAGCGGGACCTAAAGCGAGACCCGGTGCCGCCCTGGACGGAAGGTCGTCGAGATAGTCAGCCGACGGCACGAAGAAGAGGCCGCCCGTGACGGGCGTCGAGAAGTCGAGGATCCGATCGTAGTTGCCGGGAGGACGACCGATGAACATGTTCCGGAGCATCTCCTCGATCACGGCCGGGCTCCGGGCGTAGCCGATGAAGTAGGTGCCGAACTCGCTGATCCCGACATGGCCGAACGGCATGTTGTGGCGCAGGATCTGCCGCTGGCAGCCGTCCTGATCGACGATCGTGTTGAGCGCGACGTGCGAGTTGGCGGGCTTGAGCTCGTCGGAGAGCTCGACGTCCGCGAGCTTCGTCCGCCCGACTGCCCGCTCCTGGGCATCGACCGGCAGCGCGTCCCACCCGGCGATGTCGTGGACGTACTTCTGCACGATCACGTAACTACCGCCCGCGAACTCGGTGTCCTCGTCGCCGATCAGCACTGCCTCGAGCGCAGCTCGACCCGACGGATTCTCGGTTCCGTCGACGAATCCCAGCAGGTCGCGCTCGTCAAAGGAGCGAAAGCCGTGCACCTCGTCGACCACCTCGGCGACACCGGCGAGACGCCCCACGAGCAGCCCGGCGAGCTCGAAGCAGAGGTCAAGGCGGTGCGCACGGATGTGGAACAGCAGATCGCCGGGAGTCCCCAGAGCCCGGTGCCGCGCTCCCGTCACCTCCTGGAATGGATGCAGCTCGGCCGGCCGCGAGCCGGCGAGCAGCCGATCCCAGAGGCCCGCGCCGAGGCCGGTCACGCAGGACAGCTCGCCCTCGGGGATTCGGAAGCCGACCGAGCGGCGCAGTCCGCTCACGTCTCGGAGCAGTTCCCGGACGACCTCATCACCGGCCGGAGAGACCGTCAACACCAGGAAGATCGCCGCTTCGGTCAGTGGCGCGAGGATGGGTTGGGGCTCGGGTCGGATCATCGCGCCCTACGGCAGCAGCGCGACCGCTGCTTCGGGAGTCGCGACATGGAAGCTGAAACTCTCCTCCACGTACAGCGACACGCTGTCGGCATCGTGCGACTCGTATCCGATTGACAGATCCTGACCTGACTCGAACACGAAGTCGCCGCCACGCAGCGACATGACGATCGCACCGCTGACACCTGGTGTCCACACGATCGGCCCGTCGAGGATCCTCGCGAGATGATCCGTCACCGGATACCCGCCGGCCTCACTTGCGCCGATCGCGAGCTGGTATGCGTGACTGCCGAGCGCGATCCCGTACGGGCCCCCGATACCGCTCGAGAGCAGCCGTTCGACGGCCGCCGCGACGCGCAACGGATACTCGCCGGGATCGCCGAGCGCCAAGCTGTCGTGTGGCGTCGCTTCGGCGATCCCCGTGATCGCACCTTCCCAGCCGTGGAACACCGCGACGTTCTCGGCCTCCGCGATCTTACGCGCGGCGGCGTCCAGAGGACCCAGATCGGCGTCGTCGGCTCCACGGTCCGAAGCGGCCAACTCCTCCCGCGGAAGCTGAAAGCGAGCCCGCAGCTCCACGAGCGGCAGCACCTGCCGGCGGGCAGCCGAGACATCGTCACCGGCGACAGTCGGCAGTGGCGCTGCCCGACCGAGGTTGGTCGCCGAGTACTCCCAGCCCAGCGGGCCCGAGAAATCGATCAGCTTGCGCGCTCCGAGCGCGGGGGCAAGGCGCTCCTTCGCCTCGTCGTCAAGCAGTTTCCAGCCGGTGTCGCTGATCGGCGCAATTGAGCGGAGGAGATGGTTCATGCTCACAACCTACCGCCAAGCGAAGGGCAGCGAGCGGGAGTGGCGCGCGCGGGCAGCGCTGCGGAGGTCCGCTACGGTCCGCGCAATGCACCGGGTACAGCGCTGATGTCGAGCCTCGCGAACCGGGCCGTGATCGTCGGCGCGTTCGCCTCACGTCGCAGGCGACGCTATGCCTCGGAGGCATCGGCCGCCGCGCACGCGACGCGCGCACAGCGGCGCGGGCCGGCGTCGCCTCCCGCCGGGCTGGCGCGCAGGTGCGAGCTCAGCCAGACCGAGCACGCCGGCTTACCTGTATGGAGGATCGCTCCGCGCGCAGGTCCCGTCGCCGACCCGCCCCGGATCCTCTATCTCCACGGCAGCGGCTACGTCAGCCCGATCTCACGCTTTCACTGGGCACTGCTCGGAGAACTCCAGCGGCGAACCGCCGCGGAGATCACCGTGCCGCTGTACAAGCTGGCGCCCGCCCACACATGGCGCGACGCGTACGCGGCACTGACCGAGGTTTACATGTCACTCACCGACGGCGGCGGCTCGGTCGTCGTGATGGGCGACTCCGCCGGAGGGGCCATCGCCCTCGGGCTCGCGATGTTCTGGCGCGACCGTGCCCTGCGACCGCCGCGCCGTCTGATCGCGATCTCCCCCGGGCTCGACGCGACGCTGTCCAACCCAGAGATCGCCACCGTCGCGCGGCACGACCCGATCCTCGCCGTACCGGGGCTCCAGGCGGCGTGCAGGTGGTGGTCAGGTGGAGATGACCTGTCGCGCTACGAGCTCAGCCCGATCCAGGGAGACTGGTCCGCGTTGCCGCCGGTCGACATCCTGATCGGGACGCGCGACATCCTCCTGCCGGACTGCCGAGCGCTGGTGGCCCGTGTCGCGGGGCGGGCGTGGCCGATCACGCTCCACGAGTTCACCGACGCGTTCCACGTCTGGCCTGCGGTCGGCGCCCTGCCCGAAGCCCGTGCGGCGTTCGCACTGATCGCCGACCTGGTCGCGGCAGATGTCGTGCCCCCTCCAGGGCCGCACTGTGGCGGCGCCGGCATTGCACTCAAGCAGGCGGCTCCGCCGCCACCGCGGTGGCGACGTCGGACGTGAAGCTCGAGCGTGCCCGGATCAGGATGACACCGGCGGCGAAGAGGGCCGCGATCATGATCAGGAAGCTCACCTGTAGCCCGGTCGTGGTGGCCGAGGAGGGCGCGTGCGGATGCGTGCCGATCAGCGCCTGCTGGGGGACGATGCCGGCGACGAGCTCGGAGACGGCGCCGAACAGCAGCGGCGCCAGCGCCTGCGCAAGCGAGCGGACGGCCGTCAGAGCGCTCGACGCGCGGCCCCACAGCCCCGCCGGCATCACGTCGAGGCGAGCGGCCTGGATCGGTGGGTTGGCGGCCGAGATCAGTGCCGCGCCGGCCACATCGAACCACAGCGCGGTATTCAGACTCCCGACCACGAATCCGGGAATCAGCGCCAGCCCGGCACCGATGTAGCAGACGCCAGGGAGCCAGACGCGCGCCGCGAGGTTGCCGCGCTCGAGCATGCTGTCGCTGAGCTGGCCGCCGAGCACGGTGCCGATCGCGGCCCCCGTGACGAGCAGCGCGAGGACCAGCTCGGCGGTCGCCTGACTCGCGTGATAGTGACCCTTGACGAACAGCAGCGCGAACGTCTGCAAGCCGGCGAAGTAGAAGTAGCCGAGCGAGGAGCCGATGATCATGGCGACGTTCGACGGGATCGAGAAGATGTAGCGGAGCGCTGACCCCAGCTTCATCTCGCGCCGGACGTCATCTGTGGGCGCGTCGTCGCCGGCCTGCGGGTCGCCGGGCTGGGCACGAGCGTTGGCGCGCGCGAACGCCAGATCGAGGTCGACCGCTCCGATCTCGAGGTGGCTCTGCCCCCCGCGCAGCGGCTCAGGCACTGTTCGCCACAGTTCACGCGCCAGCAGGAAGCCTGGAATCGCGAGCACGGCGAACGCCGCCCTCCAGTCGATCAGGCTCGCGAGCAGACCGCTGACGATGAACCCGAACGCGGTGCCGGCCGCCTCGCCGACGAGGATGTAGGACCAGATCCGGCCACGCTCGTGGGGCGCGAAGAAATCCCCGCTCAGCGACGAGATCGCGGGGCCCGCCGTCCCGGCCACGGCGCCGAGCGCGAGGCGGCTCAGCAGCAGGCTCGAGAAGCTGCCCGCGAACGCGCTCAGCAGCGACGCCACGCTCCAGAGGACGATGCTGAAGGCGAGCAAGGGCATCCGCTTGGTGCGGTCGACCAGCATCCCGATCGGAACGGTGAACAGCGCCCCGACGAGCAGCGAGACCGAACTCAGCAGGCCGAGATCGGTGTTGTTGATGTGCAGCGAGGATTCGAGCTGCGGAGCGATCGCACCGACGGTCGAGGCGTCCGCTCCGTTGAGCGCGAGCACGACCGCGAACAGGATGACGACGTGTGTCCGAGCCGGCCCGCCCACGCGCCGCTCGACCCCGCCGCGGACCTCACCGGCCGACCAGCGCGCGAGGCGTACGACCCGGCGCCCGACCTCGGCCGACCAGTGACGGCGCTCAGCCATCCCCATTCCCGTCCGCAGCCGCCCAGATGCGAACCGTCCGACGCAACTGCGTGTACCCGAGGATCCCAGGGATCGTCGGCAACCAGAACGAGATCGCGCGATAGGCGAGCACACCGACGATCGCACGATCTCCGGGAACCCCGAAGGCCACAAACGCTCCGATCATCCCGCCCTCGATGCCCCCGACTCCCCCCGGCAGCGGCAGCAGGCTGCCGACCGTCCCGAGGAAGTAGCCGATCACGAGGACCGCACCGGGCAGGTCCTGGTTGAACGCCTTGAAGCAGACGCCGAGGACGGCGATGTCGAAGCCCCAATACGCCAGCGCTCCGAGCAGGCCGAGGCGGCGCTCGCGGACGAGGCCGAGCGCGGTGCGGACCCCGGTGCCGATCGCCGCCGGAGCGGTCGCAGCCCGAGCCGCGAGGCGGCCGACGCGGCCGCGCCGGCGCACGAGCCGCTCGAGCCGCCGCTCGAAGTCCTCTGGGACCAGCGCCATGCTCGACACGAGCGCGACGGCACCGGCGCCGAGGATCGCCGGCACGACCGTCACGACGAACGAGCCGCCCCCGGAGAAGATGCGAAACCATAGCCCCAGACCGCACGCGATCAGCGCGCCCAGGTAGACCACGTACTGGACGACGAGGTTGGCGACCATCCGCGAGGCCACCATCGTGCGCGACATCCCGGCGCGCGCGAGCGCCCAGGCCGTGACCGCGACGCCGCCCGCTCCCGCTGCGGAGAACAGCCGGATCGCGGCGATCCCAGCGAGCGGGATCTGAATGCTCGCGCGCCAGTCGATCCGCTCCACCCCGCGGCCGCAGACCGTTCCGAACAGCACCGCGTAGCCGACGATGGAGAGCACCTCCAGCAACCCCCCGAGGACCAGCAGCAAAGGGTCGCCGCGTCTCAGCTGCCCCCACGTCTGGTGCAGGCCGGCGAGCTTCGGGATCAGGAAATAGAGGCTCACGATCGTGATCACGATCACGATCGCGGCGATCGTCAGCTGGCGGCGGCTGAGTACCGGAAGCCCTTGCATCCTCACAGTCTCCGTGATGGCGCTGACCGACCGTCTCGCCGAGGCCCCGCCCGGCCGTGGCGGCGGCGGCCGCTACGCGGTCTCCGCGACCTCGAGCTCGAGCCCGAGCGCGGTGATCGCCTCGACGCGAAGCTTGAACTTCTGGATCTTGCCGGTGACGGTCATCGGGAACGTGTCGACCACGAAGACGTAGCGCGGGATCTTGTAGTGGGCGATCCGGCCCTGGCAGAACTCGCGGACGCGCTCGCTGTCGAGCGCGGCGCCCTCGTGGCAGATCACGAACGCCGCGAGCTCCTCCCCGTAGCGCGCGTCCGGGACGCCGACCACCTGCACGTCGACGATGTCGGGATGCGCGTACAGGAACTCCTCGATCTCACGCGGGTAGACGTTCTCGCCGCCGCGAATAACCATGTCCTTGGAGCGGCCGACGATCTTCACATAGCCGGCCTCGTCGAGCGTGGCGAGATCGCCGGTGTGCATCCAGCCGGAGCCGTCGATCGCCTCAGCGGTCTTCGCCGGCTCATCCCAGTAGCCGAGCATCACGCTGTAGCCACGCGTGCAGAGCTCGCCGGGCTGTCCGGCGCCCACCACGTCACCGTCCGCGTCGATTATCTTGATCTCCACGTGGGGGTGCACGCGACCGACGGTCGAAGTGCGGTGCTCGAGGTCGTCGCCGGCACCCGTCTGCGTCGAGACGGGCGAGGTCTCGGTCATCCCGTAACAGATCGTCACGTCAGCCATGTGCATACGCTCGATCACCTTGCGCATGACCTCGATCGGGCATGGCGAGCCAGCCATGATCCCGGTGCGCAGGCAGTGCAGGTCGAAGGAGTCGAAATCAGGCTCGCCGAGCTCGGCGATGAACATCGTCGGCACTCCGTAGAGCGAGGTACAGCGCTCATCCTGAACGGCCTGCAGCGTCGCCCGCGGCTCGAACGCGGGAGCAGGCACGACCATGCACGCGCCGTGAGTCGTGCAGCCGAGGTTGCCCATCACCATGCCGAAGCAGTGATAGAAGGGGACGGGGATGCAGACGCGGTCCTCCGGCGTGTACCGGCACGCCTCGCCGACGAAGAAGCCGTTGTTGAGGATGTTGTGATGGCTCAGGGTCGCGCCCTTCGGGAAGCCGGTGGTGCCACTGGTGTACTGGATGTTGATCGGGTCATCGAACTGCAGCGTTCCCGGCAGGGCGACGTTGTCGTCGCCGGATGCGAGCAGCGCCTCCCACTCCGGGGAGTCGAGGAACACCGCGCGCTCGAGCGAACGGCACCGGGTCGCGACGTCCGCGACCATGCCGGCGTAATCGGAGCCCTTGAAGGCCGGTGCAGCGATCAGCAGACGCAGGCCCGATTGGCGCAGAACGTACTCGAGCTCCGACGTGCGATACGCGGGATTGACGTTTACGAGGATCACGCCTGCCAGCGCCGATGCGTACTGCACGAGCACCCACTCGGCGCAGTTCGGCGCCCAGATGCCGATCCGATCGCGTGGCCGCAGGCCGCCGGCGACGAGCGCTCGCGCGAGTCGCTGAACCCGCTCGTACAGCTCCGTGTAGGTCCAGCGAATGCCCTGATGACAGACGACGAGGGCATCGCGATCCGGGTGCTCGCGCACGGTGCGTGCGAGGTTCTCGCCGATCGTCTCGCCCAGCAGCGAAACGGTCGATGGCCCACTGGCATACGACATCCGCGTCATCTGGCGCTCCCTGGGGTTGTGCTCTGCTCGAACCGGCGCCGCCGCCCGGCTCCGAGCCTAACGGCTGATGTGCCATCGTGCGACTCGATGGCTCGGCCGCCCGCCTCCCCCCACGTGCTGGCGGTTGCCCGAGGTGAGGCGCCGGCCGATCTGCTGATCCGAGGCGGTCGCGTGTTCAGCCCGGGCACCCGCGAATGGGTCGATACCGCGATCGCGGTGTCCGAGGGCGTGATCGCCGGCTGGGGCGAGCGCGACGCGCACGAGATCGTCGACGTCAGCGGAGCGGCTGTGACCCCGGGCCTGATCGACGCCCACATGCACCTGGAGTCGACCAAGCTCTGGATCGACGAGTTCGTCGCGACGGTCCTTCCCCATGGGACGACCGCCGTCGCAGCCGATCCGCACGAGCTCGCCAACGTCCTCGGCCTGCCCGGCGTACTCGCGCTGATGGACGCAGCGGCGGCGGTGCCGTTCACGTTCGGGGTGTACGCATCGAGCAGCGTGCCGGCATCGGAGTTCGAGCGCTCAGGTGCGGCACTGGACGCCGACGACGTCCGCAGCCTGATCGAGATCCACGGCGCCCTCGGCGTCGCCGAGGTCATGAACTTCCCCGCGGTGATCGCCGGCGACACCGAGATCCTCGCGCGCGTCGCGGCCGCCGGCGGCCGGCGAGTCGATGGGCACAGCCCCGGAGTCCGTGGACGGAGCCTCGATGCCTACCTGGCCGCCGGGGTCGAGTCCGATCACGAGTCGACGGAACTCGAGGAGGCCGAGGAGAAGCGGCGCAAGGGGATGTGGGTGTTCCTGCGCGAGGGGTCCGCGAGCCGGAACCTGCTCGCGCTGGCGCCGATGATCGTCCGGCACGGCCCCGACCTCGCGGCCTTCTGCACGGACGACCGCGAGCCCGACACTCTGCGCCGTGCCGGGCACATCAACGACTGCGCGCGGCTTGCCGTCTCGGCCGGGGTGAGCGAGATCGACGCGCTGCTGCTCGCGAGCACCAACCCTGCTCGCTACCACGGCTTCGCCGGGCTCGGGAGCCTTGGGCCCGGCCACCAGGCGGACATCCTCGCGTTCGCATCACTCGGGACATGGGAACCGAACCGCGTCTGGCAGGCGGGCCGGCTGGTCGCGTCAGATGGAACGATCGTGCCCGGAGCCGTGCCCGCCGTCGCGCCGCCGGCGCTGCTCCGTGACACGGTGCGGCTCGGGCGGACACCCGGCGCGGAGGAGCTCGTGCTGGAGCTGGCGCCGGGAACCCCGATCCGGGCCGTCGGCGTCGAGAGCGACAGCATCGTGACGCGGCGTCGCGAGGTGCGAGCCGGCGATCCGGACGTGGTCGCGGTGGCGGTGCTCGAGCGTCACCACCGGACGGGCCGGATCGGGCGCGGGTTCGTCACCGGATTCGGTCTCCGCCGCGGAGCGCTCGCGTCGACCGTCGCCCACGATGCGCACAACATCGTCGTCGCCGGCGCATCGAGCGCGGACATGGGGGTGGCGGTAGCGCGACTCGTCGAGCTCGGCGGCGGCCAGGTGGCTGTCCTCGACGGCTCGGTCGTCGCCGAACTTGCTCTGCCCCTCGCGGGCCTGATGAGCGACCGTCCGGCCGATCAAGTCGCGACGGAGCTGCGCACGCTCGCCTCCGCAGCCGCCGAGCGGCTCGGGGTGACGGTCGACGAGCCGTTCATGCTGCTGTCGTTCGTCGCCCTGTCCGTGATCCCGGAGCTGCGGATCACAGACGGAGGCCTGTTCGACGTGGACGCCGCGGCGTTCGTGCCCGTTCGGATCTGAATGGATCCGGCGGCGCTCACCGGAGGCGCTGCTGCCAGTCGCGCGGGACGGCTCCAGCGGGACCGGGAACCGGCTGGTCGAGCGGATGGCTGTGCGGCGGGGCGAGCGCCGGTCCATCGAGGAAGTCGCCCGTTCGGTAGTCGTAGAACCAGTCCTCGTCGGGCTCGAAGCTCTGGATGATCGGATGCCCGGTCGCCTTGTTGTGGGCGGTCGCGTGAGCGCCGGGCGAGTTGTCACAGCAGCCGATGTGCCCGCAGGCGGCGCAGCGGCGGAGGTGCAGCCACCAACCCGGTGAGGCGCCGCCGAGGCAATCGGCGCAACCGGTGCCGCTCGGCGGGACGGCGGGGTCGAGCTCGTTACGCTCCATCGACGGAGGGTAGCGCCGGGACGACCAGAGGCCGCGCCGCCGGGCCGACGAACGCGAGCGTCGAGGCCGCTCCGAGACCCCCCACGAACGAGATCAGCCAACCACTGTGGAACGGGCCGAGCGCGCCCGCCGCCTGGCCGAGGACGGCGACGAGCAGTGCGACGCCGATCGCCGCGCCGACCTGACGGCCCATCGTCAGCACCGCGGCGCCGGTCGCAAACCGCTCCGGTGGCAGCGACGACGCGCCCGCCCCGGTCAGCGTCGGAATCATCAATCCGACCCCGGCGCCCCCGACGGCCATCCCCGGGAGGTACTCGGCGAGGTACGACGGGGTCGTGCCGATGCGCGTGATCCACCAGAGGGAGGCCCCGGCGAAGAGCAGGCCGCCGACCGTCCCCGGAAGCCGGTAGCCGACGCGAGCGCCGAGCTGCGCGCTCGGCACGCTGAACGCCGCTGCCATCAGCGGACCGGGCGTGAGCATCAGCCCCGTCGTCAGGACGCCCTCGTGCCAGACGCCGGTGAGGAACAGGACGCCGTTCAGCAGCATCGCCGAGAACCCCGCGAAGAACACGATCGAACCGGCCACGGCGAGGCGGAAGCTCGGGACGCGGAGCATCGCGGGCTCGATCACAGGTGAAGGGTGGCGCAGCGAGCGTCGCCAGATCCCCGCGAACATCGCGACGGCTACGAGCACGAGCGCGAGCACGGGCGCCGACAGCAAGCCCCAGTCCGACGACTTGACGATCGCGAGGACGAACGCGCTGATCGCGATCGTGAAGGCCGCCGCACCGACGAGATCCGGGGCCGGGGCCCCCACCTCACGACGCTCGACGAGGACCGTGCGGCCGGCGAGGAAGGCGACGAGGGCGACGGGCACGTTCACGAGGAACACAAGCCGCCAGTCGGCCTCGACGAGCAGCCCGCCGAGCGGCGGGCCGGCAGCGGCCGCGACGGCACCGGTCGCCGCCCAGACGCCGACGGCAACGTGACGCTCACTGGGCGCGAACTCCGGCAGGATCAGCCCGAGCGACGTCGGCAGCATCATCGCGCCGCCGGCCGCCTGCACGATCCGAGCTGCGATCAGGGCGCCGACGGACGGAGCGATCGCGCAGGCGGCACTCGCCGCGGCGAACACGGAGAGCCCGGCCAGGAACACACGCTTGCGCCCGAACGTGTCAGCCCAACGCCCGGCGGCGACGAGCAACGCAGCGAACACGATCGCGTAGCCGCTGACGACCCACGACAGCGATCCGAGGCTCGCCCCCCCGAAGCTGTGCGCGATGCTCGGAAAGGCGATGTTGACGATGAACAGATCGAGGCTCGACATGAACACGCCTGCGCACACGATCGACGTGACCAGCCACCTGCGTTGCGGCTCCATATCCGGCGACCTCCGAACCGTTGGTTGCATCATGCAACCAACTCTACACAAGTGGGTTGTATCATGCAACTCACTGTTGGTAGACTGAACTCGAATGCTCCGCAGCGATTACGAGAACCAGACGTGCAGCGTTGCCGCGACGCTCGAGGTGGTCGGCGAGCGGTGGTCGCTCCTGATCGTCCGCGACGTGAGCCTCGGCCTGCGGCGCTTCGACCAGATCCAGGCCGACCTCGGAGTGGCGCGCAACGTGCTGCAGACACGGCTCTCGCGGCTCGTCGAGGAGGGCATCCTCGAGAAGCGGCCCTACCAGCTGCGACCGGAGCGATTCGAGTACATCCTCACCGAGAAGGGGCTCGACCTGTGGCCCGTGATCGTCGCGCTGCTCCAGTGGGGAGACAAGTACGCGGCGCCGAACGGACCGCCGATCGTGCTGGAGCACAAGCGCTGCGGTGGCGCCGTCGACGAGCACCGCATCTGCGCGAAGTGCGGCGCCCGGCTGAAGGCGAGGGACGTGCAGCCTCGCCCCGGGCCAGGCGCGCAGCGCGACCTGAGCTGGCCGGCGGTGCTCAAGGCGGCGGCCCGGCCGGCCTGAAGGCCGGCCCGGGGGGTCGGGACTCAAGGCCGACCCCTTCAGCACTCCCGGCGAGGGTGTGATCACGGAGCGGCGGCGTCCGCGCGATGATCTCCGCCAGCCGCTCGGGCATCGTCACGCGAGCCGGCGCGGAGTCGGCGGCAGCGCGGGTCGCAACCCGCGCGAGGTCGGGCGCCCGCGCCACGGTGGAACCGGCGACGATCGTGTTCCCGACGCGGCCGCCGAGCGACCACACGACGGGATAGGAGGCCGCCATCGCAGCGGCGGCCGCGTGCACGTCCCGGGCCGAGCGGTTGTCGACGACGTTGACAAGCGTTAGCGGGGCGACCCGCGCGGCCTCGGCGAACGCCTCCACCGTCGTCAGTCGCGCTGGTACGCGCGCACCGACGAAGGCATCGATCACGATCGCGTCCCAGCCGCCGTCCGGCTGGGCCGCGATGTGTGCGCGCCCCTCGGCGTGCCGCACGCGCAACCCGGGTGCCCTGCGGAGTCCGAGGTGCTCACGAGCGAGCTTGAGCACTTCAGCGCTGACCTCGCAGACCTCCTGGCGGCCGCCCGGATCCGCCGCTGCGAGAGCTCGCGCCAGCGCGCAGGCCCCACCTCCGATATGAAGCACACGTCGCGCGGCGACCGCGCGCAGCACGATCTGCAGCCAGCGCATGTAGTCGAACTCCAGGTGCGCCGGGTCGGCCAGATCGATGTACGAAGCGTCCATGCCGGCCTGCCGCAGAAGGCGCCCCGACGGGCGCAGCGGATCGAGCTCGGCGCTCAGCTCGCCGGCCTGCGCGATCGTCGTCCTCAGCTTCTGCCGGTGGGCCACGCCGACAGGCTGGCACACGAGTATCGCCGACCGGGTGGGCAGGACTCTGGTGTTGCTATGCAACGCACTGCGGGTTTGCCGCGAGTCGGCCAGGGTACTTCCTACTGAATGACGAAACTTTCCACACGGCCGGCAGCAACGAAACGTGACGTCAGTCGGGCAGAAACCGACGAGCTGTTCATCCGGTGGCGGCAGGAACGCGATGAGGTCGCCAGAGACGAACTGGTCAAGCGCCTGGTCCCGATCGCGCGTCGCCTGGCCCGCCGCTACCAAGGTGCACGCGAGCCGCTTGACGACCTCGTGCAGGTGGCGTCGCTCGCGCTCGTGAAGGCGATCGACCGGTTCGACTACGAACGCGGCGTGTCGTTCGCGTCCTACGCGGTGCCGACAATCGCGGGCGAGCTCAAGCGCTACTTCCGCGACTGCGGGTGGTCGGTGCACGTGCCCCGCGCAGCGCAGGAACTGGCGCTGAAGGTCGAACGAGGCCAGCGGACGCTCGCCGCTCGTTCCGGGCACTCCCCCACCGTCGACGAGCTGGCCCTCTACCTCGAGCTCAGCATCGAAGACGTGGTCGACGGCCTCGAGGCCGCGGCCGCACACCATTCCGGATCGCTCGATGCACCGTACGAGACCGAGGATGGCGAGAGCGGCACGCTTGGCGAGTCGCTCGGATCCGAGGACCAGCGCTTCGAGTTCATCACGCTCGGGGCGACGATCGCCGACGCCGCCAAGCAGCTCACCGAACGCGAGCGTGAGGTGCTGGCCCTGAGGGTCTTCGAGGACTGGACACAGACCGAGATCGCCGACCGGATGGGGGTGTCGCAGATGCAGATCTCGCGCACGCTGCGCCGGACGGTCAACCGCCTGAACGAGCTCGTCGATGGACCGGAGGACGGACCAGCCGGCCACACCTGAGCAACAGGTACCGGCTCTCCCCACCCCAGGACCACACAGGTACAGGTACGAACTCTCCCGACCCCGGCTCATGGTTTGGATTTCTCTCGCGCTGGGAAAGGTTTCTCCGACGCAGGACAGGACCTCCCTTGGCAATGGTGCGAATCGAGCTTCAGAGCAGGCCGGAGTCGGTGACGCTGGTCCGTTCGATGGTCGTGGGTTTCGGTGAGGCCGCCGGACTTGACGACCACACGGTGAACGCGCTGCGCACCGCGCTCAGCGAGGCCTCGAACAATGTCGTGCTCCATGCCTACGGGGGCCAGCCCGGGCCGCTCAGCGTTTCGCTCGCGACACTCCCGGACGGCCTCGATGCCCTCGTCAGGGATCGCGGTACCGGCATCCGCAGGATCCCCGCCTTCCCGGAGCGGACCGGCCTCGGTCTGGCCGTGATGAGCTCGCTCGCCGATCGGGCCGAGTTTGCCGACAGAGCCGGTGGCGGGACCGACGTGCGCCTCTCGTTCCAAGGTCAGGGCACAGGCGCGCCGGAGCACCTTCCACCGACGTCAGCCGCGTACGAGGCACTCGCCGATCTCACTGGCGATGTTGTCGGCTGCGTCGCTCCGGTCGCGATGCTCCCCCACATCCTCGGCCGCCTGAGCGTGCGAGTCGCGGCACAGTTCCATTTTCGCGTCAGCCGGCTGGAGGAGCTCGGCGCCGTGACGGCGGTGATCGCCAAGTACGCGAAGGAGCGGGTCCCCGACGGGGCGATCGGGTTCTCGGTCGATGCGGCCTCCCGCCGTCTGAAGCTGAGCGTCGGGCCGTTCGACGCCACCGACGGATCGACCGGCGCGCAGCCCGAGCTGTCCGAATCCGGTTTCGACGGGCTGGTCGACGCGCTCGACGTCCGCGACGAGGACGGGCGGCAGTTCATCGACGTGCTGTTCCTCGACCGCCGGCTCGACGACAGCTGAGCCTCGCACGACGGCGCTGCACTACGTCTCGCCCTACGTATGGCGCTACGTCGCGGTGCGCAGGGCGAGCGCGGCGACATCGTCGCGCGCCGGCGCGGTCGAGAACTCGGCCAGAGCACGCTCGAGGTCATCCAGCAGTGCCTGTGGCGATGATCCGGCGTGATCGGCCAAGAGCGCGCGCAACCGCGCCAGACCGAAGCGCCCGTCGCGTCCAGGCGCCTCGATCACGCCGTCCGTGTAGAGCACCAGCAGCTCGCCCGGAGCCACCCGGATCTCCTCCTCGGGCCAGTCGCCGTCGGGGAACGCACCGAGCAGCGGGCCCGGGTGGGGCGCCTCGCGTAACTCGCCGCCGGCGCTGACGAGGATCGCGCGCGGATGGCCCGCCGAGCTCATCACGACGCGATCAGGATGCAGGCACAGGCAGAGCGCCGTGCACAACGAGTCGCCAGGCTGCTGGGCGAGGGCCTCGTCGAGGAGTCCGAGGATCGCGGCGGGCTGCGGCTCGGACCGGCATGCGACGCGGGCTCCGTGGCGCATCAAGGCCGTCGTCGACGCGGCCCGAACCCCCTTGCCGGTCACGTCGCCGATGATCGCGAACCACGTGCCGTCGTGCTCGAAGAACTCGTAGAAGTCGCCGCCGACGTCGATCCGCATCTCCGTCTCGGCGGGCCGGTAGAGCGACGACAGCTCCCAGCCGGGAATCCTCGGGAGCCGCTGCGGCAGGAGGCTGGCCTGCAGGGTCTCGGCGACGCCGGCGAGCTTGGTGTGCAGCCGCGAGTTCTCCACGGCCACAGCCGCGCGGCGCCCGAGCTGCTCGGCGAGCTCGACCTCATCGTGGTCCAACCGGCGGCCGAGGCTCACGCTCGCCAGCGTCATCACCCCGATCGTCCGGGCCGGAACGCGCATCGGTACGAGCATCAGCGACCGCACCCCGAGCTCCCGCAGCAGCTCGCCGTGGACCGGATCGCGGCTGAAGGCGTCGAGCTGGATTTCGCGGACGTCCGCGTAGAGCTCGGTCGTCCCGGTCAGCAGGACCCGGCGAGCAGGGTGCGCGGAATCGGGAGAGACGTGCGGGATGTCCAGCAGGCGGCGGGCGAAGTCGCGCCCACGTGGATCGCGATGGGCTGCCGCGACTCGCGCCAGCACGCCGTACTCGTCGAGCAGGTCGACGCCGCAGAAGTCGGCGAGCGCGGGCACGGCGATCTCAGCGACGTTCCGGAGCGTCTGTTCGTAATCCAGCGACGAGGCGAGGATCCGTCCAGACTCGGCGAGCACGCGGGTCCGCACTTCGGCCGTCTTGACCGCGGTCACGTCCTCGATCACGGTGATCGCCCCGACGAGCTCGCCTCCGTCGTCGCGCAGCGGGGTCGACTTCAGCAGGCTCCAGTGGAGATCGCCGGACTCGAGATGGACAGCGCGGATCAGCCGCGGCCGGACCCGGTCGCCCCGGATCAACCGGTTGGAAGGGATGTCCTCATGGTTCAGGGGCTGGCCGTGCTCGTCCTCGACGATGTAGTCGGCCATGATCGACGCCGAGCCGCGCTCGCGCAGCTCCTCGAGCGACGAGAAGCCCATGTACTGAAGCGCTGCACGATTGGCAAAGACGAGGTCGCCGCTCAGATCACGGACGGTCACCGCCTCAGCCAGGACTTCGAACAGCTGCCCGAGCATGGAGGCGTCGCCCTGGGCGAAGCGCTGGCCGATGGAGGGCCGTTCAGCCAGGTCAGCCGCCCAGGAGTTCCTCGAGCCGATCGACCACCGTCAACCGGTCGAGCAGCCCCGTGAGCTCGAGCAGTTCGGCGACCTGTCCGTTCCCGTTCACCAGTCCGAACCGCCGTCCGGCCTCGAGCGCGTGCTGGTGCGCGTTAACGAGGACGCGGATGCCGCTCGAGTCGACGAACTCGAGGTCGCTCAGATCGATGATCACGAGCTCGGCGTCAGGTGCCTCGGCGAGGGCGCGCACAAGCTCGGCACTCGACGCCACGTCGAGCTCCCCACCGAGCTTCAGAATGCTCACCCCCGGCTGCGCGGCAATCTCTACGCTGAAGTCCTCCTGCAACTCAATATGCGAGGGTACACGGCCCGAGTCCGCAAGGGGGGTCGACCTCGTCCTGGAGGAGACCGGTCTCGCAATGTCGCTGGGCCTGCGAGCCCAGCGACATGCACAGCGCTACCCCCCGACGGCGATGGCCGGGGCATACGCGCGGACGTACCACCCAGTGGCGTCCGCTGCCCACCGGGCCCGGCGTGAACCTACGCCCGGTGGGGCCTCAGGGCTCAGTAGCGCGGCTCGGCGTCAGGCACCGACGGCGGCACATCGCCCGGGCGCCGTGCGTAGCCATTCCGGCCGGCCGAGGACATGATCCATCCCAGGGAGATGACGAAAGCGACGATACCGACGATCATCAGAATGACTCCGACCGTGTGGATATTGACCCCGTGCGAGCTGACGCTCACCGCGAACCGCAGGATCGCGCCCACGGCAATGAGTAATAGTGATGTTCCGAGTCCCATCTCGCTCCTTACTGTCGATGTCGTGCTGTTGCTTCCCCGCGGCGGCGCGCTTCAATCGCTGGGTCGACCGCTCGGTTGCGCGGCAGGACAACGGGTAGCTATACGGGCCAACGGGTAGCTACACGGGCCAACGGGTAGCTACAGGAGGCTCTTGGGGCACGATGACGTGAACCAACTCGGGGCCTCAGGGGCAACGTCACCATCGGGTGCACAGTAACGTCACGAATCGAGGAGGAGTAATGGTTGCACTGATCGTCCTGCTGCTGATCCTGGCTGTGCTCGGCGGACTTGGCTTCGCCGCACACCTGCTGTGGTTCATACTGATCGCCGCTGTCATCCTTTGGCTGATCGGATGGTTCGTCGGAGGCGTGGAGTCTGCCGTCGGCGGCCGGCGGCGCTGGTACGGCCGCTGGTGACCACAGTGCCGACCGTCCCGCCGGCAGTCGCCGCCGCCGTTTCGGAGGTTCCCTGGCCAGACGAGCCGCGCACCCCGATCGTGCCGGACGAGCCATCCACGCCGATCGACCCGGATCCGGGCACGCCCGCGGATCCGTCAGAGCCGGCTGACGTGCCGGCGCCCGATGAGCCCCCCACACCGATCGACCCGGACCCCGGGCCGGCGGTGCCGGGGCCGGGCGCTCGAAGGCGTCCAACCACAGCTCCAGCAGCCCGGTCAGCTCGGTGCCAGCAGCCATCCGTCCGCTGCCACGATCAGGCCATCGCCGGCCAGGCCGGCCGCCGCCTCCGCGTCGGCATCACCCGTCGCCACGCGACCATCGGAGATGATCCGCGCCAGCAGCCGCCCGCGACGCTGGCGCAGGCTCCCCTGGAACGGCTCCCGGCGGCGGCGAGGCGGCGCCGCGGGCCGCGCCTCGGGCCCGCCGCAGCCGTCACGGACCGGACAGCGATCGCAGCGCGGGCGCGCGGTGCAGATGACCTGGCCGAACTCCATGATCGCCTGGCCGGCGCGCCAGGGGTCGCCGGCGATCTCGATCCCGCCGGGAAAGCGCCGAAGCAGCACGCGCGCGACGTTGACGTCGACCGGCAGGGCGGGCCGCTCGAAGGCGAAGCAGCCGATCGCTGACGCGACGTAGCTCCCCACACCCGGGAGATCGGTCAGCTCATCCGGCCAGCCGCTTGCCGCGACGATCCGCGCCGCGCGGTGAAGGTCGCGCGCACGCCGTGGATAGCCGAGCCCCTGCCACTGGGCGAGCACGTCGGCGAGCGACGCGGCAGCGAGAGACTCCACCGTCGGCCAACGCTCCATCCAGGCACTCCAGGCCTTCGCCGCTCGATTGATCGTCGTCTGAATCGACATCACCTCCGACACCCAGACCGCATAGAGATCCCGCGTCGCCCGCCACGGCAGCGACCTGCCGTTCACGGTCCACCAATCGAGCACGGCCGCGACGGCCGGATCATCGACGCTCCAGACGGGCTGCTCCACCGAGTCTTGAGGCTAACGCCCGCTGGGCACGGATGATCAGCCTGTAGCGGCCCGGACGCAGATTCCCGATGTTCTTGCGCACCGCCCTGCCCTGTTTGACCAGAATGGAGCCGGTGACGACGGGCGTGTTGCGACAGACGATCGAGCCGGCGGGGCCGGCGGGGCCGGTCGCCCCGCTGGGGCCCTGCGGGCCGGCCAACGCCCGGAACCCCTCTGCGATCGCCGCGTCGTCGATCAACCCATCAAACAATCGAACGACGCTGCCTGAAGCTCGGACGAGAGCCGTAAGTTCCGGACCCCCCCATCGATTCCGGGGGGTATGGAGCTCAGGGGTCTCTAAGACCCCTGAGTTCGACACCCCCCCACCGCGACCGGGGGGGTCCCGAAGTTAAGGGTCATCGTGACATCACGTCACGTGACGTGACGTCATCGTCACGTGAACCCGTCGGGTCTCGGCGCACGTGGGGTCTCGGCGCACGTGGGGACTCGGCGCACGTGGGGACTCGGCGCACGTGGGGTCTCGGCGCAGACCACGAGCGGTGTGGGTGATGGCGAGACCACGATCGCCGAGCGTGATCGGCTGATCGCGCCGCCACCGAACGAATGTCAACGGCGGTGGTTCGCGGCGACGGACGCGAGGACGGTCGGACACGGGTTCGAAACCCGACTGTCCTTACGACCACTAATCTCCACACAACGATGGGCAGCGTCTACGAGGCAGCGGGCGGCGACGATGGACTGCTTCGCCTCGCGCACGCGTGGCATGCGCGTGTCATGGCGGACGAGGTCGTCAGTCACGCCTTCAGCCACGGCTTCCGGGACGACCACTCGGAGCGCCTCGCCGCCTATTGGGCAGAGGCCCTTGGCGGTCCGGCCACATACTCGGAGAGGCTCGGCGACGAAACGTTCGTGGTACGGCTGCACAGTGGCAACGGTCCGCACGAGGAGATGGACCGGAGGGCGATCGCGTGCTTCGATCAGGCGCTGAGCGATGTCGGGCTGGACGCGGACGAAACGCTGCGATCGGTCCTGCACGATTACTTCGCCTGGACCACGACGACCACCCTGGCCGCATACCACGCCTCGGCGGACGCCGTCCCTGCAGGCCTGCAGGTCCCGCGCTGGTCGTGGGACGGGCCCAGCTGATCACCCGGCCGGCATCGCCCCGATCTGACCGACGCTCCGCGCGGCCGCTTCGATCGCCAACTCGGGCCCGCCGACGAGGTAGCCGGCTGCGAGCGCGTCGCCGGCCCCGGTCGTATCGACGACCTCCACGTCCGGAGCCGGGAACTCGCCCTCCGGGAACCGCGCGCCCCGCGCGCCGAGCTTGACCACCCAGGCGGTGTCGAAGTCCGGCACCGCGCCGCGCTCGGCCTCGGTCGCAAACGCCAAGTCGGGGGCGAGCGCCTCGAGACGTGCGATGAACCTCGCGGCGCCGATCAGCTCGATGTCGCGAACCGAAGCGAGGTCGACCGACACGCGCCGCGCCCGCTTCGCCAGCTCGATCACGGCCTCCGCCATCGGTTCGCGGAGCAGACAGTAGCCCGACACGTGGAGGACGTCCGATCCCGTGACCCAGGCCGGATCGAGCTCGGCGCGCGTGAGCAGCGACGCAACCCCACGATCGGAGGCCATCGTCCGGTGGTCTCGCGTGTCACGCACCGACACCACGACCCCGCCGCGCCCGGGTACGACGGGACCGCAGATCTCGACGCCATGCCGCGCCACCTCCACAGCGGCCAGCTCGCTCGAGCGGTCGTCTCCCCGCGTGCAGATGAGCCGGCTCTGAGCGCCGAGCACGCTCGCCCACGCGGCGACGTTCGCTGCCTGGCCGCCGGCGGCGAAGCGGATCGTGGCCGGGGTGTCGGCGTCACTGACGAGCGGTCGATCCGGCAACACGATCACGTCAAGGATCAGATCGCCGATCGAACAGATCGTGATCGGCCCGGGCCTGTCGAGGGAGGGACCGGAGGCGGTCATCGGCGACTGATCGTGCCAAGCCGAGCGCAGACGTGCAGACGGCCGTCCACCCGAGGATTGATTTCACCCGCAGCGACGCGGCGGTGCAGTCAACCATCTAGGGTTCGCGGCCAGGTGGCGTCAGGACGGCAGAGAATCGTGTTCTCCGAGGCGGTTGCGCGCGCGCTCCACGACGGTGCGCCGCTGGTCGCACTGGAGTCGACGATCATCACCCACGGGCTGCCGCGGCCGGAGAACGTCGAGGCCGCACGCGATTTCGAGCGGACCGTGTCCGAGCACGGTGCCGTCCCGGCGACGGTCGCCGTCCTCGAAGGCGTCGTCCACGTCGGACTCGAGGCCGAGCAGCTCGAACGGCTCGCAGCGAGTGGCGCGGCGCTCAAGTTGAGCGCCCGAGACCTCCCGGTGGCGATCGCTCACGGAGCCAGTGGCGGCACGACCGTCGCCGCGACGGCACTGCTCGCGGCGCGCGCAGGGATTCGAGTCTTCGCGACGGGGGGGATCGGGGGCGTCCATCGCAATGCCGGCGCGACGTTCGACGAGTCGGCCGATCTGGGGATCCTCGGCAGCTGCCGGATCACCGTGGTCTGCGGCGGGGTCAAGTCGATTCTCGACATCGGCGCGACGCTCGAGCGACTCGAGACCCTCGGCGTGACGGTGCTCGTGTTCGGCACCGACCGCTTCCCGGCGTTCTACCTCAGCGACAGCGGCTTCACCGTCGACTGCACCGCGTCCACGGCGGACGAGATCGCCGAGGCGATGCGCGCAGCTGACGAGCTCGCGCTCCCCGGCGGAATCCTCGTCGCGAATCCGCTCCCGGGCAGCGCCCAGCTCGACCCGGGGGTGCATGACCGGCTGCTCGACGAGGCACTCGCCGCAGCCGAGGCGGCGTCGATCCGAGGCAAGGACATCACTCCGTTTCTGCTCGATCACCTCCACCGGCACACCGACGGGAGGAGCGTCGCCGTCAACCTCGAGATCGTCCGGGGCAACTGCACGCTCGGTGCGGCAATCGCGCGGTGCTGGGCCGCGCAGCAGCCCGGCGACCGCACCTGAGCGCGCCCGTGATGACGGATCCTCGCGCAATGGCCGACGCGGTCGGCGGCGGCCGGATCTACGAGCGGGCGATGCGGCCGGCGCTTGCCGACTGCGCTCCCTCGGGGCGATTGCGGCTCGATGCGATCGCGCGGTTCCTGCAGGACATCGCGTACGAGGACGTCGAAGACGCGGGACTCGAGTCTGCGGCCGTATGGATCGTCCGTCGCACGCGGATCCGGGTACGAGCCTTCCCACGATTCGCGCAGCCGCTCACGGTGCAGACGTTCTGCAGCGGTGTCGGGCGCATGTGGGCGGAGCGCCGGACGACGCTCCGCCGGGCAGACGGCGTTGCCGAAATCGACGCGGACGCACTGTGGGTGCACCTGGACCCGATCGCGCGCAAGCCGGTGCCCCTGACGGCAGCCGAGATCGAACGCTACGGCGGAACGGGCGCGGAGCGACGGGTCACGGCGCGGCTCCGCCACCCACCGCCCCACCCGGCCGCAGCCCGTTACAACTGGACGTTCCGACCGACCGAACTGGACCTCGCGGGGCACATCAACAACACCGCACACTGGGCGGTGCTGGAGGCTGAGCTCCTCGCAGGCCGGGAGCCGTCGGCGGTTGACGCCGAGATCGAGTTCCGAACCCCGAGCCAGCCGGGAACGTACGAAGTCGCATCGTCGGGGGACCTGCGATGGATCCTCGACCAGTCCGGGACAGCTGTCGCCTCGATTCAGATCAACGAGCTGCAGGACCGCCCGGACTGAACGCCGGTGCCGGCGCCGAGCGGCGGGATCGCGGTAAGGTGGTCCGATGAGCCCGCAATCGAACCATCCGATCACGGGGGTGGACTTCGTCCCGATCCCCACCAACGACATCGAGCGCGCGGTCGCGTTCTATGGTGAGACGCTCGGCCTGCGCCGCTCGGTCTACATGCCGGAGCGCCAGTATTCGGAGTTCGAGACAGGAAATCTGACCGTCAGTGTGGTCAACTTCGGGGCGATGGGGCTTCCGCATGTCGTCAACGCCAACGCGATCGCGCTCCACGTCGATGACGTCGCCGCTGCGCGCGAGGCACTCGAGGAACAGGGCGTCACCTTCGCCGGTGACACATTCGACACCGGTGTCTGCCACATGGCGTTCTTCCATGACCCGGATGGCAACGCGCTGATGCTGCACCATCGCTACGCGCCGCGGGTCGCCACCGGCTGACGAGCCGCCGCGCCCTAGCCCGGAACGTGCAGTAGGCGTGTGAGAGTGACTCAAGGGCACGCGCGAGGCGGTCGCGCGTGGTGAGTGTGGCGTCGTCGGGCGTGATCGCGGCCGCACGGGGCGGTTCCGCGGTACCGGGAGGCGTGGTCGGCCGGTGTGGGGGCAGCGGTGATCGCGGCCGTGGCCGGAAGGCTTGCTTGGTGATGTGGTGGCCGGTGGTTGTGTCAGCCGGTGGCGGCTGGGAGCGCTTTGAGCCGCTCGAAGGCCGCCTTGAGCTCTGTGACCCAGGGCCACGTGTTCTGGAGGTGGAGCTTCGCGCGACGGCCGGAGAACGCGAGCCGGCCAGCGACGTGCAGCAGCCTGTAGCGGACGCGCTTGGGCTCGGCCTTGGCCAGCGTTCCGTCGAGAGCGAGCGCTTGGGTCCAGACGAGCACGTCGTGCGCGAGCATCACGATCTGAAGCCAGACCTCGTTGAGCGCGAAGTCTTTGAACGGGAACTTGGACAGGCCGGTGTCCTTGTCGTCACGGATGCGGTCCTCAACATGCGCGTGCTGGCGGTGGCGGCACTCGATCACGGCGATGTCCGGGTCGGTCTGGTCGGTCAGGATCGCTTGGAAGCGGTATCCGTCGTGATCGGTGAAGGAGAGTTGCGCGCCGGGGTGCGGACGCTCGCGCCGCACGATCAGTCTGGTCGGCTGGTCCTCCTCACCCCAGGCGGTGAGATCCACTTGGTCGGTGATCTCAGCGACCTCGCCGTTCTCGCGCTCCGAACCGTCCTGGTCCAACGCGACAACCCACGCGTCCTCGGGAATCTCGAGGATCGCCGAGCGGACCGGCACGGTCAGCTCATAGCCGACCGAGAACCGCATGTTCCCCTCACGGCAGTAATCGATCAGGCCGTGCGTCGCACCGGCGGAGTCCGCGCGGATCAGGATCTCCAGCGAGTCGACGTACTCGGCCGGGATCTGCGCCAGCGCCCGGTCGATCACCGTCTTGTGATCCTCGGCGGTGTTCGACCCGGCGTTCCCCGGTCTGAGCAGCCCGCCGAGCGCCTCGCGCGTCTCATCAAGGTAGACCTGCAACGGATGAAACCCGTAGCCGCCCTTGTAGTTCCCGGCCGCCTTCTCCTTCTCCGAGTGCGCCGTGATCAGCGTCGCATCGACATCAAGCGTCAACCGCTGCGGCGCGCCGTGCAGCTTCCAGAACCGAGCCCGTGCCCGCGCGTGAGCCTGACGGACCTCGTCCAGCAGTCCGGGGGTGGAGGCGATCCGGTCGACCATCCTGAACGCTGTCGAGTCAGACGCCACGCTCCCGAACAACGCGTTCTGCTGACGGACCGCACCAAGATCAGAGACGCACTCGCCGCCATCGACCAGCATCACCGCCAGATCACGGATCACCCGACCCGGATCGTGACCGCGACGGCGCTGCTTGATCGCGGCCAGACCCACCGACAGCGCGTTGGTCAGCCCGACCGTGTCAGCGACCTGCGCGACGAGTGCGGTCCCGGCGTGCGAGACCAAACCCGCTCCGTCCGACGTGACTTCTACGGTTACGGGGCGTCCATCACGCATCACCTTCACGGTGAAACCTCCAAGCTCGGGATTCGCGACCTTCAGCAAGCCAAAGAATCCCTTGTCAGCCGGACGTTTCCGCGCCCTCCGTCACCCGGGGGGCGCGGGTCGTTTCAGAGCGCTACTGCAAGATGCGGGCTAGCGGTGTGATCTCATCGACCGCCGGTACCGTCGGAGCGCAGGAAGGCATCGACCGCCGCGCGCCGCGGATACGAAGGTACGGCCTCCTCGTGCTCGCAGCAGAGGGCGGCGACGGCACCTGCGAAGATCGCCGCCGCAGTCAGCTCGAGCCCTTCGGCGAGGCCGACAGCCAACCCCGCGTGGAACGCATCGCCCGCACCGCCGGAATCGATCGGGTCGATCGAGAACGCCGTGACAGCCGTCGGCTGCGCGGGAACAGATCCATCCGCTGCCGGCTCGAACACGCTCGCGCCCTCCACCCCGCGCGTCACGACAACCGCCCCGGCGCCGAGCCCGAGCAACTCGCGGGCGATTCCGGCGTCGCCGATCTCGCTGCCCGGAGCGTGGCCGAGGATCGCCCGCGCCTCGGCGCGGTTGGTGGTGATCACGTCGATGGCCGAGAGGTCGAGTCCGCGGAGGTCGGTCGCGGGCGACGGGTTGAGAATCGTGCGCGCGCCCGCACGACGCGCGGCGGCGAGTCCGTAGAGCGCCGTGTCCAGCGGGATCTCCAGCTGTGCCAGCGCGACATCGCAGCCGTCGATGAAGCGCTCGGCTCGATCGATGTCCGCGCGCGAGAACAGTTCGTTCGCCCCCATATCGACGACGATCATGTTCGCGCCGGCGCCGTCCTCGACAACGAAGCCGACGCCCGTCGGCCGCTCGGCGGCGACCCTGAGGCCTCGAATGTCGACGTCCTCCTCGGTCATCAGCGCGATCAACTCGTGACCGAACAGATCGTCGCCGACGACACCGACATAGGTGACGCGCGCACCGAGCCGAGCCGCCTGCACGGCCACGTCCAAGCCCTTGCCGCCGAATCTCTGGCGATAATCACGCCCGACGAGCGTCTCACCGGCAACGGGAAGCCGGTCCGCGGTGATGACCAACGCCTTCACGTAGCTGCCGATGACACAGACGCCGGCCACCGGCTGGAGCGAATCATCAGGCATCGGGGTAGCCCACCTCATGCTCGCCGATCGCAGCGTGGTGCAAACCTCTCGCGTAGCCAACCGCGTTGAGCGAAAGCTCCCGGTAGGTCGCAACGATCTCGTCGACGTCGAGCGGCCCCGACTCCCGGTACCAGGACGCGACACCGGTGCACATCGTGATCACGGCAAGCGCGGCGAGCTTCGGGTCGCGCGCCGCGAAGGCGCCCGCACCGAGTCCCGCCCCGACCGCCGCCTCGAACATCTGCTGCTGGCGATCACGCTTCCTGATCGTCCGTCTGAGCCCCGCCGCGGAGAGACTGCGAAGCTCCGTATTGCCGATGAAACACTCGCCGGGCCGCTGGCAGTGGAAGCGGACGTGGGCATCGACAACAGCGACGAACTGCTCAGCGGGCTCACTTCCCGCCTGCGCAAGAGCATCAGCGGTCGTTGCGACCAGATCGTCCATCGTGTCGTCGATCAGTCGCTCGAGAAGAGCCAGCTTCGAAGCGAAGTGGTGGTACAGGCCGGGCACGCTGACGCCGGCCCGATTGGCGATCTGGCGGATCGTCGTGCCGTGATATCCGCGCTCGACGAAGCAGTCGAGTGCTGCGACCAGCGCCCGTTCGTGGCTCGTCAGCTCCTCAGGGTTCAGCGCCGACAGGCCGCCGACGTGGTGGAGCTTTCGATCAGCCATGTCGGCCGGTCGCGACGTTGGCGGCCAGACACGCGGGGCACGGTGCGCTTCTCACAAGCCGCGATTCTACGGCGGGACACGGTGTGTGACCTGTCAGTCCTCGTCCAGCCGGGGTCCGACGAGCAGCAGGGCCAGGCCGGCAAGCGCCACTGCGCCGATCACGCCGAACCCGGCGACGGTCAGCGGTCGATGCCCGTGGCCGCTCGGCGCGAGCAGGAGCAGAGTGAGGACCGCAAGCAGCTGTGTCGGGACCTGGATCACCAGGAACCGGGACAGCGGTGCCACGAACGTCGCCGGCTGCACCCATGCGCGCCACGGCAGTTCGAGCGTCAGCATGGCGAGAACGTGCAAGAGGTGAAGCCCCGCCAGCAGAACGAGGAACCGCCAGCCGAGGCCAGGGTGATGCGCCAGCAGGCCGGCCCCCAGGAACAGGATCAGCGCCCACCCGAGCAGGGACCTGGGGGACCATGCCGCGGCGACGCCGAGCATGATCCCGACCACCAGCCAGCCGGTGAGACGGTAGGAGGCCAGGCACAGCAGCACGCCGACGATCACGAGTGCGATGCGGACGGCGGCGCCGGGAATCCGCGCGCCGGCGGCGGGCAGCTCGGATGGCGGCGGCATGCCGGGAAATCTCATCGCCGCCCTCCCGCCCGCCCCGCATCCCGGGACGCCCGGCTCAGCAGCCGCAGCCGCACGTGGCGCGGCAGGGAGGTGCCGTCGTCCGGCCAGCGCAGGAGCTCGATGTCGCGGGTCTGCAGGATCCGGATCCGCTCGTCACGCTCCATCATGATGATCCGATGAGCGGCGCGCTCGTAGCGAGTCGTCCGGGCGAACAGCGCCGGCGGCAGGACATCGACGGCGATCACCCGGTGCCCGCTCCCACGCCAGTGGAGGGCCAGGCGGACCGGTTGGTCGTCGAGCAGGCTGGACAGCAGGTAGACGAGCGCTCCCGGCGGCACGATCGGGGGTCGCTGGTGGAGAAACGGAACGGACGAAGGCTGGGTGATCTCGATCGCCTGCAGTAGCCTCCACAGGTGACGGCTGCCGCCGGCGTGGGGAATCATCCGGCTCCGGCTGGACAGATCCTGAAAGCCGACCCGGTCGCCGGCCTGGATGTAACCGGCGGCGATCGAGCTGGCTGCTTCGCGAGCGATGTCGAGCGAGCTGATTCCCTTGCTGCCCGCGGCATTGCGGCTCCACTCCGCCACCTGTTCGCCGATGTCATCGCGGCTGTCGAGCACGATCAGCACGGTGGCGTCGGCCAGCGCCGCCGTCCGGCGAACATAGAGGTCGCCGGCGTTCTGGCCACGTCGCGCGGTCGCCTTCCAGTCGATCCGTCGCAGCCGATCCCCCGCGGCAAAGGGGTGGACGTCGCGAAAATCGCCGCCGTCGCCGGCTCGGGCGGACTCGTGCGTGCCGGTCAGCCCCTGCAGCCGAGGTGGCAGCGGGAGCCATCCGATCGACGCGCGCTCCGGCGCGACGACCCGCCCCGCCACCAGCGGCTCCTGCGGCAGGCTCACCACCGTCGCGTCCGCCCCGAGCAAGCGATATTCGAATCGGACCAGCTCCTGCGGGCCGGAGTGCAGCAGCGGCACCCGCCCGGTGAGGTCGCCGGGCCGCAGCCCGGCGACCACAAGCTCGCGAGCTTCCCCGCCCAGGAAGCTGTATCGCAGCACGATTGCCTCAACTCCCGCCGGAGGCTCGATCGTGAACGTGAAGTCGAGCTCGGCCGCGCCGGGCTCACCCAGCGTCAACGTCGCCGTCGCCGCCTCAGCCGGGGAAGGACGCGCCTCCCAACTGAACGCGACCGCCGCGACGATCGGCACGGCGAGCAGTGCGACGTCAATCCGGGACACCAGCAGCCCGGCGCCGGCGAGCACGACGGCGACGATCGCCGCCGCGGTGAGCCCTGGCGACCGCGTCCAACCCGCGACCGCTCTGACGGTGGCTGCTCCGGCCGCTGGTTGCCCGGGCTGCGGAGCGGGTCCGATCACCGTGCTGCGGTCGCCGAGCGCTGCCCGATCGCCGGCGGCCCGGCGACGGCGGCGACGATACCTGACACCACGTCGGCGGCCCGCGTGCCGTCAGCCCATGCCTGGGTGGTCAGCGACAGGCGGTGGGCCAGCACCGGAACGGCGACCCGCTTGACGTCCTCCGGGGCGACGAAGTCGCGGGCGTCGATCACGGCAAGGGCCCGGGCGAGCAGCATCAACCCCTGCGATCCGCGCGGCGAGGCGCCGATCTCGATCGCACTGTGCCGGCGCGTCGCGGCCGCCAGGTCGACGCAGTATCTGGCGATGTCGGGCTCCACATAGACGCGCTCGATCCCGGCCTGCATCGCTCTGAGCGTGGCGGCGTCGACAACCGGCTCGACCGAGGCGACCTCGTGGCGGCGCTCGACGCGGTTGAGCAGGATCTGCGTCTCGCCGGCCCGCTCGGGATAGCCGACCCCGAGTCGCACCATGAACCGGTCGAGCTGGGCCTCGGGAAGCGAGTAGGTGCCCTCGTACTCGATCGGGTTGGACGTGGCGATGACGTGAAACGGGGATGGCAGCGGGAAACACTGCCCCTCGACGGTCACCTGCCCCTCCGCCATCGCCTCCAGCAGCGCCGACTGGGTCTTGGGCGAGGTCCGGTTGATCTCGTCGGCCAGGAACAAGCCGGTGAACACCGGCCCCGGGCGGAACACGAACTCGGTCGTGGCCGGGGCGTAGACGAACGAGCCGGTGATGTCGGCCGGCAATAGATCCGGAGTGCACTGCAGCCGGCGGAAATCAAGACCGAGTGCCGAGGCGAGGCTGCGCGCAGCCAGCGTCTTGCCGAGCCCGGGAACATCCTCGAAGAGCACATGCCCCCCGGCCAGGATGCTCGCCAACGCCAGTTCGACGGTCTCACCCATGCCGACTACCACCGTTGCGACCCGGTCGAGAATCGCCGCGGCGATGCTTGCAGTCTGATCGACCGACAGCCGGTCGGGCGGCGTTGGCGCGGGGACCCGCGGCGAGTCCTGGCCAGTGCCCGAGACTCGCAGAGCGTCATCGTTCACGGATCCTCCTCGGGCGGCGTCGGAGCGAGGCCGGCGTCCGGCGTCGCGGTCCCGGCAGCGGGGCCGCGGGCCGCATCGGGTCGAGGGCGTCGAGGGCGTCGAGGGCGTCGAGGCAGCGCAGCACCGAGCGCAACGGCGGTGGCCGGCGGTCGGAATGGGCGAGAACGGAGTAGACGCGGCGGCCGAGCAGCTGCTCAATCTGGAGACGGTCGGCGGGGTTGAGAAGATCGAGGTGGTGGAGCGCCAGCCGGCGGCGGGCAAGTTGCTGCACCCGCCACATCGACCGGTGCCCGACCCGACCGAAGCCCCCGCGCAGCGACCATGCCAATTCAGCGATCTCATTGCGGGACCCCCGGCGGTTGCTCGCTCCGTCGTCTCGCCAGGTCGTACCGCCAACCTCGAGGGCGGCGCCGACCCGGCCGATCACGCCGAGCGTGGTGATAACGCAGCCGAGCACGATCGCGTGCCAGACGTCGGTGCCGAAGTACCAGCAGATCGCGGCCGTCAGCAGCGCGACGATCAGGACGCGGATCGTCGCTCGCCGCTCGGGCGGCCGCAAGAGCCCGGCCAGCGACCCGGCGGTCACGTCAGCGTGCTCTGGCGGCTGCGTGGGCATCCGGCGCCGGCCATGTGTCAACAAGTCGCTGCAGGGCGGCCCGCACGGCCGCCACTTCATCGCCCGTCACCGGATGATCGCCAAACCGCGTTCGCAGGTAGAGCCGCAGCAGCGTTCGCACGGCCCAGTCGTCGGCGAAGGCAGCGCTCAGGATCCGCGTGGTGAACTCGGTCGGGGTCTCCGCCGGCTGGCGCACGATGCCCGACTGCTCCGCCGTCTCCTGCAGCCCAAGCCAGGCACGGACGATCGCGTCGGCGGGCTCGCGCTGTTCGTCGAGCACCTGCAGCGCCAACTCGATGCCGCTGCGCAGCACCGGGGTGTCGGGCTCTGGCTCAGGCTCAGCAACAATCTCTCTCGTCGTGGTGACCGCAGGCGCGTGCACTCCAGCCGCCCTTCCGGACGGCCGGCCCGCCCACCAGCGCCAGAGCAGCCAGGCGACGCCGGCGGCGGCGATCCCGACGGCGATCCAGACCACCACGGTCCCGAGCGCGAACGTGTGCGCAGCTCGAGACGCCGGAACCGCCGGCGACCGCGCTGCGGGAGTCGCCAGCCGATGCGGCGCGGACGCGTGGAGCACGATCCTCCAGTGCGGCACCCACCGGGCACCCGCGAAGCGCGCTTTGCCGGCGACCCCGGCGGCGATCACGACGAGCACCGCGAGCAGTACGCATGACAGAGCCCGACGCGATCCCAGCCGCGCTTCGGTATGCAGCTCAACTCGCACGGCATTACGGTACCGGCGATCGCCCGGCTGAGCAGCGATCCGCTGACGGACTCGGGAGCGCCCGGGAGCGGGTCCACGGCAAGGTGCGGGAACCTACGGTTCTCGCACTGCCGTTCGCTGTCTATGGTCGCGTCATGGCTGGGCCGGTGCGCCGTCCGGACTTCGCGGTCCTCGAGACGTTCCTTGCGGCCGCGCGGATCGGGAGCTTGGCGCAAACCGGCGAGGAGCTGCTCGTCAGCAGGACCGCTGTGGCGAAACGGATCGCGGGGCTGGAGGCGAAGGTCGGTTTTCAGCTGCTCGAACGCGGCCCGCGTGGAGTGATGCTGACGGACGCGGGCCGGCGGTTCGTGCCGCGGGCCAAGCTGCTGTTGGCTGAGATGGATCCGGCCGGTCAGCTGTTCGCGGAGGTGTTCCAGGGGGTGGCCGATGGGATCGTCATCGTTGACCTCGAAGCTCAGCAGATCCTCGAAGTCAACGACGCGTACTGCCTGATCTCCGGCTATGACCGCGACGAGATTGTCGGGCACACGCCGGACGAGCTCGGGATCCTCACCACGGTCGACTTCGAGGACGTGCGCACCCGCCTCACCAACGACCGAGAATTCGCGGAACGGGAGCTGGCGATCACGACCAAGAGCGGACTGCGGCGGACGGTCGCCGTGACCGCTCGGATGGTCGAGATCGGCAGCGACAAGCGCGCGCTGATCAACGTCCGGGATGTCACCGATCGGGTCGCGCGGGAGCGCCTGCTGGGCGTGCGGGAGGCCGAGGAGAGGGCGCTCGCCGAGCTTGGCCTGCGGGCGCTCACGCACGCGTCCCCGGCCGAGCTGATCGATCGGGCGGTGCGTGCCGTGGCCGGCGCGCTGGGCGTTGAGATCGTCGCCGTCGATGAGCTGCTGGCTGATGGCGATCTGCGGGTGCGGGCGGCGGTCGGGCTTGGAGATCTCCCGATCGGAGTGGTCAGGGGCAGCGCGGGCAAGGGGTCGCAGGCTGGATATACGCTGTTGTCCGCAACGCCCGTGATCAGTGCGGACCTCACGGCGGAGCGGCGCTTCACCCCGGCAGCGGTGCTGGTCGCTCATGGCGCACGCAGCAGCGCAAGCGTTGTGATCGGCACCCCGGAACGGCCGTGGGGCGTGCTGATCGCAGCGAGCAACCAGCCGCGGAGCTTCACGGACGACGACAGCGTGTTCCTGCAGAGCGTCGCTCACATCCTCGGGATCGCCTGGCAGCGCGAGGCGGCCGAGCACGAGCTGCAGCGGCTGGGAGCGGCCGTCGAGCAGAGCGATGACGCGATCGTCGTGATCGAGCTCGACGGGCGAATCGCGAGCTGGAACCAGGGGGCGGAGCGGCTGTTCGGCTATCGCGCCGCTGAGGCGACCGGCCGGCAGGTGGAGCTGCTGGGGGCTGGCGAACGCCGCGGTGAGCAAAGCGAGTTGCTGGCGCGGGCGGCGGGCGGTGAGCTCGTCCGGGTTGAGACCACACGTGTGCGCGACGATGGCGAACGGGGCGAGGTCGCGATCACCTTCTCGCCGATCCGCGACGTGGACGGCGCGGTGAGCGCGGCGCTGGTGATCGCTCGGGACATCACGCAGCTCAAGCGGTCCGAACGCGAGCTGTCAAGGCTGGCCCAGGCGGCCGAGTTGAGCGCGGATGCGATCGTCTCGGTCGACCTCGACGCGCGCGTCCTGCACTGGAACGCGGGCGCCGAACGGCTGTTCGGCTACACCGCCGCCGAGGCGCTGGGACACTCGCTGTACGAACTGACCGTCTCCAACGACGAACCGCGAGATCAGATCGAGCGGATGCTGGGAGACGAGCCGAGCTACCAGTACGAGACCCGCCGGCGGCGCAAGGATGGAACGCTGGTCAATGTGCTGCTGACCGTCTCGGCGTGGACCGTCGGCGGGCGCGTGGTCGGTGTGACTGGGATCGCGCTCGACCTGACCGAACGCAAACGAGCCGAGCGCGAGCAGGAACGGATCGCCGCCGCCGCCGAGTTCGCCACCGACGCGATCGTCTCGACCGACCGAGCCGGCGTCGTGCGCCATTGGAACGCCGGGGCGGCGCGGCTCTACGGCTACCCCGCCGAGGAAGCGGTCGGGCGCGAGATCCGCGAGCTGACAGTCGGACTCGCGCCCGACTCGGTGGAGGTTGAGAGGGTGCTCGCCGGCGAGCGAGTCCACCACGAAGCTCGGCGACGGCGTAAGGACGGCACGGTCATCGATGTTCGCACGACGCTCTCCCCCTGGACCGTTGACGGCGAGATCGTGGGCATCACGGGCGTATCGATCGATCTGACCGAGCGCAGGAAGCTCGAGGACAACCTCCGCTATCTCGCCGACCACGATCCCCTCACCAGCCTCTTCAGTCGCCGGCGGTTCACAGACGAACTCGAGCGCCAGCTACGGCTCGTCTCCCGTGACAAGCAGCCGCCTGCCCTGGTGATCTTCGACGTCGATCATCTCAAGACCGTCAATGACACACACGGCCACGCAGCCGGCGACGCGCTCCTGAAGGCGTTCGCCGACGTGCTGCGCCAGCGCGCGCGGGCGACCGACATCGTCGCCCGCCTGAGTGGCGACGAATTCGCAGTGATCCTGCCCGAAGCCGGCGAAGCCGACGCGCGCACCGTCGCGCGGGACATCCGCGAACTCCTGCGCGCGTCCTCGGGCTCACCGTCTGTCGCCGTCAGCGCCGGAATCGTGATCCTCACCAGTAACGCTGAGATAACCGCCGACGAGATGCTCGTCTGCGGCGACAGCGCGCTGTATGAAGCCAAAGAGCACGGCGGCGACCAGGCCCGCGTGTACAGCGGTCAAGCCGACGGCGCGCTCAGCTGGGTCAAGCGCATTCACGCCGCGATCGTCAACCACCGCCTCGTCCTCCACAGCCAACCGATCATCGACCTGCGCACCGGACAGGTGACCCACCATGAGCTCCTGGTTCGGATGCTCGACGATGACGACGAGCTGATCGCTCCCAACCGATTCATCCCCACGGCCGAGCGGTTCGGCCTGATCGGAGAGATCGACCGCTGGGTCACCGACGCCGGGCTGCGCCTCGCCACGGCCGGCACCCCCGTGGCAATCAACCTGTCCGGCCTCTCGATCGGCGACGCGGCGATCACCACCGCCACCCACGCCGCAGTCGCACGCGGGTTGCAACCCGGCGCCGTGATCTTCGAGATCACCGAGACCGCCGCGATGGGCAACCTCGCGGCTGCACAGACGTTCGCGGCAGCGCTCAATGCCGATGGCTGCGCCGTCGCACTCGACGACTTCGGCACGGGCTTCGGCTCCTTCACCTATCTCAAGCACATCCCAGCGCATTACCTCAAGATCGACATCGACTTCATCCACGATGTCACTACCAGCGCCACCGACAAGGAAGTCGTCAAGGCGATCGTGGGGATCGCGCGTAGCCTCGGCAAGGAGACGATCGCCGAAGGCGTCGAGAACCCCGAGACGCTGGCGCTGATTCGCGAGTTGGGCGTCGACTACGCCCAGGGATTCCACATCGCCAAACCGCAGCCGCTCGACCTGCGATAGCCCTTCGGCGACGGTGCGGTTCCGTCGCCGTGAAGGATTTGACCGCACGGTCGGAGGGCCTGCGAGACTCGGGGCCCAACCCCTGATAGGAGGTCCGCATGCCGGATAGCGTCTATCGCGTCACCGAGATCGTCGGCGTCAGCACCGAGTCCTGGGAGGCAGCGGCCCGGACGGCTGTTGAGACCGCGGCGAAGAGCGTGCGAGAGCTACGGATCGCCGAGGTCGTCCGGCAGGACCTCACGATCCAGGACGGTGGCGTGCTCAATTACCGGATCCGTCTCGGGATCTCGTTCAAGTACGATCCGAACGAGTAGGCAACACTCCGCGCAGGCTGTTCGCCCAGACGGATCACTGCCTGGGCGAGGCCGCCCGCCGGACCAGCACGATCGCGTCCGAGCTGGGTCGCCGAAGGACGACAGCGGTTCCCCGCAGCTCGTCTCCGAAGAGGGCGGACGAACGCCTGCGGCGAACTACCGGACATGGCCCGAAACGAACCAGAACGCTCTGGTCGGGCCGGCGGCTGCCGCTATCAATGAGTAGAAAGGCAGAAGCAATAACGAGACGTCACAGGAACAGGAAATATGACCGCCACCGCCCAGCCCGAAGTTCGCATCGGCACGACCGTAACCTTTGCCGACGAGGCCACGAGCCGCGAGCAGCAGTTCACGATCGTCGACCCCCCCGAAGCCGCGCCCGCGCAGGGGCGCCTGTCATCCTCCTCGCCGGTCGCGGTCGCGCTGCTCGGCCACCGCATCGGCGACCGCGTCGAGGTCCGCACCCCGCGCGGCATCCGCCCGCTGCTGATCGCCTCCATCACCTGAGCCGGCAGCCCCCCGAGGCTCTGCAGCGCTCCCGGCGTGGCGCATGAGGGCGAGACGCGCCTGGCAGGGGCGGCGGCTAAGATCGCGCCGTGAGCGCCACCCCGGACGTGTCGACGATTGCCGAGGTGATCGCGCGGATGCAGGCGATCGATGCGTCCCTGACGCGGAAGGACGGGGTCGCGATCTTCAACCGGCTCTACCTTCAGGTGACTCGCGCCGTCGATGCGGCGAGCACCGGGACCGAGTTCGAGAACCGGCCGTTCGTCGAACGCCTGGATGTCCTGTTCGCGGGCCTGTACTTCGATGCCGAGGCGACGATCGCCACGAGCGCCTCATGCCCGGCGGCCTGGCGTCCGCTGGTCACGACTCGCATGCAGGCGCGCGAACCGATCCAGTTCGCGCTTGCCGGCATGGTCGCGCACATCAATCATGACCTGCCGATCGCGGTCGTGACGACGTGCGAGCAACTCGGGCTCGCGCCTGAGGACGACACCGCCGCCCACCGTGACTACCAGCGCGTCGACGGCCTGCTCGCAACGGTCGAGACGCAGGTCGCCGGCTGGTTCGACACCGGGCTGATCGCCGACGTCGAGGATGTGACACCCATGAAGACCGACGAGGCGATCGCGATGTACTCGATCGTCGCCGCTCGCGACGTCGCCTGGGAGCACGCGAAGCTCCTCTGGCACCTGCGCGACGTCCCCCCACTCCGTGCCGCCTACCTCGACGTCCTCGCTCGCACCACCGAGCTAGCCGCGCGAGCGATGCTCGTCTAGGTCTGGCAACAACGTCGCCCTACCGCGTCCCGGCACGGGTCAGCAGCTCGGCGTACGCTCCCATGTGATGCCTCGCGCACCGGGATCGAGGATCACACTCGCGCTAGGCGTCGTCGCCCTCGTCGTGGTTGCTGGTGCGCTCGGATACATGATCGGTCATGCCAACCGCGGCTCTGTCTTCACGGTCGGGCCCGGGATCGTGTACGCGGGGCCAAGCGAGGGCACCGCTTACATCGGAGCCAATGAGCCGCTCAACCGCCAACCGACGGGCTTCGCCTATTCGTTCAATCCTGGCTTGGTTTGGGTCGACGCAAACAACGACGTCCACCAGGGCGGGCGGCCGTCGTGCGTGCCCTACTACCACGCCGTACACGTCAGGAGCATGGAGGCTGTCAGGTACCCAATCGGGGGCGGCGGGTATATGGGCACGGTGGTCTGGGTCCACTGCTGACGGCCGCGCCACTGCGCCGAACGGCAACGGCTTCTGCTTCACGTGGAGGGCTCCCCCGATGCGGAGGCCATGATCTCGTGTGCGCGCGGGCGACGATGGGGAAGCGAATGGATGCTCGGTCGGCTCAGAGCTTATGCGGCTGGCTTCGCGCAGCTCTTCAGCTCGGCCAGGCGCGACGTGTATGCAGCTTCGCTGACGCGCCCGCTGTCGAACAGATCCACGAGACGGTTGATCTCGGCCGCGAGCCCCGGGTCAGTGGCGTTCTCGGCCGCCTCTTCGCCGTCCTGAACCAGCGCGACCCAGGCATCGCGGTCGAACGCGGGCGTGGTGCCCTGATCGACAGCTCGTGCTGCAGGGTCGGCTGGTGCGGGCGAGTGCGGTGCAGCAGCCAACGCCTCCTCGAAAGCGTCCTTGGAATACCTTCCACCCTCGGCGCGGCGGCCCTTGCCGCGGATCTGCGGATCGGACCGATCGAACTTCGCCTGCCGGCGCTTGACGTCGACGAGCACCGGCACCTCCGCTCCCACCTGGAGCTGCACGACATGGTCCATGAACGGCGGCTGCTTGAGCGTCGTGCGAAACGTCGACGCGCGTTCCGGCGTGACGTCGGCGACGAACTCCCAGACTCCAGACCGCTCGCCACCCTGCTTGAACTTCTTGGCCACGATCGTCGCGGTCGCGGGCTCCCAATCTCGACCGAACATGGCCTACGCAGCCAGTCGTGAGGTCGCGCCCGCCAACGTCAACCGCGAGCGGCGCCCGACGGGTCCGCGTGGACGAATGCATTGGCTGCGGCATCGGTGGTTGTCAGCGGACTGTTTCATGCCCTGGCTCCCTCTGAGAACGCCTGTTGATGTGCGGCGCAGTCTGCGCGGCGGTTCCAAACCGCGACCAAAGAACCCCCAAAGCCGCCAGGTACCCCGCCGTCGTTGACGTGCGCTTGGTCGCCGGGGCGACCGTCCGGATCGGGCAGACCGGCGATCGCGCGCCTGGCCTGGGTCAGCATCTAAGCGCTGGTATCGAGTCCGAGCCGGAGGCCCGCGACACGCAGCAGAACCAGGTTTGACGGAAGGGTCGCGGCCGGGACGCGGCTGGTGCGCAGAATGCGGTAGCGGTTGAGTAGAACGCTCGCGACCTTGTGCGAGTCGGGCATCGTTACGGGGAGGGTAGGGGTACTGTTGCTCCCCTCACCGCCATTGAGGGACTGGAATCTGTTGGGGAAGTCGCTGGTGGGGAGTTGCCAGACGCCTTGGCTGTCGCTGATCGGAACGAGCTGTCCGTTGCTGCAGTGGCTGGCGCTGAACGCGAGGTTGTGCTCGGCCGCGTAGCTGTCTGATGCGGTGTTCAGCTCGACCGCTGGGACATCACAGGCCGACTGGGAGAGCGCGGTGATGAAGAACCCAACACCGTTCACGCTCTGGGCCGTCGCCGTGGCCAGCACCGGGCCGGTGGCGAACGCCCCAAAGGTGTCCCTGTAGATCGCGACCTTCGCCGAGCCGGCGTAGCCGATCACGCCATAGGCGATCCCGTCACCACCACCGGACGGTTCGAGCAGCTCCATCTCAGCCGGGTTCGGGAACCCAGGACACAGCCCGTAAGCCGTGCCGTCCACAACGATGCCACCGTTCTCCAGAGCATCGGAGCCGCTCTCGCCGTCCTCGGACCACAACGACCAGCTGTGGCCGTCAACGCTGCCGGACGCGACCTGGCTGGCGTTGGCCTCAAGCGTCGCCGCCGACTCAGACCCGGTGACCGTCTGCGGCCCGCAGTCCGAAGCCCCCGGGCTATGGTGATCCCCACTCACATCTCCCGCCGGCAGCCACCCACCCTTGCTCACCGGCGCCACCGCATACGCGCCTCCCCGGCCGCCGGACCCGTTGTGGAACCGGCCGGGTGCCAGACCCCAGATGCCCTGGCTCCAGTTGATCGGGACCAACTGGCCGGGCGCGCAGTCGCTGGTGGCAAACCCGAGGTTGTGCTCGGTCGAACCGGTCCCTGACGTGGTGTTCATCTCCAGCGACGGGTAGGCGCAAGCCGACCCGGGCATGGCCGTGATGAAGAACGCGACGCCATTGACGACCTGCGCCGCGGCTGTCGCCAGCCGCTTGCCCTGCTCGAACGTCTCGGCCGTGCCCTGGTAGATGTCGATCTTCGCCGCGCCCGGGTAGCCGACCACGCCGTACGCCAGACCCTGACCACCGCCGGACGGTTCGAGCAGCTCCATCTCAGCCGGGTTCGGGAACCCAGGACACAGCCCGTAAGCCGTGCCGTCCACAACGATGCCACCGTTCTCCAGAGCATCGGAGCCGCTCTCGCCGTCCTCGGACCACAACGACCAGCTGTGGCCGTCAACGCTGCCGGACGCGACCTGGCTGGCGTTGGCCTCAAGCGTCGCCGCCGACTCAGACCCGGTGACCGTCTGCGGCCCGCAGTCCGAAGCCCCCGGGCTATGGTGATCCCCACTCACATCTCCCGCCGGCAGCCACCCACCCTTGCTCACCGGCGCCACCGCATACGGGGCGGCTTGGCGTCGCCCGGAGATCCGCGCCGCGAGCGTCAGGGATGCTCGCCCGCGCGTCGGCGCCGCCGAGGAGCCACCCGTCACGGTCAGAACGACAACCGACACGGCAGCGACGACCGAAGCGGCAAGCGCCAGCGTCCCTCCCAGTCGCAACGTCGGCCGGCCGGAGAGTCGCTCCCGCAGCCCGGTGGGCGAGCCGGGCGAGATGACACTCTCCGACGTATCGGCGACCGCCTCGCGCGCGATCTCGTCCGGGTCACCGACACGGTCGAGCACCGCCAGGACCGATGCGTCCGAATGGTCTGGCTCGGCATCCAGAGACTCCGTGACGTGTGCGCGCAAGTCCTCGAGAATCTGCCGGCGGCGGTCGGCCGGCAGCCCACTCAGCGACTGCTCAAGCCGCCGGAAGTACTGGCTCAGAATCGCGTTGACTACCGGATCGTCCTCCATCTGTCCCCTCCTCGTCCAACAGCCCGTCGATCGCGTCCCGGAACCGCCGCCACTGGCCGATGAACGCCTCCAGTGCCTCGTGCCCTTCAACTGTCAGGCGGTAGTAGCGGCGAGGCGGGCCTTGTGTCGATTCCTGCCACCGGGTCTCCACCAGACCCTCCTGACGCAGGCGGGCAAGCAGCGGATAGACCGTGCCTTCACTCGTTACCAAACCGTCGGCGTCAGCCAGCGCTCGCGTGAGCTCAAAACCGTATCGGTCACCGTCTCGCAGCATCGCCAGAACGCAATACTGGATCGAACCGCGCCTAAGTTGCGCCAGCAACTTAGTTGTCGCGCCCGGTACCATGCGCAACAAAATACCATGAGATTCAACCGCGCAAGATCGCACTTGTGCTGGCCGATCACGAGCATGATCACAGGGCGGCCGCATGGGCGGCCAAGGTCGACCGGATCGCCTTGTGCCCGATCGTGGAGGGCGCCCTCGTCCGGTTTCTGATCGGCGTCGGTGAGAGCCAGGCGATCGGGGCTCTCCGCGCGGACGGTTTCGCACGGATTCCGGCGGACCCGTTGCTGTCAATAGACCTCGGGCACGAACGTCTGCTCGTCCATCGGCGGGCGGACATAGTGGTCCTCGACCCGCGGCGGCAGCGCGATCGGCGGTGGCGTCAGATCCTCGTACTCAATCAACGACAGCAGATGCGCGATGCAGTTGAGCCGCGCGCGACGCTTGTCATCCGCCTGCACGACGTACCAGGGCGCGACCTTGATGTCGGTGTAGCGGAACATCTCGTCCTTGGCACGCGAGTAGGCGACCCACCGGGCGCGTGACTCGAGGTCCATCGGACTGAGCTTCCAGCGCCGCATCGGGTCGTGCACCCGGGCCTGGAAACGCCGCTCCTGCTCCGCGTCCGAGATCGAGAACCAGTATTTGATCACCTGGATCCCCGAACGCACGAGCATGCGCTCGAACTCGGGGCATGAGCGCATGAACTCCTCATACTCGCGTTCGCTGCAGAAGTCCATCACGCGCTCGACGCCGGCCCGGTTGTACCAGGACCGGTCGAACAGGACGATCTCCCCACCGGCGGGAAGGTGCGGGACGTATCGCTGGAAGTACCACTGCGTCTTCTCCCGCTCGGTCGGCGCCGGCAGGGCGACGACACGGCACACCCGCGGGTTCGTGCGCTCGGCGATGCGCTTGATCACGCCACCCTTCCCCGCGGCGTCACGGCCTTCGAAGATCACGATCACCTTCAACCCCTGCGCGCGCACGTACTCCTGCATGATCACGAGCTCGCGCTGAAGCTTGACCAGCTCCGCTTCGAACGACCGGCGGGAGAGCTGTCGCTCGGGCTGGGGCTCTGCCGGCCGGCTGGAGGGCGAGCGACGACGCTCCCTCGCTGTGCGGGCCTTGGGCTGTGCGCCCTCGTCAGTCGGCTTGGCTTTGGCCAAAGATCCTCAGGTCCTCTGTCCACAGTCTACGGCCAGACGACGCCGCCGGCTGCACGTGATGGTGCAGCCCGCGTGCGCGAGACCCGAGCCGGGAGGGCGGTGAGCGCTGGGGCGCCCGCCCGCAAGCGGGCGCCCCAAGCTGCCCCTCTCACTCCACCCGGGCCTCGGCGACGGCTCCGTCCGCCACCGTGAGCACGGGTCCGGCGATCTCGGCGTCGAGCCAGATCCGGTAGTCGCCGGCCGGCAGGCTGCCGAAGATGGCCGTCAGCACCGTGCCCGCCTGGGTCGAGCGGTCGTGAACACCTGTGTGGACGCGGTGCTCGTGACCGTCGAGCAGGCTGATCTCGATCTCCCGCCCCCGGAACCGCTCGCTCGGGTAGAGCACGAGAGCTCCACGGCCGCCGCCGATGTCGAGCGCGACGCTCGCGCTCGCGGCGGCGGGCGCCAGGTGGCCGTGCCCGTGGCCGTGGCCGTGCCCGTGGCCGTGGCCGTGGCCGTGAACATGCCCCTCGATCGAGTGACTCATGGCCGATTCCTCAGGAGCTCGCCGCCAGCGGCAGCGTCTGGTAGCCGCCGACCGGCGTCCCCAGGTAGGGGAACTCCGACAGGTACGTGGTGTCGGCGTCGGTCAGACCGTCGGTGACGACCGCCGCGGCGCCGTCCGGCGTGTAGCTGGGGTCGACCAGGGGAATCGTCGCGCCCGCGATCGCACGCAGCTCCACCGAGACGACGTCGTCGAACACCCGGCGGCCGTTCGGGAACCCGGCGAGATCGCCTCCGACGACCCCGAGCGGATTCGGGTTCGACGACGGCGGGATCGCGATGTTGAGCCGCAGCTCGTCCGCGAACGTCGGCCCCGTGTAGTTCTGGAACCCGCTGACGATGCCCGACGGCAGGCCGGTGAGCAGAATCGCCACGAGGTCCGCACGCGGAGCCGTGTAGCCGGCGAGGGTCGGGAACACCCCCGGATAGAGAACCGGGAGCAGCGAGGCCAGCTCGGGGGACTGGACGTTGGCGAGGAACTGCTTGTCCTGCGCCGGCGGCAGTCCGTTCCACATGTCCTTCATGCCCATCGGCACGATCACCTCGTTGAACAGCGGATTGCCGAGCCGCGAGACCTGGACCCAGCCGCCGACCTGGACCTCGCCGCTGGCTTCGCGGACAACCGCGCGGCGGCGGCTGGCCGTCGCCCATACGCCGATCACCGCGTTGCGATCCATTGGATTGGTCGGCGTCCCGCCGAAGCGGGTGAGGTCGCTCTTCGGAACCTTCAGCGCGATCGAGTGGACGCTGAAGTCATTCGTTGCGTTCACTCCAGGGGCGGCTGCGAGGGCACCGATGTGGAGGTTCTCGAACGGGCGCAGGTTACCCAGGTCGAAGATCGCCCCGAGGTCGACGTAGAACCCCTCGAGGCGCTGCCCCGCGAACACCGTCCGGCCTCCGGGCAGCGAGTTGACCGCCTCGGCGGCGAGCGACGCGTAGTCCGGCGTGGACAGCGGGCCGACGTTGCAGGGCGGACACGGGAGGCCGGTGCCGAGCACGGTCGCCCCGCCGAGCGCGGTCGTCCTCGTCACCGAGTAGAACTGCTTGCGGTTCCAGTTCGGGCTCTGGATCGAGTCGATCGTCCCCGTGTTGTAGAGGAACGTGTTCGGATTGCCGACCTGCGTCTCGAACGTGAACTCGTAGGTGATGTCGGCGTAGCCGTCACCGTTGTTGTCCACGTGAATCGAGTACAGCACGTCATCGCCGAACTCGAAGAAGTTCGGCCCACCGAACGGCGCTTCGAGCGGCAGGTAGTTGGCGATGATCGTGACCGTCGTCGGATCATCAGGACTCACGAACGCATAGGTGTCGGTGTTGTCGGCGACGGGATCCTTGCTGATCGCCGGTGCCTCACGATGGGATGACATCTGGTGAAACCTCTCTCTCGAGTGTCAGGTGTGGTGTGGCTGCACGTCGGGATCTGGGTCAGTCACGCGCCGCGCGCGTGAGGCGCCCGGCGAGCTGGCGGTCACGGATCTCGACCGTGCGATCGCCCGCCATCACCGAGATCGTTCCGGCCTTGGCGTCGCTGACATACGCGACCACCGGGCCGTGATGGGCGCTCACGGCCGCATCGGCCGACTCGCTGACAAGCGCTCCCAAGACCGTCACGCCCGCGGCCGCCGCCGCGGAGTTGCGGACGAAGTCGCGTCGGGTGCTATCGGTCATCACTCACCTCCGGTTGTTGTTTGACATCTGACCGAGTCCTTCGCCATCCATTCGCACGAGACGGGCGAACGGATCACTGCGCCTGCCCGATGGCGCGCGCGTCCCGCCGGCGAGCGCGGCGCTCGGCCACCGTGGCCAGCATCACGCCGACCTCGAACAGCAGGTACAGCGGCACCGTCTCGAGCAGCATCGTCACCGCGTCACCGGGGAGCAGCGCCGCGACGGCGGCGCACGCGGCCACCGCATATTTCCGGTTGCGGCGGAATTGAGCGGCGGTCACGACTCCCGCTCGGGCGACGGCGAGGATGCCGATCGGCACCTGGAAGAGCAGCCCCATCGCCAGGAGCGTCGTCGTCGCGAACCCGTAATACTGGCCGGCCTGCACGAGCACGTTGAACTCCGAGCTGTTGAAGTTCTGGAGGAAGTGCACCGCGGACGGGAGGACGACGAGGTAACCGAACGCGACGCCGGCGCCGAACAGGACGGGCACCGCCGCGAGCAGCGGCCTGACGGCGCGGCGGTGGCGGGAGTCGAGCGCAGGCATCAGGAAGGCGTAGGCCTGGTAGAGCACGACCGGGAGCGACAGGATCAGCGCGAAGACGAGCGTCACCGTCAGCGTGGCCGTGAACGGCTCCGCGATCCCGAGCGTGACGGGCTTCTCGCCCTGTGGCGCAACGGAAAGCCGGGCGACGTCGCGCCGTAGCGCGGCGTCGACGCCCACGAGCGCGGTCGCCGTCCGCCGGCCCTCGGCCGTGCCGGTCTGACCGACCGCCTGCACGACGCGCTCGAGCTGGTATGCGATGTCGCGAGCCCCGAGCGCGACGGTGTACGTCGGGCCGAACTCACCATGGCCGGCGCGCGTCTGCGCCTGGGTCTGCTGCGTCAACGGCCTGTTGATCAGGTGCAGCAGCGCGTGGTTCTGCCAGAAGCAGAAGCCGAACGCCGTGACGACCACGGCGAGCGAGACGATCATGCGCGTCCGCAGCTCATCGAGGTGATCGATCGTGCTCAGGCGATCCTCGTGGCCGACAAGCCTGATCGTGGTACGAATCGCGGTCAGCATCTGCTGCCCCCGCTTTGTCGCCCGCGCGTGTATGGGTCCATGGCTGCTCCAGTCGTGGCTTACGGTCGCTGGCTATACGGCCGATCTCGCTGCGCGGATCAGCACCGATCCGCAGTGATCCGAATCGGTCCAGCTCCCGTATCAGCAGATCAAACGACCAGATCGGAGCCCATATGCTCGGACTCGACAACCCAGTTCACCTTCTCTTCCTGCTCGCCATCCTGCTGCTGGTGTTCGGGGCCAAGCGGCTGCCCGAGATCGGAAGCTCGCTCGGCTCAGGCCTGCGCGGCTTCAAGGAGTCGATCAGCGGAGAGGTCGCGACGAGCCAACTGCGCGAGGCACCCCCTGCTGCTGCGCCCGGCGTCCAGCTCGTCTCCGAGCACGCGCCGGCCCGCACCGACGTCTGAGCCGGTCACCGGGTCGGGACCACGCCCGCGGGGCAGGTCCCGGCCCGACGTCAATCGGCGAACGGATCGGGCTTTGCGCCCGGAGGCGCTTCCGCCTCGAGCCCGAGTCTGGCCTGCTCGAGCGCCTTGCGCGTGTCCGGGTCGACGGTCGGGTAGCGGGGATCGATCTCGATCAGGGTCTGGGCGAGCACGGCGCTGACCGCAACCCGCGCGAACCACTTGTGATCGGCCGGGATCACGTACCACGGCGCCCAGTCCGTGCTGGTGTGACTCAGCATCTGCGACAGCGCATCCTGGTACTGATCCCAGTACGCCCGCTCATGAACGTCCGCCGCCGAGAACTTCCAGTTCTTCTCTGCCTGGTCGATCCGCTTGAGGAAGCGAAGGCGCTGCTCCTCACGCGAGACATTGAGGAACAGCTTGACGATCCGGATCCCGTTCTCGACGAGGTACCGCTCCCAGTCGTTGATCTGGCGGAAGCGGCTCTTCCAGACATCGCCCTTCGCGGCCGGCGGGAGCCGCTGGCGTTCGAGCAGTTCCGGGTGGACCCGCACGACGAGCACCTCCTCGTAGTGCGAGCGGTTGAAGATCCCGATCTGGCCGCGGGCCGGGAGCCGGCACGCGTAGCGCCACAGGAAGTCGTGATTCAGCTCCTCGGCGGACGGCACCTTGAAGCTGTGAACGGTGACCCCCTGCGGATTGACGCCACTCATCACGTGCTGAATCGTGCCGTCCTTGCCCGCGGCGTCGAGCGCCTGAAGGACGACGAGGACGCCCTGGCTGGCCTGGGCGGCGAGACGATCCTGGTACTCGGCGAGCAGTTCGACGGTCAGGCGCAGATGCTGCTCCCCGTCGCGATGCTCGAGCCACCCGGCCGTGTAGGCCGGATCGTGGTCGCGCGCGAGCTTGACGTTCGAGCCCGGCGTGACACGCAGTGGCTCGATCAGCTTGTCAAGTCCGTCTGCGCGGCTGTCGTGCATCGCGTGCCTACTCCGGGTGGCCCGAAGGCCAGTCGAAGCCGCCGGGCGCTCCCAGCGCCTGCATCCCGTCGCGCGGGCGCGGAGGCGGTCCGGCCTGCAACCAGGCCGCGGTCACGGTGTTGTGCAGCACCCAGATGTCGGTGATCGGGCCGACGCCGCCCGGGACCGGCGACAAGGCCTCGGCGACGGGTTCGACGGAGGCGGTGTCGACATCGCCGACAAGCGTCACGCCCCCGCCCGCTCGGGGCACGGCATTGATCCCGATGTCGATCACGATCGCGCCCTCCCGGACCATGTCGCCCGTGATCAGGCCGGGAACGCCGACGGCGACGATCAGGATGTCGGCGGTGCGGGTCTCCTCAGTCAGCCGGCCCGCGTCGAACGTGTGCCGGTGGCACGAGATGACCGTCGCGTTGCGCTGCAACCCGAGGATCGCCGCCGGCTTGCCGACGTTGTTCGAGCGCCCGACAAGCACGAGGTTGAGGCCGTCGTAGGCGACGGCCGGATCGCGGCCGGCGGCTGCCGTGTAGCGGTCGAGCATGTGAAACGCCGCAGCCGGAGTCGACGGGATGAAACGCGGCATGCCGAGCGACAGGAGTCCGGCGTTGAGTGGATGCAGCGCCTCGACGTCCTTGAGTGGTGGCAGCGCGGCGAACACGCGCGCCTCCGACAAGTGGGGCGGCAGCGGACGCAGAACGAGGATCCCGGTGATCGAGGGATCCGCGTCGACCTCGGCGATCTTCCCGATCACCTGCCCCAGCGTCGCGCCGGCGGGGAGCCGCTCCATCCGCGAGACGACGCCGAGGTCGCGCGCGTGGCGGTCGATGCGCCGCTGATAGACCTCGGCGCCGAGGTCGTCACCGACGAGGATCGTCGCGATCCCAGCGGGCTGCGGCAGCGCCTCGACATCGACGCGCAGCGTCGCCGCCAGCTCCTTGGCGTAGGCGTTGCCGTCGATCAGCACGGTCCACAGCGTATCCGCGGCGACCGACGGGTGCCCCCACGCAACGGGATCGGCAGTCGAGCGTCGAGCGACGTTGAGCGGCCAGCCTCATGAGTTCGTTATCAACTATCGCGGAAGAACTTGAATTCAGAGCGCGTTTGCTCGTACAGTCGTCTAATGATCACCCAAAAGTGGGTGTTCTGAACATGGAGGGGCATATGCAAGGGGGACGATCCGTCCGCCCGCGCCCGGGATGGGTGGCGCGGGTTTCGATCCTTAAGGCGGACAATCGGCATGGCTCTCGCCATGACGGTTGCTGGAGTACTCGGAGTCGGAGCGACGGTCGCGATGGCCGGCTCGTCGCAGAATCAGGCCGCCACCTATACGGCGACGCAGACGATTCCGGTTCCGCCGGCCGCTGACTTCGCCGGGAACGGGGGCGGCGACGGCTGGGCGGTCGCGCTCACGGGCAGTAATGCGAACGTGTTCCCGACGCCCGAGGTCTTCAACGTCTTCCATCACGACAGCGTCCTCTCGGTAGCGTGCCACCTGCAGGCAGGTGGGACGCCGATGACGAACCCACAGGCGCTCTGCCCGTGGCAGTCGGACCCAGCGACGATTACGGACGTGACCGGCACGGGCGACTATGCGAACGCCAGCTTCGCGACGTCCGGCCAGCCGGGGCTGTACCTCGATCAGAGCACCGGCAAGCTGTACGTGTACGCGACGCTGTACACCGGCAACTCCACCGAGGCTACCGGCGGCGTCGTCTGCGTCGACACCACGCAGGCGGCCAACACGAGCGACCCGTTCTGCGGCTTCACGGCGCTGACCCAGCCCGGTGACGCCGAGGAGCCCGGGATCAGTGCGATCAGCGACGGCGTACTGATCGGCAACGACTTCTACGGGTTCAACTACGACGACGGGCAGACCGACAGCAGCGGCCAGAACCAGCTTCTGTGCTTCGACGTCGCGACCGACCAGCCGTGCGCGGGCCAGCCATACGATCTCGGCGTCGGCAACGGCACCGACGAGGACGGCGACTTCCCGCCGCCCGCGGTCGCAGCGATCGGCGGCGATCTGATCGTCCCGATCAACATGGGCTCCGGCGACCAGCTGTTCTGCTGGGATGACGCCACCAAGGCGGCCTGCAGCGGCACCTGGCCGGTGTCACTCGGCTTCGGCTACGACAGCGGCTACGGCGCGCCGTTCCAACTGCTCGACGCAGCCGGCAACGTGCAGGGATTCTGCCTGCCGACCGGTCAGGACCCCTGCTACGGCCTCGACGGCAGCGCGGTGGCGACACCGGCGGGCCTGAAGAGCGTGATCGGCAGCACATCCGGGTGGAACGGACCGTCGGTCGCAATCGGCCCACGGGTGTTCGTCCCGGACGGCAACACCGATCAGGAGCTGTGCTTCGACTACAGCACGGGTGCCGCCTGCGACTCGACCGACGGGACCTGCACCGGCGGCGCGGAGGCCCTGTGCACGCCGTGCACGCCATCGAGCTGTCCGTCGATCTGCCCCACGCAGAACGCGGCGACCTGCACCGGCGGGACGTTCCCGCTTTCGATGGAGGGCACCGCGCTCGTCTACACGGTCAATCCAGACCCGCAGCGACCGACGTGCCTGTGGATGAACTCGGACGCCGACGGCGGCGGCCTACCTGACCAGATCCAAAGCTTCGACGCTTACACAGGCGGAGCCTGCGGATCAGGGGACATCCGTGTACTCGCTTCGTCGTTCGTCGTCCCTGAACAGGCGTGCTATCCGACCTCGTGGCAGTCGCTGCAGGTCACCCAGCCGCCCCCGAGCGCGTACGACATGGGCACCGTGACGTTCGAGAACGCCGACGGCACAGCGATCGCAGGCCTGGCGCCGCTGACGCTCGACAACACCGGCAGCGTCAACCTGACGGGGCTGTCGGCGCTTGACTTCGGCAACCTGGGCCAGCTTCCCGAGTTCCAGATCGCGCTCACCTCTGGCGGCTCCGAGATCAGCGCCGGTCAGGTCGTCGTCACCCTCACCTGGCAGGCGAGCTACGACGCAGCGTGCGAGGGCCTCGGGGCGACAACCCCGACCCCGGTCAGCACCACGACCACGACCACAACCACGACCACGACCGCCACAACGACCACGACGGCGACCACGACCGCGACGCCCGCGGCGGTGACGCCACCGGCGGCCCACTGCGTGACTCCGAGCGGTTCGGTCGGCGGTACGGCGATCGGCGTGTTCACTCTGGGCATGTCCCAGCAGCAGGCACGCATGACGATCTACCACTACAACGTGACACGGAACAAGTTCGACAACTTCTGTCTGTATCACGGGTGGGGGATCCGTCTCGGGTATCCGACGAACGCACTGCTGGCAAAGCTCCCGGCGTCGGAGCGGGCTGAGTACACGGGCCACGTCGTGCTCGGACTGACTGCGAATCCGTTCTACTCGCTGAGCGGGGCGAGGCCCGGGGCGTCGGTTTCCACGGTGGCGGCGAGCCTCCACCTCGGAAAGCCGTTCCACGTCGGGTCGAACGACTGGTATCTCGTGACCGACAGCCAGGCGACGGCAGTGCTGAAGGTCCGCGGGGGCGTGATCCAGGAGGTCGGCCTGGCAACGCTCGCGCTGACCAAGACGCGCGCGCAGCAGCGCGTGTTCATCAACAGCTTCGACAAGTTCTGATTCGAAGTTGAGTGCCAGGGCGCGGGCGGTGCGGGGCCAACCCCACCGCTCGCGCCTCGGTCCGTTCCAAGGGTCCGGCGCCCCGTGGACGCGCCCGGGCCGGTTGACGTTTGACGGTCGGCGCGCACACCCGCTACGTTTTGGGATGTGGCCGCGGGTCCGTTCCGAGAGCGCAGGACCGACGAACCGTCCCCGCTCGGAGCTGACGACGAGATCGGAGGCCCGGCGGCGCCGGGCGGTGGCGAGGCGGGCCTCGCGATGCTGAGATCGCTGCTGAGCGGAGCCCAGGCGTGGGCGCGGATCTCGGCTGACTCACTCGCGCGACACGTGCGGGTGAGCCAGCTCGCCTCGCTGCGCGTGCCGGGGCCGGGACACCAGCTGCACCCGGTGGAAGCCGCCCGGCGGCTCGAGTCGCTCGTCTACGAACTGCTCGACGCCCACCAGGAGACGGCGCGCCTGGCGGTCGACCTGGAGTGGGATCCTGAATGGTCCGACCACCTCGCGTCGCTTCGCCAGCTCCAACGGGTAAGTAGAGAGGTGCTGTCAGCCACGTCGGTGGCAACAGGTCCCCTCTCGAACCGAGCGCACTGAGCCCCTTCCCTCAACTTGGTGCCGTGACGAACGGCACGACCACGACGTTCTGCACCTGGGCGCCGAACGCGAGCGAGCTCGCGGTCGCCGCCGGCGGGGAGCACCATCCGCTCGCGCCCCAGGGCGACGGGGTGTTCGCGGCTGACCTCAGCATCGGTCCGGGCACCGACTACGAGCTCGTGATCGACGGACGCGAGCAGCTGCCGGACCCGTGCTCGCGGTGGCAGCCCCTTGGCCTTCGAGGTCCATCGCGAGTGCTCGACCCCGCCGCGCTGAGGTCCGGCGGGGCCGGCACCGGGTGGAGCGCGCCGACGCTCGACGAGCTCGTGATCTACGAGCTCCACGTGGGCACCTTCTCACGCGAGGGGACGTTCGCGAGCGCGATCCCGCGCCTGGCGGGCCTGCGCGAGCTCGGCGTCACCGCGATCGAGCTGATGCCCGTCGCGACCTTTCCGGGGAACCACGGCTGGGGGTACGACGGCGTGTACACATCGGCTCCACACCCCGCCTACGGCGGGCCTCGCGGCCTTGTCGAGCTCGTCGATGCGGCGCACGCCGCCGGGCTCGGCGTGATCCTCGACGTCGTCTACAACCACATCGGCCCGGGCGCTGACCAGGTGACCGCGTTCGGGCCCTACACGACAGCGGGCGCCAGGAGCTTCTGGGGCGAGGCGATCGACTACTCCCGGCGCGGCGTCCGCGAATGGGCCTGCCAGAACGCGGAGATGTGGATCCGCGACTATCGCGTCGACGGCCTGCGCCTTGATGCCGTCCACGCGATCGTGGACGACTCCCCGGAACACGTGCTCACCGAACTCGGCCGCCGCGTCCGCGCCGTCAACCCGAGAGCCCTCGTGATCGACGAGATCGGCACAGGGGACCTGCGACCGTTGCGGGCATGGGGTCACGACGCCCAGTGGGAGGACGCGCTGCACCACTCGACGCACACGCTGCTGACGGGCGAGCACGAGGGCTACTACGCCGACTACGGGCGGATCAGCGATCTGGCGCGCGAGCTCGAGCGCGCCGAGGGGCGCCGCTTCGTCGTGTGCGCCCAGAACCACGACCAGGTCGGCAACCGCCCGTTCGGCGACAGGCTGCACGGCCGCGACCTGCGCCTCGCCGCCTTCTGCGCGGTGCTCTCGCGCGGAACGCCGCTCCTGTTCCAGGGCGAGGAGTACGACGAGCAGCACCCGTTCCAGTACTTCACCGACCACATCGACCCCAAGGTCGCGGAGCTGACGCGGACAGGCCGGCGCGAGGAGTTCGCCGCATTCTCGGGTTTCGGCGCGTCCGAGCTCCCCGATCCGCAGGATCCGGCCAGCTTCGAGCGCTCGAAGCTCGACCCCGGACGGGGCGACGCAGCCCATCTCGAGTTCTACCGTTCGCTGCTCGCGCTGCGGCGCGAGCTTCCAGACGAGCTGACCGTGGTCGAGGCCGACGAGCAACGCCGGCTGATCCGGTGGCGGCGCGGCCGCGTCGAGCTTGCGGCCAACTTCTCCGATCGGCAGCAGGGCGGCGTCCCGCCGCGCAGCGGCGCCGTCATCAGGAACTGATCGAACTTTCGTCCAACTGGCGGCCGTTGTTGTGGTGTGCGGTGTTACGTTCACCAACAGCCGCGCGAGCCAGACATTGGAGAGATGACGCCCCGAGACCGGATAGCGACAACGGCGCGCCGGGCCGTCGCGGCGTCGGCGCCGATGTGCGCTGCGCTCGCAATGGCCGCCGCGCCCGCGGGCGCCAGCGTCACGCTTGCGCGTGTGGGGATGGTGCCGCGCACACCCGCCGGAGCGCGTGCGGACGGCTCGATCGCCGCGTCCACGGCGCTGAACCTCGTCGTCGAGCTCACCCCTCGGGACAGCGCGGCGCTCGGCATGTATGCCCTCGCGGTGTCGACGCCGGGGTCCGCGGCCTTCCGCCACTACCTGACCGTCAGCGAGTTCCGCTCGCTGTTCGCGCCCACCAACGCGCAGATCAACGCCGTCGAGGCGGCGCTCAGGGTGCAGGGGCTCGATCCGGAGCCGGTCTCGGCGAACGGGCTGTCGATCGATGTCACCGCACCGGCGGCAGTCGTGACACGGGCGTTCGGCACGCCGCTCGAGCGCATCATCCTGAGCTCCGGAAGGGTCGCCTATGCGAATACCGCGCCCCCGGCGATCAACGCCTCGGTCAGTCAGCTCGTCTCCGGCGTGATCGGGCTCAGCGATCTGACCGCGCCACACGCGCTCGGCCTCGTCGTGGCGCCGCGGCCGCCAAGCCGCCGCCCGCACCTGCTGCACCCCCATGCGATCGCGACAGACGGGCCGCAGCCGTGCGCGGCGGCCACGAGCGCGGCACCCCTGCAGTACTCGTACACGAGCAACCAGATCGCCAGCGCGTACAACCTCCAGAGCCTCTACCAGGCGGGCGATCTCGGCGCCGGTGAAACCATCGCGCTGCTCGAACTCGAACCTGACCGGTACTCTGACATCGCCCAATACCAGAGCTGCTACGGCACGAGCGCCCAGGTCAACTACATCCGAGTCGACGGTGGCCAGCCGCTGCTCGGCGAGCAGCAGGGCGAGGCGGCGCTCGACATCGAGAACGTGATCGGGCTCGCCCCGCAGGCGACCGTCGACGTCTACCAGGCACCGAACACCGACCAGGGCGTGATCGACGACTACACGGCGATGATCGAGAACGCGAGCGTCAACGTGATCTCGACCTCGTGGGGCGATTGCGAGGCGGCGACGACGCAGAGCGTGCTGAACGCCGAGGCGACATTGTTCGAGGAAGCCGCGATCGCAGGCAAGTCGGTGTTCGCCGCGGCCGGCGACGACGGATCGTCCGACTGCGGTTCGACCGCGCTCGCGATCGACGATCCCGGCAGCCAGCCGTTCGTGACGAGCGTCGGCGGACTCACGCTCTCGAGCACCAGCTACCCGCCGGAGGAGTCCGTGTGGAATGACTCGGGGACCGGCACGGGCGCGGGTGGCGGTGGCATCTCGAGCGTCCACCTGATGCCGGCCTACCAGGCGGACGCGCCGGCGTCGCTCGGCGTGATCGGCCCGGAGTCGTCGGGCACCCCATGCGACGCGGGCACCGGCGTGTACTGCCGCGAGGTTCCGGACGTGTCAGCGGACGCCGACCCGTACACGGGCTACCTCATCTACTTCGAGGGGCAGTGGACCGGCATCGGCGGCACAAGCGCCGCGGCGCCGCTGTGGGCTGCCGTCGCGGCACTCACGGACGCATCGAGCGCGTGCAACGGAACGCCGATCGGGTTTGCGAACGGCGCGCTCTACGCGGCCGCCGGCACCGACTACGCGGCGAACTTCACCGACATCACGTCGGGGACCAACGACTATGCCCCCGATGGCTACACGGGTGGCCTGTATGCGGCGCAGCCGGGCTTCGATCTCGCGTCCGGGCTCGGGTCGCCGAATGGTGCGACGCTCCCGGCCGCGCTCTGCGATGCGACGGCCGCGGGCGGGTCCAGGGCGGGCGTCGCGAACACCGTCTCGATCACGGGGCCCGGCGCGCAGACGGCGACTGCCGGAACCGCCGCCAACCTCCAGGTTGCCGCAACCGACACGGGCGGCGCTTCGCTGACCTTCATCGCCGCCGGGCTTCCCCCGGGGCTCTCGATCTCGAGCTCGACGGGCGCGATCTCGGGGACGCCGACGGCGACCGGCGCGAGCGCGGTGACGGTGACGGCGGTCGACCCCACCGGCGCGTCGGCGCAGACATCGTTCCCGTGGACCGTGACCGCGCCCGAGACCCAGACGGACCCGGGCTCCGGCGGCGCGTCAGGATCCGGCCCGAGCTCGGGCTCCACCGCCGGTTCCGGCTCAGGATCGGGCAGCGGCACGGGCGCCACCGCCGGCGGCTCGGGCCCTGCCGGCGGCAACTCAGGAGCCCAGGCCGGAGGGTCGGGCGGCCCCGGGGCGCCCGGGACCTCACCCGCGGCGGGAAGCCCGTCCGCGCCGGATGCGCCAACGCCTGGCACGATCCGCGGGGCGCTGCGCTCGGAGATCCATCCCAGAGGCGCCAAGGCGAAGCTGCCGGCGCTGCTCGCGCTCGACGGCTTCACGTTCGCTGAATTCCGGCTGCCGGAGGCCGGGCGGGTGACGGTCTCGTGGTTTACAGAGGCGGGCGGACGCCGGATCCTGATCGCGACGGGCAGCTTGACATTGCCGGCGAGCGGCTCGGGACGGCTCACGCTCGCGCTCACGCCCGGCGGGCGCCGGGAGCTGAGCCGGCTCCGCCGCGTGATCGTGAGCGCCAGAACCGTGTTCGCACCGCCCGGCGCGGCGGCGGTCGTGACGACCGCCTCGTTCGCGCTCGGACGCTGACAGCCGCGGCTCGGGCGGCGGAACGCCCGGCCTCAGTCCAGCCTCAGCCCGGGCCCGCCGGAGGCTGGGCGGAGGGCTCAGCGCACGCGAACGCCGGCACGTCGACAACGAACCCGGGGTCGAAACCGTCCACCGGCTGGTGAGGGTAGCCGCGCGGGTTCGAGACGATCCGGGTGCCCGCGACCTCGACGTCGGCCGTTCGGTGGGTGTGGCCGTAGATCCAGAGGCCGGCGCGGCCTGACCCCATCAGCGCCGAGAGATCGCTCGCGAACGCTCCCGCGATCGCCTGGAGCACCGGCTGTTCCGGCCGCCCGCGGATCACGGGGGCATGGTGGGTGATCACCACGGTCGGCCCGCCCCACGGCGACGCGAGCCTGCCCTGGAGCCAGCTGCGGCTGCGGACGTGGACCGCGAGCGTGTCGGCGGGCGCCAGCGCACGTCGGTCCGCACCGAACCGGATCTGGCCATAGTCGTTGACGAGGCGCTCGCACAGGGACATCGAGCGGGCGCGCTGTTCGGCGCCGGCGAACTCGAAGTCGCTCCACAGCGAACAACCCAGAAAGCGCACGCCGTCGATCACGAGCTCGTCGTCCTCGAGCACGCGCACGGACGAACCCGCGGCGGCTTCGCGCAGCTCGTCGATCAGCTCGGGGAACTGCCGGCCGTAGAACTCGTGGTTGCCGGCGACGTACAGCACCGGTCGACCGGGCGCCCACCTCCGTGCCCAGCTGACGCCGCGTGTGCCGGTCCCGATGTCGCCGGCGAGCACGAGCACATCGGCATCGGCCGGCGGCTCCGGATAGGGGGCCTGCTCGAGGTGCAGATCGCTGAGCACGTGGAGGCGCAAGGGAGCCATGATCCCGTACAGGCCGACTTGGCGCCCGCCGCCCGTCAGCTGGAGCCGACCTGCGTACGCGAGCAGCGCGTCACGTACGGCAGCAAGATCACCGCGCGCCCGGCGAGGTCGGAATCGGACTCTGCGAGCCGGCGGACCGCCGCGAGCCGGGTCGCCCGCTCCTCGTCGCTCGCCGTGATGATGTAGCTGCGCGACGCAACGAGGTCGACCAGCAGCTCCGGTGAAAGCTGCTGGGTCCACTCGAAGTCGCGCCGCTGCACCTGGCCGAACGGCCGGCCGACGACCGGCTCGGCCGAGTCCATGTGGTCGACGCCCCCCTCCATCAGCTCGCCGAGCCGGGCCACCCAGCCGACGCGGGCGTCGCGCGTGTTCCACACGAGCCCGAGACGGCCGCCGGGGCGCAGCACGCGCGCGACCTCGGGAACCGCACGTTCGAGATCGACCCAATGCCACGCCTGCGCCACGAGCACCGCGTCGACCGATGCATCGCCGAGCGGGATCGCCTCGGCGCTGCCGCGCAGCGCCCGGACGCCGGGCAGCAACTGTTGCAGCTGCTGGCGCATCCCGTCGGACGGCTCCACGGCGATCACCTCGAGTCCCCGGGCAACGAGCTGCCGGGTCAGCTTGCCCGTGCCGGCGCCGAGGTCGAGCACGACTCGCGCGCCGGCCGGCAGCAGCCAGTCGAGCGCCGCCTCGGGATAACCGGGCCGGGCCCGCTCGTACACGCCGGCCGCGGCACCGAACGAGCCGGCCTGCCTCGCGCGGAGGTCGGACTCACGATCTGACGAGGCTGACATTCGTGCGCGGTGACGGTGAGCGACCGGCGATCCGCGGACCGGCGGCGGAGGCACGATCGGTCCGGTGCCGCCAGTTCGTCGGAAAGCCATGCAGCAGCCGCTGGAAGATCCCGTAGAGCGTCTGCTTGCCGTAGGCGTGGGAGCCGTCGTACATCGTCAGAACGGCGATCGCCACCCGCGCGCAGCCGCGCTTGAGCAGGACCACTTGATGGTCGAGCAGGCCCGTGCCGTATCCCCAGCCACCCTTGAAATACAGCGTCCAGCCGTTCTGCGGAAGCTCGCCGATGCCCCAGCGCTCGGCGGGAATCACCGACGCCAGCAAGTGCATTCCGTAGGCGCGGTGGCGAGCGACGATGTAGGAGTCGATGTGCAGGAAGAACCGGGTCTGGTCGCTCGCGGTGATCTGGCTCTCGCCCCAGATCGGAGCGGCAGCCACGAACTGCGTCATGCCGACGCGCTCGGCAAGCCCGTCAAGGCCGCTGCTGCCGACGATCTCGTCGACCTGGTCGGCGGCGTCGTTGTCCGACCAGGTGATCATCGGGATCAGGAGCTCGTTGTCGGCGGCATCGATCGGCCTGTCGGCCACCGACGGTCTGTTGAGGTAGGCGACCATCATCATCGCCTTGACGACGCTGGCTGACCATTCCACGTGATCGGGCCGGTAGCCGTAGAAGCTGTCGTCGGTGCGCACCGCGAAGGCGATGTCGCCGACCCGGGTGTGGGCGTAGCCGATCGCCGAGCCCATGTCCGGTCGCCACAGCTGATCGATCGTCCTGTCGGTCCCGGGAACGTCACACTCGGCGGCCGGCGTGGCTGATGCCGGCGCCGATCGGGCAACCCGTTGCGCTCCCGCGGGCGGACCGACCTCGAGCGCGAGCAACAGCAACGCACCCGTCGAGGCGAGGAGGGCGGCAGCGCGCTGAGCGAACACCCCGAGCAGCGTATCCCCGCGCGCAAACCGCCACTCAGAACTCGATCCGGGTCTCGGCGGGGAGCACCAGGACGGAGCTGCGGGCGCTGTTCAGCTCGTTTCGGACCTCTCCGGCCACGACCACGTGACCTTTCGAAGCGCCGGCCTGTGATCCGACCACGATCAGGTCGACCGCTCCCGCGCCCGCATCCACGACGGTCGCGCCGAGCTTCGCGGCCAGCGCAGCGGCAGTCGCCCGCGCGTCATCGTTGACCGGGCCGGCAAACGGAACCGCGATCGTCCGGATCGCGCGATCGGGATTGGCTCGCAGCCCAGCCGCGGCAACGGCGACAGCGACAGACCCGCCGTCGAGCAGCCGCTGTGCGGATGTCCCCGGCTCCGCGCGGCCGAGTGGTGTTCTGTAATCGGAGCCGAACACGATGATCGAGGCGCCTTCCCGTTGCGCGAGCGCGCCGAGCACCTCGCCGGTGGAAGCGCCAACGACGACGTGACGCGCGACGGGAACATCGAGCAGAGCCGCCCCTCGTTCCAGCCGTTCCTCAGCGTCGTGTTGCGCTACCTGCTCGCGCCGTGGGTCGAACTCTCTGGAGTGCCGCACGTACGCCACGGCCACGGAGGATCCGGTCTGAGCGAGGAGCTTTCCGAAGGCCAGAGCGTCGTCGTCGTTCGGGGTGCCGTCATAGGAAATGATGAGATCAGCAGTCATGACTTAGATCCTCCGGGACTCGGTGCACTAAACGCCTTCGACACGTGGATAGCGATCGAAACGTGGAGCTATCCATCGGGCGAGCTCACGTCGACCCGGGACCTGCGCCACGGGCATCGCCCGCGACATCGGGGGCGCCGGTTGCCGCGGCTTGCAGGGGGCCGGGTTCGACGGCACCCCGTGGTGGTGCCGTCGACTCGCGCACCACCAGGCTCGTCGCGAGGTCGATACGTTGGTTGATCGGTGCGTCGGGATTCTCGACCATCTGGATCAGCAGTCTCGCAGCCGTCTCGGCCATCTCGGCGAGAGGTTGGCGAATCGTCGTGAGCGGCGGCCCGACCCATCGCGCGATGCGCAGGTCGTCGTAGCCGACGACCGAGAGATCGTCCGGGACCTGGATCTCGCGTGCGCGCGCAACATTGTAGACGCCAAGGGCTTGCAGGTCGCTCCCGGCGAAGATCGCTGTAGGCGGCCGGTCGAGGGCGAGCAACTGTTCCGCCGCGCGCCGGCCGCCCTCGACGTGAAAGTCGCCGGCGCGAAGCAGCTGGGAGTCGAAGCGGATGCCGGCGCGGTCCAGCGCCGAGCGGTACCCGTCGACGCGGGCGACGGAGCACAGCATGTCCTCCGGGCCGCTGATCATCCCGATGCGCTCGTGCCCGAGTTCGATCAGATGCTGCGCGGCCGCGAGGCCGCCGGCCCAGTTCGCAGACCCGATGGAGGCCACATCTGGCTCCGGCTCGTCCGCAGGGTCGACAACGACAAAGTTCACCCCGCGGCTGCGCAGCTTGTGCTTCTCGACCTGGGCCAGGTCGGAGAACACGAGGATCACGCCGATCGGCCGGCGTCGCAGCACCCCGTCGATCCAGGCCAAGCCCGGACTGTGACGGTCGCCGCTCTGGGTCAGGATCAGAGCGATGCCGGCCTGCTGCGTGACCCGCTCGACCCCGCGAATGATCTCGATCGCCCACTCGCTGTCGAGCTCATGGAAGACGAGCTCGATCATGCGGGTGATCCCCGCGCCGGTACGGGTCGCGCGACCCGCGCGAGACGCGGACGCGCGGCGCAGGTAGCCGTAGTCATGCAGAAGCCGCTCGACGCGGATTCGCGTCGACGGTGACACGTCGGTACGCCCGTTCAGCACTTTCGAAACAGTTGCGAGGGACACGCCTGCTTCCGTGGCGATATCCGCGAGGGTGACGCGACGTTCCGGAACCGACGGTCCTTCGGGCGTTCTTTCCAACTGAACAGCCTCCTTCAGTGTGTGTTGCACGTCGGAGCCAGATATTCGCAGTAGCTCCTTGACAGCGTCAGCAGGACAGCGGTACGGTAGCCGCGTGAGCTCAGTTTCGGCAAACATGTCGAAACTTTCGGAGAGGAGGAGACTCTCAGATGCATTACTCCCTTAAATGGTTGCCCGGTGGTGCCGCCACCGCTGTCGCTGTCCTGGCAGCAGGCGCGGCCTTAGCGACACTCGGTGCCGATGCGAGCGGCGCGCAGGTGACGGCCAAGGCCGCCGCATCAGGCCGCCCGGCGAACGAGATCCAGATTCTCGTGTACGGCGATGCTCAGAACTCAGTCGAGAAATGGGCCGTCGGGCAGTACAACCAGACTGCTGAGGGACACAAGGTCAAGGCAGTCCTGAACACGATCCCCGGCGCTGATTATCAGACGAAGCTCCAGACGATCATGAGCACGAGCGCGGCTCCCGATGTGTTCTTCAACTGGGGCGGCGGGTCTATCGAGCAGTTCCAGAAGGCGGGCCTGCTGCTGCCGCTCAACAGCTTCTTCGCGCAGAACCCGAAGCTGAAATCGAGCTTCCTGCCGTCCATCCTCAATGCTGCGAAGATCGGCAACAACTACTACGGCATCCCGATGCGCGGCACCCAACCGGTTGTGCTGTTCTACAACAAGGGGCTTCTGAGCCAGGACGGCGTTGCGCCGCCGACGACCTGGAGCGATCTGCTCAGCGACGTCGCGACGCTCAAGACCAAAGGCGTCTCGGTTCCGATCGCGCTCGGCGGCGGTGACCAGTGGCCGACGCTGATGTGGTTCGAGTACCTCTACGACCGGGTCGCCGGGCCGAACCTCGTGACCAGCGCCCTGGCGGGCGACAAGAACGTATGGAGCACGGCCGCCAGCAAGTCAGCGCTCGGCTATATCAAACAACTGATCGACGCCGGCGCGTTCGGACCCGACAAGAGTTGGGATTCGGTCAAGTTCACCGCGGGTCAAACCGCCCCGATGATGATCAACGGGATCTCGGCCTTCGAGCTGATGGGCTCGTGGGATTACTCCACGATCGACACGCAGGGCTCGACGGCGACGGGCACCAATCCGCCCAATGGCCCGGGAGCTTCGTTCGTCAACGCGGGCAAGCTCGGGTGGACGGCGTTCCCGTCGATTCCCGGTGGCAAGGGGAACGGTAACGACCTCGCCGGCAACACCGAGAACTACTACTCGGTACTCGCGGCGACCCGCTACCCGCAGGCGGTCGCTGACTTCCTGAAGATCATGTACACCGCCGCGTTCGCGAAGCAGGAGCTCGCGATCGGCAACCTGACCACGACCACCAACACACCATCGCTGATCAGTGGCTCGGACGCCAGCTGGCTGAAGTGGCAGTACAACCTCGTGAACCACGCGTCGCACTTCCAGCTATCGTGGGATCAGGCGTACCCGCAGACGGACTCGGACACGATCCACACTGCAGTCGCCAACTACTTCGACAGCCTCAACGCGTCGCAGTTCATCAGCGCGATGGAGGGACTGAAGCCCGCGGGCTAGGACTCGGGACGTCACATCAGCATGACGACCATGCTCACGGCACGTGGGCAGGCCAGGAGGAAGGGCTCGGGCGGCGTGAAGGTTGGCCGCCCGAGCTTCCTCTGGTCTCTGCCTGCGATCACATTCTTCGGGCTGTTCGCGATCGTGCCGCTGGGACTCGTCGCGTGGCTCTCGTTCACGTCGTGGGACGCGATCGGCTCGCCGCATTGGGTCGGCACTGCCAACTGGACGGCGACGTTCTCCGACCCGATCTTCCTCAAGAGCTTCCGGATCACCGCGCTTCTCACGGGGCTCGGGATCGTCACGCAGACGCCGATCAGCCTCCTGCTGGGCGTGTGGGCGGCGGGCTACCAGCGCAACCGGGCGATCCTGTCGGCCCTGTATTTCATCCCGCTGCTGATGTCCGCTGCGGCGATCTCGATCGTCTGGGTATCGCTGCTGAGCCCATACTTCGGGCTTCCGCACGAACTGCACTGGCTGTTCGGCGGAGCGCTGTTCAACGATGGCTTCCTGTTCTCGAGCCCGGCGACCGCGATCGGCTTGCTGACGTTCGTCGGAATGTGGCAATGGACGCCGTTCCACACGCTGATCTATCAGGGCGGCGCCCGGTCGATCCCCCCGGTGCTCTACCAGGCGGCGGCGATCGACGGCGCGGGTCGTCTGCGCCAGTTCTTCCACATCACGTTGCCGCAGCTGCGCAACACGATGATCACCTCGATCGTGCTGATGCTCGTCGGCGGCCTGACGACCTTCGACGCGATCCTGATCCTGACCCAAGGCGGCCCTGGCACCTCGACGACGGCGACCTCCTACTACATGTACGAGAAGGCGTTTCAGAGCTTCCAGTTCGGCCCCGCCAGCGTGATCGCGGTTGTGCTCGCCGCGTTCACGACGCTCGTCTCGCTGATCGTGGTGCGCGTTTCCGGCTGGGACAAGATGCGGAGCACGCAGGAGGGCATGTGACGGCGCGACGCCCCAACTACGTGGCGGGCGTGTTCACGAGCGTCTGGCTCGTGATCGTGCTCGCGCCGATCTACGTGCTCGTCAAGGGCTCGATGCAGAACGAGGGCCAGTACACGGAGAGCGGTCCGCTGTCGTTGCCCTCGCATCTGACCTCCGCGAACTACAAGCTCGTCTTTCAGGACGGCTTCCCGCGGTTCTTCCTGAACACCGCGATCATCACCGTGTCGGTCGTGCTGATCGTCGTCGTGCTGGTGCCACCGGCGTCCTTTGCGATCGTCCGCAATCGAAGCCGCACGGTGACGCTCGTCTTCAGGATCCTGCTGCTCGGGCTGGCGGTCCCGATCCAAGCGGTGATCGTCCCGATCTTCTACCTCATCTCAAAGGCTCAGCTGTACGACACGTTGACAGCGGTGATCCTGCCGACGGCGGCGTTCGCGATGCCGATCTCGACGATCGTGATGACCGGCTGCATGCGCGACATCACCTCCGACATGTACGAGGCGATGGCGCTCGACGGCGCCTCGAGCTGGCGCACCTTCCGCAACCTCGTCCTGCCGTTGTCCCGAGGGGGCATGGCGACCGTGATCATCTTCTCGGCGCTCAGCGCGTGGAACGGATTCCTGTTTCCCCTGATCCTGACGCAGTCCGCAGGGGTGAAGGTGTTCACGCTCGGCCTCTATGACTTCAACACCGCCAACTCCGTCGACGCGCCGGCGATCTGCGCAGCGGTGGTGATGTCGATCATCCCCGTCCTGCTCGTGTACCTGTTCGCCCGCCGTGCCCTGATCCAGGGCTTGATGGGTCTGGGAGGAAAGTGATGGCCACAGGACCGGCAGAGCGCCGCGCGGTCGCGCCGTGGAGCGATACGTCGCTGCCAGCGGCAGAGCGGGTCGAGGCGCTGATCGCGGTGATGACTCTGCGCGAAAAGATCGCACAGCTGTACGGGGTTTGGATCGGGGTCTCACCGGTGGGCGGCGACGTGGCGCCGTTCCAGCACGAGCTCACGGGCGGAGTCGATTTCGACACGCTGATCCAGGACGGTCTCGGTCAGCTGACGCGGCCTTTCGGCTCAGCGCCGGTCGATCCCGCGGTTGGCGTTGTCTCGCTCGCGCGCGCGCAACGGCGGATCGTCGAGGCCGGCCGGCACGGGATTCCGGCGATCGCCCACGAGGAGTGCCTTGCCGGCTTCACGGCGTGGGGCGCGACCGCGTATCCCGTGCCGCTCTCCTGGGGCGCGACCTTCGACCCCCCGCTGATCGAGGAGATGGCGTCGAGGATCGGACGCAGCCTCCGCTCCGTCGGCGTGCACCAGGGCCTCGCGCCGGTGCTGGACGTGGTTCGCGATCTGCGGTGGGGCCGGGTCGAGGAGACCATCGGCGAGGATCCCTACCTGGTCGGCACGGTCGCCTCCGCTTACATCCGCGGACTCGAGGGTACGGGTGTCGTCGCGACGCTCAAGCACTTCGTCGGCTACTCGGCTTCGAAAGCCGGACGCAACCTGGCGCCCGTCTCGATGGGGCCGCGCGAGTTCGCGGACGTGATGGCGCTGCCGTTCGAGATGGCGGTGCTCGAGGCCGGAGCACGCAGCGTGATGAGCGCCTACACCGACGTCGACGGGGTTCCAGCGGCTGCCAATCGGCAGCTGCTCAGCGGGCTGCTGCGCGAGACGTGGGGATTCGAAGGCACAGTCGTGTCCGACTACTTCGGCGTCACCTTCCTGCACACCCTGCACGGCGTCGCCGGAACCGCAGGCGAGGCCGCGGTCGCCGCGCTGACCGCCGGGGTCGACGTCGAGCTGCCGACCGTCAGCGCCTACGGCGACGCGCTCCTCGGCGAGATCGACGCGGGACGGCTCGGCATCGAGGTGATCGACGCCGCGGCGCGGCGCGTGCTGCGCCAGAAGCTCGAGCTCGGGTTGCTCGACCCGGAGTGGGAGGCGCTGCCCGCCGGATTCACCGATGCGGACCTCGAGGACGCCGAAGCGGCGCGCGGACGGCTGACGCTCGATACCGGCGCGGACCGAGCCCACGCAAAGCGGATCGCTGAGGAGGCGGTCGTGCTGCTGACCAACGACGGGATGCTGCCGCTCGAGGCCACGCAAGGCAGACGGATCCTGGTGGTCGGCCCCACCGCCGACGACGGCTTCGCCATGCTCGGGTGTTACTCGTTTCCCAGCCACGTCGGCTCGCTGCACCCCGAGGTACCGATCGGGATCGAGATTCCGACGGTGCTCGAGTCCCTTCGCTCGGAGTTCCCGGATGCGACGATCACCTACATGCAAGGCGTGACGATCGACACCGACGACGCCTCCGGGATCGAGCCTGCCATCGCCGCCGCAGGCGAGCATGACCTCGTGATCGCGATACTCGGGGATCGCGCCGGCCTGTTCGGGCGCGGCACCTCGGGCGAGGGCTGCGATGCGTCCAGCATGAGCTTGCCGGGGCGCCAGCAGGACCTGCTCGAGCGGCTTCTGGAACGCGGCGTGCCCGTGGTCGTCTGCCTGATCGAGGGCCGCCCGTATGCGCTCGGCACTGCTCCCGAGCGCGCAGCCGCGATCCTCGTCTCGTTCTTCCCGGGCGAGGAAGGGGGCAGCGCGATCGCGGGCGTCCTCAGTGGACGCGTCGAACCATCGGGGCGCCTGCCGGTGAGCGTCCCGGCCACGCCCGACGGCCAACCCAGCACGTACCTCGGCGCTCCGCTGGCCTACAAGAGCGAAACCTCGAACATCGATCCGACGGCGCGCTACCCGTTCGGACACGGCCGGTCCTACACGAGCTTCGCGTGGGATCAACTCAGGGTCGACGGCCGCGTCACCGAACCGCTCTCGCTCGACACACCTGTCGAGCAGGTGCCACCGCTCGCGAGGGTCGCGACCGACGGCTCGATCTCGATCGGGCTCACCGTTCGAAACACGGGGACGCGGGCCGGCGTCGAGGTGATCCAGCTGTACCTGCACGACCCGGTGGCGTCGGTTGTCCGCCCGATCAACCGGCTGATCGGTTACGCCCGCGTGTCGCTGGCGCCGGGCGAGGAGTCGACCGTGACCTTCAGCGTTTCCGCCGACCTCAGCGCCTTCACGGGTCGCGACGGTCGCAGGATCGTCGAGCCGGGGATGCTGCAGCTGCGGCTCGGGGCCTCGAGCGCGGACATGCGCATGACCGCGCCTGTGGAGCTCACCGGCGACACACGCACCGTCGACCATACTCGTCGGCTGCATTGCGAGGTCACGGAGGAACGGCCGGTACGGCGCCGGTAGCCTTCGAGGACGCCGCGCGGGCCCTGTCTGATCGAGCGTCCCAGCCGTCGACGAGCTCGATCTCCCGATCACGGACGCTAACCGGCGGCGCCGGTGCCGGCGGCGCCGCCGGCGCCGTGCAGCAGGCGCTCGATGTCGGCCGGGGTGTGGCGTTGCCGGAGGTGCTCGCGCGGTTGTAGCCAGGCTGCCGGATCGGCGGCGCCGCCGTCGCTCGTATAGACGTGCCGGTACCGATGGCGGCGCAGGGCCTCGAGGACCGCGTCGTCGTAGGCGCCGTACGGGACGGCGAGCGTGTCGATCTCCCTGCCCGTGAGTCGCTCGAGCCGACGCCGGCCCTCGGCCACCTCATGCTCCAAGTCGTCCGGCGCAAGCTCCGTCCACAACCGGTGCGCCAGGCCGTGGTTACCGATTGTCATGTCGCTCGCGATCAGGGTGAGCACGTCTCCCTCGGTGATGAACCCCGGGGTGCCGAGCCAGCCCGCGACGATGAAGAAGGTCGCCGTCAGACTCCGCGCGCGCAGCGCGGGCAATGCAATCTCGATGTCCGTCGTGTTGCCGTCATCGAAGCTCAACGTCACATCCGTTCGCCCGGCAACGGCGTCCAGAACTGCGTCGAAGACCGCCCGCGTGGCCCAGAAGTCAGACTCGCCCGCACCGAGGTCGCGCCCGCTCGGGGACCCGATGCCGTGGAAGCTCAGGTTGAACGTGGCCGTCATACTATGATAACCATCGGCATGGTTAGCGCTCCTGGAGGCTGACGATGGACTTCGCACCTGACCCGTTGCACACCGAGATCCGTCAGGCGGTGCGCCAGATCTGCGGCGACTTCCCCGATGAGTACTGGATGGAAAAGGACGACGCGGGCGAGTTTCCGTGGGACTTCTACAACGCCATCGTCGCGGGCGGGTGGCTCGGTCTGACCGTCCCGACGGAATACGGCGGGGCGGGTCTGGGTGTGACGGAGGCCTGCATCGTGGAACAGGAGATCTCAGCGTCGGGGGCGGGGATGAGCGCTGCGGCGCGGTGCACATCGGCATCTTCGGCTTCGAGCCGATGATCCGACACGGGAGCGAAGAGATCAAGCGCCGATTCCTTCCGCGGCTGGCGACCGGCGATCTCCATACCTGCTTCGCGGTCACCGAGCCGGACGCCGGCACCGACACGACGAACATCTCGACTTTCGCAAAGAAGGTCGAGGGCGGCTTCTCGGTGTCTGGCAAGAAGGTCTGGATCACGAAGGCCCTGGAGGCGGAGCGGATGATGATCCTGTGCAGGACCGAGCGTCGCGACGCGTCGGAGAAGAGGACCGCCGGGATGACGCTGCTGTTCGCCGAGATGAATCGTGACGCGATCACAATTCGCAAGATTCCCAAGCTCGGCCGCAATGCCATCGACACCAACGAGCTGTTCATCGACGAGCTGTTCGTCGCCGACGAGGACGTCATCGGCGAGGTCGGCGCCGGCTTCAAGACGATCCTCGCCGGTCTCAACGCCGAGCGTGTGATCTCGGCCAACGCGGCGATCGGCCTCGGGCGAGCCGCTCTGCGACGCGCCACCGAGTACGCCCGGCAGCGTCGCGTGTTCGGCCGGCCGATCGGACAGAACCAGGGAATCGCGTTCCCGCTCGCAGAGGCGACGATCCGCTTGGACGCGGCTGACGCGATCTGCCAGCGCGCGGCTTGGCTGATCGACAACGGTCTCCCGTGCGCACGTGAAGCGAACGCTGCAAAGTATCTCGCGGCTGACGCCGGGTTCCACGCCACCGACATCGCCCTGAGCACGCTTGGCGGCTACGGCTACAGCAAGGAGTACCACGTCGAGCGCTACTTCCGCGAGGCACGCCTCAACCGGATCGCTCCGATCAGCCAGGAGATGGTTCTCAACTACATCGCCGAGCACGTGCTCGAGCTCCCGCGGAGCTACTGATGGGTCGCCAGGACTCGCCGGGCGCATGATGACCCACCAGCCTGGGCCGCACGAACAGCCACTCGCCGGCCTCCGCGTCCTCGAGCTCGGGACGATGTACGCCGCGCCGACCGCCGGACGCATGCTGCGGGACTTCGGAGCCGAGGTGATCAAGGTCGAGGACCCGCAGACGGGCGACTTCGCCAGACAGTGGGCGCCACTCAAGAACGGCGTCGCCCTCGGCTTCGCCCGGCTGAACGCCGGTAAGCGCTCGGTGGCGATCGACCTGCGCGCTCCCGAGGGGCGCGCACTCGTGCGCCGGCTCGCGACGAACGTGGATGTCGTCACCGAGTCGTTCCGGCCCGGACGGCTCGAGCGCTGGGGCCTTGGCTATCCCGAGCTCAGCACCGAGAACCTGGACCTCATCCTCACCCGCCTTTCGGGCTTCGGACAGACCGGCCCCAACTCGGATCGACCGGGCTTCGGCACGGTCGCGGAGACCGCGAGCGGCTTCGCTTACATCAACGGCTGGCCGCAGACTCCGCCCACGTCGCCACCATTTGGGTTCGCCGACTCGATTGCCGGCATCGCCGCCGCGATGGGCACCGCAATGGCGCTGTTCCGACGCGAGCGCACAGGCGCGGGCGAGATCGTCGACGTCGCACTGTACGAGCCCCTGATGTTCATCGTCGGCGACATCATCCTCAGGTACACCGCACTCAATGAGATACAGGACCGGGTGGGCAACGGCACCGGAGTCGCCTCGCCCCGTGGGATCTACGAAGCAGCCGACGGGCGCTGGCTGTCGATCGCCGGATCCAATCAGGCAATCGCCAGGCGGCTGTTCGCCGCCATCGGAGAGGCCGAGCTGATCGACGACCCCCGATTTGCCACCAACGAGGCCCGCCTCGCCAACAACGAGTCACTCCAACAGAAGGTGAGCGCCTGGGTCGGCGCCCACGATCGAGCCGAGGCGCTCGAGCTGCTCGAACGATTTGAGGTCGTCACCTCACCGGTCAACGACGCGCGCGACATCGTCGAGGACGTGCACTTCCGCGAGCGGACACTCGTCGAACTCGCGGGGAGCGAACTGATCGGCTCGGCGTTGCTGCCAGGCCCCGTCCTCCATCTCCAAAGCTCCGGGCCGCCGTCCTACGTCGGCGTTCCCGCCATCGGCGAGCACACCAGCGCGGTTCTGCACGAATTGCTCGACATGAACGAGGGCGAGATCGACTCTCTCCGCAACCGCGGAGTGATCGGCGGCATCGGCCGCAGCGCGGTGTAGTCGCGCCCCCGAGCTTCAGGTGGAGAGCGAGTCGATCCAGCGTTCGAGGCGGCGCGACTCCCGAAGCATGAGGTCCGGTTCGCGTAGGGTGTTCGTCAGCAGCGAGACTCCTTGGTAGGCGGCGATGAGCGCGACCGCAAGGTCGCGAGCGTCACGTCGGCCCATCTCCCGGAATTGCTGCTCGGCCCAGTCGATCGGGATCCGCATGAGGGCCGCGGCGTCGTGTGCAACGGGATCGTCGCGCTTATCCAGTTCTGAGCACAGCGTTCCCTGAGGACAGCCGTATCGGGCGGCGAGTTCCCCCTTGTCGGCGATCATGCGGACAAACGCCTTCAGGCGTGCTTTCGGCGTGCGATGCTGCTCGAGCGAGGCGAGCGCCGAGCGTACGTCGTGCACGTGAGCGTCGATCGCCGCCTGGACGAGTTCGTCCTTCGTCTTGAAGTAGTAGTAGACGTTGCCGACGGGAACGTCGGCAACGCGGGCGACATCCGCGATCGTCGTCCCCTCGACCCCTTGCTGGTGCAGGGTCAGTCGTGCTCCCTCGACGAGTCGCTCTCGCTTGTCGCGGCCTTCGCGGCGTGAGCTGCGCTGTACTGCCGAGCCCAGATCTGAGCCAGTCATCTCGCTCATAGCGTAGCGGGCTCTCACGAATCTGCTAAGTTAGCTGACTCACTTACAAGGAGACAGCCGTATGACTGCGTTGCCCGCCTCTCCGTCGTTCCTATCCACCTCTCGCGGCAAGCTGACATTGGCCCTGCTGTGCGCGATCGCGCTGCTCGACTTTGTCGATGCGTCGATCGTCAACGTGGCGCTACCCACAATCCGTCACCGCCTCCACTTCTCCGTCCAGAACCTCCAGTGGGTCCTCAGCGGCTACCTACTGACGTACGGCGGCTTCATGCTGCTCGGCGGCCGGGCTGCGGACCTGCTCGGGCGCCGCCGGGTGCTGGCGGCGGGGATCTCCCTGTTCGCCGTCTCGTCCCTGTCCGCCGGCCTGGCCAGCACCGAGGGAGTGCTGATCGCGGCACGGCTGGTGCAGGGTCTCGGAGCGGCGATGACCTTCCCAGCGGCATTGTCGACGCTGACCACCTCGTTTCACACCCCCGGCGACCGGCGCCGGGCGCTCGGAGCGTGGGGCGGGATCGCTGGGCTCGCCTCCGCCGCCGGCGTCTTCCTTGGCGGCGTGATCGCAGACGGGCCCGGCTGGCGCTGGGTATTCTTCGTCAATCTCCCGGTCTGTGGGCTGGTGCTGATCGGGGCGTTTCGCCTGCTCGGTGGCGAACGGCCCCGGTCACACGGCCACAGCTTTGACCCACTCGGAGCGGTCCTCGCCACGAGCGGGATGCTGCTCCTCGTCTATGCGATCGTCAAGGCCCCGGATGTCGGTTGGGGCGCGGCCCGGACGATCGGTGAGCTGGGCGGCGCCGCCGCTCTCCTCTCGGCGTTCGCGCTGAATGAGGCACACCATCGAAACCCGCTGTTTCCGTTGGCGATCTTCCGCATTCCGGGCCTTGCCGCCGCCGATGGCACACAGATGATTGCGATCGCCGGGTTCTACTCGATGTTCTTCTTCATCACCCTCTACATGCAGAACGTCCTCGGCTACTCCCCGCTTGCGGCGGGTTCCGCATGGCTACCGACCACCTTCGGCGTCGCGATCGGCGCAGGCATCTGCACCCAGCTCCTCGCGCGCGTCGGCACGAGACCGGTGATCACGGCCGGCGCACTGATCGGCGCGGGCGGGGTGTACTGGCTCTCACGCGTTCCGCTCCACGGCACTTATCTCCACGATCTGCTGCCACCGATGGTGATCATGTCGCTCGGGCTCGGGGCCGTGTTCGTCGGTGTTCAGACGGCGGCGAACGCCGGCGTCCCACGGGACATGGCCGGGCTCGCCGCCGCACTGGTCAACACGTCCCAGCAGCTCGGTGCCGCCCTCGGCCTCGCGATCTTCTCGGCCATCGCCACGTCCCAGACCAGCCATCTTCTCCGCGCACACGCCGGGGCTCACGAAGCGCTCACCTCCGGATTCCGTCATGCCCTACTCGCAGCCAGCCTCTTCCTCGTCGCGTCCGCGGCCCTCGCGCTGCGCGCCACCAACACCCACGGACAGGACCTCGTCGCCACCGCCGAGCTCGCCTCAGGAGCGGCGCTCCCCTGAAGGGTTGCCCGGCGCAGGCGCGGCTGCGAGACTGACAGCATGGCAATCGAGATTCCACCCGCGGGCTCGCGCGGGACCAAGTCACCGCCGAGCGGCCCGGTCGGGCGCGCGATGATGGCCGCTGTCCGTCGGGTCCACAAGCTCACCGGCAACAAGATGTCCGGGCAGCCGCTGCTCTACCTGCACACCGTCGGCGCCAAGAGCGGGCAGCCCAGAACGGCCGCGGTGATGGCGTTCGCTGATGGCGACGACGCGTGGCTCGTCGTTGCCTCGCGCGGCGGCACCGCCGGCCACCCATCGTGGCTCTACAACATCGCGGCTCACCCCGACCGGATCGAGGTCGAGATCGACGGACGCAAGGTCGCAGTCACAGCGTCGACGCTGACCGGCGAGGACCGCGCCGGAGCATGGAAGCGCATCACGGCCTCTCAGCCGCGGTTCTCGGGCTATCAGGCGAAGACGGATCGGGAGATCCCGGTCGTCAGGCTCGCGGGCCGCTCCTAGCCGGAAGTCGGCCGGCGGCGGCGCCGCCGCTCGACTCGCGGCCGCGCGCGCTGGGCTTCACGCGAGCCCGACTGCCGCATCCGGAGGTCAGGCGGTGCTGTGCTGCAGCGTCCGGCTCAGGATCGTGATCGAGCGGGGCGTGTTGTTCCGCTGTTGCTGGGTGACGGTGATCGTGATCGGCAGGCGGCCGAACTGGAGGAGGAGCGCGCGCCCCGTCGCATTCAGTGTCAGCGTCACCTGACGGGCCCTGCCGGGTGCCAGGGTGAACGTCGTTGTCGCCGCCGTGATCGTGCGGTTGGTCTCACCTTTGGGCGTGCGGGCAGTCATGCCAACCGCGAGCAGCTTGTGACCACGCAGCCGCTCGGTGACGGTGACGATCACGTGATCGTGGCACGTATGCATGCGACACCGCACGGTCAGCGTCAGCACCCGGGCGGTTGCCGATGTTGCGGATCCCCCGGCCTCCGGGATCGTCGCCGGCGTTGTCGGCGAGGTGCCCGAGGGCGTCGGGTTGGTGGTGGTGCCCGTCGTCGTGGCGCTGGTCGTGGTGGTCCCCGTCGTGGTCGTGCCGGTTGTGGTCGTGCCGGTTGTGGTCGTGCCCGTCGCGGTCGTACCGAAGCCGGGGATCGAGAGCGCGCCGCTCAGTTCCTCGCTGAGGACGGTCTCGCTCAGCCGCAGCCGCGCGAGCGTCGAGGCGACGACCGGGCTCGACTCGGCCAACGGGCCGCCGCCGTCGCTCGGCGTCTGACCGCTGGCGCGGCCGGTCTGCACGTACGAGGCAAGCGCCGCGCGCAGCGCCTTGACCCTGACGCTCACGGCCTTGGTGAAGCCATCAACCGCGACGGCGGGGTCGTAGACGCCGGGGGTGCCCTCAGCCTGCTGGTAGTACCTGATCAGCTGAGCCTGGACCCCGTCGAGCGTGGCTGTGCCGAACAGGTTCACTCCCGGATAGGCGAACACATCGGACTTCGCTCCGTTGACCAGCTGCTGGAGGTTGTCGTCGCTCGCGAGGGCCTGGGAGAAGCCGAGCCGCACGTAGTCGGCAAGCAGCGCGCTGGCTCCGTTCAGCCGCTGCGCGGCCGCCATCACGTCGGTCGCAGCCGAGGTGCCGGTCGTGAGGGAGTCACCACCGGCGAGGATGGCGTTGTAGACCCCCTGCTGCAGCGAGGTCAGGATGTTCTGCGTCAGCGGATCGTCGTAGGCGGACACGGCCGTCAGGTTCTCCGGCGGGATCGCGCCCGAGACCGGAGCGAGTGTCGTGGACAGGTCGATCGGGCTGTATGGCGACTGCCAATCCTGGGTGACGGTCGCGACGGCATCGGAGATCCCGTCACCGTTGTAGTCGTCGGTCACCGGCTGATCGGAGTTCAGGTAGGCGATCTCGTACGGCTGGTTGTAGGTGTTCCCGTTGTTACCTGCCATCGGCACGTTGCCGAAGAAGATCAGGCTCAGATCCAGGTCGCCGACGTTACCCTGTCCGGGTGAGCCGTTGTCGAAGGACGCCGTCCAGCAGACGGTGATGTTCCCCACCCCGACCCGGGCGGCGTTCAGGAGGTCGAACGGGACATACTGCAGCAGCGTCTGAGACAGTGCCGGCAGGGTCGTGTCGCCATTGGCCGAGGTGAAACTCGGGTCGCAAACCTTGACGTTCTGGAACTGCGGCTCGGCCAGCAGCCCGTTGAAGTCGGGCAGCTGCTCGATGCCGTCCCATGGGTGGACGCCGGCGTAGCTGATGCCCTCGCTCGGCACCTGCTGCGAGCTCAGGTAGGCCGACTCCTCGTTGATGAGCGCCTGCTGGAGCGACGGCTCACCGGCAGCGCCGGTGCCGGTCGCCCAGTTCTGGTAGTAGGCGAGCAGCCCGTCGAGCAGCTTGCTGCCCGTTCCGCCCGGATCGCTTCCGGCGTCGTTCGCCGAGATCTGGGCAAGCGCGCTCTGGACGCTCGCGCCTTCCGTGATCAGGGTCTGGAGCTGGGTCAGGCGCGCGGGGGTGACGTCCTGCGGGTTCTCGAGCAGGAGCTGCGCGAATCCCCGCGAGGAGCTTGCCCAGAACGCCGGGTTGGGCAGGCACAGCGGCGTTGCGCTGGCGGCGCACCCCGGTGAGAGCGGCGCGCTGGTGAACGGTCCGGTCGGGCCGTCACTGACGAGCTGGGGGAAGTAGTTGAGGTAGTTGATATTGGTGTTCAGCGGGTCGGAGCCACCATCGTTCAGCTGCGTGCTGGCGTCGAACGCATCGAACGGGCCCGGGGCCGCAAGCACCGTCTCGCTCTGCGCGACGTCGGTTGCGTCGTGGAACAGGTCGTCAGCTGCGGTGGAGAACATGCCGGCGGGAAGCGGCGTGCCATTGACGGTCTCGTAGCCGAGGTTCTCGGAGGTGACCTGCAGCAGGTCGTTGTTGGCGCCGGTCGCGAACAGGGACTGCACCTCTGACTGGAGCTGGTCGACCGAGCTTTGCAGGCTCGAGATGGAGCCGCTCAGCTGCGAGATCTGATCCTGCGCGTTGGTCAGCTGCACACTCAGCGCGTAGGTCTGCTGGGCGATCTGTGACGACAACGCCCCAAGCTGCGAGCTGATCGCCGTGAACGCCGACTGCGTGTACTGCTCGAACTCGGTGATCTGCTGACTGATGTTCTGGATGCCCGTCAGGATGATCTGATTCGGATCCTGCTGCCCGAAGCCGACTGCGTCGTTGATCACAGAGAACAGGCCCTGGATCGCCACGACCGGATCGATTTCGGAGACCGACAGGGAGACGCCCAGGCTGATCACGTCCTCGCCGAGCTTGAGGCCGTTCTGCGCGGTCGAGTAGGTCAGGTATGCGTTCTCCTCGTTGGCCACCTGCGCCGCTGCCTGGGCGTCGGCCTGCTCGGCGACCTGAAGCTGTGCGTTGGCATATCCCAGTAGCCCGGCCGCGGCCGTGGCAGCAGCCTGCTCGGCAGCGATCGCGTTCGCTTCCCGCTGCCCGTCGCCCGCGACCGAGCTGACGGCGGACTGGCATGCCGGATCGCTGGACGAGACCCCACTGGGGCAGGCGGCGGCGACCAACTCGGCGTCGTGAAGCGCGCCGGAGCTGCAGTTGGGCTGCTGCCCCGACCCTGGCGCGACCGTCGACCCGACCGGCGTGCAGGTCTGATCCTCGATCTGGGTCTCATCGCCGCTGATCATCGACTCAAGCGCCGTCTCATCTGACGAGAAGCTGCCGTTCCCATTGCTCAGATCGGCGACGAGCGCCTGCACTGAGCCGTTCTGCAGTGCCGGGTTCTCGTCCAGCAGCTGCTGCGTGTCGTCGAGAACGTGCTCGTGGCTGACCGCCGCCCACAACGTGTCGCGGGCCTGCGCGAACGATGGATTGTCAGCGGCGAGCGTGGCGGTGTCCGCGAGCACCTGCGCCGGTGAGAAGTCGGCCAGCGACAGGGTCGACAGCGTGTCTGCGGAGGCATCGAAGTACACGCCGGTCTGCGCGAGAGCGGCCGAGGACTGCGTGAGGGCATCGCGCGCGACCGCTGTGATTGCCACGGCGACCGGGGTCGGAGGAGCGGAGGTCTCGAGCGCGTCGAGGATCGTCAGGATGCGCTGGTTGCCCGGCATCACGGTCAGGGTGGCGGCGGTCGGCGCCCCCGGCGACGCGAGCGCGCTCTCCAACCCCTCGATGTCATTGGCGGCGTCTGACGGGCTCAACGACGGGTTCTGCGTGTAGAGCTGCTGGAGGACCTTCTCCAGCACGAGGCTTTCGGTTCCACTCGGGACGGCCGACAGCCGCGCGACGTCGCCGGCTACGAACAGCTGGGCGGCGACCTGCGACGGGGTGGCCGTGACGGCGATGTCGGCGGTCGCGGTGCCGAGTCCGAGCGTGCACCCGAACCCCACGGCAACAACCGCCCCGATGATCGTGCGCGCCAGTGTGGCGCGGATGACGCGGCGAAGCGTCGTGGGTGAGAGAAGGTGCGCGTTCATGTCTCCATTGACGCGACCCACGATCGTTTTATTCCACCCGTCCAATCGCGCTTCGCTTTTGCGCGGGTCGCGGGCGAGTAGGCCGAGTATTCCCGGATACCGTCCATCGGCGCCCCGAACGAAAGACGAACTTCGTCGTCTGTGTGCCGTAGGTGTTGGCTCTGACTCGCGTGAACGTCCACGTATCTGCGGGTACAACTGGGCCGTGCGCAGGCCGAGAGCCGCACCCGATCACGCACGGCGGGCTCCGGAACGTCACATCCCAGACGCCGGCGAGATTGCGAATGCCGACCCCTTTGCCGGCTGCCACAGCGCCCGATATGGTGACGCCGGCCAGAACGCAGCCGACTGCCAGCGCGCCGAGGGAAACCTCCGCGTTCCTCGCGCCAGCGAGCAGCCCATGAATGGTCCCAATGGCGCCGCGCATTCCTACGGATGCGGCCGCACTGGTGTACGGATGGCGCCAGCCCGGTTGAGTCCTATCGTGAAAGCTAGGAAGTTACGTACCGAAGGGAGCACCATGGCTCAAGCCCGGGCAACTCATAAACCTGCCGGAAAGGTTCCGGTGAGGCGCGACCGCACGACGCCAGTGAGGGAGCGCGGAGCGCCCGCCGTGCATCACACGACGGCGGTCGACGCGACGGACAAGCTGGCCGACGAACTGCTCGAATCCGTCGAGAAAGGCCAGCGGGAGGCGATTGAGGCCGTGCGCAAGTTCGTTGACACCGTCGATCGGGCGTTGCCAGCGTTGCCACACGGCGAAGGCCCGTCCAGGCGGCGGGAGATCGTGGACTCGGCGTTGGACATGGCTGACCGGCTGGTCCACACGCAATATGACTTCATTCGCAAGGTGATCGATAGCACTGCGAAGTCACTGAACAGATCAGACGACACGAAGTAGCTACATCGACATCGGTGGCGGGCCGCGAAGCCCGGCGCTGCGATCGCTTGGCCGGCAACCAATCGAGATCAGCGGAAACCGGCGAAAATGCCGCAACGAACACTGTCGTGAACTGTCCTCCGCGCAAGCGCCGGTTTGCTGACCTCAAGGCCGAGGCGCTTGCGTGGTGGGTGAGAAGGGCCTCTGATCAGAGGCTACGGTCGGTGGCCAGCGGGCGGCTTCGCGGCCTTGTGTTGTGGCAGATCTTCCGCACCCTCTGTCAGCGGGCGCAGCCGGATACCCGCGTCAACGCGGTCGTGGAGTTCAGGATCACGGGCTGCCTGGACGGCGGCTTCGATCGGTACCAGCTGAGGTTCGCGGACGGCCGCTGCACGAGATCAAGGCACGGCGGGCACAGACCGGCGTTGACGATCGAGGTCGGACCGGTGGCATTTCTGCGTCTGGTCGGAGGTACTTCCAGCCCCGGCCGACTCTTGCTTTCGGGCAAGCTCAAGTTGTGGGGCGACCTGATGCTCGCGGTGGCCTTGCCTGCGGCGCTCAGGCTTCCCAATCGCTCCACGCCAGCGCCGTGGCGCGACAGCGCGGTTTGGGCTCGGCGCCACGTCAGATCGTGATCACCTTCGCAGAGAGCGTTGCGATACACGCGTCGCGGTGCACGTTGGGTGAGTGGGTAGCCGGCTCACCGCGCGAAGAACGCCTTGTCCTCCTCGCCGAGCGGCGTCGATGGTGGCTGATCTGCCCGGTACTCCGCCACGATCGTCGCCCAGTCGCCTCCGGCCCGCAGCTCTCCCAGCAGTGAGAGCACCTGCACCTCCATGCGCCGCAGCAACAACGTCGGTGGAGGCAGCGCTAGGCGGCGCATCACCGAAAACCATGGCGAGCGCGGCGGATAACCGGACTCGACTGTCCGGCTGACATAGCCGGGGTCGATCCGACGGAAGCCCTCCGCCAAGAACCACTCGCCCGCCGTGCCCAGATGCTCAAGCAGCGCGTGGGGATCGTATGGTTCGGCCTGGCCCAGATACCCGAGCTGCGCGAGGGCTCCATGAACGGCGTCAGGATCGCCGGCGGCGACGGCCCGCATGACCTCCCGCTCGCCCTCCAGGTATCCAGCATCGAGGTCCCGCAACAGCCCAAAGTCGAGCAGACAGACGCGGCCATCTGGACACAGCAGGCAGTTATCGGGGTGCGGATCGCCCGCCACGATCCGTTCGCGCCACGCGAGGCCGAAGAAGAAGCGCAACACGAGTTCGCCAATGCGGTCGCGCTGAGCCTCATCGAGCTTCGCGATCTCGTCGAACCTGAGCCCATCGACATACTCCGTGACGAGCACACGTCGGGTCGAGAGATCTGCTCGCACGCCGGGGACGCGAAGTTGGGGATGACCCCGGAAAAGCCGCATGAGCCGACGCTGGTGCTGCGCCTCGATCTCGTAGTCGAGCTCATCGGCGATCCGCTCGCGCACCTCGCTCAGCAGCGCTCCCGCGTCGCAACCGGGCGCCAGCCGCTTCAGGATCGGGCTCACGAGCCCGATGTTGCGCAGATCGGCAGCGATCGCGTCCGCGATCTCAGGGTGCTGGACCTTGACCGCGACGTCGTCGCCGTCGATCGTCCGCGCGCGATGAACCTGCCCCAGAGAGGCCATCGCGAATGGCTCCTCATCAACAGCGGCGAACACGTCCTGTACCCGGGCATCGAGCTCCTGCTCGATCACTCTTCGCACGCGCTTCAGCGGAAGCGGCTCCAGATCCTGAGGCGGCGTGCCGAGCGGTCGCGCAGCCGCGCCCTGCGAGCTCCGCTCAAGCTGGACCATGGAGAGCAACTGCGTGATCTTCGCGCCCGCACCCCCCATGCGTCGCAGCTGCGCACCGAGCTCCTCCGTGAGCGCGACCACCCGCGCCTCACCACCCCCCGCCGACCCATCACCCGCCGGTTTCGGCATGCGATCGGCTACGGCGCGCAGCGCACCAAGCCGCGCACGCCCCGCACGGCACCGCCAGCCGGCGGCACGCCAATGAGGACATCGAACACCAGCTGAGCATACCCCGCCCGCCCTCGTGTCGGCGGGATCAGCCTCGGGCCGCGTGTCGACGGCGGTCGAGGCCTTCGAGGATCAGGTCAAGCCCCCATGCGAACTCGACGGTGTTGTCATATCCGGACTACGCGGGGCACAACCGCCGGTCATCGATACGCTCGATCTCCGACACCGAGTTGTCGAAGCTGTTCCGGAAGGTGAACGCCGCAGGCGTCGGTCCTCGCTCGCGCAGGAGCTCGACGCGCCGCTCGGCCTCGTCGACCGTCGGGCGATGACCGTTCGGAACCCACCAGAGGGCCATGCGAAGGTCAAGGCGCTCGAACCACTCGCGGCGCCGGCGCATCACCCGCAGGTGCTCGCGATCGCCGTAGACAAATGCCCGGAGAGCGTCGAGGTTCTCCCAGACGGACATATTGATGATCAGCCTCGGGTTGTCGCCAAAGCCGCGAACCGCGGTGGCGTTGCCATCGGCGTCCTGTAAGCGCCAGACGAAGCCGGGCGCTCGGTCCGCGCGCGCGTTGACGGGGTCCAGCTCAGCGACAAAGCCGGCGAGCAGCGGTGCATCGAGGGGCTCGAGAGCTATCGCGACGTTCACCTGGGCAAGCTGGTCGTGCCGCATCGATCAACGACCCGGCGGGCAGTGAGACTCGACGAGCAGATGCGGAAGCACGTCGGCGGCGAACATCTGAAGCTGCCCGAGCCCGTCGTCGCCGCCCGGCATCAGGACGATCGCCGAAGCGCCCGCCCGCTGCCTGCGCGAGACTGCCGCGACGCAGCGCTGCGGGCGGCCTGCGATCGCTACGTCGTCGATCATCGCGGCGTCGAGCGGTCCGCTGCTCGACACGAGGCTCTGCCCGATGAGATGGCGATACATATCCCGCCGGCGCCATGCGTCGACGGCCGGCAGCAGGCACGCGCGCGCCGCCGCCTCGTCCTCGTCAACACGCAGCCAGGCGTATACGACCAGGTCCGCCCCGGCAGGCAGGGCCGCGCGTGCGGCAGCGATCGCGGACTCGCCCGCACCCTCGGGAAGGAGCAGGCCGTCCGCGCTGCGCGCGGCCACGTCGATCCCGAGCGGTCCGGTCGTCCCGACCAGGACCGGCGGCGCCACCGCCGGCGGCTGCTCCAGGACCACGTCGTGCAGCACGACCTGCGCACCAGCGACGTTGACCCGCTGGCCGTGGAGGAGCTCGCGGACCGTGGTGACGACCTCGCGCAATGCGACCACCCGGTCGGCCGGACGCGCGCCGATCTGCGCCATCCAGCTCTCCACGCCATGGCCGATCGCCACCCGCAGCCGGTGCGGATGGATCGACGCCAGCGTCGCGATCTCCATCGCGACGATCGCGGCGTTGCGCACGGCCGCCGGTAACAGTCCGATCCCGACCGCGAGCCGCGACGTGACGGCCAGGGCCGTCGCCGCCGCCGTCAGACCGCCGTAGGCGAAGCAGTCTTCGACCACCCACAGTTCGTCGTATCCGAGGCTCTCGATGTGCCGCGCGTAGTCGGGCAGGCCCTCGATCGCCAGCCCGGTGGGATAGACGGTCCCGATGCGCGCCCGTGTAGCCATCGCCAGCCGGAGCTTAGTGGGCATCGCAAGACTCACGCCGGCTGCTCATACGAGCGTTGAGACTCGATCCCGATCGTCACGATCGCGTCGCGGACGCCGAACGTATGAGCTAGGTACGTGCGAGTTGAAGATGGCACGCTGCTCCGTGGTGACCACTCGCGGTGGAGCCGGATGAGAACTGGAGGACACCACATGCAGACGTCGAGGATTTCGATCTGCGAAACCAGCAGGTCCCAGCTGTCGATGACGCTCAGGCCATCGGAGCGCTCGCCCATCACCACCCCGGTCCTGCAGCTGTCGCGACTCGGGATGGTCGTCGCCGAATGCGAGCTCGAAGTTGGTGAGACGCTCGGATTCGAGCTCATCGGTCCTGGGCTGAACTACTCCGGCGTCGTCGCGGTCACCCACCAGGGTCCGGGCGCGACTGAGCTTCGGGTGCTGAACTGGCACGGGCAAGCTCACCGGGCGATCGGACCGCTCGCTGCCGACGCGGCCCGCCAGGACGTTGTCCTGGCTCGCCAGCCCATCCTCGACCGCGGAGAGGTTGTCGCCGGCTACGAGCTGCTCTATCGCCATGCAGAGGTCGACTACGCGTTGGTGCTCGACGACGAGCTTGCGACGGCGCGCGTCGCGCTCAACGCACTCACGGAGATGGGCCTCGACGAGCTCGTGGGCACCCGACGAGCGTGGATCAACGTGTCGCGTCTGTTTCTACTGGAGGAGCTGGCCCTGAGCCTCCCGCCGGAGCGGATCGTACTCGAGCTCCTCGAAGACCAGCTGATCGATCGGCCGTTGCTCGATGCGCTGGCCAGGCTGCGCCACGCCGGCTTCCAGCTCGCGGTGAAGGGCGAGGAGCCGGCGGCGATGCCTGACGAATTGATCGCGCTCGCGGACATCGTGAAGCTGGATCTCCAGCGGCTGGGGCCCGCGCAGTTCGGTGACCGCGCCGCCCTCCTGAAGGCACGCGGACTGACCGTTGTGGGCGAGAAGCTTGAGACCCACGCGGACGTCGAGCTCGCGCTCGCCAGCGGTTGCGATCTGCTTCAGGGCTATTTCTTCTGCCGGCCGCGGAACGTGAGCGGGCGACAGGTGCTACCGAACAAGCTCGCCCTGCTTCGGCTCGCGGCGACAATCCAGGACCCCGAGCTGGAACTCGCCGATCTCGAACGCGTGGTCTCGACGGATGTGGCGCTCAGCTACCGGTTGCTCCGGTACATGAACTCCGCCTACTTCTCGCTGCGTCAGCCCGTCACCTCCATCGGTCAGGCGCTCGCGTTGCTGGGCATCGACCACATCCGCCAGTGGATCACACTCACACTCGCCGCTCAGATCGGCGACAAGCCTCGCGAGCTGTTCGTGACCGCTCTGGTCCGCGCCCGCTTCTGTCAGCTGGCTGGTCGGCCCGAAGACGGCACGCCTGCTGAGCTGTTCGCCCTCGGCCTCTTCTCCGTTGTCGATGCGCTGACCGACATGGCGATGCCGGAGATCCTCGCCGAGCTGCCATTCCCGCCCCGGGTGACCGAGGCGCTGATCAGCCATACCGGCCCTGGGAGGCTACTCGAATGCGTGATCGCGATCGAACACGGCGAATTCGACGCTGCCTGTGTGCCGGTGGAGCAGCCCGCCCGCCATTACCTTGATGCGATCGCCTGGACGAACCGCACCAGCGGTCATCTCTTCGCCACCTGAGACCATCGCCACCTGAGACCTTCGCCAGCCGAGAGCCAAGCGCAACGAACCGAGGTCAGACCTGGGCGACGCTCTGCTGGGATGGCAGCTCGACCGATTCAAGCGGCGGCGGTAAAGATCTGGAACGACAAGGGGGCCTCGATCAGTCCATCGGCGCGCTCGAGCGGGGCAAGATGCTCCGCAACGGCCTGTCGGGCATGCTCAAAGAACGCGGTCGGTACGCCCAGGAACGTCAGCTGTCCGTCGTCAACGATGACTTCTCGATCGACCGTGACGGACAGCTCGTGTGGTTCGTGGCTGACGTCCGACCAGCCACTCGCAGCCAGGATCTCAATGACTCGCGCAGGATCGCTGAGGCTGAACGGACCCGTTGGACTCTTACCGGGCGCCGGCGGCGGAGGCGCTGGGATATACGCAGCGAGCGCCGGCCCGACGAACCATGGGTTCTTCTCGATCGCCTGCCAGCAGGCAAAGCCGAGACGTCCGACCGACCCGACCTGTCGATGAAGGTTCGCAAATGCCGTGATCGGCTCATCGAAGAACATCACCCCGAACTGGCTGATCGCGGCGTCGAATGGCATCCCGGGAATCGTGTCATGCTGGACGTCGGCCACCAGAAACGAGACGTTCGCCGCACCCCCGTCCACGGCCCGCCGGCGGGCGAGCGCGACCAGCGAAGTGGAGATGTCGGCCCCGACCACAGACCCTCTGTCACCAACAAGACGGCCGGCGCTGATCGTCGCGATGCCGCCTCCACTCCCGACATCGAGCACGTTCTCCCCATCACGCAAGCCGACGCGCTCGAGCAGGATGCTCGTCACAGCATTCGTCAGCTGCTCTCGCTTGGGCCACACCGAGGCCCAGTACACGTCGTTCCAACGGCGCCTCTCGGCGGCGTTCGCCGGCACCTCCTCGGCCACTCATCCCTCCACACGCGTCGTCGAAGCCCGCTGGAAAGGCTACTGCGTGATCCGTCGCCGGCGCCGGTCCGCCGGCCGCGAGGCCGGCTCCGCACGTGATCCACCGTCGGTTCAGGTCTCGTGCACGTCCGGCCGGCCGGCGATGTGGGCCAGGCCGAAGCGGCGCATTGCGCGACGGTAGGCGACGGCGACGCAGTCGAACTTGAGGTGCATCTCGTCGGCGAGGTCGAACGGCACCTTTTCGGGCTGCTGGGACTCGACCATCAGCCGGTCCTGCTCGAAGATCGTGTCCTCGAAGTCCTGGAGAACGTTGACGGGTTGGTCGCGATCGTAGTTGCGCCCGATCACGAGATAGCCGGCGCAGTCGCATTCGCTGATCGGCTGCGACGCGAAGAAGTAGACCATCCCGCGCTCGTCGCCCCAACCCAGGCGAAGCACGATCGTGTAAGGAAGGTGCAGTTCATAGCGGCTGCGGCGGTCCGGAGCGACCGTCTGCTCGTTTGCGAAGACCGGGAACTCATCACTGTTGGCGGCCTCCGGGCGAACGATCTGGTAGCGGAGGACGTGCCCGTCAATCTCGACTGTGTGACGTGGAACGACGGGGCGCTCGGGATCGCCGAGCAGCCCGGGATGCACCCAGGGGAAGTGGCCGAAGTCGGTGAAGTTCTCCACTTGCCGCGAGGCATCGGATCGCCATCGGAACGGCCCGCACGGGACGGTCTGCCACACCTCGGAGTGCTCGAGCTCGGGGACCGCGGGCAACGGCCAGCGGGGCTCGTCGAGCGCCACCCAGATGATCCCGTAGCGCTCCTGGCAGCGGTACGCGGAGACGCGCGCCTTGCCTGGAACCCGTGAAGGGTCCGCGAGCTGCGGGATCGCGGTGCAACGGCCGTCGGCCCCATATCGCCACCCGTGGTATGGGCACACGAGCTGATCCCCGTCAACCCATCCCAGCGACAGCGCGGTGCCCCGGTGGATGCAGATGTCGCGCATCGCGCGGGCCGCGCCACTCGAATCTCTCCAGATCGCGACCGGCTCACCGAGCAGAGTCACTCGCTGCGGCCCGTCGGCGAGCTCGCCCATGAAGCCGACCGGATGCCAGCAGTCACGAAGCGCCCGGAGGTCGGGCGCCGCGCCCGGATGCTCGTGCCCGTGATCGAGCGCTCTACCGGTGCTCACTCACGCGATCCTAGCCGCGATCCCGCAACCGAGCGCGAAACGCGCGTCCTTCACGGCGCGAACAGCGCTCAGGCCCGGCGGCAGCCGGGTGCTTGACGGTCACGGTGCCACAGCTGGGCGGCTCCGCCGAGCTTCGGCGCTCGGGATGTGGAGATCCACGCAGGGTGTGCGGGTCTGGACTGATGCTGGGAGCTTGACACGACTGGTTGACTGAAGGAGTTGTTGGGCGGCGGCAAACGTGCGCCCCACTCACGTGCAAGGTGCGTGGGGCGCGATACGTTTGTCAGTCAACCGCGGTTCGGCGTTCGTGCGCCGGCCCAGACAACCGCATATTGGTTCTAAGCAACGAGAAGGCACGCGGAAGGAGGCCCCGGATGGGCTTTATCGGCGGAGGTTGACTCGTATCCGAGGGGAATCCGGGTGGTTCCGGGTTCCCCTCGGTCACTTTCATCGGTCCCCGACCGGGTGCAGTTGAGCCGATGATGGCCGGTCTGGACGTATCGGCCACCGCAGCCTGACCATGCGCTTGGATCGACCACGGGTTGTCAAGTGATCTGCGACAGCGGTCGATTCGGGCGGGGATGGCGGCCACAACTGCTACCACTCGCTTGCCGGCTCGCGGGGTGATCGTTGTCCACGCGGTGCTTGCTGCGCTGGCCATTTTGATCATCGTGCTCACAGCACGTTCCGCGGTGTGGGATGGCTGGGCGATCGCGGTAATCGGCACGTTCACGATCCTCAGCGGGTTGACCTACTCGGAGTCGGGGACTCTGCGGATCAACATCCAGGGCACGCCGTTGGGCTTGATGCTCGCGGCGGCGGTGCTTGGGGCGGCGCCTGCGGCCTGTTTGGGTGTCGTGACGGTGGCCGTGGTGCAGGCGCGGATGCGGACGGCGCGTCACTATCTCCGAAACAACGTGATCACGTTCGCGTGGTTTCCGCTGGTCGGCGGTTTGGTGTTCCATGCGTTGCTCGCGGCGTTTCATCTGCATCAGTCGGATCTGGGCTGGTATGCCGCGGTGGTGCCGGCGTTCCTGTCGGCGATCGCGGTCAACTTCGTCGGCGTGGCTGGTTATCAGTGCTGGCTCGATCGCTCATCGCTGATCGACGCGATCCGCCAGACACTCGTCCCGGTTCTCTCGGCGGAGGTGTTCGCGAGCCTCCTGACGACAGCGGCGGTGTGGATCGCGGTGCGCACCGGAACCCTGGGCATGGCCCTGCTGGGGATGATGCTGCTGACGTTCCAGGTCCTGGTCGGCCAGCTGCTGAAGTCGCGCGCGCGGGCGTTGGAGCTTCAGCGGATGGCGACGACCGATGGCCTGACGGGGCTCGCGAACCGTGAGGCGTTCGGGGCGCGGGTGGCGGAGCTGATCGCCTCGGCGGACGCCGGCACGCGCCTGACGGTCAGCCTGATCGATCTCGACCGTTTCAAGGAGGTCAATGACACGCTCGGGCATCACTACGGTGATCAACTGCTGCGGGAGGTCGCGCGTCGCCTGACCGCATGCGTGGGACCGGAGGGCGTCGTCGCTCGCCTCGGAGGCGACGAATTCGTGATCCTGACACCCGAGGTGGGCGACGAGCCGGACGCGGCCGTCATGCGGGCGCAGGGCCTTGTCGCGTGTGTGCAGGAGCCGTTCGCCGTCGACGAACTGGCGATCAGCATCGGATCGAGCATCGGGATCGCACGGTTTCCGCACGACGGACACGACATCCACGAACTGATGCGCCGTGCCGACGTCGCGATGTACGCGGCCAAGGACGCGCAAAGCGGCTCCAAGCTCTACGCGGCGGATCTGGATCATCACTCGGTCCGCCGCCTGAGCCTGCTGGGCGATATCACACGGGGTCTGGATGCCGGCGAGCTGTTGGTCTACTACCAGCCGATCATCTCTGCCGACGACTTCTCGGTGCAGGGCGCCGAAGGGCTGATCCGCTGGCAGCATCCCGAGCATGGTCTTCTCGCGCCGGGCGCGTTCATCGACTCGGTCGAGCAGACGCCGATGATCCACCCGCTCACGCTCCTCGTGCTCGAGCAGTCGATCGCGCAGTGCGCCAAGTGGCGTGCGCGGGGTCTGGACCTGTCCGTTGCCGTCAACCTCTCGGTCCGCAATCTGCACAACCCAGGCTTGCCGGACGACATCGAAACGCTGCTGGCGCGCTACGCGGTCGCGCCCGCTGCTCTCAAGCTGGAGATCACAGAGAGCATGATCATGGCCGACCCGGAGCTCGTGACCACCACGATCGCGAAGCTGAACGGCCTTGGCGTTCGGCTGTCGATCGACGACTTCGGCACCGGCTTCTCCTCGCTCGCGTATCTGAAGAACCTGCCGATCGACGAACTCAAGATCGACCGTTCCTTCGTCTCGCCGATGCTCGGCAGCGAGAATGACCTGATCATCGTCCGCTCAACGATCAACCTCGGTCACGACCTCGGTCTCAACGTGGTCGCCGAGGGCGTCGAGGATGCACCGACGCTCATGTGCCTGTCCAGCCTCGGCTGTGACCTGATCCAGGGCTACCACGTCAGCAAGCCGATGCCGGCCGCCGCTTTCGCCAACTGGATCACGGCCGCGCGGGTGCACTCGCTCCCGCGATCCGCGACCGCCTGACTGCCCGGCAGCCCAAGCAGCTTCGAGCCCGTCGATTCAACGGCGAACACGGACTCGACGACGACGGCCCTCAGAGCGACGACTACCGCTCGTAGGTCGCGTCCGAGCGCGCAGCCGCCGGCGGTGTGCCGGCCTCACTGAACGGGGGGCTGTCCGTTCGCGTCGCGCGTAGCGCAGCGGGGGCGAGCGCACCGACCGCGACAGCGCCCAGCCCGCCGACCGCCAGCGCAACCCGAGGCCCGGCGAGTGCGGCAATCCCGCCGCCGAGCACGAACCCGACTCCGGGCAGGGCCTGAAAGATCGACTCGTTCAAGCTCAGCGTCAGCGCCAGCCATCGCTGCTCGACTCGCTCCTGCAAGACGGTGCGCTCGGCAACCGCCTCGACGCCGTTGCCGACACCGCCCACCGCGGCCCCGACGATCGCGACCAGCAGCGTCGGCGCCATGGCCATCAGCAGGAACCCCACGCCGATCGACACGGAGCCCAGCCCGATCAGAAGCCAGCCTGGCAACTCCCGCCACCGCGCGTAGGCCGCGCTCCCCACGATCGCGCCCGACCCCCACGCGGACAGCAGCGCGCCGTACCCGCCGGCGCCTGCTTTCAACGAATGCTGCGCAAACACGACCTCGATCGGAACGGACATCGAAAAGAACACGAGCGCGGCCGCCTGAAACAACAGCAGCCTGCGGACCAGACGATCTCTGCGGGCGACAGCGATCGCCGATCGCAACCGACCACGCGTCTGCTGGCTCTCAGCTGCTGCACTGGGCAGCCCACGAGCCCTCCCGCACGTCAGCGCTGCACACGCGAGCATCGCGGACACCACCAACAGCGCCGTCGGGGCCCCCGCCCTAGCGACGACGACTCCGCCCAGGATCGGGCCGAGCATGATGCAGATCGCGAACGCGGCATTGGTCACAGCGTTGCCCTCTCTGAGCAATCCCGCCGGAACAAGCATGGCTGTGGTCGTCGCGCGCGCGATCGGCCGAGCCGCCAGCCCGACAACCCCTGCTGCCCCCACGAGCGCCAGAATCGGCACGAGCGCATACGCGGACTCCGCGCCGGCCAACGCAACGAACACGGCAGCCTGAGCCGCGTACAGCACAGCGAGCACGAGGCCAGCGGCCAACCGATCCAACCGAGCAACGAGGACCGGCGACACGAACGCGGGGAGAAACTGCGCCGCCAGAAAGAACGCCGTCGACGCCAACGCGCTCCCGGTCCGCGCGTAGACGACCACGGCAAGCGCGAGCAGCCCAACTGACCACGCCGCCTCGTTCAGCGCGTAGACGCCAAGCAGCCGACGATAGCCCCGAACCCCGAAGACAGCCCACACCAGACCAATTATCTCGGCCGCCTCACCGAAACAGCAGCCAGCAGGGATTTCGGCCGCGGCATCGGGGCGTTCGGCGGGCCCGTCGCGCCGGCGAGCCGGGAGTTCGCCCGTTACGGCCAAGGCGACGCCATCGACCCACAAGGCTCCGTCCTCGCCAGAGGTAGGGGTTTGCCCGATGCGACCTCTGGCCTGCGGCTATAGCGTGCTGCTCGACCGGGATGGCTCGCGAGCTCGCACCCGGACTCCCGCGGCTCGCAACCGCAACCACGCCGTTGCGTTCGGATTCAGTCGCGGCGCTGGCTCTCCAGAAAGGGAAGCGTGATCCTCCTGCAGGCGAGAACTCAAGCGGCGGTGCTCATCGACAGCGTGATCTCGCCATGCTCGCGTCGCGCCCGCCAGAACGGCTGTCGTTGCGATTGTCAGCAACACGGCCTCCGGATTCAAGATCGCCGGCGCCGGCTTAGGAGCGGAGGGGAATGGATCATCTGATGCCGTCGTACAGCCATCTGCACGCCCGCCGGAAACACCCGTGCCGGGATCGTGACGTCGGCCACTAGAGAATCGGCTGCCGCTGCATAGTCCGGCGGTGGCAGGTGAACACAAGCTTTCAAGATTGGGGAACGTGATGTCGGTGACACAGGGTTCGGCGTGGGTTCGGTGCGTGCCGGTTCGAGCGCTGGTCGTCGTGGCGGCCGGGTTGGTGGCGGGAGGTTTGGCCGTGCCGGCGGGTGCGGCGGCGAGCCGTGCGACGCCGGGCATTATGGGGTTGCACGCTGCGAACCGTCTGGCGTGGGACGTTCGTTCGAGTGGTGCGTTCGCGGGCAGCCCCTCGAACAGCGCGTTGTTCGGCCCGATTGGCGAGTGGGGCCCAGGCACTGAGGTCCCGGCTTCCGGCGGATACGGCTACTTCACGGCGGTGAGCTGCGCGGACGCGAGCGACTGCACCGCTGTGGGGCAGGATTCCGCGAATCAGGCGCCGATCTATGAGACCGAGTCGCACGGTGTGTGGGGTGCGCTCACTGAGGTTACCCCTCCCGGTGGGGTGGGGGGTTCCCCGTTCGAAGGCCTTTACGGTGTGAGCTGCGTGTCTACCGGCGACTGCACCGCGATCGGCGTTGACGGGAACTCCGAGCCGATGTATCTGACCGAGTCCCGTGGCGTCTGGGCCACACCCACCGAGATCCCCAGCACGAGTGGCGCAGTCTTTTTTGATGGTGTGAGCTGCGCTGGCGCCCGCGACTGCACCGCCGTCGGGTCGGAGTTCGGCTCGGGTGACAACCTTGTGCCGTTCTATGTGAGCGAATCGCATGGCGTCTGGGGCGCAGCGACCGCGATCCCCACCACCGGAGATCAGGAGGAAGCGAATGCGTCCAGTGTCAGTTGCGTGGATGCCAGTGACTGCACCGCGGTCGGCGTTGATGGAAACGGCGAACCGTTCTACACGACCGAGTCGGATGGCGTATGGGCCGCGCCGATCGAGATCCCCGCTGCCGCCGGGGATGACAGCTGGTGGTACGCCAACCTCTTCGGCGAGTTCGGGCTGGGGGGCTTCTACGGTGTGAGCTGCGTGCATGCTGGCGACTGCACCGCCGTCGGCCAGGACGGGAACGGGTTTCCGTTCTATGCGACCGAATCAGATGCCGTCTGGGGCGCTCCCACCGAGATCAGTGGCGCGGGCGACGTCGACGGCTTGTACGGTGTGAGCTGCTGGCATGCGGGCGACTGCACCGCTGTCGGCCAGGACGACAACTCTGAGCCGTTCGCTGAGACCGAGTCGAATGGCGTTTGGGGCGCGCCGACGGAGATCACCGCGCCCGGCACGTCCGGCGGACCCGGAGGCTACGGCTACGAGTACGAAGGGTTTGAGGGTGTGAGCTGCGTGGATGCCAGCGACTGCACCGCGGTCGGTCTGGACACGAATCTCGAGCCATTCTACGCGACCGAGTCACCGTTGACCGTCTCGTCGATCAGCCCGCGGTCGGGACCAATCACCGGGAATACCGCGATCACGATCAGGGGCACCGGCTTTGTGCCAGGCGCGACCGTCGAGATCGGCCAGGGTCAGGGCGCCGCGGGCGTCACGATCGAGGGCAGCGACGTTGACGTCGTCTCCCCGACCGAGATCACCGCTGTGACCGGCGGGCCGGCCCGGCCTGGACTCTGGAACGCGTACGTCGTGGAACCCGGCGCAACCAGCCGCGCCAACCTCCACGACTTCTACCTATACCTGGGCTAGTGCCGGTTGGCTGGGTTGGCGCGCAGCGACCGGACGGCGGCGGATCGCTCCTCCGACGGTGCCAGTCCGATGGGAATGGCTATCCAAATGGCCAGAAGTTTGGAGCCTGATTCTCACCAACTGGCGCTGCCGGGTCTGCCGGGATGCTGGTTTAGTAGGTGCAGCGCACGGAAGTGCGGGGGTTGTCTTCCCCGCGATCCGGTCTGCGTCTCCAACCATTCTTCAAACAATGCTCCTGCACCGCACCCCGATGAGATCGGCTCCAACTTGGTATCTGGCGTCGCTCGAACGGTCACTCGGATTCGTCGCACGCAACGGATCGTGCCGATGAGCATCGGGAACACGTGCACTTCAGCACGATGAGTGGTACTGCTCTAGCGATTAGCCTCGCGTTGCTACCGGTCGCGTTCGTGGGCGGCATGGCAATGCGAGAGCGCCGACCGTGGAGGCATCAGTTGAAACAGATCCGAGAACTCCCCGAAGCGTCGGGGGCAGTGGCCGATGAGTTCGGCGTTTAAGATCCTGGCCGCTGAGACCGCGGCCTACGCCGCCTATCTGAACACGCCGCGCGGTGTGCTCGACGGCGATCAGCAGCAACTGTTCGACGAGGATCTCGCGAGAGCCCGCGTTGCGATGGAACGCGCTTGGCTTGAGACGCTCTTCATGCGTGGCGCGACGTGACCGGCCACGTGCAGATACTCGTACTTGCCTCCGCGGTCCCCAGCGGAGGCGCCAGCATAGTCCCGCCCACCGGGGGGCGTGCGCGCGGCTGGCTCGACGTGGTCGTCGGTGAACGAGGCGCGGTTTGGGTGTAGAGCCAGGGGGCGATGGGTTGCTGAGGTGGTGATCGCGGAGCGGAGCCGGTCGCTCTGTGCTGAGCCGCGGCGTTGGTGTGGTGCTCGGCGGGCTCGGGCGTCTGGGTCTGGTGGGTTCGCGGCGGCAAGCTGAACGCGCGGTCGCGGCGTCCCTTGCGTCCGTACAAGGCTCGGGCGTCCGGGGATCGTGGGACCGCGACCGCAGCGGCGCGGGCGTCCGGGTTGAGAGCCGCTCGGACGGGCAAATCGCGGTAGGGACCGCCGTTACCGGCGGCCCCCCGCACAGATCCCAGCGTGCGCGTCAACGCACTGGGCTCCTCCCTTGGGTTCTGGCGTCGAAGCGCACGTTGGGCCAGGGATGTTGGATGCGGGGTTTGGGTAGCCATCGATCGGCGAGGCGGTACATCCTGGCCCAGGTGATGCGGCGTTTCTGGCCGCGTCGGACGAGGGTGTGCCACCAGTGCCGCAACGCTGCTTTGCGGAAGCTGCGCAGCGCTGGGCTGTTGTCGGGCACCGCGTAGTAGTTGTAGTGCCCGGCCAGGACGCGGGCGAGCCAGCGTCCCTGTTCGGGGATCGGGCGGTGCATCCGCCTGCGCATCTCGGTCTTGACCGATTTGAGCTTGGCGCGCATCTTCTTCTTGCTCGTGACGCGCTTGACCTTGAACCACCCTTTCCTGTCGGTCGCGCACATGTGCGTGAACCCCAAGAACTCGAAGGTCTCAGGCCTCCGGTCCCCACGCGCCTGACGTCGCTCGGCGGCGTACCGTCCGAACTCGATCAGCCGCGTCTTGTCCGGATGCAACTCCAAACCGAACTCCGCGAACCTGTCGCGCAGATCGGCAAGGAACCGCTCAGCGTCCTCACGATGCTCAAAGCCCGCCAGAAAATCGTCAGCGAACCGCGTCAGGATCACATCCCCGCGCGCGTTCCGCCGCCGCCACTGGTCGGCCCACAGGTCAAACACGTAGTGCAGGTACACGTTCGCGAGCAGCGGCGAAATCGACGCTCCTTGCGCGGTCCCCTCCTCGGTCTCTGACCATTCCCCGTCCTCGATAACCCCTGCCCTGAGCCATTTCTGGATCAGCCGCAGGACCCTCCGATCCGCGATCCGATGCTCGAGAAACTTCTCAAGCCAGCTCTGATCAAGCCGGGTGAAGAAGTCGCGAATGTCCGCGTCGAGCACGAAGTTCACCCTCTTGCGTTCGAGCGCGACCGACAAGGCGTCCAACGCATCATGCGGACCCCTCCCCGGCCTGAACCCGTACGAGCACCCGAGAAAGTCCTCCTCGTAAATCGCGTTCAACACCTCGACCACCGCCCGCTGGACGATCTTGTCCTCCAACGCGGCGACCCCGAGCGGCCGCAGCCGCCCGTCCGCCTTCGGTATGAACACCCTCCGAACAGCCCTCGCCCGGTACGCACCCCGATGAACCCGAGCGTGGAGATCAAGAAGTTTTGCTTCGAGATCGAGCCCGTAGTCCCGCCACGTCACGCCATCAACGCCCGCGGCCGCGTTCGGGCTGATCGCCCTATACGCAACCCGCAACCGATCGACCGTCACGTGATGAAGGAGCGCGGTGAACCGCACATCCCTGTCCCTCCGCGCCGCCTGGCGCACACGCCCCAGATCACTTGACACGCCCAGTCCGGCACCGCGTCCGGGACGTGTTTCACCGGCCGTGTTCCCCTCGGGCAGACCCCTTCCCTCCACCACCTCCGCCCCCGGAACCCCGGGCTTGTTCGACGGCTTCGCGGGTACTACGGGCCTGTCTGACTTCTCGCGGTCGTGCATCAAGGGATGACCGCCTCAGCGTTCCCCTCACGACCCCGACCGGCAACGGCCTGCCACCCCGCGAACCATCCAGGACGGGGCATCACCACCACCAGCAGGGCAACCACGAGACCTCCCGGTTCTCGCGCATGGAGCCTGTCGTACGTGCCTGGGCTCTCTGACCGCGCAGGGCCCACCAACGGCAAGCGATCACGCCGCCAGCAGTATTGCCTTCCGATGTAAGGGACCACGTCGGCACCCTGAACCAGGAAATTTCGCGGCTCAATAACCCCGCCCGCACGCCCCCTATCAACGCTTCGCCGCCATCCTCGCGAACAGCCGACGCATGACTCGGGGCCACCGTGACTCGCTAAGCCTTCGATGTAGAGCGTTCTCATCTCCTACTCCATGCCGGTTTATCCCGGCGCTTTCCCCCAAGCTCCAAACCCCCCCGGCGATCTCTGGGGGTATGGAGCTGAAGGGTCTCTACGACCCCCAAGCTCCAAACCCCCCCGCCACGACCGGGGGGCTCCGGAACTTACCGGTCATCATCACTCGACGCGACGAGGGTCTCGTCTCTGACCTGACGTGAACAGGGGTGCGATCCCGGTCCAGACCCCCCGGCGCAGGGTGATAGCGACGCCACGATCACCGCACGCGACCAGGAGAGCGGCGCCAGACCAGAACCTGAACATCGCCGCCAGCAACGCGCTGATCGCCGCCGTCAACCCCCGCCGCCCTCAACCCTCACCGAGACACTTCCACCGCGACTGCAACCACACCATCAAACCCTCACCTCAGTGAGCGACGGCCACTGAGGGTCGACGCCCCCATGTCGCGACCCAGGGGTCCAGAAGTCAGGGTTAGGGATCGTCGCGAGATCACGTGCAGGCGTTTCGTGTCGGTCGAGACCCCCCCGGAGGGATCGCGGCGGCGCGGGCGTTCGTGATCACAGCGGCGGCGCGGCGCGCGGGCCGCGGTCCGGCCTGTTCCGCTTCGTGTCCAAGAACTCGCGCGACCAGCCACCGATCTCAGATGACGCGATCATCAACCCGATCGCCGGCACGACGACGACCACCACCACCACCACCACCACCACCACGGGCCTATAAGGCGACGCCCGCCTCGACGACATCACCGATCCAGATCACCGACGCCCAACTCGCCGCCATTCACCGCCACACGCTCCACGGCGCTGGATACACCATCAAGCATCTGTCCCCGCGAGAAGCACCGTCTAAGGTTGCGAGTGTGGAGCGAGTCTGGGACTATCCCCGCCCGCCGGCGGTGACGGCGTGTGAGCGGCCCGTGCGGATCGAAGTGGGCGGCGTTGTGGTAGCCGATTCCGCGAGTGCCCTGAGAGTTCTGGAGACGAGCCATCCACCAACGATCTACATCCCGCGAGTCGACGTGCGCACGGACCTGCTGGCCGATAGCAGCGCCCCGCCGACGCTCTGCGAGTTCAAGGGGAGCGCACGCTACCTGGATCTGATCGTTGGGAAGCGACGCATCGCAACGGCGGGCTGGACCTACCCGCAGCCGTGCGCTGGGTATGAAGTTCTGCGCGATCACCTCGCGTTCTATCCGGGACGGGTCGACAGCGCGTGGTTGGGCGAGGAACAGGTCCATGCTCAGCCCGGCGATTTCTACGGCGGCTGGATCACCGCCGATCTGGTCGGGCCGTTCAAGGGTGCGCCCGGCACCCTCGGTTGGTGACAACCTCCGGTTGGCTCCTCGCGGAATCCGCACGAGCCGCTCGCATGCCAATTCGACGCGCGATCGACGGTCCTGAACCCAAGAGCGGCGCGCACAGCAATGCATGATGAGGCGTCTGATGGAGCCGCTGCCTCGAAGCTGGCCAGCGCACAGCGTGCGCATTCAAGCCGGGCAGCAGCCTCGCGCGAGGAGCGGATTGGTCACGAGGAGGAGGGTGCACCGTCCCGTGTCGCACTGTGCAGTTCGCGCGCGCTGAGTTGCGGCGACCGCGACCGAAACTTTGGGCTTGGTGAGCCGTTAGAGAAAGCGATGGGCATTCGCCGTGACGTTGATCCCTCCTGCCCCGGTCGCGGCTTCTTGTTTAGGAGCGGAGCCGTGATGCGCATGGGTCGTCGCTGGGCGGGTGCGCGGCGTTTGTCTGCGCGTGGCGTGGTGGTCACGGTTGGATTGGTGGCGGCCGGACTGGGCGCCGCGCCGTCGGCCGGCGTGGCCGCCACCGGGGTGTGGGGCACGCCGAGTGACATCACCGGCGCGCCCGGGGGAGTCGGCTCCCTCAGCAGCATCAGCTGCGTGGCCGTGGCCGATTGCACCGCTGTCGGGAGCGACGGGAACGGCCAGCCCTTCTACGTGAGCGAGTCGGGCGGGGTGTGGGGCCCACCGAGCGAGATCACCGGGACCGCTTGGGGATCTTCCCTCAACAGCGTGAGTTGCGTGGGCGCCGGCGAGTGCACGGCCGTCGGCCCGACTGGGAACGGCCAGCCGTTCTATGTGCACGAAACGGGCGGCGCGTGGAGTCCGGCGGTCCTGATCACCGGCACCCCCGGAGGACGCGGCGACCTCTACGGCGTGAGTTGCGTGGACGCGAGCGACTGCACCGCCGTCGGCTACGACGGGAACGGCCAGCCGTTGTATGTGAGCGAGTCGGGCGGCATCTGGGGTCCGCCGACCGAGATCGCCGGCGCCCCTGGGGGAGGGGGAATCCTCAGCAGCGTCAGCTGCGCTGACGCAGGAGATTGCACCGCCGTCGGCCATGACGGAAACGGCCAGCCGTCTTACGTGACCGAGTCGGGCGGCGCCTGGGGCACGCCGACCGAAATCACCGGCCCCGCCGGAATCCCCGACCTCTACGGCGTGAGTTGCGCGGACGCGAGCGACTGCAGCGCGGTCGGCATGGACGGTAGCTACAAGCCGTTCTATGTGAGCGAGTCGGGCGGCGTGTGGGGCCCGCCGGCCGAGGTCGCCGGCGCCCCCGGGGGATCTGGGCAGCTCGACGGTGTGAGCTGCGTGGGCGTGGGCGACTGCACGGCTGTCGGGTACGGGGCGGGGCAGCCGTTCTACGTGAGTGAGTCCGGTGGTGTGTGGGGCCCGTGGACCCTGATCACTGGAGCCCCCGACGAAAGCGGGATCCTCAGCAGCGTGAGCTGCGTGGGCACGGAGGACGGCGGTTGCACCGCTGTCGGCAGGGGAGGGCCCAGCCAGCCGCTCTATGTAAGTGAGACGATGACGCCGTCGTTGGCGGCGACGTCGCTGAGCACGGTCCTGGACGGCGGTGGCAGACAGAGCAGTACGCAGCTCGTCGTCGCGCCGGGGACTGGGGTACGTGCTCAGGCGGCGCTGTCCGGGACGAACACGGCGTCGGCGGCCGGTGCGGTCACCTATTCGGTGTACTCAGATCCGGGTTGCTCAATCCCAGCAGCGCCGCCGGAAACGATCGCGGTGACGGACGGAGCGATACCAGCCTCGGCGCCGGTGGATCTGGCGGAGGGAACTTATTGGTGGGTCACGAGCTACTCCGGTGATCTCGCCGACGGTGCCTCGCAGAGCGTGTGCGGGTCTCAGCGGGCAATCGTCCTGTCACCGAGCAAGTTCGGCGCGGACGTCGCGACGAACCTTGATGTCCAGCCCGGCGCCATCGTGCAGGCGAGCACCGAGTTCGAGATCAACGTGACTGTGACCAACTACGGCCTCGAGCTAGCCACGAACATGGTCGCTGGGCTGCTCGTTCCCCGCGCTCTGAGCGTAGTTGAAGCGGATGGTGCGACAGAGCGCGGTGGGCTGTGGGCCTGGCATCCCGGGACATTTCGGGCAGGACAGACGATCACCTACCACGTATGGGTGACCCCATCGCCAAACGTGGCGAGGACCGCGACGATCGATGCCGGCGCCCTCTCGCTGGGGACGCGCGATCCAGCATTCCGCAACAACTTCGTCGCCGATCAGCTGACGTTCGCGCCAGTGAACAGCGGACGCGAGCTTGGCGTGCGGCGCGTGCGCTTCAGTGACCGCCAGTTGCGCTCGAGGTTGCGGGCCGCGGGCCACGCGCCCCACCAGCGGCACTGAGCGAGGATGTGCGGTCGCCGAGCCCCAAGTGGTCGCCCACCCCGAACCAGCTGCGCAAGCTCAGCCGCCCGGCACGCGTTGTTTGGGCGGTACCCCATTGAAGGCTGACACCACTCCGCAACAGTCGCGCGCGGGCCGGGCAGACACGCACCGGCGACGACGGTTGCTCACGGTCGCCGCGGCCGCCGTTGGCGCGGTCGTTGTGATCCTGTTCGGCCTGGCGTGGCGGGCGTCGACCGACATCATGTACCCGGGGCCACCGCACTACGCCTGGACCCTGGCGGACTACCCCGCGCTGGCGGCGGTGGTCGAGCCGCTGAGGGTGCGCAGCAGCACAGGCGTGACGCTCGTCGGACGCTTCTTCCCGGGGCGCTACGACGCCACGATCGTCCTCTCCCACGGGTACGGCGGGGATGAGGATGAGATGCTTCCGGTAGCAAATACGCTGCACGCCGCCGGATTCACCGTGGTCACTTACAACGAGCGCGGACAGGACGGCAGCGGTGGGACGGCAACGAAGGGGCCCCTCGAGGCGACGGACCTTCGGTCGGTGATCGACACCGTTGTGCACCACCCCCACGTCGACCGGAATGCAATCGGTGCGTTTGGATTTTCGCTCGGATCTGACATCACGGTTCTCGAAGCCGCCGGCGACCCGCGCGTCAAGGCGGTCGTGGTCGACGCCAGCGCGCCCTACCTGACGGCCTACGCGCAGGCGCGCCTGAGCGATATCCTCCTGCATCCCACGGCACTGTGGACGCCGCTGTCGATCTGGCTGCTCGAGTTGCGGACTGGTGCTGACCTCGCGCAGAACCGAGCGGCAGCGGTTGTTGCCCGCATCAGCCCTCGGCCGATCCTGTTCATCCAAGGCCTCGCCGATACCGAAGTGAAGCCGTGGGAAACGATCGACACCTATCGGCACGCCCGGGCGCCGCGCGAGCTGTGGCTCGTCAAGGGCGAGGGGCACGAGGCCACGGTCGCACCCGGAGGAGCAGCAAGCTCCCCGCGCGTCGCGGCGTTCTTCGCCCGTGCGCTCCTGCCGGCACGCGACCGTGCGCGCTCCAGCGGCGCGGCCATCCGGGATCCTCAACGTTCGAGCCTCGCAAGCTCTGCCGCGAACGGCTCGTAGGCAAACGCGTGGAACAGCAACGCGGGCCCGCGGCACGGGCACAATCCACGCGCTGAACGCCGCTGCCCGCCACGCGCGAGGGGACGCAGGAGCGCATCCATCACCCGCAGGGTTGCGGCCGAACGGCTTGACCACGAGCAGGTCGATATCAGCGCGGTCAGCGACATGGTTGTACAGCGTCATCGGTCCGGTGCCCAGCGCTGCGGCCAGCCCGTGCCCGTGATCACGGTTTTCTCCCCAGGGTTGATCACGAGAATTCCCCAGGCGCCGGCAGGCGTAGCTGACGCGCGCGGGGTTCGACGGAGGTGAGGCCCGTAGGGCCGAGCCGTAGTCGATCCCCGCGCGCGTGCGCGGTTCTGTCGGGGGTCCCCCTCACTGTCAGCGGTTCTCTAGGCCATTGACGATGTGAGGAGGACCGTGGGGGATGTTGACCCAGGAGGACGACGTGGAGATTCACGCGCTCGCGCGCAGGGGTTGGTCGAAGTCCGCGATCGCGCGGCATACCGGCCGGGACCGCAAGACGGTCGCGAAGTACCTGGCCGGCAACGAGCCCGCGAGGGAGCCGGCACCGAGCTGCCTTGAGCCCTACCGCGCGTATCTGGAGGCGCGGTTCGTCGATGACCCGCACGTGCGCGCTAGCGTGCTGTTCGACGAGCTGCTGCCGCTGGGGTTCGATCGCTCCTACCCGACGCTGGTCCGGGAGATCCGGGAGCTCGCGCTGCGGCCGGTGTGCGACTGCTGCAAGGCTGGCGGCGTGAAGGTCACCGTCGGGCTCGATCACGAGCCGGGCGAGGAGCTGCAGCTCGACTGGCTCGAGCTCTCAGAGACGCCGTGGGGCGAGAGGGCCTACGTGCTGGTCGGCGCGCTGTCGCACTCCGGCCGCGTTCGCGGCGTGTTCGCGGACGGGATGACGTTCGCGCACCTGATCGAAGCGCTCGATGGTGTGCTGCGCCGGCTCGGCGGGACGACGACGTCGTGGCGGACCGACCGGATGGCGACGTTCGTCTACCCGGGCACTGACCGGCTGCGCCCAGAGGCTGCCGCGGCCGCGAAGCACTACGGCGTGACGGTCGCGGTGTGTCCGGCGAATCGGCCGCAGCGCAAGGGTGTCGTGGAGAAGGCGATCGACTACGTGACGCAGTCGTGGTGGCGGGCGGCGCCGGTCTCGACGCCGGCGGAGGCGCAGGCGGACCTTGACCGCTGGTGTGTCGCGGTCTCTGACCGCCGCCGACGCGGGCAGAGCACGGTCGGTCAGCTCGCCGCGTCCGAGCCGCTGCTCGGTCTGCCGGAGCTCGCGTTCCCGGCCGAGCACCAAGCCGAGCGGGTCGTCGCCGATGACGCGCTGGTCGCGTTTGAGTCAAACCGCTACAGCGTCCCACCCAGCTACGCCGCTCAGACTGTCACCGTCCGCGCCCGGCTCAGCGAGATGCACCTGGAGATCTACTCGCAAGCTGGCCGGCGGATCGCCCGCCATCGCCGCGCCCCGAACGGCGCCGGGCAGATCGTCCGCTCGCCTGAGCACGCAAAGCTGCTCGAACGCGCCGTCCTGGACGCGTTCACCACGCGCAAGGCGTGCGCGCGCAAGCCGAACCGGCCGCCCGGCGAATGCGCGCTCGCGGAGGCCGCCCGCCTACGCGGCCAGAACCCCGGCGGTGTGGTGGTCGATCTCGATCAGTACGCGCGGATCGCGAAGGTCGCAGGGCAGCGATGAACAAGTACGCCAGCTATCAAGACCTCCGCGCGCATCTCGCCTACCTGAAGCTCGCCGCGGTCGCGGAGCATCTCCCCGCTGCGCTCGAGCAGGCGGAGAAGGACAAGCCGGGCTACACGCAGTTCCTGCACGACTTGCTCCAGGTCGAGGTCGACGCGACCGAGCAACGCCGGCTCGCCGGCCGGATGCGGTTCGCTGGGTTCCCATCGACCAAGACGCTGGAGGAGTTCGACTTCACCGCCCAAGATCGACGGTGACAGCTACCGCATGCGCGGCCACCGCGCCCGCCTGCAGCAGCTCCGCGCTGGCCTCAACCCGCCCCGCCAGCAGCCAGCCTCGCGTCGACCTGACGCATCCACACCGTGAACGTCGAGCCCGAACCCGGCGGCCAATAGCCGCAGCCGAGCTCGTCGACCAACAGCTCCCGAAGCCCGTCCTCATCAAGGCCTCGACCGTCGATAACGGCGATCTCAGCTCGAACGCGCCGCACGGCCTCCAAGCCCTCCTCACGGACAAACGCGTCAACACCGGCCCACACGGAAGCGAACTCGTCCGACCAGTCCAGATTCAGATAGCCAGCAAGCAACTGCTCAAGCGCTGGGAACTCCTTCGCTGCCACACCCGAAGGCTACGCGCCCCGAGGTGGGGAATTCTCATGATCACGCCTGAGGAATTTCGATGATCGTTGACACCCGCGCATCGTGAGCGCCGGGCCCCCGCCCTAATCCACTCGTCTTCGGCCCGCTTGCGAAGCTCGCTGATCGGGCGCCTGGATTCTCGGAGGTTGACATGCCGTTCGCAGTCAGGGCCGAACCGCGCACCAGGAACACCGGCCGAATCGCGTTTCGCTACGTACTCGTGAGCGTGTTCGTCCTGGCGGTCGGTTCGATCGCATTCGCCGCGCTCGGCGTCTTTGACGCGATCCACCAGGCTGGGAGTGGCCCGATCACCAAGAAGACGATCGAGCACGGATACGCGATTCACATCGCCGTCGCTCAGCGACGGTCCTCTTGATGTTGCTGCTGGCGATCATCGCCTGGCGCGGGCCCCTCCGGACGACGATCCTCAAGTGGTCGGGGATCCTCGCCACGCTCGGATTCATCCAAGCGGCACCCGGCTCCGCCGAGTCTGTGCCCGCACCGCGGGAACCACTCCCGAGCAAGGGAGCCGCCACCGCACCTGAAACCCCCGCGCGTGCAGGGGTTTCGTTGCTGATGGCGGGAGCAGGATTCGAACCTGCGAAGGCTGAGCCAACGGATTTACAGTCCGTCCCCTTTGACCGCTCGGGAATCCCGCCAGAGCAGGGTTGACGATTGTAGTTCGTCCGTTCGGGGAAGGAGTCTGTCTCGGCGCACGCGAGCGTCGCGCCGGGGGACCGAATGTCCCCCGGCGCGACAGCTGCGGTTCTCTCCCCAGGAAGTCAGGACGCGTCGCGCAGGCGCTGCGCCTCCGGCAGCGCCTCCAGCTTCTTGAGCGTGTGGTTCTCGATCTGGCGGATCCGCTCGCGCGTCACGTTGAATGCGCGGCCGACCTCCTCGAGCGTGTACGGGCGCTCGCCGGTCAGGCCGAAGCGCATCTCGATCACCTCGCGCTCGCGCTCGGGCAGCGCCGCCAGCGCTCGACGGAGGTTCTCGCGGCGCAGGTGCTCCGCGGCGAGCTCGAAGGGCGACTCGGCCATCTGATCCTCGACGAAGTCACCCAGTTCCGACTCGTCCTCCTCGCCGATCGGCTTCTCGAGCGAGATCGGCTGCTGAGCCATGCGCAGCACGTCCCGGACCTCGCGCACCGTCGTCTCCAGCTCAGCCGCGATCTCGTCCGGCGTTGGCTCACGACCCAGCTGCTGGACGAGCTGGCGCTCGACGTGCACGACCTTGTTGAGCTTCTCGACCATGTGGACCGGGATCCGGATCGTGCGGCCCTTGTCCGCGATCGCCCGCGTCACGGCCTGGCGGATCCACCAGGTCGCGTACGTCGAGAACTTGTAGCCGCGGCGGTAGTCGAACTTCTCGACCGCGCGAATCAACCCCATCGAGCCCTCCTGGATCAGGTCCAGGAAGGTCAGGCCACGGCCGAGATATGACTTCGCGATCGATACGACGAGGCGCAGGTTCGCCTCGATCATCTGCTGCTTGGCGGACATGTCCCCCCGCTCGATCCGCCGCGCGAGCAGCACCTCCTGCTCTGCGGTCAGCAGTGAGACCTTGCCGATCGAGCGCAGATAGAGCCGCAGCGAATCGAGCGACGGCTCGACCGTGAGATCGATCTCGACGCGCTTGCGCGGCGCGTCGACATCGCCGTTTCTCGAGGCCGTCGCGCTCGCTTCGACGCTCGATCCCTCCGAGCGCGCGGGCCGGCCATCCGCCTCGACGATCTCGATCCCGTGCTCCTCCAGCTGCGCATGGAGCTCCTGCACCTGCTCCTTGGTGACCTCGACCTCCTCCAGACAGGAGGCGATCTGATCAAAAGTGAGAAAGCCACGCTCCTGCCCCTCGGCGATGAGATTGCGAAACTCTTCGAGCTCCGCAATCGGCGTCTCATCGCCAAGCATGACGGTTGCCTTGTTGGTCACTCCCCCGAGACTCCCTTCAACGCCGGATTCGAGCGTCCCTGCCGGGCGCTCCCCTCTATGGATCTCCCTCTCGAGACTGTCCCTGTCGAGACCGCCGATTGATAGCACAAAGTTCCGCGATCTGGCCCGCGAATGTGACTTTAAGCATTTGCCCTGGATCTTGGTGCGGCGCGGGCGGGCTCGCCGGCGCCGTTCGCAGGCGGACCGGCGCTGCGGAGAACCCGCGGTCACTAACCTCTGTCGGCAATGGCGAACGCACCGACCACCCCGACGAGCGCACCCGATGTCCAGGCGCGCATCCCTTCCCTGCAGGTGAGCATCTCGCAGGTCGGCGTGACCGGCGTCGAGAAGGTCATCCGCCTGCGCCACAAGCCGGATCCGGACGCGATCGGCGCCGGCCCCAACGACGGTCCGGAGCTGTTCTCGGCCCGGTTCGAGTGCGTCGTCGAGCTGGGCCCGAACCAGAAGGGCGCGCACATGTCGCGCTTCGAGGAGGTCGTCAACGAGGCGATCGGCGAGGTCGTGCTGGGCGAAGCGCAGTTCAAGGCCGAAATGCTCGCGGAGCGGATCGCCCGGCTCGTACGGGAGCGACAGGGGGCACGGCGCGCCGAGGTCACCGTCGTCGCTCGCTTCCCCGAGCACAAGCCGGCGCCGGTATCGGGGATCCTGACCCAGGAGCTCTACACGCTGCACGGTTGCGCGGTCGCGACCGAGGCGGGGACCCGGCGGTTGATCGGCGTCACCGCCCAGGGGATGACGGCGTGCCCGTGCGCGCAGGAGCTGGTCGCAGCCGGCGCCCGCCTGAACCTCGAGGAGGAGGGCTATGACGCCGCCGAGATCGACCGGATCCTTGAGGTCGTCCCGGTCGCAACCCACAACCAGCGCGGGCTCGGCACGCTGCACATCGGCTGCCCCGAGGACTGCCTGGAGGAGATCGAGGCGGCCGATCTGCTGAGGATCGTCGAGGCGTCGATGTCCTCGGAGATCTACGAGCTGATGAAGCGCTCCGACGAGAGCCACGTCGTCGAGAAGGCCCATCGGCGCCCCCGATTCGTCGAAGACTGCGTGCGCGAGATGATTCGCGGCGTGCTCGATCACTACCCGCACCTCGACGGCGCCGCGTTCGTCTCCGCCCGGCAGGAGAACCTCGAGACGATCCACCAGCACAACGTGATCGCCGAGCGGTTCGGCACGCTCGCCGAGATCCGCGCGCGAACTGGAGACCGGAGTCCAAGCGCCGGCGCACACGAGCCGGCGCGGCTGGCTCGACGCCTCGGGCTGAGAGACCGGATCGGCAGGCAGGCGATCGGCGTGAACGCCGCGGTGCTCGAGAGCCAGGGCCGCCCGCTCGTCGTCCGCGAGTTGCCCGACCCCATCGCCGGGCCGGGTCAGCTGCGGCTGACGGTCAGGGCGTGTGGCGTCTGCCGCACCGACCTGCACCTGCGCGACGCCGAGATCCCGGCGCCGCGCCTGCCGCTCGTGCCCGGCCACCAGATCGTCGGCGTCAGCGACGACGGCCGCCGCGTCGGCGTTCCCTGGCTCGGCTGGACCGTGCGGCGAATGCCGCTACTGCCTGAGTGGTCGCGAGAACCTCTGCGAGCGCGCGCGGTTCACCGGCCGCGACATCGACGGCGGCTTCGCCGAGCTGCACCGTTGCCGACGAGCGCTTCTGCTTCGCCCTTCCGGACCGGCTCTCCGACGAGCAGGCGGCGCCGCTGCTGTGCGGGGGGCTGATCGGCTACCGCGCGCTGACGCTGGCCGGCGACGGCGAGCGCCTCGGCCTGTACGGCTTCGGCTCTGCGGCGCACATGATCTGCCAGGTGGCCGCATGGCAGGGGCGCCGAGTGTTCGCCTTCACGAAGCCGGGGCGACGCAGCGCGGACAGGCGTTCGCGACGACGCTCGGCTGCGAATGGGCGGGCGCAAGCGACGAGCCGGCCGCCCGAGCCGCTCGACGCCGCGATCATCTTCGCCACCGCCGGCGAGCTCGTGCCGGCGGCGCTGCGGGCGCTGGCACCGGGCGGCATCGTCGTCTGCGCCGGGATCCACATGACCGACATCCCCTCCTTCCCCTACGCGGAGCTGTGGGAGGAGCGGGCGATCCGGTCGGTCGCGAACCTGACGCGACGCGACGGGGAGGAGTTCCTCGCGCTGGCGCCGCAGGTCCCGATCCGCACGACGGTGACGAGCTATGCGCTCGACCGATGCGGAGCGGGCGCTCGCCGACCTGCGCGCCGGTCGCTTCTCCGGCTCCGCCGTGCTGGTCGCCTGACCTCGGCGGCCGCGCGCGACCAGTAGGGTTAGGGCATGCCTCTAGTCCCGATGGTCATCGAGCGCACCGCTCGTGGCGAGCGCGAGTTCGACATCTACAGCCGCCTCCTCAACGAGCGGATCATCTTCCTCGGCACTCCGATCGACGATCAGGTCGCCAACCTGATCGTCGCGCAGCTGCTGCACCTCGAGTCCTCCGATCCGGACAAGGACATCTCGATGTACATCAACTCGCCGGGCGGGTCGATCTACTCCGGCCTGGCGATCTACGACACGATGCAGTTCATCAAGCCGCAGGTCCAGACGATCTGCGTCGGCATCGCGATGTCGATGGGTTCGCTGCTGCTGATGGCCGGCGCGAAGGGCAAGCGCTTCTCGCTGCCGAACTCGCGGATCCTGATCCATCAGCCGTCGGCGGGGTTCGAGGGCCAGTCGACCGACATCGAGATCCACGCCCGTGAGATCCTCAACAGTGCGCGAGCGGATCGACGAGATCTATGCCAAGCACACCGGGCAGCCCGTCGAACAGGTCCACATCGACATGGAACGCGATCGCTTCTTCAAAGCCGATGAGGCAGTCGAATATGGGCTGATCGACAGGGTCATTTCGCATCACTGAGCTTGGCTGCGCCACAGAACCCGGACGGGACGCTACGCTGCGCGACGTGCAAGCTGAACACCCAGAAGAGTTCGACGAGGTCGACACCGACGACTTCGACGAAGACGACGATTTCGACGGCGCCGAAGGGTTCGACGACCCCGAAGAGATCGGCGACCTCGACGATCTCGAAGACATCGACGAAGACGAGTAGTCGCGGCCGGCGCCAGCCGAGCCGGTCCCGGCGACGCTAGCCGAGCCGGAAGTGGCCGCGCGCGACGAGCACAGCGCTGCCGCCGACGGCCACGCGCGCGAGCTCCTCCCGGGAGCCGGTGGCGGTTGCGCGCAGCAGCGACGGGCGGCCGATCTCGGCACCTTGCCGCAGCTCCAGCTCAGCTCCTGACGCGAGCCTGCCATGCCGGACGAGGTGGGCTGCGATCGGCCCGGCCGCCGAGCCGGTCGCCGGATCCTCGGGGACGCCGAGCGCCGGGGCGAACATACGCGTCTTGTACGTGGCGGCGGCGGTCTCGCCGAGCGGCGCGAAGCAGCTCACCCCGAACTCACCGAGCCCTCTGAGCCGCGACTGATCCGGTACGAGGCGTGCGACCAGATCCGCGTCGGCGAGCGCGACGAGAACGTGCGTCGGGCCGTTCGTATACGCCTCGACCGGAAGCTCGGGCCGCTCGCCGACACCAAGGGCTTCGAGCAGCGGGGCAACGTCCGCCTCGGGGAACGGCTCGATCGCGGGGAGCGGCTGTTCCATCTCGCCGAATGCGATCACGCCGGTGTCGCCGCGCTCGAGCCGGACTGGCACGATCCCGGCCGGCGTGCGGAGCCGCACGTCGGTCCGGCCGGTTCTCGCGGCGACGACGAACGCGCAGCCGAGCGTCGGATGACCGGCGAAGCGCAGCTCGGTCACCGGCGTGAAGATCCGCAGCTGCGCATCGCAGTCGCCGTCCCCGGGCAGGATGAACGCGGTCTCCGAGAGGTTCAGCTCGCGGGCGACGGCCTGCATCAGCCGGCTCGGAATCTGCTCGGCCTCGGTGAAGACGGCAAGCGGGTTACCTTCGAGCGGCCGGTCGGCGAAGACGTCCAGGATCTCGTAGGGATGCGTGGGTTCAACCGACATCGGCGAGCTCCAGGATGGCGTTGACGGTCGTCCAGTTGCGTGCGGTCGCGACGACGCCGAGCCTGCCCGCGAGCGCGTTCGAGAGCTTCGAGCGAGCGACGCCCTCGGGGTGCCACGCGAACACCTCGCGGCCGGCGACGACGAGCCGTTCGGGCGGCGCGGCGAGGCTGCTCAGGCGGGCGACCGTCTCCTCGGCGAGCGGCTCGGACAGGAAGCTGATCTGGTAGCGCTTCGGGTCGTTCACGGCCTCGGCCAGAGGGTTGGCGGCAATGACCTTGGCAAGCTCGTCACGGGTTCGGGTGACGAGCTGGATCTTCAACCCGAAGTCCGCGGCAAGCAGGTCGCCGATCGCCGCGGCCAGCTTGACGGCGGACAGGTCCGAATCGAGCACGACGTTCCCGGACTGCACATAGGTCCGGACGTTTGCGCAGCCGGCATCAGAGAGCGCGGCGCGCAGGTCGGGCATCGAGACCCGATTCGAGGAGCCGATGTTGATCCCGCGCAGGAGGACGATGTGTCTCAGAAGAGCGGCTCCTGTCCGGGATGGTCATCGTGGCTCCCGCGGCGAGCGGCGACCGGCTCCTCGAGGTGGCCGAGCGCGATCGCGACGTCGCGGGCGATCGCGGTCTCGGACCGCGAGGCGATCAACGGATCGTCGATGCCGTCGACGTGGACGAGCGTGCGGCGGCCATCGCCACGGTGCTCCCCGGTGAGGGGCACGAGTGCGAAGACACGATCGGCACGGACGAACTTGCCGTACCCGAGCGTGACGAGCGGTGCGGTGCCGCGGATCATCGCCACGATCGTATCCCGGTGGTGGCGCCGGTCGCGCCGTGGGCCTGCGCATGGCCCGGTGCGAGTACGCGGACGCGTTCTGCTTCCCCGCCGGCCCGCGGCTGGTGCTGGTCGACGGCAAGCCGTCGATCGGGTACGCGAGATTGGCCGAATGCATCGGCGCTGCCGGCCGGGTCGTGCGTCCGGAACTTCGGCCAGAACCTGCCCGGGACCACGTCAACGACTTCCCCGGTGACGGTCAGTACGGCTCCCCCCGCGTCGCCCGCTACGGCGGCACGATCATCAGCGGCGTGCGGACCAACCCGGCCACGCTGTACGGGTCCGGAGCGCCGATCACGGAACCTCGCGGGCGACGGCCGTGGTGGCCGCGTCCGCCGCGAGCGCAACTGCGTCGGCGGTGCCGGCGGCGGGGACGCCGGTCGAGTCGCTGACCGTCGCGCCGGGCATGGTGCCGTCGACGAGCGACGCCGAGAAGCGGGCGATCGCAAATCTCACCGGCACGGCGGGCACCGCGCCGCAGACGTTGACGGTCGCCTCTGGGTGATCGCCGATCGGTTCGCGGCTCCGGCGATCGTGGTCAGCCCGTCGATCTCCCGTAGCTCCCGGGTCGGGCAGCGGCTGTTCGCCTCGGCCGGCGCCTGGTCGGGGACGCCGGCGCCCGCGTTCACCTACCGGTGGGAGCGCCGCGCGGCCCGCTGCACGCTCATCCCAGGCGCCGTCGGCCGCAGCTACACGCTGACCAGAGCGGACGCTGGTGAGCGGGGCGAGGCGACTAAGTGGTCGTCGCTCAATGAGATGATGGTTTGGATGGAGGTTCCAGTCGCCGTGGAAGTGTGGTGGTGGTGGTGGTTGATGGCGGCCAGGAGCGCGTCGGTCTCCCCCGCCGGAGATCGGTGGCTGCCCGCGCCCGGCTGTTGGAGGTGAAACAGGACAGGCCGGGCCGCGAGTTGCTGGCGCCGATGCTCGGGTTCACGCCTGGCGCCCTCTACCGGTCACGTTCAGCGATCGCGGCCTCGCCATCACCCAAGCCCCCAGGGGAGCAAGGCGGTGGCAGCCGAGGCTTGAACGTCTCCACCGAGACCACACCCGTTCACGTCGAGTGATGATGACCCTTAAGTTCCGGAGCCCCCGGTCGTGACGGGGGGGTGTGGAACTTGGGGGTCGTAAAGACCCCTCAGCTCCACACCCCCTCGGATTCAGAGGGGGGTTTGGAACTTGAGGTTGCCGTCCGAGCGGCCCTCAACCCGGACGCCCGCGCCGCTGCGGTCTCGGTCCCACGATCCCCAGACGCACGAGCCGCATACGCACGAAACCGACGGACGCCGTTACCGCGCATTCAACTTGAGCGGACATCAACCGTTAGTGCTGCGGCGATCACGGCCTCAGCATCCCACGGCCCGCCGGGGGCGCGGGCTGTTACGCCGCCGCCACGGCACGCTCCGGGTTAAGGGCGGTGGGCCTCGAAAAGGGCCGGCCCGGGAGTACGTTCCACGGACCAAGCGCCGCCGGCTGCACTTGGATACAAAAAGCGCCCTGGGCGGGCACTTTTTGTATCCAAGTCTCGTACCGCGCGAGCCTTCTGCAAAGAGCCTCGTGGCGGGCCTTGGAAAGGGCCGGCCAGGCGGGCCGGCCCACTCAGGTCAGCCGAGGACGAGCGCGAGCCGCTGTTCGAGCGCGGTCGCGAGCGTGTCGCGAACGGGGCCCTCCTCGAAGCGCTCGACGAGCGCGGCGAGGAAGCCCTCGATCACCAGCTGCTTGGCCTGGGCCTCGGGAAGACCGCGAGAGCGCAGGTAGAAGAGCTGTTCGGGATCGACCTGGGCGACGGCTGCAGCATGGGTGCAGCGGACGTCGTTGGCCTGGATCTCGAGGCCCGGGATCGCGTCGGCGTGGGCGCGCTTGGAGATCAGCAGGTTGCGTGACTCCTGAAACGCATCGGTCTTCTGCGCGCCCGGATCAACGATGATGTTGCCCTTCCAGACGGCCGACGAGCGGTCCTGGAGGACCCCGCGGAAGGCCAGGTCGCTCGTCGTGTGTGGCGCCGCGTGCTCCTGCGTCGTGTCGAAATCGATGTGCTGGCGGCCGCGGGTCGCGTAGGCGCCCGTGACGCGCGCCTCGGCGCCCTCTCCGGCCAGGCGGGTCTCCATTCGCACGTGGCCGCGGGCCGACCCGAAACCGAGCGCGACCCAGTCGAGCGCGGCGTCGCGTCCGACCTCGGCGCGCTGGGCGCCGAAGATCCAGCTGTGCTCGGAGAGCGCCTGGCCGCAGACGTAGCGGAGGCGGGCGCCGTCCGAGACGATCAGCTCGGTGACGACGTTGAAGACGCCGTCGAGCTCGACGGAGCCCGACAGGAACTGCTCCCAGACCTCGGCCTGAGCGCCCTCCTCGAGCACGATCAGCGTGCGCTGGTTGACGAGCGTTCCGGTCCGTGCCTGCAGTGCTGCGATCGAGATCGGCTGCTCGAGCACGACCCCGCGCGGGACGTAGACGAGGGTGCCGCCGCGTTCGCCGGCGTCATTCAGCGCGACGAACACGTCGTCACGGGCCGAGATCAGCGAGCCGAGCCGAGCGGGCGCGTCGTCGAGCGTGGTGACGAGCACCCCGTCGGGAAGCTCCGCCGGGGCGAGCGCCCACAGCGGTCCGGGCGCCGCACCGGCGACGCCGGTGACGGGCAGCTCACGCTCGTAGCCCGCGAGATCGAGGCCGCTGAGGTCGGTGAACTCCCAGCCGGGACGGCCCTTGAACTGCGGGAGGGCCCAGCCACCGTCGAGGGCGCTAGCCAATGGAACCCTCCATCTGCAGCTCGATCAGGCGGTTCATCTCGACGGCGTATTCCATCGGAAGCTCCTTGGTGATCGGCTCGATGAAGCCGTTGACGATCAGCTTCGAGGCCTCCTCCTCCGGGATGCCATGGCATCTCAGGTAGAAGAGCTGGTCATCGCCGACCTTCGAGACCGTCGCCTCGTGGCCGACGTTGACGTCGTCCTCTGAGATGCGGATCGTCGGATAGGTGTCCGAGCGCGAGTGCTCGTCGAGCAGAAGCGCGTCGCAGACGACCTTGGAGCGGGCTCCGTGCGCGCCCTTGGCGATCTCGAGCAGACCGCGGTAGGAGCCGCGGCCGCCGTCCTTGGAGATCGACTTGGCGAAGATGTTGGAGGTCGTGTTCGGGGCGGCATGGATGATCTTGCCGCCGGCGTCCTGGTGCTGACCGCGGCCCGCGAACGCGATCGAGAGGATCTCGCCGTGGGCCCGCTCGCCGAGCAGATAGACGCTCGGGTACTTCATCGTCAGCTTCGATCCGAGGTTGCAGTCGACCCATTCGACGGTCGCGTCCTCGTAGGCGACCGCGCGCTTGGTGACGAGGTTGAAGACGTTCGCCGACCAGTTCTGGACCGTCGTGTAGCGGATCCGCGCGCCGGGCTTGGCGATCAGCTCGACGACCGCCGAGTGCAGCGAGGAGGCGCTGTAGGTGGGAGCGGTGCAGCCCTCGACGTAGTGGACGTAGGAGCCCTCGTCGGCGATGATCAGCGTCCGCTCGAACTGGCCCATCGACTCGGTGTTGATCCGGAAGTAGGCCTGCAGCGGCATCTCGACGTGGACGCCCGGCGGCACGTAGACGAACGAGCCTCCCGACCAGACGGAGCTGTTGAGCGCCGCGAGCTTGTTGTCGTTGGCCGGGATGATCGTCGAGAAGTACTCGCGGACGAGGTCCTCGTGCTCCCGCAGAGCGGAGTCCATGTCCAGGAAGATGACGCCCTGCTTCTCGAGCTCCTCGTTGATCTGGTGATAGACCACCTCGGACTCGTACTGGGCTCCAACGCCAGATAGGAACTTCCGCTCGGCTTCGGGGATGCCGAGCCGGTCGAAGGTGTTCTTGACGTCCTCCGGGACGTCATCCCACGACCGCTCGGCCCGCTCTGACGCGCGGACGAAGTAATGGATGTCGTCGAAGTCGACCTCGGCCAGCATCGGTGAGCCCCACGTCGGCATCGGGCGCGCGAGGAAGTAGTCGAGCGAGGAGAGCCGGAAGTCCCGCATCCACTGCGGCTCGGACTTGAACTCCGAGATCTTGGCGACGAGCTCCCGGGTCAGGCCCTTGGGAGCCTTGTACAGGTAGTTCTCGGCGTCGTGGAAGCCGTAGCGCTCGGTGTAGTCCGCATTGATGCCGCGCAGCTGCTCGTTGTCGGTCGGCACCGGCGCATCGGCCGGCAGGGTCTGCGTCTCGGAAGTCGCCACTACTCCACCTCCAGCTTGATCATGTCGCCGTCGATGATCACCGGGAAGGTGTCCACCGGCTGGTATGCGGGCAGGCTCACTGGCCTGCCCGTCCTGAGGTCGAATCTGGACCCGTGCCGTGGGCACTCGACCGTGCATGCGGCCTCGTCGAGCACGCCCTCGACGAGCGGCCCATCATCGTGCGAGCACCGGTCCTCGATCGCGTACACGGTCCCAGCGCAGTTGAAAACGCCGATTTCGAGGTCGGCGTGCTCCACCAGGCGCACCTCGCCCGGGAGAAGATCGCGAACTCGGCAGACATCGATCGTCGACGGCACATCGAAAATCCTAGCGCACCGCTAGGTTTTCCGGCCGCGAGGCGATCGCGCGCAGCCCGCGCGCCCCTGGTCGACCGCGACGACAGATCAGTTTGTTAATGTTCCGTTAGGGACAGGTTGGGTTCTCTTTCGGACCGCCGGCTTGCTCGGATAGGTTCGAGCGGCTCCCGCCGCGCCCGAGGGGCGCGGAGGGGCGACCACCGGCACCCGAGATCACGGGGAGGTTCTGGCGGGCGCAGGCGCCCGCAAAATTGGCGCGAGGGCGCCATGACCAGCAGGTCAGGGGACTCCGAGCCGAGAACTGTCGACGGCTCGGGTCGCACAATCAGAAGGGGGATGTTCCATGAGATTCGACCCTCGATCACCGCGACCGCACGAGGGGCGACGGTGGCGGCTGCGGCGCGCATCGCTGCTCGCAACGATGGTGGCGCTCGCCACATTCGGCGTCGCCAGCGCTCCGGCATTCGCCCAGGCGGTGATCCCGACGACGAGCGGACCCGGGACCAGCCCGAACGAGATCACCAACTACCAGGCGGTGACGTTCGGGCCAAGCGATGACGGGACCTGGCCATGCGGCCCGAGCGACGTCAGCGGCCCGGTGCCGTGCCCCGGTCCCGACGGGGAGACCGGACCGACGCTGTACCCGCTCGGATTCAACATCAACTTCTTCGGCACCGAGTACTCGGGCGTCTACATCAACACAAACGGCAACATCACGTTCACGGAGCCGCTCTCGCAATTCACGCCGTCGGACCTGACCGACTTCCCCAGCCCGATCATCGCCCCGTTCTTCGCCGACGTCGACACGCGCGGCGGCGGCGCGCTCGTCGACTTCGGGCAGGGCACGCTCAACGGGAAGCAGGTGTTCGTCGTCAACTGGCCGGGCGTTGGCTGCTACGACGAGAACGCGAGCGTCCTCGACAACTTCCAGCTGATCCTGATCGACCGGGCCGACCGCAACACCGGTCCCAACGGCGACGACTTCGACATCGAGTTCAACTACGACACGATCGAGTGGGACACCGGCCAGGCGAGCGGCGGCGATGCCAACTGCCTGGTTGGGGACGAAGGCGGCACGTCCGCCTACGTCGGTTACACGAATGGCACGGCCACGCCGGGCGACTCCTACGAGCTGCCCGGATCGGGCGAGGCGGGCTCGTTCCTCGACGGGTCCCCAGGCGGGCTGATCGACAACAGCGTCAACAGCGCGGTGCTCGGCCGCTACGTGTTCACGGTGGTCAACGGCCAGCCGACCCAGCCGACGTCGCTGACGACGTCGCTCAGCGGCGCCGACCAGAGCGGTGCGAGCATCGCGGTGCCGCCCGGAACGGCCGTCACCGATGCCGCGACACTGTCGGGGGAGAACGCCGGCGATGCGACCGGATCGGTGACCTACAACGTCTACTCCGACCCGAACTGCACGATGCAGGTGGGCAGCAGTGACACGGAGACGATCCTGGAGCAGGGGGTGATGCCACCGTCGCAGCCCGTGACGCTGAATGACCCCGGGACGTACTACTGGCAGGTCAGCTACAGCGGCGATGACGAGAACGACGGGTCAGTCTCCGCCTGCGGCTCCGAGACCGAGACCGTGCCGGGGCCGACCGATGTCTCGACGTCCCTCTCCGGCGCCGACGAGTCGGGTGCGACGATCGGGGTGCCGCCCGGGACGGCGGTGACCGACACGGCGACCCTGTCCGGGGCGAACGCCTCCACGGCGGGCGGCACGGTCACCTACAGCGTGTACTCGGATGCCGCCTGCACCGTGCCTGCGGCAGCATCTGACACGGTCGATGTCACCGACGGCTCGGTGCCTGCATCGGACCCCGTGACGCTGGCCACGAAGGGGACCTACTACTGGGTTGCGACATACTCCGGTGACGCGGGTGACGACTCCGGACAGAGCTCGTGCGGAAGCGAGGTCGAGAGCGTCCCCGGGAAGGCCGATCTGGAGGTGACGCTGTCGGTGCCGTCGCCGCAGACGGATGGCTCCACGTTCGACACCGGCCTGACCGTCGATAACGTCGGTCCCGACACAGCCGGAATGGTGTACGCAGCGATGTGGGTTCCGTCGCCGTTGACGATCACGGACACGGCGGGGGCCATGCAGTACGGCCACTTCCTGGTCTGGTCGCTCGGGAGCCTCGACTCCGGAGCCGACGCGAGCCTCGTGCCCGCTGTGCAGGCGCCCGCGAGCGGGTCGGGCTGGACGCTGATTCCGGCCGCGGCGCTGTCGTTCAACACTCCGGATCCGCATTACCTCAACAACATCGCGTTCGCCGCGGTCAAGCATGAGCCGGCGCCGGGGGTCAACGGCGGCTTCGTGCGACCGGGGCAGGGCCGCGCCGCGGAGCTACGGCTGCTCGCGTGGCTGCGGAGCTACATGAGCACGCACGCAACAAGGAGGTAGGTAGCCCACTCAGCGCGGCCGTTCACACCGGCCGCCGACCGCGACAGGCTCGGGGCGCGTCATCCGCCCCGAGCCGGCGCGGCTGAGAAGTCAGGCTCTATGACCGCGGGCAGGGCGCGCGGACGAGGAGCTCGGCTTGCTGAACGTCACCTGATCGTCGGGTGCGTTGACCGGACTGGTGGCGCCGCCGGCGCTCACTTCGACGTCCGTCAGATAGCTCGGCGCCACCGTCAGGCCGTTCGCGAACCACAGCCGGAGGCCCGGAAGCCACGGCGAGGTCATGTCGATCTCCGTGCCACTGCCGTTGACGGTGAACCGCTTGGCGCTGACGGTCATCCCGTGGCCGTTCGCGAGCTCGAACGTGACCCCGGTCGCGCCCGTGAACCCGTAGCCCGAGATCGTGAGCGGGACGCGCGGCGCGCCGAGCGTGATCGCGTCGGTCGAGGCGCCGTCCACCCACACCTTCGCGTACGTGAACGTCTGCGGCGCGGCGCTGGTGATGCCTCCGACATCGACCTCGACGTAGGAGGGCATGCTCGCGTCGCTCCCGATCGAAGCCGTGGAGTCGGCCGTCGTCGCGTCGATCTCGGTGTCGCTCACGACCGTCGCGTCGACCGCCTGCACCGGCGCGGAGCCGTTCAGCGGCACGAGCGTGACGCTGATGTTGTCGCCGGGATCGCCGAAACCGGTGCCGGTGATCGTCAGCGGCGTCCCACCGGTCGCCGGGCCGTTCGGGACCTCGGTGGGTGAGCCGCCGGTGACGGCTGCGGCCGTCACCGTCGGGCCAGGGATGTTGACATAGCTCATCGTGAAGCCCGACCCGTCCGGAGTGAGCGACGAGGTCGCGACGGAGATCGTCGCGCCCTGGTCGAGGTTGACCTGGCCGAGGCCGGGGAGCGACCCGAGCGGGGCGCCGCCGAGCGTCACGCCGCTGACCGGAATCGGGTTGAAGCCCGCGAGGACCGAGCCGGGGATCGGGAACAGGCCCACCTCAATCGTCTGCAGGGTGCCGCCGTTGCCGACGAACGACTGTCCCTGACCGGTCGTGTTGTCCATGTAGCTGACGACCGTGCCGGCGGCGCTGATGGAGTCGGTGAGCGTGATCGAGTCGCCGGGATGGGCGCTGCCGTAGCCATAGCCGTCGTAGGCGACGCCGGGGATGCTGAGGTCGAACCGGTAGACCGGCGAGTAGCTGGGGCAGAAGTTCTGGGTGTAGATCGTCGACTGACCGGCCTGGCCGAGGCCCGCGCTCGTCTGCGCGAGCAGCCCGACGTCGAGCGAGGATTCGTACCCCTGCGCCGCGCCGGTGCAGGTGATGGCCGGCTCGGTGAAGGTCATCGAGAAGTCGGCGGTCGCCGGAGTTCCGTTCCAGCCGTAGCCCGCGGAGTCGTCACTCGGGACGATCCCGGGCTCGACGTTCTCGTTGCCGGGTAGGGCGGAATCGATCGCGAACGCGTGCGCCAGCGGCGCATGGGTGCTCTGCGCGGCCGCGAGCTGCCGCGGCGCCGGCACCCAGACGCGAGCCGCGCCGAACGCGGGCGCAGCCGCCATGGCCGTGACGAGCCCGCAGGTCAGCGTCGCGACGGCGACACGGACGGCCCGGCTCGGGCCGCCACTCGGCAACCACAACCACCACCGTGCGAAATGGCTCATTTCGATACCCCCCAATTTGGATTATTGCTGTCTCGGGGACGTTACCGGACCTTCGCAGCGGCGTATGCGGATTCCGACCCAGTGCGACCGGGGAATCAGAGCGACCGGGGAATCAGAGCGACCGGGGAATCAGTGCGGCAGGCGAATCAGCCGTCCGGCGTCTCGGGCTCCCAATCAACCGCGCCGCCGAGCGCCGCCGTCTTCAGGACCTTGAGCGACAGCATGGCGCACTTCATCCGCGTCGCCGAGATCCCGATCCCCAGCAGGTCGAGCACGAACGAGCGATCGAGCGCGAGCAACTGGTCGACGTGCATCCCCTTGATCTCATCGGAGATCATCGATGCCGACGCCTGCGAGATCGCGCAGCCGTGGCCGGAGAAGGCGATCTCGCTGATCGTTCCGGAGTCGTCGACCGCGAGCTGGACGGTGAGCTCGTCGCCGCACAGGGGATTGAGGTCGTGCGCCTCGAGGTCCGGGCGCTCGAGCTCGCCCCAGTTGTGAGGGTGCTTGTAGTGCTCGAGGATGTATTCGCGGTAGAGCTGGTCGTCCATGGCGAGACGCGTCGTGACTTTCCTAAGAGACTAGTCGGCGGCGGAGTTACAGCTGGAGCACCCGCCGCACGGTGTGCAGCCCATCGATCAGACGGTCGACATCATCCACAGAGTTGTGCGCCGCGAACGACGCCCGGGTCGTGGCTCCAACGCCGAGGCGCCGCATCAGCGGCTGCGCGCAGTGGTGGCCGGCGCGCACGCAAACGCCGTCGCGCCCCAGGATCTCGCCGATGTCGTGGGGATGGGCGCCCGCGAGCGTGAACGAGATCAGCGCGCCGCGGTCGCTCGCCGCCGCAGGCCCATGGATCGTGATTCCGGGCACGGACGCGAGCCGCTCGAGCGCCTCGGCCGTGAGCGCCTCCTCGTGCTCGCGGATCGCGTCGATCCCGAGCGCCTGGATCCACGCGACAGCGGCGCCGAGGCCGATCGCCTCAGCGATGGCGGAGGTGCCGGCCTCGTACTTGCCGGGGAGCTCGGCCCAGGTCGAGTGGTCGTCGAACACCTGCCGGATCATGTGGCCGCCGCCGATGAAGGGCGGCATCTCCTCGAGCAGCGACCGGCGCCCATGCAGGACGCCGATACCTGTCGGCCCGTAGGCCTTGTGGCCCGTCCAGACGTAGAAGTCGGCGTCGAGCTCCCTGAGGTCAACCGGAATCTGCGGGACGGCCTGGCTCCCGTCGACGAGCACGACGGCACCGGCCGCGTGTGCGCGCCGGGCGATCTCGGCGACCGGGTTGATCGTGCCGAGCACGTTGGAGATGTGGGCGACTGCGACCAGCTTCGGCGCGCGCGCGAGCAGCTGATCGAGCGCGCGGAGGTCGAGCAGACCACCGTCGGTGACCGGGACGTACGCGAGCTCGGCCCCACGGTCCTGGCACAGCAGCTGCCAGGGAACGAGATTGGAGTGGTGCTCCATCTGAGTGACCAGCACGAGATCGCCCGGCGCCGACGTTCACGCGACCCCACGTGTAGGCGACGAGGTTGATCGCCTCGGTGGCGTTGGCCGTGAAGATCGTCTCGGCGGGAGCGCATCCGAGCCAGGTGGCGATCCGGTCGCGAGCGCCCTCGAACAGGTCGGTCGCCTCGACAGCGAGCGGGTAGACGCCGCGGTGGACCGAGGCGCGCGACTCGCTGTAGTAGCGGACGATCGCGTCGATCACGAGCTGCGGCGTCTGCGAGGTGGCGGCCGCATCGAGGTACGCGATCGTGCGCCCGTCGATCGCGCGGCTCAGGACCGGGAACTCGCCGGCGACCTCGGGCAGCTCAAAGCCCGTCAGTGCCATCGATCAGGCCACGGTCGCGGCGGTCGCATCGTCGGTCGCATCGTCGTCGACGGCGTCGATGATCCAGCCGTAGCCCTTCGCCTCGAGCTCGCCGACGAGCTCAGGACCGCCCTCTCGCACGATTCGCCCGCGGTACAGGACATGCACGTGGCTCGGCTGGACGAGGTGCAGGATCCGCTGGTAGTGGGTGATGATCAGGATGCCGAGATCCGGACCGGCCACCGAGTTGACCCCTTCCGCGACGACGCGCAGCGCGTCGATATCGAGGCCGGAGTCGGTCTCGTCGAGGACGGCGAGAGACGGCTTCTGGAGCGCCAACTGGAGGATCTCCATGCGCTTCTTCTCGCCGCCGGAGAAGCCGTCGTTGAGGTACCGCCGCGAGAACTCCTCGGGCACCTTGGTCAGCTCCATCGCCGCCTGAACGGTCTGGCGGAACTCGCGCAGCGGGATCGACTCCTCGCCACGCGCGGCGCGGTGGGCGTTGAGCACCGTGCGCAGGTACTTGGTGACGGTCACCCCCGGCACCGCGACCGGATACTGGAACGCCATGAACAGCCCCATCCGCGCCCGCTCATCGGGCTCGGCCTCGGTGATGTCCTCGCCGCCCCAGAGGATCCGCCCTTCGGTCACCTCGAGGTTCGGATGCCCCATGACCGCGTTCGCGAGCGTTGACTTGCCGGACCCGTTGGGGCCCATCAGCGCGTGGATCTCGCCCCCGCCGACGGTCAGCTCGACGCCTCGGAGGATCTCCTTGTCGCCGGCACGGACGTGCAGGTTCTGGATCTGAAGGTCAGGCATCTCAGCCTTTCGTTAGAAGTTCGGGCACTGCAGGTGCGACCTCGCGCACGGCCGCCGCAGCCGCCGGCTCGCGCTCGGTGTGTCGCGAGAACTCGACGAGCTCGGCAAGAGTCGTCGTCTGCAGGGAGCGGATGATCCCTCCCTGCACGCGCGTCCAGAGGAGCTTCGTCGCGCACGGCCCGCGACCCGCGTCGGGCAGATGTGAGCAGACGACGCGCTGCATCGTGTCGTGGACGAAGCACTCCATCGGCGCGATCGTCCCCTCGAGCGCCGCAACCACGTCGTACATCGTGATCTCGGACGGCTCCCGGGCCAGCCAGTAGCCGCCGTGGGCACCGCGCGCGCTCATCACGAGGTCGGCCTTCCGCAGGCGGGCGACGACCTGCTCGAGGTAGGCGAGCGGGAGCCCCTCGGCATCCGCGATCGCTTTGAGGCTCGTCGGATGCTCAGGGCTCTGGCGCCCCAACTCGACCATCAGCCGCACGCCGTACTCGGCTTTTGAGGAGAAGATCATGCTCGCTCAAATCCTACCACCACGGTCGGTGTTCGCGCTCGGCGGAGGGCCCGTGGGGCCGCCGCGCGGTACTGTCCCGGCATCAACATGGTTGAGAATGCCCGCAGCGCTCAAGCCGGTCGCACCGAACTCGCGACATCGACGCAAGTCGCGGGATTCGCCGAGCTCGCCCGCGCGCGCGGGCGGTTCGGGATCGACACCGAGTTCATGTCCGAGGGGCGCTACCGGGCGCTGCTGTGCCTCTCGCAGGTCGCGGTCGACGACCCGGCCCAGCCGGACGGTGTGTACACGATGCTGATCGACGGGCTCGACCGCTCGATCGAGATCGAACCGCTGGCGAGACTGCTCGCGGATCCGGCGATCGAGGTCGTCGTCCACGCCGGCCGCCAGGACGTCGCGATCCTGCGCCGGGCCTGGCAGACCGAGGTGACGACCCTCTTCGACACGCAGATCGCCGCCGGATTCGCGGGCGAGAGCGCCCAGTCCGGCTACGGCAACCTGATCGGCTCGATCCTCGGACTGCGCGTCGGCAAGACGGCGAGCTACACCCGCTGGGATGCCCGGCCGCTGACGCCCGAGCAGCTCAGCTACGCGGCCGAGGACGTCGTCCACCTGCTCACGCTCGCCGACGAGATCAAGCACCGGCTGCGGACGAGCGGCCGTGAGCAATGGGCGACCGAGGAGTGCCGGCGGCTCGAGGCGTCGACCGACGAGCGTGACCCGGAGACGGCGTGGGAGCGACTGCCGCGCGTGGGCCAGCTCGATCCCCGCGCACGCGCCGTCGCGCGGCGCCTGGGCGCCTGGCGCGAGCGCACGGCGTCGGCCGAGGATCGGCCGGTGGGCTCCGTGATCCAGGATCAGCCGCTCGTCGAGATCGCCAAGCGCCACCCGGCCGACTTCGGCAGCCTCGCGCAGATCCGCGGCGTCCATCAATCGATCATCAAGCGGCGTGGCCAGGCGCTCCTCGATGCGATCCGCGAAGGCCTCGCCGACCCGCCGATCCCGCGCGAAGAGCGGCGCTCACGCTCCGAGGCGACGGACGCACCGGTGATCGCGCTGGCCGAGGCGCTTCTGCGCGCCCGCGCGTTCGATGCCGGTCTCGCCTACGAGCTGATCGCCTCACGCAGCGAGCTCGAGCAGATCGTGGCGGCAACCCGCCAGTCCGAACCCGAACCCGATGTCCGCACGCTCTCCGGCTGGCGGCGCGAGCTGGTCGGCTCGGAGCTGGAGCAGCTGCTGACCGGTCGGGCTGCGCTCGCGATCGGCCCGCGGCTGAGGCTCGAGGTCCACGACCTCGACCAGCGGCCGGCCTCCGAGTAGCGGCCGCGTCAGCCGGTCCCGAGGACGAGCAGCATCGACAGCGCCGAGGTGTGCGCGAAGATCGTGTGCGACAGCGCGAGCGTGACGGGACGCACGCGCCGGATCCAGCCGAGGTCGACGCCCTCGAGGTCACTGCTCGCCGTCGCGTACGTGACGCGCAGGCGATCACCCGGCGAATCCGCCGCGAGTTCCAGCCCGATCGGGGCGGCGGCGTGCGCCCAGCGCCGATGGCCCAGCAGCCGCCGCTCCGCGTGCAGCATCTGGACCGACGAGCGGTAGCCGCGACCGGTGACGACGATCTGCAGCGAGCAGAAGGCATTGGCCCCGCGGTCGCAGGTGCGCTTGCTGAGCGTCACCTTCGCACCCAGCGGCAGCGGCAGCCCGGCCAGCGAGGGCGCTCGGCCGCCCGAGCCCCCGCAGCCGGCGAGGGCCGCTCCGGCGAACATGGCCGCAACGAACGATCGAGGTGCCCTCACTGCCGCAAGCGTAGTCGCGCCAGATAAAGTCCGTGCGATGACAACCGTCTCCGATCACCTGGCCGACCCCGTGCTGCTCGCGTCCGAGTGGGACCTGGCTCCCCTCGTCGATGGCGACGAATCCGAAGGCGTCGAGGTTCAGCTTGCCGACGCCAGGCGGCTGGCGGCGGATTTCGCGCAGCGCCACGCGGGCGCCGTGGCGAAGCTCGACTCGGCCGGTCTGCGCGCCGCGATGGAGCAGCTCGCGAAGATCCACGAGCTGATCGGGAAGGCCGGCAACTACGCGGCGCTGCGGTTCTCGACCGACACGGCCGACCCTGCGCGAGGCGCGCTGCTCCAGCACGTCCAGGAGCGAGCAACCGAGATCGAGACGCTGTTGCTGTTCTTCGAGCTGGAGTGGGCGGCCATCGACGACGCGCGAGCGGAGGAGCTGCTCGCCGCGGGCGATCTGGAGTTCTGCGCCCACCACCTCCGCAGCGCGCGGCGCTACCGCCCGCACCTGCTGTCAGAGCCCGAGGAGAAGGTGCTCGCCGAGAAGAGCCTCTCGAGCAACGCCGCCTGGGCGCGCCTGTTCGGCGAGCTGACCTCGGCTGTGCGCGTCGGACTGGACGGCGAGGAGGTCTCGCTCGAGCTGGCGCTCAGCCAGCTGCAGTCCAGCGATCGTGCCCTGCGCCGCCGCGCCGCGGAGTCGGTCAGCGCGGCACTCGAACCCGGCGCGCGCACGTGCGCGTTCATCTTCAACACGCTGATCTACGAGAAGTCGGTCGACGACAGGCTGCGCTCATATCCGCACTGGCTCTCGAGCCGGAATCTTGCCAACGAAGCATCCGACGAGTCGGTCAACGCGCTGATCGAAGCCGTGCGCGGCCGCTTCGAGCTGACCCGCCGCTGGTACCGGTTGAAGGCGCGGCTGCTCGGGATCGAGCGGCTCGCCGACTACGATCGCTCGGCGCCGGTCGAAACGACCGAGTCCGTGTTCGCCTACGCGGACGCCCGCGACCTGGTGCTCGACACCTACGACGCCTTCTCGCCCCGGGCTGGAGCGATCACGCGGCGCTTCTTCGACGAGAACTGGATCGACGCCCCGGTCCGCCCGAACAAGCGCGGGGGTGCGTTCTGCGCCTACACGGTGCCGAGCGTGCACCCGTACGTGATGCTCAACTACACGGCCCGGCGCCGGGACGTGCTGACGATGGCGCACGAACTCGGGCACGGCCTCCACGCCGCGCTCGCCCAGCCGCGCGGCGTGTTCCACCAATCGACGCCGCTGACGCTCGCCGAGACGGCCTCCGTGTTCGGTGAGACGCTCGTGTTCGGCCGCCTGCTCGACGCAGCAGGGAACGAGACCGAGCGCCTGGGGCTGCTCGCCGAGCGGATCGACGGGGCGATCGCGACCGTGTTCCGCCAGATCGCGATGAACCGGTTCGAGCATCTCGTGCACACGCGCCGCCGCACCCAGGGCGAGCTCTCGGCCGACACCTTCTGCGACACCTGGATCGAGAGCCAGTCGGAGCTGTTCGGCGACGCGGTCGAGGTCAGCGACGGCTACCGGCTGTGGTGGTCCTACGTGCCGCACTTCATCAACACGCCGGGATACGTCTACGCCTACGCCTACGGTCAGCTGCTGGCGCTGTCCGCGTACGGGCGCTACCTGGAGGAGGGCGAGGCGTTCGTGCCGCGGTATCTCGATCTGCTGGCAGCCGGCGGCTCGCGGAGCCCTGAGGCGCTCGGCGAGATGATCGGGATCGACCTGTCCGATCCCGGTTTCTGGGATGCGGGGCTGGCGCTCGTGGAAGCGCAGCTCGACGCCGCTGAGGAGCTCGCGGCGCGCCTGTTCCCGCGGTAGTGCGGCGTCCACCAGCCGCGAGGCGGGGTTCGCGGCGACCGACGGCCGGTCTTACTGCCGGCCGCTCGAGCGGGCGCGGCGGGTGCGGGAGCGCTCCTCCTGACGCTCGACCACGTTCACGATCAGCTTCAGGACCTGTTCGATGCCGGTGGCCTTCGCGTCACCGTGCTCGAACGCGGCGCGCCAGTCTGCGACCGTGCCCTTCGTCGCCAGCTCGTTGAAGCGGGCGCGCTGGACCTCGAGCGTGACCTTGGCGTCGTGTGCTGCGGCCTTCGTGACGATCGGGCCGGGGAGCTCGACGCGGTAGAGCTGGACATCGCCGCGCGCCCGCAGCTCGAGGCCGGCGACCAGCTTCAGTGGCCCGAGCGCCGGGACCTCCTCGAGAAACCGCCGCACCGCAGTCTCGATCAGCGCCTTCGTGTCGGTTGGCGAGGTCAAGCAGACACACCCTACAGGCCGGCGAGCCGCGGCGGTCGAGCCAGGAGCGACTCGACCGCGTCGGGCAGCGCGGGGCGACCCAGATGGAAGCCCTGGGCGAAGCGGCAGCCGAGCGCGTTCACATCGGCGAGCGAGCCGGCGTCCTCGATCCCCTCCGCGACGACCGAGAGCCGGTAGGCGCGCGCGAGGTCGGCGATCGCCCGCAGGACCCGGCGCTTGTCGGGGTCGGCGCCGAGGCCCTCGGTGAAGCGGCGGTCGACCTTGAGTCCTGCGATCGGCAGCTCCCCGAGCCGTGCCAGCGACGAGTAGCCGGTCCCGAAGTCGTCGATCACGATCCGCACGCCGTGGGCGACCAGCTGGGCCAGCGTCGCCTTGGTCGTCTCCACCTCCTCCATCAGCGCCGATTCGGTGACCTCGAGGATCAGCGACTGCGGGGAAACGTCGGTCGCCGACAGCATCTCGATCACCGCCCCGGCGATGCCGGGATCGACGAGCTGGAGCGGTGAGGCGTTGGCCGCGATCCCGATCCCGGGAAGCGACACCGCCCATCTGGCCGCCTGGGCGGTGACCTGCTCGAGTACGTTCATCCCGAGCGGCACGATCAGGCCCGTCTCCTCGGCCAGCGGGATGAAGTCGTCGGGCGCAAGCAGCCCGCGCTTCGGGTGGCGCCAGCGAACGAGCGCCTCGACCTGGCACCACCGGCGTTCACGCAGATCGAGGACGGGCTGATAGTGCACCTCGAGCTCGCCACGCCCGATCCCGCGCCGCAGCTCGCTCTCGAGGTTGAGCCGCTCGATCATCAGCGCGCGCATGCGGTGGTCGTAGATCTGGCGGCGCCCAGAGCCGCGCGAGCGCGCTGCCGACATCGCCGCATCCGCGTCGCGAACGAGCGCAAGGGGGTCGCTGTCGGTATGCCCGTCGCCGAGCGCGATGCCGACGCTCGCGGTCAGGAAGAACTCGCCCCCGTCGAGCGAGATCGGCCGCTCGAGCGCGCGCAGGACGCGGTCGGGCACATCGGCGATCCGCTCCTCGCTGGGGTCGCGGAGGACGATCGCGAACTCCGTCCCGGCGAAGCGGCCGACGGTGCCGTCGTCACCGACAGCGCGGCGGACACGCTTGGCGACTTCGAGCAGGATCCGTTCGCCGGCGAGATTTCCAAGGCTCTCGTTGATATGCCGGAAGCGGTCGACCTCGACCAGCATCACGGCAACCTGGCGACCCGCGGTCAGCTCGGAGGCGACCAGCTCGAGGAACCGCGAGCGGTTCGGCAGCCGCGTCAGCCCGTCGTAGTTGGCCGCCGACTGGAGGGCGGCGGCGGCGCGGCTCCGCTCGATCGCGAGCGAGGCGAGGTTGCCCGCGGCGCGCGCGTCGCGGATCTCGGCGCGGGACGGCCGGCCTCGCTCCCGCCGGTACAGCGCGAGCGTGCCGGTCACCTCGCCGTTGGTGTTGCTCAGCGGCAGCGACCACAGCGCAGCGATGCCGTACTGCGCCGCAAGCTCGCTGAACGTCGCCGTCAACGGATCGGTCGCGACATCCTCGATGATCACGAGCGAGCCGCGCGCAGCCGCGGTGCCGCACGCCCCGGACCCGTCGGCGGCGGGCAGCCGATCGAGCGTGCGGACGAGGCCCTCCGGCAGCGAGGGTGCAGCTGCGTGAGTGAGCACGCCGGCGCCGCGGTCGAGCACCATCACCGAGCACATGACCTCGGGGTACTGACGCTCGAAGTTCCGGCAGAGGCCGCCCAGCGTCCGCTCGAGCGGCTCGCCGAGCGCGATGCGCTCCAGGGCGCGCTGCTCGCGGGCGAGTGCGAGCTGCGCGCGGTGCCTGCGCTGCTCGACGCGCCTGTGAGCGGTGACGTCCTGGACGTACCCGGCAACCCGGACGACACGGCCGTCGCGCCGCTCGACGACGGTCGCATGCAGTCGCAGCCACCGGGTCGAGCGACCGCGCTTGACGTGGTACTCGAGCTCGTCGCTGCGTCCGGTCGTCAACATGCGGCCGCCGAACGTCTCGACAGCACTCCGCTCGGGCTCGGAGAGGATCCGGAGGAAGTCACGGCGCCGGATCGGGTCGTACCGCTCCTCGCCGTCGGGCCCGATCGGCGGCGAGGAGCCGTGCATGGCGAACAGCTCGGGCGAGCAGCGCAGCTCATCCCGGTCGACATCCCACGACCACGGCCCGATCTCCGCGAGACGTTCCGCCTCTCGCAGCAGCCGGCGCGCTCGGTCGCGCTCGATCACGCGCCCGACCTGGAGACCGACCTGGGTGAACAGCCCGAGCAGCTCGCCGTCGATCGCGACATGGTCGGGACCCATGACCTCGATCACGCCCTCCACCCCGCGATCGCTGAGGATCGGCAGCGCCACGGCGAACGTCAGCTCGCAGGCGATCCCGAGCTCGCGGCCCGCCGGGTTGATCCGAGCGTCCATGGCGTCGGTCGCGATCGCCCGCCCCTCGCGGGCGACGGCGCCGGGCAGACCGACGTCGAGACTCGTCCGCGCTCGGTCGAACGCCTCGACGAACGGGCCGTGTCGCTCGGGAGCCTCGTCGTGCCAGATGCCCGCGTCAACAAGCTCGCACGTCGCGTGGTCAAGGGTGATCACGCGCCCGAGCGGCCACCCGAGGTGAGCACAGACGAGGTCGAGGCCCCAGCGCATCGCCTCGCGCGCGCTGACGTCTGCGATCGCGAGCTCGGCCGAGCTCGCGAGCAGAACGGCGACACTCGATGCTCGCGGCGGACCCGCGACGGCTGCAGCCAGGACCGCGGCTTCCGACTCGATCGCCGGCGCCTGCGGGTCATTGGTGGTTCCCGACTTCAAGACATCCGCTCTCGGTGCAGTTGCCGGTCCATCTCGCGACCCGTCACCTCCCTTGTGAGGATCGTTCTGTGCTCACGTTAACACCCCGTGCAAAGCACGAGACCGAAACATCAGCCCTGCAGCCAGACGACGTGCAGCCGGCTGGGCGGACTGCCAGGCGCCGGAGCGCGCGCCGTCACGAACGCGCGGGGCGCGGTCGAGGCACTCCCGTCGAGGGTCGCGATGTGGACCGTGAAGCTGTAGCGCGCGCCCGGCATCAGGCGTTTGAGCACGATCGTGACGGGCAACGGGCCGGTGCTCGGCCCGAGCCCGAACGTGAGCAGCTCGGGTCTGAGCGCGGCCGTCCGGTAGCTCACGGTGACCGTGCCGGAGCCCGCGTCGAGCACGATCTGAGTGTGGATCCGAGCGATCGTCGATGACACGCCGGCCGCCGATTGCAACGTCACCGCGGGCGGTCCCGCCTGGAACGCGCCGATCGCGCAGCGACCGCCGCGCGCGACTCCCCTCGAATCCGTGGACGGGCAGCCGCGCCCCCGGCCGATCGCCGCGCTCCCAGCCCCCAGCCGCATCGTGTCGGCCGGGCCGCCGTTGCTCTGCAGCGGGCCGAGCCTCGGATCGGCCGAGAGGAACGTCGCGGGGCAGGTCGTGTCGCCGAAGCTGAGATTGCCACCGCCGTCGAGCAGCGTCGAGTCCGCGCAGTTGCCGCCGGGGTTCGAGGCGAGCAGCGTGTCGGCGAGCGAGACTCCGGCCGGGTAGTAGCCGGCGTTCGCCGGCGCCGGAGCGTAGAGCCCACCGCCTGCTCCCTGAGCGCTGTTGCCGGCGACCGTGTCGCTGCGCAGCACGAGCGCGGCGCCCGCCACTGCGGCGAGCGCACCGCCGGATCCGCCGGATCCCGGAACCGCGCCTGCGCCGGCAGGGCCGCCGACGCCGGCCGAGTTGGCCGTGAGCGTCGCGTTCGTGAGCGAGACGCTGCCGCCCGAACTGAAGATCGCGCCACCGTCGCCGCCGTTGCCGCCGTCGCCCCCGCCGCTCGCCGCCCCGGGCACGGCGATGCCGGTATACCCCTCGCCGCCGCTGCCGGCGACATCGTCGGTGAACGTGCTGTCCGAGATCGTGATGGCGCCGCCCTCGTTCGCGATCGCGCCACCATCCCCGCCCGGGCCGCCGACCGGGCCTGCGCCCGCGGCGCCCTGCGCCGGTGGCCCGCCCTCGCCGCCCGCGCCGGCATCGTCACCGACGAAGCTGACGCCGCTGAAGGTCGCGACGCCGACGTTGAAGACGGCGCCTCCGTCCCCCCCGACGCCGCCGTCGGCGCCGGCGCTCGCGCCGCCGGCGCCGGCATCGCTCGCCGTGATCGCGTCGTCCATCAGCACGAGGGTCCCGGCGTTGGCGATCGCCCCACCGCCGTAACCGTCCGCGCCGTTGCCGCCGGCACCGGCCAGGCCGGTGGACGCGACCCCCCCGCTGAGCGTGAGGTCATGAACTCGCAGAGTCGCGCCGGCTGAGACGTCGAAGATCCGCGTTGCGCCGTCGCCGCTGATCGTCGTCTGGGGCTCGCCGCTGCCCGCGATCGTGATCGTCGCGCCGGGGGCGATGACGAGTTGGCTCTGCTGCGTCAGCGTGAACGCTCCGCCGGGAAGGACGATCGTGTTCGCGCCGCGCGTGGCGGCCGCGCACCGCCGGCGGGGCAGGCCGGGAGCGTCCGCATCCTGGACCGCCGCCCGCAGCGTGCACCCGATCGGCCCGTCCCCGACGGTGTTGACGGTGATCGTGGCGGCCCGCGCGGCCGCGGTACCGGCACAGGCGAGCACGGCGGGAACGAGCAGGGTCAGACGGGATGCACGCAGCATGGCCGGAGCCACAAGTATGGCTCCGGCCGGCGTTCCGGGGCCCCGCGGAGAAGTTGCGTGGATCGGGAGAGGGGGCCCGCAGGCCCCCTCTCCCGGAGCCCACGTTCCGTCTCAGATCTTGTGGCGCTCGAGCAGCTTGCGACCGATCACCATGCGCTGGATCTCGGAGGTGCCCTCGCCGATCAGCAGCAGCGGCGCGTCCCGGTAGATGCGCTCGATCTCGTACTCCTTGGAGTAGCCATAGCCGCCGTGGATGCGCAGGCACTCCTCGGCGCAGAACCGGCCCGTCTCCGAGGCGAACAGCTTCGCCATGCCGGCCTCGATGTCCGAACGCTCGCCCGCGTCCTTCATACGTGCCGCCTGGCGGGTGAGGAGGCGCGCGGCCTCGACCTGGGTGCCCATATCGGCGAGCTTGAACTGGATCGCCTGGTGCTGGGCGATCGGCTTGCCGAACGCGCGGCGCTCCTGGGAGTACTTGAGCGCCAGCTCGAGACAGCGCTGGGCCAGGCCGACGCCGCGGGCGGCGACGTTGACGCGCCCGAGCTCCAGCGCGTCCATCATCTGCGGGAAGCCCTTGTTCAGACCGGCCTGCTCGCCGCCGAGGATGTTCTCGGCCGGGCACTTGTAGCCGTCATACACCAGCTCGGTCGACTCGACGCCCTTGTAGCCCATCTTGCGCAGCTGCGGCGGGACGGTCAGGCCGGCGTACTCGCCGGTGTTCTCGTGGACGCCCGGCTCCTTTTCGGTGATGAAGCAGGTCATGCCCTGATGGGGCTTGGTGGCGTCCGGGTTGGTCCTGACGAGCAGAAACACGAGCGCCGCGCGCAGGCCGTTGGTGACCCACATCTTCTGGCCGTTGATCTCGTAGCGGCCGTCGCTCTGCTTCTTGGCCGAGGTCTTGATCGCCTGCACATCGGAGCCGAGCTCGGGCTCGGAGAGGCTGAACGCGGCCCTGATCTCACCGGTCGCCATCCTCGGCAGGTACTTCTCCTTCTGCTCCTCGGAGCCGAACTTGATCAGCAGGTACGAGCCGATGAAGTGCGTGTTGACGATCCCGGAGATGCTGATCCACCCGCGCGAGAGCTCCTCGACGATCATCGCGTACGTCGCCAGATCGAGCCCCATCCCCCCGTACTCCTCGGGGATCGTGACCCCGAACAGGCCGAGTTCCCGCATCTGCTCGACGATCGGCTCGGGAAACTCGTCCTCGTGGTCGTAATGCTCGGCATTGGGGATGATCTGCTCGTCAGCGAACTGGCGGACCATCTCACAGATCGCGCGCTGCTCATCTGTCAGCTCGTTCGGTGGTGTCGCGGTAGCCATGGCGTGTGAACTCCTCGGAAGTTGAGGATTTGAGCATATTGCGAACCGCGAGGGTCGCGGATCGTGGCTAGAGTGCCCGCGTGGTGACGGCACACAGGCCGCATGTCTACGCCCACCGCGGCGCACACGACGATGACACGCCAGAGAACACGATGGCGGCGTTCGCCCGGGCGGTCCAGCTCGGCGCCGACGGGATCGAGCTCGATGTCCGCCAAGCGGCCGGGGGTGAGCTCGTCATCTTCCATGACCCGAGCGTGGGCCACGAGCCACTCGATTCGCTGAGCGCCAAGGCGATCTCGGCGCGCGCCGGCTACAGCGTCCCCACGCTCGAGGAGGTGCTCGACTGGGCGCGCGGCCGGATCGCGCTCGACGTCGAACTGAAGGAGGACGGCTACGTCGACCGGGTCGCGCGGGTGCTGGAGGCGTTCGCGGCCGGCGGCGGCGCGCTGCTCGTGACCTCGTTCCTGGACTCGGTGATCGCGCAACTCAGCGAGGGCGCTCCGCTGCTGCGTCGCGGCCTGCTGATCCACTTCACCACGCACGGGGCCGTCGCGCGGGCTCGCGCGTGCGGCGCGCACGCGCTCGTGGTCGAGGAGCGGCTCGCGAGCGACGGCCTGCTCGGGGAGGCGACGGAGCGGGGGCTCGAGTGCATCATCTGGCACCTGCTGGCCGACGGTGAGGCGCACGCCCGGTATCTCGATGGCCGCGCGAGCGCGGTCATCACCGACGACGTCGCCTGGGCGCTGGACGCGCGCGCGTCGTACCACGGCGGCACGTCTCAGTCGTCCACCCCGGGTCCGCAGGACAGCGGGGTTGCGGACTGAGGGGTCCGACGAGCAAGCGGAGCGTGACGCAGGAGCCTCTGGGGTTGATCGACGAGCTCCAGCAGTGACCGACGCTCAGTTTGCGCCGACGCGGCGCAGACCCTGGCCGCCGTGAACTCAGCCGTTGGCGAGGACGATGCCGCACCAGACGATCCCGAGCGTCGTGAGGAAGATCGCCCCATCGACGGCGTGCCACTCTGGCTTGCGCATGTGGAGATGGATCAGGATCGCGACGAGGACGACGAGTCCGAGCTTGATCTGCAGGGTCGAGTCCGACCACTGATGGTTGTGTGACGCCATCGCCACGCCGGTGATCACGAGCACGGCGATCGCGATCAGGGTGCCGAAGCCGAAGCGGCGGGCGGCGGCGAGGAGTGGTGTCCGGTCGGAGGCGTCGCGCATGACCGGGACGAGGACGGCCGCCAGCATCAACTGCCCGCCGACGAAGAACGCCATCGCGAGCAGATGGACGCCGAGCACGAGGTTCCAGAACGTCATCGGGTCTGCATCCTGGCAGACTCGCGGTCGATGAACTTCGCCCGCGAGGTGATCGACGCCTACGCGCCCGAACAACTTGCGATCGTCGAACTCGCCCGCGACGGGCGGCGGCGCGAATGGACCTTCGGCGAGGTCACCGCGGGTTCGCGGACGCTCGCGCGGCGGCTGCAGGCCCTCGGTGTGCGGCGCGGCGACGTCGTCATGACCGTGATCGGCAACCGGCCGGAGTGGGTCCTGACCCTGGTCGCGTGCTTCCGGATCGGAGCCGTGGCACTGCCCTGCAACGAGCAGCTGCGCGCCGGTGACCTCCGCAAACGGCTCGGCGTCGCCGCACCCGCTGCGATCGTCGCCGACGAGCGCGACCTCGCCGAGCTGACGGCGGCCGCGCCGGCGTGCGAGGTGCTGGTGGCGCAGGATGCCACGCTGTTCGATCCCGGCACCTGCGGCGGCAGCGGCAGCGGCAGCGAGGCGGTCGCGGAGGCTGAGCTCGACCCGCGCGACCCGTGCCTGATCACGTTCACGAGCGGCACCAGCGGCGATGCCAAGGCGGTCGTGCACGGCCAGCGTTACCTCACCGGGCAGCGACTGCAGGCCGAGCACTGGCTCGGTGCCGGCCCGGGCGACCTGGTCTGGTGCACGGCGGCCAGCGGGTGGTCGAAATCGGCCCGCAACGCGTTCATCGCGCCGTGGCTTCGCGGCGCCGCTGCGCTCCTGCACGACGCGCGCTTCGATCCGGCCGAGCGGCTCGAGATCGCGAAGCGTGAGCAGGTGAACGTGCTCTGTATGGCGCCGACCGAATACCGCGTGATCGCCAAGCGCGCCCCCCTGCATCCGCTCCCGGCGCTCCGCGGACTCGTCGCCGCGGGCGAGGCGCTCAACCCGGAGGTGCTGCGCGCGTGGACGGAGGCGACGGGGCTCGAGATCCGCGATGGCTACGGCCAGACCGAGACGGGCCAGCTGACCGGCATGCCGGCCGGCGCCGAGGTGCGACCCGGATCGATGGGGCGGCCACTCCCGGGGATCGAGCTGCGGATCGATGACGGCGAACTCGTCCTCGCCGATCCGCTCAGCGATCCGACGTTCTTCGTCGGGTGGCTCGACGGCGAGCCCGCACCCGAGCGGTCCGTCTGGCACACCGGCGACCGGGTGCGGGCCGACGAGGACGGCTACCTCTACTTCGAGGGCCGGGCCGATGACCTGATCATCTCGGCGGGCTACCGGATCGGCCCGTTCGAGGTCGAATCGGCGCTCGTGTCGCACCCGGCGGTCGCCGAAGCCGCCGTGGTCGCGGCTCCCGACGAGGAGCGGGGCTCGGTGGTGCGGGCGATCGTCGTCCTGCGCGACGGCCATGCCCGCAGCGAGATGCTCGTGCGCGACCTTCAGGAGCACGTCAAGGGCCAGACCGCGCCCTACAAGTACCCGCGGATCATCGAGTTCGCGGACGAGCTGCCGAAGACGGCGAGCGGCAAGATCCGGCGAGCCCTGCTCCGCAACGCGTAGCGACGAGTCGCGACGCCGCCCGGTCGGCCGACAGATGTACGCTTGCGCTTGAGATGAGTGGAGATCGCCCCGTGATCGGCATCGTCGCCGCACTGGAGCAGGCCCGCTATGGAGCCTGGGATTCGCTCTGCGCGCTGACCCCGTTCGTCTACATCGAGGCCGTTCAGCGTGCCGGCGGGCTCGTCGTGATGATCCCGGCGGACGCACAGCTCGCGGCCGAACCGGCCGCGATCCTGGACCGGATCGACGGGCTGATGCTGGCCGGCGGGAGCGACGTCGACCCGGCGACCTACGACGCCGCGGCCCATCCCCAGACGGTCGGTACGACCCCCGCGCGCGATCAACTCGAGCTCGCCCTGACGCAGGCCGCGTGGGACCGCGACATGCCGGTGCTCGGCATCTGCCGCGGCATGCAGGTGCTCAACGTCGCGCGCGGCGGCACGCTGCACCAGCATCTGCCGGATCTCGTCGGCCACGGCGAGCATCGCCGCAATCTCGGCAGCTTCGACGGTTCCGAGCATGACGTCGCGCTCGACGGCGGGTCGCTCGCCGCCCGCGCCGCCGGCGAGGAGATGCATGTGACGAAGTCGCACCACCACCAGGGTGTCTCGGCGATCGGCGAAGGGCTCGTCGTCACGGGCCGCTCGACGCTCGACGAGCTGCCCGAGGCGATCGAGGCGCCAGACCGGACGTACGTGCTCGGCGTCCAGTGGCATCCCGAGGTCGATCCAGCGAGCACGGTGGTCGAGTCGCTCGTCGAGGAGGCGCGCGCCTACCGGGCCGCACGCTTCGCCTGACGCCGGCCGAGCGACGACAGAAGGTGGTAATCCCACCCTGCTCGCAGGCGGGGCTCAAGCTTATGAGCCCAGCGCCGACATAGCCCCCATGGAAGCCGGTGAGCGGCCCGTACCCGGCCGCATGGTTGTCGGCGTCGTCGCGTCGCTCGCGATCGCGTGCGCGGCGATGGCGGCCAGCTACGCCGGCGCGCCCGCCGCCGCCGCCTTCGACATCGCGTGGACCGCCGCCGCGGCCAGCGCCGTGATCGGAATGCTCGCCGCCCGCTCGCGGGCGCAACCGGCACACCGGGCGCGGTACACGCTGTGGACCCTGGCCGCGGGTTCCTGGCTGTTCGGGCAGGCGGCATGGGACGTGTTCGGTGTGATCGGATTCCCGGCCTCGCCGAACCTCGCCGATGCCGGCTGGTGGGCGTTCGCCGTGCTCGTGATCGTGAGCATGCTGCGGCTACCGTCCGGCCCGCGCTCGCTGAAGGTCGTGGCCGCGCTCGAGTCGGCGCCACTCGTGGTCGCGGCAGTCGTCCTCTGCCTGGCCGAACTGTGGTCGACGGCGGCGCGGTCGCACCTCGGCGTCGCACCGAAGCTGGCGGCGCTGGTCTACCCGAGCCTGTACGCGTCGGCGGCGATCCTGACGCTCCACGCGATGCTCGGAGGCCGGCTGCGTGGACTGCGCACCGCCTCGCAGCGACTCGTGCTGGCGGGCATCACCGCCCAGGCGTTCGCGTTCATCCTCTGGAGCGACCAGCTGCTGCGGGGGACCTACATGGCGGGACACTCGCCGCTGGATCCCGTGTGGGCAATCGGCCTCGGAGCGATCGGGGTCGGCGGCGTCCTGGCGGCTCGCAGCCCGGAGCAGGCCGCCGATGCCGACGGACCGAGCCGCGCCGGGGTGCTGCTGTCCGCCGGGATGTTCTTCGTCCTGATCGGAGCGATCCTCCTCGGCCGCATCACCGGCGTGCCCAAGGACGCGCAGACCGCACTGCGGGTCGGCGTGCTGTGCTGCGCGGTCGCGCTGGTCGCGCGGTCGACGCTGCTGGGGAGGCGCCTCCAGCACCTGCTCGACCGCGAGCGAGCCGCGATGGCACGGCTGGCCGAGCGCGAGGCGGAGCTCGCGCGGCTCAACGAGCAGCTCGTCGAGGACTCGCGGCGCGACCCGCTCACCGGAATCGGCAACCGTCGCGCGCTGTCGGACGACCGGCCGATGTACGAGTCACTGCAGCGCGAACTCGGTGAGCAGATCGCGGTCGCGGTCTGCGACGTCGACCACTTCAAGGCGTACAACGATCGCCTCGGACATCTCGCGGGGGATCAGGCGCTGCGGATGATCGCCGCCACGGCACGGGGCGCGCTGCGCCCCGCCGACACGGCCTACCGGTTCGGAGGCGAGGAGCTCCTGCTGGTCCTGCGCGACGCCGACGCCGAGGCGGCGATCGAGATCTCCGAGCGGGTCCGGGCGGCCGTCGAGCACGCCCACGTCCCGCACCCGGACGGCGAAGCGGGGCTGCTGACGATCTCGGTCGGGGTTGCGGGCGGCGATGGTTCGCTCGAGGAGCTGCTCGCGCGCGCGGACGCCGCGCTGTACGAGGCCAAGCGCACCGGCCGCAACCGCGTCGTCGCCGCCACGGGTGAGGTTCCGGCGCCTGCGGTCAGGCCGCATCGCGACGAAGCGGACGCGCCGATCCCGCGGCAGCTCCGGAGCCTGCTGACGATCTCCCGCGCCGCGGCGATGGGACGCGGGGCGGTGCCGGTGCTCGAGGCGCTCGCCCAGGTGATCCGCACCGAGCTGTCGTTCCAGGTCGTCGTCGTCAACCTGCTCGACGCCGAGTGCGAGCTGCTGCGCGTGGTCGTCGTGATGGGCAATGTCGACGCCCGCCAGACGCTGATGCACACGAGCAGCCCGCTCGCCGAGTGGCAGCAGATGCTGGGCGCGGGCGAGGATCGCCACGGCGCCGTCTGGCTGCCGGCGGGGAGCTACGACTGGACCTCCGACTCGGCGGTATGGACGCCACCGGCCGTTCCCTCGCTCGCGGCTGATGCCTGGCACCCCGAGGACATGCTGCTGCTGCCGCTGCGCAACTCGAGAAACGAGCTGCTCGGGATCCTCTCGATCGACCAGCCGCTGCTCGGGCAGCGCCCGACCGACGCCGATGTCGCTGTCCTGATGGCCGCGACGGACCACGCGGCGCTCGCGCTCGAGTACCTCGAACGGGATGGCGCCGTGGCGGCCGATCCGGCCGACGAGCTCAGACTGGCGGCCGTCATGCTCCTGGCGGAGACGCTCGATCTGCGCGATCCGAGTACGGCCCAGCACGCCCGGACAGTCGGGCGGCTCGCGCGCGACACGTCGGTCGCCCTCGGAATGGACGACTCCCGCGTCGAGCGAATCCACGCCGCCGGGGTGTTGCACGACCTCGGCAAGCTCGGGATCGCCGATGCGATCCTGCAGAAGCCCGGTCCGCTCGATCCTGCCGAGTGGCGCGAGATCCGGCGCCACCCCGAGGTCGGCGCCCGGATCCTGGAACACGCCGGCATGCACGACATCGCCGCCTGGGTCCGCGCGCATCACGAGCGGATCGACGGCCGCGGCTATCCCAACGGCATCCGCGGCGAGCGGATCCCGCTCGAAGCGCGGATCCTCTCGGTCGCCGACTCCTACGAGGCGATGGTCGCCGACCGCCCCTACCGGCCGGGCATCGCTGCCGTGGAGGCCTGCGCCGAGCTTCGGCGCTGCACGGGAACGCAATTCGATGCCGGCGTGGTGAACGCGTTCCTGCGTGCCCTTGGCGCCGATCCCGACGCCGCCGCCGCCGACCTGCAGGTCAGCGCGGCGTAGGGCCGGTGATGGCCGAGCGGTCGACGAGATCCGCGTAGCCCCCGTCTCGCACCGCGCGCGCGACCTCGAGGGCGTGCTCGGGGCCGCGCGTCTCGAGCACCAGCAACACCCCCGTTTCGCGGATGTGCAGCTCCACGCCCTCCCGAATGTGCTGGACGTCGACGAGGTTCGCGCCGCACTCACCGAGCAGCAACAGCAGCCGCGCGAGCGAGCCGGGCCGGTCTGAGATCCGCGCCCGCAGGACCAGCCGGCGTCCCGCCTGGTTCTCGTGGCGTCGAGTGACCTCGGCGAGCAGGCCGGCGCCGACGTTCCCACCTGACAGCACGATCACGGTCGTACCGTGCTCGTGGGCGGGGAGACGGCCGGCGAGCAGCGCTGCGACTCCGACGGCACCGGCGCCCTCGACGACGAGCTTGGTCCGCTCGAGCAGAAACACCATCGCCTCCGCGACCTCGTCCTCGGCGACGAGCACGTTGTCGTCGACAAGCTGATCGATCAGCGCCAGCGTGAGCTCGCCCGGACGCTTGACGGCGATGCCGTCGGCGATCGTCAGACCCGAGGCGACCGTGACGGCCGAGCCGGCCGCCAGCGACGAGCGCAACGACTGGCACCCGTCCACCTGGACGCCGACGATCTCGACGGCGGCACGCTCGGACTTGAGCGCGACGGCGATCCCGCTGATCAGTCCGCCGCCCCCGACGGGCACGATCACGCGCGAGATGTCGGGAACCTGCGTGAGCAGCTCGAGCCCGAGGCTGCCCTGACCGGCGACGATCACGGGGTCGTCGAACGGATGGATGAACGCCATTCCGGCTTCATGCGCCCGCTCCCTCGCGGCCTGCACCGCGTCGTCGACGGAGTGACCACCGAGGCGCACCTTCGCGCCGAGGCCGGTGGCGGCGTCGAGCTTGCCGATCGGCGCCCCCTCGGGCATGAACACCTCGCACGGCACACCGAGCGAGCGCGCAGCGTAGGCGACGGCCTGGGCATGGTTTCCGGCGCTGCCGCAGACGACGCCGGCGGCACACCGCTCGCCCAGCGAAGCGATCTTCGCCATCGCGCCGCGCAGCTTGAACGACCCCGTCCGCTGCAGGTTCTCGGCCTTGAGGGCGACCGTGCAGCCGCACAGATCCGACAGCGTGCGCGAGCTGACGACCGGCGTCTCGCGCACGACCCCGGCGCCGGCAAGCGCCGCGCGCTCGATGTCCGCCCGCGTGACCGAACGGGTTCCGATACCGCCCGCGTCAGTCAGAGAGCGCCACCACCGCGTCAATCTCGACCCGCGCCAACTTCGGCAGCCACTTGACGCCGACCATCGCGCGCGCGGGCGGATCGGACGGGAAGTATTCGGCGTAGACGGCGTTGACCTCGTTTGCCCAGTTGTTCTCGGTCAGGTAGATCGTCACCTTGACCGCCTTGGCGAGGCTGGTCCCGGCCGCATTGCAGACCGCGCTCAGGTTCTTCAGGCACTGGCGCGCCTGGTCGTCGGGCTGCGCGCTGACGAGCTCGCCCGTGCCGGGATCGAGCCCGATCTGCCCTGAGCAGTACAGGAGCCCGCTCGCCTTGACTGCGTGGACGTAGGGCCCGACCGCCGCGGGCGCGTCAGGGGCGGTCACGGCTTCGCGGCTGCTCGACACATCGACTCCTTGCTGATGGGGTTGGCCGTAGCGTATTGCGGGCGAACCGTCGCCGGCGGGTAGGCTCCGGGGAAGATGGCCAACCGGCTCGCGGACGAGACCTCGCCGTATCTGCTCCAGCACAGCGAGAACCCGGTCGATTGGTACCCGTGGGGCGAGGAGGCGCTGACCCGGGCCCGCGAGCTCGACCGCCCGCTGCTCGTCTCGATCGGCTACTCGGCGTGCCACTGGTGCCACGTGATGGCGCACGAGTGCTTCGAGAACGAGGACATCGCCGCGCGGATGAACGCGGCTTTCGTGTGCATCAAGGTCGATCGCGAGGAGCGGCCGGACGTCGACGCGATCTGCATGGAGGCGTGCCAGGGGCTGACGGGCCAGGGCGGCTGGCCACTCAACGTGTTCCTCACTCCCGACCAGCAGCCGTTCTTCGCAGGCACCTACTTCCCGCCGGAGCCGCGGCGCGGCATGCCGAGCTGGCCGATGGTCCTCGGTGCCGTCGCCGACGCGTGGGCCGACCGGCGCGGCGAGATCGTCGCGCAGGGAACGAAGGTCGCGGCGGCGCTCGGCGCGGGCGGGCAGCTTCGAGCCCTCGGACGAGCCGGTGCCGCCGTCGGTGATCGCAGATGCGGTCGCCGCCCTCCGGCAGACGTTCGACAGCGAGCGCGGCGGCTGGGGTGGCGCACCGAAATTTCCGCCGCACTGCACGCTCGAGTTCCTGCTCGCGGCAGGCGAGCCGGAGATGGCGCTCGCGACCCTGCGGGCGATGGCGAGCGGCGGGATCTACGACCAGGTCGGCGGCGGCTTCGCCCGCTACGCGGTCGACGCGACCTGGACCGTGCCGCACTTCGAGAAGATGCTCTACGACAACGCGCTGCTCGCCCGGGCGTACCTGCACGGCTGGCAGGTCAGCGGCGAGGCGAGGATGCGCGACGTCTGCTGCGAGACGCTCGACTGGGCGATCCGGGAGCTGCGCGGCCCCGAGGGCGGCTTCTGCTCCTCGCTCGACGCCGATTCCGAGGGGGTCGAGGGGCGGTTCTACGTGTGGACGCCGGCCGAGCTGCAAGCCGCGCTCGGCCCGCTGTACGACGAGGCAGTCGCCTATTTCGGCCTGACCGCGGCGGGAAACTTCGAGCATGGCACGAGCGTGCTGGAGGCGCGCGGTCCGGTGCCGGCGCCCGATCGGCTCGCCGAGATCCGCCGGCTGCTGCTCGCGACCCGGGAGGGTCGTGTCAGGCCGGGCCTCGACGACAAGCGGCTGACCGCGTGGAACGCGCTGATGCTGGCGGCGCTGGCCGACGCCGGCGGCGCGCTCGGACGCGCGGACTACCTGGACGCCGCCCGCGCGTGCGCGAGCTTCGTGCTCGAGCAGCTGCGCGACGGCGAGGGACAACTGCTGCGCACCTGGAAGGACGGTCGCGGCAGGCTCGCGGCGTATCTCGAGGATCATGCCTTTCTGCTCCAGGGGCTGCTCGTGCTCTACGAGGCGACGTTCGAGGAGCGCTGGTACCTGGAGGCGGTGGCGATCGCCGAGGCGATGCTCGCGCGCTTTCCCGATCCCGAGCGGGGCGGCTTCTTCACGACGGCTGCCGATCACGCGCACCTGGTGACGCGCCGCAAGGACCTCGATGATGCGCCGATCCCGTCAGGGAACTCCGCCGCGGCGCTCGGACTGCTGCGGCTCGCCCACCTCGCGGGCGAGGTCCGCTACGAGCGCGCGGCGATCGGGGTCCTGCGCCTGCACTGGCCGATCGCCGCCCGGCATCCGACCGCCTTCGGCCACCTTCTGCTGGCGCTCGACTTCTATCTGGCGCCGGTGCGAGAAGTCGCGATCGTCGGTGGCGACGGCGACGGCGCCGGCCCGCTGGCCGGCGCCGTGCGGGCGCGCTTTCGCCCGCACGAGGTGCTCGCGGGACGGGCCGTTGGGGACGGCGCGGACGGCGCGGAGGGCGGGGACGGCGGCGCCAGCTCGGTTCCGCTGCTCGAGGGGCGGGGGCCCGTCGACGGTCACGCGGCGGCGTACGTGTGCGAGCGGTTCGCGTGCCAGATGCCGGTGACGGGCGTGGACGAGCTGCTGGCGGCGCTGTCCGGGTGAGCTGCGTGGTTGGCGCGCGTTGCCTGGGCGGTGGCCCGAACAGCGCAGACCATCAAGCGACCGCGAGGCCGACCAACCTCCGCCCGTCCCCTCAGGCCCTCCGGCCCTCCGCCCCGTCGCCCCTTCGCCTCTTCGCCCCGCGGACAGTCGCCCCGCGGACAGTCGCCCCGCCGACAGTCGCCCCGCCGACAGTCGCCCCGCCGACAGTCGCCCCGCCGACAGTCGCCCCGCCGACCGAGCGGAATTTCCCGACCCCCCTCTGACGCAGAGGGGGTTGTACCGTGGCGCTCAACCGGTGAGCGAAATCTCCCAACCCCCTGATCTGGGGCGGGGGCTTGGGAAGTTTCGTCCGATGTGCTCGCCGCCAAGCGATCTCGGTCGCCGGGGGCGGCGGTCGTCAGCTCAGAGCAGCGGCAGGTAGCGGTCGAGCTCCCACGGCGTCACCTGGACGCGGTAGTCGTCCCACTCCTGGCGCTTGATCTCGATGTAGCGGTTGAACATGTGCTCACCGAGTGTTCGCAGGACGAGCTCGGACTGGGCGGTGAGCTCGATCGCCTCGCCGAGCGTCTCGGGAAGCTGCTCGATGCCGAGGCGTCGCCGCTCCTCGGGCGAGAGGTGGTACAGGTTCTTCTCCATCGGAGCGGGGAGCTCGTAGCCGTGCTCGATGCCCTCCAGGCCGGCCTGCAGGAGGACCGCGAAGGTCAGGTAGGGGTTGCACGCCGGGTCGGGGCACCGCAGCTCCATCCGCGTCGTCGCCTCCTTGCCAGGGTGGTACATCGGAACGCGAACGAGCGCCGAGCGGTTGCGCCGCGACCAGGCGACGTACACGGGCGCCTCGTACCCCGGGACGAGGCGCTTGTAGGAGTTCACCCACTGGGCGAAGATCGAGCTGATCTCGCGCGCATGCCGGAGCTGGCCGGCGATGAACGCCTTGCCGACGTCGGACAGGAAGTACGGGTCTCCGGCTTCGTAGAAGGCATTGCGTTCGCCCCGGAACAGCGACTGATGCGTGTGCATGCCCGAGCCGTTCTTGCCGAACAGGGGCTTGGGCATGAAGGTCGCGTGCAGGCCGTACTTGAGGGCGTACTCCTTGACCGTGATCCGGTAGGTCATGCAGTCGTCGGCCATCTTCAGCGCGTCGGCGTAGCGCATGTCGATCTCGTGCTGGCTGGGGCCGACCTCGTGATGCGTGTACTCGGTGTGGATCCCGAGCTGCTCGAGCGCGAGCACGGTCTCGCGCCGCAGATCGGAGCCCGCGTCGAGCGTGGTCAGATCGAAGTAGCCGCCCTCGTCGAGCACCTCCGTCGACTTGGCGTCCCTGAAGTAGAAGTACTCGAGCTCGGGGCCGACATAGAAGTGATCGAAGCCCATCGAGTGGGCGCGCTCGACCGCACGCCGCAGCACGTAACGCGGATCGCCCTCGTAGGGGGTGCGCTCGGGGGTCTGGATGTCGCAGAACATGCGCGCGACGCCCTGTTCCTCGGGCAGCCAGGGGAGCGTCTCGAAGGTGTTCGGGTCCGGCATCGCGATCATGTCGGACTCCTCGATCGCGTTGAAGCCGGTGATCGAGGAGCCGTCGAAGCCCATCCCGCCCTCGAAGGCGTCCGCCAGCTCGGTGACGTTGATGGAGAAGGCCTTGAGCTGGCCGAGGATGTCGGTGAACCACAGGCGGATGAAGCGGATCTCCTTCTCGGCCGCGAGGGCCATCACGTCTTCGGCGGTTCGAGAAACGTAGGAGGTCATCGGGCGCGAACCTTAGCGACCGGAAGGGCGGCGGGACGCAGGCGCCCGGGAGCGCGCGGCCAGAGGCGCCCGATCAGAGACTGCCCGATCGCGAGGGTGAGCCGGGCCGTGCGGTCAGACGCGAGCAGAGAGCCCACTCAACCAGCGCCGCGCCCAGAGCTGGATCTCCGAGAGCGCGGGCTCGAGCGCACGACCCATCGGCGACAGCGAGTACTCGACGCGGATCGGGGGCCCTCCATGAACCGTCCGCTCGATGATGCCGCGGGCCTCAAGCTGCTTGATCCGCTCGGATAGGAGCCTGTCGGACATGTCGGGGACCGCTTGCGAGATCTCGGAGAAGCGCAGTGGCCCGTCCATCAGCACCCTCAGGATCGCGCCAGTCCACCTGCGCCCCACGAGCTCGACGGCCTCGTGAAAGAACGGGCAACAGGATTGGCGCGGGACTCTTTCGGGATCGTCGTTAGGGTCGGCAGCGTCCATCACGCGCCGTTCATGCTACGCCGCCTGCAGCGACCGCGATGCCTCGTTCGATCCATCCACGGGGACCTCGCCGGCGAGGTTGATCATCGCGGTGAAGCCCTCGAGCGCAACGGCTGCAATCGCCTCGAGCAGCTGCTCGTCGTCCCAACCGGCTTCGCGAGCCTCCTCATGCAGGTAGATCGGCGGGCGCCCGTCGGTGAGCAGCGCCTGCAGGTAGCGGAGCAGCGCGGCTTCGCGCGGATCCCTCGAGCTGAACGTGCGCGCGAGCGCGACCTCGTCAAGGCCGAGCCCGGCGCCGCGGGCGGCACGCGAGTGGGTCAGGATGCCCTGCTCAGAGCCGTAGTGCTCGGCAACCGCCAGCGCGATCCGCTCGAGCGTCGGCAGCGGCAGCGTGCCGTGCCGCAACTCGCCGCGGAAGCGCGCGTAGGCCCGCAGCGCGGCCGGGGATCCAGCGAGCACGCCGAGGAAGTTGGGGAGCTGGCCGCCGCCCGCGAGCGCGCCGCGCAGCACGGGCGCCGAACGGTCCGGCGCCGTCAGCTCGTCATGGATCTGGAACCTGCTCATCGAAGTCTTCATGGCGGTCACCACATGGGCTCGTTTCGAGGGGCGTAGAAGGCCCGAGGGCACAGGCCTCCTTCAATCTTGTTATCTACTTACGAATCGTAAGCGTATTCGGTTGACGAGTTGTGTTCAAGTGAGGTCCGAACCTCTCAATGCGGGCTTCCCACTTGGTGCCCAACATCAACGCAGTCGCGCATAAAGACCCTCTCAGGGGGGTGTGGGGGTCCGATAAGACTGTCCGCGGCCCGGATCGTGGGTGCCGACAGGCCGCGCCTCGCCAGGAGTCGTGGGCGCCGGCGAGCCGCATCTTGGCCGGAAGCGAGGGCGCGGACGAGCCGCATCTTGGCCGGAAGCGAGGGCGCGGACGAGCCGCGTCTCCGACCCCGGGACTCAGTGCGAGCTGGCGACCGCCCCGATCAACAGGGCGAGGCAGAGCACCACGGCCCAGAGGGCGACGCGGTCGGGCTTGAAACCCGCGCGCTCGTATGGTCTGAGTCCGGCGCTGTAGTGGCGGCGAGGCACCGGGTAGCGCTCCGCACCGCGACCGGTGATCACCACCGTACGGCGCTGGGGCGAGCCCGCCAGCGGGGTCGGGACGCCGGCGAGGCCCGCCGGCGGGGCGGCGCCGGCGAGCGTGACGCTCGCGAGGCCGAGGTCGTCGCCGGTCGACGGCGCCGCCCCGGAGACGGGCGCACTCGCCCAGAGCCGGTCGGCTTCCCGATCGCGGCCGCCTTCGGAGACAGAGCGCGGCCCGGAGGCGGCCACAGGACGTAGCTGGGGGTCCGCGACACGCTCGCCCCATTCGTCGAGCGACTGCTCGACCGCGCGGGGGGCCGCGTGACGCGCGGCGGCGGCGGCGCGCCAGGCATCATCGACGGTCACTTCGAGAACCTCGCCGTAGCTGACGTCGTCGTCAAGGAGGCGGCGCCGCAAAGCGGTTTCCCGAGGCATCTCCCACGTGAACTCGGCGTCGGCGCTGAGGACGTCCTGTCTGAGCGCGGATGCGGAGAGCCGGGCACGCTCGTTCCGGCGTGCACGGATGTACTCGTCGACCTCGTCGCTGTCGATCAGTCTCGCCCGACGCTTCGGTTCCGTTGGCGGCATACGGGGACCGTCCTCTTTCTCAGGCTTACGGGGTTAGCTGACGGGCTCGCGCCGAAAGAGCGACGCTACGCGCAAACGCACGATTCGCCCCAATAACCTTGGGTCCCCCGTTTCCACCCGTCACCACAACATGGCGAACGTTTGAAATTCAGCGTTTTCGAGAGCCGCAATCTAGCAACGGCTGCGGACAGATACACGCAAGCGTCACAAAGACTGCCGGAATTTGCAGAATCCGACGGTGTCGACACAGGTTGTGATCGTGCGAAACGACACTAAGTTGGTCAGTTTCGAAAGTCCATCGGAGAAGGCCCCCGGCTGTGCACCTCGGGGTGCCGGCGGGATCAGCAGAGTCAGGACTCAGTGCCCGGCGACCGCCGAGACGAACGCGGCGACATCCTCCGCGTCCCTGCCCTGCACGACGTCGGCGGGCATGTTCCCGTAGCCCAGACAGATCGCGTTCGTGTCGGTCCCGGGATCCTGGAGGCAGCCGTTTGCGAGGGTGTGGAGGATCAGCGGCTCCGACGGCTTGAGGATGTCGAGGTTGGGACCGACCTTGCCGACGGCGGCGGCGGCGACCAGCGTGTGACAGACGGCGCAGTGCTCGCCGAACAGCGCCCGGCCCTGCTTCTCGGCGGCGGTGAGCTTGACCCCTCCCACCTGGGCGCTCGCCTTGGCGTGGTTGCCGATGATGAAGATCAGCGGCAGGGCGACGCCGAAGCCGAGATAGACGACGACCAAACTGAGGTTGATCAGGCGGCGCCCGGCGGGTGCGTCGGACATCATCACCTTCGTGATGCCACCCATGCCGCCGTGCGACGCGGCCCAGAACAGGCCTCCGGCGAGCCCGGTGAAGACGACGACGATGATGATCACGGCGAGCACGACACGGGCACCTTATCGAGGAACCGGGCGCAGCGTCACCATCGGCTCCGAGAATCGGCCGCACGGGCTTCGGCGCTGCGACCGCTGCCAGGTTGGTCGTCGCCGCCCCGTGCCGTCTCACTCCCGACTCATCTCCGACGCCCCGCGCCGAAGCTCATCACCGGTGGCGCGACGGCCCGGAAGTCGTCGGCGGCCGCGGCCCCGCGCTCCTCTTCGGCGCGCCTGGTCCGGACCTGCTCGTCGAGCAGCGAGAAATCCTTGACGTGCGCGACGATCCGATCGGGGGCGGAGACCGAGTCGACCTTCGCGACGAGGATGTTGATCGCGCCCCCGGCCGCGGCGAACCGCTCGAGCTTGCCCTCCACCAGCAGCAACGGCTCGGTGCGCACGATCAGGCGATGACGCTCGTACACCTGCGGGGGCACGATCAGGTTGATCACCCCGAACTCGTCCTCGAGCAGGACGAAGACAACCCCCTTCGCCGTCCCCGGCCGCTGACGGGCGACGACCAGGCCCCCCACCCGCACCCGGCCGCCGTGCCGGAGCTGGTCCAGGTCACGGCTGGTGACGGAGCCGGCGGGCAACCGATCGCGGAGCAGGGCAAGCGGATGGGCATCGACCGTCAGCCCCTTGGTGTCGTAGTCGGAGAGCATCGCGTCCCATCCGGAGAGCTCTCGCAGGCGGGGTGGCGCCGGCAGGTCGAGCGGGAGCGACAGCTGCACCCCACCGGGCACGCTGCGGCCCGGGGTCGCGACGCCCATCTGCCACAGAACGAGGCGCCGGGGAGAGCCCAGCACGCGCGCGATCTCGGTCGCGGACGCGCCGGCGAGCGCAAGCGAATCGCACGCCCCCGACCACGCGAGCAACTCGAGCGCAGGGGCGCCGGCACCGGCCCGGGAGGCGAGATCGGCGAGGCTGCGGAACGGGCCGGCGGTCTCACGCGCGGCGACCAGCGCCTCCATGTCCTGGGCGCGCACACCCCGGATGTAGCCGAGGCCGACCCGCACGCGGCCGTCGGAACCGAGCGCGCATTCCACGCCGCTCTCGTTGACGTCCGGAGCCAGCACCTCGATCCCGCGCCGCTGGGCCTCGTGAACGAGCGCGTCGGGCGGATAGAAGCCCATCGGCTGCTCGTTCAGCAGCGAGCAGAGGAACTCCGGGCCGTAGTGGACCCGTAGCCAGGTCGACTGGTAGGCGAGCAGACCGAAGGCCGCCCCGTGCGCCTTCGGGAAGCCGAAGCCCGAGAAGCCCTGAACCATCGCGAAGACGCGCTCGGCGAGCTCGTCGTCGACGCCGTGCAGGCGCTTGGCACCAGCGACGAAGCGCCGGTGATGGGCCTCGATCGCCGCGGCCGAGCGCTTCCGGCTCATCGCCCGGCGCAGGCCCTCGGCCTCACCTGTGGAGAAGCCCGCAAAGGCCATCGCGACCTCGAGCACCTGGTCCTGGAAGATGATCGTGCCGAGCGTCTCGCGCAGGACGGGCTCGAGCGAGGGGTGGTCGTAGGGCACCTCGAATGAGGGATCCTCGCGAAGCCGCTGGCGGCGCTCGATATAGGGGTTGACGGCGCCACCCTGGATCGGACCGGGCCTGACGATCGCAACCTGGATCGTGATGTCCTTGAGCGTCTCCGGCCGCGTGCGGCGCAACGACTGCATCTGCGCGCGGCTCTCGATCTGGAAGACGCCCGTCGTCTCGGCCGACTGGATCGTCCTGTAGGTCTCGGGATCGTCATAGGGGATCCGGCTGAGGTCGATCCGCTCGCGGCGGCCCGAGGCGATCAGCTCGACACAGCGCTCGACCGCCGAGAGCATTCCGAGCCCGAGCAGGTCGATCTTCAGGAAACCCGCGTCCGAACACGAGTCCTTGTCCCACTGGACGATCTGGCGGCCCTCCATCGCCGCCGGGACGATCGGGCAGCAGTCGATCAGGCGCCGGGTGGCGATGATCATCCCGCCCGAGTGCTGGGAGAGGTGGCGCGGCAACCCATGGGCCTGCGCCGACAGGCGGGCGAGCCAGCGCCAGCGCTCCCCCGCCCCGCGGCGTGTGGAGATCGCGGCGGCGGGGCGGGCGGACAGGCTCGAATCCCGCCGCGGATCGGGATCGACGCCGGGGGGCGGCCCATCCCAGTGAGGGCCGGGGTCGATACCCGCGCCGCCCCGGTCAGGACCGGGGTCGCCGGCACCGTGCCGCAAGCCGGTGCCGGCGGCGTCGGCAGGTCCGCTGAGACCGAGCTCCACCCCGAAGGCGCTCTCGATGTCGCGCTCGACGCCACGCGCGTCCCACCCCTCGCTGCCGCGGGCGACCCGCTCGATCTCGCCGGGCGGAAGCCCCAGCGCCTTGCCGAGCTCGCGGATCGCGCCGCGTGCCCGGTAGGTCGGGAAGGCCGCGACCAGCGCCGAGCGGTCGTGGCCGTAGCGCTCGTGGATGCGGGGGATCAACGTCGCCCGGATGTCGCGCGGGAAGTCGAGGTCGATGTCCGGCAGCGAGGTCAGCTCCTCGTTGAGGAAGCGGCCGATCAGGAGGTCGTTGGCGATCGGGTCGACATGCGAGAGGCCGGTCAGGTAGCAGACGATCGAGGAGACGCTCGAACCGCGGCCGCGGCCGGGAGGCAGCAGCGCCCGGGCGGTATCCGGCCCGCGGACTTCGACTGCGACCTCGCGCGCGAGCTCGAGCAGGTCGTGGTGGAGCAGAAAGAAGCCGGCCAGGCCGAGCTTCTCGATGATTCGCAGCTCCTCTTCGAGGCGGGAGGTGGCTTCGAGCACGCCCGCGCCGCTGTAGCGATCCCGCAGTCGCACCGCACAGAGCTCGCTCAGCGTGCGCAGCGCCGCCGCATCCTCGGCGCCGGGATAGCGATACCCGAGGTCGCTGCAGAGGTCGAAGTGGAGCTGCTCGACCAGACGCACGGTCTCGGCGATCGCCTCCGGGTACTCGGGGAAGCGTGCCGCCATCGCCGCCGGGGAGGCGAGCACGTGGCTGAAGTTGCCGCGGCGGTGGGGCTCGGAGGCGTCGAGCGTCGAATGCATGCGGATCGCGACGAAGGCGTCCTGCAACGGCGCTCGGATGCGGGCATGGGCATGGACGTTGCCGGTCGCGACGCAGGCGAGGCCGAGGCGTTCCGCAAGCCGGGCGAGGCGGCGGTTGCGGGCGCGATCATCGCGCTGGTAGGGACGCTGGAGCTCGACCCGCATGCGCTCGGGGCCGAACGCCTCACGCAGCTGGGCGAGCGTCGGCTCATCGTGCACGCCGCGGGTCGCGCAGCCGCTCAGACAGACCAGTCCGGCGGCGCCCTGCAGGACATCCCCGAGCGGTATGGAGGGTTCGGACGGAGGCCCCGGACCGTGGTCGCGCGTGTGCGCGTGCGCGCGCGTGAGCAGCTGACAGAGGCTCGACCAGCCGGTCGCGTCCTGGACGAGCAGGGTCAGGTGGCGTCCGTCGTCGAGATCGAGCTCGGCGCCGTGAATCGCGCGCAGACCGAGCGCCCGCGCGCTGACGGCGAACTCCATCGAGCCCGAGACCGTGTTGTGGTCGGTCAGCGCAAGCGCTTCGTAGCCGACCTCGAGCGCGGCGGCGGCGAGCTCATCGGGGAGCGATGCCCCGTCGAGAAACGAGAAGGCGGAGTGGCAGTGGAGCTCGGCATACAAGACGAACACATGTTCGCATGCGTCCCGGTCGCATGCCGCGCTCCATACGGCTCAAGCGGCCGCTGCGGTCAGGTTGTCGCGGCGGCCTTGTCCTCGAGCTCCGAGACGCGCCCGGCGAGCGGCGCGAGCTCGGCGTGTTCGATCTCCCCCCGCTGCAGCAGCGCATATGCGACACGTCCGAGCTCACCGTAGGCAGCGGTCAGATCGCGCTTGGTCTGCACGCCCTCGACGCCTTCCTGCGCCTTGGCGGCAGCCTGCTCGGCGGCTGCCTTCGCCTTGTCCAGAAAGCCCATCAGATCCTCCTGAGGTCGACTGGCACACACCGTACTCCGAACGGCGCTGGCGGAGACACCTCGCTTGACTTTTTATTAGCTACTGCTAATCTCCTTTCTTAGTTAGTACTAAGTAAAGGAGCGGAGATGTCCACGCGGGATCTCAGTCGGATCGGAAAGCCGGTTGCCGGAACAGCGGCGGCCGAGATCATGGAGGCGCGTGCCGGGGCGCCGGCGCCCGCGTCGAAGCGGCGCGGGTGGACGCTCGGGATCGTGTCGGTCGGCTTGTTCATGGTCGTGCTCGACAACCTCGTCGTGACCGTCGCGCTGCCCAGCATCCACCGGCAGCTCGGAGCGTCGATCCAGTCGCTCGAATGGACCGTCAACGCATACGTGCTGGCCTACGCGGTGCTGCTGCTGACCGGCGCGGCGCTCGGTGACCGGTTCGGGCGCCGGCGGATGTTCGTCGCCGGACTGACGATCTTCACGCTGTCCTCGGCGGCCGCGGCGCTGGCGCCGACGATGGGGCTGCTGATCGCGGCGCGGGCGGTCCAGGGTCTGGGCGGCGCGATCGCGACGCCGCTCACGTTGACGCTGCTCGCCGATGCCTTTCCACCTGAGGAGCGCGGGCTCGCGCTCGGCGTCTGGTCGGGGATCAGCGGGATCGCGGTCGCGCTCGGCCCGCTCGTCGGCGGAGCGATGATCCAGGCGGCCTCCTGGCACTGGATCTTCTGGATCAACGTCCCCGTCGGACTGGCGCTCGTGCCGGTCGCGGCGCGGCAACTGTCGGAGAGCCACGGGCCGTCGCAGTCGTTCGATCTGCGCGGGCTGAGTCTCGCGTCCGCCGGGTGGTTCGGGCTGATCTTCGGCCTGATCCGAGCACAGACGCTCGGCTGGGGCGCGCCGGAGGTGCTCGTCGCGCTCGCCGCGGGCGCGCTGCTCGTCGTCGCGTTCGTGGTGAACGAACTCCGCAGCGATGACCCGATGCTGCCGATGCAGTTCTTCGCGCGGCGCAGCTTCGCGGTGACCAACGTCGTATCCCTGTCGATGTACTTCGGGATGTTCGGCTCGATCTTCTTCATGAGCCAGTACCTGCAGAACGTGCTCGGCAACTCCGCGCTGCAGGCCGGGGTGAAGATGCTCGTGTGGACCGGGTCGACGATGCTCGTGGCGCCGCTCGCCGGGTACCTCTCGGACCGCTTCGGGAGCCGGCCGTTCCTGATCGCGGGACTGGCGCTGCAGGCGGTGGCGCTCGCGTGGCTGGCGGGGATCGCCGGGGTGAACGAGTCGTACTCGGGGATGGTCGTGCCGTTCATCCTGGGTGGCGGCGGCATGGCGCTCGTGTTCGCCCCGGCTGCCAACGCCGTCCTGTCGGCCGTGCGGGCCGATCAGGCCGGCAAGGCGTCGGGTGCGACGAATGCGATCCGGGAGCTCGGTGGCGTCCTCGGGGTATCGGTGCTGGCCACCGTGTTCACGAGCCACGGCGGGTATGGGTCCCACCTCGCGTTCGTGCACGGGCTGGTGCCCGCGATGTCGGTCGGGGCCGGGGTGCTGGCCGCGGGCGCGATGGTCGCGCTGCTGCTGCCGTTCAGCACGCGCTCGGCGCCGGCGATCGCGCCGGCGACCGCGGGGACGGGTTCGGGGGCGGTCGCGGGCTCCGTCACGGGTCCGGTCGCGGGTCCGGTCGCGGGTCCGGTCGCGGGTCCGGTCGCGGGTCCGGTCGCGGGTCCGGTCGCGACCGGAGCGTGATCCGGGCCTCCGCGAGTCACTCAGAATGAGCGCAAACCGGGGACTGCTCCGCGGACCGAGGCGTCGAGCGCCGCGTTATCACAATCTGACAACGTAACCGCGTCGTCGACGGCGTCGCAGAGCTTGGCGGCAACGCCGCAGGCCGCACTTGGATACAGAAAGTGACCTGGGAGGGCGTTTTTTGTATCCAAGTCCGGCTCGGAGGCCACCCGGTCGGGGTTCCGCGCCATCCGGTGGCACTGATGCGGACCACAGGTCGGATGTCAGCCGATGACCAACCCACCCGTTGCTTGTCACTTTCGGATAACCCGCCAGGTTCGCACACCGGCCACACGACTCACTCCTAGGCGACCCGCACCGCCGGCGCGACGGCGGTGCGGCGGTGCGGCGGTGCAGCGCTGCGGCGGTGCGGCGCTGTGGCGGTGTGGCGGTCTGGCGGTGCGGCGGTGCGGCGCTGTGGCGGTGTGGCGGTCTGGCGGTGCGGCGGTGCGGCGGTGCGGCGGGGCCACGGCGTCTACGATTGATGGCTCATGGCCCTTCGTGACCCCTACATTGCGAGCGAGACCCGCTACGACGGCATGGAGTACCGGAGGTGCGGGCGCAGCGGGTTGAAGCTGCCCGCCGTGTCACTCGGGCTCTGGCAGAACTTCGGGGATGACCGGCCGATCGAGCAGAGCCGCGCGATCCTGCGGCGCGCGTTCGACCTCGGCATCACGCACTTCGATCTCGCCAACAACTACGGGCCGCCCTATGGCTCGGCCGAGACGAACTTCGGCAGGCTGTTCGCCGAGGACTTTCGCGCGCACCGCGACGAGCTCGTGATCTCGACCAAGGCCGGCTACGACATGTGGCCCGGGCCGTACGGCGACCGGGGCTCGCGCAAGTATCTGCTCGCGAGCCTCGACCAGAGCCTCGGGCGGATGGGGCTCGACTACGTCGACATCTTCTACTCGCACCGCCTCGACCCCGAGACGCCGCTCGAGGAGACGCTCGGCGCGCTCGACACAGCCGTCCGGCAGGGCAAGGCCCTGTACGTGGGAATCAGCTCCTACTCGGCTGAGCGCACCGCGGAGGCGATCAAGATCCTCCGCGGGCTCGGCACCCCCCTGCTGATCCACCAGCCGTCCTACTCGATGGTCAACCGCTGGATCGAAGACGGGCTGCTTGACGTGCTCGCCGAGGCGGGCATCGGCTGCATCGCGTTCTCACCCCTCGCCCAGGGGCTGCTGACCGACAAGTACCTGGAGGGAGTGCCCGAGGACTCGCGCGTGCGGCGTGGCAATTACTTTCCGGCGGAGCGCGCGCTCACGGCCGAGAACCTGGGGCGCGTGCGCGCGCTGAACGAGATCGCGCGGCGCCGGGGTCAGTCGCTCGCCCAGCTCGCGCTCGCCTGGGTGCTGCGGGACGCGCGGGTCACCTCGGCGCTGATCGGGGTCTCGAGCGTCCGGCAGCTTGAAGACAACGTCGCCGCGCTGACGCGACTCGAGTTCGACGACGATGAGATCGCGGAGATCGACCGCTACGCCGGCGAGGGCGCGATCAACATCTGGGCGACCTCGAGCCAGGGTTAGCGGCGTCCCCGGTCCGGGATCCGCTCGGGCAGCAGCGCTGCCGCTGAGCAGCGACCCGTCAACTCCACGCGACCTGTTGGACGGCGACGGCCGCAGCGCACGATTCGCCGCTTCCCGGACAGAGCCGACCGCCGGGCGCGGCGGCTGCCTCCGAGAAGAGCGATCGCCGCGCCGGCGACCCGATCCCTCATGAGTAGGCATTCGATTGCAGTCTTGCGTTGCATCGGGGCCCGCTCTCGGTGTAGGGTAAGCGCGGATTCAGAACTAATCGATTGATGTGCCCCGGATCAGGTAGTGTCTGCCCGTGAGGGAAAGCACTGGGTCGGCGGCACGGTTCTGAATCGGGACGTCGATATTCGCTGTACGAAACCTCGAACTAGCCATCTGGAAACTGGGCCGGCGGAGACGGGGCCGCTGCGGCGGACCGTATGCCGGCTTGAATCCAGACGCGATCGAGGAAGGGAGGAGGAACGATGGCATCAGACAAGCCAGACGAGATCAGCAAGGAGCAACGCGAGTTCTCGCGGCGACGCTTCCTCAAGCACGCAGGCGTAGTGGCGGCCGCCGCGCCGATGTACGCCGGCCTGGCAGACATCCTGACCGAGCAGGACGCGAGCGCGAAGACCTATATGCGCAACGACGAGATCCCGTTCTTCGCGAGCCATCCGAAGTACCACTTCGTGATGGACAACCACGTGACGACGAACTCGTTCTTCACGGCGACGATTACGGATGCGCGGACGCCTGCGCGATCACAGGCACCTCGTACTCTTGGGTGGGCTCCACCGACTCGGTCGTCAGCGAGATGGTCTCGGCGTTCACCACCGCAATCGCCTCGAAGGCGGCCGGGATCGGGTGCCCGCTGATCGACAACACCGCCTTCAACGGACCCACCGACACCGCACTGAACGCCGGCATTCCCGTGATCGCGTACAACGCCGACGTCTCGGCGGGCTGTCGTCAACAACCGGTTGGCCTACGTCGGCCAGAACAACCTCACCGCCGGCGCCGCGGTCGGGAAGGCGATCCTCGGGCAGGGGATCGGAAAGGGCGACCTCGTCGCCGGAATCATCGCGACTCCGGGGACGGGGAACATCCAGCCGCGACTCGACGGCGCGAAGCCGATCCTGAAGGCGGCCGGCGTCGACTTCGTTGAGGTCGGGACTTCGGCAACCGAGGGCTCGCCTGAGTACGACAAGATCGCCTCGTGGTACGCGGGCCACAAGGACGTCAAGTTCATGATGGCCGTCGACAGCGGTGACAGCAACGCGGTCGCGGAGTTCATCCAGAAGAACAATCTGAAGGGCAAGGTCAAAGCATCGGTCTGGGACGTCGGATTGCCGGTCGTGCAGGCGATCAACGCCGGCTACGTGACCGCTCACGATCGACCAGCAGGCGTACCTGCAGGGCTTCGACACGATCATGCAGCTGTTCCTGTTCAACATCTCGGGCGGGCTGATGAGGCCGACGGACACCGACACGGGACTCGGCATCGTCACCAAGTCGAACGTCAAGCCCTACCTCGTCGTCGAGCAGGTTCGAGGGAACGGGCGCGGCGCAGAAGGTGTTGCACGGCGCCGTCCAAGATCCCGTACTAGTCGTTCGCGAGCGTGGCATCGGACGCTCCAACGTCTGCTGCTGCCCCGGCGGCCGGTCCGCCGGGGCAGCAGAGCGAAGCCGTGTCGATCGGGCGTCGGGTGCTGCGCCTGTTCCTCTACCAGCGCGAGCTGACCCCGACCGTGATCACGATCGGGCTGTTCGTCGTACTTCACGATCAGGGCGGGGTCGACGTTCACCGGCTCGCTCAGCCTCAGCTCGGCCGCCGGCTACGCGGGGCCGATCGGCGCGATCGCCGTCGGCGAGGTGCTGCTGCTGATGCTCGCCGAGATCGACCTGTCCGCCGGCCAGGTCTTCCTGTTCTGCCCGTGGGTGATGTACTGGGCCCACAACGGCGGCGTGCCGCTCGTGCTCGCGATCGTGCTCGCGCTCGCTCGCGTGCTGCGTCGTCGGAGCGATCAACGGGCTGATCACGGTGCGCCTGAACGTGCCCTCGTTCGTGACCACGCTGGCGACGAACTTCATCCTCTATCGGGCTGGTGCTCGTCTACTCCAACGACACCGCGGCGTCGCCGATCCCGCTGAGCGCGGGGACGGACTTCGCCAGCAAGGCGATGGGGGTCTGGAAGTGGTCCGAGATCCTCTGGGTGGCGGTGATCACGCTCGTCCTCGGCGCGATGCTCAATCGAACGCGCTTCGGCGTCCGGATCGTCGCCACGGGCGGGAACCTCGTCGGCGCGGCCGAGGCGGGCGTGCCGATCCGGCGCGTCAAGGTGTGGTGCTTCGTGCTCTGTTCGTTCTTCGCCGGTCTCGTGGGAATCGTCGACTCGGTCAAGTACGGGACGCCTCGACCCCGGCAACTTCGGCGTCAACTACATCCTGTACGCCGTCGGCGCCTGCGTGATCGGCGGCACAGCCCTGACCGGCGGACGCGGGACGGTGCTCGGGGCCCTGATCGGCGCGATCCTGATCGGCATCCTCGAGGACGGGCTGACGCTGATCGGAGTCAGCACCAACGACTTCTTCATCTGGGTCGGCGTGGTGATCATCTTCGCGATGGCGCTGAACGTCCAGTTCGACCGGGTGATCGCCCGCTCGAGGGGCCGATGAGCGCCGGCGCCCAGCCCGCCGAGCCCACGGCCCCGGCCCCTGCCGGCGCGCCCGTGCTCGAGGTGCGCGGCGTGACGAAGCGCTTCGGCGCGCTCGTCGGTCCTCCGCGGGATCGACCTCGTCCTGCGCCAGGGCGAGGTGCTCGGGCTCGTCGGTGACAACGGCGCCGGCAAGAGCACGCTCGTGAAGATCTTGAGCGGCTTCCACGCCGCAGGACGAGGGAGAGCTTCTGATCGACGGAGCGGGCGTGCAGCCTCCCCTCGGTCGAGGCTGCCCGAGCCCACGGAATCGAGACCGTCTACCAGGATCTCGCGCTGATTCCGCAGCTGCCCGTCTACCAGAATCTGTTCCTGGGCCACGAGCTGACGAGGCTGGGACCGCTCCGTCTCCTCGACAAGGGTGCGATGCGCAAGCTCGCGCGTCAGTACCTCGACGAGATCAAGGTGAGCGTGCCGAGCGTGGACGCCGAGGCCGAGCAGCTCTCAGGCGGTCAACGGCAGGCGATCGCGGTCGCCCGGGCCGTGCGCGCGGCAACGAAGATCCTGCTGCTCGACGAGCCGCTCGCGGCGATGGGAGCGCGCGAATCACGTCTGATCATCAACCTCGTCAAGGACCTTGCCGAGAGCGGCCGCGTCTCGATCATCGTGATCGACCACAACTACGCTCACCTCTTCGAACTCTGCGACCGCATCAACGTGATGCAGGGCGGCCGCATGACGATCGACCAGCAGGTGCACGAGACGTCGCTCGAGGAGCTCACGGAGCTGATGGTCTCGAGCTACCGCCGCCAGCTGGAGGATGTGCAGAACGCCGGCGCCTGAGTCCGCGGGCCTCGCCCTCATCGGATCACGGGCTCGGTCGCGTCAGCATGACGAGCGCCGGCCGGGGCAGTCCAACGCCAGTCGACACCACACGAAGGAGCAGCTCGCACATGCCAGTTCTGACCGGTAAGCGGATCCTGGTGACCGGGGCCTCGAGTGGTATCGGTCGAGCGGTCGCAGTCCGATGCGCGGAAGCCGGCGCGACGGTCGCTGCCGCCGGTCGCGATCCGGAGCGGACCGCGCGGACCCGGCTGGAAATCGAGGCCGCCGGCGGGACCGCGATCGAAGTGCTCGGTGACCTATCCGTCGAGGCAGAGGCGCAAGCCGTCGTCGACCGAGCAGCGCACGGCTTGGGCGGCCTGGATGCGGTTGTCAACAACGCAGGCATCGATGTGACCGACTGGGCTCCACTGCACAAGTGGGAGACGGCCGCATTCGATTCGGTGCTCGCTGCGAATCTTCGCGCGCCGTTCCTGGTGTCGAAGTACGCTCTGCCGCACCTGCTTGCCGCAGGCGGGGGATCGATCGTGCACATGAGCTCCGTCTGCGCGATCACGGTCTGGGCCGGTGACTGCGCGTATGGCATCTCCAAAGCGGGACTGAACATGCTGTCCGATCACATTGCAGTCGAATACGGACCACAGGGCGTGCGCAGTAACACGCTGATGCCCGGCGTGATCGAAACCGAGCTGCACCGAACGGTGATGGACGGAATGAACGATGACCACGCTTTCGAGCGCGAGCTCCTGCGTCGTCATCCGATCGCTCGCTTCGGCACCGCGGACGAAGTTGCCGAAGCGTGCGTATTCCTCTGCTCAGACGCGGCTCGCTTCATGACCGGTGCAAACATCTCGATCGACGGCGCTTACAGCCGCGTCTAGTGCACGGTCCCTGCAGCTGCACCCATCCACGCGGACCGAACCCGTCGCCATCGACGATCCCCGGAGCATGATGATCGCAGCCAAGGAGCTCACAGCCGCTCGAATCATCCCGGTCGTGAGTGGCGTGGCGCCGGCAAACGCCGGCACGCTCGGACGAACCCTGCACGACGCCGGACTTCCCGTCATCGAACTCACCCTCCGATCGGAATCGGCGCTCGACGCGTTGGCGGCGCTGATCGGCGCCGCGCCCGGCTCGATCGTGGGTGCCGGCACTGTGCTGACGCCAGAGCAGGTCGACGCCGTGGCGGATCTTGGCGCCCAGTTCGCGGTGTCGCCTGGCCTCAGCCCGGCTGTCGTGCAGCGTTGTCGCGACCGCAGGTTGCTGCTCGTTCCCGGTGCCTGCACGCCAACAGAGGTCCTGACGGCGCTCGAACTCGGTCTGGACTTGCTGAAGTTCTTCCCGGCCGAGCAGGCAGGGGGCGTAGCCTACCTCAAGGCCCTGGCCGGACCATTCCCTCAGGTGGCCTGGATCCCAACCGGGGGGATTGACGCCGCCAACGCCGGCGGCTACCTGTCGATGCCGACGGTCGCGGCGGTGGGCGGAAGCTGGATGGTCAGACCAGACCTCATCGCCGCAGAGGACTTCGACCAAATCTCACAGCTCGCGAAGGACGCGATTGCCGCCACGCTCGCAAACGGGGGCGTCCAGCCATGACCGCGGATTTGCTCACTCGGCTCCCGGCCGCTACCCCTGCGGTGTGCGTGACACGCGCGGATACGGGAATCGTTCCGATGCGCGAGATCGAGATCTTCGACAGAGTCGGGGGCGGCGACTCGTTGGCGTCCGGACTCATCCACGGATTCCTCGGAGACTCGGAACCCAGCGCGCGACCAAGCTCGGAGTGGCTCGCGGAATGCTGGCGATGAGCACGCCGGGAGACACCTCGATGGTCAGCCTCGCCGAGGTCGAGCGTGCTGCCTCGAGCGCGACGGCGAGAATCATTCGTTGACGGGCCTGATGGCCGCGCGATAGGTCCGCTCCCCGACCGACAGCTCGACCGCGGTCAGCAGGGACTCAGTTGCTGATGCTCACGGAATCAGGCGCTCGGCCGTACGGCGCGCGCCGTCGCGGACCAGCCGGCCGAGCAGTTCGACCAGCAGCGCCCGCAGACCGGCGTCGCCGGCCAGCTCCGGGTCGAAGATCTCGCGCATCGACAACAGCCCGTCGACGACCGCGGCGGGATCCTCATGACCGCCGAGCCGCTCGGCGATCAGGTCTGCCAGCGGATCATCGACGGTCAGCCCGCGGCCGGCGTCCGAGCGCCGCGCGGAGACGAAGCGCATCCACGATGCGACGCCCAGCGCGGCGAACACCGGCTCAGCGCCGGCCCGCCGCCGGTCGCGCACGGTGTCGAGCAGCCGCTGGGGCAGCTTCTGGCTGCCGTCCATCGCGATCTGCAGCGTCCGGTGGCGCAGCGCGGGGTTGGCGAAGCGCTCCAGCACCTGCGCCTCGTACGCGGCCAGGTCGAACCCCGCCGGAACGACGAGGGTCGGCGCAACATCGCGCTCCATCAGCTCCCTGAGCACGGCGATGAACGGCCCCCCGGGGCCGACCGCGTCGCTCACGAGCTCCTGGTCGGCCAGCGCCCCAAGGTAGGCGACCGTCGAATGGCAGCCGTTCAGCAGGCGGATCTTGAGGCGCTCGTAGGGGCGCACGTCGTCGGTCATGATCGCGCCGGCCCGCTCCCAGGCCGGCCGCGGAGCGGCGAAATCGTCCTCGATCACCCACTGGCGGAACGGCTCGGTGATCACCGCGCCACGGTCCTCCAGACCGAGCGCAGCGGCGACCGCGGCGCGGTCGGCCGCGGTCGTCGCGGGGGTGATCCGGTCGACCATCGTCGACGGAAAGCGGACGCCCTGCTCGATCCACGCCAGCAGCTCGGGGGCCTGCGGCGTCTGCTCGACGAAGGAGCGCACGAGCCCGGCCAGCACCCGGCCGTTGTCGGGCAGGAGATCACAGCACACGACGGTGATCGGGGCGCCGTTCGCGCGGCGGCGTGCATCGAGCCCGCGGGCCAGCTGCCCAACCACGGTCAACGGCCCGCCGCCGCTCAGGTCGGCGGCGATTCCCGGGTCTTCGAGGCGCAGACGACCGGTGGTGGCGTCGTGGCGGTAGCCCTTCTCGCTGACGTTCAGCGTGATCACGTGAACCGCCGGGTCGGCGATCCGCCGCAGCAGGCCCTGGGGGTCGGCCCGCGCGAAGCGCAGCTCGCGGACGACGCCGACGACCCGCACGCGCTCGCCGCCGGCGCCGCGCTCCGACAGCGTGTACAGCCCGTCCTGCGGTGCAAGCTGCTCGACGACGGCGGCGCTCCGCTCGGTCACTCCGCAGATCCCCCAGTCCCCGCCGGCCGCGACGATCGCGTCTTCGGTGAACGCCGCCTGGTGGGCGCGGTGGAACGCGCCGATCCCCAGGTGGATGATCCCCACGCTCAGCTTGCGCGGGTCGATCGGGGGCCGCAGCGCCACCGGGACAGAGCCCAGGGTGCGCAGCGACAGCCGGTTCACATCACCGCTCCCAGCTGCCACGGCACGAACTCCTCGTCTCCGAAGCCGAGCTCCTCGCTCTTGGTCGGGCGCCCCGACGCCACTGCCCGGATCTCCTCGAACAGCGTCTCGCCGAGCTCGGTCACGGTCGTGCGGCCATCGAGCACCGCGCCACAGTCGAAGTCCATGTCATCGGCCATCCGGCGGTACAGCTCGGTCGTGGTGGCCAGCTTCAGGCTGGGCGCCGGCCGGCATCCGAAGACCGAGCCGCGTCCGGTCGTGAAACAGACCAGGTTCGCCCCCCCGGCGACGATCCCGGTCACCGACACCGGGTCGTAGCCCGGAGTGTCCATGAACACCAGGCCGTGCTCGGTGACCCGTTCGGCGTAACGGTAGACGGCACGGAGCGGCGTCGAGCCGCCCTTGGCGACCGCGCCGAGCGACTTCTCCTCGATCGTCGTCACCCCGCCGGCGCGGTTCCCGGGCGAGGGGTTGTTGTCGAGGTTGCCGCCCTCGGCGGCGGCGTAGCGCTCCCACCACGCGACCCGCTCGAGCAGCGCCCGGGCGACCTCGGGCGAGGCGGCGCGGCGGGTCAGCAGGTGCTCGGCGCCGTGAATCTCCGGCGTCTCGGCCAGCACCGCCGTGCCGCCGGCGGCGACCAGGCGGTCGACGGCCACGCCCAGCACCGGGTTGGCGCTCACGCCGGACCAGGCGTCCGAGCCGCCGCACTGAAGCCCCAGCGTCAGGGAGGAAACCGGCACCGGGGTGCGTTTGGCGGTCGCGGCGGCAGCCGGCAGCAGATCGCGGACCTGGTCGATCCCCCCTCGGACCGTGGCCATCGATCCGCCGAGCTCCTGGATCACCAGCCGGTCCTCCAGGCCGAGCTCCTCGGTCAACGCCGCGATCTGGTTGACCTCGCAGCCCAGCCCGACGAGTACGACCGCGCCGACGTTGGGGTGACGGGCGTAGCCGGCGAGCGTCCGCCGCAGCAGTGACAGCCCGTCGCCGTCGGCCGCCATCCCGCAGCCCGTGCCGTGCGTGACGGCGATCACCCCATCGACCTCCGGGTACTCGTCGAGGGCGCCGGGCGCCGAGAACGCGGCGACGATCCGCTTGACGACGGTCGCGGAGCAGTTGACGGTGCTCAGAACCGCGACGTAGTTCCGAGTCCCGACCCGCCCGTCGGCGCGGACGATGCCGTCAAAGGTCGGCACCTCCCCGGGCGGGGGCGGGTCGGGCGCCGTAGCCGCCGCGGGTGCGCCGTCACGCGCACCGTGCTGCGCGCCGGGCGGATGGGACCGAGTCAGCGAGTGGAGGTTGTGCTCATGGACGTGCTCGCCGGCGGCGACGTCGCGCGTGGTCAGCCCGATCGGCTGACCGTACTTGCGGACCTCCGTTCCGGCCGGCAGGTCGATCAGCGCCAGCTTGTGCCCGCGCGGCACCGCCTCGCGGACCAGCAGAGTCCGGCCGCCATCGTCAAGCTCGACGCCGGGTGCGAGGTCGGCGCGCGCCAGCCCCACCGGATCAAGGGGGTGGAGCCTGAGGACGGCCGTGGCCAGCTCGATCGTCATGCCGCCTCCGCCACCCAGGCGTGTGCAGGGTCGAGGTAGGGCACCATCACGCGTCCCGCGCCGGCCATCACCCACAGGTAGTACAGCGCATAACCCGACGCCGCGACGACCGGGTGGAAGCCGGCCCGGATCACGGCGATGTCGTCCTCGCGGACCAGGAACGCCTCCTCGGCGCCGCCGAGGTCGTACCGGATCTGCACGCCGAAGCCACCCGCAGGGTCGACCTTGAACAGGTACACCTCTTCCAAGTTCACCTCGCGCGGAGGGTCGTCGCGGTCGTGGCGGTGGGGCGGATACGACGACCAGTTACCAGGCGGGTTGATCGTCTCGCCGAGCAGCAGCCGGACCGCGGCGTGCTCGGGACCGAGGATCGTGCGCACGGTCCGCGACCAGTTGCCCTGCCCGACCTCCGTGATCCGCTGATCGGCCCGCCGGATCACGCGCGCCGGGGGCGCGTCCGGGGTCGGCTCGGCGGCCGCCTCGGCGATCGCCACCTGGACGGCTCCGTCACCGGTCGCGATCAGGGTCGTGGCCGCCCCGGGCGGTGCGTAGACGGTGTCGCCGGGGGCCTCGAACACCGAGCTCCGGCCGCCGGCGACGCCCAGCGCGACACCATCGACGGCGGCCTCGACGCGGCCGGTCAGCACCACCGCGGCCGACTCATTCGCGGCTCCGACCTCCAGGGTCTCGCCCGCCGCAAGGTCGGCCAGCAACAGTGTGATGTGGGCGGTGTTCCCGCCGGCGGTCGTGAGTTGTCTGATCTTCATGCGCTCCTCACTGCGGTCGTGGTTCGGGTCACCGCCGGCGGGGCGGTCGAGCTGCGGACGACAAGCGTCGCCGGGAGCCGCTGGACCGCCGCCGGCGGCTGCACGGCGCCGTGCTCCAGGCAGCCGAGCAGCGTCTCGACGGCCATCCGTCCGGCCAGCTCTACGGGCGCTTGGACGGTGGTCAGCGGCGGCGTCACCATCGCCGCGAGCGGAATGTCGTCGAACCCGACCACGCTCAGCTCGTCGGGCACGGACACGCCGAGCTCGGCCAGCCGCCTCAGGACTCCGACGGCGACCAGGTCGTTGTAGGCCAGCACGGCCGTCGCACCGGTCTCCAGGACCCGGTCGGCGGCGGCGGCGCCGCTGGCGAACTGCGGCGCCACCGGGCCGATCGTGACGAGCTCGACGCCGACCGCCCGGGCGCAGTCGTGCAGCCCGCGAAGACGCTCGCGCCCCGACCACGAGCGGCGGGGCCCAGCGACGAACGCGCAGCGCGCGTGGCCCAGACCGGCCAGGTGGCGCATCGCCTGGCGCATCCCGCCGGCGCTGTCGACGACCACCGACGGGCGGCCGGGCACGCGGCGGTTGAGCAGGACCAGGGTCGGTGTCGGCTCGAGCTGCGCGAGCGTGGACGCCGCGAGCCGCGAGGAACACAGGACGATCCCGTCGACCTGCTTGCGCATCGCGCGGATCAGCGCCTCCTCCTCGGAGGCATCCTCCTGTCCGTCGGCCACGAACACGGCGTAATCGGCCTCGCGCGCTCGCGCCTGGGCACCCTTCAGGACGGCGTGGAAGTACGGGTTGCCGAGATCGGGGGCGATCACGCCGACGTTTCCCGTACGCCCCGTGATCAGCCCGCGCGCGGCGCGGTTGGGCTCGTAGCCCAGCTCGGCGGCCGCCACCAGGACCCGCGCTCGGGTGTCGTCCCGCACCGCACGCGGCGCGGTGAACGACCGCGATACGGTCGCGACCGAGACGCCGGCGCGCGCGGCGACGTCGTGGATGCTGGCTGGCACGAGTTCCGGTGGCCTCTGAAAAGGTTTACATCAGTTTAGCCGGCTTCTCCGCCGTCTGGGCGATCGTCGCCACTCGCAATCGTCCTTGGTGGGCGAGGATCCGGGCGAGCGAGTAGACGGCGTCCGCCTTAGCAGCGACTAATATTGTTGGTGATGACCGCCCAGGCACTCAAGCGAACCCGCGTCCCAGCGGCGGAGCGGCGGAGCGCGCTGATCGAGGCGGCTGTCGAGGAGTTCGCCGAAGGCGGGCTCCACGGCACGCCGGTCGACCGAATCGCTCGCCGCGTCGGCGTCGCCCAGCCGTATGTGTTCAGCCTGTTCGCGGGCAAGCGCGAGCTCTTCCTGGCGGCCGTCGAGCGTGGCTTCGAGCGGGTACGCGAGATGTTCGCGGCCTCGGCCGAGGCGTTCGACCCGGCGAGCGCGGAGGATGGCATGAGCGTGCTCGACGCGATGGGAAAGGGCTACGTCGAGATGCTCGCCTCCGACCGGCCGCTGCTGATGCTCCAGCTCCAGGCCTACGCCGCCTGCGATGACCCCCTGATTCGCGAGCGCGTTCGCGCGGCGTACGCGCGCCTCGCCGGGCAGGTGCTGGAACTGTCGGGCGCCTCGACGGAGGAGGTCGACGAGTTCATGCGCTACGGCATGTGGCTGACAGCGGCCGCGGCGATGGGCGTCGAGGACCTCTCGTCCGGTTGCGAGTGGATGCAGGCGGGCGTGGTCAGATCCTGACGAGGTCGCGCGCCGGCTCGATCTGCCAGCGGCGCGCGACGTCGGCGAGGTGATCGTTCAGAAGCCAGGCGTCGGGCCGCTCCGCACCCTGGTGCCCGGAGCTCGCCCCCTTGAGAGCCATGCACCCGGTGTTGTCTCCGAGCCGGCGGATCTCACCGAGTTCGGCGGTCGAGAGCACCGGTGCGGAGCGGAAGGGCAGCGAGTTCGGCGCGCTTGAGCTCGACCGCCCGGGCGGACGCCCCGAGCTCCTGCACGAGCGTCGGCACGACGCAGTGGACCGCCTCGTGGGCGAGGTTCCACTGGCAGGCGAGCTGGAGCATCGTCAGGCGGTGGCGCTCCGCGACCGGCCGCATCGCATCAAGCTGCCGGCGGCCCTGTTCGATCCAGCCCGGGGGCCGGAAGCTGCGATGGTCCTGCGGAGCGAGCTCCTGCCCCGGGAGCAGATCGTCGAAGAAGAGGCCGCCGTAGTCGACGACGCGCGTGATCAGCTTGACGTCGCGCTGCGCCGCGGCGTCGAGGCACAGCTCGCCGGGCCACGGCTCGAGCGGACCGAGGATGACCATCGCCCAGTCGATCCGGTCGCCGAACCGCTCGAAGCAGTCGATCAGGTCCAGCGTGAAGCCGTTGGCGGGGCCCGGGGCGACGCCGATCATCCGGGCCAGGCCCGCCTCGCGTAGCGCGGCCATCCCGTCCCAGACGGCTTCGCTCGTGTATCCGATCCGATCGGGGTTGTGGAGCAGGAGCAGGTCGAAATGCTGGAGCCCGCAGCGCTCGAGGCTGCGCTCGGTCGCCATCCGCAGGTAGGAGCCGTAGTCCGGCTCGGAGCGCAGGCCCGGATCGGTGAAACGCGGGAAACCCTTGGCGCCGTCGCGCTCGCCGGTGTAGAAGTCATGTCCGACCGCTCCGATCACGCAGATCTCGTCGCGCCCGAGCCCGCCCGGCCGGCCAACCAACTCGTGCAGAGCGCGGCCGAGCATCGTGTCGGCTTCGCCGGTGCCGTAGACGTCGGCGGTGATCACGGTCGGAATGTCCCTGCCGGGCGTGATCAGCGCCAGGTAGCGATCCTCGTCGAGCGGGATGCCAAAGCGCATGAAGCGCCCCCCGCTCCAGGTTCCGACGGCGGTCGCGGTGGGGTCGAGGCCGGGCATCGATCCTGTCATCGCGTCCATGTTAGGGCTCGCGACGAGTGGGGATCGGGGTTGCCGGTGGTCCGCGACGAGTGGGGATCCGGCCCGTCACCGCTGCCGCCACCACCTGCCGCTGACGAGATCGTGAAAGACGACCTCGTTGCGACCGCAGACCGTCACGACCTCCCAGTAGCGGCGGCGCAAGGGCCGTTCGGTCCACCAGCGGTCCTCGATCAGCCAGGACTCGCGCACGGCATCGACCTCACGGCCGTCGACGATCTGGGGACGGCCGTCCTCCGTGCTCGCCGTGACGGAGACCCGGCGAGGAACGGACAGTCGCCGGGGACCACTCATCCCTCGAACGGAGTGAGAACGGCGCGACGCTCGGGAACCCGCGAGCCGGGGTCCACCGCGAGGATCCGCAGAGCGGCGTCGGGGCCCGCGGCCGAGCGGGTCTGACGGATCGCCTCGCGGAGCCTGAGGGCACGGACCGCCGCAGGGTCGTCGAGCAGGCCCCGCTGGGATCCCGCCGGCGGGCCGAAGCAGTCGACGGCGAGGCGCAGCGAGGCCGCCGGAGCCGGCACCAGCGCAAGGCGCGGAACCAGCGCCAGACGCATTCGCTGCGGATCGCTGAGAGCCTCCCTGAAGGTCATCCGCTCCTGCCAGGTACCGCCGCGCTCGACGAGCACGGCCGACAGGATCACCGAGCGCAGGCTCCTGCCCCGCCGCTCCGACCTCGCGAGAATGCGGTCGATCAGGAGCCCCAGTGCGCGCTCGAGCTGGGATCCGCTGCTCGCGTCGGGAAGCTCCAGCGTCTCGCGCAGCAACTCCCCGGGGACGCGTGGACGCAGCGGAGTGTCGCCTCCGCTCGCCAGGCGCTGCGCCAGCGCTCCCCCACGCCCAAAGCGATCGGCGACGGATGCCGCCGGCAGTGAGGCAAGCTCGCCGAGCGTCCCGATTCCCAGCCGCTCGAGCGCGTCGGGCAGAGCCGCGACCTCCGGCCGATCACGGAGGAGCGCGACGGGAAGCGGCGCGAGGAACGCCCGCGCCTCGCGCTCACCGCCCCCCACCTCGAGCGGACGGCGAACCCGCGCTCGACTCGCCGCCGCACAGGCGGCGAAACGTGTGGGCGCCACCCCGAAGCGGGCGGGAACGCCAAGCGCGCGACGGGCAGCCGTCACAACACCCGCCACCTCCCCTCCATACAGGCGCACGAGGCCGCGAGCGTCGAAGCAGGCGAGGCCAGGCCGCGCGGGCTCCACAGCAGCCCCGATCGACTCGAGCGCGGAGAGCATCCGCTCCCAGCGATCGGCAACGCCCGCTGGATCAGGCGGCACCAGGATCAGACGCGGGCAGCGGGCAAGTGCTTCACCCAGACGCATTCCAGAGTGGATTCCGAACGCCTCTGCGGCGAGGGAGACCTCCCCCACCTGCTGTCCCGAGCCCGGCTCTGGAGCGAGCGCAGCCGGAACTCCGAGCAGGGCCTCGCGGTCGCCGACGGCGACCGCGAGCTCCATGCGCGGGATCAGAGCGCAGACGACGACCTGACGAGTCATGCGAACATATGTTCGCAGAGTCCAGGGACGTCCGCAAAGTTGACGGACCTGACCTCAGGCGATGGACCGGTGGGACGAGCACCCGTTGACCTGTCGGCCATCCGTCCAGGCAACGCGCACGAATCACCGCAGATCGAGGGCCGGCCCGAGCCCGATCGGTAGTTCACCGCTCGAACAGCCGTCCAGAGCGTTCGTCCAGCCAGGCGGACGATCGGTCAAGCACTACCCGCGCACGCCGATGCGAAGTCGCAGTCATCCATAACGGACTGCAGTCATCGAGACGGGATGAGCCGGGAATCATGCGCAGGTGCCAACAAGGTCGGTTCCATTCTCACCCCCACGCTGCCGAAGCGTCGGGCCCGGCCAGACGCGCCCGCCGCCTCTTCTCACGCCTGCTCCGCGCGTTCCCCGACGAGCACGGGCAGGCGATGTTCTTCACGACCGCGACGGTCGTCGTGACGCTCCTGATGTCCGCGCTGGCGATCGACACCGCGAGCTGGTACCAGAAGCGTCACCAGGCCCAGGTCGCGGCCGACGCCGCCTCGCTGGCCGCCGCGAACTGCCTGGCGACCGGCGCCCCCGGAAAGACGTGCACGTCGACGACCGACACGTCCGACGCGATCAACGTCGCCGAGACGATCGCCGCCGCGAATGGGGTGACGATCGCAGCGGGCCAGGTCCACTTCAGCAACGGCAAGGTCTCTGTCGACGTCTCGACGAGCGCGACACCGTTCTTCGCACAGATCGCCGGCATCTCCAATGCAAACGCCAGCGCGGACGCCGGCGCCAGCTTCACACCGGGCACGACCATCTACACGACGACCGTTCAGACGACGCCGACGACGACGGTCGTGACGACGACGACGCCGACGACGAGCACGCAGACCACGACCACGCCGGTGTCCGGCAGCCCGCTGGCGCTGTTCGCAATGGACAGCAACTGCTCCGACAACGGCGTCTACATGCAGGGCGGCTCGGAGACGGTCAACGGCGGCGTGCTGAGCAACAGCTCGCTGTTCCTCGATCCCGGTGGCTCCTCCTACGAATCGCTCAACTTCGGCACCGGCTCCGGCTGCCAGGTCACGACCGAGGGCGGCGGCGGCACCTACAACGACGGGGCCGCAACCGCAGCTGCGACCGACCTGACGAGCTGGCCGGTTCCCTACAACACCTCGGCCGATCCGCTCCCGACCTGCACCACGACGTACAACGGCAGCGGGACCTGGGACATCGGCAACCAGCCGGCGAACACGCCCCAGGTGTTCTGCTATCCAGGCGGCGCGATCCTCCTGACCGGCTATGAGGCCTACAGCGACGACACCTACATCTGCGGGAGCTTCAGCATCCAGGGGGGCGGGATCGGGCTGCAGGCGGAGAACTACCCGACCAACAAGCTGTTGATCTATGCGACGGGCACCGGCGAGGCGGCCAATCCCGCCTACGGAGCCGCCGTCGTCAAGGGCGACATCGAGGCTCCGAACGGGACGATCAACCTCGACTCGGGCTCAAACGCGTTCACCGGCCTGCTCGAGGGTCTTGATGTCGACTTCTCCGGTGGCGGCAGCACGATCACCGGCGATGGACCGACGACCTACGGGTACGTGACGACGACGTCGACGACCACCACGACGGTGACGACGACCAACACGCAGACGACGATGCTGACGACGACCCAGACCGTCCCGTCAGGGACGACGTCGGCTTCGGACGGCCTCGTCCAGTAAGAGCGCATCCAAGCCGCTTGCCGGCGCGCCAGGGCGCGCGGCGCACGACGGAGCACGACGGCGGACGACGGCGCACGACGGCGGACGACGGAGCACTGACTTGTCCAGTGCAACGTTCTCGAAGTTCCTTTGCATCGGCTCCGTACGAGGATGGGACGGAAACGAGAACCATTCGACAATCGGCCCCAGCCTGGGGCCAAAGTGCGGTGGTCAGATGATCGCCGGCAATTGCGACCGGCACGACGATTCGTCTGGACCGGAACCGCCGAGCACGTTCTCGAGAAGGCCGTCAAACGACAAGACACCTCAGACACGCCACACCAAGCCACGCTCCCCCCCGCGGCTCGACAGGTGGGACGTCAGACGATAGATCCAGTGCTCCGCGGCGTAGGCCGTCGTCACGCCGCTGCGTCGGAACCCCAGCTTCCCGAGCACACCGATGGACGCGTGATTCTCAGGTCTGGTGACCGCGACAAGCGCGGACATGCCGAGCTCGGCAAACGCCGCACGTACGCATAGACCGGCGGCCTCGGTCCCGTAGCCGCGCCCCCAACGGCAATGGGCCAGCGTGTAGCCAAGCTCGACATCGTCACCGTGGTGGTACAGGCCGGCGTCGCCGATGACAGCCCCCGCCGATCGCTCCACCACCGCCCAGAAGCTGAACCCGTGTGCCCGCTGATGGGCGATGTAGTCACCGAGCATCGCCTGCGTCTGGCGCAGATCGCCGACCGGCCCGGCACCCACCCACCGCATCACGCGCTCGTCACTGTAGATGCCGTGCATCGCCGCACCGTCTGCTGCGACGAACGGGCGCAGCTCGACTCGATCGCCGCTCAGCGGAAACTGCATGTGGCCCCTACGTCCGGCCGAGGCCGCGGGCGGTGCTTCGCCGCGGCGCGGCCGGCCTAGACCGGCGTGCCGGAGTCGTGGAACAGCCGCGAGACCGGCACGGCCGAGAGATGCGATTGGTGGAGTGCCGATTCGAGCTGCTCCAACAGACGCCACCCGGCGGCCACGCTCGTGACCCGGAGCTCGATCACCTCGCCGGCGTGCAGATGGCTCAGGCGAACCCTGTCGCCCGCGGAGATCCGCACGGCGCCGCTGACGAGCCTCCCGCCGTCGCCGCGGGCGAGCAGGTACTGGAGCAGGTTGGGACCGCTCGACGCGTACAGGAAATGCCGGCTCCAGCCGAGCTCGTGGGCCAGCCGTCGCAACTCCGGCTTCGTGTGCGTCCAGCCGACGAGGCCGCCGTCCGGAAGGCGCGGCAACGCCTCGTCGCCGAAGGCCTTGGCGAAATAAGCGTCGTTCAGCGTGGCGCGATTGACCGCGAAGGAGACCTGCAGGTGGGCGTTCCAGGTCGCCTCAGCGAGCGCGGCGACCTGGGACGGCGAAGCGTCGACCATCACGCCGACCTCGCGCTTGGGCGTGTTCAAGCGGGTCGTCGCGTGCGTGTCGGCGACCGCGGACACGAGCGAGAAGGCCAGCCCGGCGGTCATCGCCCAGGCTCCGAGGGCGACGGCCGTCAGGCCGGTGGCGAGCGAGCGCACCGCCCGGACTCGCCACGCGGGCAGCGGCTTGATCCGGCGCTCGTTGGCGAAGATCAGCGACGCCGTCGAGGGACGGCGAGCGAACGAATCGTCAGGCTCCGGACGCTTGGCGAGCGCCCGCTCCAGCGCCGGGGCGAGGTCACTCTCGCGGCGTGCGACCTGGGCCAGACCGAAGCGCTCGAGCGCATGGTTGGAGGCATTGACGTGCCCGTAACCGAAACCGTAGGAGATGACGGGACAGCCGCGGATGATCGCCTCGAGCACGGTCAGACCGGCGCTGGAGTGGATCAGCGCGTCAGCGGCGGCCATCACGTCGCCCATCCGGTCGGTGAAACCCATCACCTTGAGCCGCGGATCGCCTGCGAAGCGCTCGGTCACGCGGCGGCGGATGTCGTCGTTGCGCCCGCACAGGCAGAGGACCGTCGCGTCCTCCACCTCGAGCGCGACGCGCGTCGCCCCGATCAGGTCGCCAACACCCCAACCGCCGCCTGAGACGGCGATCACGGTCCCCTCCGCCGGAAGCCCGAGCGCGTGGCGCGCCTCGGCGCGCGAGCGGGGCGCGAGGAACGCGGGAGAGGTCGGCGGCTTGGCCCACCGCACACTGCCGGGGCCCGCGATCCTCTCCACCTCCTCGGTCGACTCCGGGTGGGTGATGAAGTGCATGTCGATCCCCGGATGGGCCCAGAACCGCAATCCGGCGAGGTCTGTGATCGACGAGAAGCACGGCACCTGCAAGACCCCGCGTCGCCGCAACTCGCCGAGGATGGCCGTCACACCGGGATAGGTGGAAACGATCACGTCGGGCTTGTGGGCGCGGATCAGGCGCATCAGGCCGCGCTTCCCGAACAGCGTCAATAGCCGCTGCGACAGCCAGCGCGTCGGCGCGAAGTGCATGAACAGGCGGTACTGGAAGTCGAACAGCCACGGAACCCAGCGGAACATGAACGCCGAGTTATCCCGCAGCAGGGCGGTCATGAACGGGCCCATCGCGGGCAGGCCGTTGACGACCGAGACCTGCGCGTCGGGGTCCTCGTCGCGGAACTCTCGTGCGACGGCCCGCGCAGGGAGGTCGTGGCCCTCGCCGATGTCAGCGGAGATGATCAGGACGTTGCGCGGCGGCGCCTCGGCGTCGGGCTCACCGGCCGGGATCACGGCGACCTCGACGCGCTCGGCGGCGAGCGCCGCCTGCTCGCGGCGCCAGTCGACGTACCGCCGCACACCCTCGGCAAACGGCGTCCCCGCCGTCCACCCAAGCTCAACCCGAGCCCGATCGCTCGAGACGACCTTCCCACCGAAATCACCAGGACGCGCAGGCGTGAACACGATCTCCGTATTCCCAACCAACTCCTGCACCGTCTCCGCGATCTCCCGGATCGTCACGTTCGCATCACTCGCGAGGTTGTACACCCGGTTGCGCGCCATCTCCGCCAGACCACACACCACACCCTCGGCAAGATCCTCCACATACACGAACCGCCGCGACTGCAGACCATCACCCGCCAGCGTCAACGCCTCACCCTTGAACGCCTTGTTCACGAACGCCGGGATCACCGCCGCCTCACGCGCCCGCGGCCCATACGGAATCCCGAACCGCAGAATCGTGTAATCGATCCCGTAGAGCTCGAGGTAGCTCTTGCAGTAGAGCTCGCCGGCGAGCTTCGTCGACGTGTACAGATGACTCGGCGGCGGCAGCAGCGTGTCCTCGTCGACATGCTCGGACTCGCAATCGCTGTACACCCAGATCGTCGACGCGTACACGACGCGCTTGACGCCCGTCCGCCGGCACGCCTCGAGTACGGTCACGGTCCCACGCGCGTTGATCCGCTCGGCGTCCTCCGGCTCCGCGTGGACGTCGTTGACGTCCGCGACCGCGGCCAGATGGGCAACCGCGTCGCAGCCGGCGAGAGCCCGCTCGAGCGCCTCGCGGTCGGTGATCGAGCCGAGCACGGTCTCGACTGCGGGGACTCCGTCCACGTCATGCCACGGCGATGGGCGCAGGTCGAAGATCACGGGCTCGTGCCCGTGATCACGGAGCTTGTCGACGACATGCGAGCCGATGAATCCCGACCCGCCGGTGACGAGGACTCTCATCTTGTTCAGCCGTGCTCCCGATTTGCGACAGCGGGACGGTAATACAACGGCGGGCACGAGTGGTTTTTCGTGACCCAATCCGTGTTCGGGAGGTCGACCTGATGACCGAGGATGCGGTGGCAGGGCTCGTCGTAGACGCGCCCGGTCGACTTCTCCAGCCAATCGAAGACGATGTACTTGTAGAGGCCGCTCGTCATGCCCTCGGGGAGCTCGAGCTTGGAGCCCGGGAACTGCGGGTCGAGCTCCGTGCGCGCGGTCTCGTTCTTCCACGCGACGATCTCGGGCATCCGCTCGGTCTGGATCAATCCCAGTGCCGCAGTGAACTCGTTCATGCGGAAGTTGAGGCCCTGGACCTCATACGTCGGCTTGCCGTAGTTGCGGAAGCCGCGGGCATATTCGAGGAGCTCGGGCCGCGAGGACACGAGTGCGCCGCCCTCGCCCGTCGAGACCGTCTTGGTCGCGTACATGCTGTAGACGCCGGCGTCCCCGTAGGTGCCGGGCTTGCGCCCGTTCCATTCGGCGCCATGGGCGTGGGCGCAGTCCTCGAGCAGGAAGATGTCGTTCGCCTTGCAGTAGGCGGCGATCTGCTCGGACTCGAAGGCGATGTGGCCGCCGATGTGGACAAGAATCGCGGCCTTGGGCCGGTGCTGCTCAGCCTTGCGCTCGAAGTCGGCGAACGACATGCAGAGGTCGTCGCGGTTGCAGTCGACGAACTCGACGGTCGCGCCCGCGTTGATCGCGGCCAGCGGCGTCGCCATGAAGGTGTTGGACGGACACAGGACCGTCGCGCCCTGAACGCCGGCGAAGGTCAGCGCGGCGAGCGCGCCGCCGCTCCAGCTCGAGGTGGCGACGGTCGGGAGGCCGTTCCACGCCTCCCAGGCCTGCTCGAACGCTTCCGTGAAGCTCGCCTCGGTCCAGCGATTGGAGTCGAGGATCTCGTCGATCATCGTGTGGAAGCGGGCGCGGTCGCGGTGATCGAAGCCGATCGCGAAGCGGGTGAAGTCGGTCGTGTCGGTGGAGGCAGTAGTCAATGCTCGTCCTGAAGTCGCGGGTCGAGTCAGGGCCGGGAAGCGGGTATAACCCGGCCGTTCTTCCCTGAGGGCCCGTGGTGGCCTGCCCGTGGTGCGCCGGGCAAAGCGTGTCAAAGAGCTAGGACGGTACCGATTTCCCGAGAAATCAGCTGTCCGAGGATGATCGGCAGCGCGCGGGCGGTTCGCTCGTATGAACGCTGCGACGAGTAGAAGTCCGCATCGTGCAGCAGGATCACGTCGCCGGGCGCGAGTCCGTCGAGCACCCGGCGGGCGATCCGCGCGGGCGTGGTCAGGCGGCGCCAGTCCTTGCCCCAGCGGGCCCAAAGCAGCGGCCTCAGCCCGAGTTCGCGGGCCACCCGCACGCCGCCGGGGCTGTAGATCCCATACGGCGGCCGATGGAGCGCGGGCGTCACGCCGGCCGCATCCTCGATCGCCGCGAGGCCGCGACGCAGATCGTCGTGCAGACGGGGCTCCGAGACGCGCAGCTGGAGGCGGTGGCGGTAGCCGTGAAGGGCGAGCGCGTGGCCCTCGGCGACGATCCGGCGCAGCAGCTCTGGGCGGCGCTCGACCTGCTCGCCGATCACGAAGAACGTGGCGACCGCGCCGTGGGCGGCGAGCGCCTCCAGAATCATCGGCGTGCCGTCCGGATGCGGCCCGTCATCAAACGTGACTGCGACGCCGGTGGCCTGCGGGCCACCGGCGCCGGCAAGCGTGCGCGGGAGCGCGAGGGCCCGGGCGACGGGCGCGCACACCGGGGCGAGCGCGTACACGGGGGCGAGCGCGTTGACGGGGGCGAGCGCGTGGGGGAACACGGTCGTGTGATGATCGCGCACGGTCAGGGCCAGGGAGGGGCGCGCAGCCAGCCGCGGCTCTAGTCGGCCGGGGCGAGGTAGTGGTGCCCCTGCGAGACGACCGTCTTGTGGTTGTGGAGCTTGAAGCTGGTGACGATGATCCTGTGACGCGTGACGCGGAAATACGTCCCGTCACAGCGATCCTCGGTCAACCACTCGGTCCCGCTCACAGCCGCCGACCCGTACGCCCCCTGGGTCGAGAAATTCCCATGAACGTTGGCCCACAACGAGCGGATCTTCTTCGGCGGGCGTTTGGTCGCCGCGGCGATCCGCGCGAGCTTCCGTGACGGCTTCCGCCGCCTCGTCCTGTTCGGCTTGCCCGACTGCTGCGCGCAGGCGGCGAAGCTCCCCCGGTCAGGACCGCGATCAGCTCGCCCGACCGCGCCTGGCGCAGGATGAACTCGCCGTCAAAGAACGTACCGGTCTCGGTGCCGCCACCGGGCGTCGCCGCCGTGATCGTCACGCTCCCATGCGTCGCATCGATCGTCGAACCGACCGGAACGCTCCGCAACGACGACAGCGGCACGAACCGGTCGGTGCCGGCGAGACGCACCAGCACCTGCCCCGCCGAAGGAGCGGCATCGACACTGGCAGCAAGCACGGGCGGCGCGACGCTCGAGTGGGTCGTCGACGGCGTTGTCGTGGTGGTTGTGGTGGTGGTGGTTGTGGTGGTGGTTGTGGTGGTCGTCGTCGTGCCCGTCGTCGGAATCGTGCTCGAGGGCACGGCGGTCTGCTGGAGCGCCGTCTGCGCCGACAGCCCGGCCGCAGCATCGGTGGCCGTGATCGTGACCGCGTGCACCGTCGTCGAGCTCTGGAGCGTGGCGGTATAGGTGCCGTTGGCGTGCGAGGCGACCGGCCCGATCGTCGCGCCGGCGTCGTTCGCCGCAAAGCTGACGTGCTCCCCGGTGACGCCGTTGCCCTCGCCGTCGGTCACGGCCGCCGTGATCGTGGCCGTCGAGCTGCCGTCCGCCTCGATCGAGCCCGGGCTAACCGCCACGGCGATCTGCTTGGCGGCGTCGCTGCGGGCCAGCTCGACGATCGACTGCGAGCCCTGCCCGGCGACGTAGACGCTGCGGCCGTCGGGACTGACAGTCACCCGCCGAGCCCCGAACAGACCGGTGGCGTCGTTCTGCCCGCAGCCGGACGAGTTGCCCGAGATGCAGTCGAACGGAGCGGGGAGCTGCGCGAGCTGACCCGTCGCGGTGTTGACCGAGAAGGCCGCCTCGGCGTTGTCGCCGGAGCCGCTCGCGTACAGGTTGGCGCCGTTCGGGCTGAGCGCGACGCCGAGCGCGCCGTTGATGCCGTTCGCGGCGGAGCAGCCGAGCCCTCCCGGGCCGTTCGACCCCTCGACGCAGCCGGCCTGGGCGAGCGCGCCCGTGCCGGTGTCGCGACCGAGGACGACGACGGTGTCGTCGGTGTTGGAGTTGGCATAGATGAACCGGCCGTCGGGGCTGATCACCAGGTCCTCGGGACCATCGATCGCACCGGCCGTCGTCACGCAGCCGGCAGGCGCGAGCGCCGCACCGATGCATGGGTCGCCCGCGACCGGGGTCAGGACACCGCCGGCACCGCGCGCGAGCTCGGCGATGTCGCCGTTGCCGCTCGTGCCGCCCGCAGCCACGTACACGTCGCTGCCGTCCGGGCTGACGGCCACGCCGATCGCCTCGCCCAGGCCGTGCCCGGAGTCGTCGCAGCCCGGCACGGTCCCATCGCTGGTAATGCACGGCTGAGCTGCGATCGGCGTCAGCCCGCCGGTGCTCGGGTTGCGCGAAAACTCGACGACGTCACCGCTGAACGCCGCGACGTACACATTCAAACCGTCGGGGCTGACCGCGACCCCGTAGGCACCGGACAGATCGCCCGGCGTCGTCGCGCAGCTCGGAGCGGCCGAGACACTGGTCCAGCAGTCGTTGGTGACCTCGGTGAGCAGGCCGGTCGCAGGATCCCGGCCGAACGTCACGATCGACTGCGAGCTCTGCGTGACGGCGTAGACGTCCTTGCCGTCGGGACTGATCGCGAGTCCGGACGGGTTGCCGAGCTCGCCGTTCAGGAACTGATCCTCCGCGCACGACGGCTCCCCGGCCGGGTTCGAGGTGACGCAGCCGATCTGGGTCAGCGCGCCGGTGGTCGGGTCGCGCGCGAACTCGACGATCCCGCCGAAGAAGCCGACCAGGTAGACGTTGCGGCCGTCCGGGCTGACGATCGGCTGGTAGGCGAGGTTCGTCCCGAACGGGTCGAGCGTGCCGCAGCCGAGCAGGGTGCTGGAGACGCAGTCGTTCGGCGAGGCAAGCTGCTCGAGTCCGCCGTCGGGCGCCGCCGGAGCGCTCGCGGCGATCGTGACCGACTGGCTCGTGACGGTCTGGTTGCCGTCGGCATTCGCCGAGGTCGCCGTGACGGTGTAGATGCCGGGCGTGGCGAACGCGTGCGTGACGTTGACATCGTCGGTGCCGCTGACCGCCGGCGTGCCATCGCCAAAGTTCCAGCTGATGGTGCCGATCGCCGGCCACACGTCGGTCGGATATACGTAGAACGTCAACCCCCGGCCGGCAACGGCGCTGACCGGCGCGGCGGCAGCGGTCGGGAACAGGGAGCTGTTGATCGTCGGACCGCTCTGACCGTCGTAACCGGAGACCTCGGCGGTCTCGCCACCGCCGGTCGACTCGAGCCAGCCGGCGACCGCGTCGCCGTTGCCGTCGACCGCCAGCGTCGGGTCGCCTGCCGGCCCACCAGTCGAGAGCGCGGTGGTGGCGCCGAAGGGGTGCCCCGAGGCGGCCACCGAAGCGTCGACCACCTCGGACGAGTTCACCCAGACAGCGATCGCGTCACCCGACGGGTCGACGGCGATCTGCGGATGCTGAGCTCCGTCCTCGGGGCCGAGCGTCGTCTGCGAACCGGCCGGCGGGAACGAGCCGGCCGAGCCGACGTCGCCCTGCGCTTCGTAGATCGCGCCGCCCGTGTCGAGGGTCCAGATCACGGCCGTGTCGCCGCTCCCGTCGGCGGCTACACGAGGCGCCGCGGCGTTACCGTCGCTGTCCTGCGTCAGCGCTGCCGGCAATCCGAACGACGGCGTTCCCGACGGCGAGTAAGCGGCCTGGATGATCTCATCAGTGGCGTCGTCGTACGCCCAGGCGACGGTCATGTCGCCTCCGCCGTCGAATGCGGCCGCGGGCGAGGTCTCATCACCGGTCTCGGCGTCAAGCGTCTGCGCGGTTGCGAAAGTTCCCGACGAACCGGCGGCGCTGTAGGCGAACTGGATCTGCTGATGGGTGCCGTCCGAGCGCTGCCAGACGACGATCGTGTCGCCCGCAGGATCCTCGGCGAGCTGCACGGCGGCCGCGTCCTCGCCGTCCGCCGAGAGCGTGCGCGAGCTCGCGAAGCTGCTGCCCGCGGGTGCGAATGCCGATTGCACGACCTCGTCGGTCCCGTCGTCGTAGAGCCAGACGGCGGTCGCGTCGCCCGGGGAATCCATCGCGATCTGCGGATCGGACTGGGCTCCGGCCTCTGATCCGGCGATCGGGGTTGCCGCCCCCCAGCCTTGTCCCGATGGCTGGTAGGCCTCCCAGACCTGCCCGTTCTCGACCCACACCGCATAGGCATCACCCCCGGAGTCAAATGCGACCTGCGGCGCGGTGACAGTGCTCAGGCCATCGCCGACATCCTCTACGCCGCCAAAGACATCTCCCGCACCAGCGGCGCGATATGCGGTGCCCAACTCGCTTGCCGACGGATCGGCCCACGCGTCGAGCACGTCGCCATTCGGATCCATTGCCACGGTCGGCGCGACGGTGGAGTCCACCGTGCCCGCCGGCCCGACGGTGACGGGCGTCAGCCACATCGGCCCGCTCGCGAGTGCCGCGGGCACGGCGACGGCGGCGAGCAGTAGCGCCGCGACGGCGAACGCGGCGCCGATCCCCCGGATGATGCGGAACCCCCCGGCTGGCATCAGCGCATGATCCTAGCGTCTGCTGCTCGATCCAGTGGAAAAGTAGAAAATTGCCGCACCGCAATCCGTGGCTTTCGGCGCGCGGCCGCTACCCGGCCGGCGCAAGGTAGCTGTGCCCCTGCGAGACGACCGTCTTGTGGTTGTGGAGCTTGAAGCTGGTGACGATGATCCTGTGACGCGTGACGCGGAAATACGTCCCGTCACAGCGATCCTCGGTCAACCACTCGGTCCCGCTCACAGCCGCCGACCCGTACGCCCCCTGGGTCGAGAAATTCCCATGAACGTTGGCCCACAACGAGCGGATCTTCTTTGGCGGGCGTTTGGTCGCCGCGGCGATCCGCGCGAGCTTCCGTGACTGCCTGGTCTGCCTCGTCTTGCTCGTCTTGCTCGTCTTCTGCGAACAGGCGGCGAAGCTCCCCCCGGTCAGCACCGCGATCAGCTCTCCCGACCGCGTCTGGCGCAGGATGAACTCCCCATCGAAGAACGTCCCCGTCTCCGTCCCACCCCCCGGCGTCGCCGCCGTGATCGTCACGCTCCCATGCGTCGCATCGATCGTCGAACCGACCGGAACGCTCCGCAACGACGACAGCGGCACGAACCGGCTCGTCCCCGGCAGCTGCACCAGCACCTGACCCGACACGGGCGCGGCATCGACGCTGGCAGCGAGCACGGGCGGCGCGGCGATCAACGCCCCAGCCGGGGTCGGCGTCGCCCCGGTCGTCGTGGTCGTGGTCCCGGTCGCCGCCGGCGTGGTGGTCGTCGTGGTCCCGGTCGTCGTGGTCCCGGTCGTCGTGGTCGTCGTCGTGGTCGTCGATGAACCGCCCGCGGCGACGGTCAGATCGAGTGGCGGTGACGACACGCTGGCGGCGAAGTTCGGAGCGCCGCTGTAGGCGGCGACGACCTGGTAGACGCCGGCCGGTTCGGTGACGACGCTTTGCGCCGTCGAGATTCCCGCCGCGGTGGTGACGGGCGCCATTCCGAGGATGGTCGCGCCGCTGGTGAACGCCACCTCGCCGGTGGGGTTGCCGATCGCTCCGGGTCCGGCGGTGATGGTCGCCGTGAGCGTCACCTGCTGGCCGGCAGTGGGGGCGCTGGGCGCCGCCCCGACAGCGGTCGCCGTCGCGTCCGGGCCTCGCTCCACGGTGATCACGTGCGGCTGGCTGTAGTCGCCCGTGAAGCTATTGGTGACTGCGGCGAAGCCCCCGCTGTACATGCCGGTGGTGGTGATCACGTTGAACTCCGTCCCGATCGGCGGCGCGTAGCCGCCGACGAGGTTCACAGCAAGGGTGCCGCCGGGGTTGAAGGTTGCGTCGCCGGTGAGGTTGATCGTGCCGAACGTGGTTGGTCCGGCGATGTCGGGTTGGATCGTGCCGTTGGCTTCGTTGATGAGCGAGGCGGCGCTGCTGGTGAGGTTGAGCTGGGCGGCGGGGGTGATCTCGATCAGCCCGTGGTTGAGGGTTGTCGTGCCCTGGTCGACCAGGAGGGTGCCGGTGGCGACGGTCAGGGTGCCGGTTGGGTTGTTGGTGAGGTTCGCTTCGAGGTAGTTGGGGGTGCTGCCGGTCTCCTCGGTCTGGGTGGTGATCGTGCCGTTGTTGACGAGTGTTGCGGTCGCGGGGCTGATGTCGCTGTAGTTGGCGCTCCCGGCCGGTTCGTCGAGCACGATCGCGCCGTTGTTGGTGACGGGCGGGTTGATCAGGGTGATGTTGGCGTTGTGCCCGGTGAACGCCTCGGCGGTGACGGTCTGTCCGGCGGGGACGGTCCCTTCGAGTCTGGCGCTGTCGACGAGGTCGAAGCTGCCGGTCCCGGCCTCGTCGTCAAGCAGGCCGGAGTTGAAGATCTCAACCGGGTTGCCGGTCTCGGTGCCGTTCTGGGTGAACGACGCGTCGCCGGCGAGTTTGAACGTGCCGGAGTTCGCGAGCGCGTTCTGACCGGTCGCGTCGTTGACGATCAGTCCGGCGCTGCTGGTCGCGCTGAACGCCGCGCCGGTCGCGATCGTGAGCGTCCCGGCGCTCGTCAGCGTCGTGCCCTGATCCATCAGCAGCGTCCCGCTGGTGACCTGCACCGTGGCGCCGGCGTTGTTGGTCAGGTTCGCCTCGAGGTAGTTGGCGATGCTGCCGGTCTCCTCGGTCTGCGCGGTGATCGTGCCGTTGTTGATCAGCGTCGCGGCCGCCGGCGTCAGGCCGCTCTCATTCGCGCTGCCGGCCGGTTCGTCGAGCACCAGCGTCCCGTCGTTCGTGACGGGCGAGTCGATCAGATCGATATTCGCGTTATGGCCGGTGAACGCCTCCGCCGTGACGGTCTGCCCAACCGGGACCGTCCCCTCGAGCCTGGCGCTGTCAACGAGATCGAAGCCGCCCGACCCCGACTGGTCATCAAGCGTCCCCGAGTTGAAGATCTCAACCGGGTTCCCGGACTGGGTGGCCGCGGCGGGCGCGTCCTGCGTCCACGACGCGTCGCCGATCAGCGTCACGAGCCCGTCATCGACGACCGAGCCGGTGTTCGTGAACGATCCGGCCGAGCTCGTCATCGTGAACGTCGGGACGGGACCAGCCCCGATTTGCGCGTCGGTCGTGAACGTCCCGCCGTTGCTGACGCTGAACCCCTGATCGGCGGTCAGCGTGCCCGATGCGACCGCGACCGTGCTCGCGGCCTCGTCGACGAGATCGACCCGCAGATAGTTGATGTCCCCGGACTCGGTCTGGCTCGTGAGCTGCCCGAAGTTGTCGACTTCCGGCGTTCCGACCGAGCTGGCGACAAGGCCGGCATTCCCGCCGCCGGACGGCGAGTCGAGCACGACCTGACCGTCGTTCGTGACCGTCCCCACGACCTCCACGAACGCGTTATGGCCGGGGAACGCCTCGGCGGTCACGGTCTGACCGCTGACGATCGTGCCCTCAAGGATCGCGCTGTCGACCAGATCGAAGCTGCCCGTCCCGGCCTCGTCGTCAAGCAGGCCGGAGTTGAAGATCTCAACCGGGTTGCCGGTCTCGGTGCCGTTCTGGGTGAACGACGCGTCGCCGGCGAGTTTGAACGTGCCGGAGTTCGCGAGCGCGTTCTGACCGGTCGCGTCGTTCACGATCAGTCCGGCGCTGCTGGTCGCGCTGAACGCCGCGCCGGTCGCGATCGTGAGCGTCCCGGCGCTCGTCAGCGTCGTGCCCTGATCCATCAGCAGCGTCCCGCTGGTGACCTGCACCGTGGCGCCGGCGTTGTTGGTCAGGTTCGCCTCGAGGTAGTTGGCGATGCTGCCGGTCTCCTCGGTCTGCGCGGTGATCGTGCCGTTGTTGATCAGCGTCGCGGCCGCCGGCGTCAGGCCGCTCTGATTCGCGCTGCCGGCCGGTTCGTCGAGCACCAGCGTCCCGTCGTTCGTGACGGGCGAGTCGATCAGATCGATATTCGCGTTATGGCCGGTGAACGCCTCCGCCGTGACGGTCTGCCCAACCGGGACCGTCCCCTCGAGCCTGGCGCTGTCAACGAGATCGAAGCCGCCCGACCCCGACTGGTCATCAAGCGTCCCCGAGTTGAAGATCTCAACCGGGTTCCCGGACTCGGTCCCGTTCTGCGTGAACGACGCGTTCCCCGCAAGCTCGAACGTGCCCGAGTTCGCCAGCGCGGCCTGACCCGCCGCGTCGTTGACGATCAAACCGGCGCTGCTGGTCGCGCTGAACGTCGCGCCCGCAGCGATCGTCAACGACCCGGCGCTCGTCAGGGTCGTGCCCTGATCCATCAGCAGCGTGCCGCTCGCAACCGTCAGGCTCCCGGTCGAGTCGTTGATCACGTTCGCCTCAAGATAGTTGGCGGTGCTGCCAGACTCCTCGGTCCGCGCGGTGATCGTGCCGTTATTGACGAGCGTCGAACCGGCCGGCGTCAAACCACTCTCATTCGCACTCCCAGCCGGCTCATCGAGCACCAGCGAACCGTCATTCGTCACGCTCGACGCGAGATGAATATTCGCGTTGTGACCGGTGAACGCCTCCGCCGTGACCGTCTGCCCCACCGGAACCACACCGGACAGCACCGCGCTATCAACGAGATCGAAACTCCCCGCCCCAGACACATCATCGAGCGCGCCCGAATTGAAGATCTCAACCGGGGTCCCGGACTGCACCGCCGCGCCCGGCGCGTCCTGCGTCCACGACGCATCCCCCGCCAGCTTCACCGAACCGTCGCTCACAACCGAGCCGCCGTTCACGAACGACCCAGCCGAACTCGTCAAGCTCAACGAACCCGTCGCGTCCACACCAAAGCTGCCATCGTTCGTCGTCACCGTCCCCTGATCCTGGATCAACGCCCCAGCGACCTCCACCGAACCCGAGCCGCCGACCATCAGATCCGCCCGCAGGTAATCGGCGGGACCGCCGTCATCCGTGACGAGCAGGTCCCCATCGTCGGTCACAGTCGCCGTCGACGGCGCCGACAGCCCCACCGACGGCTCCGACACCGGACTCTCGAGCTCCAACTGCCCCGTCGCCTCGATCGCGCTGTCGTTTGCCACCGTCAGCGTCGGGCTCGACCCGCTCGCGCTCGACACGAGCAGCGTCTGCGTCCCGGTACCCGAACTATCACCCAACGTCAACGAGTCCACACTCGCCGATGCCGGCAGCGTCACCGTGTAGGTGCCGGCGACCTGGATGCAGACATCATCGCTCGACGTCGGCACCACGCCCGTGGACCAGTTGGTCGCGGTCGTCCACGAACCGCTCGCCGGATTCAGCCACGAGTCCGAACACGAGGCCGCAAACGCCACCGGCGCGCTCAGCAGAACAGCCCCGATCAGCGCGAAGGCGATGACGGACAGCGCCGCGGCCAGCGCGAGCGACGATCGGTGGTGGATGTAGGTCGACCCTGCGATGGGACGATGCTGGCGCGCGCGCGTCACAGCGACGTCACACACGGCACGCCGAGGTCGATGCGATGGGCCCCCCCGGTTAGCATCGTGCGCCATGCTAGCCCTGCTGCACCAGGAAGGGGAGCAAAGCCGTGCAACGCCGGCGCTGGCGTAGGCGCAGGAGGTTGCTGCTCGGGGTGGTCGCGGTCGTCACCGCGGCCGCCGGGAGCGCGATCCACGCGACCGGCCTGCTGCACCGCAGCGAGCTCAGCACGATCGACGCGCGCTTCCGGATCCGGGGTCCGGAGCCGTCGCTTGTGCGCGACTTCGTGATCGTCGGCGTCGACAGCCCAACCTTCTCGTCGTTCCTGCACGAAGCGATCACCCACCCCGGCTTCAGCGACAGCTGGCCCTTCCCGCGCCGCTACCACGCACGAGTGATCGACAACCTGATCCGCGCCGGCGCGCGCGAGATCGCATTCGACATCACGTTCGACCACCCAACCGACACGGCCGACGACTTCGCGGTCTACGACGCGGTCCGGCGAGCCGGCCATGTCGTGCTCGCGGCGATCAATATCGGGGCGCACGGGTCGACGAGCGTGCTCGGCGGCAACGCCAGCCTCGCAGCCGTCGGCGCGCGGGCAGGGAGTGCAAACGTCACGGTCGACAGCGACGGCGAGGTTCGCCGGATGACCTACGAACAGGGGGGGCTGGACACATTCGCCGTCGCGGTCGCCCAGAACGCAGGCGCGCCTCGGATCACGCCACAGCTGTTCGGCGGCCCGTCGAACCTCGTCCCGATCGACTTCGCCGGGCCGCCTGGAACGGTGCACGAGATCCCCTATTCGGAGGTGTACTTCGACCGCTTCAACGCCGCTGCGGTGCGCGGCAAGATCGTGATCGTCGGAAACATCACGACGGCCCAGCAGGACAGGCACGCGACTCCCACGACGACGAGCGGCGCCCGGGGCACGGGCAGCCTGATGTCGGGGTCAGAGCTGCAGGCGAACATGGCCGCGACCGTCCTCGCCCGCCTGCCGCTGCGCGACGCGCCCGGGTGGCTCAACGTGCTCATGATCGTCGTGCTCGCGATCGTGGCGCCGCTGCTCGGACTGCGCGGCTGGATGCTCCGGCTGCTTGTCGCGGTCGTCGCCGCGGCGGCGCTCTACGCGGTCGCGTGCCAGCTGGCGTTCAACAGCGGCCGGATCGTCGCGTTCGTCGACCCGCTGGCGGCGCTCGCCCTGTCGCTGCTCGGCACGCTCGCGGTCGTCACGCTCAGCGAGGCGTTCGAGCGCCAGTATGCCCGCACGGTGTTCGCGCGGTTCGTGCCGCCCGGAGTCGTCGACGAGGTGCTGGCGCGAACCGACGACGATCTGCGCCTCGGCGGCGTGCAACGCGTCGCGACGGTCATGTTCAGCGACCTGCGCGGCTTCACCAGCTTCGCCGAGACCCTGCCGGCGGAGCGCGTGATCGAGGTCATCAACTTCTACCTGAACGAGATGACCGAGGCGATCCTCGGAGCCGGAGGAACCCTGATCGACTACATGGGCGACGGGATCATGGCCGCGTTCGGCGTGCCACTCGAGCAGGATGACCACGCCGACCGCGCGCTCCGAGCGGCCCGCGAGATGGTCGACGTGCGCCTCCCACGCTTCAACCGCTGGCTACAAGAGGGCGGCGAGGATGAGACGTTCCAGATGGGCATCGGCCTCAACAGCGGCCCGGTGATGGCGGGCAACGTGGGCGCTCGGGAGCGCGTGGGGTACACGGCGATCGGCGACACGACGAACACCGCAGCACGGCTCGAGGGGATGACGAAGGGCTCGGCCTACACGCTCTTCATCTCAGGCGCGACGCGCGAGCTGCTGCGCCGCCCGCCCGACGACCTCGAGCTCGTCGGCGAGTTCGAGGTTCGGGGACGGCTTGCACGGATCGCGATCTACTCACTCGCCGACCCGGCCACGCCCGAGCCGAACAGCCAACCGGGCGCGTCCTCGAGCACCTGACGCGCCGCCACCCGGCCCGCCTGGAGCGCCGCGTCGAGCTGGTGGAACTCGAGCAGACCGACGCCATCTGGGAGCGGCCTGACGATCAGATCGGCGTGCCGCCGGGCCGCCTCGGAGGTGTTGGAGCTGCCGAGCAGCATCACGCGTGTCAGCGTCTCGGGCAGGCTCGGGAGCCGCTCGCGCCGATCGCCGTTGCCGGGCGGCGGGGCCTGCTTTCGGTCCGGTCGCCCGCCCGCAGGCTCGCCGAAGTTCGCACGGACGTCGACCGCGATGATCGGGCCCTCGCCCATCGTCGCCATTGCCTCGACCGGCAGGTTGTCGATGAACGAGCCATCGACGTAGATGTCGCGACCACGAACCTGCGGTGGCCCGATCACCGGGAGGCAGATCGAGAAGCCGACGTACTCCTCGAGGCGGCCGTGGCGGGCGAGCAGGAGCGTGCCGCTGCGCAGCTCGGTGTAACCGCACATGAAGCTCCGGGGCAACTCCTCGATCAACCGCTCACCGAACTGGCGCCGCAGCATCGCGCGGATCCGCTCGCCGCGAATCAGCGCATGGCGCGGAAGCGTGTAGTCGCCGAGCGGGCGCCGCTGGACCCACTCGTCGAAGCAGACCGCGTCGATCGTCGCCGGGTCGAGTCCCATCGCGAACAGGCCGCCGACGACCGCGCCCATGCTGACGCCGGCGACGCGGTCGATCTCGACGCCGGCCGCGAGCAGCTCGCTGAGCACGCCGATGTGCGAGAAGGCGCGTGCCCCTCCGCCCGACAGCACGATCCCGATCGAGCGGCCGCTCAGGCGGCGCGCCAGGCGCGCGAGGTCCACCGTCACGGTCGCCGGCGAGATCAGATGGGACTCGATCGGGTCGAGCGCGTCGGCGAGCCCGGCGAGCGCACCCGCCCCCGTCGCGATGTCGTAGGCGACCAGGTCGCAACCATGGAGCTCCTGCCGGTCGGCGAACCGCAGCGCCGTGGCCTCGCCGCCCGTGACCGCGAGGATCCGGTCCGCCTGCTGCAGGCAGAACTCCAGCCACGGGGTCGGCCGCTCGAGCGTCCCCGCTTCGAGCAGCACCAGGCGCGAGGCCGACTCGGCGCGGTCGAGCGCCGGCGCGTACACCGCGCTGGCCTGCGTGCCGTCGCCGACGCCGGCCAGGTCGCGCCCGTCGAGCAGCTCTGTTGCAACGTAGCCGCTCGCGGCGTCGAGCAGGCCGCGGGACAGCTCCGCGAGCGGCACCCCGCCGTCGAGCGCGACGAGCGCGACCGTGACGGGCAGGGGGCGTTTGGCGGCGACCGGCGCGCGCGTGTCGCGGAGCTGCGTCGCGAGTGTCCGCGAGAGCGCGAGCGCGAGCGCCGGGGAGGTCTCGAGCAGCGTCTCGAAATCGCCCCGGTCGATCGCGACGAGATCGCTCGTGCGCAGCGCCCGCACCGACGCGGACCGGGCCGAGCCGGTCAGAAGCGCGAGCTCCCCGAGCGCGTCGCCCCGGCCGAGCTCCCGGATCACCGTCCCGCTCGCCTCGTCGAGGACCTGGAGGCGGCCGGCACGGACGACGAAGGTCGCGTCGGCGGGTTCGTCCTGGTGGAACAGCCAGTCGCCCGCCTGCAGCGTCAGCTGCCGCGCGTGCTCGGCGAGCTGGCCGCGCAGCTCAGGCTCGAGTGACGCGAACAGCGGCACCGCGGCCAGGAAATCGGCGGTCGACTGCGCGCCCGCGGCGGGGACGCCGGGCGCGGCGATCGTGCGACGAGCCCTCACCACCGGGACGGGCGCCGGGCGGGCGGCGGCGGGCACGCGCAGCACTGCCCGCGCGGCATCGCCGAGCGCCGGCGCCCGCTCGAGGTCGAGACGACCGACGAACAGGCATCCGAGCCCCGCGGCGAACAGGCACGCGGATCCGAACTCCCACGCGTGATGGAACGCGCTCACGACATCGAGTGGTGACGGGTTACCGAGGATCGCGACGACGACGGCGACGCCGATGGCGGCGCCGAGCTGCCGCGCGACCGAGTTCAGACCGGTGGCGGTCGCGAAGCTCTCGCCCGGCGCCGACGCGACCGCCGTGCCGCTGAGGTTGGGGAACAGCGTCCCCGCGCCGATCCCGAGGAGCACGACGCCCGGGAGCCAGCGGCCGAAGAAGTCGACCTGAAGACCCATGCGCTCGACCAGCCACAGCACCGCCGAGCCCCAGATCAGGCCACCGGCCACGAGCACGGGCCGCGGGCCGACGCGCTGGACGAGCCGGCTCGACGGGCCGGCCACCGCCATCGCGATCAGCGGCCCCGGCGTCAGCGCGAGCCCCGCGCCGAGCACGGAGTAGCGCCACACGAGCGTCAGGAAGAGCACGTTCGTGAGCGTGTAGCCGTAGAAGCCCGCGGCGCCGACGACCGTCATCGCGTTGGCCGCCGCGAAGGTGCGGATGCGCAGCAGGGAGAGGTCGATGATCGGTGACCGGTGCCGGCTGCAGCGCTTGAGGAAGATCGCGAGGAGGATGACTGCGAACGCGAAGGTGACGACGATCCTGGCACTCCCCCACCCCCACCGCTGCCCCTGGACGACGCCCAGCACGAGCGCGCCCATCGCGATCGCAAACGTGAAGGCGCCGAGGATGTCGGGCATCCGCCGGCGTCCGGGAGTCCGGCTCTCGACGAGCCGGTGGCGCGCGAGCCAGACGGCCGCGACACCGATCGGGATGTTGACGAGGAACACGAGCCGCCAGTCGTAGGCGGCGACGAGCAGACCGCCGAGCGACGGGCCGATCCCGGCGGCGCCGGCGCCGACGGCGGACAGCAGGGCCACGCCGTGCGAGCGGCGCTCGGGTGGGAAGGCACTCAGCACGAGCGCCAGCGAAGACGGGACGAGGCAGGCGGCACCGAGCGCCTGGACCATCCGGAAGGCGATCAGCGTCCCCGGCGACGGCGCGATCGCGCACAGGGCCGAGGCGAACGTGAACAGCTCGAGGCCGAAGACGAACACCCGCCGGCGGCCGACCAGATCGGCGATCCGCCCCGCCGCGACGAGGAAGGCCGCGAACACGATGTTGTAGGCGTTCAGCACCCACGACAGGGTCGAGATCGACGAGCCGCGGAACGACCGTTCGATGTCGGGGAAGGCGATGTTGACGATCGTCGCGTCGATGAATGCGACGGCGGCACCGAGCGACGCGACCGCGAGCACGGTGCGCGGCGAGGGTGCGTTCCGCACGCGCGCCGCCGGACCGGCGGCGGTGATCCCCGTGTCGCTCACGGCGCGAATCATGTCAACCGTCGGGTCTGCGCCGAAAGTGCGCGGAAACTGCACGGATCGGTCGCGCGCGCCGGGCTGCCGCCATGTCAGCGACTAACGTGGCGGCGGTGAGCGAGCACGGTGCCTTCGATGCCGAGGTGACGGTCCGCCGCCGGCGCTTCGCGAACGAGGACTCGGGGTTTGCCGTCGTCGACGCGGACGCCGACGGCCGTGAGGTCGTGCTCGTCGGGCCGGTCGTCCACCTCGAGGAGCGCGAGCGGGCGCGGATCCGCGGCGAGTGGGTGCACGACCGCCGCTACGGAGCGCAGATCAAGGTCGCCGAGGCACGACCGCTGCCGCCCTCGGACGAGCCGGGGCTGCTCGCCTACCTGCGCCGCGTCCGGCACGTCGGGCGCAAGCGGGCGCAGACGCTGCTCGACCGCCACGGGCACGAGCACGTGCTCGACGCGATCGACCGCGACGCGACGGCCGCCTTCGCAGCCGTTGGGCTCAGTTCTCCCCGCGCGCACGAGGCGGCCGCCTCCTGGCACGAGCTGCGTGTCTCGCGCCAGCTGCACCTGCTGCTGGCCCCGCATGGTCTCACCTACCTCGTGGCGCGAATCCACTCCGAGTACGGCGCGACCGCCCACCGGATCGTCGCCACCAACCCGTACGAGCTGACGCGGGTGTTCGGCGTGGGCTTCGTGATCGCCGACCGGATCGCGCTCGCGGGCGCTGCCTCACGCGGCGACGGCGAGCCGCCGGGGCGACCGCGCGCCGCCCTGATCCACCTGCTGGCGGAGGCGGAGCGAGACGGCAACACCTGTCTCCCGATCGCAGAACTGGTGGCCGGTGCGCGCCGGCTGCTCGGGGGAGACGGCGCGTCGCCGGAGCTCGTCGACGAACTTGTCGCCGCCGGCGAGCTCGCGCGCGAGAGCGACTTCATCTACCGCGCCGCGACGGCCGAGCTCGAGGCCGAGCTCGCCGAACGGATCCGCGAGCTGGCGGGTGGCCGGAGCGGCGGGCGCCTGCGCGAGATCGACCCGGACGCGCGCGCCGGAGGTGCCGGCCTGCGGGCCGGCACCTCCGCAGACCCGGAGGCGGCCGACGAACTGACGCTGACCGCCGAGCAGCGCGACGCGGTGCGGGCGGCCTTCGCGCACCGCCTGTCGGTGATCACGGGCGGCCCGGGAACCGGAAAGACCGCGACGATCCGGACGATCGCGAAGCTCGCGACCGAGCAGAACGCGCGCGTGATGCTGGTCGCGCCGACCGGGCGGGCCGCGACGCGGATGACGGAGGCGAGCGGGTTCCGCGCGACGACGGTGCACTCAGCGCTCGGCTGGATCCCGGGCGAGGGCCCGACCCACGATGAGGATGACCCGCTGAAGTGCGATCTGCTGATCGTCGACGAGTCCTCGATGGCGAACCTCGAGCTGATGATGACGCTGCTGCGCGCGGTCGCGCGAACGACGCACGTCGTGCTTGTCGGCGACGCCGACCAGCTCGCCCCCGTCGGTGCCGGGCAAGCCGTTCGCCGAGCTGGTGGCGAGCGAGGCGGTGCCGACCGCGCGGCTGTCGCACATCTTCCGGCAGGCGGCCGGGTCGATGATCGTGCAGGGGGCACATGCGATCCGGCGCGGCGAGCTGCCCGAGTTCAGCGCCGGGCCGGACATGCGGCGCGACCTCTTCCTGATCGAGCGCAGCGAGCCGCGCGCCGCCCTGGCGGAGGTCGTCTCGCTGGTCGCCGAGCGCCTCCCGGCGCATTACGGGATCGACCCGGTCGTCGACATCCAGGTGTTCGCACCGGTCTACAGGGGCGAGGTCGGGATCGACGCCCTCAACGAAGCCCTCCGGGAGGCGCTCAACCCCGCCGGCGTGCCGGTCCGCGGGGGTCGCCTGCGCCTCGGCGACAAGCTGATGATGACGGGCCGCAACCTGCACGAGCTGGGACTGATGAACGGGACGCTGCTGCGCCTCCTCGACGAGCTCGATGGCGACGGGGATGATGCGGCGCTGCTGCTCGAAAGCGACGAGTCGATCTTCCGGCTGCCGCCCGAGGAGGCGGAGCGGCTGCGACTGGCGTACGCCTGCTCGGTGCACCGCGGCCAGGGGATCGAACTGCCGGTCGCCGTGATCGTCGCGCACGCCGCGGCGGGCGGCAAGTTCTTCCTGCGGCGCGAGATGCTCTACACGGCGGTCACCCGCGCGCGGATCGCGACCGTGATCGTCGGAACCCGCGATGTCATCAGCCGGGCGGCACGGACCCCCGACACGAGCCGGCGCCACAGCCGGCTCGCGGAGCGGCTCGCCGGCGCGTGAGCCGCCAGAGACCGGATCGTGCCCGCGACGCAGAATCGCGGTAGGGACCGCCGTTGCCGGCGGCCCCCCGCACGGATCCCAGCGTGCGCGTCAACGCACTGGGCTCCTCCCTTGGGTTCTGGCGTCGAACCGCGCGCTGGGCCAGGGGTGAAGGATGCGGGGTTCCGGGAGCCATCGGTCGGCAAGGCAGCGGGTTCGGTCCCAGGTCATGTAGCCCTTCTGGCTGCGACGCGCGAGCGTCCGTCGCCAATGCCGGATGACCTCGTGGTGGAAGCCGTTGAGCGCCTTGCTGTTGTCGGGCACCGCGTAGTAGCGGTAGTGCCCGGCCAGGACGCTCGCGAGCCAGCGTCCCTGTTCGGGGATCGGGCGGTGCATCCGCCTGCGCATCTCGGTCTTGACCGATTTGAGCTTGGCGCGCATCTTCTTCTTGCTCGTGACTCGCTGGAGCTTGAACCGCCCGTTCCGGGACTTCGCGCACATGTGCGTGAACCCCAGGAACTCGAACGTCTCAGGCCTCCGGTCGCCACGCGCCTGACGTCGCTCGGCGGCGTACCGTCCGAACTCGATCAGCCGCGTCTTGTCCGGATGCAACTCCAAACCGAACTCCGCGAACCTGTCGCGCAGATCGGCAAGGAACCGCTCAGCGTCCTCATGATGCTCAAAGCCCGCCAGAAAATCGTCCGCGAACCGCGTCAGGATCACATCCCCGCGCGCGTTCCGCCGCCGCCACTGGTCGGCCCACAGGTCAAACACGTAGTGCAGGTACACGTTCGCGAGCAGCGGCGAAATCGACGCTCCTTGCGCGGTTCCCTCCTCGGTCTCTGACCATTCCCCGTCCTCGATAACCCCTGCCCTGAGCCATTTCTGGATCAGCCGCAGGACCCTCCGATCCGCGATCCGATGCTCGAGAAACTTCTCAAGCCAGCTCTGATCAAGCCGGGTGAAGAAGTCGCGAATGTCCGCGTCGAGCACGAAGTTCACCTTCTTGCGCTTGATCCCGACCGCCAACGCGTCCAACGCATCATGCGGACCCCTCCCCGGCCTGAACCCGTACGAGAACCCGAGAAAGTCCTGCTCATAGACAGCGTTCAACACCTCGACCACCGCCCGCTGGACGATCTTGTCCTCCAACGCGGCGACCCCGAGCGGCCGCAGCCGCCCGTCCGCCTTCGGTATGAACACCCTCCGAACAGCCCTCGCCCGGTACGCACCCCGATGAACCCGAGCGTGGAGATCAAGAAGTTTTGCTTCGAGATCGAGCCCGTAGTCCCGCCACGTCACGCCATCAACGCCCGCGGCCGCGTTCGGGCTGATCGCCCTATACGCAACCCGCAAACGATCGACCGTCACGTGATGAAGGAGCGCGGTGAACCGCACATCCCTGTCCTTCCGCGCCGCCTGGCGCACACGATCCAGATCACTTGACACGCCCAGTCCGGCACCGCGTCCGGGACGTGTTTCACCGGCCGTGTTCCCCTCGGGCAGACCCCTTCCCTCCACCACCTCCGCCCCCGGAACCCCGGGCTTGTTCGGCGGCTTCGCAGGTACTACGGGCCTGTCTGACTTCTCGCGGTCGTGCATCAAGGGATTACCGCCTCAGCGTTCCCCTCACGACCCAGCCGGAACTGGTCTGCCACCCCGCGAACCATCCAGGACGGGGCATCACCACCACCAGCAGGGCAACCACGAGACCTCCCGGTTCTCGCGCATGGAGCCTGTCGTACGTGCCTGGGATCTCTGACCGCGCAGGGCCCACCAACGACAAGCGATCACGCCGCCAGCAGTATTGCCTTCCGTCGTTAGGGAGCACGTCGGCATCCCGATCTCGCATTTCGCGGCTCAATAGCCTGCCCACACGCCCCCTGCCAACGCTTCGCCGCCGCCCTCGCGAACAGCCGACGCATGACTCGGGGCCACCGTGACTCGCTAAGCCTTCGATGTAGAGCTCTCCCATCTCCTACTCCATGCCGGTTTATCCCGGCGCTTTCCCCCTAAGTTCCGGAGCCCCTCGCCCGCAGGGAGGGGTCTGGACGCCAGGGTTGTTCAAGACCCACAACTTCGGGACCCCCCGGATTCGGAGTGGGGCTCCGGAAGTTAGGGTTGTCTTGCGTCAGCCAGGCGCCGAACGCGACCGGCGACCTACGGCATGAACAGCAGACCCTGAGCCTGGGGCTGCGGGCCGTTCAAGGTGACCGGCGTCAGGACGCCTGTGCCCGGGTTCAGCTGGGCGAGGAAGTTCGGCGGATAGCCGGGAGCGGGACAGATCGCAGGCGCCGTGTTCTCGTCACAGGGCGTCTCGGCGGCGAACACCTGCCCGCGCTCGAACGGGCCGGTGATCGCGTAGATCCCGTTGTCGGAGTTGTCGGTCGTGTACAGCGTGCCGGTCGCGTCCGACGGCCAGGCCGTGTCGTCGACCGAGGCGGACAGTCTCAGGACCGACAGGCTCTGGTCGCTGCGGCCGGCATCGGCGACGAAGATCTGCTCCTGGTCGCCCTGGCTGGTGAGCATGAAATCGCCGGCGAAGCGCGAGGCGAAGAGCGGGACGTTCTCGTTCGAGTCGGGATCGGTCAGCGCCAGGCGCTGCGGGAAGACGTAGTCCGAGTCCGTGTTGGCGACGGTCGCGAGCGCCTCGTCATAGAACAGCGGCCTGATCGTCGCGATCCGCGTACGGAAGTCGAGCGACGTGCGATAGACCGCCGGGTAGTACGGCTGCGGCGCCGGCGCGCCGGTCGTGCCGGGTGCGGAGGCGCTGATCAGGATCATGCCGTCATGGATCGTGATCGCGTCGGTGCCGCCCGCCGACGGGAGCGCCCGGTCGTAGGAGAAGGGGATCGCACCACCCTGCGGCTCGATCACGTAGAGGGCCGAGTTCGCGTCCTCGTTGACGGTCGCGATCACGCCGCCGAGCGCGGGATCAGCGGTCAGCCCGTCGCACTTGCCGAGGATGTCCCACTGCTCCAGCTCAGCCCCTCCGGCATCGAACTCGACGACCGTGCTGTCGAGATTGCCGGTCGAACTCGCCTGCCCCTGCGGACCGACGCCGTTCTGGAAGCCGACGAAGATGTCAGAACCGAGCGAGGTGATGTCGTCCGGGCCCGAGATCGTCTCGATGCCGCCCGAGGTCTGATGGGTGATGCCGGCGCCACTGGCGAACAGCGTGCTCGTGAACGTGGGCTGCGCGACGACGTGCGTTCGAACGAACCCGTGCGCGGCCGCGGGCGCGAGCGCCGCGCCGGCGAGCAACGTGCAGGCAGCCAGACGAAAGCGGAGCCTTCGCATCGCCAGCCACACTACGCAGGCTCGCGCACGACGATGGGGCCAGGACGTGAACGCGCCATGGATGTCAGCGCGCGGACAGCGCTGCACGATGGCCACCGCGGATTGACACTCCCGGGCCTGGGCTGAAAGATGGCGCGATGGGGGACGACGAAGCAGTCTCGCCGCAGGGCGGGCCGCAGCAGGGCAATCCGCCAGAGGCCGACACGACCCAGGGTGCCCCGACCGCAGCCGACGACACAGCACCGGCCGACACAGCACCGGCCGACACAGCACCGGCCGACACAGCACCGGCCGACATGCCCGAGGCCCAGGCGCCGCTGGAGTGGACGCGGTTCTCGACGCAGTTCTACATCGACGAACTGCAGAACGCCGCCGAGGGTGGGCCGGTCTCGCTGTCGCAGACGTACCTGGCGAAGTGGATCGGCAGCGAGGAGACAGGCCCTGATGAGCAGCGCCAGCAGATCAAGGATCTCCAGTCACGACTGCTCGAGCGATTCGAGCTGACCTCCGGCCGGATCCTCGACTCGGAGTACGGCGACACCGCGGCGGCCGGGGCGGTGCTGCTGCGCCGCAAGGACGAGGACGAGGCGGATGGCGCCGCCCGGAACGCCGCCGCGGCGACCGACGGCAATGCGCGGCGCTTCGGGAGGCGTCTGGCCACCGGCTCGGCGCAGTCGCCCGAGTCGGACGTCGCACACGCGCCGAGAGCCGGCGACATGGACGCGTTCGTGTGGTGGAACTGGCTGCACTTCGACAGCACCGACGCCAGCAAGCTGCTGTCGGACGTGCTGTTCCTGCGCGACCGGATCACGACGTTCCTGGCAGGCGAGCTCCCGCGCGAGAAGGACGCGCGCGACATCGCCCTGCGACGTCTGTACGAGATCGCCCGGGATCTGCTCGCCGCGATCGACACCGAGGACCAGGTGCAGGCGGCGGGGAACGGCAACCAGCGCACCTCCGCGCAATTCGAGCAGTCGATCGACTCGCTGCGCGAACGCCTGAACGAGACGCAGGCGAACTACCTCGCGGCGCTGCAGCGGCTCGCACAGCGCACCTACATCTCCGCGGTGTTCGTCGGGTTCCTCGGGATGGTCGTCCTGGTCGGACTGTTCGCGGTCGCGACGCTCGTCTGGCACTTCACCGACGGCTGGGTCGCCGCCGGCATCGGCGGCGTCGTCGGCGCCGTCCTGAGCGTGCTGCAGCGGATGGGCCGCGGGCTCGATCTGGGACCTGAGGCCGAGACGGTCGCGATCCACCAGCAGGGACTGGCACGCCCGCTGATCGGCCTGCTGCTAGGGCTGGCGAGCTACGTGCTGCTGCGAGGCGGGATCGTGTCGTTCACCGCGCCCACCGCGGGAGCGGACACGATCCTCTACTACGCCGGGATCGCGTTTCTCGCCGGGTTCAGCGAGCGCTTCGCCCAGGACATGCTCGCCGCGCCGGTCGGACTCAAGGCGATCACCGGCGACGGCGCGAGCGCCCCGCCGAAATCAGGCTGACGGCTGCGCGCAGACGTGCAGGAGCCGCCCGCGGGCGCGCACGAGGTCGCCGTCATGAAGCTGGCGGCCACGGCGCGACTCCGGCTCGCCGTTGACGGAGACCTCGCCGGCCGCGAGCACCGCCTTGACCTCCGCCCCGCTGTCGATCACGCCGGCGAGCTTGAGGAGCTGGCCGAGCCGGATCGTGTCGCCGCGAATCGCGATCTCCTCACCGTGGTCCTGAGCGGACGTCATCTGCGTCACTCTACGGACAGTCGCTTGCAACGGATGGGATGCTTGACGGGGTGTTCGAACGCTTCAACGAGCCGGCCCGCCAGGTCATCGTGCACGCCCAGCTGGAGGCGCGCGATCTCGGCCACAACTACATCGGGACCGAGCACCTGCTGCTCGGGATGTTCGCGCTGCCCGGCTCGGCGGCGGCGCGGGCACTGGCGACGTTCGGGGCGAGCTCCGACACCGTCAGAGCGAGGCTGTTGGAGCTCGTCGCGCGCGGCGAAGACGTGCCAACCGGCCAGATCCCGTTCACCCCGCGCGCGAAGAAGGTGCTCGAGCTGTCGCTCCGCGAGGCCCTCAGCGTCGACCACGACCACATCGGCACCGAGCATCTGCTGCTCGGACTCCTGCGCGAAGGTGAAGGCGTCGGCGCAAAGATCCTCAAGGAATCGGGCGTCGACCTGGTGGCCCTGCGCGAGGAGACGCTGAAGCGGCTCGCACCACCGCCGAGCGTGCTCCAGGCGCCCTCGCGACGGATCGGCGGCCCCGGCCCCGAAGGCGAGGTTCGGCTGGCGGTCGCCAGCGTCGCGGAGGGCGGCAATGCCGTGCGGATCCAGCCCGTCGGCTTCGCGGTCGTTCCCGACGCGGAGGTCCGCCAGCTGCTGATGAGCGCCGGTGCGTTGGCGCTGAGCGACGGGCGCACTCGGATCGAGCTGCGCGACGTCGTCGCCGCACTCGGCAGCGCCGGGGGCGCCGAGCCGCCGGCCGGCGGCCCCGCGGAGGACGACCCGGCGGGACCGTGATCAACTGAGCGGGTCGATCCGCCAGACGACCGCGGCATCCGGGGGGACGTCGGCGGTGAGCGCTCCGCGAGAGATCGACGTGACCCCGCTCCAGACGTCCTGCACGTCGTAGAGCGCCGCCGGGTCGAGGCCCAGCGCAACAGCCGTCGTCGACACGGGGACGTCGGCGGTACCGGGATTGAGCAGCGCCACCGCGAGCTGGCCGCCGGCCAGCGGCTTGGTCCAGACCTGAACGATGCCGACCGTGAACCGCTCGGTGCCCTGAATCCCGAGCGGGTCCTGGTCGATCGCGATCACGGCGGGGTTTTCGAGCATGCGCAGTGACGCCCGCGATAGCTTGCGGGGGTCCGAGCCGAGCACGAGCGGCGCCGCCACGATCGCCCACATCGCGAGCTGGGCGGCGGCCTCCGACGGGGTCATGCCGAGTCCGGGCGCAAGGTAATCCGGATCGTTCCAGTGGCCAGGACGCGCCGCGTTCGGGTCGCGCGCGTCCGCCTCGAGGTTGCGCACGACGTTGACGAATTTGACCAGACCGGTCCGGCCGATGTCGGTGTCGGTGCGCCAGCTCGCGGCGTAGTGATGGGCCCACGGCGCGTTCTCGTATGAGGAGTTGGCGAGGCTCGGGGCGGTCCCGTTGATCTGGCCCGGGACCCAGAAGTTGCAGACATTCAGCAGCATGCGGCGGTGACTGGAGTTGTCGTGGATCGCCCGCGCGAAGCTCGCATACAGGGGGCGCGGGTCCAGACCCTCCTGTCCGGCTCCGCAGAAGTCGACCTTGACGGCATCGAACCCCCACGCCGCGAAGCTGTCCGCGTCCTGGCGGTAATGGCCGAGCGAGCCGAGCCCATCGTGGTGGCAGCCGCTGAGACCGGCATCCGTGTAGATCCCGGCGAACAGACCGTGGGCGTGCAGCCAGGCCGTCAGCCAGCGCATGCCGTGCGGCCACTGGCGGGGGTTGACGACGATCTGGCCGGCCGCCGTGCGCCGGCCGGACGCCCAGCCCCAGTCGAGCCACACGATCCGGTAACCGGCGGCCGCGAGCCCGCGGCGGATCAGCGCCCGGGCGACCGACAGGATCGTCTGTTCGTCGTAGACGCCCCCGACGCCGTAGTAGGTGTTCCAGCCCATGTAAGGGGTCCGCGCGGACGCCGGCGCCGGCGCCGGCGGCGCCGCCGGCGCGACGCCGCCGCTCCCATCGGCGGCGGCGCGCGCCGCGCCCGCGCCTCCGCTGAACGCGAGGAGCACGAGCAGGCAGGCGAAGGCCCGTTTCAGCGCGCCGCCAGGCGCACAGCGCCGTCGAGCCTGATGACCTCGCCGTTCAGCATCGGGTTGGTGACGATGTGGCAGACGAGATCGGCGTACTCCTCCGGGCGGCCGAGGCGCGCGGGGAACGGCGTCACGTCCGCCAGCGCCTCGCGAGCGGCGTCCGGGAGCCCGGCGAGCATCGGCGTCTCGAACAGGCCGGGGGCGATCGTCATCATGCGGATCCCCTTGCTCGCGAGCTCACGGGCGACGGGCAGCGTCAGGCCGACAACGCCGCCTTTGGACGCCGAGTAGGCGACCTGGCCGATCTGGCCCTCGTAGGCCGCGACCGAGGCTGTCGCGACGCAGACGCCGCGCTCGCCGTCGGCGTTCGGGGCTCCGGCGACCATCGCGCCGGCGGCCAGGCGCAGCGCATTGATCGTGCCGATCAGGTTGACCTGGATCACCTTCGCGAAGATCTCGAGCGGTGTCGGGCCGTCGCGGCCGATCAGCTTCGTCGGCGTCCCGAGGCCGGCACAGACGACGGCGATGCGCAGGCCCTGATGCCCGAGCGCGGCAGCCCGGTCGACGGCCGCCTGGACCGAGCCGGGGTCGGTGACGTCGCATGCGATGGCATGCGCGCCGATCTCGGCGGCGATCTCGCCCGCGCGCTCGCCGTTGAGGTCCGCGATCAGAACCTCGGCGCCCTCGGCTGTGAGCCGCCGTGAGGCCGCCTCGCCGAGACCCGATGCGCCCCCGAAGACGATCGCCGGTGAACCCTGAATTTGCATGTCGCTCCTGTGTGTGTACCCGTGATCGTGCAGCGCGAACGGTGCATGCACCACGGCGGAGAGTACCTGGGGGTCGCGTACGCTCGGCGGTGTGCGGACGCTTCCCGAACAGGCCGGCGCGCGCGGGCGGCTGACCGTCCGGCGCCTGCGGCCCGCGGATGCAGCCGCCCTCGGGCGAGCCGTGGCGGAGAGCCTCGAGCACCTCCGACCGTGGATGGCCTGGACCGCGCAGGAGCCGCTCGACCTCCCGCAACGAAGGGCGATGCTCGAGGAGTGGGAGCGAGACTGGCGGGCCGGTGGCGACGTGACGATGGGCGCGTTCCTCGACGGCGCGCTCGTGGGCGGTGCGGGCATCCACCGGCGGATCGGCGCCGGCGGGCTCGAGCTGGGGTACTGGATCCATCCGGGCCACCTCCGCCGCGGCCTCGCGACCGAGGTGGCGCTGCGGCTCACCGACGCCGCCTTCGCGGTGCCCGGGATCACCCACGTCGAGATCCACCACGACCGTGCGAACGCCGCGAGCCGGGGAGTCGCGGCGAAGCTCGGCTACGAGCTCATCGCCGAAGTCGCAGACGGGGCCGAGTCGCCGGCCGAGGAGGGCGTGGAGTGCCGGTGGCGGATGGAGCGCGATGCTTGGCTCGCGCGCGGCGCTCAGAGCACGGACTCGGGCTCGTGGGCCCGGTAGTGGACGCTCCGGTCGCGACCGGTGCGTTTCGCTTCGTACAGCGCCGAGTCGGCCTGCTGGACGAGCGAGGCGATCTGGCCGGGATGCTCGTCGAGGGCGATCCCGGCACTCAGCTTGACGGCCGGAAGTGACTCGGGGCGGTCGCCGGCGAGCGTCGCGCGGATTCGCTCGGCGAAGGCTCCCGCGCCCTCGGCGGTCGCGCCCGGGAGCAGCACGACGAACTCCTCGCCGCCGAGCCGGCCGACGATGTCGACATCGCGGGCGGTGGCGAGCAGCACGCTGCCGATCCAGACGAGCACGCGGTCGCCCATGTCGTGGCCCCATTCGTCGTTGATCCGCTTGAAGTAGTCGATGTCGAGCGCGATCACGGCGATGCTCGTGCTCTGACGGCGCGCGTGGACGAGCTCGATCTGCGCCCGCTCCTCGAATCCGCGCCGGTTGAGCAGATGCGTGAGCGCGTCGGTCCGAGCTTCGGCGCGGACCCGCTCGAGCAGCTGGTCATTGCGGCGCTCGAGCGTGTAGGCGACCGCGGCGATCGCGGCCACGGACACCATCACGTCCACCCAGCGGTCGGGGTAGGAGATCGCTGGAGGCACGACGAGGAGCACCGCCGCGTGGGCGATTCCGACCATCAGGACGATCGACACGGCCCCGCGCTTTCCGAAGAAGACGGTCATCCACAGAACCGGGAGGGCATACAGGGTCGCGCCGTCGCCGGGCTGGGGGGTGGTCGCGAGCGCGACCGCGATCAGGACCACGCCGATCGGGCCGAGCGCCGCGAGCATCGCTCGCGACATGCGCGGGCCCACTGCCAGGAGCACGACGACGATCACGGCGACCACGATGATCGGCGCCCATGAGAAGGACGGATCGCCTGGGAGGAAACCCTCGAGCGCTCCGTCCGCCAGCGCCGCGCCGTACATCGCGGCGGCGGTGTAGGCCATCATGCGTCCGCTCTTCACCATGTCTTACACCCTGATCGTTTGAGTGATCGGCCGGTGCCGACCGAGGTGTAGAGTTGGACTCGAACATCTGGCCATGCCCGCGGGGGCCAAGGGGTACGGAAGGGTTCCAATTGCAACCCCGAATCGCTTGCCGATGGCGACCATAGAAGTGACGCTCGACTGCGATCACGTCAGGCGCGTCGTGACGTTCGCGCTCTGGCGGATCATCGCCGTGAACATCGTCGGTGAGCGAGCGCTGAGCGACGGCTACTACGACCGCGCGCTGAAGCAGATCAACCCGGCGTACATGGTCGAGCCCGAAGCTGGCCCGACCGATGCGCGGCTGGCGCGACTGTCGGCGATCACCGCTGCCGCGCAGGCCGTCGAGTCGGGGGCCGCCGGCGATCGGATCGCGTTGCCCGTGCGCCGTCAGGAGCTCGCCGACGCCCTTCAGGACTGCGTGCGCGCAATCGACCTCGGCCACGACCTGCTGCTCGCGCTGGATGAGGGCGGCCGCGAGGATGTGGCCCGCTGCCGGCGCACGGCTCTGCGCCTCCTGCGCACGACTGCGAGCACACCCGTGCCGGCACCGGCCCGCCAGGCCGGTACCGGCGCGGTCTGATCAGCCTTCTCCGGAGTGGTTCAGGAGCGCCGAGCGGCTCGCGCGCGAGCCGGTCGCGCCCGGACGGTGCCCTGCGCCTGAGCGGTTGCGGCGGCGGCCAGCTGAGCCTCGAGCTCGGCAGTGCGCGCGGCGATGCGCTCCTCGTCGGTGAGCAACCGCCAGGCCGCGGCGCGCCCGCGTCCGGACTCGCGCGCAACGCCGGCCGCGGCAAGCGAGTCAAGAGCTCCGCGCACGTCCGCGTGGGCCGCACCCGTCCGCCGCGTCAGCTCGGCGGCGCTCAGCGGCCCAGCCTGGCGCAGGAGCTCCTCGACCGCCGCGGTCGAGAGCGGCTCGGCGGGCTTGCGGGGACGGGGGGCGCGCCTCGGCGCGGTCCTGGCGCGCTTCGCTTCGGCCCTCGCGGCTGGAGGCGTGGGCTCCGCAGCCGCGGGCGTGGTCTCCGCAGCGACAGGCGTGGGCTCCGCAACCGCGGGCGCGGCAGCTGCAGGCGTGGGCTCCGCTGCCGGAGGCCGGGGCGTGGCACGGGTCGTCTTGGGCGTCGCGCGGGCCGGCCTGGGCGTGGCACGGGGCGGCTTCGGCGCGGCGCGAGTGGGCCGGCGGGTCTGGCGGGGCTGCGATACCGGCTCGCCCTGCTCCCGGGCGACAAGGGCGGCTCGTGCCGCCTGAAGGTTTGCCGCCTCGGCGGCGAGTTCTTCAAGACGGCGTTCGATCGCCGCCAAGATCGTTTCTGAGTCGGTCATTGGCGCCGATGCTACGTGGTGGCCCGCGAATCCGTCCGCCCGCGCGCACTAACGTGCGGTTCGATGGCCGTCAGTCACCGCACCCACGTCGAGGCGCTCCTGCGGGAAGCCGCGGTGGAGCATCAGAGCCTCGTCGGCCGCCTGCCGGCCGAGCTCGCGAGCTCGCTCCCGGTCGACGCGCAGGGATTGACGCGCGCGATCGACCATCTGGCTGCCGCCAGCGGCCTCTCGACCGCGGAGCGGCGGGCGCTGATCGCGCCGCACGCGGTCAATCCGGCGGTGCTGCACGCCCGCGTGTTCGGTGGCGCGCCGCTGACGCGGGCGACCGTGATCGGCGCGTTCGTCGAGGGCGCCCGGGTGCGCGCCGACGCGCTCGCGGCGCTCGCCGACGAGATCGGCGGCGAGGCGCTCGGCCACGCTGTCCGCGGCCTGCTCGTCGACCATCCACCGCCGGCGCGTGCGGGCGACGCGAACGCCGTCGCGCAGCTGCGCGCGACCTACTCCGCGCAGGAGCGCGCCGCCGTCCTGATCGCGCGGTCGCTCGACGAGCGCCCCGCGATCGGCGGCGAGGGCTGAGTCAGACCCGGTTTCTCACCAGATCCAGCAGATGACCCAGCACGCGCGTCCCGTCGACGCGGAGGGCATTGTGGTCGTACTCACTGGTGACCCAGGGGCGCATGCCCGGGATCAGCGCGGCGGTCTCCTCGGAGAACTCGCGCTCGACGTACATGTCCTCCGTGAAGATCGCAGCGGCGCAGGGTACCTCGCAGGCCGCCAGCGCATCCGGGTCATACAGGAACGGCCAGTCGTGCGCCGCCAGGATCTCAGCAGCCTCGCGCAGCGGCGCAAGCCCGCGGTAGTCGACGAACATCCAGGGATAGACGTGCTCGCCGGTGAACAGATCGATGTCCTCGCTGAACTCGGCGGGCATCGTTCGCTCCGCAGCCCAGGCCGTGACGCCGCCGTCCGCATAGCAGGCCTCGTGCACGATCGCGTAGAGCGGGTTGCGCTCGAAGCCGGCCTCGCCCGCGACGTCGTGCAGGAAGGCCGGCGAGTCGGGCGGGAGCTCGAGGATCTGGTGCAGCCGCTCGGCACCATCGCTCATCCCGAGGATCACGCCGAGCTGGCGCGCCCGCCGCCAGCTGAGCGCGGTTCCGTCGGGCAGCTCCAGGCCGCCGGCGTCGATCGCCGCGCGGATCCGCCGGACGCGCTCGCGATCGGCCGGAAAGCGCCGATAGAACCGCTCGTTGCGTGCCCGCAGGCGCCTGTAGGTCCGCGCATAGACCTCGTCGATCGAGCGGCGAAGCGGTGGAACGCCACCCGTGAAGAGCGCTTCGCGCAGCCCTCCGGGAGCGATCGACAGGTAGCTCAGCACGCAGAAGCCGCCGAAGCTCTGCCCGAGGACGCTCCAGCGGTCGACGCCGAGCTCGCGGCGGATCAGCTCCGCGTCGCGGACGATCGAGTCGGCCCGGAAGTGGGTCAGATAGCCGGCCTGAGCCTGCGGGCTCAGGCCGGGGAGAACCCCGACGGGGGTCGAGCGCCCGGTGCCACGCTGATCGAGCAGCAGGACGCGAAAGTCCTGGAGAGCGCGTGCAATCCATTGCGGATCGCGCGGGCTCCCAGTCGGCCGCGTCGCCTCGAAGCCCGGGCCGCCCTGGAAGTAGACGAGGAACGGGCGGTCGGTCCCGTCGGGGTCGGCGACCTCTCGTGCGAACACCTCGATCTCACCTGCGCCGGGGTTCGCGTGGTCGAGCGGGACCCGGAACGTGTGCTCGATCGTGAGCAGTCCGGGCACCGGAATCTCCATGCGCATCGCGCAATCATGCACGCTGAGCGCGGTTCGCGCCTGGATGGCCCGCCGGGGCGTGCCAGACTGGCCGGTATCGAGACTGCGGCGACCAGCACCGGCAACACGCTCGAGCAGACGTTGCGCGCCGTCTGCGAACACCTCGCGCCGGTCGATCGCACGCCCTGCTCCCCGGGCGAACGCGAGGCCGCCGAGTGGATCGCCGCGCGTCTGCGGGCGGCCGGGGTCGCGACGGTCGCGCTCGAGGACGAGCCCAGCTGGGGGCCGTTTCCCCCGAACACGGCGCTGCTCGCGGCACTCGGTGTCGGCTCGGCCGCGATCGCGTTGAGCGGCCGCCGCGCGGCCGGCGCGGCGCTCGCGGTCGCGGCGGCCGCCGGCCTCCTTGATGAGGTCGAGAACGGCCCCCGCGTCGTTCGCAGGATGCTGCGCCGGCGGCGCACGACGGTCAACGTCGTCGCACGGCTCGGCGATCCGGCGGCGAGGCGGACGCTGCTCGTCCTCGCGCATCACGATGCCGCGCAGACGGGGCTGATCTACGACCAGCGGGTGCATCAGATGGTCGAGCGAGCCCTGCCCGGAGCATTGCGGCGGATCAAGACGCAGCCGCCGCAATGGTGGTTCGCCGTCGTCGCGCCCTGTGCTGCGGTGGCCACCGCCCTGACCGGGCGCCGGACCCCGGCGATCGCGGGCTTGGTCGTCGGCACGATCGCGACCGCGTTCGTCGCCGACATCTGGCGTAGCCCGACCGTGCCGGGCGCCAACGACAACCTCTCGGCGGTCGCGATGATCGTGGCCCTGGCAGGGCTGCTCCGCGAGGCGCCGATCGAGGGCGTGCGGGTCTGGCTCGTCTCGGCCGGCGCCGAGGAGACGCTGCAGGACGGGATTCGCGCGTTCATCGCCCGCCACGGGGCTGAGCTCGACCCGGCGCACACGGCCGTCCTGGTCGCCGACACGATCGGATCCCCGCGACTGATCATGTGCGAGGGCGAGGGACCGTTCCGGATCCACCACTATGCCGACGCCAGCTTCCGCGACCTCGTGGAGCGCTGCGCCCGCCAGGAGGACATCGACCTCGAGCGCGGCTTCCGCGCGCGCTCGTCGACGGATGCCGTGATCCCCAGCCGCGCCGGGTTCGCCACCGCGCTGCTCACGTCGCTGACCGACTGGCAGACGATGTCCCACTACCACCTGATGAGCGACGTGCCCGAGCACCTCGACTACGGGACGATCGCGGATGCGACCCGGCTCGCCTACGCGCTCGCGCGGGAGCTCGCGGACTAGTTGGATCGCGCGCGGATCACGCCACCGGGTGGCAACCCGGAGCCTCGACGGGGTGTCCACTACTGACATCGATGCGTACCCGGCGCGGACGCGAAGTCTGCGTGACCGGCTGAAATTGGAGGTTCATGTGACGGTGGCCCCCGCGCGACCGGGCGGTGGACCATGGAAAGGGCTGGGAGAGATGAGCATGGCGGTGCAGCGGGACAACGAATTCCTCGCATCTGTGGCGCGCGTGGCACGGGAGATCGCCGCGCAGCACGCCGACGACGTCGACAGGCAGGGGCGCTACCCGCACGAGGCGATCGACGCGCTCAAGGAGATCGGCGCGATCGGGGCGTGCGTGCCGGAGGAGTTCGGCGGGCCGGAGGTGTCGTTCGAGGCGATCGCACGCGCGTGCTTCGAGCTCAGCCGGCGGTGCGCGTCCACGGGGATGATCTTCGCGATGCACCACATCCAGCTGTTGACGATCGTGCGGCACCTGGACGGGGCACCATGGTTCGAGGGGTATCTGAGCGATGTCGTGGCCGAACAGCGGGTGATCGCCTCGGCGACTTCGGAGATTGGCACGGGCGGCGATCTCAGCCGCTCGATCGCCGCCGTCGTCTCCGACGGTGACGGCTGGCTGCGGTTCGACAAGCAGGCGCCGACGCTCAGCTACGGCGCTCAGGCGCAGGACGTGCTCAGCACCGTTCGCCGCGACGAAGATGCCGATCAGGGCGACCAGGTCCTCGTGCTGAGCCGTGGCAGCGAGACCGCCCTGGAGCCCGCGGGCGACTGGGACACGCTCGGCATGCGCGGCACGTGTTCACCGGGCTTCGTCGTCCACGCCCGGTTCCGGCCCGAGCAGATCATGCCGGCGCCGTTCGCGTCGATGCTGAACGAGTCGGTCGTCCCGCTGACGCACATCCTGTGGGCATTCGTGTGGCTCGGCATCGCGACGGACGCGTTCGAGCGCGGCCAGGCGTTCGTGCGAAACGCAGCCCGGCGCAATCCCGGCAGGCCCGTGCCCGCCGCCCACCGCCTGTCTCAGGTGCTCGCCGAGCTCACCGTGCTCCGCGCCGCAGTCGATGCCGCGCTGCGCGACTTCCAGCAGATCGACGGGGACCGCGAGCAATTCTCGACGCTCGCGACAGTCCTGCGGATCAACAACGTCAAGATCGCCGCCTCGGAGCAGACCCTGCGCGTGTGCCTCGGGGTGCTCGATGTCGTCGGGATCGCCGGCTACCGGAACAACAGCCCGTACGCGGTCGGTCGCCAGCTCCGCGACGCCCTGTCGACGCGGCTGATGATCGCCAACGACCGCATCCACAGCGTCAATGCGGCGCTGTTGCTCGTCGCCAAGGAAGCGTGATCTGAGCTGAGCGGGCGCCCGCGCGGGGCGCCGCCACGCCGGTGTCACAGCGAGTCCGTGTGGCGCAAAGTTGACTACGAGATGGCCACGGAGCGCGAGCGAAGCGACGGAGAGCTGTTGAACGCGGTCGCCGGCGGGGACCAGCCGGCGTTCTCGACGTTCTACCGCCGGCACCTGCCGGGCGTCCTGGCCTTCCTGCTGCGTGAGACGCGCGACCGCGAGGTGGCCGCGGACCTGGCGGCCGAGGTGTTCGCCGCGGCGTTCCTGGGCGCCGGGCGGTTTCGCCCGCGGGGCGCAGGCTCCGCCGCGATGTGGCTGCGCGGAATCGCGCACAACAAGCTGCTCGAGAGCCTTCGGCGCGGGCGCGTCGAGGATCGGGCGCGCCGGCGGCTCGGCTTCGAGCCCGAGGCGCTTGACGACGCTGACCTTGCGCGGGTCGACGAGCTCGCGAGCGAAGGGGCGCACAGCGAGATCGTCGCGCTCGTCGACGACCTGCCGGAAGGGCAACGTCGCGCGGTGCGCGCGCGTGTGCTCGAAGAACGTGGATATCCCGAGATCGCCGCCGAGCTCCAGTGTTCGGAGCTGGTCGTCCGGCAGCACGTGAGCCGAGGGCTGCGACGGCTTCGCGACCAGATCGGAGAGTGAGAGCGGTGACTGACTACTTCGAACGCGTCGAGCGCCAGATCAACCGCAGCGGCGCGGGGCGCACGCAGCTCCGGCGCCGCCGGCTTCCGGGGCTGCGGCTCGGTCGGCTCGTGCCGGCGGCCAGTGCGGCGCTCGCGATCGCGATCGCGGCCGTGTTCCTGACGACCCGCGCGACCAGCGTCCAGCACGCGGGTGCAGGCTCAGGCGGAACCGTTCTCCGCTTCCAGGCCGAGCCGACCGAGGCGCATCCCGCGATCTCGGCCGCGGCGTTGAGGAAGACCGTCACGGTGCTCGACCACCGGCTCAGGATGCTGTCGATCTCCAGAGCCACCGTGCGCGCCGTCGCCGGCAACCAGGTCGTGATCCACCTGCCGGCGGCCGCCGACGCCGCGCGCATCGCGGGAGAGCTGGCGAGCAGCGGCCGGCTCGAGCTGATCGACTGGGAGGCGAACCTGATCGCGCCCACGGGCCGGACGGTCGCGAGCGAACTGGCGAGCCGCGACGAGAGCGCCGTCGAGCTGAGTCAGGGAGGCGGGGCGTGGGCACCCGGCTCCACCGGCGCCGGCAGCCTCAGCCTCTTCCAGGCGGTCAGGCTGGCGGCGGCCCAGCCGGAGCAGTCCGACGGCGCGGCGGCCGGCTACGGCAGGACCTACTACATGTTCGGCGCGCCCCGCAGCCGGGCGTGCGCGGCCGCGGCTGCCGAGCGCTACGAGACCATCACGCCGAGCCAGCCCTGCCTGCTCGCGGGCCCATTGACCGTCGCCCGGACGACACGTCCGGCGGACGCACTCAGGCTCCTCGACGCGGACCTGCCGGCGGCGGACGGAAACCTCGGCGGCGCCGTCCTCAGCGTCAGGCCGGGCGTGGCCGTGCTGGAGGCGACTCCGGCCAGCTTCGCCGCCTGGCCCCCGTACGGGAGCACCGCGACCGGCTACTACGTCGTGCGCGATGCCGTCGCGGTCGCGGGAGCGCTGATCACCGGCGCCCACGAGTCCGTGGGCGCCGACGGGCAGCCCGACGTCAGCTTCGGCTTCACCGCCACGGGCGCGACCGCGTTCCAGCGTCTGACCGCAGCGGTCGCGCGCCGCGGCTCGCTCGACAGCACCGGCGGCGAGATGCTGGACCAGCACTTCGCGATCGCTCTCGGCGATCGGCTGATCACGGTGCCGTACATCGATTTCAAGCTCTACCCGGACGGGATCAACGGCAGCGGTGGCGCCGATCTGTCCGGCAACTTCACCGTCGCGTCGGCGCGAGAGCTGGCCCGGTCGCTGAGACTGCCGGCGCTGCCGCTGGGACTCACGCTGGTCGCGGCGACCCGCTGAGGCCGTGCACAGACCGAGGCGCGGAGCGCCGCGTTATCACGATCTGACAACACCACCGCATCGCCGATGGCGTCGTAGAGCCTGGCGGCAGAGCGGCCGGCCCCACTTGGATACAGAAAACGCCCTGGGAGGGCACTTTTTGTATCCAAGTCCGCGGTCATGGGCCACTGGGCCCGTTCCGATGCCGGCCGCACGTCACCCGTCACGCGACACCCGACGATGTCTGCCGCGTACGGCGCGAACGCCTCGCCCGCCGCCGTCGCATCGAACCTGAAGGGGGGAACGCCCGCCGACAAGAGCGCTCGTCGAGCCGGCAGGATCCTCCCGAACGTGACGTTCAGCCACGCGGCGCCGGGCTCCGGGGAGGGCGGCCCGCAAGCCGCCCTCCCCCGCCTCGCTTCAAAAGAAGTGATCCGCAGGCGCGCGCGCAACGTAATGATGTCTACATGCACCGTCCGGAATCCCGATGCGGCTGAGTTTCCGCGCTCCACGCGGGAGCGAGCTCGCGCTGCTCGCCGACGAGGACCTGATGGAACTCGTGCGGGACGGCGATGCCCGCGCCTTCGAGCTGATCTTCGACAGGCATTCGGGCCCGGCGTTCTCACTCGCCTACCGGATCTGTGGGCGCCGCGCGCTCGCCGAGGACGTGGTCCAGGAGGCGTTCCTGTCGCTGTGGCGCAGCGGCTCGAGGTATGAACGAGGACGCGGAAGCGTCAGGTCCTGGGCGCTGAGCGTCGTCCACAACCGGGCGATCGACGCGCTTCGCCGCGAGGCGTCGAAGGAGGGCCGCTCGGTCGTCGACGACACGATCGCCGAGCGGCTCGAATCCGAAGAACGGACCGACCAGGAAGTGGAGCGCCGTGACCAGGCGCGGCAGGTGCGAGGTGCGCTCGAAGGCCTGCCGGCCGACCAGCGGCAGGTGATCGAGCTCGCCTACTTCGGCGGCTTCACCCATACCGAGATCGCAGCGATGCTGGAGTTGCCCGCGGGAACCGTCAAGGGGCGGATGCGGCTCGGGCTCTCGAAACTGCGGGATCTGCTGGCCGAGCCCGTGAGCGTGCTGACATGAGACGGAGGGCTGACAATGGCTGAGCCCCACGATTGCGGAGCCGACGCCGCCGCCTTCGTGCTCGGCGCGCTCGAACCGGGTGAAGAGGACGTGTTCCGCGCCCACCTCGAGAGCTGTGCGCGGTGCCGGGCCGAGGTCGCCCAGCTCGAGGAGGCGGCGCAGATACTTCCACTCGCCGTTCCCCAGCAGGTCCCGTCCAAGGACCTGAAGCGCCGGCTGATGGCCGAGATCGCGGCCGACCCGCGCTCGCAGCGAGCCGCCCGCCCGGTGCCGCGACCCGCGCGATCACGCCCGCTCCTGGACTGGCGGCCCGTCCTCGGGCGGCCGGTCCTCGGCCTCGGAGCGGCGCTGGTACTCGCCCTCGCGGTGTTCGTCGGCACGCGACTTGCCGGGTCGGGCTCCCCGGGCGCGAGCCACGTGATCGAGGCGAGCGTCGGCCAGGCGGAACTGCGGGTCGCGGGGAGCCGCGCAGAGCTGATCGTCCGCCGCCTGCCTCAGGCCCCGCCGAACTGGATCTATGAGGTCTGGGTCGAGCACGCGCACGGCGCGCCCGCCCCGACCGACGCGCTGTTCGGCGTGACGACCGCGGGCCGCGCGGCGGTCGACGTTCCCGGTGGGGTCAAAGGCGTCAGCGCCGTGCTCGTCACGGCTGAGCCCGCCGGCGGCACGCGCGTCCCGACGACCAAGCCGGTGATCGTGGCGACCCTCAGCTGAGGATGAGAGTTGCGATCATCGGCGCCGGCGTGTCAGGCCTGGTCGTCGCCCACCTGCTGCACCCCACACACGACGTGACCGTCTTCGAGGCAGAAGCGCGCCCCGGCGGTCACACGCACACGATCAGGGTGGATACCACCGATGAGACCCACCAGATCGACACCGGCTTCATCGTCTTCAACGACCGCAACTATCCCGGCTTCGAGCGCCTGCTGGACCGGCTCGGAGTCGCCTGGCAGCCGTCGAGCATGAGCTTCAGTGTCAGTGACGAGGCGGGCGAGTTCGAGTACTCGAGCACGTCACCGAACGGGCTGTTCGCGACCCGTCGCCATCTCGTGACGCCGTGGTTTCACCGGATGATCGCCGAGGTACCGCGCTTCCAGCGAGCCTGCCGCGCGCTGCTCACGACCGAGCACGGCGGGCCCTCCCTGGCGGCCTGGCTGGAGCAACATCGCTTCTCGCGGCCGTTCATCGAGCGGCTGATCGTGCCGCAGGCGGCGGCCGTCTGGTCGGCGGATCCCACGCAGATGTCGAGCTTTCCGGCACGGTTCCTGGCCGAGTTCTTCGACAACCACGGGATGCTCTCACTGCACGACCGCCCGCACTGGCGGGTCGTCCGTGGCGGGTCCGCCCGCTACGTGGAGCGCCTGGTCGCCCCGCTCGGGAAGCGACTGCGGCTGGCCGCGCCTGTCGAGTCGGTCAGCCGCGACCCCGATGGAGTGACGGTGACCGCGCGCGGACATGGCGCCGAGCGCTTTGACGAGGTCGTGATCGCGACTCACTCCGACCAGGCGCTCGCGCTGCTGTCCGATGCAAGTGGGCCCGAGCGGGAGATCCTGGCGGCGATCGGGTACCAGCGCAACGAGGCGGTTCTCCACACCGACGTTCGGATGCTGCCGCGGCGCCGACGCGCCTGGGCGAGCTGGAACTATCACCTGCTGTCCGAGCCTCACGGGCAGGCAGCTGTCACCTACCACATGAACCGCCTGCAGTCACTGAGATCACGGCAGCAGTTCTGCGTGACACTCAACCGCTCAGAGGCGATCGACCCCGCCCGCGTGATCTGCGCGATCCCCTATTCTCACCCTGTGTACACCGAAGCGGCGGTCCGGGCGCAGCAACGCGAGCACGAGATCAGCGGCCTCAACCGGACTCACTACTGTGGCGCGTACTGGGGGTGGGGGTTCCACGAGGACGGCCTCCAGAGCGGATTGCGAGTCACCCGCCGGTTCGGAGCGAAGCTGTGACCGCGAGCGCGCTGTACGCCGGGACGATCCGTCACCGGCGCTTCGCCGTGAGCGAGCGATCGTTCGAGCATCCGATCACGCTCGCGTACATCGATCTCGACGAGCTGCCGACGCTGCTCGGCGGGCGGCTGGTCGCGCGGTCGCCCGGGGTCATACGCTTCCGTCGCGGGGATTTCCACGGGCCCCGTTCGACCCGACTCAGCGACGCGGTCCGGGCCACGGTCCGCGAGCAGTCGGGGCTGCCGCTCGAGGGCCCGGTCCGGGTCCTCACGCAGCTGCGCACGTTCGGCGTCTCGTTCAACCCGGTGAGCTTCTATTACTGCTTCGACCGGACCGGGGATCACCTCGAGGCGGTCCTGGCAGAGGTCACCAACACGCCCTGGCGGGAGCGCCACAGCTATGTGCTGGCTGCCGCCGCGCCGGGCGCCGGGATCCTGTCGGCCGAGATGGACAAGCAGATGCACGTGTCGCCGTTCATGGCGATGGAGTACAGGTACCAGATCCGGCTGACCCCGCCGGCGCAGACGCTGTCGGTCCACATCGAGAACCGGTCGCGCGACGGGGGCTGCGATTTCGACGCGACCCTCGCGCTCGACCGCCGCGAGCTGACAGGGGCGTCGCTGCGGCGGGCCGTCGCGCGGCACCCGCTCGGGCCCGTCGGAGTGCTGGCCCTGATCTACGGACACGCGGTCGGGCTCAAGCTGGCGGGCGTCGGCGTCCACCGTCGCCCGCGAGGCGAGGCGGCGTGATGGCGGCGGCGCGGTGGGTCCGGGCGCTGCTGGAGACTGCGGGCGCGCCCCTGGCGCGGGCGCTCGGAACGGTGCTGCTCGGCCAGATCAGAGTCGGGTCGCTGACGGTGACCGAAGGGGGCCGACGGCGTCAGTTCGGCGCCGGCGCTCCCGCCGCCTCGATCGACGTGCGCTCGCCACGCTTCTGGTGGGCGATGCTGCACGGCAGCCGCGGCCTCGCCGACGCATACGCCGAAGGCTGGGTCGAGTCGCCCGACTGGGTCGCGCTGATCCGGATGGCCGCCCGCAACGGCGACCGGATCGATGGGCCGCGACGGCTGCTGGCGCCCGTGCGGTTGCCGATCCAGCTCGCCCGGAGCCTGCTGCGGCCGGTGACGCGGACGCGCAGCCGCCGGGACATCGCGGCCCATTACGACCTCGGCAACGAGCTGTTCACGCGGATGCTCGACGAGTCGCTGATGTACTCATGCGCGCTCTTCGACCGGCCGGGGATGAGCCTCGAGGACGCGCAGATCGCCAAGCTCGACCTGATCTGCGAGAAGCTCGGACTCGGCCCGTCCGACCACCTGCTCGAGATCGGCACCGGCTGGGGAGCGATGGCGATCCATGCGGCGCGCACGCGGGGCTGCCGCGTCACGACGACGACGATCTCCAGGCAGCAGTACGACCACGCCGTCAGCCAGGTGCGCCTGGCCGGGCTCGGCGACCGCGTAACCGTCCTGATGGAGGACTACCGCGACCTCACCGGGCGCTATGACAAGCTCGTCTCGATCGAGATGATCGAGGCCGTCGGTTGGCGCAAGATCGGGCGTTTCCTCCAGCAGTGCTCGCGCCTGCTCGAGTCCGATGGAGTGATGCTGCTGCAGGCGATCACGATCGACGACCGCGCGTACCACGTCGAGAAGTCCTCGCGCTCGTTCATCCGCACCTACATCTTCCCCGGTGGGACGCTGCCGTCGCTGGCCGTGATCGCGCAGAAGCTGAAGCGACGGACCGACATGCAGATCGTCGCACTTCAGGACATCACGCCTCATTACGTGACGACGCTCAGGCAGTGGCGTCGCCGGTTCGCCGAGCACGCACACGAGCTCGACCGGCTCGGCTACGACGAGCGGTTCCGCCGGATCTGGAACTTCTACCTCGTCTACTGCGAAGCGGGGTTCGCCGAGCGACGCATCTCCGACGTGCAGCTCCTGCTCGTCAAGCCCGATTACCGTGCACCGGAGGCGCTGCATGGCGGCGCACGCGAGCTGGCGGTGTCAGCGTGAGCCTGAGGCTCGGCGCGCGGAGTGGCCGGCGGGCGCGGACGGTCCGTCCGGAGCGACGCCGCTCAGGTATCGCTCGGGGCCGGCCGCGAAGGAGTGCCGGCAGTGGCCGCCGCAGAAGTGGTACGTGCGTCCTCCGAATTCGTACGTCAGAGCCTTGCCGCGGTCGACCTTCATCCCGCACACGGGGTCGGTCGCCCCGCGCCGCGCGGTCACCCAGAAGAGGGACGCGAAGACCGCGACGCCGATCACGTTGAGCACGAGCTTGTAGTCGACGCGGACCGCCCCGAACACCTGGGAGCGCGACGGCCGCGGCCCCACCGGCGTCAGGCCGAGCACGTGGAAGGCACCCGCGACGACCAGCGCCGCAGCGATCATCGTCACCGCCATCAGAGCGGTGATCCGGAGCGCATACGACCGGCCGTAGTACTTGCGATAGATCGAGAGGATCGGGAGCACGATCAGGTCGGCGAAGAGGAACGCGAGCACACCGGCGAACGAGATCCCGCCTGACCAGAGGACGGCTGCGAGCGGCACGTTGCCGATCGAGCAGACGAAGCTGAGGACCGCGATCACGGGCCCGACCAGGGCGTTCTCAAGCGCCGGCACGGGCGCCGGCGCGTGCCGGACGAACAGGTGCTCGAAGAAGCGGTTGCCGAACTGGGCGATGAAGCCCGCCAGCAGGAAGCCGGTCACGATCTCGCGGTAGAGCATCTGCCAGTCGCCTCGGAAGTTGTGCGCGACATCCGACCACGCCTGGGCGGAGGTGAGCTTCGCGCGCAGACCCAACTGCGAGCCGGCCATGTGATGCTCGTGGCCGGTGTCGGCATCGCGGGCGTGCGCACGCGCCTCGCGCTCGCGCTCGCGGCTGACGAACACGCGCAGGAGCAGCGTCATCAGGGCGATCATCACGAGCCCGCCGAGATATTCGGCGAGCGTGAACTGCCAGCCGATCAGCACCCAGAGGACGGCGCCGAGCTCCCAGACCAGGTTCGTCGACGCGAACTGGAAGGCAAGTGCCGCGGCGGCCGAGGCGCCCTTCTGGAAGAGCGACTTCGCGATCGCCACGGCAGCGTAGGAGCACGACGACGAGACCGCGCCAAGGGCCGTCGCCCAGGCGACGGGCCGGGGCCCGGAGCCGCTCATCAGCGACTCGATCCGCTGGCGCGGCACCCACGCCTGGACGATCGCGGAGATCGCGAATCCGAGCACGAGCGCCCACCACACCTCCCAACCCATCAGCAGCGAGTCCCGGATGCCGTGCCAGATGACGTCGAGCGCGCCCATCCTCCAGACCCTAGTGGAGGTGTGATTTCCGTCGCAGCACGGGATCAAGGCCCTTTAGACTGCGCCCCGATTGCACCGGCAACGGAGAGGGGAAACCGAGATGACGACGGTCGAGGCGCAGGCGAGCAAGGTCGAACTGCCCGAGGTTCCGACCCAGCTGTACATCAACGGCGAGTGGTCCGACGCGGCGAGCGGCGAGACGTTCGAGGTGGTCGCGCCCTCGAGCGAAGAGACCATCGCGCACATTGCGAGAGGGGGCGCGGAGGACATCGACCGTGCCGTCCGCGCCGCCCGTGCTCAGATCGACGGCGGCGAATGGTCACGGATGACCGGCACCGATCGCCGGCGCCTGCTGTCGCGGCTCGGTGATCTGATCGAGCGCGACTTCGACAAGCTCGCGCTGCTCGACGCCGTCGACGGTGGCAAGACGCTGATGGGCGCCAAGTTCGTCGACATCCCGTCAGCCGTTGACACCTATCACTACTTCGCCGGTTGGGCGGACAAGATCGACGGGCGCATGGTCGAGGCGCTGCCGCACATGGGCCAGACGCGGCACTCGTACACGATCCGTGAGCCGATCGGCGTCGTCGGCGCGATCGTGCCGTGGAACGCGCCGACGATGATCACGGCGTGGAAGCTCGGCCCCGCGCTTGCAGCCGGGTGCACCGTCGTCGTCAAGTCCCCCGAGGACGCGCCGCTGACGACCCAGCACCTGTCGACGCTGATCGCCGAGGCGGGCTTCCCCGCCGGCGTCGTCAACATCGTCCCGGGCTTCGGCGAGGAGGCCGGCGCCCCGCTCGCGCGGCACCCGGGCGTCGACAAGGTCAGCTTCACCGGCAGTCCCGAGGTGGGCCGCGACGTGGCGATCGCTTGCGCTGCCGACTTCCGCCGCGTGACGCTCGAACTCGGCGGCAAGTCCCCGCAGATCGTGCTCGCGGACGCCGACCTGGAGGCGGCAATCGGCGGCCTCGCCCTTGGGATCTTCGCCAACCAGGGCGAGGTCTGCGCGGCCGGAACGCGGATGTTCGTCCACCGCAAGCATTACGAGGACGTCCTCAGCGGCCTCGCCGAGGCGGTGCGCGGGGTCAAGCTCGGCGACCCGCTCGACGAGACCGCGACGATGGGCGCGCTGATCAACAGCACCCAGCTCGAGCGCGTCACCGGGTACATCGAGGCCGGGAAGGCCGAGGGTGCGCGGCTCGTCGCCGGCGGTGGGCGACCGGACCGCAAGGGCTACTTCGTCGAGCCGGCGATCTTCGCCGACGGCACCAACGACATGAAGATCGCCCGCGAGGAGATCTTCGGCCCGGTCGGGCTGGTGATGCCGTTCGACGATCCGGCGGAGGCCGCGCGGCTCGCCAACGAGACCCGTTACGGGCTGTCCGCCTACATCTGGACGCGCGACATCTCCGCGGCCCACCTGCTCGCGCGCCAGGTCAAGGCGGGGACGGTCTGGGTCAACGGCTTCGGCGTGCCGGACGCGCGGCTGCCGTGGGGCGGGCTGAAGACGAGCGGGGTCGGGCGCGAGCTGTCGTGGGCCGGAATCGAGTCGCACACCGAGGAGAAGACGGTCACGATCGTCCTGTGAGGCGGGTCGCGATCCTCCGGTGAGGCGGGTCGCGATCCTCCGGTGAGGCGGGTCGCGATCCTCCGGTGAGGCGGGTCGCGATCCTCGGGTGAGGCGGGTCGCGATCCTCCGGTGAGGCGGGTCGCGATCCTCCGCGGCCCGCAGGCGATCCATGTGCGCGTCGGCCCCAGGGTGGGGCGGATTGTCGAATAATTCACGGCTGCGTCCCACCCTCCCGTCAGGCGGCGTGCGGACACGCGAACGAGCCGGAGCAGCTCGCGGAGCCCGGGTCATCCACACCGCGGGCCGCGGGCCGCGGGCCGCCGGCCGTCAACGGTCGACGTCGAGCCGCTGGACGATCAGCATCAGCGATTCGGCGATCGCCCGCTGGACGTAGTAACCGGCGATCACGACGTCGGTCTCGTCGTCGGCGAGGGCGAGCATCTGCAGGGCGTTCGCGCGGCTCGGCGTCGGCTCGGGAAAGTCGACCGTTCCGTCGTCCTCGAGCTCGGCCTCCTGATCGGAGGCCGGCCGGGGCCTCAGGGACGAGTCATCGAGCCCGGCAAACGGGTTGTCCTCTTCACGGCGCCGAGCCATCGCTCCATTATGTACCTCGCGCCGTGTCACCGGGCCCCTGCCGCGGCGAAACCAGTTTTCAGGCGGTGCAGCTCGTGGCTTGAGATCACCCGGTCGATCAGACCATACGCCCGCGCCTGCTCGGCTGTCATGTAGCGATCGCGCTCCATGTCCTCGTGGACGCGCTCCACCGTCTGACCCGAGTGATCGGCGTAGATCTCATCGCACCTCCGGCGCAACTCGAGGATCTCCCGAGCGTGGATCTCGATGTCGGCCGATTGGCCCTGGAAGCCGCCGCTCGGCTGGTGGATCAGGATCCGGCTGTTGGGAAGCGCCATCCGCTTACCCGGCGCTCCGCCCGCGAGCAGGAGCGATCCCATCGACATCGCAACGCCGAAACAGATGGTCTGCACGTCGGGCTTGACGAACTGCATCGTGTCGTAGATCGCCAGGCCGGCGTAGACCACGCCGCCCGGTGAGTTGATGTAGAGCGAGATGTCCTTGTCGGGATCCTCTGACTCGAGGTGCAGCAACTGCGCGACGACGAGGTTGGCGACCTCGTCGTCGACCGGCGTGCCAAGGAACACGATTCGCTCGCCGAGCAGCCGGGAGTAGATGTCGAACGAGCGCTCGCCTCGGGGGCTCTGCTCGACGACCATCGGGATCAGCGTCATCGCAGCTATCCTTTCGACAACCTTCTGGTTGGCATTGCCAGCACCACGATAGCAACCATATGGTTGTCAAAGGAGAAGCGCGTATGGACGATCCGTCGCAGGTCCCCGGGGTCAGGCGCGAAGTCGAGATCGAGGCGACGCCCGAAGAGGTCTGGGAGGCGATCGCGACCGACGAGGGCCGCGAACGTTGGCTGGAGGATGAGCCCGGCCGCGAGATCGTGATCGAGCGGTCAACCGTGCCCGGTCGGATCGTCTGGTGGTGGTGGAGCACCGAGACGGGCGAGGAGCCGCGGCGCGTCGAGGTGAGCGTCGTGGCCGCGCCCCGTGGCGCGCGGGTGACCGTCACCGAGACGGCGCCATCGTTCCCGCTCGCCAGGCTCCAGGCCAGGTTCACGCTGACGCCTGCATGACCGATCCGCGCGCGGACGCAGCCGAGGCTCGGCTCGACGACGTGTTCGGCGCACTGTCGGACCCGACGCGCCGGCGGATGCTCAGCACGCTGATCAGCGAGGGATCGACGTCGGTCCCGAGGCTCACGGCAGAGCTGCCGATCTCGCGCCAGGCGGTCGCAAAGCACCTCGCAGCGCTCGACCACGCCGGCTTGATCGAGCGCGCACCCGCTGCCGGGCGCGAGGTCCACTACCGGCTGCGACCGGACTCGCTGGCGCCCGCAGCAGCGTGGATCGCCGCGGCGGACACGGCCTGGGCGAAACGACTCGAGCGCCTCAAGGCGGCGGTCGAAGGAGGCTCGCGCACGACCGGCGACGGCAGCTGATCAGCGCTTGACGGCCTGCAGCGTGTAGGTCTGGGGTAGCCGCTCGGGCCGGTCGGCAAGGCGCCACTCGCCGAGCTCGTCGCGCACCATCTGGCCGGGCAGCGCGGCCCACGGAGCGCTGTCGTGCTCGGCGAGCGCCGTGATCTGCAGCCCCGCATCGAACAGCGCCGTGACGATCTCGCCGAGGCCGCGGTTCCAGCCGTACGAGACGGTGTGGGTGAATGCCGCGTCCGTCTCGACATACGTGTCGGAACTGTCATCGACGATTGGCTCGGCGTGCTCGAAGTACGAGTAGTCGATCGCGAGAAGGCCATCGTCGCGGCTGTCCGAGAGCGACCACAGCACCGGATGGCCTTCGCGCAGGAACAGCCGGCCGCCGGGAGCCAGCAGGGAGGAGACGACCTCCGCCCATCGCACGACCGACGGAAGCCAGCAGAGCGCGCCGATCCCGGTGTAGACCAGGTCGAACATTCCGTCGCCGAGCGCGACGCGCGCGTCGTGGACGTCGCACTCGACGAAGTCGACATCGGCCTTCGCAGTCTCCGCGAGGGCGCGCGCCTGAGCCAGCGACGCAGGCGAGAAGTCGAGACCTGTCATGCGGGCGCCGAGACGCGAAAGCGAGATCGTGTCGGTGCCGATGTGGCACTGCAGGTGCACGCCCCGCAGCCCACCTATGTCGCCGAGCCTTGGAAGATCGAAGCGTACGACGTCGCTGATGAAGCCCGGGTCCCGGCCGAACCGGGCGACTCCGTAGTCAGGCGACGCGGCGTGAGCCGGCGCGCGCTCGTCCCAGACCTGACGGTTGACGTCCAGGAACCGATTCATCGGCAGGACAATAGGCCTGAGCGGTCCCGTCGTGGATTCAGCGGGGGTTCGGGGATCTCTCGGGTCACCGTGTCGCCGCGAACACCCGAGCCACATCGGCGCGAGGCCGGTTTAGGATGGCCCGATGGCAGTTGTGCGCGTACGAGGTCCGCTGCGAGGGTTGGCCGGGGGCACGGCGGAACACGAACTGGCGGGTGACACGGTGCTCGACGTGCTCTGCGCGCTCGAGCGGCGCCATCCGAGCCTGAGCGGATGGATCCTTGACGAGAGACGGGAGATCCGCCGTCACATCAACGTATTCGTCAACGGCGTGCAGCAGAACTCGAGATCGGCCGTCGGCTCGGAAGACCGGATCGAGATCGTCCCAGCGATAACAGGAGGGTGAGAGGTTGACCGAACTCGTTGTGGGCACGAAGAAGGGGCTGTTTCTGCTCGAGGACGGGCAGCGCTCGGGATTCGCGGTCACGGCGAGGGCGTTCGCCGGAGAGCCCGTGGACTTCGCCATGCGTGATCACCGGAGCGGCCGGCTGCTCGCAACGGTGACCTCGCCGTTCTATGGACCCAAGCTGTTCTTCACGGACGGAGATCCCACCGAGGACTGGCAGCAGGCGTCCGGCATCGCGCTGCCGGAAGGGGGCGAGCACGCACTCGAGCGGATCTGGGTGATCGCCTGCGGTGAGGCCGATGGAACGCTGTACGCCGGGGGCGATCCGGGCGTCCTCTTCGAAAGCCACGACGGCGGGTCGAGCTGGAGTCTGAATGCCGGCCTTTGGACGGAGCCGTCCCGTCCCGACTGGCAGCCCGGTGGCGGCGGCCTGTGCCTGCACTCGATCTGCACATGGCCCGGGGATCCGATGCGCATCGCCGTTGCGATCTCGGCTGCCGGCATGTGGCTCACCGACGACGGAGGTCAGACCTGGCGGCGTGGCAACGACGGTCTGACGCCTCGCTACCTGCCGGTTGAGGCGCTCGCAGACCAGAACGCCGGACGGTGCGTGCATCATGTGGAGCGAGCACCGCGGCGGCCCGAGCGGCTGTTCATGCAGTTCCACGGCGGGGTGTACCGGTCCGAGGACGCCGGCGAGAGCTGGTCCGAGATCGGCGCAGGTGCCGGGCTCCCATCGGATTTCGGCTTCCCGTTGATGGTCGATCCGGCCGATCCCGACAGCGCGTTCGTGATCCCGCTCGTCGCCGACACGGACCGGGTCACGCCGGCGGGCCGCGTGCGCATCTATGAGACGCGGGACGCCGGCGCCACCTGGGCCCCGAGGGGCGACGGGCTCCCGGCCGAACATGCCTATCTGACCGTTCTCCGGCAGGCGTTCAGCCGCCGCGGGGAAGGTCGAGAACTCGAGCTGTACTTCGGTGCGACCTCAGGCGAGCTGTTCGGATCGGTCGATGCCGGTGCCTCGTGGGCGACCGTCGCGCGCCGCCTCCCCCCGGTGTTCTCGGTCGTCGCCGTCTGAGCCCGGCGCCGGCCGCGATCACATCCGAGAGGTAGGCTCCATCGACACGACAGATCCACGGGGAGGAAGCCAGATGGCGCGGTTCGCGGTTGCCCAGCTTCAGGAGATCGACGAGATCGACGACGGTCGGTGCCCGTTTCGGGCTGTGCGTCATCACTTCGGCATCACGACGTTCGGCGTCAACGCGATGACCGCGCGCGCGAGCGGTGACCGGCTCATCAACGAACACGACGAGGCCGAACAGGACTCGAGCGAAGAGCTGTACGTGGTCCTCTCCGGGCACGCGACCTTCGAACTCGATGGGCAGACCGAGGACGCTCCGACGGGGACGCTCGTGCACGTGCCCGCCGGCATCAAGCGGACTGCCTACGCCCGAGACGCAGGCACCACGATCCTCGCCGTCGGTGCCGGGCCCCGCGGCAAGCCGTACGAGCCCAGCGGCTGGGAACGGTTCGCGCCGCTGTTTCCCCTGTTCGAGTCCGCGGACTACGAGGAGGGGGCCAGGCGGGCCCAAGCGCTCCTCGCCGACGGGCCCCCCTCCGGCACGCTGTACTACAACACAGCGTGCTTCGAGGCACGAGCGGGGCAGACCGACGCGGCTCTCGCGCACCTGCAGCGTGCAGTCGAACTCTCGTCTCATCTCGCCGAGTTTGCTCGCGGCGACGAGGACCTCGAGAGCCTCCGCGACCACGCGGCCTTCGCCGAGATCGTGCGCGGCTGAGACCCCAGTTGCGGCTCGCCGGCGCGTCAGGTCGTCGCCTGCGCCGGGGCGGTCTGCGTCACTTGCCAGGGCCGACGGACCCGGTCACGGTGATCGAGTCGCTCGCGGGCGCCGTCCCGGCGGCACCGGACGCCGTCAACGTCACCGTCCACGACGGCGGCGCCGGACCCCGACTCGGCGGGAACGTCAACAGCGCCGACCCAGCCGCGCAATCCACCGGACCCGACAGCGTCCCCGGATCCGGCGAAACCGTCAACACGCACGAGTCCGCGTTCGCCACCACCCACTGCACCGCGCACGTCCCACCACCCGCCGGCACACTCCCACACCCGACCAGCGACGAAATCGATGCCGCCACCGGCGGGGCGGCAGCCTCCGTCACCGTCACCTGTTCCGCCACAGGCGCCGTCCCGGCGGCACCGGACCCAGTCAACGTCACCGTCCACGACTGCGGCGCCGAACCGCCATTCGCCGGGAACGTCAGGACCGAGGACCCAGCCGCACAATCCACCGGACCCGACAGCGTCCCCGGATCCGGCGAAACCGTCAGCACGCACGAGTCCGCGTTCGCCACCACCCACTGCACCGCGCACGTCCCACCACCCGCCGGCACACTCCCACACCCGACCAGCGACGAAATCGATGCCGCCACCGGCGGGGCGGCAGCCTCCGTCACCGTCACCTGTTCCGCCACAGGCGCCGTCCCGGCGGCACCGGACCCAGTCAACGTCACCGTCCACGACTGCGGCGCCGAACCGCCATTCGCCGGGAACGTCAGGACCGAGGACCCAGCCGCACAATCCACCGGACCCGACAGCGTCCCCGGATCCGGCGAAACCGTCAGCACGCACGAGTCCGCGTTCGCCACCACCCACTGCACCGCGCACGTCCCACCACCCGCCGGCACACTCCCACACCCGACGAACGACGAAATCGACGCCGCCACCGGCGGGGCCGCGACGGGCGGCGCGGCAGCCTCCGTCACCGTCACCTGTTCCGCCACAGGCGCCGTCCCGGCGGCACCGGACCCAGTCAACGTCACCGTCCACGACTGCGGCGCCGAACCGCCATTCGCCGGGAACGTCAGGACCGAGGACCCAGCCGCACAATCCACCGGACCCGACAGCGTCCCCGGATCCGGCGAAACCGTCAACACGCACGAGTCCGCGTTCGCCACCACCCACTGCACCGCGCACGTCCCACCACCCGCCGGCACACTCCCACACCCGACCAGCGACGAAATCGACGCCGCCACCGGCGGGGCCGCGACGGGGTGCGTTTTCGCGGTCGGGCGCGGAGGCCGGGGCTGAGGATGGGGCGCCGGGCGGGGACGCGCCGCCTTCGCTCGCGGCGGCACAGACTTCGCAACCGGACGCTTCGGCGCGGATACCATCGGCGCCGGAGTCGACGGGCGTGGCGCCGGCGCGGCCGCCGTGATCCGCAACGCCGGCGCGGGGATTTGAGCGGGCGCCGCGACGACCGCCGGCACGTGTCTCGCCGTGTGGCGGACGTGAGGTCGCCGGTGCGTCCGGGCGCGCTTGGCGTGCTGGTGCGAACTCGCCCGGACCGTCACCGACGGCACCGCGGCGGGCGGCTTCTGTGCCACGACCGCCGGCGCCGGCTGGTCGGCGTGCACGCGGTGCTGCTGGGTGTGCGTAAGCGCTGCGCCGGCCGCAGCGACGGCCAGGCTCCCGAGCGCGAAACTCGTCATCGCGTGGCCGCCGAGCGTGCTCGGCCGGCCCCTCGGCAGGCCCACGGCGGAACGAGGCCATGCGAACAGGCGCTTGACGGCAATCGCAAATGCGGACCAGAACAGGAGCAGCCGCCGGCTCGAGTAGCTCGCGACGAAGGCCTCGACGACCTCCGGGTCGAAATGGGTCCCGGCTTCGTCCTCCAGGACGTCGATTGCGCGCTTGTGCGGCGCCGGACCGCGATACGGTCGAGGCATGATGATCGCGTCGTACGTGTCCGCGACCGCGATGATCCGGGCGCCGACGGGAATCGCGTCGGCGCTGAGCGAGTCAGGGTAACCGCTGCCGTCGATCCATTCGTGGTGGTGGCGGACGATCGAGGTCAGCTCGTCGTCGCCCAGGACGTTGACCATTGCGGCACCTTCGGCCGCATGGCGCTTGACGAGCTCGTATTCCTCGGCGGTCAGCGGTGAAGGCTTGTCGAGAATCCCCTGAGGAACGCGGAGCTTGCCGACGTCGTGCACCGTCGCCGCCAGCCGGATCCTCTCGATCTCCCCAGCTGAGAGGTTCAACCGCGCTGCCATGGCCATCGCGTGGCGCGCGACGCGGCGCGAATGACCGGCCGTGTAGGCGTCGAGCGCTTCGAACGAAAGGACGAGCTGCCGGAGCATGCGGACTCCCTGCTCGCCCAGCAATGCCGGGTCGCGCGGCTGGAGGCCGGCATCGATCAGCTGCTCGGACGTGTCCGCCAGCCGGCGCTCCGTGCGCAACCGCCGTAGCCAGTTCCACACCAGCAGCTCGCTGAACATCAGGTCGGCGGCACGCCGCCTGCGCTTCCAATAGGCGCTGCCCGCCGCCGAGGCGCCAAGCGCCAGCCCGACCGCGGCCAGCAGACACGACCACAGAGACGAGAGCACCCCCTGCTCGCACAGCTCCCAGACGACGGCGATCGGCATGACGGCCACCAGCCCGGTCGCCACCACCACCTGCGGCAGGAAGCTCGCGGTCTGACTTACACCCCGGTCGAAGACTGTCGCGCTCACGGCGTCACGCCTGAATCCTGCCGATCAGGTTAGCGGGTCGTCAAGGCTGATCGGCGTCAGCGCGGCTTCACAAGCGCGTCAGACGCGGCTCCACAAGTTGGGCAGAACGACGCTGAGTGACGAGACCGCACGATTGACTCCCCTACGTCTCTCATAAGTTTATAAGATTTGCGGCGTCATGTGGTCATCACGTCCAGGGCAGCCCCCGGTCTACGCGCTGAAGGCGGACTTCTTTCGCGTGCTCGGCCACCCGGCGCGCGTGCGCGTCCTGCAACTTCTGCGGGGCGGTGAGCTCTCTGTCGGTGCGTTGCAGGAAGCGCTCGAGCTCGACTCGAGCGGCACCTCGCAGCATCTTGGCGCACTGCGCAAGCAGGGTCTCGTGACGAGCCGCAAGGAGGGCACGAGCGTCTACTACCGGGTGGCCGACCCCCGGACGCTGGAGTTGCTCGAACTCGCCAAGCAGATCATCGCGACGACGCTCGAACACAACATGACGCTGCTTGACGACCTCGCCGAGCAGGACTTCGCGCCGGATCGGAGCGACCGCTGACCGTGTCGGCCATCGGTGTGCTCGCCCTCTCAGGGGCGGCGACGCTCGCACTGGGCGGCGCGCATGCGGCGCTGCCGAGTCGAGCCAGAATCGGCCTCCCCGCGCAGGCCGCCGGCATCACGCTGCTCGGCGTCGCCGGCGGGCTCGTACTCACGAATGCGACCTCGACCGGCTCGCCGTTCACGAGCGCACTCGCGCCGGCCTTCGGCCTCGATCCGCTGAGCGGGTTCTTCCTCGCCGTCCTGGCGCTGACCGCCATGCCGACGCTCGTCTACGCGCGGGACTACCTTCCGGGGAGCGGCGGCGAGCGGGCGCTCGGAGCGCTGATGGCGGCCTTCCTGCTCGCGCTCGTCGGCGTTCTCACCGCGCGCAACGTCGTCACCTTCCTGGCCTTCTGGGAGCTGATGACGCTCGTCCCCGCCGGCGACGATCCTCGTGGCCAAGCGCGACGCTGCGGTCCGTGACGCGGTCTACGCGTATCTCGCGATCACCCACCTCGGCGGCGCCGGCGTCTGGATCGCGATGCTCGTTCTCCAGCATCACGGCGCGATCGGCGACCCCGCGGCGCTCGCGGCCGCGGGCGGCGGCGCCCAGACGCTCGTCGCGATCGCATCGCTGATCGGGTTCGGGACGAAGGCCGGGATTCGTGCCGCTGCACTCGTGGCTGCCGCGCGCGCACCCCGTCGCGCCCGCGCCGCTGTCGGCGCTGATGTCGGGGATGATGATCAAGGTCGCGATCTACGGGCTCATCCGGGTCGAGTTCGAGTGGCTCGGGGCGACACCGCGGTGGCTCGCGATCGCGCTGATCGCGATCGGTGTCGTCTCCAGCCTCGGCGGCGTGCTGTGGGCGCTCGTCCAGCACGACCTCAAGCGCCTGCTCGCCTACCACTCGATCGAGAACGTCGGGATCATCGCGCTCGGCCTCGGCGCGTCGATGCTGTTCGCCGCCGCCGGCCAGCGGACCTGGGCTGCAGATCGCGTTCGCGGCGGCGCTCCTGCACATCGCCAACCACGCGATCTTCAAGTCACTCCTGTTCCTCGGCGCCGGCGCCTTTGAGCGCGCGGTCGGGAGCCTCCACCTCGATCATCTCGGCGGGCTGCTGCGGCGGATGCCGTGGACCGCCGGCGCCGTTCCTGATCGGCTCGATGGCGATCGCCGGCCTGCCGCCGCTCAACGGATTCGCGTCCGAATGGCTGACGCTCCAGTCGCTCCTTCACGCCGCGCTGCACCGTCCCGTCGGGGCAGCGCTCGTCGCCGGTGCCGCCCTGGCGTCGCTCGCCGCGACCGCCGCGCTCGCGCTGCTCTGCTTCGTCAAGGTCGCCGGGCTCGCGCTGCTCGGCGCCCCGCGCCGACCCGAGTGCGAGGCAGCGACCGACCCGGGCGTCGGGATGCGCGCCGCGGTCGCGTTCCTCGCAGCGCTCTGCGTCCTGCTCGGCGTCGTCCCGGGTGTCGTGCTGCCGACGCTCGAGGGGCTCGCCCCCGCCGCCCCCGCCGCCGGCGGCGCCGTCTGGACCCGCCATTTGGGGCTGATCGTTCCCGGGACCGGCTCCTACCCGGCGCTCGGGGTCGCGCTGGCTCTTGCCGTCCTCACCTTTGTCCTCGTGCGCCTGCGAGGGTCGCGCCGCGCCGTCTCGGCGCCGACCTGGGCGTGCGGGCAGCCCGTCGTACCGGCGTTGAATTGGACCTCAGCGGCGTTCACGAAGCCTCTGCGCCTCGTGCTCGAACCGCTGTTCCGGCCCGAGCGGACGATCGAGGTCGTCAGCAAAGGCGGGATCGTCCAGAGCGTCACCTACTCGGGCCACATCCCCTCGCTCGTCGACACCATCCTGTACGCGCCGGCGATCCGCGCCGGACTCCGCACGGCCGCGCTCGTCCGCCGGCTGCAGACCGGGAGCGTCCGCACGTACGCGGCGTATCTGCTCGGGCTCGTCCTCGGCCTCCTCGCCCTCGCGCGCATCGGCGGCCTGTAGTGGTCACGGTCCTCGCAGGCCTGATCCAGATCCTCGCCGTCGCACTCGCGCCGCTGCTCGATCGGGACGATCCAGACGCTGAAGGCACGGCTGCAGGGGCGTCGGGGTCCATCGCCCGTTCAGCCATACCGCACGCTTCGACGACTCTGGCGTAAGAGCGCGGTCGACCCCGAGGGAACCGGCATCGTCTACCGACTCGCGCCGCCGCTCGTCGCGGCGTGCCTGATCATCGCCTTGCTGATCGTCCCGGTCGCCGCCCACGGCGCCGGCTTCGGAGTCGGCCACGACGCGCTCGTGCTCGTCGGGATCCTCGCGCTCGCGCGGTTCGCGATCGCCGCCGCGGCGTGGGACACGGGCAACGGCTTCGCGCTGATGGGCGCCGCTCGGGACCTGATGATCGCCGTGTTCGGCGAGGCGCTCCTCGTGCTCGCGATCCTCGTCGCGGCGATCCCCGTCCACAGCACCGACCTACGGACGATGAGCGCCGGCGCCGCCGGCTGGCAGATCTGGTCCGGCCCGACGCACTGGTGCGGCGCCGTCGCGTTCGCGCTCGTGATCCTCGTCGAGACCGGACGCCAGCCGATCGACAACCCCGACACCCACCTCGAGCTGACGATGATCCACGAGGGGCCGCTGCTCGAGTACGCCGGCCGCGACCTCGCGTTCCTGCACTGGGCGGCAGCCGCGCGCCACTGGGTCGTGCTCGTGCTCGGCGCCGAGCTCTTCCTCCCGCACCCCCGCGCATTCGGCGCCGGGCGTGGCCGTCCTCGTGCTCGAGGTCGCCGCCCTCTGCGCCGCGCTCGCGCTGATCGAGACGCACGAGGCGAAGATGCGCATGCTCCGCGTCCCGGCGCTCCTCGGCGTCGGCTGCGCGATCGCGCTCGCCGGAGCGGGCCTCTGGATCGGGGGGCTCGGGACGTGAGCGACGGACTCGTCAGCGTGGTCCTGATCCTCGGGATCGCGATCATCGTCGTGCGGCGCCGGACGGTCGCGATCGGCCTGCTGGCCTCGCAGTCGCTCGCCCTCGGGGTCGGCGCGCTGACGCTCGCCGGGACCCACTCGAGCGGGTACCTCGCCGCCGGCCTCGTACTGGTGACCAAGGCGGTCGTCGTCCCGCTGCTCCTGTACTGGCTGATCCGCCGCACGCGAGAGCCACGGCTCGTCGTCGCCGCGCAGGGGCCGCTCGTCCGCCTCTCAGTCGCGGTCGCACTCGCGATCGGCGCGGGCGTGCTGATGCCCCGCCTCGGATCGGGCGAGGTTCACACCGAGCGCGCCGCCGTCGCGCTCGTGCTCGTCGGGATCGCGATCGTCGTGATGCGGCGCCCGGCCCTGTTCCAGCTGCTCGGGCTGATCGTCGCCGAGAACGGCGTGGCGCTGCTCGCGGTCTCGGTCCCCGGCGGACTCTCCTACGTGGTCGAGCTGGGCGCGCTGTTCGACCTGGCCGTCGTGGTCGCGGTCGCGGCCGCGTTCGCCGACCGCATCCACGCCGAGTTCGGAACCGGCGACACGGATCTGCTCAGGGGACTCCGTGGCTGATCTCGCGCCCGACCTGATCGCGGCGATGCTCGTGATCCCGCTGCTCGGCGCCGCGCTCGCGCTGCTCGCGCGCACCCCCGAGCAGGCGGACCGCTTCGCGACCGTGGCGGCGATCCCGACCGGAATCGTCGCGGGTGCGCTCGCCTGCGTCGCGGTCGGGCGCGGCGGCTCGGCGCCGCTGCGGGGCGAGTGGTACCTGCTCGACGGCGCGAGCGGGGTTCTGCTGGCGGTGATCGCCGTCGTCGGCCTCTGCAGCGCGCTCGTCTCGCCGGCCTATCTGCGCACGAGCGGCCGCAGCTGGACGACCGCGGCCCGCTCTCGGAGCCTCTACTACGCGGCGCTGTTCGCGTTCTGGGCGGCACTCCTGGCGGTTCCGGTCGCCGGCAACCTCGCCGTCGTCTGGCTGATCATCGAGGCGACGACGGCGGCGTCAGCACTGCTCGTCGCGTTCAGCGGCCGCCGGCACGCGCTCGAGGCAGGGTGGAAGTACCTCGATACTGACGACCCTCGGGTTGTCAGTCGCGCTGCTCGGGATCGTCGTGCTCGCGATCGGACAGGCGGGTGCCGGTCACGGCGGCCTCCACGCGCTCGACTGGCACGCTCTCCACGTAGCGGCCCATGCACTGCCGAAGGGGCCGACGCTGATCGCGTTCCTGCTCCTGCTCGCAGGTCTGGCGACGAAGATCGGCTGGGCTCCGGTCCACAACTGGCTGCCCGACGCCCACAGCGAGGCGCCGCCGCCGATCAGCGCGATGCTCTCCGCCGCACTGCTGCCGACCGTGCTGCTGATCGCGTGGCGCGTCAAGCAGATCCTCGAGCCGTCGGTCGGGGCCGGCGCCACGCGCGCGCTGTTCGTCGCGTTCGGGCTCGCCTCGATCGTGATCGCGATCCCGTTCCTCTGGCAGTCGCTGCCGTGGAAGCGACTGCTCGCCTACTCGAGCCTGGAGCACATGGGCGTGATCGCGCTCGGGATCGGGTTCGGGACGCCGCTCGCGATCGCCGGCGTCGTGCTCCATGTCGCCGGTCACGCGCTCGCCAAGTCGCTCGGCTTCTACGCCGCAGGGCCGCTTGCGAAGATCGACCAGAAGGCGAGCATTCGGGCACCGGCCGGCGTCGCCGGCGCGAGCCCGGCGACGGCTGCTGCGATGGGCGTCAGCCTCGCCGCGCTCGCCGGTCTCCCGCCGTCACCGCTGTTCCTCTCCGAGTTGCTGATCGTCCTCGGCGGCCTGCAGTCCGGCTTGGTCGCCGTCAGCGCCGTTGCCGTGATCGCGCTCGCGCTCGGCTTCCTCGGCCTGCTGCACGCGCTGATCGAAGGGGTCATCGGCGAGCGCCCCACGCAGGCGCGCCGCCGCCACGAGCGCGGCCAGCGCCCGATCATCGCGCTCACCGTCGTGCTCGGCGCCGGGATGCTCGCGCTGTTCGCACTCGGGCTGACGCTGCCAGGCTCCGCATTCGTCGAGACGCTGACGAGGAGCCCGCTGTGACCCCCACCGAGCAGATCCGGTCACACCACTGGCTGGCGACCGTGGAGCAGGCCGTCCAGCGTGGCGAGCGCTTCGCGGGCGCCTGGGCGAGCGAGCGCGAAGGCTGCACCTCGTGGCGCGCGCTGTTCATCAGCGCTGCCGGCCCCCGAGTGCTCTGCACGGATCTTCCCGACGCCGCCGTCGCGAGCATCGTCGACCTTGATCCCGGCGGCGAACTGGGACGAGCGTGAGGCCCACGACCTCTTCGGCCTGCGCTTCGCCGGCCACGATCCGTTGCGAGCGCTCGTCACCCACACCGACGACGCTGCGCTCTGGATGACGCCCGTCAGCGGCGACGGCGTCCATCAGGTCGCCGTCGGCCCGATCCACGCCGGCGTGATCGAGTCCGGTCACTTCCGCTTCCACGTCGTCGGCGAACGGATCCTCGCCATGGACCCGCGCCTCTTCTACAAGCACCGCGGCCTCGAGCGCGCCGCCCGCGGCCACACGTACCTGGACGCTCGCGCCCACGTCCAGCGCGCCTGCGCCGCGTGCGCGGTGTCAAACACGCTCGCGTATGCCGAGGCTGTCGAGGACAGCCTCGGCTGCACCCCCGACAGGCAGCTCCGTGTCGCGCGGACGGTCCTGCTCGAACTGGAGCGTGTCTACAACCACCTCCACGACATCTCGGCGATCTGCGCCGGGGTCGGCTTCGCGGCCGGCGTGATGGCGTTCGCCGCGCTCAAGGACCGCGCCCAGCGGACGAACGCGAGCGCGTTCGGACACCGCTTCCTGTTCGACACGATCGCAGTTGGACGCGGCGCGGTGGCGCTCGACCGCACCGGCACCCAGGCGATCCGCAGTCGCCTCGCGGAGATCCGCGCGGACGCGGCCGCCGCCTGGCGCGAACTCGAGTTCGCCGGCTCGCTCCAGGCCCGGCTCGTCGGCGTCGGCGTGCTCGATGCCGACGCCGCGCGTACGTTCGGCGCGGTCGGCCCGGCGGCCCGTGCCGCCGGGGTCCGCGAGGATCTCCGGACTGTGAGCCCGCGGCTCGCCTACGAGGGCTTCACGCCGGCGGCACCGGCGGCGCTGGTCGGCGATGTCGCCGCCCGCTTCGCGCTGCGTGCAATCGAACTCGAGGCCTCCTTCGACCTGCTCGAGTCATTGCTCGACCAGCCGCTCGCGCGCGGGGAGGTCCAGATCGCGGACGGCAACGCCGGCGGCGCGGAGCTTCGGATCGGCATCGGTCGCGTCGAAAGTCCCCGCGGGGCGACGACGTGCGCCGTCGAGCGCGACGGCGACCGCATCGCGCGCGTTCACCTCCGGACCGCCTCCTACGCGAACTGGCCGGCACTCGCACACGCGACCGCCGGCAGCCTCGTACCCGACTTCCCGCTGATCAACAAGAGCTTCGAGCTCTGCTACGCCTGCGTCGACCGCTGATGTTCGTCCTGCTGCGATCGCTCGCCCGGATCCGGCGCGAATCCGGCTTGAAGCCTGGGGATCCCCGCTGGCTCGCCGTACGTCACGTCGACGCCGGCTCCTGCAACGGCTGCGAGCACGAACTCGGAGCCGTCACCAACCCGTACCACGACCTCCAGCGCCACGGCATCGATATCGTCGCCTCGCCGCGCCACGCCGACGTCCTGCTCGTCACCGGTCCGGTGACGACCCGGATGGCCGGTGCGCTCCGGGTCGCATACGAGGCAATGCCCGAGCCGAGGCTCGTCGCGGCGCTCGGCGACTGCGCCCTCGGCTGCCACGTTCTCGGGGACGCGCGTGAACTGGCGGGCCCGCTCGATCAGCTGCTGCCTGTCGACATCCGGATCCCGGGCTGCCCGCCGACGCCCGACGAGATTGCAGATCACATCCTCCAAGCTCTCGGACCGCCGGCGCTTCATCGCGACCCAACCGGCTGAACACTCATCGGACTCAGAACGAGGGACGACCCATGACGAAGATCATCACCGCAGCGGAGGCCGCGCTCCTGATCAACGATGGTGACACCGTCGCGATCACCGGTTTCGGGCTGTCCTGCATGAACGAGGAGACGCTGATCGCGCTCGAACAGCGCTTCCTCGCGACCGGCTCGCCACGCGGGCTGACGACCGTCCATTCGTCCGCGGTCGGCGACCGGCGGACGAAGGGGATGGACCATCTCGCCCATGCGGGATTCGTGAAGCGGTGGATCGGCGGGATCGCCTCCGCATGCCCTCACTTCGCCAGACTGATGGCGACGGACGGCATCGAGGGGTACAACTGGCCGCAAGGCGTGATCACGACGATGTACCGTGAGATCGCCGCCGGCCGGCCGGGCGTCATCACCAAAGTCGGGATCGGCACCTTCGTGGACCCGCGCCTGAACGGCTCGAAGGTGACCGCGGCGGCGACCGAGGACCTCGTTGAACTGATCGATCTCGCCGGCGAGGAGTACCTGTTCTTCAAGCGCTTCCCGATCGACATCGGCCTGATCCGCGCCACGGCTGCCGACGAACTGGGAAACCTCACGATGACTCACGAGTCCTTGCGGATGGAGGTCCTGCCGGTCGCCCAAGCGGCTCACAATTGCGGCGGGCTCGTGATCGCGCAGGTCGAGTCCGTCGCCCAGGCCCACAGCATCGGTCCAAACGACGTCAAGGTTCCCGGCTTCCTGATCGACTATGTCGTCGTCAGCAGCCCCGAGAACCACTTCCAGACCGAGAACACGCGCTACAACCCGGCCTTCTCCGGCCAGCTCAAGATCCCGCCGGCCGCGTTCGCGCCGCTCGCGCTGAGCGAGCGCAAGGTGATCGCACGGAGGGCGGCCATGGAGATGAAGCCGGGTGGGGTCGTCAACTTCGGCATCGGCATTCCCGCTGAGGTCGGGATCGTGCTCTCAGAGGAAGGCGTCTCCGAGCAGGCGATCCTGACGACCGAGGCCGGCGCAGTCGGCGGGACTCCGGCGGGACTCCCGGATTTCGGCAGCGCCTACAACCCGGAGGCGCTGGTCGACATGGATGCACAGTTCGACTTCTACGACGGGGGCGGCCTGGACCTGGCAGTCCTCGGATTCGCCCAGGTCAACGCCGAGGGCAGCGTCAACGTCTCGAAATTCGGTGGCGTTGTCGCCGGCTGCGGCGGCTTCATCAACATCGCCCAGACCGCGAAGACGCTCGTGTTTGCGGGGACCCTGACCGCCGGTGGCCTGGAGACGATCGTCGGCGAGGGCAGGATCGAGATCATCAGCGAAGGCCGGAGCAAGAAGTACGTCGGGCACCTCGAGCATGTGACGTTCTCGGGCCCCCATGCCGCAGAGCAGGGCCAGACGGTCTACTACGTGACCGAACGGGCCGCCTTCAAACTCCTCGACGGCAGCCTGACGCTGATCGAGATCGCGCCGGGGATCGAGTTGGAGCGCGACGTCTTGGCACAGATGGACTTCGACGTCATGATCGCACCGACACTCGGTCTGATGCCGAGTGGCCTCTTCCGCGAGACGTGGGGCGGGCTCGCCGAGATCATCGCCCGCAACGGCTGAGCTCGACGGCTGCTCGCGCCCGTTCTGCCAGAGCCGGCAGCGATTCGCAGCGGTGGGCCGCCGATAGGTTGCCGGTAGGCTCTCGGCTCGTGAGGCGCGTACGGAGGGTCGCGAAGCGCTCGGTCGTGTCCTTCTACCACGATCAGGGCACGCACCACGCGGCGGCGCTCACCTATTACGCTCTGATGTCGCTGTTCCCGATACTGCTGCTGGCCGTCTCGCTGCTGGGCGTGTTCGGTGGCTATCCGGCCACGTACAACGTGATCGTCGCTCATCTGCGCGGGGTCGTGCCGGCGGTCACGTTGGCGCCGCTCAAAGCTGCGGTGAAGGCAGCGGTGAAGAGCCGGGGTACCGCCACGGCCGCGCTGCTCCTTGCGATCGTCGCGGCTCTCTACGGCGGTACTGGTTACCTCGAAGCCGCGCGTCGGGCCCTCAATGTCGTGTTCGGCGCGACGCGAGGACGCAGCTTCGTGCGCCGGAAGCTCACCGACATCGCGTCGCTGCTCATCCTGCTCGCGCTGGTGCTGACGACACTCGTGCTGATGTTCGCCGGCGGAGCGGTCGCGCGCGACGTGCTCGGATCGGAGGTCGCCTCCGTGTGGCGGATCGCACGCTGGCCCGGGGCGTTGGCGAGCGCGCTGCTGGTGTTCTCGTTCATCTACCACGTCACGCCCGACGTGCGTCGCCGAGCATTCAGATGGGTCGTGCCCGGAGCGTTGGCGGGCGTGGCAGTCTGGCTCGCGGCGTCGGCGGGGTTCTCGGAGTACATCGCTGATTTCAAGAGCTTCAACGTGACCTATGGCTCCTTCGCCGCCGCGATCATCCTGCTCGTCTGGCTGTGGCTCACCAACCTCGCCCTGCTGTTCGGCGCCGAGATCAACGCGGCGATCTGGGCGGAGCGGGAGGCCACCAGCGCCGGCTTGCCCTCGGGAAAGTACTGATCTCCACCGAGGGAACATCCGCGAGGCTTGTGGGGCTCTCCTGAGTGAGGCGCCACCTGACCGTCCGATGATGTCTAGGACGCCGTGATTCACGCTCCGGAGCCCGGCCCTGACGGGGGTCCGGTCGGAGTTTCGGCGGGCCCTTACCGTCAGTTGATATCCAACTATCTGGCGAACGAAAGAGCGTCGATGTTCGACCCCGCAGATCTCCAGCTCGACGAAACCGAAGGCGCCTCCGTGCCCGCACACGCCCACCACGCGCGTACGGGAGGGACCTCCCGTACGCCGGGACCGTCGCGGCGCGGGGCGGCGCCGGGCAAATCTGCCGAGGGTCTCGTCATCAAGGGCTCCGCCACCACCAGCCACGCGTCGCGCAATGCCGACTTGCCCTCGACGCCCGAGTTCCTCACCGTCGAACAGACGGGAGCGGTCGCGACGATTACGCTGCGCAACGACGGCAAGCGCAACGCCCTGTGCTGCCAACTGCTCGACGAGCTCGTCGCGCAACTCGACGGGCTGGCGGCGCAGCGGATCCGCGTCGTCGTGCTGCGCGCGAGCGCGGACGCGACGGTGTGGTCATCCGGACATGACATTCGCGAGCTGCCGCGCGACGGGTCAGATCCGTTGCGCTACGCCGATCCGCTCGAGCGCGCCCTGCGCGCGATTCGCAAGCATCCGTCGCCGATCATCGCGATGGTGCATGGGACGGTATGGGGCGGTGCGACGGACCTGGTGCTCTCCTGTGACTTCATCGTCGCCGACTACACCGCGTCGTTCGCGCTCACGCCGGTGAACCTCGGACTGCCGTACAACGCGTCGGGCATCCAGAACGTCATGAACCGGGTCGGCACGCATCTCGCCAAGCAGATGTTCTTCACCGCCGAGCCGCTGGTTGCGACGCAGGCCCACGAGCAGGGCATCATCAACTATCTGGTCGACTCCGAGGCGCTGGAGGCACGCACCTACCGCCTTGCGAACCACCTGGCGACCAAGTCCCCGCACGCGCTGGCGGTCATCAAGGAGCAGATTCGAATCCTGTCCGAGGCCAATCCCGTGTCGGCAACCACGTTTGAGCGCATCGAGGAACTGCGCCGGCAGTCATACGACTCCGCCGACTATCACGAGGGTGTGAGCGCGTTCCTGGAGAAACGTGCCGCGACATTTTCCGGCCGCGAGCCGGGCGCCCCGACCCCGGCCGAGCACTACTGACGGTCCCACATGGGCACGCTGCCGTCGCCGCAAGCTGCGAGAGGGAGGGGCTCCGCAGCACCACCCCCCGGAACCGATTCGGATCGAGGCCGAACGGGCGACCGACCGACGAGACGAAAGGCAAGTCAATGAAGATCAAGCCCACATTCAACAACGACGATCTCCAGACGCAGCTGAAGCTGATGGGGGCCGGTGACACGATCGCATGCAGTGAGCGCCTGACCTCCAGCAACGAGGCTGGTCAGCCCGGCCATACCCGGCGTGGGCTCTACGACCACGATGAGGCCCTCTGGCTCGGGCACGCCGGCGCCGCCAACGTCGCCGCCCCGCGATTCAAGGCTTAGCCCTCAGCTGGCGCCGCTTGCGTCAAGATCCCAACCCGCGGCGCCGGCGGCGCCATGCAAGGCGCCGCCGTCAGGGGATCCGGAGGTCGTGATGCTCGGCCGCGAAGTGCTGCTCCTCGTCGGTCAGTTCTCCGTCCCTGACCGGCGTGACGAGCGTCCAGTGCCGGCCGACCGGACAGCGCTGAAACCTGCGCATCCCGAGCCTGATCGACTTCAGCGAGACCCCGGGAACCCAGATCGTCGTGAACACGTGTCCGCTTCGGCAGCGGACCACTGTATCGCCGCCGATCCCGGAGTAGCCACTGCGTCTCTGCACGAGCGTGCCCACGACAAGCGCGACGACGATCACGGCGAGCACGAGGATCGCGATTACCACGCGCGGATCTCGGAACCGAGGCTGACGGCCACCATCACCGCGAGCCTAGTCGCAGCGGGCAGCTCATGACTCGGTAGTCGGACACGGTCGCACTCCGGCCGACTACGGACATCAGACGGACGTGACGGGGCCTGACGGCCCGGCGTTCGACGGCGCCTGGACGGTGATCCCGGTGCGGGGCACGAGATCGAGGTCGAGGAAGTCCATGACGGTGCTGGCGTTGGCGTCCCGGTCTGTGAGCGCCGGCAGGTTCCACTTGGCCTCGATCGTTGCCAGCACCGAGGTATGGTCGTGCACCACGCTGGTGACGCGCCCGGCGGCGGAGTACGGGGAGACGACGATCGCCGGCACGCGGGGCCCGTAGACGTTGTAGGCGCCTGGCGGGTCACCGGGCTGCAGGCTCGGCGGGATCGCGTCGGGGGCAATCGCCGCCGGGGGCGGGACGTGGTCGTAGTAGCCGCCGTGCTCGTCGTAGATGTACACGAGCAGGGTGCGAGACCAGGTCTTGGAGCCCAGCACGGCCTGGATCAGAGTCGCCGCCCAGGCCTCGCCCCAGTACATGTCCTGGGGGTCTTCCTGGGTCTCGGCCGGATCGGTAGCCGCGAAGTCGGCACCGAGTACCTTGAGCGCATCCTGCACGACGCCAGGCAGTGAGTTCAGCGGCGCGCCGATGTCCGACAGGATGCCGATGCGCGGGTCGACGAAGCTGACCGCCGGAAGCGTCCCAGCCTGGCAGTCGTGGAAGAATTTGGAGATCGGCGCGTGGTGGTCGGCGTGCTTGAGGATGATCGAAGGGATGACCGAGGTCATCGGCAGGTCGCTGAAGTAATCGCACCAGTTGATGTTCTGGGCCGAGAGGACGTCGAAGATGGTGCCGTGCGGCGGCGGCGGGTCGAGCAGCGTGTCGGACGCGGTGACGGTGCCTCCGTACGCGGTGCCGGCCAGCAGAAAGCGGCGATTCGGGTACGTCGGTCCCGGTACCGAGCAGAACCAGCGATCGCCGATCGTGAACTGCGACGCCAGCGAATAGGCGAACGGCAGCACCTCCGGTGTGTAATAACCCATCGGTTCGTGAGCGCCGTTCGACGACCGCACGAACCCGTCCATGGCTCCGCCGTTGACCTGCTGATGAGTCGCAGCCCAGCTCTGCGTCACCTGCTTTGTCTGGGCCGTGTTGGTGAACGGGAACGCGGTCACGGTTCCGGGCGCGCCGGCGGCGCCGGGGTTGCCGTTCGTTGCCGCGCCGGTGCCGTCGAAGTGGAGCGCGTCGACGTCGGTGCGAGTGCGTCCGAGATCCCCGAGCAGGTTGTCGAACGAGTGGTTCTCCATCATCACGACGACGATGTGATCGAACGGCATCCCCTTGTTGACGGTGCCCACCGGCAGGTCGGGGAAGGGCAGGCTGCCGGCGCGACGCAGCACGCTCCCCGCCCCGTCAGATCCCACTGCACTCACCGCTTCGCCTCCACGGCGCGAGTGTACGCCACCCGACCAGGTCAGGCCGGAGCGCTCACGGGTCCTCAGGTCCGAGACGGCCAGGAGCCCGTCAGGCTGCGGCCGGCGGCCGGCGAACTCGCGGCAAGCCGCACATATGTCCAGGCGATGGCGCTTGCGCACCAGAGTTGGCTCGGACCGACCGATCCGGGGTTCTGAACCAACAATGGTGGCCCAACAACCACAGGAGTGCAGATGAAGAAGTTCAGGGTGTACCAGGCGTGTTCCGCTCTGGCTGCGATCGCTGCGTTTGCGATCGCTTCGGGCGCGGGGAGCAAGTTCGCGTCGTGACTTGGGTGGGCGCGCCCGAGCCGCCGTGCTAGGGCGCGCCCGTCATCCCCGGAACCCCGTGATGCCACAGCGACCTCTTGTCAGACTCTATTGCGCGGCGGTGTTCGCCGCCGGGTGTGCGGCCGTTGTGCTTCTCTCGAGCACGGCGCGCTTTGGTTTCATCGCGGCGGACCCACTGACGTTTGGAGTGCTCGCAGCCGGCGTGGTGCTCGGGGAGATGCTGCCGATCAAGATTCCTCGACGCGGAAACGACGAGGAGTTGACGCTGTCGGCCTCGTTTGCATTGGCGCTGCTGCTGATCGGTGGGCTCGGTCCGGCCGTGGTCGCGCAGGGCATCGCCTCAATCGTGCAAGACGTCCATTCGGGCAAGCCTCGATGGCGCATCCGCTTCAACGTCGGCCAGTACGCGCTCTCGATGGCTGCGGCGTGGATCGCGATCCAGCTGACCTCCACACAGGGACTCGGGTTCATGCGCCCGTTCGCTCGCGTCCAGCTTCCCGTGATGATCCTCGGTGCGGGGGTGTTCTTCATCGTCAACACCGGCTTGGTCGGAATCGCGGTCGCGCTCTATCAGGGCGTCCCCGTCAGCCGCTATTTCCGGAACAACCTGTCGTTCGTCGTCTTCACCGGCGGGTTGATGCTGATGGTCGCCCCGATCGTCCTCGCCGTCGCACACTATTCCGTGGCGATGGTGCCGCTCTGCCTGGCGCCCGTTGTCGGGATGTACAACTCGATCTCGCGCGGGGCGCGAAGCGAGCACGCAGCCCGGCACGATTCGCTCACCGGGCTTCCCAACCGAGCAGCATTCCACGAAGCCGCGATCCGTGCGGTCGCCGACAACTGCGTGCCTGCGGCCGTGTTGCTGATCGATCTCGACCGTTTCAAGGAGGTTAACGACACTCTTGGCCACCGGTACGGAGACCTCCTCCTGATCCAGGTGGCGCAGCGCTTCCGTGACGAGATCGGAGACGACGGGACGATCGCACGCCTGGGCGGCGACGAGTTCGCGATCATCTGCCCAGACCGTGGCGGCGACGGCGCGGCCGGCCTGGCACAGCGGCTCGCGGACTCCCTCCGTGCACCATTCGAACTCGAGCCGATGGTAGTCGACACGCAAGCGAGCATCGGCATCGCGCTGTTCCCCGAGCACGGCTCCGACGTCGAGACGCTCCTGCAGAAGGCCGACGTCGCGATGTACAGGGCCAAGGAGAAGAGCGCCGACCTCGCGCTCTACGACGAGCAGCATGACCACCACAGTCCAGCCAAGCTGGCTTTGACGGCGGAGCTGCGGACGGCGGTGAGCACCGACGAGGTGGCCGTTTGGTACCAGCCCGAACTCGATCTCCGCAGCGGCAACGTGACCTGCGTTGAGGCGCTGGTGCGGTGGGAGCATCCCAACCTGGGCCTGCTCATGCCCGGCTCGTTCGTGAGAATGGCGGAGCAGACGAACCTCATCAAGCCACTCACGCATCGGGTGATCGGACTTGCGCTCCAGCAGGTTTCGGAGTGGAACGCGGTCGGCCTGGATCTCGTCGTCGCGGTCAACATCTCTCCGCAGGTTCTGGTCGATCGCAGCTTTGCCGCGCAGGTCGTCAGCGCGTTGCAGCTGGCCGCGATTCCGGCCCGGCAACTCCGGCTCGAGGTCACCGAGGGCGCACTGATGTCCGATCCCGTCAGCGCGAGGGCCGTCCTGGAGGAGCTCAACGAACTCGGCGTCGGGATCTCGATCGACGATTTCGGCACCGGATACTCGTCCCTCTCGTATCTCGCCGACCTGCCGGTGTCCGAAGTCAAGATCGACCGGTCCTTCGTCTTCCGCATGTCCGAGGGCTCCGCCGAGAGGATCATCGTCACATCCACGATCGACCTCGCTCACCACCTCGGCATGCGAGCAGTCGCGGAAGGCGTGGAGGACGTTTCGCTCCTGTCCGAACTTCAAACGCTCGGCTGTGACGCCGCCCAGGGCTACGGAATCCACCGACCAGCCCCAGGCCCCGACCTGACAGCGTGGCTGATGGAACTCGAGGACGTGGCCGCGACCGGAGTTCCGCCGCTGGCACGCGACGAGCTCGCGGTCCTCTCCCGTAGTGCCTTTCCCCGGATGAGACAAGTCCAGACAGTCGGACACGCGGCATGATCCTGATCGTGTTGGCCGGGCTGTCCGTGGTGAGCGTCCCGCTCCTTGGTGGCCGACTCAGCCGCATCATCGAACTGCATCTGCGCTGCCTCTGGATACCGATCGTGGCGCTCGCGCTGCAGGTGCTGATCACGACGATCGCACCCGACGGGCACCGCACGCTGCACAACGCGATCCACGTCGCAACCTACGCGCTGCTGATCCTGTTTCTATGGGCCAATCGACGGATACCAGGCATCCTCATCATCGCGACGGGCACCGCGATGAATGCCCTGGCGATCATGCTCAACGGCGGTGTGATGCCCGCGGCCGCCACCGCGCAGCGACTCGCAGGCCTGAAGCCGGGAGCCGGATTCCACAACTCGACACACCTCGCTCACCCCCTGCTGATCTGGCTGGGCGACATCATCCCGTGGCCAGGACCGCTCCCGAACGTCCTGAGCGTCGGCGACTGCCTGATCTACGGCGGCACAATCGCGCTCCTGTACCGCACGTGCACGAAAACGAGCACAGCCAGTGCACTCGCTCCGCTCGCAGCCGATCACTCGGCCACCGCGACGCCGAGCGACCGGCCGGCGGTACCCGTCCTCCAACTGGACGGCCTGCGGGTGCGAAGGCGCTCGGCATGGCCTGGCGTCGGCGCCCGACGAGGAATGAGGGCGAGCCGGAGGCCACAGCCCTCGGGTTAGCATGGGTTAGGCATGGTCAGCGGTCTGCGCCTCGCAGGCGTCGCGGACCGCAGCCAACTCCTCGTCGACGATCGCCATTTGTTCGGCGATTGCGATTGGTGGGGTCGATCGGTCGAACAACAACGTGAACACGAACTCGCTTCCGTCGTCGTTTGGAAGCACTCGAGTGAACGCGCCGCGGCGGTGATCGGTCGCTGAGACGATGTCGACCGTCCCGACCCTGGCACTGACCTGCATGGAGATGGCGAACTCGACGCCGTCGGATCGGCGCACGATCAACTGGCGGTCGCGCTCGGCGACGCTGGGAGCGAAACTCGGAGCCCAACGTGGCAGGTTCTGCGGGTCGGACACATATGCGACCACGGTCGCCGGCGGAGCCGCGATCGCGATCGAGCGCGTGTGTGCATCGTGGAGCATTGTCGTAGGCATACATAGATGATCTACAGATGCGTACTAAATGTCAAGGCATAATCGTCCGCGATGAGCCCGACCGACGACCAGGCAGACCTTGGAGCAATGTTCGCGCACATCACCCGCCGACTTCTCGACGCCGAACGGCCACTGCTGCTGGCTCGCGGACTCTCGATGTGGGCGTATGTCGCGCTCTCCCATCTCCAGCGCGGGCCAGCTCCCACCCAGCAGGCGCTGGCCGAGCAGATGGGCTACGACAAGACCCGCCTGATCGACCTCCTCGACAACCTCGCCGCTGCGGGTCTTGTCGAGCGCCGACCCGATCCGCAGGATCGACGCGCTCGAATCGTGGCAATCACAGCCGCCGGCCGGGCGCGGCACGCCGCCGCCCGCGACGACATCCGCGAGATGGAGCGAGAGTTACTCGACGGGCTCAGCGACAGCGAACAAAGGGGACTGCGCACCGCGCTCGCGCGACTGGCTCGCGCGAGCCCACCGACCGTGGCGAGCGCGGCCCCGGCCTCGGCGGCTCCGTCAAGGGCGAAGCGCGCCACGCGGCACCACTAGACTGGGCGGCTGCGCAACGCGATCGCTTTTCCACTGCATCCGCACGGAGGTGCACGGTGAGTGTCAGGACCGATTTCTGGAAGGGCGTCCCCGGCGGCGTCGACAGCGACGACTCGGGGCGATTCGTCCGCCGCGACAGCATCTTCCGGCGCTGGGTTTCAAACGACACCGACGCCGAATTCCCGGCGGCGCCGGGCCGCTACCACCTCTACGTCTCGCTTGGCTGCCCGTGGGCGAGCCGTACCGCGACGGTGCGCGCGCTGAAGGGACTCGAGGAGGTCGTCGGACTCTCGGTGGTCGATCCGATCCGCGACATCAAGGGCTGGGCGTTCCGCGAGGCCCCTGGCGCCACCGGCGATCCGATCAACGGCTTCGAGTATCTCTCCGAGGCCTACCAGCGCTCTGACCCCGGCTACGATGACCGCTACAGCGTTCCGGTCCTCTGGGACCGCACGACCGGCCAGATCGTCAACAACGAGTCGTCCGAGATCATCGTGATGCTCAACGGCGCCTTCGACGAATGGGCCGAGCATCCGGAGGTGGACCTCTATCCGGCCCACCTGCGCGCCGAGATCGACGAGATCAACGAGTGGGTCTACAGTGGCCTCAACAACGGCGTCTACCGCGCCGGCTTCGCCGCGTCGCAGGAGGCCTACGACGAGGCCGTCAGGCCCGTGTTCGAGACACTTGACCGGATGGACGCGCTGCTCGGGAGGAGCCGGTACCTCGCCGGCTCCCGCCATACGCTGGCCGACTGGCGGGCCTTCCCCACGCTGATGCGCTTCGACCTTGTGTACCACGGCCTGTTTCGCTGCAACCGCCGGCGCCTGATCGACTACGACAACCTGTGGCCGTACCTGCGCGACCTCTACCAGACACCGCGCGTTGCCGCGACGGTCAACTTCGACCACTTCATCCGCGGCTACAACCTGAACCTGCCACAACTGAATCCGGCCGGCATCATTCCGATCGGACCCGAGCTTGACTTCTGGGAGCCGCACGGCCGCGAACGCCGCGGCGGCTGAGCGGAGCAGCGATCTGGGACAGGTCGTCTCAGACGCGGCGGGGCGCGAATCCCCGTAGCCGCCGGGCGGTGGTGCGGCGACGCTCCCGCCCGCGCTCCGGATCGAGATGGTAGGTCGCGATCGCGCCGATGAGAATGCCAACGGCCGTTCGTGTGCGGTTGCGGGCGCCGACTCGGCGGTTGGCTCTGATCAGCTGGTTGAGCGAGCCGACGGCAGCGCCGAGCTCGCTCGCCTCGCTGGCGAGCGCTCGGCTTGTATGCGCCAACTGCGCCTGGATCGTGGCGTCGCGGGCAGGGCGAAGCTTCTCCCGTACGGCTGCCCTGACGCCGAAGCGGGCGCCGCGCGCGCCGAGCTTCGCGCCTGCCCTGGCAGCCCTCGTGCCGGCGACGACCCCCTTGGTGCCGAGCTTCGTGCCTGCTCTGCCGACTTCCAGCCCCACACGCGCGTTGGCGCGATCGACGTTCGTGCGGATCGCATCGCGTGCTGCCTGTGGTGACTCGACGAGGCTCATGGGCCGCTCCTTCGTGCCGCGAATAGCATCACCGCAGCGCTACCCAGGCGCCGGCACGCATAAGCGCCGAGCCTGCGGATGTGGTGGTGTTCACGTGGCTCTGAGTGCGGTGGAGGGTGAGAGGCGGGCAGCGCGGATGGCCGGGAGCAGGCCGGAGACTGCGCCAATCAGGAGGGCGGCGGCGGTGCCGCCGGCGGTCGTGTTGGCGGCGAAGCGCGGCGAGACCGCGATCCCGTTGGTGTTGGTGGTCTCGGTCGCGGTGTCGGTGCCGTTGGTGAAGCTCGCGCCTGCGCTCATGGCCCCTGACGCGCTGCCGCCAGCATTGTCGTTGAGTGACACCGAGTGTGAACTGACCGCCGCTCCGATCACCGGGCTCCCGCTGGCAGTGCGGATCCGCACCCGCAGCCGGCCACGACCGGGCCGCCCGACGGTCGCGCTCCGGCCCCCGCTGCCGATTCTCGTCAGCCATGCGTCCCGCGCGGCAGGTTCACCAGCTGAAAGCTCGCCGGCTCGCTCACTTGGGGGACGGTGGCGCATGCGACGAACGATCCAGCGGATTGGTTGGCGGCAAACGTCGGGGAATTCGCGACCCCGACACTGCCGGGCGGTGTGGTTCGGTCGCTGTGTTCATGAGCCTGGTACCACCACGCGCTGGCCCGCCGCCAGCCGGGTGCCGGTGATCTGCGCCAGCCCGTCGGCGCCATCGAACAGGCCGGTGCTCACCCGCACGAGGTGATGCACGCCGGCGCTGACCTCCTCGACGGCGTAGCCGCCGCCAGCGAGCGCCAGCAGCGCATCGACCGGCACAACGAGCGCACGTGACACGCGTGCGGTCCTGATCTGCACGTTCACCGGGGCCGGATCGAGCGTTCCGGTCGCGGCCGGGTTGCTCAGGGTGGCGTCCACCTCGACGGTCGTTCCGCTCCGCCCCGTCATGGCGACCTTGCTCACATAGGAGATGCGCCCCGGCGTCGTGGTGTTGTCGGGCAGCGTGATGATCACGGGGTCGCTGACCTTGACCTGTCCCTCGAGCACAGCGTCGAGCTGGATCGTGACCACGCGTCTGGTAGCGCTTACGGCCAACAGCGGCCCCGGCGCTACACCAGCCCCGAGGCCGGCGCTCGGGGTCACGCTCTTGACACGCACCGCCCCGGGTGCGAACACGACCGACCCGAGCAGCAGCGCGCCGGTCGCGGGGATCCCATCCGCGCGCTGAAAGGCACGGATCGCCGCCGCGGTCGCGGCCGTGAACGAATCCCCCGTCAGACCGTCTCCGTACCCGAGCGCGTCGAGGTTCGCGTTCACCTCCGCGACATCCGGTCCCGGCGCCATCCCCGGCACGAACGCGCGCAGCGCCAACTCGCGGCCATAGAGAAGCCGCACCGCCTGCCCGGCGATCGCGTACAGCTGGGGTCGCGTCCAGCGGCGAGCGGCCGTGTACCGCGGTACCCTGACTCCTGGATATGTTGGCTGAGACAAGGTGGATCGGTCGAAGCTCGCCAGCTGGACGCGTCTCGAGGTGGGCGTGAGCGCGGTTGCCAGGGATCCGCTGCTCGCCGGCCGGGAGGCATTCTCGGCTCAGGAGTGGCAGCGTGCCTACGAGCTGCTGAGCGTTGCCGATGAAGGGCCAGGGCTTGCTCCGGCAGATCTTGAGCGCCTATCCGAGGCCGCGTGCTGGACGCGCCGATACGACGAGATGCTGGAGCAGCTCGAGAGGGCGGAGGCCGGCTTCGAGCGCGATGGCGACTCACGAGGGGCCGCTCGGATGGCACTCACACTCGCCCGAGAGCACTATCAGCGAAACCGCGACGCGGTCACGCGAGGGTGGCTGATGCGAGCGGCAAAGCTGCTGGAGGGACAGCCCGAGTGTCATGAGACAGGCTTGCTGATGTGGATGAACGTGCGCGGTCTGCTGTTTGTGGCCAACGACGTCGCCGGAGCGCTCGATCAGGCCCGCGAGCTCGTGGAGGTCGCCAGGCGCCTGGGCGATAGGGATCTGGAGGCGCTGGGCTTGCTCGATCAGGGACATGCGCTGATCACGGCCGGGCGGGTACGGGAGGGTTCACCGCTGCTCGATGAGGCAACGGCACTGGCGATGACCGGTGCCACCGAGCTCTCGACTACCGGCACGGTGTACTGCGCGACGATCTTCGCTTGTCGCAACATCGGCGATTGGCAGCGAGCATCGGAATGGACGAACGAGTCGCTGCGCTGGTGCGAGCGCCACTCGGTCAGCGGGTTTCCCGGCCTGTGCCGGCTGCATCGTGCAGAGATCGTTCGCATGCGTGGTTCCCTCGCCGAGGCGGAGCGCGACGCGCAGACCGCGTGCGACGAACTCCTCGCCTGGGCGCCGCGTTGGGCCGGGTGGGCCTACCATGAGCTCGGCGAGATCCGGCGGCGCAGGGGAAACCTCCAAGGCGCGCGAACTGCGTTCAAGCGAGCGCTGGATGTCGGGTTCGATCCGCAGCCGGGGCTGGCTCTGTTGCATCTGGACGAGGCAGATCCAAGTGGCGCGCTGGCAGCGATCAGCCTTCGCATGGCTCACCGCGACACCTTCACCCAAGAGAGCCGTGGCCTGCTACTGCCTGCTCAGGTAACGATCGCCCTCGCCGCCGGTGACCTCGAGATCGCTCGGTCGGCACTTGCAGAATTAGATGAAGCCGCCGCGCAATGCGGGGCGACGGCCATTCTCGCCAGCGCAGCTGTCGCGCACGGCGCGCTCGCTTTGGCCGAAGGCCGACCCAGCGATGCGATCGCTCCGTTGCGCGAGGGGTGGCGCCAGTGGTCTGATCTCGGTGCGCGATTCGAAGCAGCGCAGGTCCGGAGACTGCTCGGGCAGACCTACACCCTGACCGGCGACATTGCCGCAGCTCAACTCGAACTGGAGGGCGCCCAAGCGTCGTTTGCCGCGCTGGGCGCCCCTCTCGAACAGCAGCGGGTCCAGCGGTTGCTCGCCGCGCAGGTCCCCGGCGTGCGCGAGACCCAGACATTCATGTTCACCGATATCGTCGACTCAACACGGCTGGTGGAGTTGCTCGGCGACGACGGCTGGGACAGCCTGCTGAGCTGGCACGACCGTACGGTCCGCGACTGCCTCGCCGCCCGAAGGGGACGCGAGATCAAACATCAGGGGGACGGGTTCTTTATCGCATTCCCGGATCCACGGTCGGCGCTGGATTGCGCGATCACATTGCAGCGCACGCTGGACGAGCATCGGGGCCGCCACGGGTTTGCGCCACGTCTGCGGATCGGCATTCACACAGCCGAGGCGACGCAGCGAGGGGGAGATTTCTTCGGCCGCGGTGTCAACGTGGCAGCGCGCGTTGCGGCCGCGGGCACCGCCGGCCAGATTCTCGCGACGGTGACCACGGTAGCGGGCGCCGGCCACAACTATCCGGTGTCCGAACCATGCTCGCTGGGGCTCAAGGGCGTCGCCGAGCCGGTGGACACAGTCGAGGTCCACTGGCAATAGGGCGGTCGTCGTGCGTGTGACCGTCGGCGGCGATCCTGCGGCACACAGGCGATGCGGGCGGGTGTCGTGGCCTTGCACGAGCTCCGACCACGCCGGAGCCGCGGTCCGTCACTGTCTCGGGCAGTCTTCAGCAGTGCGAGGCAGCCTCGGGGGCGAACACCCTCAAAGGCCTGCGCTCGGTCAGACGGCCTCGGGTCCCATCCCGGCCGTGGCCAGGGTCGGTCCCACTCGCGGAGAAAGACAACAACTTGTCGAATCGGAGAACGCCGCAATGCCGCGAGGCTGTCGCGCAGATGGGCTTTGGCTGGCTCGGATCGTCACTTTGAGATCCCCCGGTCCGGGCCTGCAGGCCGGTTGAACCTCAACCGGGACCCAGCCTGGGGCGAAGTGTTGAACTATTGAACAAAAGGCCCCAGCCTCCCCCTTCGACAGGGTTCCGCGAACCCGGTCCACAGCGTTCGCTGAGCGAAGCTGTTCGACTCGTCGGCTGGGCGGCTATCACATTCGCACAAAGACCTGGCCTTGCGCGACAGCTGCCTGGTTGACGAAGTCGTGATCGTCCAGCAGCCCGGAGTCGTCGGGGCGACGTAAGCGACCGTCATCGAGCGTTGAGATCACGGCGCACCGTGTCGCGGTCGAAGCCTGAAGCCTCAAGCTGGCGCACGATCATGCCGACGTGCTTCTGGCTGAGGTTCTGTGGCCCGTGGCCGGGAACTGTGATGACGACGCCGGATTCGTGGCGGAAGCGCCGATGACTTGTTGCCTTCCCCGCGAGTTCGGTAAAGCCGTGATCGAATAGCCAGGCTGTGAGCGCTCTGCGGGTGACCGTGCTCATCAGGCGAATTCTCCGATGTTGGGGAAAGCCGTTGGAATGATCGCATCGCTCGCCGCAGTCCTTCGGACGGTCGCGGTCCTTCATTTGGGCGACGTTCAGCTGGCTTGACCGTACGGCATCGATGGTGATGCTCTGGCATGGACGGCACGGCGGTTGATGCCGTCGCCGGCGGCCCCGTCCCAATCACGTTCTACGCTGCCCGGGCGCTGGCCCGGGGTGCGAGCCCGTGTGTTAGCAGCCCACGCGGGGTCGCGTTCACGTGGCGGCTGGGAGCGGGCTCGCCGAGGCGACGCAGCTCCGTGATCGCGGCGCTCAAGCCGGGCATGCGGCCGGCGCGGCGGCCGTGCGCGTCAGAGGCGATGACCGACGGTGATCCGTCGCGCAGCAAGGCGAGGGCGGCGGTGCGGGCGGTCGCGCCGTAGTCGCCGGTCAGCGCGGCGGCGGTCACTTGCGGGACGCTGCCCAGCGCCAGCTCACGGCGGATCGTGGCGGTGCTCTCGGGCGTGGGGCGAGCCCGCTCAGGGTGAGCGATCACCAGCCCGAATCCACGCCGGCGCAACTCGTCAGCCGCGCCGGCAAAGTCGGCGCCGGCTCCTTCGAAGGGAGTCTCCAAGAGAAGCCAGCGCCGTGCGGTTGGCCCGTGGGCGATCATCTCCAGGTCGCGCTGGGAGAGCTGGCCGACCATCAGATGCGATAACTCCCCGCCGGGACGGACCTCCAGATCGACATGCTCCAGGGCCAGGCGGTCGGCGAGCTCCCGTACACGCTGGCCGATGATCCTGGGGTCGGTCACATGCTCTGGGTGGACGTGCGGGGTGGCGAGGACCAGCCGGCTGCCGTCGGCAACCGCGGCTGCTGCCAGCTCGACGCTCTCCGCCATCGATGACGGACCGTCATCGATTCCGGCAAGCAGATGAAAGTGCAGCTCAACGCGCTCCACACCCCGATGATCGGCGTCCCAGTTCACGATCCGGTGACGATTGTGTGAAACACCCGGGAAGCCCAGGGAGCGCTTCGCACCCATATCAGGCACAGGGCCAAGGATCAGCGCCGATGCCGACCAGCACTCGCACCGGTTGGGAGCAGCAGTCCGCCCGCCAGAGTCGCGATCTCGCGCGGGTCGGTGGTGGTCGTGTGTTTCGCTTGTGTGTCGCGGGCCGGGGCGGTATCGTGGTCGCCCGTCATGTCGCTCCGAAATAGACAACATTTCATCATTGCGCTGCCGCTCGACGGTCGCGTGCTGCTGTCTAGCTTCTGAGCTGGTCGAGCCGCGCGGCGTCGTGCGGCGGCCGAACATCGTTTCGCTCGTGCGGAACACCGCATGGTTGTTGGCGGTGAGAGGTTCGATTCCTCGACGGGCGACTGCATGGGCACTTCCATGAACAGCACCAGAGGCTATCTTCGCGCCCCCGCCGGGGGTATGCGGCAGCATGCTCAGATCGTGCGCCCGGATGCGTTGCCGCGGGCGTTGTTCGTCGCCGACATCCTCGCTCTCGGTCTTCGTCATGTCGCCCGAGACGAGTTCGAGGGGTCGTCACGGCCGGAGTTGCTCGAGCAGTGCGGCACGCCGGTTCTCGTTCGTTGCGATCGTGACGCCGATGAGGTCGAGGCGTACCTGGACGTGGGCGTCGGAGCGGTCGCGTTCGTCGATGGCGGCTATGGGCATGTCCGTGTCGAGGTTGCCGCCTCGACACGCGCCGCCGCGACGGTCGCGGCTGCTCGGTTGCGCGAGCAACTGAAGGCCGACGCGCCCGCACGCGAAGGCGTCTCCGTTGCGTTTTGGATGCGCGGAGGGAGCGGTGGCGATGTCCGTCACCGCGAGATCGTCGCGCCGGCGTTTGCTGCGATCTCGTCGAACTACCCGGTCCAAGTACGCTCGGTACTGAATCGCCTGATGATGACCAACGCGCCTGATCGCGGGCGCCTGATCCTGTGGCGAGGCGAGCCTGGCACCGGCAAGACACACGCGTTGCGCGCACTCGTTCGGTCGTGGGGGTCGTGGTGCTCAGCGCATTTCATCATCGACCCAGAGGAGCTCCTCGGACGTGGAGGCGCCTATCTGCTCGACGTCCTCACGCTCGACGACGACGTCGACGCGGGCCAACGGTGGCGGCTACTGATCTTGGAGGACGCGGGCGAACTCATCGCGGCCCACGCTCCGACCGTGACTGGTCAAGCCCTGTCAGTGTTGCTGAACGTTGCGGATGGACTCCTCGGACAGGGCACGCGGACGCTGATCCTGATCACGACCAACGATCCGCTCAGGCGGATCCACTCAGCGGCTCGTCGCGCGGGTCGTTGCCTGGCGGATATCGAGTTCAGCGCGTTCCCGGCAGGCGAGGCGAACGCCTGGCTGGACGGTCGGGGCATTGCGAAGCGCGTCGACAAACCCACGTCGCTCGCTGAGCTATTCGGGCATGCGAGCGGGAATACCGACTTTGTCGCAGACGCAGAGAGCGTCGGATTTGGCTTCGCACGCGCACTCAGCGCGATCCGAGATGAGTGATCCCGCAGCCGGTTGCGCGAACAGCCGGGCCGGGAGAACGTGGCCGCTCTGTTCAACAAGAACGCCATGCAGGCCAACCTCGCGCCGACCGAAGGTCCCGGCGGCTGAATCGCGACCCTCAGCCGCTCCGCTGAAGCGCGAACGGGCCAGCATCACGCCGCCCGCCGGCGACCGACCGCGACCAAGTGCCTCCACGCGGCCTCCAACGCGGCCTCCACGCGGCTTCCAACGCGGCCTCCAAACGCGGCCTCCAACACGGCCTCCAACACGGCCTCCAACGCGGCCTCCAACGCGGCCTCCAACGCGGCGATGCACTCCAGCAGCTCTTCACGATGCCGAAGCTGCTGGTGGCTGCTATCGTGCAACCGGTTGCAATGACGGAGGAGCGGCTCAACTCGATCACGGATATCGCTCGCCTTGCAGGCGTCTCGAAGTCGACTGTCTCGAGAGCGTTGAACGACAGTCCGCTGATCAGCGTCGAGACAAAGGAGCGGGTGCGCTCGCTTGCGCGAGAGCATGGCTTCGAGATCAACGTGCGCGCGCGTGGGCTGAGCCTGCAGAGAAGCGGGACGATCGCGCTCGTCGCGTACGGCTACAGGGGCGACAGCGTGGTGCCGGACGCGTTCATGCTGGGAATGATGACCGGGGTTTCGGCGGGGCTGGGCAAGAGCGACTATGACCTGCTCGTGATCCACGTCGGTCCGAACGATGTGTCGTGGCCACGGCGGTACCTGGAGGCGGGGCGTGCCGACGGTTTCATCTTGCTGGATGCCCAGTGCAGCAGGCAACAACTCCGAGCGTTGATCGCGGCAAAGGCGCCGTTCATCCTCTGGGGCCCCCCGGCGTCCGATGGAGCCTACTGCTCGGTCAGCGGTGATAGCCGGCGAGGCGGCCAGCTCGCGACCGAGCATCTGGTGCGCATCGGCCGGCGCCGGATCGCATTCTTGGGCGGCCCGCCGCGCGAGCCGGAAGTGCAGGATCGGCTGCGCGGCTACGAAGTCGCGCTGCAGGAGGCGGGGCTCGGTGTCGATCCCGCGCTGATCGCCCACGGCGATTGGTCAGAGCAGTCTGCCGGCGCCGTCATGGGCGAGTTGCTCGAGCGCAGCCCCGAGCTTGACGCCGTGTTCGCCAACAGCGACGTGATGGCGATCGCCGCGATCGACGTGATTCGCGAGCGCGGCCTCGAGGTCCCACGCGAGGTCGCCGTCGTCGGTTACGACGACGTCCCGCTGGCACGGCATGTCGCACCGCCACTGACGACCGTCCGCCAGGACGCGGTGCTCGCCGGGAGGCTGCTCGCCGAGGGGTTGAGCCAACACCTGCTGACGGGCATCATCACCACCGCCTCGATCCCGGCGGAGCTGGTCATTCGCGGGTCCGCATGAGTGCTTCTCGCGCGTACGTCTGCAACCGGTTGCACGAATGGAGGTCTGGCTAGTGTTCATCCCCTCAACCACCCAGCTGCAGCTTCTGACATCGCGCCCGGAGCCACGGCCGATCTACGACGATGCGGTCTTCGCCGGGTCCTCACGCGTGAGTTGGTTGCGGGCGCTGGCCGCGTCGCGCCCCGATCGCGGCGTGGCTGTGCGAACTCTGCGGCTTGCCGGCAGGCAGTTCCGAACCAGGCGCCGCGGCGACTGCCCGTCCGAGGTGGAGGCTTGGCTTGCGCGTCGTCCGAGGTGATCCCACGGGCCGCCACGACATGCACGCAGCCGGCGCGATCACCGCGTTGGGTGCGGCGGCCGCCTGCTTCATAACGGGCGAGAGCCTGCCTGTCGGGCTGCTCCCGCAGCTCTCCGCCAGCCTCCACACCTCGCTGTCGGCCACTGGCCTGCTCGTCACCTTGTACGCAGCGGTCGTGTTCGTCGTCTCGGCGCCCCTCACGCACCTGACGCGCGACGTGCCTCGTCGGGTCCTGCTCTCGGGAGTGCTGGCGATGTTTGTGATCGGAACGCTGGCGTCCGCGGCTGCGCCCGGGTACGGGTGGCTGCTCGGCGCCCGCATCGTCACGGCCGCAGCCCAGGCCGTGTTCTGGTCGGTCGCCCCCGTGACCGCGGCCGGCCTGCTGACCCCGCAGGCACGCGGGCGTGCGGTGGCCGGCGTCTTCGGCGGCAGCGCAGTCGGCATTGTGCTGGGCGTCCCGGCGGCAACCTGGTTGGGGCAGCAGGCGGGCTGGCGTGTCTCCTTCGTCGCACTCGCCGGTTTCGGGCTGCTGGCGGCAGCAGCGATCGCCGCGCTGCTTGCAACCAGTAGACCGTCCGACAGCCACGCGGCCACCGGCACCGCCCCTGACCGGCGCCGTTACCGCGCCGTCCTGGTCACAACAGTCTTGATGGTCAGTGCCTTCTACACCTCGTTCACCTACATCAGCGCGTTCCTGACACGGGTCAGCGGCCTCGGCCAGCATGTTGTCCCAATCGTCCTGATCGCCAGCGGAGCCGCCTCAACCGTCGGCCTGGCGACCAGCGGCCTCCTCTACGCGCGCAGGCCCGCCGTCGCAATCGCCGCGCCGCTGACGCTGATCAGCGTCGCCCTCCTCGGTCTTTACTCCCTCGGCACCACGGCCGCTCCGGCGTTCGCCTTTCAAGCGCTCGACAGCCTCGCGCTCGGCGGCTTCATCGTCGCGGCCCAGACAGCGGTGCTGGTCTGCGCGCCCGGCAGCTCCGACATCGCCACAGCGTGGTTCTCGGCGCTCTTCAACGCCGGGATCGCCGCAGGCCCCTTGATCGGCGGGCTCGCGCTCGGGATCTGGGGCCTTCGCAGCACCGCGCTCGCTGGTGCAGTGCTCGGGGGAGTCGCCCTGACTGCCGCCGTGAGCCTGCGCGCCACCTGAGTGGTCGTCGCTCGATGAGGTGAGGGTTTGATGGTGTGGTTGCAGTCGCGGTGGAAGTGTGGCGGTGAGGGTTGAGGGCGGCGAGGGTTGATGGCGGCGAGGGTTTGATGGCGGCGATCAGCGCCGTTGCTGGCGGCGATGTGCGGGTTCTGGTCTGGCGCCGCTCTCCCGGCCGCGTGCGGCGATCGCGGCGTCGTCATCACCCTGCGCCCGGGGGTCTGGACCTGGACCACACCCCTGTTCACGTCAGGTCCAGAGACCAGACCCCCGTCGCGTCGAGTGATGATGACCGGTAAGTTCCGGACCCCCCCGGTCGTGGCGGGGGGGTTTGGAACTTGGGGGTCGTAGAGACCCCTCAGCTCCATACCCCCAGAGATCGCCCGGGGGGTTTGGAACTTGGGGTTGCCCGTCCGAGCGGCCCTCAACCCGGACGCCCGCGCCGCTGCGGTCGCGGTCCCACGATCCCCGGGCGCCCGAGCCTCATACGCACGCAACGGACGCCGCGACCGCGCGTTCAGCTTGAGCGGACATCAACCGGTCGCGCTGCGCGCTCGCCGCTTCAGCATCCCACCGCGCGCCCGGTGCTGCACCCACACCCCAGGACCTGCACCTGAATCGACCGACGATCGCCAAGGGTCCCGAGGGCAGGAGCGTTTCGGAATGAGGGGTCCAAGGAGCAAGTGGGACCAAGACGCAAGAGCCGCCCCGCAGCAGCGCTGCGCAAGGCGACGAGGACAAAGCATCCGCGCCGCTCATCGAGCGCCTCAACGAAGACCTGTTGTGCTGAGGGCCCCAAGAGCCACAACGAAGTTGCTGTGTCAAAGACCCTAACGATCCAGAAGGCGCGGTTCCGCGGTCATCTCGCCGCCGGCGTCGCCCGTGTTGAGGGTGCCGTCCGGCTCAATCAACAGGACTTCGGTCTCCTCGACGGCTTCCGGACAGTGCTCGACGCCCCGCGGGACCACGACGATCTCGCCCGGGTCGAGCTCGAGGTCCCGGTCTCTGAGATGGATCGTCAGGTGACCGCTGATCACGAGGAAGAAGTCGTCGGTGTCGTCGTGCTTGTGCCACACGAATGGCCCCTTGACCTTGACCACCTGCAGCTTGTAGTCGTTCATGTAGCCGATGATCCCCGGCTTGTACGGCTCATCCAGCAGCGCGAACTTCGACGCGAGGTTGATCTTCTCGGTCACGCGACCAACCGCCCGTCGCATTCAGAGTGGGGTTTGACGACCCGCGCCGTCGAAGCCGGCGAGGCCCGCAGCCTCGCCGGCGGGCGCGTCGGCCGGAGCACCAGATCCCCTCCGCAATTGGGGCACAAGCCGCCGAACCGCGTCTCGGCGCATGCGGCGCAGAAAGTGCACTCGAACGTGCAGATGCGTGCGTTCGGCGAGCCATTCGGCAGATCACAGTCGCAGCATTCGCAGTTTGGGCGAATCGCAAGCATCACGGGCACCTCGCGGTCGGTCGGTGTACGTTCTCGATCCAAGCGGCGCCCGCGGGGATTGTCAAGCGGTTCGCGACCACGGTGCCGCCGGGTTCGGCGACTCGACAGGGCGCGACCGTGCTCCCCGCCACGGCCTCAGGGGAGTACATCGACGCCGGCGCCGTCAGGCGGTGCGGCCGGGTCGGCGTCGCTCGGAGAGGCCAGCTGCTCGACCCGAGGTGCTCCGGTCCAGAACGCCGCGCCGACAAGCGCCATTGAGTCGGCGACGATCACATAAAAGCCCCAATCGAGGTGGGCGAAGTTGATGTGCGCAAGGAACTTCACCGCCACGAATGCCGCGGCCACAATGGCGAGCACGGCCTGAACATCCGCGTGGAGTGCAGCGGCGCCGGTCCGGCCGCTGCGCGCCTGGATGTACGCCAGCGCGATGTCGAGGACCACGCCAAAGGCCGCGACCGCGCTGATCGCCCCCGCCCAGCCGAACGGGGACTCGGTTGCGGTCCGCGTGATCGAGAACGTGCCGAAGAAGCGATCGAACGCCGCTCCGCCGCTCACGTGGAACCACGGCAACGTGATCAGGAAGATCGCCTCGAGCATCGCCAGGGTGCCGAGGCTCCAACTGCCGGTGGGGCGAGCATCGTTCCCGGCTGCAGACCGATCGCCGCCGCCTAGGACGTCCAAGGCCCACCTCGCAGAGCTGTTCGCGCAATCACTCCTCCGCTGATGTCTAGGACGCCAGCCGAAGCAAAGACGAAGAACCTCGCCAGGTTGCCGCGTTCGCTCGACCGCCGGACGAGGCGAGTGCGGTAGGCACCGACGGCAACAGCGAACGCGCCGAGAAAAGCGAAGCCGGCCCGTTGAGAACCGGCCGGCTTCGCTCTTGGGGAGGAGGTGCTGCTATGAGGTACGTCGCCGACGAAGGATGGTTAAGGAAGCTTAAAGACGGTTAAATTATCGTTAGGCATTTGCGCACTGTGTTAGCGAGACCAGGAGCCGACGCTCGCCTCCCGGGAGGAGCAGCCCCCTGCGGAGGCTGTGTCAGATCGGCATAAGCTCGGTCCGCGCCAGCGCCGGCCGATGCGTTCCCCAAAGGTAGTCTCCCGGTCGTGGTCACAGGCGCATCTACCCGGGCGCGAACGCTCGAACTGCGCGAGCGCGTGAGCGCGTCGAAGTTCGTCTCCAAGATCGCTCGTTATGCGATCGGCTCGATCGTCGCGCTGGGAACGAGTGTGGCTGTGTTCGCGCTGCTGTACGTCACCGGCGTCGGTACGACGCTCGATTCGGTCGCGGCGTTCATCGCCGGTGCTGTCCCGAACTGGATCCTGAACCGCAAGTGGGCCTGGAAGATGGATGGGCGCGTCGAGGTGGCGCGCGAGGTTGTCGGCTACACGATCGTCTCGCTCCTCGCCCTGCTGGCCGCCTCAGCAGGGACGGGCTGGACCCAATCCTGGGTGAAGGTCAACGTTGCCCCTCATCACGGCTACCGCGTGATTCTCGTCACCGGCGCCTACGTGCTCATTCAGGCGCTGCTGTTCGTCGTCAAGTTCGTCATCTACGACCGGTGGGTGTTCACCGGCCGCAGCCGCCTGCGCGCCGCGCTGCGGGCTCGCCACCAGGTCTGGACTGCCGCTCGAGCGGATGATCGCGGCACCTAGCTACGGTCGGTGAGGAACGCGCCGCCGGTGCCGTGACGCAGCGACGCCGGCCCAGCGCCGTCACTCGCCCGAGCCGAGCTCGGAGTCGGTCTTGAGCGAGTCGCAGCGAACGGCATCGGCGGCGAGCATGTGGGTAGGCCGTACCTGCCACCCGTCGTCGTGCGGTTTGAACAGGATGATCGGGATCCCCTGATCGATTGACGCTCCGGGTCGGAAGCCGACGTTGCCGACGTTCAGGCCAATCGCCCACGCCAGCTCGCTCTGATAACGAAGCAACGTGACAGGTTGCCCGCACGCCCTGATTCGCTCGGCGCCGCCGTCCTTGGCGATCACCGCCTCGAGCCGGGTCAGCATCGTCGCCGAGTGGTCGGAGGCGTGGAATTCCGCGTGCGCGACGCGAGCGCGCGACCGAGCCGATGGCACCAGCGCAACAACCAGAACGAGGATCATCGCGCAAGGCGTCCACCTGACCGCGCCGCGACGGCGGGGTTCGAATGCGAGGACCCGTCCGACGGCCCCGGCGGCAAGCACCACGAGCACCGCGCCCGGCTCCATCAAATACCTCGGCACGGCTGACCAGCCGTCATAGGCGAACAGGATCTCGATCGCCACCCACAAACCCGCGATGCCGGCCAGGATGAGCCAGACCCGGTCTCGAGATACCGCCGCCACCACCAGCGCGAACAGCACCGCGAGCTGCATCGGCAGCTCGTACAAGCTGCGCAAGCGGCCGAGCACACCGAGGATCTTGCTCCCGTGGATGACGTTCTGAGAGTTCAGCGCGAGATCGCCCGCGCTGAACCAACTGTGGGACGTGATCGCCGGCACCAAGAACCAGGCCAACAGAACCAGCGCCACCCCTCCGGCCGAGAGGACGCGCATCGACGGCACAGCTCGCCACGCCCACGCCGCATACAGACCCGCGAACGCCCAGCCTTCCGGACGTCCAAGCGACACCAGCACAAGCAACGCGAACGCCAGCCGGGGCCGGCCGCTCAGGTGACTGTCAACCGCTGCCAAGCACAGCGTCACGACCATCGGGTCCGAATTGGCGATCAGAACCTGCTCCGAATAGCCGTTGATCCCCAGTACCGCGACCGCGCCGAACAGCGCCGCGATGAGCGGCGCCCACGGGCGCCGCGGGCAGGCGCCCGTCAACCGGGCGGCAATGCGCGCCGCGAACACCGACCCGGCGAGCGCCGCGGCGGTCGACGTGATTGTCCACAGCCACAGCTGTGGCCTGGCGCCGAGGAGCGCATACGGCAGCGTGAACACGAAGGTCAACGGCTTCCAGGACGGCGCGCCGTCTGTGTTCAGATCCCAGTGGAGCGCCTGCCGGCCCCAGACCAGCCAACCGAACGCGTCGTAGCTGGGGCGCGTCCGGGTCAACACCACCCACCCGACCGCGACCCCGAGCACACATGCCGCGACCGCGATCCCCATCGCCCACGAGCGCGCCGCACGCCCACGGGGCCGAGACCCAGGGCCACCAGCAGGGACTGACCGACCGATCGGAGACGTTGCGGCAATCCCGGGCATCAAGCCGACCAACCCTAGCCGAGTGCGTATCAGATCAAGATAACCTAAAGAGGCCAGAGCCGGGGAAGCGATCGGCGGTGGGCGCCAGCTCTAGGGTGTGGGCGATGAATCGCGAGCTTCTCGGCGTCGTCCTCGGTCTGCTCGCGAGCCTGTCGTTCGAGTCGGGCTACCTGCTGATGACCCATCAGTCGCGTCTCGTCGCACGATCGGGACGCCCCGGCGGTCGCCTCCTCCTCTCGCTGCTGCAGCGGCCGTTATGGCTGCTGGCGATGGCGCTCAACGGCGCGGGGATCATGCTCGAGCTGTTCGCGCTACGCGAGGCGTCGCTGATCGTCGTGCAACCGCTGATGAGCTTCGGGCTGGTCGGGCTCGTGTTCGCCGCCAGGATGTTCCTCGGGGAGCGGATCGACCGGCGTACCGTACTTGCCGCCTGCGGCGTCGCGACCGGGGCCGTGTGCGTCATCCTCGCGGCCCCGTCGGACACCGCGGCGGTCAGGCTCGCCCACCCCCTCGCCTCGATCATCGTGCTCGGCGCGCTCGCGTTCGCCCTGATCTCGGGATACCTGGACCGCGGCACGGAGGCGGCCTGGCGTGCCGTCGTCGCGGCGGCGGCGGGCGACACGCTCGTCGCGATCTGCGGCAACCAGATCGCCCGATCGTGGGTCGAGCGTCCACTGCTCGCGATCGCCTGGGCCGTGGCGGTCTCGGCGAGCGGAATCGGCGCGGTCACCGCCCAGTCCGCGGCGCTCCAGCGGCTGCCGGCGTCCCGCGTCGGTCCTATCGTGTCCTCGATCAGCACGGTGCTCCCCGTCGTGCTGATGGCGCTGCTCTCGCCGCAGCGCCTCTCCCTGAGCCCGGGCACGGGGACGCTTCTTGCGATCGGACTTGTGCTGACCGGGAGCGGCGCGTTCCGGCTCGCCGCAACGGCGAGCAGCGGGCCGCTTGCCGCTGACTGGCATTGACGCTCGACCGTCGCCGGGTCCGCGTCAACAGCAGACTCCACCCGCCGAGGTCGAGCCGGGCTACGCCGCGCCCGGTGGTCCGCTCGGGTGCGCCGCCGGGATCGGACGGCCGTTGCCGTCGACCGCCCGACCGTCACGCCCGACGTACCCACCCTTGCCGCCCACCACGAACACCACCGCCTCCCCTTCACCGACGTTGCGCAGGCCGCGATGCGCGCCCGGATCGACGCGCGCGAGACCGCCCGGACCCAGCCGGTGGGTGCTGCCGTCCCCGAAACGCATCTCCACCTCACCCCGATGCACGAAGTACAGCTCCTGCTGCTGATCGTGGAAATGGACGCCCGTGCTGTACGCCGGCGGCATCACGAGCGCGTTGACGCCAAACGCGTCGACCCCGAGCGCCGCCCGGATCTTGCGAAACCCGGGGCCCTCGCCCAGCTCGTCAAGGCTGCTGACGGCGTATCCGCTGTGCTCGGTCACGATCGACGGATCCTAGCTCGGCGGCGAACGGAGGCGTCGACTGCAGTCGCCCGAGGCTATCCTGAGCGAGTGCCCGACGAGTGGATTCGGCAATGGGGTGATCCGGTGCTCCACGTGCGGGCCCAGCCGGTTCGTGCTGCAGACGATCTGCTGCGTCGCCAGGTCGCGCGCATGGCCGAGCGCCTGCGCGAGGCGGCGGGTGCTGGTCTCGCAGCCACGCAAGTCGGGTTCCTGCGGCGGCTGTTCGTGTTTCGCATCGACGTCGAGGACTCGATTGAGGTGCTGATCAATACCCGCGTCCTCGACGCATCGCAAGCACGCCATACCTTCATCGAGTCCTGCCTGAGCTTCAACACCGTCGCGGTCGCTGTCGACCGTGCCGACCTCGTCCGGATCGAGAGTCAGGACCTCGAAGGGCGGTCCAGCATCCGCGAGTTCGAGGGGTTCGGTGCGAGCCTCGTGCAACACGAGATCGACCATCTCGACGGGATCCTGACCCTCGATCGGGCCGATTCGGCCGAACGCCGGCGAGCCGTCCGGCAGCTGCTCGACGCGGCTCAGACCGCGACCGAGCCCGCCGCCTGACGGCGTGCCGAGCTGAACTCCGGCTTGACCTGGGCCAGCCGGATGCTGTTTCCGGATGGGTCGTGAAAGCCCGAGTCGGTGCCGTAGGGATACTCCGTCGGCTCCTCGTAGAACTCAACGCCGCGGGCCTTCAGCACCTCGTAATCGGCGTGGATATCGGTCGTGGCCAGAAACAGGCTGCCGGCCCGCCCCTTGGCGACCAGAGCCTTGAGCTGGGCGCCGGTCTCCTCGTCGAAGATCGGCGGCGGCGGCACCAGCAGCAGCGCAACCGCGATGTCGGGCTGGGCGGGTGGGCCGACGGTGAGAAAGCGGAACCCGCCCAACTCGGGGAGCACCGCGTCCTGGCGCACCTCCCAGCCGAGCTTGGTTGTGTAGAACTCCCTGGCTACATCTTGATCGTGAACCCAGATCTGGGTCATGGCGAGTGAGAACATGGCTCGAAAGCTAGCCCTCAAGGGCTGCGCTGTCTTCTCGAATCGTGCGGTTTCGGCGACGGGCGTACTCCTGGATCAGGCAGCTTGGAACCATCGCCCAGGTGACCGCCGGCGGGTGGCTCGCCCGGTACTGCGTTGGGGTTTGCCCGTAGATGCGCTTGAACGAAGTGGTGAATGAACCGACGCTCGTGAGGCCCACCTCGAAGCACACCTCCGCGACGCCGTGCTCGGTGTTGCGCAGCAGCGCCGCCGCCCGCTCAAGGCGACGGGTCAGCAGGTAGGCGCCAGGCGATTCACCGAAAGCGCGCGCAAACGATCGGCTGAAATGCGCTCTGGACAGGCCGGCGGCGTTCGCCATGGCCGCCACGTCGATCCGGTCCGCATAGCGTGTGTCCGCCAGATCGCGGGCGCGCAGCAGATGCCGCTCGGGTTCGGGATGGGCCATCGGGACGGAATCTTGATCAGTGGCGGCGACGAAGAATCGCACAACCACCGCGGCTACGTGGGCGCGTTCTGGCGCCGAGCACTGCTCGGCGACGGGTCAGCAGGCGCCGCCTGGGCCGCTCGAATGGGACGGTATTCATGGCGGTGACCACTAAGCTTGATCGCGACCATCGCAATGAAGGCGTTTGTCAGGTGAGCCCCGAGATCCATCGACGTCAATCCTCGGTCGGCTCCGGGCCGGGGCGCGCGGACGGGCAGATACCCGTTGTCGGGCGGGTCTTCCCGGCGCCGATCGCCGCGAAGGTTCCGGAGATCATCTTCCTGTTCTGGGTCGTCAAGATCCTCACGACGGCCGGCGGGGAGGTCACGTCCGACTACCTGAAGAAGTACGGGAACTTCGGGGGTGGCGGCACCGAGGTCGCATTGTTCGTGGTGGCGCTCGTCCTGCAGTTCGCGACTCGCCGCTACCGAGCCTTCGCCTACTGGGCGCTGGCGTACGCGATCGCGATCGCCGGCACCGGCCTGTCGGACTTCCTCCACCTCGATGCCCACATCCCCTACGCGGGGACGACCGCTCTCTGGGCGGTGATCCTCGCTGCGATCTTCTGGATCTGGCAGCGCAGTGAGGGAACGCTGTCGATTCACAGCATCACGACGCAGCGACGTGAAGCGTTCTATTGGGCCGTCGTGTTCGCGACCTTTGCCCTCGGCACCGCGCTCGGGGACTTCACGGCTGCGTCGCTGAAGATGGGCTATCTGGACTCGGGGCTCTTCTTCTTCGCTGTGATCCTGCTGCCGGCGCTGGCCTGGTGGCGATTCGGTCTGAACGGCGTCGCAGCGTTCTGGATGGCCTATATCGTGACGCGGCCGCTCGGAGCGTCGTTCTCCGACTACGTGAGCAAGCCGGCCGGTATCACCGGCATCGACTTTGGAAACGGCAGGACCGCAGTGGTGATCGCTGTCGTGGTTCTCGTGTTGGTCCTGTACCTGGCGATCGCTCGCCCTGACATCCAGCGGCCCGCCAGGTCGGCCGACGCGAACAGTTACGAGGCCGGCTCACCGCCGGAGTATCTTCCCGGCGGCCTCGAACTCGACCTCGAGTAGCTCCCGGCGGCAGGCTCGCGAGCACCCCACGCTGACGCAGTTCTGCGACCAGCCGGGGCGGTCGCCTGTTTTCGGCCGTTGAGCCGGATATCGCCGTGATCGTGGCCGACGAAGCGGACTGGTCGGGCCAAGGCCCGTACGGGCTGCCGTTCTTCAGAGATGATGCCGGCGAGCTCCGGCCCGGCATCGTGGTGATGCCTGCCGGAGGCGGAGACTTCTGGATCGCGATCGCGCAGGACCTCCGCGCCGCCTCACCCCGCGCGGATGCGAAGTTGCGCGCGGCCTACCCGGATGGCAGCGGCGGCGTGGACCTGCAGCCGTTCTTTGACCTGATCACGATTCATGAGCTCGGCCACGCATTCGAGGTCCTCGGAGATCTGCGGCTGCCGACGTTCTGGCTGAGCGAGATCTTCGTCAACGTGGCCATGCACGCGTTCGTGGCCACTCAGCTGCCGGGAAGCCTGCCGACGCTCGAGGTGCTGCCAACGGTGGGAGCGGCAAGCCGAAAGCTTGCCGCTCGGATGCGCGCCGAGGGGTACAGCACGCTCGAGGAGCTGCAGGCTCACTACACCGGTTCTGACGATTCGATGAGCCCGCTGAACTACATCTGGTTTCAGTACCGGTGGCAGCGGCTCGCGGCAAAGATGTTCGAGGCCGACGGTGAGGACGGGCTTGTTCGCTTCTGGGATTGCTTTCACTCAACCGATCGCGTCGACGACGGCGTGGCCACGGCGGCGTCACTGGCGCCGCTGCTCGCATCCGAGGTCAGCCAGACCCTCGGGCGGGCGGTCCGACATTGGCGCTAGCCGCGCATCGCACGGATCCACGGGCCCGCCGCGACGCGTTGGCATCATCGGGTCGCGTGCGTGTGACCGGGGTCACGCGGTTAGGGATCATCGTGACATCACGTGAAACGGGTTGGTCCCGGCGTACAACCGGCGTGTGGGTGGTGACGAGGCCGCGATCGCTCAGCGTGATCGGTTGCTGGCGCCGCCACTGAACGAGCAGTATCGATACCGAGACTCAACCCTCACCTGATCGAGCGACGATCACTGAGTGCCGGCGGCGAGTTCCGCGAGGCGCGCCAGTGAGGTGCTGATGACCTCGCGCTGGGAGTCGAGGCGGTGCGCCTCCGCCTCGGGGATCTCCACATTCACGGTGATTCGCGTGCCATCCCCGTCTGGGTGCAGTCGCCACTCGAACCTCAGGTCGGACACCAGGCAGGAGACCGTGACGCGCTGTTGGTCGCGGTGGGTGTCGAGCAGTTGAGCCATCGGGAAGTCGGCGTAGCCCTCCGGGTAGATCGTGTACTGATCGCCGCCGTTGACGTCGACGGTGCCGATTCCCGCCCACCAGTCGGGGAACCGGGATGGGTCGTAGAGCAGCTTCCAGACCTCCTCGGGAGGAGCGGTCGATGTGGCGGCGTCATGGAATGACGGCATCAGAGCTTCCTTTCTTGATCGACGTGAGGTCGGCACAGGCCCGTGCAAGCTCGCGCTCGGGCTCGACGAGCCCAACGACCGGGCGGCCGAGGTCGGCGAGCACGGAGGTGATGCTGTCGGCCCGGACAGCGCGCTCGAGCAGCCGCTCCCAGCCGGCGATCGACTCCTTGAGCCGGCGCTCGGCCTCGGCGTGGTCGCTGCGTGCCTGGGCGATCAGGCCCTGAACTCTGGCAACCCTGGGAACGAGCGCGTCCGGGAAGTCGCTCGATCTGAGCGGTTCGAGCACGGTCGCGCGGACTTGCTCGGCGGCGCGCTCGGGTTGGCCGTCGCGAGCCAGCGCTTCGGCCAGCGCGAGGCGGGTGAGCGGGCCACTGATCAATGCTCGGTCGACGAGCGCCGCTTCGAGCAGCGCGGCCGCCGCAGGGTAGTCGCAGGCTTCGAGCGCGACCAGGCCACGGTCATGGCTGGCCATCGCGAGCAGATCCGACTGGGCGAGCTGCTCGGCGAGCGCATGCTCCGCCTCGGCCGCCTGGCGAGCCTGATCGAGGCGTCCCCAGCTTCGCAGCACGAACGACCGCGCCGCGAGTAGGTGGATCTCGAGGCTCTGCAGTCCCCGGCTTTCGAGCGCTGCCATGCCTCGATCGACGAACTCGAGCGCGCGCCAGGGCTCTCCTGCGGCCGTTGCGGCGCTGGCTGCGTTGGCCCAGCACCCGTATGCCAAGTCTGGGCGCCCCGCCCGCGCGATCGCCTCGCCCGCGGCGATCGAAGGGCCGTAGGCGTCTCGGAACCGACCCCGGCGCATGAGCGCGAGCGCGCGCGCGTGCCCGGCGTTGTAGCTGCGCAGGTCGTCGGCCTCGAGGGCGCCGTCGCTGAGCTCCACAAGCAGCCGCTCGGCCTCATCGACGCTGCCGGCGACGGCCTCCGCCCAGGCGCAGGCAGCAAGTGCCTCGCTGCGCTGATCCTGCGCGCCACGCGTGCGTTCCAGCAACTCGAGGGCATTCCGAGCACTGTCAAGGACGGCCTGGGGGACGCAGATCGGCCCGTGGTACGCGCGGCCGCGGCGAAGCCACGCGCGCGCCAACGTCAGCGGATCCTCAGCCTGCAGCAGCTGGAGCGCGTTCCGGAAAGCGCGCTCGGCCGCGTCCCGATTTGCCCGCCACGCCTCGATCTCCCCCAACTCGAGCCATTCGTTGGGGCGCTCGGGCGCGATCGCGAGCGCCTCCTCGAGATACGCGACGGCTTGGTCGAGTGCCGCCACGGCACGCGCGTCCTCGGCGGCGCGCACGAGCTCCGGGACGGCAGCCAGGTCCGCGCCCGCGAGCCGGAGATGGCGCGCCACCTCCGCGCCGCCGCGTCCGGCGCTGGACAGGGTCTGAGCCCAGGTTCGGTGCAGCGTCCGGCGCCGCGGCTCGGCGATCTCCTCGAACGCCGCCTCGCGCAGCAGCGCATGATGGAACGCGATCCGGCTACCGTCGCTCGAGAGAAGGCCTGTGTGAAGCGCCTCCGATGCAGCCTCGTGGAGCCCGAGCTGGTCGACTTCCGGCGGGTCGATCGGTCGCGCGGCCACAGCGGCGATCTCGACGAGCCTGCGGACATCGCCCGCCAGTGGCGCCAACGTGGCGCGGACCGAACCTCGAAGGCTTCGGGCAACCTGCTCGGAGCCACCTTCAAGCGCCCGCGCGGTCTCAACAGCCAGCAATGGGTTGCCTTCCGCGCGCTCAACCACCTGCTTGACGTCGGCGTCCTGCAGACGCGCCGCGTTGCGGGCCAGGGCCGCGACCACCGTTGGCGGCAGCGGACCCAGCGACAGCTCGGACCGAAGGAGCCCGCGAGACCGGAGCGCGTGCTCAAGCCGATCGGCGGCGGCGCTGACCGGGAGCTCGCGTCGGGTGATCAGCATCATCACCGGCAACCGGGTCAAGCGCCGCGCCGCATAGGCAGTCAGCTCGAGGCTCGGGGCATCCGCATCATGAACATCCTCGAGCACCAGCAGCAGCGGCGCGTCACGCGCAGCCCAACCAAGAAGCGCGACCACCGCCTCGAACAACCGCGTCCGCTGCAGCTCTGGCGCGACTGCGACCACCGGCGTGCCGGACCGCCCGAAGTGTGCCGGCAGCTCTGATACGAGCACGGCCAAGTCATCCGGCCAAGCGGCCTCGGGCGGCGGAGCGGGGAGTACGGGCAGCAGCTCGCGAATCAGCTCCGCCCACAGACTGAACGGTGCCGTACCGCCGAGGTCGAGCGCCGCCGAAGTCGCCGTTCGCCCGCCGGATGAGTCAGCCCGCAGTCGCACCTCTGTCGCAAGGCGCGTCTTGCCGATGCCGGCCTCACCAAAGACCAGCCCCACCGTGCCGGCCGCGCCTGCGGCCGACAGCCAGGCCCGATCAAGCTGAGCCAGCTCGCGCTCGCGGCCAAGCAACGGCAGCAGCCGCGGCCCCGCCGGGGCCCTGCACGTCCTTTGAATGGGCGCCTCGACGCGCAGCTGCTCGACCAACTCGCGCGTCGCGGCCGACGGCGCCACCCCCAGCCCGCGTCGCAAACGCTCGACGAACATGCGGTTGGTCCGAATCGCCCCCGCCCGATCGCCGCCGGCGGCGAGTCGCTCGATCAGCCGCTGGTGCGCGCGCTCATCAAACGGGTCACGATCAACCTGACGCCGGGTCAACGCGATCGCCTCGCTCAGCGAGCCGCGCTCCACGGCAGCGCGCGCCTGCTGCTCGAGCAGCTCGACCGCCCGCTCGCGGTGACGCTCGCGTGCCAGGAGCGCCCACTCGTCCTCGATCCCCTCCAGTAGCTCGCCACGGCACAGCTCAAGCGCCCGGTCCGGATCCTCAGCCGCCAGCCGCTCGAACTCGCGAACATCGATCCAGGCGCCATCCACCCCGACATGCTCGCCGTCGACAACAAGCCGGCCTGTTCCAATCTGGCGCCGCAACGCCCACAACGCGCTGCGCAGGCTCGCACGGGCGCTCTGGTCAAGCACATCAGGCCAGAACACATGCGCCAATTCGGCCCGCGCGACCGGGCGGCCGGCAAGTGCCAGATAAGAGAACAGCACCCATGCGCGCTGCGTCGCCGGGGAGTCGATCACGGTCCCATCAAGCTCGACCTCGAGCGCCCCAAGCAGGCGTACCCGCAGCACGATCGTCAAAGCCTACCGCTGACCATGTTTGACGCCCGTTTGACGTACCTCACACGACGGCCGGCGAACCTGCCGGCATGCCAACCACCAAAGGAGTCTCGATGAGCACGCTGACGACCTTCGATCTTGCCCGCTTCGCGCGCGCCTGCGAGGAACGAGACGCGGCCACACAGCTATCGATGTACGCGCCGGCGGCGACCGTCACGATCATCGACAAGATCACCCAGCCCGGCTCACCGCGAGTGCTGTTCACCCGCCAAGAGATCAAGAACTGGCTCGAGGACATGTACGGTCGCGACATGACCCATTCCGTCAAGCATCGCGTTCTCGACGACACCGGCGCCGCCTACACGGTCGCCTGCCTCTATCCGGATGGGACCAACGTCCTTTGCGCGACCCTGATCGCGCACCGCGACGGGCAGATTGCAGATCAGACCGTCGTCCAGGTCTGGGATGAGAAGTGAGGACTGATCTCACGTGAGACACACGACCGAACATAAGAGCTTCGACACACCCGACGAGACGCGCGAGTTCCCCAACGGCAAGGCGGAGGTGATCTCGATCGGGGGCGCTGAGGTCGGCCGGATGACATTCGAGCCCGGCTGGCGCTGGTCCACCGACGTCAAACCGATCGCTGGGACCGCCAGCTGTGAAGCACCCCACTTCCAATACCACGTCAGCGGCCGTCTCGCGATCCGCATGGACGACGGGGCCGAACTGATCGCTGAACCCGGCGACGTCACCTCGCTTCCCAAGGGCCACGACGCGTGGGTCGTCGGTAGCGAACCCGCCGTCGTCGTCGACTGGTACGGCGCGAGCAGCTACGCCAAAGGCAGCTGATCAAGCATCTGAGGGCGCCGGACGACGCGATCACTTCGCGTCGGCGGCTCGGCGACGGTCGTACAGGCGCACGGCCCAGAGGTAGCTGACAATTGCGATGCCCAGACTCCACGCGATGGCCGCGATCGCGTGGCCGCCGATGTGGGTGCCGGTCAGAAGCCCGCGCACGGTCTGGGTCACAGGGGTGTAGGGCTGGTACTCGGCGAACTGGCGCAACCCGCCAGGCATCGTGCTCGTCGGGACGAATCCGCTGCTCAGCAACGGCAGCAGGGTGAGGAACATGGGGGTGTTGCTGGCGGTCTCAACGCTTTTGGCGGCCAGACCGAGCGCCGCGGAGAGACACACGAGCGCGAGCGCGAACAGGAGCAGCACCCCGACCGCGGCCAGCCAGGCAAGCGGGCCGGCGGTCGGGCGGTATCCGATCGCGAGGGCGACGCCGAGCACGATCGCGAGGCCGATGATCGTCTGGATCAGGCTGCCGACCACATGACCGGTCAGCACGGCGCCGCGGGCGATCGCCATCGTGCGAAAGCGGTCGATGATGCCCTCGGTCATATCCATCGCGACCGACAGCGCGGTTCCCAGTGCGGCCGAGGCCACTGTCATGATCAGGATTCCGGGCACCACGTAGGTGAGGTAGGCGGTCCGGTCGCCGCGTGGATGCGTGCCGAGGCCGGCTCCGAGCTGACCGCCGAAGACGTAGACGAACAGCAACAGGAACACGATCGGCATCCCGACCAGCATCAGCGTCACCGACGGGTAGCGCAACTGGTGTTTGAGGTTGCGGCGCAGCATCGTCGCCGAGTCGGTGACGGTGTAGGCGATGGCGCTCATCGCGCAAGGGCCTCCTCGGTCGTGGGCTGGGCAGTCGAGTGGCCGGTGACCGCGAAGAACACGTCATCAAGATCGGGGGCGTGGATCGACAGATCCTCGACCTCGACACGGGCGTCGTCCAACTGCGCCAGCAGGCGGCGCAGCGAGGCCAGGGTGCCGTCACCCGGAACCTGCAGGGCAAGCTTGTCGTCCTCGGGCAGGGCGACGTCGAGCAGCGCCGCGGCCTGGCGCAACGCGACCGGATCAGCGAACTGCAACTCGACGCGCCCACCGGGAATGCGGCGCTTGAGCTCGGCGGGGGTGCCCTCGGCGACGATGCGGCCGTGGTCGAGCACAGCGATCTGGTCAGCGAGCCGGTCGGCCTCGTCGAGGTACTGGGTAGTGAGGAAGATCGTGACGCCGTCCGCGACCAGCTCGCCGATGATCTGCCACATCGTGCGACGGCTGCGCGGATCCAGGCCCGCGGTCGGCTCGTCCAAGAAGATCAGCCGGGGGTCGCCGACGAGGGTCATCGCCAAATCCAACCGGCGGCGCATCCCCCCCGAATAGGTCGACAGCGGCTTATCGGCCGCATCGGCCAGGTCGAACCGCTCGAGCAGGTCTCGCACCCGTCGGGGTCCCTTGTCGCGGCCGAGGTGGCGCAGGTCGGCCATCAGGCGCAGGTTCTCAGCGCCGGTCAGCAGGTTGTCCACAGCGGAGAACTGGCCAGTGACTCCGATCGCCGCACGCACCTCAGCGGCGTCGCTTCGCAGATCGTGCCCGGCGACTCGGATCTCCCCTGCGTCCGCCGGAATCAAGGTGGAGAGGATGCGTACCATCGTGGTCTTGCCGGCGCCGTTGGGGCCGAGCAGCGAGAAGATCGTGCCCTCCGCAACGACCAGATCCACCTGGTCGAGCACACGATGCTCGCCAAACGACTTGCCGACGGCGCGGGCAACGATCGCGGGCGTGACCGAACCCGTGGTCATCCGTTGACGTCCTGTTCGCTTGGCTGCAATGGATCGGCTGAGAGCCGGCCGGCATCGCGGAGCGCCTGACGGTGCTCGTTCCACTCCTGCTCGAGCAGTGGCAGCCGCTCAACGAGAAAATCGGCGAACGCGGCGAACTCCAGCAGCACGGCTCGTCGCTCGAGGGGAGCATCGGCGAGCACCGCCAGGCCTTCGCGGGCGAGGTCGCCCTGCTCCCGGTATTCAGCAACGTCGAACCCCCACGCTCGTCGCGACGTCCGATCGATACAGACCCGGTCCATCCGCTCCCCGGCGGCACGCGACCGGCCGACCAGTCCCAGGTTCTCCAACGCGCTGACCGCGCCGGCGATCGCACTGCGGCTGGCGAGAAGCGCCTCGGCCAGCTCGCTGATGCTCTGCTCCGGCGGCCAGCACACCATCAGGTAGCCCAGCAGCCGGCCCACCATCGGCGCCATCCCGTAGCGCCGGGCGTACAAACGCCCCGCGTGATCGGCGAACGTGATCTCGGCATCAGACGGCATGATTCAGAATCATACCAGAGATCACTCAGATAACACAAATCTGTGCGATATCTGAGGCCCAGCCGCCCGGTTCCGCTCGGCGATGGGTGAGGGCATCGTCACGCGGTACGCCCTGAGTCGACGTCCTGCCGTTGTAGGCTTCTGCGCGGCGTGGCTCGCGCCTAACCTCCAAGTGCCGGCTCCCAGCGCCGGCAGGGTCGGTGGAGGCAAAGGGTCTTCTGAGCTCGAGTCCTCATGTTCTCGAACCCGCCGCGGGTGAGCTGCTGGGAGGCTTTCGTCCGCGACGTGGAGGATTGCGATGACTGACAACGCCAACCTCAAGCGACGCGTTCGGGTGCGTGCGACGAAGACCGGCGAGTCCTATAGCGCTGCGCGCCGGCAGTTGGTAGGAGCCCGCTGCTCGCCGCGTCGGGTTGTGATCGCGACCGCGCAGTCGGTGCTGCGGCCAGACCCGGGCTCGCGCGCTCAGTTGCGCGAGAGCGGGGAGCGGATCCGAGCGGTGATGCGGGACGCCGCTGCGGCGGGCGCATCGCTGGCGCACTTCCCGGAGGGAGCGCTGTGTTCTCCTCATAAACGGGTGGTGTCCAGTCGTGGTCCGGGGGAGGTCGCCGCTGCGGACTGGGATCGGGTTGACCACGCGGCGTTGCGGGCCGAGCTCGACCTGACAGCTCACCTGGCCCGGGATCTGGGGCTGTGGGTCGCTGTGGGCGGGATCGACTTCGCGCCCGGACGGTCCCGGCCGACGAACTCGCTGTTCGTGATCTCAGGCCGTGGCGCGATCGTCGGGCGCTACGACGAGCGGATGCTCTCGAGGACGAAGTCTCTGTACATGTACGAGGCGGGACGACGGCCGCTGGCGTTCAAGGTGGGCGGCGTGCGTTTCGGGTGCGCGTTGGGGATGGAGTCGCAGTACCCCGAACTGTTCGCCGACTACGAGCGCGACGGTGTCGACTGCGTCCTGCTGTCGACCGCGGGAAACCCCGAGCTCCCCGAGGTGTTCGCCGTGCAGGCGGCCGGGCATGCCGCGGCGAACTCGTTGTGGGTGAGCTACGCAGGCCCCGTCGGCCCACACCAGTCGCCGGCCGGCGTCGCGAGCCCCAACGGAGCCTGGATCGCCCGCTGCGCCTCGGCCGACCAGGACGCGATGGTGATCGGCGAGATCGACACCTCGATCGGGGACGATGCGCGAACGTGGCGCCGCTACGTCCGCGAAGGCCACGCCGACGCGTGAGCTCGCCGCTGACTGGTCGTCCCGTGCCCTCAGCAGCAACTACCTCCGCGCAGGAACGCAGATCTCGTCGGCCTGAACCGGCCATGTCGCGGGTACGCTGGTCGCTGAGATGCCGCGGCCGCGCCGTGACCCGTATCAGACGCTCGGTGTCAAGCGAGGGGTCTCCGATGAGGAGCTCCAGGCCGCCTACCGCCGGCTCGTCAAGCTCCATCATCCCGACCACAACCCGGGCTCGAGCGATGCTGCCCGTCGCTTCGAGGAGGTCCAGGATGCGTACGCGGAGATCCGGCAGACGCGTCACGGGCGGCCGTCGGCGGCGAGCACGGCTCGTGGCCCGATCTTCGATCCCGTCGCCGAGGCGCGGCTTGCAGAGATCGAGCGCCAGCTGCTCGCGGCGGCGCGGTTGGCCCGCGAGCGGGCCCGACAGGCGGCGCGCGAGGCAGCAGCCGAGGCGGCCGGGCGGGCGGCGGATCAGGAGTTCGGGCGCGTCACGGCCGACGACAGCCTCGCGAAGATCCTCGCCGATGCGCGCGCCGAACTCGCTGGGCGCCTCGGAGATCTTCGAGGCAGTCCGATCGCGAGGCGGGTCGCTGAGTTGATGGAGGAGCTGTCCTCGCGGCTACCGCGCACCCGGCCCCCGGGTTCACCCGACTAGACGTGGCCCGCGAGCGCACACTTCGCGCGTCGCTCCAGCGGCGCGCTTCACAGTCCGCCCCCATGAGGCACGGTCGCTCAGGATCCGAGCGGGTCAGTTATATACGGTTCCATTGGGCCGCGGTCGTACCGGTCTCCTCGCGAAAGCGGCGCGCGAACGTCCGTGCTGACATGTGCGCCCTGCGCGCCAGGGTCGCCACGTCCGGCGGCTGGTCCAGGTGCCTGAGCGCCCACGTAGAACCGGCTCGAGCGAGCCGGACGTCGGGCCTGGTTCGCGCAGCTTCACGAACTGCGCCTGCCCGCCGTCGCGATGCGGGGCGATGCCCGAGCGGTGGCGAGCAGTTCGACGTGTGCGGGCTCTCCTACCGCGAGGCGGCGCGTGCCCTTGGCGTCAAGGAAGGGACGATCATGAGTCGCCTGCATCGCGGCCGCAGCCAGATCGCGGCCCGAATCACCTCAGCTGCGCGGCTGAGGGCGGGCGGCTTGCGGGCCGCCCGCCCCGTAACGAGCGTCTGTCATCGGCGGTCAGTGCTGAAGATCCCGCCAGCTCCAATCGCCGAGACTGAGATGACCGTTGATCGTCTGTCCGGCCGCCGTGGTGATTGCCACATTGGTGAGGAGCAGACGGGCCACGCCGTTGGCGCGCATGTCGCTCTGGCCGGTGCTGTTGAGCTTGATGTTCTCGAACCCACCAGTGTTCGCGCTCTCCGTGAAGCTACCGGCGCCGACCGTCGTCCCGTTAACCGTCACATTGAACGAGCCACTGCACGCGCTCGGACCGAAGCACCCGACCTCGACACCGATCACCTGTCCCGGTGAGACAAACCCCATGCGGCCGATCAGCGTGACGCTCGAGGTGACGATCGCCGGTGCGGAGGTCGTCAGCGTCTCATCGGCGCCGTCGGTCGTCCCACCGGGGCTGGTTGACACGAGACGATAGTGATACACGGTCTTCGGCGTCAATCCGGTCACTGTCCTGTCAACCGACACAGCCGTCGTCCCCGCGCCCGCATTGGCCGGAACCGTCTGCAGCCCATATGACGTCGTCGCTCCGTACTGAAAGTAGTACGTCGTCGACTTGCCCTGGGGATTGACAGTGCCGTTGAAAGTCGCCGAGTCGGTTGTCACGCCCGTCGGCGCCGCTGAGGTGACCAGCGGCGGCGCGGCCGTGACAGACGTCGCGTTGCTCCCGCGTGTCACCCCGGTTGGCGACGAGTTCGGGGTGACGGTGCCGTAGAGCGTGGCGCCACCGGCCGCGCTCCTGGTCGCGGAGGCGCTGGTGACAGTCGACGCAGTGGTGGTCTGCGCGAATGCGACCGTCACCGGGATCGCGGCAACCCCGACCACGCAGACGAGCAGCGCCCGTCGCGATCTGCCTATGCGTCGGGATCCGCGCATGCGATCTCCTTCGGCACTCCTCGAGGACGTTGTTGCCGCATGTGGGTCGGCTGTTGCTCTGCCGAAGATACGCATGACTCAGCTCCTGACGTGGTTCAAAGATGCGCTCACCGCTTGGGTTCACGCCACACCGACCGAGTGTCGAAGCCGGAACAGCACAGCCCGCCGAAAGCTGAGGCGAAGCCTGACCTCAGATCATACTCCCAACGCCAAGACGGCCCCCGGATCGCCAACCCCGGACACCGGAACCGGCAGCTCATCGGGACGCACCGTTCGTCGCCGCACCCGCACAAGAGGCATGACCGGCGAGACGACGTGCGGCGGCGGCGGCGTGACCCAATAGGGTGTTCGCTATCGCGCCACCGCCGGCTCCGGCGCCAGCACCGGTTGTGCTGCCATGTGTCCCGACAGCGAGTCCCCTCCCGGCGGTGCCTTCCCGGTCAACAGCCTGAGCAGCCCCTCGATCACCGGCGCGATCCCTCCCCCACACTCAACGTCAACATCGGGCACCGCGGCGAGCTCGCGGTCCTCACCCAGTGCTGGCCGCGCACGCCGGCGCCGACCAGACAACCGCGACGAACGGGAGCCGCGGCCGGGCCGCCCCGATAGGGCGGCCAGCAGAGTGGCGTTGGTCACCCGATCAGACCGGGGCCGCGAACTCGCCGGATCCCGCCTCGGCCGCCTGATACCGAGCCGGGTCGGCCGCCGAGACACACCAGCGCGGGCCGTCGATATCGGCGCCGAACTTCTCGCTCGCGCCCGCGATCAGCCGTCCGACCAGATCAACGTCGGTCAGCCGCAGCTGCACCCGAGCCCGCGCACGATGGCCGTGTCGGCGGCCGCCACTGTGATCGACAGCCGAGCATGGTCCGGCGCCGCACGAACCGTCGCCCGACCGCGCACCGTGACCGTGCCCGGCGCGCGCTCACCCGGCTGGCTGTCAGACCCGCTCGACACGCTGTCATGGTCGCATACGCCCAAGGTGCCAAGGCCGCGACAACTGCAGGCGCAACCGCAGCGCGCTGGCTCGGGTCGTGTCAGGGTGGCACGGAAACGAGAACTATTCGACAATCGGCCCCAGCCTGGGGCGACGTCGGCGAAAGGTTCGCGAGAAGGCGCCGCGACCGCTGCGGGGCTTCGCGAACTGCCAGGACGTATGCGAGGAGCGCCCGGGTGGCCGGGTCGCCGCGACCGCGGCGGGTGCCGGCTGGGGGGCATCAACCGGCTCAGTCGGGTCTTCGTCAACGGACCTGTCTCGTAGCTCGAGCGCTGTCGCGCTGAGTGCCCCGGTTGCCGTTGCCCACAGCGCCCCGAAGCCGGCGAGGTGCCACGGCCAGTCGATCAGGTTTGCGAGCAGGAAGCAGACGACCGTCGGCGCGAGCAGGCTGGCGTCTGGAGCTCTGATCGCAATGCGGAGATCGCGTGCCGCGGCAGCGTACATGCACAGCCCGAGCGCGAACCCGACGACGCCGAGCTCGGTGGCCAGCTCGAGCGGGAGATCATGCGCGAAGAGAGTCAGGTCGTTCGCGCTCTGGAAGTGGGACGTGGCGATGTAGAAGGTCTCGGCGCCGGAACCAAGGACGGGGCGGCGCTCCCAACCCTCGACGGCGGCGCGCCAGTAGCTGATGCGACCGTGGCCGAGGCCGCCGGTGCCGGCAGCGAGCAAGGTGCTCGTGTAACCCGCAGCGACCCAGAGCGCACCCGCGCCGACAACGCAGACGCTCGCGCTGATCGCCGCCCGGCGGGCCGTGGCCTTGCTCGCGGCAGCCCGGATCAAGGGCCAAGCGGTCGCAAGCACGAAACAGACGAGCGCGATCGCTCCGAGGCGCGCGCCGCCGCCGCCCGCGGCGCCGGCGACAACCCGGCCGCCGATCACCAACGCGCCCGCGACCGCCGAGGCGGCGATCAGGACAACAGCAGCGACCACGGCACCGCGTGATCGCCGTCGGTGATCGACGAAGACGGCGAGTGCGACCAGAACCGCTGCGGCGAGCGCCAAGTCGAAGCGGCTGTCGACGGTCCCAAGCGTCGCGCCAGCCAGGGCAAGGGCGAGCGCCCCAAACCAGGCGACCACGCGACGCTCGGACGTCACTGCCCACAGTGCGACCGGAAGCGCGCACACCTGCAGGTTGCCGAGGGCCGCCGCGTACTCCAGTGTTCCTCCGGGTCGCCAGCTACCCGATACAACCGCAGCCATCGGCTCGACTCGGAGCGCCGCTGCACCGAGCCCCAGCGCTGCCTCGACCGCCGCCAGCAATGCGATCCCCGCCGCGATCGGGATCAGCCCGCACCGCGCCACGAGCGCTCCGGTTGCGCCCGCAAGCGAGGCGTACGCCAAGATCACAAGCCCCCAGCGGATCGCGCTGTCTGGAGGGCCGATCGTCCACAAAGCACTCAGTGCGACGAACCCACCGAGGGTCGCCAGCACGATCGTGACCGGCGAACGCAGGGCACGTATGACCGGCGCGGGCCAGAGCAGCAGCACTTCGAGCAACGCAGCGGCGGCAAGCAGGACCAGGACCGTCTGACCGACGGCCGTGTAGCCCCCGCGGATCAGCGAGGGCCCGACGACGGCGGCCGCAATCGTCCCGCCGACCAGCCAGGTCGTGGGCGCGGGCGCACCCTCAGACCGTCTACCCCCGTCGGCCATATTCAGGAGATTATGGGATTCGCAGCAATGTGTTAGCGTCCCGGTGTCGCTGGTTTCTGTCGGGCCGCCGGGTCAAAGGTGGGGCACGACCGGAACGTCTCTATGCGCAAACACGACTTTCTCCTCGCACGTCTCGCCGGGATCGCGGTCGCAGGTCTGATGGCGATGGGCGCGCTGCTGGTCAGCTCGGGAGTCGCGCGAAGCGCTCGCCAGGACCTCAACCAGTACGTCGCTTACCCCTACCCGTACCCGCCGACCGTCACCCTGAAGGTGGTGCTCAACGGCTCCGGTGTTGGGACCGTCACAGGCGGCGGGATCGCGTGCCCCGATGTCTGCAGCGTATCGGTGCCCCAAACGACCTCAATCACCTTGATCGCGACTCCCGTTGGGTCGACGTTCGGCGGCTGGAGCGGGGGCTGCTCGGGCACATCGACCATGTGCACGGTGACGATGAGTGCGGACCAGACCGTGACCGCCACGTTCGCAGGTACGACGACGATGCCGATCACGACGATCACGACAACGACAACGACACCGACGACGGGGACGGAGACGGGGACGGGGACGGCGACACCTACGAAGACGACAACCGCTGCGGCGCCATCCTGCAAGCTCAGATCGGGCTCAGCGCGCGTTCTGTTGAAGGCGCCGAAAAAGGGCAAGTCGCACACGCCGGTCGGGGTGCTGAAGCTGAGCGCCACGTGCGACCAGGCGCTTGCCGTGACGCTCAATGGCTCGATCACCGCGATCATCAAGCAACATCGAAAGACGACGACGCGGACGTTCAAGCTCAGCCCTCTGCCGGCTTCGCTCGCGCCGGGCATTCCGAGCACACTGACCGTCAAGCTGCCATCAGCGGCCCTGAAGCTGCTCGCCAGAGGCGACAAGCTGTCCGCGGCGTTCGCGCTAGCCGGAACAGGCGCGGGCGGGCCTGCGACGGCGAGGGCACATCTGCCCAAGGTGGTAGGCAGCGGCTGATCGGCAGCGCTCGATCACGCCCGCCGACGAGCTCTGGTGGGACGGACCCAACTCGTCGGCCGTGTCACGTTGACCTCACGCGCCACCTCTAGCGTGCGTCTTTGCGTCGGTTTGCTCCTCGACGCGGAAGCACCTGATTCGAGGTCAGCTTCACGATCACCTGGCGCCGACTACGACTCGGTCAACTCCGGCTGGTTCCTCGGTCCGGGACTGATCGGAAAGTTCAGCAGTCTGTAGCCGGCCCAGGCGCCGCCCCTGACCAGGGGCGGCCATCCTGGACACCGGTGCAGGAGCGCGAAGATCAGTTGACGCTGACGGTAAGCGCGAGCGTCGCCGCCGGCTTGGTGCCGCGCCCCGGTGGGAGCAGCACGAGCCGCACTCGGGTCGTTCCCTTCGCCACTGCGCGATAGATGATCGTCCTTGGCTGGGGGGACCCGACGACGCCCGACGGCTCGGCGGCGGTGCGGTCGGATACAAGCGCAAGCACTTTGCGGCTCGGTTTGGCGGTGTAGGACCACCCGTAGCCCGTGCTCGGGTTGTTGTCCTTGAACGAGATGGTCAGCCGGCCACCCGGCTCGAGCGTCACCGTGTGGCCGTTGTCGTTGGGGGTGACGGTCACGCTGAGAGCGTCGGCCTTCGCGACCGTCACTACCGACGCTGCGCCCGACGCACTCGTGACGACCGACCTGCTACGAGCCGCGACGCCCGGGGACGACGCCACCGCGAGCCCTAGCGCAGCCGCTGCAAACGCAGCGAGTCGATACCACATCGGTGCCATAGAACCTCACTCGTCGTCCGATGCCTCACCTCACCCTGAGGCAGTGCCGTTTCTATCACATCGTCCGTCTCGGGCTTCGGATGCTGATCGACCTGTCTGACCGGGGTCTGGTCGAGGCATCGTTGGGAGGAGAAGCAGCCCGCCGGCTTGCGCGCTCACGGCTGTGTGCAGCTGCGCGAGGTCGTCCGCCAAACCAGCTGTGACCTCACGGGGCAGGCGGCGTAGTGGGTGTGGTGGCAACGGCCGACTTCCGCGACATCCGAGGTCGCCTGATGCCGGCGCGGGTGTCGGCGCCGCTCGGGCTGGTCCTGTTGGCTGCTGCGCTCGTGTGTGCCGCCTGCGGCGACGCGGCGGCACAGGCGCGGATCTGCGTCACCGTTCCTCAGTCAATCCCACAGGAGCAGCTCGTCCTCGACGGCGGGAGCCGGACCGCGAGCGTCGGCACGGTGCTGTACGTCGTACTCGTCGAGCCCGAGATGTACGCGGGGCCTCGCTACCCTCGGGGCTTCCCGTGGCAGGCGCCGCGATCCGCCGACAGCGAGGTTCTCGAGCGAGTACAGCGATCGACAGCCTTGCCCGAACCTCGGCGGCGAGCACCACATCACGTGGAAGCTGCGGTCCTGTGCCTAGTGGGATCCCCGCATCCTGCACTGTCGCCCGCGAGGGTCGTGGTCGTCCTGATCGTCTGGGCGTCGCGATCGCAAGCCCTGCAGTTGTGGGAGACAGCACGCCTAACGCCTGACCGGTTGCCGGCCTCGAGGGTTCGAAAGCGACGCTGGTCGACTTCCGCCGGAAGGCAGGGGGAGCCGATCGAGTCCGAGAACGCCTGCGATTGTGGTTAGGGTGTGCGCGGATGTCGTCGCGGTTCAAGCTCGTGCTCGGGTCACTCGCCGTCGCCAGCGTTGCGGTGATCGTCGTGGTGGTGGTCAATGTCGCGTCCTCGCCCAGCAAGGTCGATCGCCGCGCCGACCGCGCGCTTCTTGTTCGCTGCGCAAAGGTGGTGCTCGGGGTGGGTCGCGGCTCGGCAACCGCGGTCGCGAGCGGCGCCGGCCCGGAGGTGGCCTCACATCTTGCGGTCTTCCGTCGGATGAGATCGGCTGCCGGCCTGCTGCCGGCGTCTGCGCATCTCGGCGAGGCGGTGGCCGGGGCGGGGGCGACGACGTATGACCCCGCCGCGCTCGTCCGGCTGACGTCGCGCCGGGGCTCGCGCGGGGCTGTGTACGCCGTGCCGGCGACGATGGCCGTCTCGAAGCTGCCTGCCGACTGCCGGGGCCTGCCGCAGTTCGCGGGCGCCAGCGCGTATCTTGCGCTGCAGGCCCAGGAGATGGGGAGCGGGCCGGGCGTATGCCTGATCTCGACGCAGCTCGAGCAGGGCCCACCATCGGGTCTGTTTCTGCCCGGCGCGACACCTCCCAAACCGACCCGGACTCTCACGATCGCCCAGACGGCGTGTGAGAGCGACGCGGTCATGTCGGGCTACGTCGGCGCGCTCGGCGGCTCGCGGGGGCGCTGGGGCCCGCTTGCGTTGATCCCGGACGGCGTCAGCGCGATCACGTACACGCTGAGCGACGGCCACCAGATCACTGTCCCGGTCGCGGGGAACCTGGCCGTGCTACCGGCAGCACTGTCGAAGCAGACGGCACTTCAGCACCCCACGGACGCCGAGTTAGCCCGAGTGCTCTCAACCCATCTGCCCACGACGGTGACCGAGCGCGGCGCGGGCGCCTCACTGATTGCGACCTTGACCCGCCCCGTCTCGCTGGTCACCGAGACCATGGGCAGCCTCGCATTCCTGCGGCGCCTGCTGACGCCAACAAGCGTCACGAGTTCGAGCGTTTCAAGCGGCGGCGGCGGCTCGATGACCGCGTCGTGCAGCGCCCGCAGCCACCGCTGTGTGGCTGTGGTCTTGACGACGACATGCGCCCGTCAGCATTGCCGGACAAGCCGGGCGATCTACCGCTACCGGTACATCGGAGCCAAACCACCGGCCGGGTTCACGGGGCCGAACCAACTGCCGACAGCGCCGATCATCGCGCGCACCAACCGCTTCGTCGCCCGCCCGACAAAGCTGGCGCTGCTGCTGGGCGGCACGCCCCAACGACACGTCGTCGTCATCTTGTCGGTCAACTGCTTCTCCCGCGACTCGGGCACATCCGGCGGCGGGCCGGCACTCCGGGTCGCGGTCCCCTCGCGCACACAGATCGCGCTCCCCGGTCCCGCGCGCAGGTTCGACGCGTGCGACGTCGGCGCGCTGGTGACCTCGACCCGACCTGACCACGGCTCGGTCCACGTCACCGTAGCTCGCGGCTGAGCTCTGCGACCCCCACCATCTAACGGGAACAGGATCGGCGTCGCTAGGACTGAGCACGCTCGGGCCTCGAGTGGTCCGAGCAGGTGCGGTGAGCCTATCCTGGGGTCATGTCGCCGCCGGCGTACGCCTCCGTCAACGGGCTGCAGATGTACTACGAGGTCCACGGCAGCGGACCGCCGCTCGTGCTCCTGCACGGAGGTGCGCTTACGATCCGCCTGAGCTTCGGACCGATGATCCGCGCCCTGGCTGAGACCCACAGGGTCATCGCCCTCGAGATGCAGGGCCACGGACACACCGCTGACATCGACAGAGAGATGACGCCGGCGAATTTCGCCGATGACGTCGTGACCCTGCTGGGGCAACTCGAAATCGAGCAAGCCGACTTCTTCGGGTACAGCCTCGGCGGCTGCGTCAGCCTTGAAATCGTGACGCGCCATCCAGGCCTCGTACGAAAGCTCGTGCTGGCCTCCACGCCGACGTGTCGCAGCGACTTTGCCCTCGATGGGCAACTCGCCGCCGACAGAATGCCGACTGTCGCCGACGGCCAAGAATGGGAGGCAGAGTACCGAAGGATTGCACCGCATCCCGATGGCTTCGCCGCGTTGATCGCGCGGGCAGCTGCGATGGTGGGCGCGATTGAAGACTGGTCGCCCGAGGCGCTTCGCGCGATTCGGGCACCCACGCTCATCCTGATCGGAGACAAGGACTTCATCAGCATCGGCCAAGCAGTCAAGACGATCGACCTGATCCCCAATGCGCAACTCGCGGTCCTCCCCGACACGACGCATGTGGGAGTGAGCCGCCGCCCTGATCAGGTGCTCGCGATGATCAGTCCGTTCCTCGACGCGTAACGCGCAGCACTGCCGCCGTCGCCCGCTGCCGCCGGCGTTCGTCTCAGGGAGCCAGCCCAGAGGCGATCGACCGCCCCTCAAGCCCCACTCCACCGCCGCGGCTCGCCAGGGGGAGAAACCCGGATACTGGAAGCGGATCGCCGCCGCGACAATTCCGGGCAAGGTGGATGAAACCTCGGAAGAACTCGTTGACGGCGGCCTGACGCAAGCAGGCGGTGGCGAGGGCATCCCCAGTCAGGGGGTCGCGTTCGCGCCGTCCGGTGGCGCGGCTCCAGGATCCGTGGGAGCGTTTGGCGCGCTGCGAGATCGCCACTTCCGCGCATGGTTTCTGAGCCAGCTGGTCTCGGGATCCGGCAACATGACCCAGGCGGTGGGTCTCTCGTGGCTCATCCTCCGGCTGACCGGCAGCGCGATCGACCTCAGCCTGGTGGGCGTCTGCACGTTCGGACCTTCGCTCGTTCTCGCAACAACCGGCGGGGTGCTCTCCCAACGCCGGCCCCGGCGCTCGGTTCTGCTGACGACCCAGGTGCTGTTGCTCTGCAGCTCGATGGTGCTGTTCGTGCTCGTCCGGGTCGGCGTGACTGAGATCTGGCTTCTGCTGCTCGTGTCGCTCGCGGGCGGAATCGTCACTGCCGTTGACGGTCCCGCCCGCCAGCTCTTCATCCGCGACCTCGTCGGCGCCGGCGGTGTGGCGAGCGCGGTCAGCCTCTACGAGGTCGGCCAAAACGCAGCCCGCGTGCTCGGTCCGGCGCTCGGTGGGGCGCTGCTCGCCGTCTCGGGTCCGGATACCTGCATCTTGGTCAACGGACTCTCCTTCATCGCGCCGCTTGCCGTGCTGCTCCGCATCCCGGCCGCTCCGCCCGACGTTGACGTCGACGCGCCGCCAACCCGCGGGGCGATCCGACGGGCGTTGCGATACGTCGCGGAGAGCCCTGAGATCAAGGCCTGCCTATGTGCTGCGGTCGCGCTCGGGATGATCTTCAATGCCGGGACCGTCCTTCCGGTCATGACCCGCGATGTGCTTCACCGCGGGGGAGTCGCCTATGGGTCGCTCTTGACGGCGTTCGGGCTGGGTGCCCTGCCGGGAGCGCTGATGGCGGGTCGGGTCTCCGAACCGACAGGCCGAAGCCTGCGCCTGCTGGTCGGCACGACAGGCGCGGCTGTCCTCGTCACGGCCGCGTCGATCTCGTATCCGATGATGCTGGTCGGCGAATTTGCCATCGGCTTCACCTCGATCTGGACGGTCGCCGCGGCCAACACCATCGTTCAGCTGAAAAGCCGCAGTGACATGCGGGGGCCGGTGATGGGACTCTGGGTCAGCGCCGTACCCGGAACCAATCCGATCACGGGTCCGCTCATGGGCGTCGTTGCGCAGCTGGCAGGCGGCCGTCCAGCGTTCGCGCTCCCGGGCATCGCGCTGACCGCGGTGCTGCTGGCGGGCTGGACGACGCTCTCACGTACCTGAACACCGCAGGCGGCGTCGAACGCGATGGGGTGTTGTTCTGCCACGCCAGCCCTCGGCGGGATAACGAGATGCTCACCCGCCTCTCACCGCGGGAGCGGTGGATGAAGGCTTTGGCTGGGATCGACGCCGCGCTGATGGTGGGCGGCCACACACATCAGCAGGATGATCGTGTCATCGGCGGGATCCGGTTCGTCAACGCGGGCAGCGTCGGCCTTCCGTACGAGGGTGACGGGGACGCTCGCTGGTTATGGATCGAGGACGGGGTTCCGAGCTACGCCGCACCGCATACGACCACGCCGCTGCCGGGCGTTCGATCGCGGTCAGAGTCGAGCAGAGCAGGGAGCGGCCGCCGGAAGGGAACACGGCAGCGTGACCTCTTTGACGCATCAGCTCCGGTGACCCCAGCCAGAGGTGCCATACGATCGCGCCATGCCATTCACACTCACGAACCTCAAGCAGGACCTCGAGGACATCGGCTCCAGGTTCGACGGCGCGCCGGACCTGGAGTTTCGCGCGGCCACCGGGCCGCTCGCGCTCGAGCAATCCGCCCTAACCTACCAGCGTGTTCCGCCCGGTTATCGCTTTCCGTTCGGCCACACGCACAAGACGCAAGAGGAGGTGTACGTGGTCGTTGGCGGGAGCGGGCGGATGAAGCTCGACGAGGAGGTCGTCGAGCTCAAGGAATGGGATGCGGTGCGTGTCCCGCCCGGTACATGGCGCGGGTACGAGGCCGGGCCGGAGGGCCTCGAGATCCTCGTCATCGGTTCGCCCAATCTCGGTAAGTCGGTGCGCGAAGACGTCCATGGCCAGCGCGACTGGTGGGCTGATGAGCGCCAGTCAGGTGAACCGAGGGGAGGGAACTCACTCAGCTGAGGACCGTGCAGCGCCGTTCCCGCGCGCCGAGCAGGAGGCCCGCCGGACCCGCTCGCCGAGATCCGCCTGCCCGCAACAACGAGGGCAGTAAGCGGCCACGCCCACCTGTGCAGATGAAACGACTGACGACATTGCCGCCCATGGAGTCGCCCGTGCCGGGCGACCGCCCTCGATCGAAGCCCTGCTTGGCCGTCTGGGAACAATGCGATGACGTGACGCCCCTGCGAAGCATCGCCGATCGGTGGCGCGCTGAGCACACCGGAGCATGGCCAATCGCGTAAGCTGCCGGTGACAGTGGCTCTTCCGGCTGTGCCCCACGGCGATGGCTCCAGAACGGCGCCCGGTACAAGCGGGGATGATCACGGGTGAGTATGGTGCGCGCGGGCGGCGCTGCCACTGCGATTGTTCTCGCGGCGGTCGTCGTTGCGCCCGCCGCCGCGCTCGCCAACGCCTCTCGGTCCGCCAGCGCCGCCAGCACGACGGTCGCCGCCGGCGCGGTCACACCGACGCCGACAACCTCCGATAGCTCAACGACGCAGACTTCCACGACGTCGCCGGCGACGAGCGCGTCGCAACCCTCGGTGGGTCAGCCGGGCGTGCACTGGGACGCTAACCAGTGCGCACCCTATGGGTCCGGGTCCCCTTACGCGTACACGTGCCCCTGCGCATACACGTATTACCCCGGCTACGAGTACTCGTACGGGTACGGTTACGCATGCTACCCCGAGGCCCGCGCGGGCGGAGGGGTCGCTTCGAAGCCCAGCGCCACCAGCCCCACGCCCGCACCTGCGGCGACCGAGAGCGCGGAGCCCACGATCGCGACGCCCGTCGCCGAGCCGGCCTCGCTCCCGTTCACCGGCGACAACGCCGTGCTGGTCGGCGTGCTCGGCGCGGGGATCGCGGGAGCGGCCGTGTTCGTCCGGCGTCGCATCGAGAGGTAGTGGCCGGCGAACTCCGTCGGACAGCTCGAACTTGCCTCGAGCCGTCCACCAGTCTCGACCAAGCGCCCGTCGCCGCTCGCGGCTGGCAGCGGCCCGCCGCGGCTGCATCGGGCACGTGCCGTCGCCATTTCGCGCCGCGCGTAGTACGGATACCACAGGCCCGGGCGACCCGTGGAGCTTCCGACGCAGGGCTTATACAGCCGTGCCATGCTGACGGCCGATGCCTCGGGGACTGCGGACCAAGCGAGGGGCTGTCCTCGCGATCGCCGGCGGCGCTCTTGTCGTGGCGATCGCCGGGTTCGCCTTCATCTACTTCGTCCTGTTCCCGACGTCGTCGCCGAAGCCGTTCAAGCTGACCGTGTCCCGGCACGCCACGGCGGTGCCGTCGGGCACCTCGCTCACGGGGACCTGGACGATCGCGTCCGGTTCGGTCGCCGGCTACCGCGTGCGCGAAAAGCTCGGCTTCCTCCCCGCCGAAAGCGACGCCGTCGGCCGCACGTCAGAGATCACCGGCCACGCAACGATCGTCGAATCACGCGGCGCGGTGCGGATCACCGCGGCCGCGTTCAAGGTCAACGTCTACTCGCTCAAGAGCAACGAGTCGATGCGTGACGAGCACATCCACACGATCGGCATCCAGAGCGCCACCTACCCCGACGCGACGTTCCTTCTCACACGCGCGGTGTCGCTGCCAGCGAGCGCCCTGAGCGGCAAGGTCGCCGTCACGCCCGTGACCGGCGTGTTCAACATCCACGGAGCCTCGCGCACCGAGACACTGCCGCTCCAGATGACGCTGTCCAACACGCTGATCCAGGCGGTCGGATCGCTCACTTTCCCCTGGAGCCGCTTCGACATGACCGCGCCGAGCGTCGGCGGCTTCGTCAACGTCACCGGTCACGCAACAATGGAGTTCGACCTGCACCTGGTGCGTGCCTGACCGCCGCACTGAGCGGACCGAGCCGGTGGTCAGCGCGTCGGGGAGGTCCAGGCGGCGGCCCGCTGCAAGGTTGCCCCCCGCCGACATGCGCACGCCGGCGGGGAGCTGAGCGACGGTCAGATCCGGGCCGGCGCCTTGGGCTGGAAGGTCCCGGCTGTGCCGGTCCCCGAACTGCTGCTGGTGCCCGCCATTCCGGGGCAGTGTCCGTTCATCGCGTGGGTCTTGGCGGTGGCGTGCGCCACCTTGCCGCGCGGGACTTGCGTTCCGGACGACGCCGCACCCGAGTGAGAGCTCGAGCTCGAGGTCGCCGCGCTGGCGAGCGTGGCACCGCCACCGGCAAAGGCGCCGGTGACAACAGCTGCCGCCAGGATTCTGCTCAACCGTGTGTGCATGGGACGGTTGACCTCCTTTGTTGGGTCGAGGCAGACAATGCACCCCGAACGTCGGAGCCGCGTATGAATCGTCAGACCACGAGGGATCGCGGCCGGCAAGCTCGTCAAGGACACCGGCCAGCGCCGTCAGATCCAGATCCAGAACCGGGTCAGCACGACCATTTCGACCGGAGCTGCGACCCGTTCTCACACGCAAGACATCGGCCGCGGCACGGGACGGAACGCCGGCATTCAACACACATCACACGTACACAACGCAGAGCGAGCCACCTTCACGGTCCAGCTCCGATCAACAAGCCTCGGCCGGCGCGGCGTGCGTGGCACACGAGACTCGCGCGCTGCTTGAGCCGTCTACCGGGTCGGGCCCTGGGCCAGCGACTCGACGCCGACGAGCAGAAGCCATGCCCCCGACACGATGAACAGGAACGACGCCATCATTCCCACTCCGACGGCGTACAGGCCCCATGTGTGTCCGAAGAACAGGATCGCCGCACCGGTCTGCTCGATGATCAGGCAAGCCGCGTAACCGAGCGTCCGGAAGAGGACGCCGGGCTGTGCCGCGTCACCGCCGCGGAGCGCTTCGTTGAGACTCCGGAATAGGACGCCGGACTGTCCCGCGCCGCTGCCGCGGAGCGCTTGGTTGAGACTTCGCAACACGAACACCTCGACGATGATGAGCATGCCGAAGATCTCGGCGCCCACGGCTCGCCCGCTCTGGCCACCCATCAGGACGAGGCCACAGCGGACGAATACATCCGTGAGCGCGGTCAGGATCGTGCGGGCGCGGTGGCGGTGCGCCGGATTGGAGACGATATCCGAGAGGTGCATCGACATCGCGACGAACACGAGGCCGGTCAGCGCGGCTCCCCCGCCGCCGACCATCACGAAGTAGTCGCGCCAGAGTGAGGCGTCAAACATCGGTCGGCACCGGGAGTGCGGGTGGCGCTGAGTTCCGGTGGGGCGGTCGGTCGGTCATGGCGAGGTGAATGATCGCCGCCCCAAGATCGTGGACAGGGCGTTGGAGCTGCGCAGACGCGCTCGGCCGCTGAGAAGCAGGCCGCTCAACGGCGCGGCCAGCGAGGTCCGCGTGCCGCTCAGGGCGGCGATCCTTCCAGCGGGATCTGCCCGACACCGGCGAGCGCGCGATTCACCTCGCAGCCTCCCATCGCGCCTTGTTTCAGGCGGCGTCTGTGTCATTTGGCGCAGGCTCGCACCGCCTCGCGCACGGTTTCTGCGACGGCCGCCGGCTCGGAAAGCATCACCACGTGCGAGGCCCCCTCGACGACGGTGACCGTCGCCCCCATCCGGTCGTACGAAAAGCGATGCAGCTCCGGAGGGATCATGCAGTCAGCCGTCGGTAGGACTGCCCATGACGCCTTGCTCCGCCAAGCGGGCGTCCCGCCCTTCTCGCCCAAGGCAACACCGGAGATCGGGCGCTGCGAGATGGCCATGAAGCTGGCCTGATCAGCCGGGAGATCGGCGCAGAAGGCGGCATGGAACCCGCTTGGGTCGACGAAGAACTCCTGCCCCCCGTCGGGCAGGGCTCTCGGGCGCATGTCCGGCCCGGCGACTGCCGCAGGGAATTTCGACAGCAACTGGCCAAGATCCTCACCCTCGTCAGGCGCGAATCCCGACACGTAGACGAGGCCGACAACGTTGTCGCTGAGCCCAGCCGCTGTAATCACGGCGCCGCCGTACGAGTGCCCGACGAGCACCACGGGCCCGTCGATGGCGGCAAGCACGGACTGCGTGTAAGCGGCATCGCCGGCCGTCACGCCGCGAAGCGGGTTCGCCGGCGCTCTGACGTCGAGACCGTCGCCGGCGAGCGCGGCGTGCAGCCCGCGCCAACTCGAGGCGTCTGCGAACGCACCGTGGATGAGGACGACAGTTGGATCAGACATATCGTTTGCTTCCTTACGTTCATGGTTACCGAAAGAGATGAGACCCGTCCTCTACACATCGGGTATCGCGCTGCCGGCGAGCGATCAACCCTCCGAGGCCAGCACGGCGACGGCCACTGCTGCCTCGGGCTACATTAAATCCGATAAGCGATCAGATGGAATGATGGATTCACCGGAATCTCTTGCCGATCGTCCGATCCCACGCGACGGGTTCGGCCACGTCTCTGGCGGCGGGCAGCGCGATCTGCTCTCCGAGTTGCTCGCAAACGTCCGACTGCACGGCGACCGCATCAGCCCGTACGCTCCGTCCGCCGGCTTCTCGATTCGCTTTGAGGGTGCTGGAGCTCTGCACATCGTCGAGGACGGCGAGCTGGACTTGGTGCTCCCTGTCGGCGAGAGGGTCGAGCGCCTGCGACGCGGCGACGTCGTGCTGCTGCCGCGCGGCGATCCCCACCAGATCCGCGACGCGGCCGGCGCGGATGTCCCAGCCGGGAAGCCACCCCGCTGGCTCTCCGGCACGTTCAGGATCGGGGACTCCGAGGCAAGCCACCTGCTCGCCGGCCTGCCCGAAGCAATCATGCTGCGTGGTACCCACGACCAAGCGCTCGAGGGACTCGAGGTGGCCAGGCGAATGCTCGTGTTAGAGATGGAGAGGCCGTCGCAGGGATCGGTCGTGATGGTTGCTCGGATCCTCGATCTTCTGTTCATCCAGATCCTGCGGGCCTCGGCGGCCGGCCGAGACGGACCGCCCAGTTGGCTCGCTGGGGCGCTCGATCCCCAGATCAGCCCCGCGGTGCGTGCGATCCACGCGGGCCCCGGGCATGATTGGACGGTTGATCAGCTCGCCGGCCTCTGCAACCTGTCCCGGTCGCGATTCTCGGAGCGGTTCACCGAACGAGTGGGAAAACCGCCGTCGACGTACCTGACACTGGTCCGCCTCGGCGGCGCCGCAAAGCTGCTGCGCGACACCTCAACCCCGGTCGGAGTGATCGCAAATATGGTCGGATACACCTCCGAGCCGGGGTTCAGTCGCGCCTTCCGAGCCCACTACGGCAGCTCACCCGCACGCTGGCGCCACGAGACCCCAGAACGGAAGCATGCGCCGAACTGAAGTCGAGTTTCTTCAAGGGCCAGCGGGCTGCCTCGGCGACCACGCTCATCCTCAAGCTCTCGCCGAGGTCGACGATCCCGCAGACGAGCGCAGCCTGCCAGGATCGTGCTCGAGCAGGCAGCGAGCTGTCGGTGATTTCAAGCACGAGCAGCTCGGGGCTTCAGCCACTTTCGAGGAGCGCCCGCAACCGTGTCGGGGAATGACTGGTCGTGCGACTGGCGGAGCGAGACGTTGTAGGTGCGGCTTCGTGCTAACCGTGCCCCCCTCCGGTTCCCCCACGCGGCCTTGCGCCCCGCGAGCGAACCGAGCCGGAACGGCGCGCGACTCGTCTCGCGCGCGTAGGATCCGCAGATCGGCTATATCACGCGGCAGGAGCTGGTTTGGGTTGCGGCGGAGCGACGCCTTCGAGCGTGGCGCGTGGCCGATCGGCGCGGTATGGATCGGCGCCAGACGGATCGACGCCGGATCGATCGGAACAATGGGGATCGGCGTGCCGCGGACCGGCGCGGAACCGATCGGCGCCAGGCAGCCTCGCGCCGCTCGCGGGCGGGCGCCATCGACTAGGCCCGCACGGCGAGGCGGTTGCCGAATGCGCGATCAATCCGCGTAGCGAATTGCCAGCGCCAGAACCCATGTCGCTAGAAGAGCCTGTACGTGGCCCTTGAGATGAAGAAGCCGTGGCGTGTCATCGTGTTCGCGCACGTCATCCCGGAGATCGCCGAGGCGCATGTGAAGTCGTCAAGCGTCTTCGACTTGCCGTATGCGAGCTTGCCCTCGCCCGGCTCGAACACCGTGTCGCCATGGCACACCGGCCCTGCCTCGCCGCTGGGACCAACCTCAAGGCTGTCGCCGAAGGCCAGCTTGCACGCTGGGTGCGGCTGCGGGATCTTGAACGTGTGGACCTTGATATCGCACCGGATGCCGTTGCCGCCCTCAGGAAGGCCAACGATGATGCTGCAGCCGATGTTGCCGCTCGGGGATGTGAAGTTGACGATCTTGGAGCTGAGCGCAAGAGCGCCGGGGGGCGCGAGAACAAGCGCGGCCATCGCTGCCAGAGCTCCGGCTCCCAAGGTGAGCGTCCCGATCCCGAATCTCGGGCCGAGCCGGCGCAACCCGAGCATCAGCAACGAGGGTGGCGTGAGCTTCTTCACCGCTCCCCCTGCGGCTCAGGAGCCGGTTCACGAAGCCGTTGCGATGACGGCTTGGCCGCGGTTCGATGCATGGCGCCCGTTATATCGAAATAGAGGACCACGATCCACATCGTGCCGGCCAACCACAGCACCACGGAGTCCCCGCCGCGATCGCTGACGTCGCGGGAGTCGCCGAAGCGAGGGCGCGCAGGGGATGTACAGGATCGGGCGCTTGCCCACGTGTGACGCGATGCAAGCGCTGTCGAATTTGGCGAGTAGCGGACGGCGAAGCGGCCCTGGATGCAGGGTCGAGGATGAGATCGGAGATGAGCTCCAGATCTCGCGCGCGAGCTTGGCTGCGGCGTCCGGTTTCAGGCGCGGTGTGCAATTCGCGAGCGATCGCTGGGAGCGCGATGTTCACGCCGGTGATGTCGATCCCGACGATGAAGAGGCTCGTGCAGCAGACCGCCAGGATCCCGATCTTGCGTCGGTGGGTAAGTTCCTCGATCGCGACCGCGGCCGGTTCGGCCGCCCGCTCTCTTGTTGGCATCTGCCTTCGGCTTCCTTCCAAATTCATGGCTGTTGGGAACGCGTGCGTTTGGAGCGTGGCCGACCCCGCGGCGATGCCGTCTGCCGGGGTCGGCGTGTTGCATGTTCGGTTTGAGATAGCGCCCGGATCCGCCGAGGCCACGGGCGACTCTGTTCCGCTGGCTTGCGGTCAGCGGTTGCTAGGACGCGGCTGCTGTGAGCGCCGGGGCGGTGGACGCGGTGGCTGGCCGGTCCTGATCTAACACCCCCCTCTGTGGCCCCGACCTTCACGCCGCCAACTGATCCCGCGCCGCGGATCGGCCGTCGCGGACGCGCAGCCTCGACACCACTGCACGGCCGCAGCCCGTGCCGAGCCCGGCGATCGCGTATGCCCAGAGACCCAGCCCGCGCGACACGAACGCTCGCTGACCAGGGAGCGGTCCGGCAGGCCGAGGGCCTCACGAATCCTTGCGGACCCGACAAGGGCATCCTTATCAGCGTCGCGGGTCGCCAGGCCGCGGTCGGCGCGTACCCGATCTACCTCGTGGGTTGACGCCCGGCCGCGCGCTCACGATCGGCGGCTCCAGTCGCGATCATCACGCGAGAGCGACGTGACCACCACCACCTAAACGACATAAGGAGCACATCATGCGCGCTGACATCGTCCCCGGCGGAATCTTCCCCGACTACGAGCTGACCGACCATGCCAAAGCTCGCCGCCGCCTGAGCGAGCTGCAGGGGAACGATCCGATGATCCTCATCCTCTCCCGCGGCCACTACTGCCCGAAGGACCACCAACAGCACCTCGAGCTCGCCGCCTGGCAACCCCAGATCGCGGTCGCGTACACCAAGATCGTCACGATCTCGACCGACAACATCGTCGAGAGCCGCGAGTTCCGCGCCTCCGTCGGTGCGCAGTGGACCTTCCTCTCCGACGCCGGCCGCAAGGTCCAGCAGGACCTCGACATCCAGGAATACACCGACCCCCATCACGACGCAATGGTCCCGCACACGCTCGTGCTCAAGCCCGGACTGGTCATCCACAGCATCTACAACGGCTACTGGTTCTGGGGCCGCCCATCGATCGAAGACCTCAGACACGACCTCCGTCAGGCGACACGCGAGATCCGCTCCGACTGGGACATCAACACCCCCGAGCAGCGAGCGGCCTGGGAGGCCGGAGACCGATCGAGGTTCTTCCACGACGTCGATCTCGATCCCAACCTCAGGACGGCTCAATAGGGCGCCCGACGAAACAAGACGGATGTGGACCGCGTGCCCGACGACGACGGAACCGCAATCCGCCGCCACCGAAGGCATCGAGCCGCGGGCGGCCGAATGAGACGATGTTCAGCGGCACGTCGTTGGTTTGCGTGCAGCCGGTGGCAGGCATTGCTTCGTGACAGCCGGTGCCTGACCGCCGCGGATAGTGAATGCGGTCACCTTGCCAATCTCATTAGGTGCCTGTATCAGGAGCGTGAACATAGCCCCGGGCGTGAGGCGACTGTGTGCCATGCTGGCCGTGAGATCCACGCTGCCACGTTTGGGCTCGAGCTTTGTGCGGGTAAACGGGCATCCGCCTCCATGACAGAGAGCAGTGACCGAGCCATCCGCTGGAATATTCGAGATCATCAGCTGCTGCGCAACCGTAAACGTTGGATTGAACGCCCACGTGTATGTCGTGAGTGCCGGGATCAGGCGGTAGTTGAACGTAACCACCTTGCTCAGCGAGACCGACCCCCCGACCCAGAGCGTCGCAGGCAGACGGTAGAACCGCGACAGCAACCCTATGCCCGCCCGATTCAGAGTGATCATAAAGGTCTCGCTCTGCCCCACCGCGAGTGAGAACGAGCCACTGGCGACCGTCTCGACCTTCATCGTCGCTTTCGCCCTTGTCGCGGTCGGCGCTGGAGCTGCCACTGCGACAATCGACCTCCCCTTCATCGTCACCTCCGAAGCAGCCATCAGCGGGCCGCTGCAGGATCCGCCCGCGGGCCCAACGCACTTCACCCGCAGTGATGCCGTTGCTCCGGTGGCGGCCAAGCTGATAACCGACCCTTTCGAGGAGTCGGTCTGGGGTGAGCCGACGCCGGTCCCTCCTCCCGATGTGCCTCCTCCTCCGGTTCCTCCTCCTCCGGTGCCTCCACCGCCGGAGACAATCACCGGCGTGAAAGTGGCAGTCACAGATTGGGAGGTGCTCATTGCGACGACACAGGTGCCGGCGCCGCTGCACCCGCCACCGGACCAGCCGGCAAATGTGGAGCCGGACGCCGCCGTTGCGGTCAACGTCACCTGCGAGTTCTGCGCCTCGATGGCGCTACACGTACCGGGACAGGCGATTCCGCCTCCGGACACAGACCCAGTGCCCGATCCCGCCAGCGTCACCGATAACGTCTGCGCGATCGGCAGCTCAAGGACGCGGTTGTTGCCCGCGTCGGCGACGAACACGTCTCCAGCCTGATCGACCGCTACGCCTCGAGGGCCCTTGAGGCCAGCGAACGGGAGAGTCTGCTGGATGCTGCTCCCGGCCGGCAACTCGACCACTCGATCATTGTCGTAGTCGGTGACGAACACGTCTCCGGCCTGATCGACCGCCATGCCGTCGGGTGCGTCGAGACCAGAGAATGACAGCGGCGCCTGGGTGCCACTGCCAGCAGGCAGCTCCTCTACTCGGTTGCCTACGAGGTCAGCGGCGAAGACATCGCCGGCCGGATCGACCGCGAGCCCTGCGAAATAGAGGCCGCTGAACGGCAGCGTCTGCTGGATGCTGCTCCCGGCCGGCAATTCCACTACCGACCCATCGCTGACGAACACATCCCCGGCTCGGTCGACCCCAACGACGTCCGTCGACAACAGGCCGCTGAAACCCAGCGTCGTCTGCTGGCTGGCACTGGTGGCGCCCGCCGGCAGCTCCACCACTCGATCGTTGTCGGAATCTGCGACGAACACGTCGCCGCCCTGGTCGAGCGCCATGCCAAGAGGAGCGTCGAGACCGGTGAACGGCAGCGTGCGCTGGGTGCTGCTCCCTGCCGGCAGCTCCAAGACCCGGTTGTTGTTCGCGTCAACGACGAATACGTCTCCGTCGTGATCGACCGCCAGCCCGGCGGGACCGTTCAGACCGGAGAACGCCACCGTCGTTTGGGCGCCGTACGTCGTCGCGCTGGCATCGCTCGCTCCGAAACCCCCAGCCACTGAAACACACGCGACGAGCACTCCGACATACGCCCAATCTCTACATCGTGCACGCTTACGACAACGCCGTTTGAGCAGCTCGTCCGGGTCAGACATCATCGCAACACCCCCTCGCGCTGTGGGATCGGCACGTCCCGTTTGCAGCACTCAAGATGCCGGCTGAATGCGCGTCGCCCCGGATCGGGACGCAACGACTCAGTTCGGACTCCGAGCCCAGACGAGCCACCGAACAGCGCGAGTCTAGCCGGTCCTCCAACGGGTGAGGATGAATCGTGCGGGGTTCCTTCCAGCGACGTCCGCGACGCCGCGACACTGTGCGCCAGCAGAGCATCCGACTTCCTCGGGGCGTCTCGCCGGGGCGCGTCACGCGGCTGGCTCTCGCTACGCCGCGAGTGATCGGTGGAATGTCTAGCCTCGGCGGGTTCGCCGGGGCTCGCGCTCGGCATGGTGGTGGCGACCACGGCTAGTAACGGACCACTGCCTCACGCGGACCTAGCCAAGGGGCGGCGGGTAGGGTCGCTCTTGCGATCCGGACCCGCACGAGCTCGTCATGGCGTTGGCGCGTCCTACGCTTTCGCTGCGCGGTGTCAGGAGCTGACGATGGCATCCGCTGCTTCGGCGACGAGGCGCAGATCCGGCTCGATCGGTTCGGGCCATCGCTTCGATCAGTGCGGTCGGACCGGCCGAACCTGAGCTCATAGGCCGGCGGGTGATAGATGTCAGCCGGTTCAGGACCGGCCCACAGATGGTCACCGCTGTCGAAACCGGCGCAAGACGCATCCAGCCCCAAAACCAGTAGTCATCGACCGCGTCGACCGGAAACGCGCCGCCCGGCGCGAGTACGATCGTGCACGGCGCGCCGCTACCGGTCACCTCACACGAGCAGTCGGCGCCCGCATCCGCTCCATCAGGCTCAGCGGACGGGTCAACGCCGGATTGGACGCGCTGTCCGCGATCACCAAGGTCGTCGTGTCGCCTTCGCGAAGAAGTCCAAGAACCGGATCCCCGCCCCGTGCATCATCAGCGCAAGACTGCGACGGGACATCACCCCCCACACGCGCGACCCACGCCTGCTCAGCACCACGACGGTCCGCCGTTCTCCAGCCGGCAGCGTCGGACACCGGCAGAGGTCGCGCGTCGCGGTCGACAGGACCGCTGCTGCGCCGGGCGCTCCGGCAGCGCCGCGACTGGTCGACAACGCCATCCCCCCAGACAACCCGCACGGTGCGGCGCGTCGCGGCCGTTGGCTGCCCCAATCCGGGTCGGAGGTGGAGACGGTCACGGCGTCGGTGACGAGCGTGAGCACATCGTTGTCGGGTCGGCTGAGTCGATCACGACACCGGGGACCTTGCCGGCCTCGCAGCCGGTGACGCTGGAGACGCCGGGAACGTATTACTGGCAGGCCGTGTATTCGGGTGATTCGGTGAACGCGGGGTCCTCGTCGGTGTGCGGGTTGGAGGTGGAGACGGTTAAGGCGTCGGGGACGGGCGCGGATCTCCAGGTCACGCTCGGGGCTCCCGCGACGGTGACGACGGGAACGTCGTTTGCGGTGACGGTGACGGTGACGGTGACGGTGACCAATGAGGGTCCGCAGACAGCGCAGAACATCGTCAAGGGGTTCCTACCCGTCGATCGGCTCCAGCCGCATCCCATCCAGCCATCGCGCCCGCCGCAACCATACGCGCTCAGCCGACGCAGGCCCTGGGCTCCAAACGTAGAAACTACCCGCGGCACCCACCGGCAGGCGCAGAGCCGCTCATCCAGCCACAGGGCGCGCGCTCCGTTTCCGCCTTGGCGACGACGACATCGACACAGCCTGACGATCGCTTCCATCGCTGAGATCTGACGAGCGCCTCGGCGACATTCCGCGCCCTCGACCAGGCGATACCTGGCGATCAGTCCGCCACGAACCCAATCGTCCCGGCGTGACCTGGGGACAGACCAGTCACTGAGGCTGAGTCGGCGATTCTGTGCGCCAGAGACAAATTCGCGGTCGACGCCATCGATTGGCTGGTCGCTGGTTCGCCGCTCAAAGCAGGCGTTTGCATCGTGACCCCCGTGAGCGACCGGCATCACGATCCTTGCGTCCCGTGTTCCGCGCGAAGCGAGTGCTCCTGACCTCGCCGGCGAGGCTCGTCTGAGCGAGAGCGGCGCCGTCCACTGTGAGCTGCGGGATGGAGTGATCGAGTTACTGATTCTCCTCTCTCGGCTTCATTGGCAGCCTGAAGACGAGGAGGAACGCCACGGTCAGCGGGGCGAGGCAGGTCCATGCGGTGATTTGGAGCGCGTCGGGCGGCGGGTGGTGGCTGAGCACGGTGAAGAAGATCGTGCCGAGGATGGCGACACCGAGGGAGGTTGAGAGTTGCTGGGTTGCTTCGAGGACGCCTGAGGCGGATCCGACCTCGTCGGAGTTCACGCTGGTGAGGATGAACATGAAGAGCTGACCGAGGGTGGCGCCGAGGCCGGCGCCAACGAACAGGAGACCGGGCACGAGGTCCCAGCTCGAGGCTGAGTGCACGCCGGTCAGGACCGCCGCGAGCGCCGCGGTACCGATGGTCACGAGCGCGATCCCGATGTGCAGCAGGTGGCGTCCCAGCTGCTTGACCAGCAGGCCTGAGACGACCATTCCGATCACCATCCCGACGACCATCGGCGTCAGGGTCAGGCCCGCGTGGATCGGCGACCAGCCCTCACCGAGCTGGCCATATAGCGAGATGCAGAGCAGCAGGCCGCCGAAGGCCCCGAACACCGCGAGCACAACTGCGATCCCGCTGAGATAGTCGCGATTGGTCAGCAGCGACGGCTCGATCAGCGGATCACGACCGTGGTGGCGCTCGTAGAAGACAAAGCTGAACAGCAGCGCGACGCCGAGGGCGAGCATGACGAAGCACCAGATCGGCCATCCTGAGGGCCGACCTTGGATCAGCGGATAGATGATCGCGACCAGTCCGACGCCGATCAGCGCGACGGCCCCCGTGTCGAGCCTCATCTCGGGACGCTCCGCGCCGCGCGGGAGCGAACGGAAGGCGAGCGGCAGTGTGATAGCACCGATTGGGACGTTGATCAGGAAGACGAGGCGCCAGCCGATGCCCCACAGGTTGGCGTCGACGAGCGCGCCGGCGAGGGCCGGGGCGGCGAGCATCGGTATGCCGGTGGCTGGACCGAAGAGGCTGAATGCCTTGTTCAGCTCGAGGTCGTCGGTGAACACCTGCCGCATCAGCCCGAAGCCCTGCGGGATCATCAACGCGCCGGAAGCGCCCTGTAGGGCGCGCAGAGCGATCAGCACGTCCATGTTCGGGGCCGCGGCGCAGGCGGCGGAGAAAAGCGTGAAGCCGGCCGAGCCGATCAGGAACATCCGGCGCCGGCCGACGATGTCGCCCAGGCGCGCGCCGGTGATCAGGAACACGGCGAACGCCAGCGTGTAGCCGGCACTGAGCCACTGCAGCGTGTCGGCGCCGCCCCCCAGGTCGCGGTGGACCGCGGGACCGGCGACGTTGACGATCGTCGAGTCGAGCACGTCCATCAGGTTGGCGGCGAGGACGACGGCCGCGACCAGCCGGCGCAGCGGGTAGGACTGGCCGGAGGCGGCGTCGCTGCCGGCTGGGGCGGCGTTGGCTTGGGTGGCGTTGGTCATTTCTCGGTGATCGGAGTGGAGGCCGGTGTTCGCCCTGGCGAACACCGTTCGTAACGAACACTGTACGTCACGCACGCTGTTCGTGTCAAGTAGACTCGTCTGGCAATGTCCCTCACGGATCGATCACCGAGTGGCGGCGCCGCAGACACGGCTGGACCCAGCCGCCCGCGCTCCACGCGCGACCGTCCGGCGAAGCCGCCGCTGAGCGAGGAGGCGATCGTCGACGCAGCGCTGGCGATCTTGCAGACCGAGGGCCTGGACGCGGTCTCGATGCGCCGGGTTGCTCGCGCCCTCGACACCGGTGCCTCGTCGCTCTACGTCTACATGCCCAACCGCGAGGGTTTGCTGAGCCTGATGTTCGACCGCGTGATCGCCGAGATCGAACTCGAGCCGCCGGACCCATCACGCTGGCGCGCACAACTGCACTCGCTGCTACTGCGCCTGCACCGGGCGCTGATCGCCCATCCCGGCATCGCCGCGCTCACCCTCACCGACCCGGCCACGACCGACACGATGCTGGCCTTCATCGAGAACCTGCTGGGCATTCTGCTAGCCGGCGGTGTGGGCGTTCAGGACGCGGCCTGGGCCTGTGACACCGTCGTGCTGCTCGTCACCGGCGCCGCCCACGAAGAGGAGATGCGCCGCGGCAACGCCGACAACCCCCAGCAACAGATCGACGAGCTCCACGACCTTTTCACGCGGCTGCCGCCGGACCGCTTCCCACTGATCAGCGCGCACGCGACGGAGATGCTCGCGGGCGACAGCGAGGAACGCTTCCGCTTCGCCGTCGACCTGGTCGTCGACGGCTTGGTCGCGCGAGCCACCTAGTCGACGCCGTTGGAGGCACTGAGCATCTGATTCTCAGCGTCGACATAGGTCGCGGCCACTGTGATCTCGGGCATCTCTCCTCCTCTGTGTTCGTCGGCTGCCAGACGTCGGGGGTGGGGCCCGTTTCGTGACTCTGTAAGGAAGGGTCGGACTGCCAGAGACCCCGCGACTGTTCACACGCATCGGAGGCGGGCGAGCTGAGGACGTCCGCGTCGACGATGTCGCTTGCCAACGGCCTCCTAGCATCGTGGTCCCCGGTCGGTATGTTCAGTGCGATCGTCGATCTCAGGCAGTAGCCTGCGCGTCCGATGACGCACGTGCTATTCAGGGATGAGCTGCTTGATGCTCAGCTGCTGCGTGTGCTCGGGTCGGCCCCGTACGGAGGGGCGGAGATCGGCGAGTGCCTCGAGGCGGCGCGACACGTCCGGGAGGACGATCTCGGCAGCTGGCACGACGCCTGGAGCCGGCTGGGTAATCGGATCCTCTCGCTCGCTCATGACGAGGAAGCTGCCGGCTGCGTCGAGACTGCGCGGCAGGCCTATCTGCGCGCGTGCAGTTACCACCGCACCTCGGCCGTGATGCTGCTCGGTGCCCCGATCGACCCGCGCGTCGTCACGGCACATGCCGCACAAAAGGCCGCCTTCCGTGACGCGATGCGACTGACGCCGCTCCCGTCAGACACAGTCGAGATCCCACTTGGCGGCGCGCGCCTGCCCGGGTATTTCCTACGTCCGACCGACACGATCGGACGCCGAGCGACAGTAATCCTGATCGGCGGCTACGACAGTACATCTGAGGAGCTCTACTTCCTCACCGGCGCCGCCGCACTGAAGCGTGGCTACAACGTCCTCGCCGTCGACGGACCCGGTCAGGGATCGGCGCTGCTCGAACACGGGCTGCCACTGCGAGCCGACTGGGAGAACGTGATCGCGCCCATGATCGATCACCTCACCACGCGCGCCGAGGTTGATCCCGACCGAATCGCCGCGATCGGGCTCAGCCTCGGCGGACATCTCGCACCCCGCGCCGCAAGCGGCGAACGGCGTCTCGCCGCGTGCATCGCGGACTGCGGCAGCTACGACCTCTACGCCGCGGCACTGGACCGGATGCCACCATCCCTCGCCACAGGGCTCCGAGACGGCAAGCTGTGGGCCCGCCTCGCTACCCGCCCGATCCTCGGCGTCCTCGCCCGCAAACCGACCGCCGGTTGGGCGCTCCGCCGCGGCATGCTCGTCCACGGCGTCGCGACTCCCCTCGCGTACCTCGACTCCCTCCGAGACTTCACGCTCCACGGCCACGCACAACGCATCAGCTGCCCGACCTGGGTCTGCAACGCCGAGGAGGACGACATCGGCGCTTCCGCCCGACAACTCGTCGACGCTCTCAACTGCCCCAAGACATTCGTTCAGTTCAAGAGCGCCGATGGCGCCGGGGACCATTGCGAACAAGGCGCACGAGCGCTCTACCACGCCCGGTCCTTCAGGTGGCTCGACGACCTCCTCCAACCGCACCAGACGCGCTAGCACCCCAGCGCGTTGCCGCCCCACAACGGTCGCCGGCCCTCCCCAAGGTTGCAATGCAGACACAGGCGGTCACGAAAGCCGCCGACCTCCCGCGCCCGCGCGAGGAGCAATGCGGGTCTCGACCCCCGCGTGGCCGGGCACCGAATCGCTCGTAGTAGCGCGCCGCTCAGGTAGTCGATGCGATCACTTGAGCAGACACGTCGTCTGGCTCAGAGACGCGCTCGCACCTCTCCCCTTCTTCGTGAAGGGAGATGCGCCGGACCTTGGTGTCCAGGCGTTCGACGTGGCGGCAATCGAAGGGGTGTCATGGGGTGCGGTCGCGAGCCGTGAGGTTCGCCACCGCACCCGATGTTGGTCGGCTGGTGGTTAGCGGGCGCGGTCTGCCGCGCGCAGCCGTGCTCGTAGGAGCGCGTCGTTGGCGTGGGCGTGCCGCACCGTGAGCTTGCGCACGGTGCCGGCGGCCGTGGTGAAGGTCAGCTGGTCGGTGGCGAAGTTGTCTTGGTAGTCGGGATCGATGCGTTCCGAGCGACAACGCGCCCGTGCTGACCGTCGCGGTCCCCGTGACCGTCGACGCGGCGGTCACCGTCACGGTGTACGTGATCGCCTGCCCGGACGCAAGCGTCCCTGGCTTCCACAGGAGCAGCCGGCCGAGCTTGGTCGCGCCGTCCGCGTTGGTGACGGTCAGGCCGCGCGGGACGGTCAGGTCCGCGATCACGTTCTTCGCCGGCTTGGGGCCGCCGTTGGTGACCGTCACGCTGATCGAGAACGCGCCGCCGGCCGGCACGGTCGCGCTGGGCTGGATCTGCAGGATCACGGCGACATCGGCGCCGTACCGGTACGCGGGCCGGACGGTCTGGACCTCAGCCGCCACACGGACTCGTTGACGCCCCGTTGGTCGAGTCGCCGCTGTAGGTCGCCTGCCAGTAGAACGTCCCGGGCGTGCTCGACGTCTCCGCCTCGGACGCCGGCAGCACCCCCGGGGTCGTGATCGTCTCCGGTGACCCCGCGCCGGCCAGGGTCGAGCAGCGCTATCGAGATACACGCGTAGGTGACCGTCCCGGTCGCCGACGCCGCGTCCACGCCCGACAGCGACGCCTGGTCACTGACCGCCGTCCCGGACGGCACCGAGACAGCTGCACCCGCCTGGCCGCCGCCCGACAGCGACGTCGACACGCTCGTCGGCGTCGAGACCGCTGTCACGGTTTCGACCAGCGACCCGCAGGCACTCGTCGAGTCCTCGTTGTACGGGTCGCCGCTGTAGGTCGCCTGCCAGTAGTAGGTCCCGGGCGTGCTCAACGTCTCCGGCTCGGACGCCGGCAGCATCCCCGGGGTCGTGATCGTCTCCGGCGACCCCGCGCCGGCCAGGGTCGAGCAGTTGCTGTCGAAGTACACGTTGTAGGTGACCGTCCCGGTCGCCGACGCCGCGTTCATGCCCGACAGCGACGCCTGATCACTGACCGCCGTCCCGGACGGCACCGAGACAGCAGCGCCCATCTGGCCGTCGCCCGACAGCGAACCGGACAGCGACGTCGGCTCGGCGACCGGGGTCACCGTCTCGACCTCACCGCCACACGGACTCGTCGACGGCGCGTTGGTCGAGTCGCCGCTGTAGGTCGCCTGCCAGTAGTAGGTCCCGGGCGTGCTCAACGTCTCCGCCTCGGACGCCGGCAGCACCCCCGGGGTCGTGATCGTCTCCGGTGACCCCGCGCCGGCCAGGGTCGAGCAGTCGCTGTCGAAGTACACGTTGTAGGTGACCGTCCCGGTCGCCGACGCCGCGTCCGCGCCCGACAGCGACGCCTGATCACTGACGGCCGTCCCGGACGGCACCGAAAGATCAGCTCCGGATTGACCGTCGCCAGACAGCGACGTCGACACGCTCGTCCCCGCGGTGACCGTCAGCGTTGCGATCCCCGTCGCCAGCCTCGCCTGCGTATCGATTCCGGTCACGATATACGTCCCCGGAACCGTCGCCGAACACGCATCCCCGCTGCACGACGCGCCGGTCTGAGATCCCGTACCGCCCGACGGAGCGATCGAGAACGACGTCACTGCCGTGACGTCACCAGCATCGTTGCCGTAGAAGTCAAACCCCTCCGCCTGGTACACCTGCGACACGCCCGACGCCACGCTCGCGATGAAGGGGCTCAACGACAAGCTCGTCGGCATCCCCGCCACCACGATCATCGTCGTGCTCCCGGTCGCCGCCCCATCCGTGCCCGTCACCAAGTACGTCCCCGCCACGGTCGCCTGACAGCCGTTAGCCAAGCACGACGCTCCCGTCGCAGACCCCGAGCCATCCGGAGCGATGGAGAACGTCGTCGCCGCCGTCACATCACCGAGATCGTTGCCGCCGGCGTCAAGGCCCTCGGCGGAATAGTCGACCGCATCACCTGGGACTACGCGCTGCGCGGCCGGAGTCAGCGACAGGCTCGCGGGCGTCACCGTGACCGGCCCGGAGGTGGCGCTGTTGGTCGAGCCAAAGCCGGGCACAGTCGCCGTCACCGCGCACTCCAGCCGGCTACCTAGGTCTGTGCCCTCGGGGGTGTAGCTCTGCTCGTCGGCGCCGTTGATCGGGGTCGCTCCGCCTGCGCCGACGGTCTCCCACGCGTACGCGAAACTCGCCGCCGGCTCCGCCCATGTCCCCGGCTCGCAGGTCAATGGATTGCCGACCACCGGGTCGCCGCTGACAGACGGGGCGGCGTAATCGAATGGCGTCTCATACGGCGCCAGCCATGCCGCCACATCGTTTGTCGCGGACCCCGCCCCGTCGTAGGCCACGTTCATGTACTCCCCGTCATTGCATTCGTTTGAGGGCCCGGCGTGGGTGATGCCGACGACCGCCCAATCACCATTGCTCGGCGACGGGTTCGTCGAGACCGGCGGAGCCCCACCGCCGATCGGCACGAGCAACGGCCCTCCCGAATCCCCCTCGCACGTCCCTCTATTGCCGGGGTTGTAGTAATCGAACAACGAGCCGGTGGTCTCGGCCGCCCCGCCGTTCGGGTCGTTGAAGTCGATGTACGCGTGCGAAATCACAGCCTGGTAGAGCTGGCCGGCCACCTGACCGTTGGGGCTCGTGATGCCGTAGCCCGCCGCCAGCCCGCTGAAACCGGCCGCGGTCTCGAACGGGGCGACCTGATCCGGCTGGACAACCGGCAGCCAGCTCGCGCCCGGCAGCGGCGCCGACAACCGAATGATGCCCACGTCGTCATAGTCGCCCACAACGTTCGAGTTGAAATTCCAGCCCGGGTTCGCGACCGCCGCGGACGCGTTCACAATCTCATACGGCGACGCAAACTGAGGGGGCGTGTCCAACCACGCCCCCAAATTGTCCTGGGCCGAAGACACGACATAGTTCGCGGTACCCTGGTCGGGATCCAAACAGTGCGCAGCGGTCAACACCGTCGTCGGACCAATCAACTCGCCGCTGCACAGAAACATCACATTGCCAGACGAATCAACCCCGACGACCGAGACCATCCAAGGCCACGCACCCGCGCTCGGTACCGTGCCGCCCTGAATCGACGGGACCGCCGTTAGCGCCCACGCCGAACCTGGCACCGCCAACACCACAGCCGCGGCCAACACGCCAACGAACTTCCTCATTGCGATCCCCCCGGTCATCCCATCGACGCCAGCACACGCACCAACGACCACCCGCGCGGCACTCCCAAAGCAACCAGCACCGCAGCGCTCCCCGAACCTCTTTCCGGTGCGCCATCCTCCCAGCCCAGCAACGCCATGTCAACCCGAACCTCAACCTCGATACCCCGCCCATCGCTCCCGTGGCCGCCCGTTTCGTCGATCAGGGCCCCCTCTGGACACTGCCCGCTGCGTCGCAGAGGGAGCGGTCACCTGAGGGCTTGACCGCCCGAGCCGCGCAGGCCATCACGCACTCGCGGTGCTCCGTCCCCGTCAACTGCCCCGCCCACTGCCACGAACGCGAGCCGGCGCCAGAGCCACTCCGACATCCGCGAGCGGTCGCCCGCGCTCATCCCGACGGCGCCCATCGAACCTCCGCGAGCCCGGGGTGGTGGAAGGGAGGGCGAGCAAGCAGACGCTCTGGAAGCGAGGGCTTCCGCTCCGTCGCCCCTGCGGCCACGACGGCGAGCGTTCTGCTCCAGGGCGGGCTGGACTCGAGAGCGGAAGGCAGGGTTCGATCCTCCACCCGGCGCTGGCGTCGCCGGTGCTCCGCTTTCGCGTGTCGCTCTCAGGCATGCCCGAGGGGAAGCCAGGCGAGATGGTGCGCACAGCTGGGTCGACGCGTGCTCAGAGACGACGGGAGGATCCGTCAAAACGGCTGGCGGATGCTCGACCCAATCGCCTGCTTGCGAGCGAGGTGGCGGGTCACGACACGACGATCGTTTCTCGGTCGCCATGGCGGACGGTGCCTGGGGTCGCGGATCGCCGCGACCCCAGGCCAGTGCTCGCGAGCCGGTCAGGTCAGTGCGCCGGATCGAGGTTCGGGGTGGTCACGCGCGAAACCTGGTAGCTGATGCTGACCCCGTCCGTGGTGGTGCCGGTCGTGCCGCCGTGGAAGTAGATGAGTACCGCGGTCTGTGCGTCGATGTCGTACGTTTCGGAGTAGTTACCGGCAAATTCGGTGTTTGTGAGCTGGATGACTGGTGTTCCGTCGAGGGTTGTCGAGGTGACTTGCACGTCCGGCAGGACCGAGGCGGCGAGCAGCGCGCCGGCGCGGACCGCGGGCTGGCCGGAGCCGCCCTCCAGCGCGGTTCCGATGTTCATCCAGAGGTAGTTGTCCCGCTCGGCCTGGGTGGCCGGCGTGGTCGGGTGGACGGGGTGCGGCGGGAGCGCGTCTTGCGGCGCGGACTGTGTGACCGTCGTGGTTGTCGTTGCGGGGGCCGGAACGGGAGCCGCGTTGTAGACAGCTTCCGCCGCTTGCGTGGGCGTGGCATTCGCCGATGCGGCTGCGGCCGCGATCACCTTCCCTTGGCTGACGTCGGCGTCGCTTGGATCATTCAGGGACGCCCGGAGGTCGGTGAGATCATCGCCGTAGTAGTAGGAGCCGTTGTCCTCGTACAGGTCATCGCCCGAGGTCGACGACGGGTTGGGGCCGCCGATTACGTTGTGATGGACCACGAGCGTCGCGTTGCCGGGCAGGGCTGGGGACGCGGCGAGCGACTGAGCGAGGTGCTGCAGGACGAGCGATCCGTGCACCACGGGGGTCGAGGGCCCGGTGGCCTCTGGCGTGTGCTTGGGCGTCAACGCCAGTTTTCCGGGGGAGGATGCGGTCTTGGCGGGGAATCCGTTTGCGGCCACGAGGACCGCCGCTGCGACGGCGAGCGCGCCGGCGCCCGCGGCCGACCACCACGCCGCCCGGCGGCGCACAAGGCGCTGACCGAAGCGTGCCGTCTCCGGCTCCGCGGAGATGTGTTCGATCAGAGCGAGCCGGGCACGGTCGGTCATCGCGCCGTCTGGCGGGGCCACGTGCGTGCTGGTCCGGATCAGTCGGGCGATTTCGTCGGTCTCGGGGTTCATGAGCACAACTCCAGGGTCTCGAGGTGAGCGCGCAGGCGAGCGCGCGCGCGGTTGATGCGGGAAGCGACGGTGCCGGCCGGGACGCCGGTGGCAGACGCGATCTCCTCATAGGTCAGGTCGGCGAGCGCGTGGAGCAGCAGCGCGTCGCGGTCGGCGGCACGCAAGCCGGCCAGGCCCTCGGCGACCTCAGGCGCGAGGCGCTCAGCCTCGACCTGGTCCAAGACGTCGTCAAGGTCGTCCGCTGCATTGCCGGCGGCGGCGCGGGCATACGCCAGCCCGCCCCGCGCAGCAGAACGGAACCAGCTCCGCACCAGGTTGGTGGCGATCCCGTACAGCCAGGGGCTGGCGTCCTTTCGCCCGTCATACCGGCGGCGCTGGTCGAACGCGACCAAGAACGTCTGCGCCGCCAGGTCCTCCCCTGGAGGCCCAGCTCGCTGCAGGCAATAGCGGTAGATCCGAACCCAGTGACGATCAAAGAGGACAGCGAATGCCGCCGGATCCGTGAGCGATGCGCGGATGATTCCGGCGTCGTTCGTCGTGTTGATTGGGTGCATGTCCCTTGTTGACCGATCCCCGGCGCGCTCTTCACGAACGCAGCCTCTGCTGGTCAACGTCCCGAAGCACAAGCGCCGCAGCGTTCGGGCGTCGATCTCCTCAAGCCATCAGCCGGCAGCGCATATGCAGAAAGTACGGTTTGGACGCCGCCGGCGCGAGCTCCGGCGCCCGCGCCGCCGCGGCCATCGACGCCCGCGGCTCGCGCAGCTGCTCGATCACGAACCCGTGAGCCGCAAGCGCTCGCGTGTAAGCCTCAAGCGGCCGGTCAACGCCGACGAACGTCATCGTCAACCCGCGGCGCTCCACCACGTCAGCAAAGCGACTTTCCTTGAAGTAGGTCTCGAGCCCCCCGGGCGGCCGGTTCAGCGGATGCACAATCGCCATGCACACGATCCCGCCAGGCTCGAGCACCCGCGCAAGCTCGCCGATCGCCGACTCGTGGTCCGGCATGTCGTGAAGCGACATGAACGCAATCGCAAGGTCGAAATGCCCCTCCGGCCACGGCAACGCACCAGCGTCAGCGCACACAACCTGCTCATAGCCACCAGCGCTCGCCGCTTGCGCCGCCAGGGTCGGCGAGCTGTCGATCCCGAGCACGACGTGCCCCCGATCGGCCAACCAGCGACCGATCCTGCCCTCACCACAGCCCACGTCAAGCGTGCGACGACCTGCGCGTGGCACGAGCTCGGCGAACGCCGGCAGATTCAGCTCCCAGAAGTACACGTCGTGCGCCGGCGCGCGCGCCCACGCCAGCCACTGCTCGGCGTTCTGCTCCCATGCGCTGCCCACATCCGTCAGATCATCGGCACGCATCCGGAGCGGATCATCTCAGTTCAGCGAGCCGCGACAGCCCTGTCCGCCCACATGACCATCGCGCGAGGAAGCCTCCGCTCCGTCGCCCGAGGAGCCGCGACCGCGTGGCTTCTCCTTTGCGATGTCTTGACTTCAATGGAGCGGCAGACTCCTGATGCCAACCAGGCTTCTGGAATGTCGGCGACGCGGGCACGGGAGGGAGCTGTCTGCTTTCCGGCTCGACCAGGCGGATGGGAAGCCGCGCCACGCCGATTTCGATGCGGGCGACATCCCGGCTTCGATCAGGCTTAGATTGCTGGCTCGGCGCGCGTAGGCTTCAGTGGGTTGCGTAGTAGCTGGCGACGGCGCGGAATGCCTGTTTCGGCTCCCAGGCCATGTCGGGGTACGTGCTGCCGTGTTGGCTGGCCGGCAGCGCTCGGACGAGGCTGAGTGTGGTGGCGTCAAGGTCGTGGCAGGGATCAGCGTTGTAGGTGGCAGCGGGAAGCTGAAGCTCATGATGAACGCCCCATCCACGTCGGCCCGGTCGAGCAGCTGCAGCTGCTCGACGAGCAGTCGGGCCTGGGCCTGTTCGTCCCGCGGGTGCACAGTCCGTACGCGTGGCCGGGCGAGGCGCCGTGCGACCGGCAGGTGCATCGCCGGTAGGGACAGTGATGTCGCGTTGAACTTGGCAAGGAGGTCCGGATTGTCGGCATCGCGGCAGGCCGCGAAACCGAACTCGGTGATCATCACGGGCTTGCCCGTGGCCTGGAAGGCCCTGATCTTCGCCAGGTACTGCTCGGCGTCGAGCCCTTGCCGGGACTGGCGGTGGTAGTTGACCCCGACAACATCGAAGCGGTCCCAGTCGACGCGCTCGATCGGAAAGGAGCAGTAGCCGATCGGGCCGCTGTAGACACGGCGGACCGAGGCCGCCACGTCAGCAAGGAACGCGCGGAGCCCGATCGACGCCGCGTACTCGGCAGCTTCGAGCAGGCGGCCAGGATCACGACCGGCGAGCCGGACGGCGTTGGCGTGAAGGTCGCTGTGGATGATGTCGAGCTCCCGGTGCATCAGCGCGGGCGAATAGGCTTCGGGTCGGGTTCGCCCCTCCCGCGGTTTCTGGTGCGGATTAGCCCGCGAAGGTGGCGAAGGTCCAGTGATTGCCGTCGGGGTCCTGCACTGTGAAGTCCCGGGAGGGATAGTCGGTTTGATCGACGAGCGGGTGGACGACGGTGGCGCCCACGGTCATCGCTCGCTTCATCACCGTGTCTGGATCCGACGTGACGACATGCAGGGAGCTCGTCCCAGGGCGGCATGGCGTGCTGCGCTCGCCGGTACTGGACAGCATCACGCGCCCGCCCTCAGGCCAATCCAGTTGAGCGTGGTGAACCGATCGGTCGCTCTCTCCGGGAATGACAAGGTCCAGCGTAAAGCCGAGAGCCAGCAGCCAGTCGCGGAGTGCTGGCGCGTCATCACTGACGATGCTCGCCCAAATGTTGGGCTGCCGGACTCCACTGGTGCGAACGCCGGTGGGTGCGGTGCCTGGAGGCGTCGGGCTGCTGGTCGAAGGGCGCACGTCGCCGCCGGGGAAAGACTCATCGTTATGGGTCACGACATCCTCCAATCGGGTTAAGTCGGGCTCGACGGAACGGGTCGCCTGTGCCCCGGGTCGGTGCTTGCGGCTGCTGGCCACTCGTCGGGCAGCAGCAGTCGGCGGACGCTCTCGCCAAACCACGACCCAACCCGCTCGGGTGTCCAGTCCCGGTCGATCGTCAACGCCCGGAACACGTAGGGATCCATGAGCATCCAGACCGTGTCGATCGCCTGTTCGCGCGCGATCCCGGCCCGAAGCGGGCCGGACGCGACCAGTCCGTCGACAAGCCACGCCGCCGTCTCGGTCCGCTGACGGCGTAACTGGTCAGCCAGCACCGCAATCGACGCATCCTGCCGAGCCGCCTCAAATACCGCCAGGACCAGCCCAGCAGAGCGCCGCGCCGCGTCGACGAACACTCCTTGGACGATGCCCAGAAACGCATCGAGCGACGAGGCCTGCAGCGCGCGTCGCGCCCAGGGGCGCTCGAGCATCGGAAGTGGCTCGGCATCTCCCCGGATCGCGAAGCTGACCGTGGCCGCCAACAGCTGCGTCTTGGTCGCGAAGCTCAACTCAACGGTCGGCACAGACACCCCGGCAGCCTCAGCAACCCTGCGGATCGTTGTCGCCGTGTAGCCGCGGCGCTCGAACTCGACCCTCGCAGCCGCGAGGATCCGCGCGCGCGTCTCGCGCGCCTGCATCTGGCGCTTGGCTGACCGGTAGGTGCGCGTCGAGACGCGCTCGTCCGGAACCGCGGTCATCCATCCAGTATTAGCTATGGCTTGCCCCTAGTCAATTCGCGACGGTGGCGCTACTCCCCTGTCGCGGGTGAGCGAACCATCGCTGCGGGATGCGGTGGTGTCGAGGTCTCAGCTGTCGCTCGTGAGGCGTTTGTGTGGGGTTGAGGCGTCTGTGAACTGCCGCGGCTCGGCGGTTTGGATAAACGCTGTTTGCTCGGCGATGTCAACGGCGTTGTCGGCGATTCGTTCGAGGCTGCGCGCGATCAGCACCTGTCGGTAGGCCAGCTCGCGCTGCGCGGTGGTTCCGTCGAGATCGTATGTCGCGCGGAACACCTCGCGGTTGAGCTGATCGACGGTGTCGTCCTCGCGTTCGAGCCGCTCCGCGGCTGCGACGTCACGCGCGGTGAATGCCGACAGCGCGTCCATCAGCTGAACGCCCGCGAGCTTGGCCATCCGCGCGAGCGTGTCGCCGGTTCGCTGCGGGTCGGGGAGGTCCGGGTCGATCGCGGCGAGCTGCTCGCCGATCAGCTCGAACTGGTTGGCGATCAGCCCGAGGTGCAGCGCGACCTGCATCAGCGCCAGCGGGACCCGGGGGTCGCGGCTGGCCCCGACGGCGGCTGCCGTCATGCGCACCAGCGCGGCGTCGGCCCGCCGGCTGCCTGCGCGCAGATCGCGAGCGGAATCCCGGACGGTTTCGAGCATCCCCGGCCCGCGGGCGCTGACCGCGTCAGCGATCACGGTCAGCGTCGTCATCGCGTGATGCACCGACGCGCCGATCCAGTCCTCGACATCGGATAGCTTGCGCAGCTTCGTGCCTGACACCCCTGTCATCCGCCAAGCTTGCCAGCAGCGGTGGACAGGCGACCGGCCGCCCACCCGCTAGCCCCATTTTCCGCAGTTCGTGAGGGCATGGTCTGCTTGTTGTGGCCAGGGCGGTTGGATTTCGAGTAGCTGGAGGATGTGTTGTTGGGTGTCGGTGAGTGGGTCGAGTTGGATGCCGGTGTGGGTGTAGGTGAGGCCGAGTCCTTGGAACGCGGCGAGGATGTTCCGGCCGGTCGGTCTCGCGGCGCGGCCTTCGGGCAGCAGTCCGGGGAGTTGCTGGTCGGGGCCGAGCGCGGCACGTGTTTGGGCTTCGATCAGCCCGAAGATCAGCAGTGAGATCCCGATGATGCTGAGCAGTGCGTGGACGCGGTCGTCGTTGTGGAGGAAGATCGGGCGGACCTTGAGCGTCTGTTTCATGTCGCGGTGGCGGCGTTCGACGATTTGTTGGTCTTTGTAGAGCCGCAGGATCTGGCCGGCGGTGATCGGTCCGGGGAGGTTCGTCGCGAGCGCGTAGATCCCATCGAACGACTTGGCGGTGTCGATCGCTGGCTCGTTGCGCTGCCAGGTGACGGTCAGCTTGTCGTTGCTGGTGGTGACCGCGACGTCGATCAGGCCCGTGATGTTGAACGCGAGGATCTGCCCGATCCGTCGTTGCACTTGTTCGAGGGTCTTGTAGTAGCGGCCACCCAGCCCGTTGCGCAGGCGCTCGAGCGCGTCCTCGGCCTTGATCAGCGCGCGCTCGCGCGCGTCGGCGACCTGGTTGGCCTCCTCGGAGGAGTGGATGTACGCCACCCGCAGCTTCAGCAGCGGGTGCGTGTCGCTGGCGGAGATCTCCCAGTCCCGGAGCGCGCCCTTGAACTGGGTGCGCAGCTTCGGCGGGAGCGTGGCCTCGCGTGCGGGCACGTAGCGGACAGGACGTAGCCCGGCGTGGCCGACATCCTTGAGGAACCGTTCGCGGAACCCGGCGCTCGCCCTGAGCGGCACGACAAATCGCACCCCGGCCTGGTTGATCTCACGCAGCGTCTTGGGCTGTCCCATCGCGGAGTCGCACACGACCAGAAGACCCGGCCCGGAGATCTCAAGCAGCCGCTGAAGTGACGCGCCGACCAGCGTCAACTCCGCCGCGTTCCCCGGATCCGGACGGCTATAGAGCACCGTCCCGTCCGGTGTTGAGGCCTGCAACGTCCGGACCTGCCGCGCGACCCGCCGATCAGACGCCCACCCCTTGCAGACCAACGCCGAGTCCTCATACGCACCCGCCACCCCGATCGTCGTCAGATCGACGTGCAGGCGGCCTGCGCTCACGCCGAACCGCTCGATCGCCGCGGCCGCGACCCGGCCACGCAGATGCTCTGAGTAGACCGCAAACGTCTCCAGCGCACGCCCGAGCCGGTCATCGTTGAGCAGCGTCGGCGGGATCCCCAACAGCTCGTGCACCGCAGCCCCCGACGCCCACCCCGCGACGTCATACAACGGCGAGGGCGAACACAACCTGCTCGCGACCAGCGCACACACGACCTCCCCGACCGACAAGATCGACCGGGCGCTGCGCGGCAAGCCCGCATCGACGGTCTCCTTCACAGCGAGCTCACGCAGGAAGTGCTCGACCAGCAGCAACGGACCAACACTTCGCCTGGTCCCGGCCATCGGCGGATCCAGACGCGCGAACGATCCCGCCAGCGCCTCCAGCTGCCCCGAGTCCTTCAACGCATCCTTGCGCCCGAGGTTTGCCACAACGCGATGGCGAACCTTGCCGCTCTCGTCCCGATAGCCCTCGACCAGCTGTAGATAGCTGTACTCACGGCCCGACCGCTTGACTTTGGTTTCCTTGACAAACATGTTGCCACAACACTACAGGCCCCATCGGACAGAACAACCGCCATCACAGGCCCACAGTTGCCACAACAGGATCTCACTTCCGCACCCCAAAGACGCCGCAAACGACCACGCCGCCTCACGATCCGCCCGAACTACCCACGCTCAGCCGCGGAAAATGGGGCTAGCCAGCCAGCCGGACGTGATCCCCGACCGGTGACCGCCACCCCATCACGGCCACGTAAACATGCGCCTTTTGGCACACGCAAAAGAACGCGGTCCGGGGGCGACGACCGTGCCTGCTCGCACGTAGCCTGCGCACGAAAAAAGCCTCGCCGTCAGCCTTCGAGAGCCGCTTCGCCTGGCTTCGGCTAGCTGCGCTCTCTCCCGAACCGCACGAAAAACCTACCGCAACCCCACGGCGATCTGCACGGCCTCTCCCGCACCGATCCCGCACTTTGCAACAAAATCACATCAACGTCTCTCCATATTCAGTCGTGCGGCTCGCCGCGAGTCCGATCGGACTCGCGGAACAGTCCGGTTATGACAAATACCGTCTGCTCGGCGATCTCGACGGCGTTGTCGCCGATCCGCTCAAGACAGCGGGCGACGAGGATCATCAACATCGCCCACTCGCGGATCTCGGCGTCGTCGCCGACCTCGACCGCACGGGTGAAAATCTGGCGGTTGAGGCGGTTGACGTCCTGGTCCTGGCGCACGAGGTCGCGCGCGAGCGCGAGGTGGCGGGCCTGGAACGCCTCATGTGCGTCCTTGACCTGCTGGCGCACCGAGATGCTCATCTTGTCGAGCAGGTCAAGGATCGTCTTGTCCTTCGGTGCCTCATACCCGGACAAGGGAACGAGCTTGGCTGCATTGACGCACTGGTCGCCCATCCGCTCGATGCAGCGGACGATTTGCAAAAGCGCCACGAGCAGGCGCAGGTCATCGGCCACCGGCGCCTGCAGCAACAGCAGCGATCGCACGCCCTCATGCACGTCGAGATAGCAGCCGTCGATCCGGGCGTCATCGGCGACGACCATTACCGCGAGCTCAACGTTCCGGTAGGTGACCGACTCGATCGCGCGATCAAGCTGCGTGACGACCATCTCCAAGCCGCCGAGCGTCCGCTCCTCAAGCGCGCGCATGTCCTTCTGAAACTGAAGGCGATGCGCGCTCATCCACAAACCATAGACGCGCGCGCCGATCGCTAATTGCTGGCTAGGTGCAGCCGCGGGTCAGCTCCGAACGCGAGCGTTCGCGCGAACAGTTTGGTGCGGCCTCCCGTGCGTGCTGCTCAAGCCCACCGTCACCGCGCTCTGTCAGAGCCCCCGAATCGAGCGCGAGCCCGACGACCAGCGCACGTCACCGAGGACCGCGATCGCCCGGCGTACGAGCGTGCCCACGAGACCGCCCGGTCGCACCGCAGCGCTGGCATCGGACGCCCGAAGAGAGCTGGTGAAGTCCGACTCGCCGTAACGAGGGCCGGCACGCCGCGTGCAGGATCTCGGAAAGACCTAGGCGGTTCGCAGGGCGTCCGTTGGTGCGAGGCGAGCGGCGCGGATTGCCGGCACGATGCCGGCGACCGCGCCGATCAGGATTGCGGCGCCGATGCCGCCTCCCCATGCGAGCGCGGGGATCACGGTCGTCCAATGTTTGGTATGGGCGTAGATGCCGGTTGCGAGAGCACCCGCGCCGATCCCGGTGGCGCCGCCGATGAGCGCGAGCAGGATCGCCTCGGTCAGGAACTGCGTGCGGATCTGGGCTTTGGTCGCCCCGAGCGCGCGGCGCAGGCCGATCTCTGAGCGGCGCTCGAGCACGCTGATGACCATGATGTTGGCAACGCCGATCGCGCCGACGAGCAGCGCGATCGCGCCGAGCCCGAGGAACAGGCCGTTGAACGCTCCCTTCGTGTCGGCTTCCGCGACCAGCGTCGAGGAGGGCTGGGTGACGTCGACCTGGCTCGGGTTCTCGGGGTTGGCGGTGGTGGCGAGGACGTTGTAGACGGCTGTGACCTGGTCGGTCTCGGCGCGAAGGAAGATCTCGGTCGGGTTGCCAATCGCGGGATGGCCGTCGAGGACGCTGGTGTAGCCGAGGTAGGTCTTCGCGGCGGGGAAGCCGATCAGGACCGAGGCGTCAATCTCCGGGGCCAGGCCGGCCGAGTTGAGGATGCCCGCGACGTAGAACCACATGCCGGCCACCCAGATCCGCTCGCCAGGGAAGATGCGGTCGATGCCCAGTCGCCGCGCGGCGGCAGCGCCGAGCACGCAGACCGGCTCGGTCGCGGTCGCCGGGTTCAGGAAGCGGCCCTGCGCGATGGTCGTCCCGACTGCGCCGGGTAGGTTGAGGCTGCTGGCGTCGACGCTCAGCGCGTTGGTTTCGACCGCCGGGATCAGCGGGCTGCGGTAGGCGTCGGCGTTGGCGAGGGTGCCGGTGTAGGCGACGTCGTAGACCGGGCCGATACGGGCGATCATGCCCGGCGCCGCGAGCGGCAGCGGCACCGATTGGCCGCTGAAGTTCTGGCCGCTGGTGACGTCGAGCAGGTTGGTGCCGAGCCGGTTGATCTCGGCCAGGAGTCCGGCTTGGCTGGAAGCGGAGATGCCGAGCACGGCGACGATCGCAGCGACGCCGATCGCGATCCCAAGCGCCGACAGCGCCGAGCGCAGGCGACGGGTGCGCACGCCGATCGTGCCCAGCCGCGCGAGGTCGCCGGGTGGCAGTCGCGGCGGCCTCAAGCCGGAGTGGGCCCCGCTCATGGTGGGCTGTTGACGAGCGCGAACGCGGTCCTGGGTCCGTGACCGATTGCTGCGATCACGACGTAGCCACCCGGTTGGGCGTTGGCCGTGAACGCCGGTGCGACGGCAATGCCCTGTGAGTCGGTCCGGACGGTGACAGCGCGCGGGTGGGTGTCGGTCGCGAAGCTGCCGCTGGCTCCACTGGCGGGCGCGGTGAACGTCACAAGCGCGCCGGCGACCTTGTTGCCAAGCGCGTCAGTGACGGTGACGGCGAGCGCGATCGCAAAGCGCGTTCCCGCCTGGGTCGCCTCGTTGGCGGCGATCCCGGGGGTAATCATTGCCGGCTCGCCGGCGCTGTTGCTCAGTGTGAAGACGACGGCCCCAGTTGTCGTCGCGGTGGTGGCGGTCACGTTGAATGTGCCGGCGACGCCTCCGGCGATGATCGACGGCGAGGTCGCGATGCCGTCCAATCCGGTGGTCGCGGTCGCCGTGCTGGTGCCGTCGGCGAAGCTCGCTCCGGCTCCGGCACCCCCACCGGTGCCGGAGCCGCCGGTGCCGCCGCTGCTGCCAACCCCGCCGGCACCGCCAAGTGTGAAGGTAACTGTCGTGCCGATCTCCGGATTGCCGTAGGCGTCGCGCACGAGCACCCGCAGGCGGCGGCGATAGCGGTGCTCGACGGTCGCCGTGAGCCTGGCAGGGCCGAGCCGCGTCAGTCGCTCGCCCTTGCCGGGAAGGTTCTCGAGCTGGAACTGCGCGGGCGCCGGCAGGTTCCCGACCGCCGCAGTCGCCGTGAAACGCCCGATCGTCGCGTTCGCCGTGAGTGGCGGCGAGTCCGCGATGCCGTCCAATCCGGTGGTCGCGGTCGCCGTGCTGGTGCCGTCGGCGAAGCTCGCTCCGGCTCCGGCACCCCCACCGGTGCCGGAGCCGCCGGTGCCGCCGCTGCTGCCAACCCCGCCGGCACCGCCAAGTGTGAAGGTAACTGTCGTGCCGATCTCCGGATTGCCGTAGGCGTCGCGCACGAGCACCCGCAGGCGGCGGCGATAGCGGTGCTCGACGGTCGCCGTGAGCCTGGCAGGGCCGAGCCGCGTCAGTCGCTCGCCCTTGCCGGGAAGGTTCTCGAGCTGGAACTGCGCGGGCGCCGGCAGGTTCCCGACCGCCGCAGTCGCCGTGAAACGCCCGATCGTCGCGTTCGCGGAGAACGGCGGCGACGTCGCTATCCCGTCGCTGCCAGTTGTGGTGCTCGCCTGCGCGCTGCCGTTGGCGAAGCTCGCCGACGCACTCGACCCGCCGGAGGACCCGCCCGAGGCCACGCCGCCGCCCGCGCCGAGCGTGAACGTGACCGTTGCTCCCGAGACAGGGTCGCCCGCGCCGTCGAGCACGCGCACGGACAGCTGCCGTGCGTACGCGCTGTTCACCGCCGCCGACTGGGGCGTGCCAGAGAGCGGCGTGATCGTCGCGGGGATCCCGGCGGCACTGTTCGTCAGCGAGAACGAGACCGACCCGTAGACGCTGCTCGCGATCACGGTATAGCTCCCTGCCGTGTCGTTGGCGGCGAACACCGGCGCGGAAGCGTTGCCGGATAGGTCCGCGCCAACCGTGACCGAGTTCGTGCCGCTCGTCGCGAAGCTGCCGCTGGCGCCGCTCGACGGTGCCGTAAAGCTGACTGGCGTACCCACGGCGGAGGTCACCGGGCAGCCGTCGCTGTTGGCCAGCACCACCTGCAGCGGGATCCCGAACGACGTGCCCAGCAGGGCGGTCTGCGGAGTCCCGCCACCGAGCGTCAGCTCATCCGGCGGGTTTGAGGTGGGACACGGCGGCGTGGTGTCCGACGGCGTGGCGTCCGCCGCGGCGCGCGGGCCGGCAAGCGCGCCAACGCTCGGGACGCCGACAGCGACCGCGATCGCCACCAGCAGCAGCAACAGTCGCCGTCGAAGCTTGGCGCCGGGCGCGCGCATCTCAGTGCCGCTCACTGCTGGGCAAGGCTGCACCATCGACGCTCGGGCCCGCCGGAGCGCCCGTCGACAGGCGGCTGTCTGAAACGATCTGTCCGTCGCGCATCTCGATCTGACGCGGTAGCCGCGCAGCCAGATCGCGGTCATGGGTGATCATCACGATCGTCGCTCCCTCCGCGTGCAGTTCCCGCAACAGCGCGACGATCGCAGCACCCGTCGCGGTGTCCAGATTCCCGGTCGGCTCGTCGGCAAGCACGATCGCGGGCGTGCCGACCAGCGCGCGCGCGATCGCGACCCGCTGGCGCTCACCGCCCGACAGCTTCGTCGGCCGAAACCTCGACCGTTCAGCGAGCCCAACCGCCGCGAGGGCGTCGGCCGCCTGCGCGCGACGCTCGCGAGCCCGGACGCCCGCGTAGAGCAACCCGTCGGCGACGTTATCCAGCACGCTCTGATGCTCGGCGAGGAAGAACCTCTGAAACACGAACCCGATCCGCGTCGCTCTGACCACCGACAGCGCGCGATCATCGAGGCCTGAGACCTCCAGACCCGTAATCCGCACCGCCCCCGCAGTCGGGCGCTCGAGCGTTCCCATCAGGTGCAGCAGCGTCGACTTGCCCGAGCCGGACGGGCCGACGATCCCGACCAGCTCCCCGCGACGGACACTGAAGCTGACACCTTGGAGCGCGACAACGGGAGGCTCAGCCGGGTAAATCTTCGTCACCGCATCGAGCTCGAGCACCACGTCGTCACCGCCGGCGATCGGCACGGGCCGGCCGGCAGCGAGATCGCCTCGGGCGGTCGGCGACGCAACCGGATCGCTCACAGGCCGGGCACCACCACGCGCTGACCGGCGGCAAGCCCCGGCCCACTGACCTGAACCAACCCGTCAGCGTCGTCGAACAGCCCGAGCTTGACCGCCACAAGGTGATGCACCCCATCCTTCGCGACCTCCTCAACCGCGTAGCCGCCGCTCTCGAGCGACAGCAGCGCGTCGACAGGCACGACGAACGCATTGCTCACAATGCCGGTCGCGATCGAGACATTGACCGGCGCCTGGTCGAGGTGACCGATCGCCGCCGGGTCCGTCGGGACGGCGTCGACCGCGATCGTCGACGAACCCCCGTTCGGGCCGGGCGGCGTCGCGACCGAGCTCACGTCTGTGATCCGTCCCGGCACAGTCCGCTCGTTGGGCAGCGTGATCGCGATCGGGTCACCAGCCCTGACCTGTCCCTGCAGCGCGGGATCGAGCTGGATCTGGATCTCCGCCGCGGTCCCGCTGGCCGTCAGCACCGGCGCAGCCGTGACAGTCGCGCCGACCGCGACCGTCGTCCCCAGAGACGTCACGCGGATCGCCGACGGTGCGAACACGACCGAGCCGATCAACAACTGCCCGGTCACGTTCTCGCCGTGGGCGGCCTGCAACCTGCGGATCGCCGCCGCGGTCGCTGCCGTGAACCGCCCGCCGGCGAGGCCGCGCGCGTAACCAAGCGCATCAAGATTCGCGTTCAGCTCGGCCACGTCGGGCCCCGGCGACATACCCGCCGTGAACGCCCGCGTCGCGCTCGTCGAGCCATAGAACAGCAGCGACGGCGCACCATCGATCGCGAACAAACGCTGCCCTCGGGACACGATCTTCCCCACCGACGGAACACTCGTAAACGTCGAGCTCGTCCCATACACGGCCGCCTGCGAGATGGCGCTCGACGCCGCCGCCTCGTCGGTGCTGAGCGTGTGCTCGGCAGAGGTCACTGACACCTCATCGGCGGCAACCCTCGCCTGGTCAGAAGTCACCGACTGCTGACCCGAGGTGACGGACTGGGCGTCGGACGCGCACGCGCCGGAGCTGCCGCTCGACGTGCCCGCGGCACCGGCCGCGCTCTGCGCCACGTTATCGCCCGTGCACGCGATGCTCTCCTGCTGCGCGTCGGCCGTCAGCGTCGCACGCGCCTGCGAGAGCGCCGCGGAGTCGCTTGACAGCGTCGATCGTGCGCTGGCCACGGCGGCCTGATCGGTCGTGACCGCCTGTTGGGCCTGCGTCACCGCCGTCGGCGCGCTGCCGGCGGGCAGGGCGATCGACACGTCACCGCTGTAGCCGATCGTCCCGCTCACAAGGATCCGCGAAGTGAGAGACCGCCGGCTCACCGTCGCCAGCGATGTCGCAGAACCGTTGTCGCGAACGCCGCTCAAGGACCCACCGCCGAACGGATCGATCACGACGAGCACGACGACCCCCACGAGCACGATCGCCGCGGGGACAAGCCAGCGCCGACGCCTGCCAGCGTCAGGCGCAACCACCGGCGCGCGCGGATCACCGCCGGCTCGTTCGGGGATCGCCGTCATCGCACAACGACCGCACGCTGCGTAAAGACCGCCTGACACGACCGCTCGGCCACGCGGAACAGCGGCGCAGAGGGATCGATCCCGCCACTCCCGAAAATGGTGCCGTACCCAAACGACGTCGCGCTCGGGTCGGGGAAATTCGGAACGCCATGCGCACGCATGCACCTCGAGAACCTCAGCTGCGTCACATCGGCCGCAGCCTGCTGCGCAGGGCTCGGCCCGCCGACGAACCCCACTCCACCGCCGCGGCCAAATCTCGACGAAACCCGGTGGCGACCCTTTGCGCTCACGCCGGGCATGCTGGCGACGGTCAGACCCGACCCGCCACCACAGCCCCCGACAAAGACCGCCAATCCGACGAGCACGACACAGGCCAACGGCCCGCCCCTAGCCTTCACCGCATCGGCTACACACGTGGTCAAGGGCAGCCTCGCTCCCACGCCAAGCCTGCATTCACGCCACGCCGAACGTTGAGCCAGCAACCATCGAAAACCCGACCCCGCTCACCCCTAAGAACTCAGACGGCGAGACCGCCGCCACGCAACTAGCGAAGGATCCTAACATGAGCCGGTCAGGCGTTAGGCGCCGGTGTGGGCGATGTCTCCAAGCTGGCGCCAGACAACGGCCAGCGTCAAGCCGGAGCCGACGAAGGCGAACCAGAACGGCGCAACGATGCCCGCCTCGCCGGCGAGCACGCCGCCGAGGATCTGACCGATGACGATCCCGCCGAAGACGCAGATCAAGTAGACGCTCAACACCCGACCTTGGAGCTCCTGCGGGACGGCGCGCTGCCGCACGGTCTGGCTGACGGTGCCCCAGATGAAGCTGTAGACGCCGAAAAGGAACATGATCACGACCGCGATCGCGCCGCTGGTGTTCAACGCCAGCGACAGGTGCATCAACACCTCGAGCATCAGGCACACGCGCATGATCGCCGCAAGTGACCATCGGGCTTCGAGTCGCTTGTAGGCGACGATCGCCAGGGCCCCGCCGATTGCGCTGGAGGTGGTCATCAGGCCGTATCCGACCTCGCCGATGTGAACGCGGTGCAGCGCATAAAGCACAAGCACGGACCACGCTGCGCCCCAGGTGATGTTGAACGACAGGATGATGAGCGCGAGTGTTCTGATCGGCGGGTGGCCCATCAGCCATCCGAACCCCTCCTTGACCTCCGACCGAACGCTGGCCGGTTCACGTTCAGCGCCGCTGCCACGGGCTGATCCGATCTGCGTCACGAGCAGGAGCGCAAGCGTCACCAGGATCGCCTGCGTGAAGAATGGCCAGGCGCGACCTATGGAGAACAGGAAGGCGCCGAGCGGCGGACCAAGCAACCCCTGACCGACGACACTTGCGCCCATCAGCCGCGAGTTGGCGAAACCCAGGTCCTCCTTCTCCACCAGCATCGGCAGCAACGTGCCGGAGGTGGTGTTGGAGAACACGTCCGCGATTCCGAGCAGCAGCATCGCGGTAAGGACGAGCGAGATGTTGACGTGGGTGGTGAAGAGGCCGAGGCAGAGCACGCCGATCACGAGCGCCCGGAAACTCTCAGAGGCAACCAGCAGCACCCGGCGATCGATTCGGTCGGCGATCACGCCCGCGTAGAGACCGAGAAACAGCCACGGCAGGCGCTGCAGAAACGCGGCCGCCGCGACCAGGAACGCGCTCTTCGTCTCGCCGGCCACCAGCAGCGGTCCGGCCGACAGCGCGATGCCGTCACCGATGCTGCCCACCCACGACGAGCTCACCAGCCAGCGGTAACCGCGCCCCAGACGGGTCGGCGTGAAGCATTCAGCAAGAGCGGTCACTCCTGGGTCGACCTAACGAGTGATGTGCCCGACGGTGCGCTCGCAAGCGCCGCGCCGTGCTGGCGGCGGCTCGGGCTCACGGCCGAAGCAGTGTGGAGCATTGGCGTCGCGGCACGACGATCGAAGCGGCACTCTCACCTGGGGCCGAGCGACGAAGGTTGCGCCGGGCTTGTTTCCGTCAGGCCGAGTGGAAGGTGTACGCGGATGACGAGCACATGCCGCTGGTCTTCACGGTGAAGACCATCGTCTTGGCATCGGCGCTGAACGTGCCGGTGATGGTCACGGTCGCGCCGTGGTGACGGCGCGACCCGCGGAATGTCCCGCCGGCGTTGTTGATCGTGAGCGTCGGAGCCGAGCTGGCGTCGAGCACGATCTCGGCGGTCGACTGTCCGGTGCTCGTCGGTCCCGTCGTCTTCTTCGAGCCGCATAGCAGCTCGACGCTTGTCGTCCCGTGAAAGGCCGCGCTCTTGCCGCTGGGAGCGATCGTGAACGACGCGCCCTTCGGAGCCTTGCCCGTGTACGTCCCGCCCGGCACCACCACGTGCGCGCCCATCGCGGAGGCCGCTGCGGCCAGTCCCACGACCGTGACCAGCGCGAGCGAGCGGGCTAGCACTCTCATCTCGCGCGAGTCAATCACGCTGATGTGGTGAGGTCAAACCCCGGTTTCGACCTACACCCCCTCCCCGGCACGCTGTCACCCGATCTGGGACGCCATGGGAACGTGTACCGCGCCCGGCTGTGCGAATCGGTTCGGATCACAGGACTTCGAACCCCGCATCCGGCGAGCGGCAGCCCCGTGCCGAGCCGTCCGACCGCCAACTCGCCGGGGCATTCGCAATCGCCGAGAGGCGCGAGTTCCACGCGTTCAGGGCGCTGCCGTCTTCTCGGTGCTCGTGCCGGTGGAGTGCTGAGTGATGCGTCGCGGTCGCTCTGCGCAGTCCATCGGGGCGGGCGAACGAGTCGTGCAGCTGTGCTGCACACGCGGGTGCGCTACGTGTCCTCAGCGCGGGGTCGTTCGTGCTGGGAGGTGAGCAAGCCGGTGTCGGACACGCAGCCGGTGCGCCTGGCGCCGTTGGCGTCCAGCGCGGAGCAGCTCGACCGGCGTTTGAGAGGCGCGGCAGGCTCCCGCAACGAGAGCGGCGCAGACGATTTGTGCTAATAGAAGCGCACGCTATGAGCGAGCGGCCCGAACCTTCCTCGTCGATGACTCGCCGGCAGGTCGTCAGGGGCGCCGTCGCCCTCGCGGCGCTCGGCGCCGGCTCGGTGCTCGGCGGCCCTGATCCCGCCGCGGCCGCCCGTCCGACCAATCGCGTCGGCGACACCGACGCGGGCTCGCGTCGAGAGCGTGTGGCGATCATCGGCGCCGGTACCGGCGGGGTGGCAGCGGCGTATTTTCTCGCGCCGATCTTCAACGTGGACCTCTACGAGGCGAGACCCAAGATCGGCGGTCACTGCGACTCGCGCGTGATCGACTATCAGGGGCTGCAGGTCATTGTCGATGTTGGCGCGCAGTTCTTCCATCCAGCCACGCACCCGATCTATGTGACTCTGCTCGAATTGGTCGGTCTCTACGATCCCGCGAACCCCGACGCCGACGAGACGCTCGAGGCGCCGGGGAGCCTGTGCATCTTCCGAGATGCTCCGGGCCCACCGGTGTTCTCCTCGTTGAGCCCGTTCGCGACGCCGGGGCTCGCGATCGAGTTCGCTGTGTTCTCGGAGCTCGCACGGCAGGCGGTTCTGTCGAACATGTCATGGGATGTCACGGTCGACGCCTGGATCGCCGGCCTGCCGCTCAGCCAGTCGTTCAAGGACGAGGTCGTGTATCCGTGGCTCACGGCGCTGGTCGGGTGTGCACGGGCCCAGACCGGGCAGGCGTCAGCGCGGTCGCACCTGCAGACCTTCGCGTTGGCGTTTCCGGCGAACCCGCTTCGAGGCGCGACTACGTACAACTCGAGGATCGGCCTGCAGGGCAATCTGCAACGGTTGCTGGACCTCACCCCGCCGGCGCGGTTACTGCTCAACACGCCGATCCAGGCATTGGCGCTGCAAACCACAGGATGGTTCCTGCAGACCCCGTGGGGTCAGCAGGGGCCCTATCGCTCGGTCGTGCTGAACGCCCCGCCGCCCGCCGGGAACGAGATGTTGAGCGCGGTTCCCGGCTTCGGAGACGTGACCGCGGCACTCAGCGCTTACCAGTATTTCGACTCGCGGATTCTGATCCACACCGACCCGGCGTATGTCGATCCCGATCGTGGCGACTGGGCTGCCTACAACGCCGAGGTCGACGGCGTCGAATGCGAGGGCAGCGTCTGGTACGGCGCGCTGGACCCACCGCTTGCGTCTGGCGCGACAATCGACGTATTCAAGTCGTGGGCCGAACGCCGTCCCGCAGAGCCCAAGCAGATCCTCGCAGGGCGGCGGTTCCAACACCCGCTGCTCACCGAGTCCTGGCTCCAGGCGGCGCGCGCCCTGCAGCTGCTGCAAGGCCAGGCCGGCCTGTACTTCAGCGGGGTGTACACGACCGGCTTTGACCTGCAGGAGTCGGCCGTGTACTCGGCGATGAAGGTCTCCGAGTCGTTGGCCCCAAGCAGTCCGACGCTTACGTCGCTGCAGGCGCTGCTGGCGGCGCGCGGGCTCGCCGGCATCTCCTACGACCTCTGATCAACCGGCGTTGCGGTAGCGCGACCAAGTCGCGCGCGTACGCCTGGCGTCCAAGCGTGGAGCTGTCGGCGCCCAGGGACCCCGATCCTCCAGATGGCCGCACTCACGCTCGCTGAGCGCGGGCCCTGAGCGGCGCACGATGCTCGGAATGGCACGATCACCAGACCCGGTGCGGGCGCAGCAGGACGGGAAGTCGGCGCCGATGAACGCGATGGTCCCAGCGCTGCCCACGGGGAAACGGCGGTGCGTCGGCGAAGCACGGTTGACGTCGGTCCATGAACGATGTAGGATGTCTGACGTCGTAAGACGGATGTCAGACAACGCGTAGCAGTAGTAGCGGTGGCGCAGGGGACGCCCCGCGAGAACCGACGAGGAGAGATGTTGTGCGCGCAAAGTTGATGAGCCATCGCATGGTCGCGCTCGTGGCGGCTGCCCTGGTTCCGCTGGTCTTAGCGGTCGGCAGCTCGGCCCGAACCCCTGTCACGGCTACCACAGCGAAGTCGCAAAGCCTCACCTGGGGAATCACGTCGATCGACCCTTCACTCGACCCTGGTGATGTCTATGCCATCGACCCGAACATCATCACCGCGGCGATGTGCAACTCGCTGCTCCAGTTCGGGCCGCAGGGACAATTGGAGCCAGAGCTCGCCTCGAGCTGGAAGCAGACGAGTCCGACCACCTACGTCTACAACCTGGTGCACAACGCGCGCTTCTGGGACGGCAACCCGGTGACCGCGGCTGACGCGGCGTATTCAATGAACCGCATTGCCAGCCCGAAGCTGGCCTCGCCGCTGCTCAGCCTGCTGCAGACCGGAAACATCAAGGACGCCACCGCCAATGGAGAGTGGCAGGTGGTCGTGCATCTGACGTCCCCGAATCCGATCGCGGAGGATCTACCCGCCACACCGATCGGGCAGGTCGTAGAGCAGAGTTTTGTCGAGAAGTATGGCCTTGCCTTCGGTACGACACCGCAGAAGACGATGTGCAGCGGGCCATTCAGGCCAGTGTCCTATGTCAAGGGCGCGCAGACTGTCCTGAATGCCGTCCCGAACTACTGGGATACGACGGCGGCGCCGAAGATCAAGTCGATCACGTTTACCACGGTGAACGATGCCGAGGCGTTGATCGCCGGACTGCGCAGCGGTTCGATCAGCGGAACCTTCGACCTACCGGCGCGTGACGCGCTGACCCTCTCGGGTGACTCGTCGCTGAAGGTCAGTTACGTCCCCTACGGCGGCGACACGAACTACCTCAGCCCCAACGTCGAGACCGGGCCGTTCAAGAACCCGCTGGTTCGCGAGGCGTTCAACCTGGCGATCCCGCGCTCCGCTTTGGCGACGGCGGTGGATGGGAGCTACGGCCGTCCTCTCGACGACGTCGAGACGCCGGCCCTGTTCACCGACCATCAGGCTCAGTACATGGCGGCCTACAACGCGCTTGGCATCCCGAACAGCCCGGACCTGACCAAGGCGCGGCAGCTCATCGCTGAGGCCCACGCCAAGGGTGAGACCGTGAACATCGCGATTGAGCAGTCACTCACCTCGGACACCGTCGGTGCGGAGCTCCAGCAGGTCGGTAGCTCGATCGGACTGAACGTCAAGATGGCGAAGCTCACCCCGGCCGCGTTTGGCAACGTCAGCTACAGCGGCAAGTGCCCGCGCTCGGTCGACGCCCTGACCAACTGGTGGAACCCGGACTTTCCAGCGCCATCCGCGGAGCTCGTACCGCCGCTCGCCAGCGTCTACTCGGACGTGTCCTGCTACTTCTCGCCGACGTTCAACAAGCTCCGGGCAGCGTGGGCCGCGACGCAGAACGGGAGCATGGCTCAGGTCAAGGCAACGATCGCCATGATGCAGCAGGTCACAAAGGACAACGTGTACATCCCGATGTACTCGGATCCCCTGGTCGAGGTGGAACCCGCGAACCTGCACGGGTACACGCAGACGCAGGTGTTCGTCTACCAGGACTTCCCTGATCAGGTCTATTTCGGCTGATCCGGCGGGCAAGTCGCGGCTGTCCAGGCCACGGAGGTTCCTCGGGCGGATGCGTCCAAGGAACCTCCGCCAGCGCCACGACAAGAACGTCGAACCAACCCGAGGAGATTCATTGACTGTCGTCATCACAGGGGCGGGAGCGGGCATCGGTGCCGCGACCGCGAGGACCTTTGCGGCAGCCGGGCATGCCGTGGCGGTGGCCGACGTCGACGTTGAGGCGGCGCGCAGTGTTGCCGAAACGCTCAAGGGGGCGGCCGCGTTCGAGATCGACGTGCGCCACCGCACCTCGATCGAGGGGGCCTGCGCGGCGGCGGTACAGGAGCTCGGGCCACTCGAGGTCTGGGTGTCGTCGGCTGGGGTCTCGACCATGGCTCGCTTCCTTGACCTCACCGACGAGGAGATCGACTGGAACCTTGACGTCAATCTGCGAGGAGCGCTGATCGGAGGGCAGGTTGCGGCACGCCAAATGGTCCACCAGGGCGGCGGCGGCGCGATCGTCAACGTCGCCTCGATGGCGGGCAAGCGTGGGGGCGTCCCGCTGCTCGCGCACTATATCGCCGCCAAATTCGGCGTCGTCGGCCTGACCCAGGCCATGGCATGCGAACTGGCTCCCGCCGGCATCAGGGTCAACAGCGTGTGCCCCGGCTACGTGGATACCGGGATGCAGGACCGAGAGATCGGCTGGGAGGCAGAGCTGCTCGGGCTCACGCGCGAGCAGGTCACGGCCAATCACCGCGCCGACACGCCCCTTGGTCGCGATCAGACGCCCGAGGAGGTTGCGGCGCTGATCCTGTTCCTGGCTACCGAGGGCGCGGCTTCGATCACCGGCGAGAGCGTTGCCATCAACGGTGGCAGCTACATGGACTGAGCGTCGTGGCGGCCCAGATCACACGGCCAGCCGCCGGCTTTGAGCGAGTGCGCGGCGCCCGGGCCGGCGCGGGCGCCGACGGACGTCACCTCCTGCCCCAGCAGACCCGAGATGCCATCGTTGAGGCGCTGCATGCCGAGGGGTTGACGGTCGGCGCGAGGCTGCCCAATGAGTTCGTGCTCGCTGAGCGACTCGGCGTGAGCCGATCAACGGTCCGCGAGGCGATGAAGCTGCTCGAACAGGAGGGCATCGTCGAGGTGCGGCCGGGCAAGGGACGGTTCGTGTCAGTGATGACGCAGCTCGAGCCCGAGCGGCCAATCACGCAGTTCGAAAGCATCACCAACATGATGCGAGCCCTCGGGTACGAGATGACCACCGAGGTGCTCAGCGTGATCCACCGCAAGGCCACGAGGGGCGATCAGGCGGCGCTCGGCATCGCCGCCCCGACCAAGGTGGTGGAGACACGGCGGCTGCGCGCGTGCGGCGGCCGGTCCTGCATCTACTCGGTCAACATCATCGACGCCTCCGTGCTGGATCGGGATGTGGCCGAGCTTGACTGGAGTGGGTCGGTTGTGGCGATGCTCGACCGCTGCGGGCAGACGATCATCGCCTCAAGCGCGCACATACAAGCGGTGCAGGGCCCTCAGCCCGAGGACGCGCTACCCGATCTTGATCTTCCCGCCGGGCCTTGGCTTTATGTGAATGAGCGGTGCGTGACGCGCGACGGCCGCTGCGTGCTCGCCGCCCGTGACTATCACCTCGGCGACATGTTTACCTTCAGCGTGCTACGCCGCCGGCATGACCTACCGGTCCCCACTGTGCCCGCGCCCGCGGGTCGGCCGTCGAGTCTGCTCGAGCCGGTGGATGAGGAGCTGTGAGAGCCGCTGTCTTCACCGAACCCGGAACGATCGAGCTAACCGAACTTCGGGACCCCACCTGGGCGCCCAATGAGGTCGTGGTCCGGGTTGCCACCTGCGGAATCTGTGGAACCGACCGCGCCATCTTCCGGGGCGAGGCCCGCTCAACGCAGCCAGTCGTACTCGGACACGAGTTCAGCGGCCAGGTTGTGGAGGTGGGTCCGGAGGTGAGGAGCCTGAGGGTGGGGGACCGGGTTGCCGTCGACCCGAACGTCGTCGACGGTACCTGTTTCTACTGCCGGCGGGGTGAGTCGAACCTCTGCTCGGGCTTGACGCCATTGGGAATCACCCGTCCCGGCGGCTTTGCCGAGTTCGCCGCTGTGCCCGCGACGAACGCCTACCCGCTGCCCGAGCGCGTCTCGGTCGAGGTGGGTGCTCTGGTGGAGCCGCTGGCCTGCTGCGTGCGCGGAATCGACCAGGCCGCGATCAGCCTCGGTGACATTGTCGCGGTCCTGGGGGCCGGGCCGATCGGTTGCCTGCTGGTCCAACTCGCTCGGCTGCGGGGCGCGGGGACAATTCTCGCTGTCGAGCCCGATTCCTCCAGAAGGGGACACGCTCTCGCGGCAGGCGCCGATCAGGTCTGCGCGCCCGAGGACGCCAGCGCTGCGCTCGCGGAGCTTCGCGACCCCGGAACGGCCGACGTGGTGATCGAGGCGAGCGGTCGGGCACAGGCGGCCGAGAGGTCCATCTCGCTCGTCCGGCGAGGAGGAACGGTGCTGCTGTTCGGCGTCTACCCCGAGCAGGATCGGATCTCGGTCAACCCGTTCAGGGTCAACGAGGACGAACTGCGCATCGTCGGCTCGCTGAACAACCCGAACACCCACCAACGTGCCATCGACCTCCTTGCCAGCCGCCGCGTAAATGTCGACGGGTTGATCACACACCGGCTGGGGCTGGAGCGGCTCCGAGACGCAATGGTCCGGGAGAACTTCCCCAGTGCCGGCAAGATCACCGTTGATCCCGGCGTTTTGCCGGCCAGGCCGACCGGACCGGCTGAATGCTGAGGTACGTCGGCATCCGGCTGCTGACGACCGTAGCGGTCCTGTTGGCCTCGACAGTGATCGTCTTCGTGCTGCTGCACATCGGTCCCGGTAACCCGGCCACGCTGCTGAATGGTGGTCACCCTCCGAACGCCGAAACGCTCAGGTTCTTCAACGCTCGTTACGGGCTCAACAAGCCGCTGCCGGTGCAGTATCTGATCTGGCTCTGGCACCTCCTCCACGGACAGTTCGGGACGTCGATCGCCGCTCACGCAACGGTGGCGTCCGTCCTGGCGCCGCGTATCAGCTTGACGTTGCTCCTCACCGCATACGCCGTCGTCCTGATGGTGATGTTCGGGGTGACGCTCGGCGTACTGAGCGGAGTCGTCCGGAACGGCCCGTTTGATCTGTTCTCGACGCTCGGGTCGCTCACGTTCACAGCCCTGCCAAGCTACGTCACGGGGGTCATCCTGGCGGTTCTGTTCGGCGTCGATCTCGCCTGGTTTCCTGCCGAGGGAGGCGGGAACACGGGCAGCCTGGCCGTTCGGCTCGACCATCTCACGCTCCCCGCCATCGCCCTGGCGCTCTCGTCCCTGGCCCTGGTGAGCCGTATCACCCGTTCCGCCGTGATCGGCGAGCTCGAGAGCGAGCACGTATTCGGTGCGCGGGTGAGAGGTTTCACCGGTAGGCGTGTCGTGGTCAAGCATGCGCTGCGTGGATCCATGATCCCGGTCATCACTATCGTCGGCGCGCAGATCGGATACCTGCTGAGTGGGGCGATCGTGATCGAGTACGCGTTCGGCCTAAACGGGCTCGGCACGCTGCTCGTGGAATCGGTGCAGGGGAAGGACTACGCGGTGGTTCAGGCGATCGCGCTCCTGGTCACGACGGAGTTCCTGCTCATCAGCCTGATCGTTGATCTCCTGTACGGCGTCATCGACCCGCGCGTCCGGCTCGCCGGGGCTCGGAGATGACAACGACCGACCGCGGTATCGACGTTGTGATCGGGGCGGCGGATGATCTTCGCCACCGGCGCTTCGGAAGCCGACTCCTGAGCGGTCTTCCGAAGCTGATCGTGGGGATCAGCGTCGTGGTGCTGGTCGTGATTGTCGTCTGCGCGATCTTCGCGCCGCTGATCGCCCCGCAGAACCCGAACACCCCGGACCTCCTCAATCCCTACGCGGGCCCGAGTGCCGGCCATCTCTTCGGCCAAGACAGCGCCGGCCGGGACATCCTGTCCAGACTGGTCTACGGCGCGCGCCTGTCGCTGCTCGGGCCGACGATCGTGATTGCGATCGCCTTCGTGGTTGGTGTCCCGCTCGGATTTCTGGCGGCCTACAGCGGCGGCTGGATTGACCTGGTGGTCTCGCGGATCTTCGACCTGGTGTTCGCGTTCCCGGCGTTGCTCCTGGCGATAGTGATCGTGGCCACCTTTGGTACGAACTTCTACTCGGCCGTGTTCGCGGTCACCATCACCTACATCCCGCTCATGGGGCGGGTGGTGCGGGCGGCCGGTCTGGTGGAACGGCAGAAACCCTATGTCGAAGCGTGCCGACTGCAGGGCTACGGGTCGTGGCGCATCCTGAGCCTCCATGTCGCCCCGAACATCGGGCGGCTGCTCGTGAGCCAGACCACGCTCTACTTCGCCTATGCGCTGCTCGACCTCTCGGCGCTCTCATTCCTCGGGCTGGGTGCGCAGCCTCCGGAGATCGATTGGGGAAGCATGCTGGAGAACGCCAACCAAGGTGTCTTTCAGTCGGCCACCGGCGTCATCTTCCCGGCCGTCGCGATCATTGTCTTGGTCGTCTCGCTGAATTTCGTAGCCGACTGGGTGCTCGAGCGCAATCGAGCGCGGGAGGAGAGTCGGTGACTCGGCCGCAGGGGTCGGACGTTTCCCACCGTCAGACGCTGACGCTGCTCCAAGTGTCCACGTCGCTTCAGGTGGGTTCCCGGTTGCGCCCCGTCGTCGTCGGCGTCGACCTCGAGGTGGGGGCTGGTGAGATCGTTGGACTCGTGGGTGAGTCGGGCAGCGGCAAGTCGATGACCGCCCGGACCATCGCCAACGCGCTGCCGCCGGGAGCCCGGGTTGCAGGACAGGTACTTCTGGACGGGGAGGACCTGCTCACCATGGACCGACGCCACCGCCGGACAGTCCAGCGGTCGATCGGCATGATCTTTCAGGATCCGCGGGCGTATATCGATCCGCTCTGGCGCGTCGAGGACCATCTCACCGAGGGGCTGCGCGTGCACCTGGGCTTCAGCCGATCGGAGGCGCGGGCGCGGGCGGTCGAGCTGCTCGACACGGTCGGCATCGACCAACCGGACCGACGCATCCACCAGTACCCCGGCGAGATGTCAGGCGGGATGCTGCAGCGCGTCATGATCGCGGGCGCGCTCTCGGTGGAGCCGACCCTCCTGTTGGCGGATGAGGCGACCACGGCGCTTGATGTGACAACGCAGGCGGCGATCGTGCGGCTCCTCGATCGACTGCGACGGGACCGCGGGCTGGCCGTGCTGTTCATCACGCATGATCTGGCGCTCGCCAGCGCGATCTGTGATCGCGTCAACGTTATGTACGCCGGCCGGATCGTGGAGGTCCGAAGCCGCCAGCTCATTTTCGAAGATCCCCGGCATCCCTACACGATGGGGCTGCTCGCAGCCCGACCGAAGGTCGACTCCAAGGCACATCGTCTCCCGGTGATCCCGGGCACCCCAATCAGCGCCATGGACGCGCCCGCTGGCTGCCCGTTTCACCCGCGCTGCCCGTACACGCTGCCCGAATGCCGGAACGAGGTTCCACGGATGATCGAGGTGCCGGGCGGAGCCGCCCGATGTTTCCGGGCTCAGGAGGGAGCGGCTGGCTTGGCTGCGAGTTCCCAGGTGGCGTCGGAAGCTGATGTTGCTCTGGCCGTCACGGAGGAGCACCGATAATGCACCTTGAGGTCAAGCACCTGTCCAAGACCTTCCAGATTCGCTCTGGCTTTCTTGGCCGAGCCACACCGCATGCCGCTGTGAGCGACGTGAGCCTGGAGGTGGAAGCCAGCGCGGCGGTGGCGATCGTCGGGGAGACCGGCTCGGGCAAGACGACCGTCGCCCGCATGATCGTCGGCCTTGAGACGCCGACCTCCGGGGAGGTGTGCGTGGATGGGGAGCCGCTGTCCGCACAGCCCGGGCTCCACGAGCGGCGGCGTCGGGCGCGACTCATGCAGATGGTATTTCAGAACCCGTTTCTCTCGCTCGATGCTCGGCAACCGATCGAAGCCGGGATCGCCGAGGTGATCCGTCAGCACGGATTGGTAGACCGCTCCGCGGTGGACGCGCGCGTCGCAGAGCTGCTCGTAGCCGTTGGCCTCGCCGAACGGCTGGGCGCAAGTCGACCCCGGCAGCTCTCAGGCGGGCAGTGTCAGCGGGCGGCCATTGCTCGTGCGCTGGCGGCCGAGCCGCAGCTGCTGGTGTTGGACGAGCCCGTCTCCGCGCTTGATGTCTCGACCCAGGCGCAGATCCTCAACCTACTCGCCGACCTCCGGGACGAGTTCGGTCTCGGCATCCTGATGATCTCGCACGACCTCGCGCTCGTCCGTCACATTGCAGACGACATCGTCGTCATGCACCGCGGCAAGGTCGTGGAGTCCGGAACCGTGCAGGACGTGCTGGAAACGCCGAGCGAGACCTACACACAGCAGTTGCTGGCCGCGATACCCGAGCGGCTCGCCCTCCACGAAGCGAATGGGTGATCTGCCCCCCTTCAGCCGCCGTGACGCCTTGATCCCATCCCGCGGCGAAACAACCTCAATCAGACAAGGAACCACAGAATGTTGAATTTCGACGAAGCCAAGTTTCTCGAGAACCAGCGAGGGGCCGTGGCATGCGCCGAGCAGCTCCACGCGGTGATCGGAGACCTAGTGAGCCGCGGCAGCAACAACCTCTTCTTCGTGGCGTCGGGTGGTGCCGGGATCCTGATGTGGCCGGCGGCCCTCCTGCTGGCCACCCGCTCCACCTTTCCGAGCCGGTGTGAGCACGCCGCCGAGCTCGTCCTGACCGGCTCAAAGTGGCTGACGGAGCGTTCGATCGTTGTGATCCCCTCGCGGTCTGGCGACACGCCGGAGACGCTCGACGCGCTTCAGTTCTGCCGCGAAGCGGGCGCAACTGTGATCACGTTGACCGGCACTCCCAACAGCCCTCTGGGCTCTCAGGCTGACGTGAACTTCACCAACCCGGTCGGCGACGACAACTCTTCGGAGTCCTATTACATCCAGTCCATCTTTGCCGCCCTGTCCGTGATGAGCGCCCGGGGCGAGATCGATCACTACAACGAGCTCATGAGAGGGGCGGCCGGTCTGCCCGAGGCACTGCTGGAGGCCAAGCGGGGCTTCGAACCGCGGGCCAACGAGATCGCCACCCGCCTGGCCCAGGCTCCATACCACATGATCTTGGGGGCGGGGGGAGGCTGGGCCGAGGCAATGTACTATGGCATGTGCATCCTCGAGGAGATGCAGTGGATCCTGACCCGACCCGTGAACGCGGCGGACTTCTTCCACGGACCGCTCGAGCTCCTCGAGCCGGGCGTCAACTGCCTGCTGCTCAAAGGTGAGGACACCCACCGACCGCTGATGGACCGCGTCGAGGCTTTTGTCCATGCGCACACCAACGCTGTGACGACGATCGACACGGCGGACTTCGAGATCGTCGGCCTCGACGGCGAGTTGCGCGCGCTGCTGGCACCCGCGCTATTGGCGACGGTGCTCGAGCGGGTGAGTGTCCACCTCGAGGTGCTTCGCGATCACCCGCTCACGACGCGCCGGTACTACCGGGCCATGAGCTACTGATGGCCCCGGCGCCTCGCCAGGGCGACCGAGGCGCCGCCTACGACCTGTGCGTTGTCGGCAATGTCCTGATCGACCTCATGATGCGCGGTCTTGCCGACCTCCCCCGTTGGGGGGAGGAAGTGCTGACCAGCGGACGGGCCGAGGAAGTCGGCGGCCAAGGGGCCAACCTCGCCCGTGCGGCGGCACAGCTCGGTTGTTCGACCTCGCTGATCGCGGCACTCGGCGACGACCCCGCAGGGCGCCGGATCCGGGAGACCCTGCAGACCGACGGGGTCGCGACGGACGGGCTTGAGGTACTTCCGGGGCCGACGGCGCTGGCCGTCGCGGCGATCCGCCAGGACGGGGAGCGAGCGTTCATCACCGATCTCGGCGCCTCTGCCGGGCTCAGCCTGGAGCACCTCGCTGCAAAGTCTGCCGACATCCACGCTTCGCGTGTGGTGGCTCTGGTGGGGACGGCGAACCTTCCAGGCATCGAGCTGCGGGCGATGGCCCAGTTGTTGGGGGAGGCTCGCAGCCACGGTGTCATCACAGCATTTGACCCGGGCTGGGGCGATGAGAGCGCGCCCGATCACCCAGCAAGCGAGGAGGTCCTTCGAGTAACCGACGTGTTCCTCCCCAACCGCGACGAGGCCGAAATGCTCACCGGTTCTCCGGAGCTAGGCGACATGCTGCGCAGCCTTGGCGAGCGCTGTGCCGGTCAGGTGATCGTCACCTGCGGGCCAGACGGCAGCGCCTGCCTCGATGGTGACCAGGTGGTGATCGTCGAGTCGCTCCCGGTGCCAGTCGACAATGCGCTGGGCGCCGGTGATGTGTTCGCGGCCGGTGTCATCAGCGGGTGGCTGGACGATCGCGATCCAGTCACTGCCATGATCCGCGGAACTGCCGTGGCAGCGAGCTATCTGTCGCAGCCACAACAACGCTATGCCGCGACTCGGAACTGGCGCCGGGTTGCGGCCAGAGTGACCGTCAGGCGCCTCTGACGCGCGTCGGGGGAGCGGCCCGCGCGTCAGGCCAGCGTCTGTCGGTAGGCCAAAGCTGGACATTCGTCGCGGCGCTCGAAGGGACCCGCTACGGCCCGCGGATGGCCAGCTCACTGCGGTGCGCTGCGATCGTCACGCACGACTACATGCACGACGACCCGGCTTCCCAAGAACAGCTCGAGATGAGTCCGAAGAGCTGGGTTAGCTGGCGGCGCGGGCCTGCGCTTTGACCAAATTGACAACCCCGGCCAAACATGCCGTTGGGCGACGTTCGCCGACCTGGGATCGTCGACTTCGTCAACAGCTGACGACCGTGCGTCGCGGTTGGTGGCAGAGGGGTTGAGAGAGCTCAACAGCCGGTTGCGTCGCGCAGCGTCCGACACGCCTGCGCCATGCGCTTGGTGGGCAGCCGCGTGACTTGATGGCGGAAGCTCGTGCGTGCCAGTGTGTGGATGTTGTCGAAGTTGACTACGCAGTCGCTCGGGACGCCGTCGTCTGCCTCGGTGAGCACGAGTTCGGAGACCAGCCCGCGACGGGTGCGTGTGAGACCCGCGACAACGACGGAGCCGATGGTGTCGGCAACTGGATCGCGTGTGAGGACGAGCACCGGCCGATCACCGCCGGGCGTTGCGGCGAACCAGATCTCACCCCGCCGCATCGATCCAGTCCGTCCAATCCTCGGCCGGACCCCAGTCCGAGATCGCCTCGAGCGATCGCTCTGCGTCCGTCGCCGGCTGTTGCCGCCATGCCTCCGCGTCAGCCTCGCCCTTCAACACCACGAGGTGACGGCGAAGAGCGTCGCGCAGGATCTCCGACCGGTCAACACCGAGCGTCTTCGCCCAATGTTGAACGTCGGCTGCGTCGTCGTCCGGCACGCGAAAGCTGAGCATCGTCATACACTGGATGATAGTGCGTATGACAGAGCGCGGTGCTTATCTCTGCGACCGCACAGACCGTCGCTCTCGACGGCAGTAAGGTGCCGTGCTCGTATGCGGCGCAATCCACAGCACCTCCACGGTCTCGCATTCGTGATCGCTGCCGTCGCCGTGGCGGACATCGCGACCCGAACGAGCGTCGGGCCGGCCGGCGCGGTCATGCGCGTCGTGGTTATGAGCAATCTGGGCGTGCACCTGGCTGATCGGCCAGGGCCGTGGTCAGGGCACCGAGTGAGCGCTCTCGGTCGCGTGAACGCCGGAAGCAGGGGCTCGGACGCTTCGTCTGGGTGCCTGCCAGCCCGTGCCTGATCTGATCGCCCGGCGCCTCCCGGCGCTCGGCGGCATCATCGCGATGATCCTGCTGCTCGTCGCCCCCGGCCAGACGTGGGCGCAGCTTCTCGCGGTCGTCGCCCTGCTCAGCACGATGGGCGCCTACCTGTGGTGGCGTCAGCGCCGCCGAGGTCACCCTCCGTCATGAGCCCCGCACTCGTCACCTCGCTCGCAACCGTCGGAGTCGTGCTGCTGCTCGTCGCAATCGCGCGATTGCGCGGCGTGCGTTGGGCGACAGCGAGGCAGCGACTCCCGCGCGCGGGCGGCGTGATGCTCGCAGTGCTGGCGCTCGACGGGGTCGCGGCGGGTCTGGCGTCGATCGCCGGCCTGTCGTCGACGCTCGCGATCCTGATCGTGACGTCCGTCTTCGCCGCGGTCGCCTTCCCGGTTCGCCGCCGGATGCGACACTGAACCCGACATGCGCGCCACAGCGGCTTTGCAAACCGGCTGCTGTTGCCCAACCCGTTGCCCCCCACCGGCATCTGAGCTACAGCACGACCAGAAACAGCTCGGTTTGCAGGCTCGTTCTGAGAGCCGACGCGGGGACTCGAACCCCGGACCCCTTCATTACGAGTGAAGTGCTCTACCAGCTGAGCTACGTCGGCAGTTGCAGGGATTCCTGGATTCTTCAAATCCGCGCCTTACTGGGTGCCGCAGAATCCGGGTGGCTCGCTGCTGGCGCAAGGGTAGCCGACCTTCGCGGAGCGTGACAGGACTCCGGCGCCGGACTCGAGCACTGCGCTTCGCAGCCGCGGCGGGGCGGGCGCGCAATTGGCTAGCGAGTCCGGCGGCGGGGAAGCGGTCCCTCCCGTTTCCAGGTCGAGCCGGGACGACCCGGGAGGAGCAGCAGGACGATCAGCAGTCCGATGACGGAGAGGAGCAGTCCGAACGTGAGGCCGACGCGCTCGCCGTAGCCCTTGCGATCGGCGATCCACGCGGCGCCGGCGGCCGAGAGCAGCCACGCGAACAGGAGGTAGAGCGCCTTGGCACCGATCAGGCCGAGGACGAGCATCGGTCAGGTTCCCAGGTAGGCGCGCTGCACGCCCGGATCGTTGCGAAGCTCGCCTGACGGGCCCGAGAGCACGACCCTGCCCGTCTCGAGCACGTAGCCGCGACTCGAGGCGTCGAGCGCGTAGTTGGCGTTCTGCTCGACCAGGAGGATCGCCATGCCGCTCCGGTTGATCTCGACGATCGTCTCGTAGATGCGCTGGACGAGGAAGGGCGCGATGCCCATCGAGGGTTCATCGAGCATCAGCAGGCGCGGCCGGGCCATCAGAGCCCGGCCGATCGCGAGCATCTGCTGCTCGCCGCCGGACATCGTCCCCGCCTTCTGGTTGGCGCGCTCCTGGAGGCGCGGGAAGAGTTCGAACATCCGCTCCACGTCGGACTCGATCTCGCTGTCACGGCGTCGATGGGCACCGAGATAGAGGTTCTCGCGAACGGTCATGCGCGCGAAGCAGTGGCGCCCCTCGGGCGCGAGCGCGATCCCGTGATCGACGATCTGGTGGGCCGGGACGTAGGTGATGTCCTCGCCACCGATCGCGATCCTTCCCGAACTGGCGGGCGTGAGGCCGCTGATCGCGCGCAGGGTCGTCGATTTGCCGGCACCGTTGGAGCCGATCAGGGTCACGATCTCGCCTTCCTCGACCGTCAGCGAGATCCCCTTGAGGGCCTCGATCGAGCCATAGTGGGCGTGAATGTCGCTGACCTCGAGCAGGGACATGTCAGCCCGCGTCCCCTCGGCCTTCGTCCCGCTCGCCGCCGTCCCCATCGCTGTCGGCCTGCTTGCCGAGATAGGCCTCGATCACGAGCGGGTCGGACCGGACGTCGGCTGGAGAGCCCTCGGCGATCTTCTCGCCGTGGTCGAGCACGGTGACCCGCTCGGAGACCTCCATCACGACCTTCATGTCGTGCTCGATCAGCAGGATCGTGAGCCCGAGGTCGCTGCGCATCTTGCGCATGAACTGGGTCAGCTGGGCCGACTCCTGCGGGTTCATACCGGCAGTCGGCTCGTCGAGCAGGAGCAGCTTCGGGTCGCTGGCGAGCGCTCTCGCGATCTCGACGCGCCGCTGATCCCCGTAGGAGAGCTGCGTCGCAAGACGATCGACGCCACGCCCGAGACCGACGTACGCGAGCAGTTCGCGCGCGCGCTCGTGGACGTCGCGCTCCTCACGTCGCACCCAGGGCGGGCGGATCACCGATCCGACCAGGCCGGCGTGCATCCGCGAGTGCCGCCCGATCATCACGTTCTCAAGCGCGGACATCGCGCCGAACAGGCGAATGTTCTGAAAGGTGCGGGCGACGCCGAGCCCGGTGATCACGTCCGGGCGCGCGCGGGTGATGTCGCGCCCGGCGAACACGATGCGACCGGATGTGGCCTTGTACAGCCCGGTCAGCATGTTGAAGAACGTCGTCTTGCCGGCTCCGTTCGGACCGATCAGGGAGATGATCGAGCCCTCGGGGATGTCGAAGGTGACGTTCGACACGGCGATCAGACCGCCGAACTCCTTGCGGACGTCCTCGGCGAGCATCACCGCCCCGCTGCCGAGGGCCGGCGGGCCTGCGGGCGACGCGGTCGTCATTGCGGCGGCGCCCCGGCGCCGCTCTCGATCAGCTGCGCATCCTCGGCGCCGATCTCGGCCGTCAGCTCGAGCCGGCGCCGTCGTTCGGGGAACAGACCCTGCGGGCGCAGCACCATCACCATCACGAGCAGGAACCCGAAGATCCCGAACGACAGCTGCGTGAGACTGAAGTTGAGGCCGAGGTCCTGCGGAATCGTGTTGAGCACGTCCGGGATCAGGTAGTAGTTGATGTAGGACAGCAGCAGCGCCCCGAGCACCGCGCCCCAGATCGATCCGAGGCCACCGACGATGATCATCGCCAGCACGAAGATCGAGAACGAGAACGCGAACTGGCTCGCGTTGACGGTCGTGGCATAGGCGCCGAGGAAGACCCCGGACATGCCGCCGAACGCCGCGCCCATCGCATAGGCGAGCAGCTTCGTCTTCACGAGCGGGATCCCCATCGAGACGGCGGCGACCTCGTCCTCGCGCAGTGCCACCCAGGCGCGGCCGAGGCGGGACTCGCGGATCCGCAGGTTGACGAACAGAACGAACAGCATGATCACGAAGATCAGCCAGTACCACGGCCGCAGGTTGAGGAGCGAGAACTTGCCGATCACCGGGAAGTACGGGAGATCAAGCGCCGAGATCCCGAGGTTGCCGGCGGTCAGCGTCTGCCCGCCGCCGAGGCCGATGCTCGTGCCGTTGACCGCGACCACGCCGATGATCTCGCCGAACGCCAGTGTCACGATCGCGATGTAATCGCCACGCAGGCGGAGGGTCGGGAGACCGATGATCGTGCCCGCGACCGAAGTGATCATCACCGCGCAGATCAGGATCAGCAGGAAGTTCAGGTGGATGCCGGCATCGGACGCGATCGCCGAGGACAGCACGTGCACGTGGGCGTTGAAGAAGAAGTCGGAGCCGAACCACCCGACGGAGTAGGCGCCGAACGCGTAGAAGGCGACATACCCCAGGTCGAGCAGCCCGGCAAAGCCGACGACGACGTTCAGCCCGAGCGCCATCACGACGTAGGCGAGCGCGATGATCGTCGCGTTGAGGAAGTCGCTGGCGGAGGGGACGAGCAGCGGCAGAATGACCCCGAACACGATCAGGAAACCCGCGAGCGCTCGCGACCACCAGGGCGGTAGGCGCCGGCGCAGGGCCGCTCGCCACTCGGCGAGCTGGGCCTTGAGCTCGCTCATGAGGTGCCTCGTCGGGTCCGGTCGGCGCCGCTCATCCGGCCTCGCGAGTCTCCTCGCCGAGCAGCCCGCGCGGCTGCAGGACCATGACCATGATCAGATAGCCGAACACGACGGCCTCGGTCCACTGCGGGCCGAGGCGGGCATCCGACAGCTGCTGGATGCAACCGATCAGGAGGCCACCGAGCACGGCCCCGCGGACGTTGCCGATCCCCCCCATGACCGCCGCGGTGAACGCGATCAGCCCCGCCTCGAAGCCCTGGAAATACCAGATCGTCGTCTCGTAGAGCGCGTACACGAGGCCGGCGGCGCCGGCGAGCATGCCACCGAGCAGGAACGTGAGCGAGATCGTGTGGTCGACATTGATGCCCATCAGCCGTGCGGCCTCGGGATCCTGGGCGGTCGCGCGCATCGCGCGGCCGGGCCGGGTGCGGCCGATGAACCACGCCAAGCCGAACACGAGCGGCGCGGTGACAAGGAAGGCGAGAAGGTCGGCTCGGTGCACGATCACGCCCGAGATGTGAAACACGGTGTCGTTCTCGTGAATCAGGTCGGTGACACCCTGCGGAGATCCGCCAAGCCACAGCAGGCCGACGTTCTGAAGGATGAAGGAGAAGCCGACGGCCGTGATCAGCGGCGCCAGCTTCGGAGCGCTGCGCAGTGGACGGTAGGCGACCCGCTCGATCAGCACGTTCAGTGACCCACAGACGACCATCGCGACGACGAGTGTCAACAGCAGGCCGCCGATCAGCGGGATCGTTCCCGTCGAGGTGCCGAGACCGATCGCCGCCCAGAAGCCGGCAGCGGTGAACGACCCCATCGTGAAGACGTCGCCGTGCGCGAAGTTGATCAGCTCGATGATCCCGTAGACGAGCGTGTAGCCCATCGCGATCAACGCCCAGATCGCTCCGTTCGACAGGCCCTCGACGAGATTGAAGCCGAGTTGCGTGAGGTCGTGACGGATGATCGGATGGCCGTTCTGGAGGCCGGCCTGATACCCGTGGAGGAGATCGTGGAGACCGTAGTAGACCGGCAGCGCGGCGAGCGCCACGAGCAGTCCCCAGCGGCCGATGTACCGCCGGGCGAGGCTCAGCGGCCGGACGAGGACGGCTGGCGTGCGCGGCCTGAGTAGCTGTGCTTCCAAACTGCGTTAGAGGATCCGGCGTCGCAAGAGTGCCAGGAGTGTGGAGGGGGCGCCGGACGCGCCCCCTCCAGCTCGTTCAGCGTGGGTGCTCAGAGCACCTTCGTCGGAGTCAGCGTCTTGTAGAAGACGGGGTCCCCGTTTGAGCCGACCTTGTAGAGGCCGTAGGACTTCAGCGTCGTGTCGCCATTGGCGTTGAAGCCGAACGTCCCGAGCACCGAGCTGTAGTTCTTCAGCGCGAACAGCGCCTTCAGCACGTCCGCCTTGTTGTCGCCGTTGGCGCCGAGGCTCGCGATCGTGTCGAGACCGAGCTTCATGACGGCGTAGCCGTAGATCGCGTACGGGTCAGGGTTGGCAACCCCGTAGGCGGCCTTGTAAGCCGCCAGGAACGCCTTGCCTCCCGGATAGGCGGTGAGGTTCAGCGTCGCGACGGTGCACAGCAGGCGCTTGTCGATGCTGGCCGGCACCCCGCCCTGCTTCGCGTTCGTCCACGAGCTGGTGCACATGCCGTCCGGACCGAGGATCGTGGCCGACGGCAGCGCCGAGTTCACGTCCTTGGTGATCTGCACGCCGCCGTTGGAGACGATGCCCGCGAACTCGAAGCAGTTCGCGCCCTGCGCCTTGATCGTCGACGCGTACGTGCGGAAGTTCGGCGCCTTCGGATCGATGCCGGTGTTGGAGATGATGTCGACGCCGTAGAAGCCCTTCTCCAGCTCCATCATCGTCGCGAGGCCGGCGCCGTACGCCTCCTTGTCGTTCGCGACCGCGACCTTCGTGCAGCCGGCGGCCTTGAGCGCCATCAGATCGGCCGCAGCCTGAATCGAGTCGTTCGGCACGATCCGCAGATACGTCCGCTTGCCCGTCGGGTAGTACTTCTGGGGCTCACCCGGCGCCGTGGCCCCCTTGATCGAGGCGGTCAGGCCGACGTACGTGTTGGCCGGGCTGACCTGCGGGATCCCAGCCTGGTTGAGGATCGGGATCGAGACCTCGCTCGCGCCCGAGTTGAACTCGCCGATGTAATAGACGGTCTTCGGGTCGGTCGCCGCCTTGCGCGCGTTCGCGGCGGTCTGGGTCGGATCCCACTCGCCGGCCGCGGCCGTCGAGTCGTCGAGCGACTGGTAGTTCACCGTGAACATGCCGGCCTTGCCGCCCGCCTGCTTGAGAGCCAGCTTGATCCCGTTGACGAGCGGCCCCGTCTGGGCAGACGAGGCGCCCTGGAGCGGCAGGCTGGAGTAGATGTCGACGACACCACCGGCCGCCGCGCGCGCCACCGGTGCACGGCTGGCGCTGGAACTGCTCGTGGCAATCGCCGAGATCGCGATCGCCACTCCGACGGCGCCGATCATCGGCGCGGTCTTGACTTTGAAGCGCATGCTCCTCCTCAGGAGTTGGTCGTGTGTTCGAATAGGTCGTTACGAGTCGTGTCCGAGGGGCGTGACGGGGGTGTGGTGCGGGGAGAGTATTTGCGAACCGGCCCGTCGGCAAGCGCATAGAGTCGCAGTTTCAAACCCCGTGCAGGGTTGATTAACCAAACGTAAACCAACCCGCAACGTGCTCGCCCGCTCAGGCGGGGAGCCCGTGCGCACGCCGCCAGTCGTCGGCGACGAGCGCCCAGCGCTCGTGATCACGCCAGCGGCCGCTGATCTTGAGGTAGCGCGGCGAGAAGCCCTCGCGACGGAAACCGGCGCCCTGGGCGAGCGCGATCGAAGCGCGGTTGCCGGGCTGGATGTTCGCCTCGAGCCGGTGCAGCCCGAGGTCGACGAAGGCCACCGTGAGCACCAGCTCGATCGCCTCGCGCATGTAGCCCTGAGCGGCAAAGGGCTTGCCGACGGCATAGCCCAGGTACGCGCTCTGGAGCGAGCCGCGAGCGATCTGGGAGAGGTTGAAGAAGCCGACGATCAGATGGTCGGAGCGGCGGCAGACGAGAAACGCCTCGAAGTCAGGGCGCTGCGAGTCGGTGATGTAGGCGAGAAAGCGCTCGGTGTCGGTGGGCGCCGTCGCCCACGGCCGGTGGAAGAACCGGCTCGCACGCATCAGCGCAGTGAACTCGTGCTCGTCCGCGACCTCGGGAGGGCGCAGATAGATGCGTGCGACCTGGGTCATCGCGCGAGCAGGCGCTCGAGCCGGTAGGCGAGCGCCTCGCAGGCCAGATCCTCGCTGACGTTGAGCTGGAAACCGCTGCCGGGTGTCCTCCACCAGCTCGACACCTCCCCTCAGCGCCGACAGTGTGCGCCCCGCGTCCGCATGGAGGAGCTCGACGGCGATCGCAGTTGCGGACGAGGTCATCAGCGCCTGTGGACAGCGTGATCAGGTCGATCAGCCAGATGCTGACGAGCTCCAGCGCGAGGTCGAGCGCGGCCGTCTCGGCGCGCCGGCGCCCGCGGCGGATCCGGTCGCTCCACTCCGTCTCGGCACGCTTGCGCTCCTTCCTGGGCAGCAGCTCCAGCTCGGCATCGCGGCGGCGCCTCGAGCTCGCTGCTGCGCCGCTCTCCGCGAGCGCGGACCGCCTTGAGGATCTCCGTCCACGGTGCCGAGGACGAGGCGGTCCCGGCGAGCGCGCCGCGGATGAACGCCTCGGCGGCCTCCCGCAGCGCGATGCCCTCGGGCGCGGACAGCTCCCGAGCCCGTCCGCGCGTCACCGAGGCTGAGCCGCGCGCACGCAGCCGCCGGCTGCGGCGCCACACCTTCCCGCTCGAGGTCCGCGGCGATCTCGTCGACCGACGGGGCCTCGAAGCGGACCAGCTGACAGCGGGAGCGGATCGTCGGCAGCACCTCGCCGAGGCGCTCGGTGATCAGGATCAGATGCACGAAGGAGGGCGGCTCCTCGAGCGTCTTCAACATCCGGTTCGCCGCCTCGTCGCCCATCTGGTCGACGCTCTCGATCACGAACACGCGGCGAGCCGACTCGAACGGAGTCCGGCTCGCGGCGGAGACGACCGGCCCGTCGATGTCGGAGACGAGCAATTCGTGCGCGCCGCTCGGTGTGACCCAGGTCAGATCGGGGTGGCTGCCGTGCAGCGCCCGCGTGCGCGCGCTCACGGGATCGACGGAGCCGGCACTCAACCAGGCGGCGGCGACCGCCCGGGCGACCGCCCGCTTGCCGACGCCGCCGGGGCCGTGGAAGAGGTAGGCGTGCGACGGCCGCGCGGTGCCGGCCAGCGCCGGCGCGAGGACCGCCCTCGCGTTCGGATGTCGCTCGAGTTCGACCAGCATGTGCTCCGATGCTAACCGCCGCTACCGTCACGCTCCATGTCCAGCCCCGGGCGACTGATCACGATCGAGGGCATCGACGGGACGGGGAAGACGACGCTCGCGGTGGCGCTCGCGGATGTGCTCCGCGCGCGCGGAGTCGATGCCGCGCTGCTCCGCGAGCCCGGAGGCGTCGAGCTGTCCGAGCGAGTCCGCGAGATCGTGCGCGACCCGGCCCTGCGAATCGGCGCGCGAGCGGAGGCGCTGCTGTACGCCGCGGCCCGGGCCCAGCTCGTGGAGGAAGCCGTGCGGCCGCGCCTGCAGCGCGGGACATGGGTGCTGCTCGACCGCTTCGTCGACTCGTCGCTCGCCTACCAGGGCGGTGGCCGGGAGCTCGGGATCGAGGCGATCCACGAGCTCAACCAGTTCGCGATCGCGGGGACGGCGCCGGACCGGACGTTGCTCCTGTCACTCGATCCAGACTCGGCCCGCGCCCGCGCGCGGGCGCGTACCGAGATTCCCGACCGGCTCGAGCGCGAGGACGAAGCCTTCTTCGAGCGGATCGCCGCCGCCTACGACGAGCTCGCGCGTCGTGAGCCGACACGGATCAGGGTGCTCGACTCGGGACGGGAACCCGGGCGCGTCCTGCAAGCCGCGATCGAAGCGCTCGAGGATCTGATCATCCCCCGCTAAAGGCCGAGGCCGCGCCGGCCGAAACGAGTAACAGCGATGAGCGCCCTCGCCACCGGCCCGCAGACTCCGTCTCCCAGTGCGTCGCGCACGCGACTTCTGATCGCCGACGACCATCCGCTGATCCTCGCCGGAATCCGCCGCACGCTCGAGCGAAGCGTCGAGATCGAGATCGTCGGTGAGGCCGCAACCGGCCAGCAACTGCTGCCGCTGGTCGAGCGGCGCCGGCCCGACATCGTGATGCTCGACACGATGATGCGCGGGGCCAGCGGGCCTGCGCTGATCGAGACGATCCGCCGCCAGTGGCCGGCCGTACGGGTCGTGGTGCTCTCCGACAACTCGGACCCGGCGGCGATCGACGCGGCACTCGTCGCGGGCGCCAGCGCCTACGTCGTCAAGAGCGTCAACCCCGCAGACCTGGCGAGCGTGATCCGGCAGGTCTCGAGCGGCGCGATCTTCCATGCCCCCGCGCGACCCACGCCGCCGGCACCGGCGTTCTGCGGGTCGACGGGGGACCTGACGCAGCGTGAGCACACGATCCTCGAGGCGATCGCGACCGGCAAGACGACTGCTGCCATCTCCCGAGAACTCTGGGTCAGCGAGCACACGATCAAGTTCCACCTGACCAACATCTACCGCAAGCTCGGCGTCAGCAACCGAGCCGGGGCGATCCGCCACGCGCTCGAACATGGGCTCGTCAGTTGACGGGCGAGCCGCGACGCCCTGCCCGAGCCGCAAGCCGGGCAGGGCAGAACAACCGCTAGCCGTAACCCCGCGGGTGGTCCTGCGCGAACGTCCAGGCGTCGGCGATCATGTCGGCCAGCTCCGGCTTGCCGGCGTGCCAGCCGAGCACCGCCCGGACGCGCTCGCCGGCGGCCACGAGCATCGGCGGGTCGCCCGGCCGGCGCGGCCGCTCGACCGCCGGGATCGTCCGCCCGGTCACCTGCTCCGCGGCGGTGATCACCTCGCGGACCGAGAAGCCGGTGCCATTGCCGAGGTTGAGGATCTGGTGCACACCCGTCTCGGCCGCCGCCAGCGCCAGCAGGTGCGCCTGCGCCAGATCCTCGACGTGGATGTAGTCACGGATCGCCGTGCCGTCCGGCGTGGGGTAGTCGGTCCCGAAGATCTCGACCCGCTCACGGGTCCCGAGCAGCGTGCCGAGGATGTTCGGGATCAGGTGCGTCTCGGGTTCGTGTGCCTCGCCGATCGCGCCGCTCGCGCCGGCGACGTTGAAGTAGCGGAGGCTGACCGCACCGAGGTCGTACACGGTGCAGAAGTCGCGGATCATCAGATCGACGGCGAGCTTCGACGCTCCGTAGGAGCTCTCGGGGCGCGTCGGCGCGCCCTCGGAGATCGGGACCTCGTCGGGCTGGCCGTAGACGGCACAGGTCGACGAGAAGACCAGCCGCGGCACCCCGGAGGCGACGATCGCCTCGAGCAGGTTGAGGGAGCCGCCGACGTTCGTGCGGTAATACCTCTCAGGATGCTCAACCGATTCGCCGACGAGAGACAGCGCCGCGAAATGGAGGACGCCGTCGAAGCCCTCGGCGAGCGTCGCCCTGACGGCTTCGCCGTCGAGCAGATCGGCGACGACGAGCCTGGCGCCGGGATCGACGGCCTCGCGGTGACCGCGCTCGAGGTTGTCGAGGACAACGACTTCGTGGCCTGCGCGAAGCAGCAGCTTCGCGCAGATCGAGCCGATGTAGCCGGCGCCGCCCGTCACGAGCAGCTTCATGCTTCCTCCTTCGGAGTCGTAGGCGGGGCCACATGAGGTTATCCAGACATAGAATCCGCAGATCCGTGACGGACGCACCCTCCGCATTTGAGCTGGTCGAGTTCGAGCAGGTGCAGGCCGGCGCCCGCGCAGTCCTGCTGCGCCTCGCCGCGAGACGGTCGACGTGGGTCACTCCGGAGGGGCTCAAGCTCCTGATCGAGGGCACGACGCCGCCCGCTCGACTGGATCCCATCCCGGCACCCCCGAGCCCTGCCGATCCGGTCCGCGTCGCGTTCTCGGTGGCCGCGGAACTGGCTGGGCCGGATGCGAGATTCGCGGTCGAGCTGGCAGACGGGTCGACGGTCCCCCTCCCCGCCCCGACCCGCCGGCAGACGGCGCGGCGCCAGACCCCGCTCCCGGGGGACCCGCCGCGTCCCGGGCCGCCCGAGGATCCGCGCCTGGCCGAGACGGAGCGACGGGCTGCGTCGCGGCGGCTCGCAATCGTCGAACTGCAGCGGCGGCTGAGCGCTGAACACGCCCGGCGGATGAGCGCCGAGACCGAGGCGCGCACGGCGCGCGCCGCGGCCACCGCGGATGCCGCGGCCGTGGTCGAAGCACGCACGCGCGTCGCCGAGATCCAGGCCGAGGCCGAGCATCTGACGCGCGAACTCGAGGACGTCACGCAGGCGGCCGCACTGCGCGCGCAGGCGGCGAGCGAACTGGCCGACCGTGTCGCGGAGCTCGAAGGCGCCGCGGCGACCGATGCGGCGCGGCTCGCGGACGCGCGCGCGGAGATCGAGCGATCCGAGGCCGCCGTCGCGGACGCGCGGCGTGAGGTCGAGGAGCTGGAGCGGATGCTCGCGGAGGCCGTCGCGGAGCGGGAGGCCGAACGGCTGCGTCAAGGCGAGGAGATCCGCGAGATGCAGCAGCGTGCCGCCGGCGAGGCCGAGGCGGCACATACGACGTCCGACGGGCTGCGCGCGCAGATCACCGATCTCGAATGCAGGCTCGAGGACGAGCAGGTCAGGCTCGAGAGCGCCGAGGCCGAGGCGGACTCGGCCCACGAACGGCTGGCAGGGATCGAGGCGGAACTGGTCGGCGTCAAGCACGCCGCGGAGGAGGTCGCCTCAGCGCTCGCGGACCGGACGACCGAGCTCGAGCACCTGCGCGAGGCGATGGGCACGCGCGACCGCGAGCTCGCCAGGGAGCGGGAGCAGCGAAACCGGGAGCACGCCCGCGAGCTGGAGGAACGGGACCGGCGGCACGCCGACGAGCTGGAGCAACGGGAGCGCGAACACGCTGGGGTATTGCAGGAGCGGGACCGCGAGCATGTCACGCTGCTGGAAGCGCGCGACCGCGATCACGCCGATGCGTTGGCGGAGCGGGAGCGCGAACACGAACGTCAGCTGGAGCAGCTGCGCGGGGAGTTCGAGCGCGAACTCGCCCGCGAACGCGCCGAGGCGGCGGTCACTCACGAAGCGCTGCTGCGCAGTGCCGCCGAGATCGAACTGCTGCGCGCCCACGATGCGGAGCGGGCCCAGGCGACCGAGCTCGCGCCTGATCAGGTCCGCGAGTTGGAGCAGGCGCTCGAGCAGGCTCACGCCCAGGCGGAGGCAGAAGCGCAGGCGCAGGACGCGCGGATCGCCGCGCTGCGCGCGCAGCTCGCCGTCGCCGGGCCGCTCGAGGGCGAGGCGCTCGAGGTTGCCGGAGCACTGGCGGCCGCGGAGCTTGCGCTCGCCGACGCGCGCTCGGCCGAAGCGGCTGCCCACGAGGCGCTGAGCGCACGGACGGCCGAGGTGGAGCTGCTGGTCCAGGCGATTCGTGAGCGAGAGCTCGATGCCGAACGGCACGAGTCCGAGCTCGCCGCCGCGAACGGCGAGATCGCCGTGGCGAACGCCGAACTTGCGGCGGCTCGCGCGCAACTCGAGACCGCGGCATCGGAATACGCGTCGCTCGAGGAACAGCTCGCGGGCGCCCTCGCCGGCGCGCACGGGGCGACGAACGGAGACGGCGAGAACACCGAGCGCGAGCTGATGGAGCTGCGTGGCGCGCTCGAGCGCGCGCAGAACCGCGCGCGACTGCATCGCCAGCACTCGGCCTCGCTCGAGGAGCAGCTCCACGACACCAACCACGAGCTCACGTCACTGCAGGAGAAGATCGCCGCCGCCGGCGGCCTGGGTGGCTCCGGCGCGTCCGAGGACGAGCTGGAGTCGCTGCGCGAACAGGTCGCGTACGGGGAGGCGCTGGCCGCCGATCTCGCCTGGCAGCTCGACGAGCTGCGGACCGCCGGGGACGTCGCCGAGAACGCGCTCGCGCTGCGCGCCGCCGAGGTCGAGCTGCTGACACTGGCACTGCGCGAGCTCGGCGAGAGCGAGAGCACCGGCGGCCACTGAGCCGCTCGTGGCTCGCCGGGCGGCCGTGCGGGCCTTCTAAACTCAAGTGCAGTCGAGCTGCACGGCGCGCCCGAGCCGGATGCCGCGACAGGGGCGCGCCGCCGTGTCGCCGGTTCGTTCCGAGGGCGCGGTTTTCCGTCCGGGCGATCCGGGAGGATCTGCTGTTACCCCCTGAGGCGGGACAGAACCAGGGAAAAGACGCGGAAGCAGCGGAAATCAAGAGGAGCACGCAGGAATGGAGAACACGCCGCAGACCCAGGTGACCGGTGCACGAACCGACCAGGGACTCCCAATTCGACGGTATTTCACGGACGCCGGCGAGGATCCCTTCGCGCAGGTCGAATGGGAGTTGCGGGACGCGCGGATCGGCCACGGCGAGAAGGTCTCGTTCGAGCAGAAGGGCGTCGAGTTCCCGAAGTCGTGGTCGCAGAACGCGACGAACATCGTCGCGCAGAAGTACTTCCGCGGGCAGCCGGGAGCGCCCGAGCGCGAGTGGTCGGTCCGGCAGATGATCCGCCGCGTGGCGGGCACGATCGCGACCTGGGGTCGAGAGCGGGGCTACTTCGCGAGCGGCGAGGACGCGGAGGCGTTCGAGGCCGAGCTCACGCACGTCCTGCTGCACCAGATGGCGGCGTTCAACTCGCCGGTCTGGTTCAACGTCGGCTGGCACCCGGTCGGCAGTCCGAAGATGCAGGCGAGCGCGTGCTTCATCCTGTCGGTCGAGGACGACATGGAATCGATCCTCGAGTGGAACACCAAGGAGGGGATCATCTTCCGCGGCGGTTCTGGGTCGGGAATCAACCTCTCGAAGATCCGTGGCTCGATGGAGACCCTGAGCCGTGGCGGCACGGCGTCCGGACCGGTCTCGTTCATGCGCGGCGCCGACGCGTGGGCGGGCTCGATCAAGTCGGGCGGCGGCACGCGGCGGGCGGCCAAGATGGTCGTGCTCGACATCGACCACCCCGACATCCGCGAGTTCATCTGGTGCAAGGCCAAGGAGGAGGACAAGGCCGCGGCACTGCGCGACGCCGGCTTCGACATGTCGATCGACGGCGACGGGTTCTTCTCGATCCAGTACCAGAACGCGAACAACTCGGTGCGGGTGACCGATGACTTCATGCGCGCCGTCGAGAACGACGACAACTGGCATCTGATCGCGCGCACGACCGGCCAGCCGGTCGGCGAGCCGGTGCCGGCGCGGCAGCTGATGCAGGAGATCGCGGAGGCCGCGTGGCGGTGTGCCGATCCGGGCGTCCAGTACGACACGACGATCAACGCGTGGCACACCAGCCCGAACTCGGGTCGGATCAACGCGTCAAATCCGTGCTCGGAGTACATGCACGTGGACGACTCGGCGTGCAACCTGGCATCGCTGAACCTGATGAAGTTCCGCCGCCCGGACGGCACCTTCGACGTCGAGGCGTTCGAGCACGCGATCGACGTCGTGTTCCTGGCGCAGGAGATCATCGTCTCGCCCTCGAGCTACCCGACCGACAAGATCGGGGAGAACGCGCGCGCGTTCCGTCAGCTCGGGCTCGGCTACGCCAACCTCGGCGCATACCTGATGGCGAACGGCATGCCGTACGACTCGGATGAGGGACGGACGACGGCGGCGGCGATCACGGCCCTGATGACCGCTCGCGGTTACCTGCGCTCAGCCGAGGTGGCGGCCGCGGTCGGCCCGTACGACCGCTACGCCGAGAACCGCGATGCTCACAACACGGTGATGCGCATGCACCGGGACGCGTCGTACGCGATCTCGGAGGCGACGACCACTGACGTGGCACTGCTCGAGGCGGCGCGGTCCACGTGGGACGAGGCGGTGATCGCGGGCGAGCGACACGGCTACCGCAACGCGCAGGCGACGGTGCTCGCGCCGACGGGCACGATCAGCTTCCTGATGGACTGCGACACGACGGGCGTCGAGCCGGACTTCTCGCTCGTCAAGTTCAAGGAGCTGGTCGGCGGCGGTCAGATGACGATCGTCAACCGCACCGTGCCGCTGGCGCTGCAGACGCTCGGCTACAGCGACGAGCAGGTCGAGCAGATCGTCGCGTACGTCAACGAGCACGGCACGATCGTCGGCGCCCCCGGCCTCGATGCGGAGCACCTGCCCGTGTTCGATGTCGCGGTCGGCGAGCGCGCGATCTCGCACATGGGCCACATCAAGATGATGGGCGCGGTGCAGCCGTTCATCTCGGGAGCGATCTCGAAGACGGTCAACCTGCCGCAGGGCGCGACGGTCCAGGACATCGCCGATGCCTACACCCAGGCGTGGCGCCAGGGCGTCAAGGCGCTCGCGATCTACCGCGACGGCTCGAAGACGGCACAGGCGCTGCGCACCGACGCGCAGATGGGCGAGCCGGCCAAGAGCGGCGCGCTGACGGAGGCGGACATCGAGAAGGCCGTCAAGGATGCGCTCGCCAAGGCGCCGCCGCGGCGGCATCGGATGCCACGCGAGCGGCAGTCGATCACGCACAAGTTCTCGATCGGTGGCCATGAGGGCTACATCACGGCCGGCATGTACGAGGACGGGACCGTCGGAGAGATCTTCCTGACCGACATCGGCAAGGAAGGATCGACGCTGCGGGGGATGATGAACTCGTTCGCAACCGCGATCTCGATCGCGCTCCAGTACGGAGTGCCGCTCGAGACGCTCGTGCGCAAGTTCAGCTACATGCGATTCGAGCCCGAGGGGATGACGTCCAATCCGGAGATCCCGTTCGCCAAGTCGATGCCGGACTACATCATGCGGTGGCTGGCGTCACGCTTCCTCGATGCCGATCTGCAGGAGGAGCTCGGCATCCTGACGCCGGCGGTACGGGCCCGCAAGGCCGCTCAGGACGCCGTCACCTCGCAGTACGGCGACACGGCCAGGCCCGCATCCGCTTCCGAGCGGGAGGACGACGACGAGCAGAACGGGGCAGGGCCGTCGGTCTCAGCGGCGGCCAGACTGCTGACCGACTCACCGCCGGTGCTGCCGGTCGTGCGGCAGGGCCTCGACCTCGGACCGGCGTGCCAGCAGTGCGGCGGGATGATGCAGCGGACCGGCAGCTGCTACACGTGCTCGAGCTGCGGTTTCAACACGGGCTGCGGTTGAGCCGCTGGGTGACGTGAGACTCTCGCTCGTCGAGTTTCCAGCCGACGAGCCTGAGCGGGCCCGGCGTTTCTGGTCGGGCCTGCTCGGTTCGGAGATGGACGACCGCGCCGAGCCGGAAGGGAGCGGCTGGCAGACTCACGGCGAGACAACCAGCGTCGGCGTGCACCTCCGTGGCACCGGTCCGGGCGACACGGTCTCGCTCCCGTACTTCGCGGTCGGCGACATCGATTCGGCGCTCGACCGGGTTCGCGAGCTCGGCGGCTCGGTGATCCATCCGGGGAAGCGGTGGGCGATCTGCCGCGACTCGGAGGGCAGTCCGTTCGGGCTGGCGCTCGACGAGGTTTCGCCTGAGGGCGTGACCAGGCAACGCTAACGGGACGGGGCGACACGCGGGCCAGAAGTCGCGGCGGCGGTCGGGTCCGTTCAGGTCGTCGTCGTGGTGGTTGGGGTGGTGGTCGTGGCGGTCGGGGTGGTGGTCGTGCCGGTCGTGCCGGTTGGGGTCGTCGCCGTGTCGGTGCCGGGTGAGCTGGTCTCGAGCGGGCTCACCTGGGTGGCGGTCAACGGACCGATCGGAGCCTGCGTGTAGGCGACCTCGGTCGACTCGCCGGGGGCAAGGCCGGTCAGCATCGCCGTGTTGCCGGCCGTCGAGAAGCTGAGCAGCCGGCCGGCGGCGGTCTGGATCGTGAAGGACGACAGATCCGAGGCGATCGCGGTGATCGTGCCGGCCGCGGTCAGCTGCAGCGGAACCGCGACGACGCTCAGGCTCCGCGCGACGAGGGCGCGGCCTCCGCGGAGGTAGATGAGCTGCACGGTGTCGCCTGGCTCGAGCGTCGCGAGCGCGCCCTCGACGTCGCTCGCGTCAAGGGTCAGCCGGCGGCCGCCGCGGGTCTGGACGACGAACCCGGTGCCGTCAGAGGTGAACGACGTGACCGTGGCCGTGGCCGTGAGCTGGCCGACCCAGCTCAGCGTGCCCGCGTTCATGGCGCCCGCGCTCGCCCGGTAACCGACGCTGACGTGATCCCCCAGCAGGAAGCCGTCGAGCAGGCTCGAGGTCAGCGGCAGCTGGAACGTGTAGTCCTGCCCGTAGGTGGTCTGGTCGTGCAGGACCGAGGGGACGAGGTGGTACTCCTTGAAGGCGGGGTTGCGGACGTCGCTCGCGCTGTCGTCGAGCCAGCCGGCGCCGCCGTTGCCGTTCCCGCCCGCGCCGCCGTCGGAGGTGCCGAAGAAACGGCCGTCGATGTTCATGAAGATGTGCACGCCGGCATCGTCGTAGAACGTGACCTCATCCGGAGCGGTGCCCGGCCCTGCGGCGATCACGCCCCGAGCGAGCAGTTCCGCGATCACACCGGCGTCATTGGGCACGAAACCACCCGCCGGCCACAGACCGGCGGCGGCGAGCACGGCGGCAACCGCGCCCGAGCAGTCGTAGCCGAGCCGCTTGCCGTTGGCGCCGGGGCCGCCGAGGTCGCCGACGCTCGCGACGCCGGCCTCCCCGTGCCCCCCACCCCACACGTATGGATAGTCCTGCGCGGTGACGGCGCTCGCTGCCTGCGCGAGCGCGTTGATCAGGCCGGTGGGCCGCCCGCCCGTCTGGATCGTGAAGTTGCTGTCCTCCACGCCCACGATCGTTCCGGCGATGCTTCCCGGAGTTCCCTGCGGGGCGGCGAGATCGCGTGCGACGGTCTGCGAGCCGTGCGCCATCGCCGTCGAGGCGCAGCAGAGCGCGCAGAGCATGGCGCACAGCCCAAGGAGGCGACGGTTCAGATCCATGGTCAACGCGACGGGTGGTACTCGGGTTGCCGATGCTCGAGCTTCGGTCCAGACGGGACGATCGGACCCGACCGGGAACGGGGCGGCTGCCGCGGGCCCGGCTCGGGCATGGAACGCGTGATCATGCTATGCCAGCGCTCGCCACGATCTGCATCATCGATCTCATATCCTCTTCGGCTGGACCCCGGGAACGACTTGAATCGGGGCCGGCGCCCGACCGAATCCGGGGTGTACCCCTCCCGGCCGGGGGACTCGCACGAGCGTGGCATCGCTCGAACCTTCCCCCACCGACGCCTACGCAGGCCCCTTCACGCTGGTGGAGGCGACGCGGGAGAACGTCGACTTCCGGGGCGTCCACTGCTCGTTGCTCGAGCAGTGGGTCGGCGACGATGCGGCCACGGTGATCCCAGCGGGCACGAAGCTCACCCTCGACGACCGCTCATGCCTCCGAGGGCGGAGCGTCCGGCGCGGCCTCGACGCCGTCCTCGCCGGCCGGGGGCTCGGGGGCGGCGGCCGGGGGCTCGGGGGCGGCGGCCGGGGGCTCGGGGGCGGCGGCCACGGGCTCAGGACCACCGGCCAGGGTCTCCGGCGCCGTGGCCGGCGGTGCAGCCGTCGCCACCTCCGCCTCGGCGGCGGCGGGCGCCTGCGAGCCGGCGAACGCGTGAGCGCCGGCGGCGCCGGCCACCCCGAGCCCGAGCGCCAGCAGTGCCCAACCGTCCCCTGAATGCTCGCGGCCTCGGAGCCGGTCGACCGAGAGCGGACCGGGTCCGGCCTCCACGAGGGTGAGCGCCGCGGCGATCAGGACGACGTTGTACTCGTAGCCGCCCTTGGTGACCCACGGGCCGTTCTTGAGGTGCACTCGATTGATCGCAGTGAGCATCGTCGCGACGATCATCGAAGCCGACAGCGGCGTCCGCGCGCCGAGGAGCAGGCCGGCGCCACCAGCCGTCTCGGCGACGCCCGCGGCCGTCGCATGGACCCGGCCGGGCCGCAGACCCATCCCCTCGAAGGCGCCCGACGTGGCCTTGAAGCCGTACCCGTCAAACCAGCCGAACAGCTTCTGGGTGCCGTGACCGATGAAGAAGCCTCCAACCGATGCTCGCAGGAGCAGGCGTCCGAGCTTCATGCACTCACCTCCGTTGCCGGGGCGGCCGCGAGCTCGCGACGCGCCAATTCGTCGCGCACGAGCGGCGCGACCTCGCTTCCGAACAGCTCGATCGCCCGCATCACGTCACGGTGCGCGACCGCGCCGACGCTGATCTGGGCGACGTAGCGATCCATCGAGAAGAGCTCATGCTCGTACAGGATCTTCTCCGCCACCTGCTCCGGCGCGCCGACGTTGACGGCGCCGTCCGCGGCGGTGAGCGCGTCGTACTGTGCGCGTCCCGCCGGAGGCCAGCCGCGCTCGCGCCCGATCCGGTTCATCATCTCAAGGTAGCTGTGGGCGAAGGCCGAGTCCGCCCGCGCCCTGGTGTCCGCGACGAAGGCGTGCGTGTTGATCGCCAGGCGGCGGTCCGCCGGGTCGTGCCCGGCGCCCTCCCACGCTCGCCGATAGAGGTCGACGAGCGGGGCGAATCGGGCCGGCTGGCCGCCGATGATCGCGATCGTCAGGGGCAGGCCGAGCATCGCCGCGCGGACGACCGACTCCGGCGTGCCGCCGACCGCGACCCAGATCGGAAGCCGCTCCTGGAGCGGCCGCGGGAAGATCTGCGCGCCGCCGAGCGCGGCCCGATGACGCCCCGACCAGGTCACGGGGTTCGAGTCACGGATCGCGAGCAGCAGCTCGAGCTTCTCGGCGTAGAGCGCGTCGTAGTCGTCGAGATCGAAGCCGAACAGCGGGAACGACTCGATGAACGACCCGCGCCCCGCCATGATCTCCGCGCGACCGCCGGACAGGAGGTCGAGCTCCGCGAATGCCTGGAAGACCCGAACCGGGTCGTCCGAGCTGAGCACGGTGACCGCGCTCGAGAGCCGGATCTGCTCGGTGCGGGTGGCGATCCCGGCGAGCACCACCGCCGGCGCGGAGACGAGGTAGTCGGCGCGATGGTGCTCGCCGACAGCGAACACGTCGAGCCCGAGCTGATCGGCGAGCTCGGCCTCCTCGAGCAGGTCGCGCATGCGCTGGGCGGCGCTGACGCCGCTGTGGAGGTCGGCGAAGGTCGCGAGGCCAAGTTCCATAGGACCCGAAGGGTAGCAGATAGTTGCGAGCACAACTAGCACCCGCTACGGTGGTCGCCCGACCCGCGTCAGCGGCTGCCGGACAGCCGGCGCTCGAGCAGCGCGACGGAGCGCTCGAGATCCTGGAGCGTCGCCTTGTCGACGCTCGTGATCCCAACCTCGCGGTTGACCCACGCGTTGATCTCGCGGTGGCTCGTCCCGTGCCGGCGCGTGATGTCGGCGACCAGCCGGTGCCGCTCGTTGCGCAGGCGGGCACGGCGCTCGTACGCCGGGATCGACCGGACGGGCGCGGCGGTCGCGGCTGGAGCCGCGGCGTCGCCCGGAGCCGGTGGCGTCGGCAGCGCGGCGGCCGGCGCAGGGCCGAACAGGGTCAGCTGCGGCGCGACGTCGGCTGAGAGCGGCTCGAACGGCACGGGATCGGTGCGCTCGGTCTCCCGCCGCTCGACCCCGTCGAGCTCCTCCGCCAGGCTCTCTCCCGGCCGGCGCAGCGCGGTTCGAACCTCATGCTCGATCGTCGCCGCGTGGTCGCGCAGAACAGGGTCGGCCGGGACATAGAGCCAGCTGGGCTCGGCCGCGCGACCTGGGAGCGTGCGTACGAATCGCCCGACGATCTGCCGGAAGATCAGCGCCGTCTTCGCGGCGGTCGCGTAGACGCCGACGCGCAGGCGCGGGATGTCAACGCCCTCGGAGACCATGTTGACGGCGACGATCCAGGGATCGCGCGAATGGGTGAACTCGGCCAGCCTCGCCGCCGAGCGCGGATCCGCGTGGAGCACGACGACCGGGACGCGGCCGGTCGTCTCGCGCAGCGTCCGCGCGATCTGGCGGGCATGGCTGCTGTCGGCGGCAACGACGAGACCGCCCGCGTCCGCGTGGCCGCCCGCCCGCATCGCGCGAAGCCGGTCATCGGCCTCGCGCAGGATCCGTGGCAGCCCATCCGGCAGCTCGGTCGAGATCGCGGTCCGGTACCGACGGCTCGCCTCGCGGGTCGAGAGCACCGTCTCGAAGCTCGACTCGATCACATCGTCGCCGCTGCGCCACGACAGCGTGCCGTCGTATGCGACGAACGCAACGGGCCGGCAGACGCCGTCTCGGACGGCATCCGCGTACGTATAGGAGAAGTCGGGTTCGGCGAGCCCATCGGTGTCGTAGGAGACGCCGGGGATCGGTGTCGCGTCCGAGCGAAACGGAGTTCCCGACAGGAGCAGCCAGCGACGGGCCTGCGCGAAGGCGGTCGCGAACGACTCACCCCACGCCAGCTCCTCGCCGAGGTGATGGGTCTCGTCGGCAACGATCAGGGTCCCGGGGTGCGTGGCGGCTGCCCACCGGCGCGGCGCCTTCGCGATCCGCGCGTACGTGACGACGACGCCGTGGAAGCCCGCCGGGGGCCGCGGCGACGCGGCGTCGGGGACGAGCTCGAGGCCGAGCTGATGGGCGGCGCGCGCCCACTGGCGGGTGAGCGGCGCGGTCGGCGCGGCGATCACGACCCCGTTCGCCGCACCCCGCGCGAGCTCCCGGCGGGCGTACTCGAGCGCCGGGCGCGTCTTGCCCGCACCCGGGGCCGCGGCGATCAGGAATGCCCCCTCCGACCACGGCTCCATACGCGCGAGCACCTCCTGCTGCCATTGGCGCAGGCCGCGGGGCGAGGAGTATCGGGCGTGATCAGGCACGGGTCGAGGATGCTGCCGAACGGCTCGGACGGGACGCCGGCGCCGGCGCCGGCGGCCCCCGACGACGACGCCCGGTCCCGAGGGTGGATTCACTACAGTCGCCCCGTGGGCTACGGAAGGGAGATCCTGAGCGGGCTCTGGCGCTTCACCGCGATCCATCCCGAATGGGAGGCGGGCGACGACTGGGAGCCGGTCGTCGCGTGGTGGGCGGTCCAGACGGACCGCGGCCTGCTGCTGATCGATCCGCTCGTCGACGATTGGGAGGAGCTGGACGACCTGCTCGCCCACGCCGGCGGCTGCGCCGGCATCGCGAGGACGTGCCAATGGCATCAGCGCTCGATCGCAGAGGCCGCCGGCCGCTACGCGACGGAGGTGTGGGCACGGCCGGATGGGGATGGCGCCGAGACGCCCCCGTTCGACCGCGCGGTCATGCCGGGCCAGCCGCTTCCCGGCGACCTGCTGGCGCTCGAGGCGGTTCGCGAGACCGAGATCGCGATCTGGAGCGCTCCGCAGCGGGCACTGATCGTCGGCGACGTGCTGATCCGCGAGGCGGGCGGGGCCCTGGGCCTGTGCCCAGACTCGTGGACCCGCCGCGTGGGCGGCCCCGAGGTCGTGAGGGCGGGGCTCGTCGATCTGCTCGAGCTCGACGTCGAGAACGTGCTCGTCGGGCACGGCCCGCTCGTCCTCGGGAACGGGCTCGAGGAACTGGCGTCCGTCCTCGGGGCGTGGTTCGAGTGACGTCGCGCCGGCGGACGGGCCGGACGGGAGGGCGGCGGTGATCGCACCGTTCGTCGACTCCGCGTGGCTGAAGGACGCCGGCAGCGATGCCGTCCTCGCCGACGTTCGGTTCTATCTCGACGGGCGCTCCGGCCGATTGGAGTACGAGCGCGCACACCTTCCCGGGGCGGTCTACGTCGACCTCGACGAGGTGCTGTCGGATCCGAGTCGCGCCCCATCCGCGGGCCGGCACCCGCTTGGAGACCCAGAGCGATTCGCGGCCGGGCTCGCTGCCGCCGGCATCGGCGACGGCGATCTCGTGGTCGGCTACGACGACGCCGGCGGGGTGGTCGCGGCGCGGCTCGTGTGGATGCTGCGGGTGATCGGACACGAGGCCGCGCTGCTCGACGGCGGGCTGACGGCATGGCGCGGTCCGCTCGCGAGCGGACCCGGCGCGCCGTCGCCGCCCCGCACGTTCACGCCGCGAGCGTGGCCGGCGACGCGGCTTGCATCGATCGAGGAGGTCGCGACCAGCCCCGCGACGTTGATCGACGCGCGCGATGCCACGCGCTTCGCCGGCGGGCCTGACCCGGTCGATCCCCGCTCGGGGCACATCCCCGGCGCGTACAACATCCCCGCGCGCGGGCACCTCGACGCGGACGCCCGGATCGCCCCGATCGACACGCTGCGGGCGCGCTTCGCTGCGGTGGCCGGGATCGAGGCCGGGAGCGATGTGATCTCGTACTGCGGCTCGGGAGTGACGGCCTGCTTCAACCTGCTCGCGCTCGAGCGCGCCGGGCTCGGACCCGGCCGCCTCTATCCGGGATCGTGGTCGGAGTGGAGCCGCGATCCGGCGCGGCCGGTCGAGACCGGTCCGGGACGAAGCTGAACCCCAGCTGCCGGACCGGAAGTCACGGGTCCCCGCGAGGGAGTCCGGAAGTTACGGGTCCCTGCCCGCCACCCACCCGCCGCATCGCACGGGTGGCGGGCATCTCCGGCGCGCCCCCCCGACGGTCCGCCCCGACCGCCAAGCAGCGCCTCGACACCCGCCACCGATTTGCGATCCCAGTGCGTGCCCGAGCATGGTTGCGCGCGAGCCAGCGGTCCACAATCAGACGTTCGTCTAGATTTCGGGGCAACGTCTCAAGAAGAGAGCTTCCCGGCCGATTGCCCAGGGGCTCGAGGCCGGCGCGCGCACCATGGCAGGATCAGGTCGAATGCTCGACGCCGCCCAGACAGGTGCGATCCGGACCGCGTGCGGCGCGGTGCTCGACGGCAACTGGCGGCGGGGCGCCCGGCTTGGGGACGGGCTCCCGTTCGCCTACACGTGCCCGAGTCCCGGCCACTACCCGTGGCAGTGGTATTGGGACTCGTGCTTCACCGCGATCGCGTGGCGGCGCGTCCGCCCGGAGCGGGCCCGACTCGAACTGGAGTCGCTGCTGGGCGCGGCCAACGACGACGGGTTCATCGGCCACACGATCTTCTGGAACACGCCGCTGTCGGGCGCGCGCCGCTACACCTACAACGTCGTCCCGCCGGACACGCACATGACAGCCGAGCATCCAGCCACCGCTGCTCGCGTGGGCGTGGCGGATCGCGGTCGGCGACCCCGCTTGCGAGCCACGGATCGGCAGGCACCACGACTGGATCGAACAGCACCGCGACCTCGACGGCGACGGGCTGATCTGGATCGTCCAGCCCGACGAGTCGGGCCTCGACGCCTCGCCCCAGTTCGACGCGATCTGGCGCTGGCGATCGCACTCGCTGCCCGGCTTCGTCGCGCTCGTCCGGCGCAACCGCCGGCTCGGATACGACCTGCGCCGGATCGCCGCCGCCGGCGGCCCCGTCTGCTGCGAGATCGCGACGAATGTCCTGTACGGGCTCGGGCGGCTCGCGCTCGGGCGCCCCTCGCTGACCGCAGCGCTGATCGAGCGCACCTACGACGAACGCCGGGGCCTGTTCCTGCCGGAGGCGCGACCGGCATCGAAGGTGCCGGCGGTCGTCACGTGGGCGGCGCTGGCGCCGCTGGCGCTGCCGGATCTCCCGGAGGCGATCGGGCGCAGGCTCGTGGAGGAGCACCTGCTCGACGAGCGGCGCTTCTGGCTTCCCGCCGGGCCGGCGTCGGTCGCGGCCGATGAGCGGAGCTTCCAGCGAGGCGACCGCGGCCCCTTCGGTCAGCGCCGCTACTGGCGCGGACCCGTGTGGATCAACGCCGCCTGGCTGCTGTGGCTCGGGCTCACCCGCCTCGGCTACGAGCACGAGGCCGATGAACTGGCACGACGGGTCGCCGCCACCGTGCTGCACAGCGGCGTTCGCGAGTACTACGACCCCGTCGACGGCGCCGGGCTCGGCCAGCCGAAGTTCGGCTGGTCGACGCTCGTCCTCGAGCTGACCGAGCCCGTTCCGGCGGCCGCGACCAGCCACCTGTGACGGCTGCGGGCGCGGCTGGTCAGCCGACCGCGCCGGCCCGGTGTGGGTCGCCGGCGGCAATCGTCCGCTCGAGCCTCGCCAGCTGCGCCGGCGGGTCGATGCCGAGCTGAGCGAGCGCGGCGCGCGCCCGGCGCAGCACGCTCAGGGCCGCGCCCTTGCGGCCCTGGCGGTGCAGGATCAGCGCGACCTCCAGATAGCGGTCGTCGTCATACGGAGCCAGCTCGATCGTGCGCTCGACGAGCCGCCTCGCCTCGTCGAGGTCGCCCCGCTCGACGGCGATCCCGGAGCACAGATCGAGCAGGTCGAGCATCGTCCGGCGGGCGCGCTCGCGGGGCTCCTCGACCCACGCCTCGTACGGATCGTGCGGCAGCAGCGGGCCGCGGTAGCGCGAGATCGCCGAGCGCGAGATCGCGACGGCGGCACCGGGATCGCCACTGCCGATCGCCCGGGCGCGCCGGGCCTCCTCGTGAAACTGCGCGAGGTCGGTGGTGACCTCGCGGCCGAGGACGAGCAGGTCGCCGTCACGCACGACGACATCGGGGGCCTCCTCACGCAGCCGGCCGAGCACGGTCCGCAGCCGGTTGCGTCCGGCAACCGGGTCGGTGTCCGGCCACAGCGCCTCGATCGCCCGCTCGGCCGGGATCCCGACGTCGCCGACCGCAACCAGCTTCAGCAGCTGCCGCCCCTGTCCGGGACTGAGCTCGAGCGGACGGCCGCCGCGAGTCAACTCGAAGCGCCCGAGCAGCGCGAGCGACTGGGGCAGCGTGCTCGCCTCGAGCGCGGTCGCCGCCGGCAGCCCGGTCGCCACCGCGAGCCCGATCAGCGCATCGGTCAGCTCCCGCTCGGCGATCAGCGGCAGCTGCGGCTGGCCGATCCGCGCCGCCTCCTCGAACGCGCGCGCCGCCGTCGCACCGGCGGCCGTGTCGCCGCGCCTGAACGCGGCGTAGGCGCGCAGCAGCGTGACGCGCCAGTACTCGCGCGGCACGATCCCGTGGAGGTGGCTGGCGGCGAGCCGCCGCTCGGCGAGCTCGGGATCGCCGTGCCGCGCGAGCAGCGAGCACTCGGCCATCGCGACCAGGCGCTCGGCGTCGCCCGGATCCTCGCGAGCCCGTTCGAAGTACTCCCAGCCGAGTGCAGCCTCGCCGACGCGCGCGAGGCAGTCGGCGGCCTCGGCCTCGAAGTCGGCGCGTGCGTGCTCCCACCAGTCGGCACGGTTGGCCTCGGTCAGGCGGACGTGCTCGACGGTCGCGCCGCCGTCGCCGCGCCTGGAGGCGAGGATGAACCGCGCCCAGTGGTCGTAGGCGATCTTGTTGGCGGGATCGGGGAGGGAGCGGGCGATCCGCAGGACCTCGTCGAGGTCGGCCTCCGCCTCCGCGTAGCGCCCCAGCTCGCCGAGGACCTTGGCGCGGTAGTAGAGCACCGACGAGTAGCGGCGCGGAATCTCGATCGACAGCGCGAGTCCCTCGTCGAGGATCCGCAGGGCCTCCTGCGGGCGGCCGAGCTCGAACTCGATCCAGATCCCGCGGTAGACCGACAGCGCCGCGACGGCGGCGCGCTGCCCCGCGCCGAGCAGGATCTCGGCGGCCTGATCGAAGTAGCCCGCCGCCTCGCGCATCCCGTCGACGGAGCGCCGCCCGTCGGGCTCGCACGTCCACCATCGCGCCTTGCCGATCACCGTCAGCGCGCGCGAACGCGTCAGCTCCTCGCCGGCGGCGGCGCCCGCGAGCGCGCGCCGGGCAAGCTCCTCCGCCTCGGCAGGGGTCTCACCGCCGAGGCTCAGATCGGCGGCCCGCTCGGCGTCGAACGCCCGCCGCAGCGCCCCGTCGTCCTCTGAGATCACCTGGCCGAGCTGTTCGAGCAGCCGGCTGCGCTGCCGCAGCAGGTTCGCCGAATAGCAGGCGCGGCTGACGTTCAGAATCGCGCGCGGCGCGGCAGCGAGCACGGGCGGCGGGATGCGGTCGTAGGCGGAGAGAAGCTCGAGCGCCTCGATCGCGTCGAGGCGGCGCGGGTCGGCGCCCGCGAGCATCTGGGCGGCCGCCTCGAACTGGCCGGCTCCGAGCAGCAGCTGCAGGGCCGTGGCGAGCCGGCCGCGGAGCTCGTAGTGGCGAGCTGCGCGCTGCAACAGAGCCGGGTCGGCGCAGGCAAGCAGCACGAGCTGGTCGCGCACCGGTCCAGGGAGCTCCCAGGCGCCGTCTCGCACTCGCGCGAGCGGCAGGCCGGATGCCAGCAGGCGCTCGAACAGCTCCGGGCCCGCGTCGAGCGCAGTCAACAGCTCGGCGTCGAGGACCGGCAGCGAGGCGATCGTCGCGAGCAACCTCGGCTCGAGCCCGAGCCCGCGCACAACCTCTCCGAGGATCGCCGCGAGCGCGTCGCCGGAGGCTCCGCTCAGCTTCGCGACGTGCTCGAGTGACTCGGCGGTGTGGCTGACGCGCGAGGCGGCGAGCACGGCCGCGGCGGTCCAGCCGCCGGTGCTCGCGTACAGGGCCCGTGCCTGCTCGGCCGAGACGTCGAGTCCGAACCCCGCGCGACAGAGCTCGAGCGTCTCGCTCTCGAGCAGCTCGAGGTCTCCGGCGTCGAGCCCGCGGGCCTCGGCGCGCCGCAGGCGCTCGAGCCCGGGCGGCAGTCGGCGGGCGAGGATCAGCAGCCGCATCTGGCCGAGCGGGCGACCGGCGAGCCTGTCCAGCAGGCGGGCCGCGTCGCGGTCCGCGTTGTGCGCGTCGTCGATCACGAGCACGCAGGCTTCGCTCGCGAGCCGGTCCAGCATCGCATCGACGGCGCCGACCGGATCGTCGCCGGCTGCTGTCATCTCCGCAGCGGTGTCGCTCAGCCCGGCGCGCGCGACGGCGGCCCGCAGGCGCGCCGCCAGCAACCGGCCCGAGACGCCCTCCTCGAGCAGCACCCAGATCGGCAGGACCTGCCAGGCATCGACGAGCTCGGCGGCGAAGATGCTCTTGCCGTAGCCGCCGGCCGCCTCGACGACGACGATCCGCGCATCCCGGCAGCGCTCGGTCAGCCGCGGCCGCGCCACGTGGTGCGGCGGAAACCGACTCGAGTTCTCAGCGACTACGCCCACGGGCCGCCCCGTCTCGTTGGCAACGGCTGCCGGTAGGTTACGCGCCCGGGCGCGGCAACTGAAGCGACTCGCGCCGCCGCCCGCTACCGTGAGGCCGATGGACACCGACAGCACACACTCACAGCCGGAGACGCTCGAGCTGAGCGACGAGCAGTGGCGCGAGCGGCTCAGGCCCGAGCAGTACGAGATCCTGCGCCATCAGGCGACAGAACGGCCGTTCACGGGCGAGTACGTCGACCTCAAGGCCGACGGCAACTATCACTGCGCCGGCTGCGGCGCGGAGCTGTTCAGCTCGGAGGCGAAGTTCAACTCGGGCACCGGTTGGCCGAGCTTCTATGAGCCCGCAATCGCGGAGAACGTCGGCACGCGCAGCGACACGAGCCACGGCATGACGCGCACCGAGGCCTTCTGCAAGCGCTGCGGCGGACACCTCGGGCACGTCTTCGACGACGGCCCGAACCCGACCGGGCTGCGCTACTGCATCAACTCGGGAGCGCTCCAGTTCGGCGAGAGCGAGTAGGACCAGCCGCTCCTCGGGCAGGGCAGTCCCGCTGGACAGCCCTGCCCGCAGCTCACTCGCCGAGCATCCGTCGCTCGCGCAGCTTGGACAGGACGATCGCGGCGACGACCGCAACGGCGACCAGCACCGCCGCGATCACTCCCGCCGTCTTGATCACGTCGATCACGGCCGTCCCGCCGAAGTAACCGAGCAGGCCGTAGGTGACCGCCCACGTCAGGGCACCGAGCGCGTTCCAGGTGAAGAACACGCGGAACGGCACCTCGTTGATCCCGGCCAGCCAGGCGACCGCGAAACGGATCAGGACAACCCAGCGGCCGATGAAGATCGTCTTGGCGCCGTGCCTGGCGAAGAAGCGGTCGCCGATGTCCATCATCTTGCGCCGCCGGGCGCGAAACGGGCCGGCGGCGATCAGCACATCGCGGCCGAGGTGGCGGCCGAGGAAATAGCCGGCGTTGTCGCCGATGATCGCGGAGGCGACTGCGATCGGGATCACGAGCCAGATGTGGAGCTTGCCCTGGCCGGCAAGCACGGCGGCCGCGATCAGCGCCGTCTCGCCGGGAGACGGGACCCCCATCGACTCGAGGCCGATGATCGCCGGGAGCAGGTATCCGAGGCTCGACGAGACGCTGATCAGCGCCGCGATCGCGAGCATCACATGCGTGCGACGGCCGCGCCGGCGGCCGCGGTCCGGGCGCTGCCGGCCCCCGGGTTGCTGGCGACGGCGAGCAGCGACAGACCGGCCGGGAGTGAGCGCCCAGCCGCCAGGAACCGCGCTTCGCCGCGCAGCGGCTGCTCAAGCAGGCGGTTGAGCGCGCGCGATCCGATCTGGAGGTCGTTCGTGTACTCGCCCGTCGCGCTGCGGTTGCGCTGGAGCAGGCGCATGACAGCGGCCGGCGCGAGCAGCACGCTGTTGAACGACGTGACGCGGTCGAGCTGCCATCCGGCGCCGAGCACGGCGGCCGTCAGCCGGCGGCGCGAGTAACGGCGGTAGTGGTGGTTGGCGACGTCGTGGCGTGACCACAGCGCCTGATAGGCGGGGACGGTCAGCAGGAGCCGCGCGCCGGGACGGCTGACGCGCCGCAGCTCGCGTAGGGCGAGACCATCGTCGGGGGTGTGCTCGATCACGTCGAGGCAGGTGATCAGGTCGAACGCGAAGTCATCGAACGGCAGCTCCTCGATGCGGGTGACGCGGACGTCAAAGGGGCCGCGCGAGCGAGCGACGGCGGCCGCCTCTTCGTCGAGCTCGACGCCGCAGACGTCGCCGTACCGCGCCGCGAGGTCGATCATCGTGCGACCCGAGCCGCAGCCGGCGTCGAGCACTCGCGTGTCGCGCGGCAGCGCGAGCTGGTCGAGCTCGCCCGCGAGGACCGCGCGGCGCCCGCGGTACCACCAGTGGTGCTCATCGACCTCGAGCATCGCCTGCATGAGACGTCTGTCCATCGCCGGGATGTTAATGGGCGGCTAAAAGGCGTACCGGCCGACCGCACCCTCGGTGGCCGGCGGGCTCGCGACGGGGTCACCGGCGGGAGGCTGGGCGGCCGGCAGGGTGAGCGTGAACGTCGCCCCGGGACTGGCGGTGTTGGCGAGTACGAGCGTGCCTCCCATGCGCTCGGCCAACTCCCGACCGATCGCCAGCCCGAGCCCGAATCCCGCCTCGCCGCCTGTCTCGCGACCGCGCTTGAAGCGCTCGAAGATCAGCGCCCGTTCCTCGGACGCGACACCGGGCCCGTGGTCGATCACGCTGAGGGTCGTCGCGGGGTCGGACGCGAGGGCAACCTCGATGCTGCTGCCCCGCGGCGCCACGCGCAGGCCGTTGTCGAGCAGGATCCGCAGGATGCGGGCCACGCTGCCCGGATCGGCGAGCGCCCAGACCGGGCCGGCGCCGTCGCGCAGGTCCGCCCCCACTCCGCGCTCCCCCAGCGCCAGCTCGAATTCGGCAAGGACGGCGCGGGCGAGCTCGCTCAGCTCCACGGGTTCTGAGCGGAGCGCGACCTCGGCATCGAGTCGGCTGAGGTCGAGCAGGTCGGCGGCGAGCCGACCGAGGCGGCGCGACTGCGCCCGAGCCCGATCGAGCAGGTCCTCGGCGTCCGCGAGATCGGGCTGCTCGTCGCGAAGGGTCTCGGCGAGCAGCTCGAGCATCCCGTCGAGTGATGTCAACGGCGTCCGCAACTCGTGCGATGCCGTCGCGACGAACGCCCGCCGCGCCTCCTCCTGATGGCGCAGGCGGCGCTGCATGATCGCGAACGACCTGGCCAGGTCGCCGACCTCGTCGCGGGCGCGGTCGACCGGGAACTGGATGCCCGCGCCGGCGCCGGCGACCGCCACGCGCAGCGCGGCCTGGCGCAGATCCTGGAGGCGGCGGGCCAGCTTGGCGGTCAGCGGGATCGCGAGCAGGAGCGTCAGCAGCAGACCGGCTGCGGCGGCGAGCTCGAACGCGTGCCGCACCGCCGAGACCGCGTCGGGGATCTCGTCGATCGACTTGTAGACGGCGAGCAGCGCGTCGTCGTAGGGCATCGGGATCAGCGCCCGCACGTACTGAGTCCCGCCGATCGTCGAGTACGCATAGTGGACCTGCCTGTCCAGGAACGCAGCCGGGGCATAGAGGAGCGCGTCCTTCTGGATGTCATCCGAAACCACCGGTTCGGACGTCTGCAGCGACACGACGCGGCCCGCGCCCGTCGGATCGATGAAGCCGATCAGGACGAGGCTGCTCGCGCCAAGGTCGTCGTGCAGCTCGCCCGCCCGTGATCCGAGCGTGCGCGCAGCGTTGGCCGCAGCTGCCCTGGCGGACGGGTCGTCGGACTGCAGCGCGCGGTCGGCGAGCTCCGTGACGAACCCGTAATTCTCCTGTTTGCTGCGAGCGAGGTTCATGAACTTGACGATCTGACCGTGCGGCTTGATCGCCTTCTCGACGTCGGTGGTGAGCGTCGTCTTGGCGGCGTTCCGGAGCGAGCTCTCCAGGCGCGGGAGCAGGCCGATCGCCGCGACCACAAGGGTCGCGACGGTCGTGACGAGGACCATCCCGACGATCCGGCCGCGCAGCCCGAAGGCGCTCCACCGCAGCCGCGTCAGCATCAGGACCGCGCGCTCCCGTCGGCGTTCACTACGGACCTCGCAGGCGGTAGCCGGCGCCGCGGACGGTGAGGATGTACTTCGGCTTTTCGGGCTCGGGCTCGAGCTTCTCGCGCAGGTGACGGATGTGGACGTCGATCGCGCGCGGATCGCGGTAGGCGCTGTCGCCCCAGATCGCTCGCAGCAGCTCCTGGCGGTTGAGCAGCCGGCCGGGCTCGGTCATCAGCGCGTCGAGCAGTTCGAACTCGCTGAAGGTGAGCTTCACCGGCTGCCCGTCGACCGTCACCTCGCGCTGCGCGCGGTCGAGCGCGATCGAGCCGACGAGGCGGATATCGGAGCCGATCGAACGGGTCCCCGCCCGCCGCAGGACGGCGCGGATCCGGCTGCGCAGCTCGGCGAGGCCGAACGGCTTGGTGACGTAATCGTCGCCGCCGGCCTCGAGGCCGAGCACCGCATCAGCTTCTGAATCGAGTGCCGTGAGCATGATGATCGGAACGACGTTACGGCGCGCACGCAGCGTTCGGCAGACCTCGTAGCCGTCCGGGCCTGGGCCGAGGGCGATATCGAGCAGGATGATGTCGAAGTGCTCGGTACTCGCGCGCTCGATCGCGGTCGCGCCGTCGCCGACGCTGGTGACGTTGTGACCCTCGCGCGTGAACGAACGGGTGAGCATCTCCCGCAGATCCGATTCGTCGTCGACGACGAGGATGCTGAGCGAGGCGTCGGCCCTGGGAGACGCCGACGCCGCTTGACGCTCGATCGCCATTGGTCCGATCCTAGCGGGCGCGCTCCCCGAAGGTGGACGTTTCGCCCCCGCCCGCGATCTGCTCAGATCGTGACGCTCGTGCGCTCCGGAGCGCTGCCGAAGCCGGCATCCTGCCCGTAGGCGGGCACGGCGGCGCGGCGCGGAGCGAGCCGGCCCTCGACCGCGACCGCCCACAGCGTGACGAGCCAGGTCACGGTCGCGAGCGCGACGTGGACCCAGACCATCTCGGCGGGGAGGTGCAGCTCGTACTGGACGCTGCCCACCAGCCCCTGCGCGGCGAGCAGGATTCCGAGCACGGTCAGCGGCTCGAGCGGGTCGAACGCGACCGTCCGGCGGCGTTTGAGCAGCCAGGCGCCGATCGTCGCGACGCCGAACAGGGCCGCAATCGTGGCGTGCTGGTGGACGGCCCACTGGAGCGTGTTCGGGCCCTCGATCGTGAGGCGCTTGACGTGCTGGCCGACGAGGCCGCCCGAATGCGGGCCGGCGGCGGTCGCCGCCGTGCCGGCGACCAGTGTCACGGCGCCCAGCAGACCGAGGCCCCTGACCGACCAGACGAGCGTGCGGTCGGTGGAGCGAGGCCGCGCGCCGGGCGGGTGGAGCGCGCGCCAGACGAGAGCGAAGGCCGCGATCAGGATCACCATCGAGAGCAGGAAGTGCGACATCACGAAGCCCGGGGCGAGTTTCTCGCGGACCGTGAAGCCGCCGAGCACGGCCTGCGCGACGACACCGAGCGGCAGGCAGCAGGCGAGGATCGCGAGGTCGCGCCGGAACGGCTTGCGCGTGAACGCCAGGACGGCGACGACGAGCGTGATGACGCCGACGAACCCCGACAGCGTGCGGTTCCCGAACTCGATCAGGGCATGGCCCTGGAGCGGCGGGTAGACGCGGCCGTAGCACTTCGGCCAGGTCGGGCAGCCGAGCCCCGAGTTCGTCAGGCGCACGGCCGCGCCGGTGAAGACGATCAGCGTGAGCGCGACCAGCGCCAGCCAGGCGACCTGGCGGAACCGGGTCTCGCCGATGGCAACGCGCGCTGCGAGCGCCGCGCGCACCCTCAGCTCGCCGCCTGATGGCGGAACGGCAGCACCTCGGTGATCGCCCCCAACGTCGGTGCCGAGGAGTCGCGCGGCGAGGCGATCAGCTCGGCTGCCGGCAGCGGCCACCGGATCGCGACCTGCGGGTCGTCGAACTTGAAACCGCTCTCCGCCGCGGGGTCGTAATAGGTGGAGACCTTGTAGGCGACGTCGGCGATGTCGGTGAGCACGCAGAATCCGTGGGCGAAGCCGTCCGGGCACAGGAACTGGCGGTGGTTCTCATCGCTGAGCTCGTAGCCCTCCCACTCCCCGAACGTCGGCGAGCCGACGCGGATGTCGACGACGACGTCGAAGATCGCTCCACGGGCGCAGCGGATCAGCTTCCACTGGCCGGGCTGGAAGTGCATCCCGCGAACGATCCCCCGTTTCGACCGGGAGTGGTTGTCCTGCACGAAGTCGAGGTCGATCCCGGCCGCCTCGAGGAGATCGCGACGATAGCTCTCCACGAAGAACCCGCGCTCGTCACCATGGACGGCAGGTTCGATCACGAACGGGCCGTCGAGCCTGGTAGAGCGCACGTTCACCGTGTGAAATCTAGAGGCTCGCCCAGCTACGCGGGCGAGTACCTGCCGCCGGCTCGCTCACGCTCGAGCAACACGGCATCGGCATCGACCATCATCCGGATCAGCTCCTCGAAGCTGACCTCGGGCTCCCAGCCGAGCACGGTCCGGGCCTTGGCCGCGTCGCCGATCAGGTGCTCGACCTCCGCCGGGCGGATGAACTGGCGGGTCGAGCACGACGTGGTCATCGATCGGGACACCGGCCTGATCGAAGGCGACCTCGAGGCATTCCTTGACCGAGTGCGCCTCGCCCGTCGCGATCACGAAGTCCTCGGCGATGTCCTGCTGGAGCATCAGCCACATCGCGCGCACGTAGTCTCCGGCGAAGCCCCAATCGCGCTGGGCGTCGAGGTTGCCGAGCCGCAGTTCGCGGATCAGGCCGAGCTTGATCGCGGCCGCGTGCCAGGTGATCTTGCGGGTCACGAACTCGAGGCCGCGGCGCGGGCTCTCATGGTTGAAGAGGATGCCGCTGGTGGCGTGGAGGCCGTACGACTCGCGGTAGTTGACCGTGATGAAGTGGCCGTAGGCCTTGGCGACGCCGTACGGCGAGCGCGGGTAGAACGGCGTCTTCTCGGTCTGCGGGACCTCGAGCACCTTGCCGAACATCTCGCTCGAGGACGCCTGGTAGAAGCGCGCCTCCGGGCAGACCTCGCGCATCGCCTCGAGCAGCCGGGTGACGCCGATGCCGGAGAACTCGGCCGTCAGCGTCGGCTGGACCCAGGAGGCGGCGACGTAGGACATCGCGGCCAGGTTGTAGATCTCGTCGGGGCGGCTGGCGCGCAGCGTGTCGACCAGCGAGCGCTGATCGAGCAGGTCGCCCTGATGCAGCGTCAGGCGGTGCCGGATGTGGTCGATGCGGTCGAATTTCTCGGTCGAGGAGCGGCGGACCATCCCATGGACCTCGTAGCCCTGCTCGAGCAGGAACTCCGCGAGATACGAGCCATCCTGGCCGGTGATGCCTGTGATCAGTGCGCGCGGCATGGCTCCAAGGCTACGGATCATCCGATTTTGGCGTCGCGAGGTCACCCTGCGCGTCCGTGAACTGTCGCGCGGTCACAAGCGTGCTGGGTGCGCCGAGCAGGAAGGACTCGGCCTCAGCCAGAGCCTCAGGTGTCCCGATCTCGTAGAAGCGCTCGCTGACCTCGTACCCGCAGAGCCGCCCGGCGGCGGCCAGATGCCCATACAGCCCGGCGAGGTCCGTTTCGCCCGGATCGACCTCGGCGATCGTTCCGGTCGTGAGGCCGCCGAGCCCGTAATCGATCCAGCGCATCTCCGGAAGTTGGCGCGTCTTGTCGTAGAGACGTACCCGGCCGTCGGCGAAGACGACGTTGGACGTGTCCCATCGGCCCTCGTTGCGCAGCACGGTCATCATCGCCGGCATCCGGCTCGACTCCCAGGCGTCGACGGCTGCCTCGTAATCGAGCCGGAGGTAGGTATCGCCGTACAGCACGAGGAAGCGATCGGTGAGCAGCGGCAGGGCTCGGCGGATCGCCCCCAGCGTTCCATCCAGGTCCGGGGAGTCGTAGCTGTACGCAATCTCGATTCCGAAGCGATTGGGTCCGATGCGCGCCTCGATCAGCTCACCGAGGTAGCCGACGCACAGGACCACACGCGTCGCTCCGTGGGCGGCGAGGAGACGTAACTGATGGAACAGAAACGGCTCTCCGGCGACGGCGATCAGGGGCTTCGGGGTATCGGCGACACGGTGGCCGAGTCGCTTCCCGAGCCCGCCCGCCAGGATGCAGACCGGGGGGAGCATCAGTCTCAGTCGACGCCGTGGCGCGACTCGATGATGTACTTCGGGCGTCCTCGCGTCTCATCGTAGATGCGGCCGACGTACTCACCGATCACACCGAGCGACAACAACTGGATGCCGCTGAAGAAGGCAACGACGATCACGACCGTCGGGTTGCCGACGGGGAATCCGACCCCAGCGAGCTTCAAGACGATGTAGACGACGGCCAGCAGAAACGCGAGCGCCGAGAACACGAAGCCGACGATCGAGATCAGCTGAAGCGGGTAGCGAGAGAATCCGACGACGCCGTTGAGACCGATCAGGATCGAACCGAAGAACCGGTTGTACTTGGACGTACCGGCAGCACGTGGGTCGCGGTCGTACTTGACGCTCGTCTGCTTGAAGCCGACGAGCGCGACGAGACCGCGCAGAAACCCGTGCGTTTCACGCAGCGCCACGACGTTGTCGACGACCCGGCGGCTCATCAGCCTGAAATCACCGGTGTTCGGCGGGATCTCGACCTCGGCGATGCGCGCGATCACCCGGTAGCCCAATGCCGCGACGATGCGTTTGATGAACGTCTCTCCTTCGCGCGTTCGGCGCTGGGCGTAGACAACGTCGTAGCCATCGTCGCGCCAGCGCCGCAGGAGCTCGGGGATCAGCTCCGGTGGGTCCTGCATGTCGCAGTCGATCACGACGACCGCGTCGCCGACGGCCGCCTCCATCCCCGCGATTGTCGCCATCGGCTGTCCAAACCGGCGCGAGAACCGCAGCATCTTGACGCGGGGATCTTGGGCGCGGAGATCGAGAATCCGCTCCTCGGTCCGGTCCGGCGAGGGATCGACGCTGAAGATCAGCTCCCACTCCTCGCCGATGCCGTCGAGCACGGCGGCGACCCGCTCGTACGCGCGCCCGACGTTCTCCTCCTCCCGGTAGGCGGGGATGACAATGCTCAACATTTTCGGAGGGCGACGATATTGCGGATGCCGAACGGAACGCGAATCCGACGCGCGAGCATCTGGCGCTCGATCGCGCAGGCGAGACGGCCGAACCGTGAGTCGCGCGTGCCGGCGATGTCCTGCGCGACACGCTGCTCGAGTGCCGCCCCTTCGAGGTGGCCGAACCGGCGCCGGTTCCGTTGCTTGACGATCCAGAAGGCGGGATAGATCAGCGACCCGAGGTACGCATCCTCGCGGACCTCGAAGCCGGCCGCGCGGGCCTTGCCGGCGAGCTCTCCCGATCCGTACCGGCGCTCATGCCCGAGGAAGCGGTCGTAGTAGTCGTATGTGCGCGGGCCGGCCGGAACGACGATCACCGCGGGCGCTCCGGCGCGGAGGACGCGTGCCATCTCGGCGAGGGCAGCACGGTCGTCCGGCACGTGCTCCAGGAGGTTGGCCGAACAGATCCCATCGATGCTTGCATCCTCGAGCGGGAGCCTGGTGGCGTCGGCCCGCAGCAGGCGGGACTCGGGCACGAGCGCATGCGCCTTGACGAGGCCGGCGCCGACGAGGTCGACGCCGTACAGAACCGCCGCGGGAAAGCTCCGGCGCAGGTCCGCGAGCAGGTAGCCAGTCGAGCACCCGAGGTCGAGGAGAGTCGCGTCGCCCGGGACGTCGCCGAGGCGCTCGATGATCGCCGTGCGCGTCCAGACGTCCATGAAGTGGTTGAGACTGCTCTCCTCGTGGAGCGCCTCGAGCTCCTCGGACCAGTTGACCTCGGCGTCAGGCCCGGCAAACGAGAGGTAGGGGGAAGGCCGGTCATCGATCAGCCAGCCGTCTTTGAAGCCCGGAGGCGGCGCTCCTTCGGGTCCCGCGGCGAGCGCCTCGGTCACCGCTCGATCTCCGTGAACAGCATGCCGTCGATGCGCCGAAGCGTGCCGAGATGGCGGTCGGCCGCAAGACGCGCGTGGAACTCCGGATCGCGCCACGGATCCCACTGGGCCGAGAGCAGCTTTCCAGTGAAGGGAACGCCGTCGAGCAGCAGGCAGGCGAGGTCGGCAGCCTCGCTGGCGGGGACCCCACCAGAATCGAGATCGCGCCGCGTCCGATCGTAGTAGTCCACACCGGCCGCACCGGGACCGGCCTGGAGCGTCACCTGGTGCATCCGGGTCGCAACGAAACCGGGCGCGATCGCGTTGATCGCGATCGGAGCGATCACCGGTGCGAGATTCTCGGTCAGCCGCACGACCGCCGCCTTGGACGCGGCGTACGCATCGAACCGCGGGAGCGGAGCCGTCGCTCCCCCGCCGGAGAAGGTCACGATCGAGCCGCCGCCGTCGCGCAGCGCCTGGAGCGAGCTCGCGATCGCGTTCACGGTTCCACCCACGTTGATCTGGATCGTGCGCCGGAACGCCTCGAGCGGATACTCGCCGATGGCCCCGACGGGATCGAGCACGGCGGCAGCGCAGACGAGGCCGTGGAGCGGCGGCAGTTCGAGCGACAGCCACGCGGCCTCGTCGGCGACATCGAGAGCGTGCCATCGGTGCCCTTCGCCCGGGAGCGCCTCGCTTGCCGCCTCGAGAGCCTGACGTCCCCGTGCGACGAGGATCATGCTGCACCCCCGCTCGGCGAGCGCGTGGGCGACGGCCAGGCCGATCCCCATCGAACCGCCGGTGACGAGCACGGTTCCGTTCATGACAACGCCGCGCCGATGCCGGCGTACGGTGAGTGAGCGTAGGCATCCTCGACGCGCTCCCACGCGTACAGCGCATCCGGGAGACCACCGAGCAGCTTCCCGCCGTCGTTGATCGCGGCGACGAAGTGCTCCCACTCGGCGCGCCAAGAGCCGTCCTGATCGGGAAAGGTGACCTCTTCGAGCTCGGGCGGACCCAGCTCGGGGCTCATCCGGTAGATCCTGAGCGTCTGCGGGCCGTACGATCGAACGAGGCCATCGACGGTGATCTTCGCGGTGCGACAGTAGACCTCCAGCGAGAACATGTTCTTCCACTCGGTCCAGGTGACGTGAAGCATCGCCCACGGCGCCGTCCGGCTGTCGGCCACCCCAAGGATCAGCGCAGCGTTGTCCTCGACCTCCGACTCCCAGAAGTGGGTCCGCAGCAGCGCTGAGTGGAGCGGGAGCGGGCCCGCGATCCAATGTGTCAGGTCGAGCAGGTGCATCCCCTGATCGATCAACTCACCTCCCCCCGACCGCGCCGGCTGCGCGCGCCATTCCAGGTTGTAACCTGGCCGCCCGCCATGGCCGTAGCGGGCTCGCAGATGCATCAGGTCACCGTGCACGCCAGAGTGCACCTCGGCCGCCGCCCTGGCGAGGCCCGGATGGAACCTGTGGTTGAACCCGACCTTGACGCGACACCCCGAGCGGGCCTCGGCGTCGATCAGCGATCGCACATCCGAGCTGCCGAGCCCGGCGGGCTTCTCAACGAGCAGGTGAGCACCTGAGTCGAGCACGCGGCAGCCGATCGGCGCGAGCTGGTCGTGCGAGGTCGCAACGACGACGACCTGCGGCGACATCGCCAGGAGCTCGTCGAGCTCGGCGCAGGCAACCCCACCGTGGTCGGCGACGAGCGCCGCGGCCGCCGATGGGTTGATGTCGGTTGCCCCGATGAAGACGTCCTGAGCCCCGAGCGCCTCGACGCGCTTGCGGCCGATCAGGCCGCAGCCGACCACTGCGACCCGCATCCGGGTCATCGGTACTCGCTCGCGTACGCGCCCGAGAACTCGAACGTGAACGGCAGCTCCTGCGCCCCCGCCGCGGCCATCGCCTGCCGGGTGTCAGCCGGGCGCTGCGCGTAGACGAGCAGGAAGCCGCCCCCGCCGGCTCCGACGAGCTTGCCACCGATCACGCCGCTGCGCCGCGCGAGCGTGTAGAGCCTGTCGATCTGCTCGTTCGTCATCCCCGGCGACCGCCGGCGTTTGTTCTGCCAATGCTCGTGCATCAACTCGGCGTAGGCTTCGAGGTCGCCCGAGCGCAGCAGCTCCACGCTCGTCCTCCCCATCTCCTTGGTGGCGTGAAGGTTCGCGAGCATCTCTGCATCGCCGCCCTTGGAGCGCTGATCCTGGTCCGTCAGAACCCCTGAGGCGGATCGCTGCTCTCCGGTGTAGAACAGCAGGAGATTCTCGTCGAGCCGCCGGAGCGTCGCCGGCGCGAGCTCCAGAGGCTCGACGTCAACCCGGCCGTCCCCGTGGAACGTGTAGCCGCAGATTCCACCGTGCGCCGCGACGTAGGGATCCTGCTTGCCGACCGGTTCGCCAAGGATCTCGATCTCGATCGCGCACGCGGCCTCCGCGAGCGTCCCGGCGGTGATCGCGGTGCTGCGCGCGAGCGCGAGGGCCTTCAGCAGGCAGACCGTGAAGGAACCTGATGACCCCATGCCCGTGCCCGACGGGACGTCGGCGACCGAGGCGATCTCGAGCGGATTCCCGCGCCAGTGGGCCCGGAGCGCCTCGCGGAGGATCGGGTGCCTGATCTCCGAGATCTCGTCGACCTCCTCGGTCTGCGCGTACTTCATCCGGTAGCGCTGCTGGAACACGGTGTGGGTCAGCATGTAGACGTACTTGTCGATCGCCCCGGCGACGAGGAAGCCGCCATGGTCGACGTAGTAGGAAGGAAGGTCCGTGCCGCCCCCGCCGAGGGAGATGCGCAACGGAGCACGACTGAAGATGACACTCATGCGATCGCCGTCTCCTGGAACAGCTGAGGGTTGACGTCGAACCAGTCGAGCGTCCGCGTGATCGCGTCGCCGATGCGCAGTTCGGGCTGCCAGCCGAGTGAACGGATGCGGGCACAGTCAAGGTGAATCACCGGGGAGTCGCCGGGCCATCCGCGCCGGCCGCCCGTGTGCTCCACCTCAGGTGAGAGCCCGAGGTGAGCGGTGATCGTCGCCACCGATTGGTCGACGACGATCCTCTCATCTGTGCCGAGGTTGTACACGTGTGCCTCTCCGGCTCCGTCGGCGTGCGCGTTGACGGCGACCAAGATCGCGGAGACGCAGTCCTGAACGTACAGGTAGGACTTCTCCTGATTGCCGTCGCCGAGTACCCGCAATCGCGTCGGGTCCCGCTTGAGCGCGCGGTAGAAGTCGAAGACGTGCCCATGCGTATACCGCTCGCCGAGGATCGAGACGAACCGGAAGATCAGGGCGTTGAAACCGTAACCGTGAGCGTAGGCGCCGAGCAGCCCCTCGCATGCCAGCTTGGAGGCGGCGTAGAGGGACGTCTGGATCGGGAACGGCGCATCTTCCGGCGTCGGGAACACATCGGGCTCTCCGTAGACGGACCCGGTCGACGAGAATCCAATGTTGTGCACGCCGGTGGCGCGCATCGCCTCCAGCACGATCGAGGTCGCGATCGTGTTCTGATCGAGGTCCCGCCGCGGATGATCGAGACCGTGGCGAACATCTGCATTCGCCTGGAAGTGGAAGATCCAGTCACACCCGGCGAACGCCTCCTCGAGCAGCGCCGCATCGTGGACGTCGCCCTCGAACAGCCGGCCTCCGCGGGCGATCAGACCTTCGACGAACTCCCGCCTCCCGGTCCGGAAGTCGTCGACGACGACGACCTCGACGGCGGCACGCTGCAGGCGGTCAGCGAGCGTCGAGCCGATGAACCCGGCCCCGCCGGTGATGCACGCCCGCTTCATGATCGCTTAGAGCGCGAAGCCTGCGGCGATGGCGTCGCGGCGAAACATCTGGACCGTTTCCAGGGAGAACTGGTCGAGATCCTTGCCGAGGGAGGAGAGCTTCGTCAACAGGTCGTGTGTCATGGTGATCACGTGGCAACCCACCTGATCGGCCTGAACCACGTTGAGGATCTCCCGTGGAGATGCCCAGATCAATTGCGACCGCGGAGCGGCGAGCATGATGTCGACCGCGCGCGCCATGATCGGCACGGGATCGACGCCTGCGTCGGCGATCCGACCGGCGAACACCGAGATGTAGGACGGGGCGCCGTCACGCACCGCCGCGGTGATCAGCTCGACCTGTGCGGTGGTGAAGAGCGCCGTGACGTTGACCTTGACACCGTCCTCGGAGAGCTCGCGAACGAGCGGGGCCATCGATGCCCCGCCGGTCGTCGTCACCGGGATCTTCACGTAGACGTTCTCGCCCCAGGACGCGATCAGCTTCGCCTGGCGGCGCATCTCGCCCGGGTCGTCGGCGAACACTTCGAACGAGATCGGATGTGTGGTGATGCGCTCGAGCAGGCGCTCAGCGAAGTCCTGATAGTCGGTCAGGCCCGCCTTCCACATCAACGTCGGGTTTGTCGTGAAACCGGAAATACGTGGATCGGCGGCGAGGGCCAAAATCCCGTCGAGATCCGCTCCGTCAGCAAAGATCTGCACCGTCAGGCGATCAAGCACGCTGCGAATTCTACCCGAGTTCAAGGACGCGCAGGCGCTCGCTCGCGTCGAGCAGGTTGTCGGCGGTCAGGTCGGGCGCGGCCCGTCCGCTGCGCTTGTGTGCGCTGGGAGCGTGCTCGATCAGGATCGTTCGACAGCCGGCTGCGTGGCCGGCCGCGACGTCCGTGTCGGTGTCGCCGATCATCCACGAGCTCGCGAGATCCAGATCGAACTCGGCCGCCAAATCGAGCAGCATCCCCGGCTCCGGCTTGCGACACCCGCACGGACCGGCCAGCTCCGGGACGACGCCGAGCGGGTGATGGAAGCAGAGCCGCGAGTCCTCAATCGGCGCGCCGGCCGCGGCCATCAGCTCGAGCACGCGCGCATGGACGTCCTCGAGCTGTTCGAGGCTGACCGACCCCTTGGCGGCCGCAGGCTGATTCGAGACGACGAAGAGCGCAAAGCCGACGGAGCGCAGACGGGCGGCCGCTTCGGCGGCGCCCGGGATCAGCGCGACGTCCTGCGCCCGCAACGGCGACTCCGGGGCGCCGGAGACGGAATCCGGGCGCAGTTCGTTGAGCACTCCATCGCGGTCGAGAAAAGCCGCCTTCCGCAAGGGTTCGCTCAACTTCCTCTCAACCACTCCGCCAGCTCCGCCAGCACGCTTTCGGCGAGTCGCGGCGGTCTGGCACGAGTAGAGCGTACGACGCTCGACCCACACGCAGCTGACGAGGAGCTCGCCGGCTCGGGTGACGCCTCCACGACGCGAACGGGCGTCGGCTGTCAATCGAGGCCGACCTCTGACCTTGGTCGGCGCGTGGTGAGTAAGCACGCCGCAAGCTCTCTGGAGAGCGTGATTCAAGCGATCGCGACACTAGAGAATAGAGAACATCGAAGGGTTTATGGAGCAGCGGGTAGATCATCCCGTACGCTCTGCCCGGTGAGGCGACTGAAGCTGGAGGCATGGTTGCCGTACGTTTTGGTCGGCGCTCTCGCGATCCCGTTCGTCGTGCACCAGAACGCCTGGTTCGAGTGGGCCAACTCGCTTTGGCTGCTTGAGATGCAGACGGCCCACGTGAGCGCCTTCGGGACGCCGACCTTCTTCATCCACGCGGCGGACATGATCTTCTACCCGCAGTTCCTGTTCTACGCCGGTCCAGGGTTCAGCGTCATGGCCTACCCTGCCTTGGTTTTCGGGTCGTGGCCCGTGTTCGCAACCGTGACCGTCGCGGCCTTCGTCGCCGCGGCAGCCGGCGTTGGCTGGACCGCGCGCAACCTTGGCGTTCCATCTCGGCTGGCGATCGTGCCGGGCGTCCTGTTCGCGACGACTCCTTACCTGGTCTCGAACCTCTACGGCCGCGGCGCCTGGACGGAGTTCGTGGCCATCGGCGGGCTAGCGGTATCGCTCGGGGCTGCCACGAGCCTCTTGACGGCCCGCGCCAAGTCCGAGGCCGCGATGGTCGCAGTGCTCGCCGTCGCAGTGGCGACGATCGCGGGCATGCACAACATAACGCTCCTGTTTGCCGCCCTGATCGCGCCGGTGCTCGGCCTCGCCATGCTGCCCCTGCTGGACGGCTCTCGCGCCCAGCTGCTGCGCCGTTACGTACTCGTGTTGGCCGGCGCTCTGATCGGTGTTGCGCTCTGCGGGGCGTTCCTCGCTCCGAATGTCTGGCTGTCGGGCCGGACGGTCATCACGACCCTGTCCGATCAACTGCTGCGGCAGACCAATGGCTTTGACCGCCTGAGCGTGGTTCTCGACCCGCTGCCCGGTCAGCCTGCGGGGACCACCGGCACCGACCTGCACACCCAGACGGTCGTGGCGGCGTTGATCTGGGCGCTAGCGGCGACTGCGCTGGCCGCATCTCGGCGCTGGCTGCACCCGCGGCCGCGGATGGCGCTGCTGGTGCTGGGACTCGCAGGCATCTCCGTGATTCTCCTGATCGTGAATCCCGGCTGGTGGCTCAGCTTCCCCACCGCCCTGAAGGCGATCCAGTTCCCCTTCCGGCTGGTGACCTATCTCGCGCTTCTGACCGCCCTAGCGATCATTGTGCTGCTCAGGATCCCGGCACTGCGAAAAAGCCGCGTCACGATCGCGCTGCTGCTGCTGGCGGGCGCCTGGCAGGTGGGAGTGGCACTGGACCTGGCGATCTCGGCGCAGGCCCGGGGGGTGAGCCCGGCTCCCACTCCGGCAAGCATTCACCCCTGGGTTCTGCCGCCAGCCTTCGTCGGCGGCACCCAGGTGATCGAGTTTCGCCTCGTCTCCAAGCACCCGTTGAGCCCGCCGGCGGCACAGGCAGGTGTGTCGGCGCTGGGCTACGACAGCGCTCCCCAAGTCCAGCTCTCCGGTTCACAACCGCCGGGCAGCCTTGTCTCGACGCGCGTGGTGGCCTCGCCGCTGATCCAGATCTCCGGGGACGCTTCGGTGGCGGGCACCACCTCCGATGGGCTCGTGGTGCTGCGCGTCAACCGCAGTCCGTGGCTCGCGACTGTGCAGTCGGTGTGCGACAGCTGTCTGAGGGCGCTTACGGGCAAAGCGCCGCTCGCGCTCCTGATCGGGCGCTCGTTGACCATCCTCGCGCTGCTGGCCCTGCTCGGGCTGACCATCCTCGCCGTCGCCCAGAGAGCGCGAGGGCGCGCGTTCATGGGGCCGCCGGCGCCGTCGCCAAGCGGTCCTCCGGGCACCTTGCACGCGCGCTCCCCGGACGACGACTAATGTGGAGCCCTCGTGAGTTCCCGCCGTCACTGCGGAGCGGTATGGCAGACCCTCACTTCGCGGTGATCGATTCCCAGTGCCCCAGGCTCGCCGCAAGCTCGGGATGTGAGACGAGCGCATGCCAGACAACGGCTTGGAAGGACTCGACGAGCGGGGTGCGAAGGTCCGGCGGCGGGGAGATCAGGATCGCCTCGTTCGCCAGCTCCGCGAGGGTCCCACCGGGAGCGCCAACGACGCCATAGATCGTCGCCCCAAGCTCGTGCGCCCGCTCGATCGCGTTGACCAGGTTGACCGAAACGCCGTGCTCCCGAGATCCGCCCCCGACAGAGAACACCATCAGCCCGTCGGCTGACGACAGACGCGAGACCTCCAGCCAATTCACGTACGCGGTCTCCCAGCCATCGTCGTTCGTGCGGGCGGTCAGCTCCGAGACGTTGTCGCTCGGAGCGTAGGACTCGATGCCGCAGAGCTTGCGAAAATCGTTGACCGCGTGAGACGCGTGCCCCGCGCCGCCGCCGACGCCCAGGACGAACAGCCGGCCGCCGCGTTCGCGCAGATCAGCCAACCCGCGCGCGATCGCGTCGATCTGCTCTCGGTCGACGCTCTGCGCGATCTCGGCCGCTGCGTCCATGTAGCGATCTGAGTGATTCGAATCCGCCATTTGGATAGCCTACTGCCGATTGAGATCGGCGAACTGGCTGCCAACGTAGGAGCAACGCAAACGCATCCTCGACGATGGTTGCGGTCACCGCGCCGGTGGCGGGCGACGCTCCTTGCCGTGCGGGTCACGCGCTACCGGGTCGCGCTCGCGGGTCTCCTGCTCGTCGTGCTCGCGTTCTACATGTGGACCGCGGCGAGCACGATTCCGTTCTCGTTCAGTTCGGTCAACGACGACTACTACAACCAGCTGACGACGGCGTTCCTGCACGGGCACACCTATCTCCCGGAGGTGCCGCCGCCAGCGCTGCTGCACCTCAAGAACCCCTACGACCCTACCCAGAATGCTCCCTACGCCGGACCATTCCACGATCTGGCTCTACACAACGGGCGGTTCTACGCGACGTGGGGCGCGACGCCGGTGGTCACGCTGTTTGCCCCCTTCCGGATCACAGGGTTCTCGATGTCGCTGAGCTTTGCGGTGGCCCTGTACGGCTTTCTCGGCCTGGTGTGCGCCGTTGCGCTGCTTCACGCGGTGGTGCGACGATTCGCGCCGCGTACGCCGGGATGGCTGCTGCTCGTGGCCAGCGCGGGGCTGGCGCTGACCAACACCGTGCCGTTCCTCCTGAGGCGTCCGATCCAGTACGAGGTGGCGATCAGCTGTGGGTACTGCTTTGAGATGGCCGGCGTGCTGTTCGTACTCACGGCCATCCTCGGACCAGTCGCTCGCCGGCGGCGGCTCGCACTGGGCAGCCTGTGCCTTGGTCTGGCCGTCGGCGCACGGCCCGATCTGGTGCTGAGCAGTGCGATCGCGGCGGCGGTCGGCGTCTGGCTGGTCCGTCGTCGCAACGAATCTCGTGTGATCCTCGCCTATGCTCTGGGACCCCTGGTCCTGTGCGGTCTGGTGATCGCCGCGTACAACGACGTGCGCTTCGGAAGCCCGGCGAATTTCGGGGAGCGCTACGCCCTGGCGGGGGTTGATCAGCTCAACGCCCCGTTCGACAAGGTCCGATGGATCGTGCCGGGCCTGCTCAGCTATCTGTATGTCCCGGTGCGGCTATCGCTCACGTTCCCTCATGCCTTCCTGCAGACTGCCGGTGCCGATCCGATCACCCTGCCGAGTCAGTACTTCGGATCACCGCCGTTTGCAGAGCCGGCTGGAGGGGTGTTCACGACCATGCCGATCACGCTGCTGTTGCTGGCCTTCCCCGCGTTCTGGTGGCGGCGCCGTCCCGGGGACAGACCTCTCCTGCTGATCGCCGGGGGGCTCGCCGCCATGGGACTGGCCATCGCCGTCCTGCTGGCCTACTCCGTGAACGCGACGACGGAGCGCTACGAGGTGGATTTCGTCACCTTCATGTTGCTCGGATCGTTTCTGTTATGGGCAGTCTGGCTCGATCGCTGGCGACTACGCAGCCTCGGCCGCCGCGTCATCGCCATCGGCGGCGTGATCCTCACCCTGTTCGGCGCGGCCATCGGCCTGGGAATCAGTTTCACCGGCTACGCCGACCTGCTGCAAATCGAGCATCCATCGACGTTTGCCGCCCTCGAGGATGCCACCGCGCCGCTCGTCACGCTCGCCACGATGATTCGCGGCAAGCCGGAGATCACCCGGGTCGCTTCTCCTCTCGCGCCGGTGCTGCCGCCACCGACGGGCGATGGTGCGTTTACGCAAGATGGCTCCGGCGTTTGGCTGGGAACCGCGCCGGCGACGGTGACGATCGTCGCCCCCAGCTCCGGGACGGTCCACATGCTGGCGTCAGCGACCGCAGGCGCCGGTGCACCACCGGCGTCGACGATGGTCATCCTGGCGCGCAACGGCACCCACCGCCCGAGCGTCACACCGGTGATCGGCCCGGGCGTGTGGATACCGATCCCAGTGCATCTGGGCCTCAACCGAGTTCGACTAACCCTGGCGGGACACGCCACCTCGCTCGAGGAGTTGCTCCTCAGCAACCTCCAGGTCAGCGGGTGAGTCAGATCGCACCGGCTGGGAGCGGGGATCGTGGCCGTGGAAGACGAGTGTCCGCAGAAAGGTGAAGGAGACCAGCGCCATCGACAGTGTCACGATCACGTATGTGTCCCGTTGCGGCAGGTGCAGCAGTCCCGGCAGGACCGCCGTGGCGATTGCCGTCGTCGGGTACTGAACTGTGGCCATCACGCCGTAGCGTTTGAGCTGACCACGAGTCGTCAGAGCGAACTCGGTGATGTGCCGCCATACGAAGGTGCGCTGCAACGTGAAATGGAGCGAGATGGCCAGAACGTACGCGATCGGGATAGCGGCCTCGATCGGCACGCCGGCTCCGCCGTTGAGGGCGACGGGCACGCCAAGATAGACACTGGCCACAACGATGCCGGCAATTCCATAGCGGATGCCCGGTCCGGTCAGAGGGTGGCCGGCGAGCGCAAGCACGCGTCTCATGCGAGCATTGTGGCGCGAAGATTGTGGCGAGGTCGCCCAGCGGTGCCGTCCGCGGGTCGGCAGGGCGATGACCCTCGCCACCAGCTAGGCTGCACGGGCTGTGTCCCGGACTTTCATAGCGGGCGGCGCCGGATTCATCGGCAGCCACATCGCCCAGGAGCTGATTCGTCGTGGCGAACGTGACGTCGTCGTGTTCGACAGCCTGGCCTCCGGTGATCGCGCGAACCTCGGGCCGGCGCTCGACGACGCGCGGCTCGAGCTGGTGGTCGCCGATCTCAAGGACGCCGATCGCGTGGTCGAGGCCATGGCGGGCTGCGACGAGGTCTTCCTGTTTGCCGCCAACCCCGATATCGCCCGGGCGGTGACCGAGCCGAGCATCGACTTCTGGGAAGGCACCTATCTGACCCAGAATGTCCTCGAGGCGGCCCGCGTCAACCGGGTTCAGCGCATCATCTACTCCTCGGGCTCGGGGGTGTACGGCGATCGCGGCACCGATGAGGTGGACGAGGACTTCGGTCCGCTGATCCCCGTCTCCACCTACGGCGCCAGCAAGCTCGGCTGCGAGGCCATGCTGGCCGCCTACGCCCACATGTTTGGAATCCGGGCCGCGGTCTTCCGCTTCGCCAACGTCGTCGGAGACCGACAGACCCATGGCGTGACCTACGACTTCGTGCGTCGCCTGCTCGACGACCCGTCGCGGCTGCGCATTCTCGGCGACGGCACCCAGAGCAAGTCCTACATCCACGTCGACGACGTCGTGGCGGCGATGCTGCTGCTCACCGATCACGGGTGGGAGGGGTATGAGGTCTTCAATGCCGGGACCGGCGACTACATCACGGTCACCGAGATCGCCGAGCTCGTCGTGGAGCGCATGGGTCTCGACGGCGTCGCGTTCGAGTACGCCGGCGGCAACCGCGGTTGGAAGGGGGATGTGCCGATCGTCCGCTTCCGCAGCGACCGGCTCAAGGCACGCGGCTGGCGCTGCCACCACAGCTCGCGCGAGGCGCTGATCGCGTCGATCGAGGCCAACATCGACGAGGCGTCGCGCGGCTCCTCCGGATGACAACCCGCACGCAGGACGCCCGGTCGTCCGAAGCCTCGAGCGAGGCGCCCGAGGTCTCGATCGTCGTGCCGTGTCTCAACGAGGAGCTGACGATCGGCGAGTTCGTCGACTGGTGCTTCGAAGGCCTGGCCCGCGCCGGGGTCAGGGGCGAGGTCCTGATCATCGACTCGTCGACCGACCGGTCGCCGCAGATCGCCGCCGAGCGCGGGGCGACGGTCATCTCGGTACCCCGCCGTGGGCTCGGCCGGGCCTACATCGACGCCCTTCCACATGTGCGCGGTGACATCGTGATCATGGGGGACTGCGACCTGACCTACGACTTCCGGGAGATCGAAGCGTTCGTCGAAGCGATTCGCGCCGGAAGCGATTTCGTCATGGGGACCCGTACCAAGGGCGAGATCGAGCCGGGGGCGATGCCTGCCCTGCACCGTTACTTCGGTTCTCCGGCTACGACGCTGCTCTTCAACATCATCTATGGCACCCGCTTCTCGGACATCCACTGCGGGATGCGCGCGCTGACCCGTGAGGCCTATAGCCGCCTCGAGCTCGAGTCCCAGGGCTGGGAGTATGCGTCCGAGATGATCCTCAAGGCCCGGCGGCTCGGCCTGCGGTCGACCGAGGTCCCGGTCCGCTTCTGGAAGGATCGCGAGGGCCGCGAGAGCCATCTCAAGCGCGGCGGCTGGAAGACCCCCTGGATCGCCGGGTGGGACAGCCTGCGCGTGATGTTCCTCTACGCGCCCGACTTCTTCCTGTTGTGGCCGGGAGCGGCGCTGTTCACGCTCGGGACGCTGCTCTGCGCCGCGCTGTCCGGGGGGCGGGTCTACGCGCTGGGCATCGGCCTCGACCTGCACTGGATGCTGTTCGGAGTGGTCTGCGCGTCGGTCGGATACGGAGCCGTCCAGCTCGCACTGCTGGCCCGTGTCTTCTATGACTTCAACCCTGACTACACCGCGCGGCTGCTCACGCGCTTCACCTACAACCGGGGGGTCGGCCTCAGCGCACTGCTGGTGGCTCTCGGGCTGATCCCCGAGGTCGTGCTGGCCGTTCGCTGGATTTCGGCCGGGTTCGAGCTCTCCGCCTTCCAGTACTCGTCGGTGCTCGGGCTGATGCTGATCATGCTCGGATTCCAGACGTTCGGCTTCACGCTGCTGCTGCACATGATCGGCCGTCATCACCAGCTGCGAGGGGGGTCATGAGCATCTCCGTGACGTCGCCCGGTGGGGAGATCCGCTACGTCGACAGCGAGGACCACTTCCACAACGGGCTGCTGCGGCTGATGAACCTGGAGATGCAAGAGTTCGACCGATGGATCCGACTGGCCGAGGAGGCCCGCGGCGATGATCTGCTCGCTCGGCTCCGGGCTGCATGGCATGGCCTGCGAGCCGACCCGCCGACGGCGGCGCCAGCCGGCGGTTCGGTGGGCCCCGGGCCGCGCGGGATGGTCGGGCGTCTGTGGTATGCCGCGATCGCCGAGTCGCCGACCTACGGCGTGGCCATCTCCGACGCGGCCCGCCACGCCTGGCTCGTGCACTGGGATGGGGAGCGCTTCGTCTACGAGCGCGATCCTCCACTCTACGAAGAGGACTACTTCGAGGGCGACAAGCTGTCCGCCGGCGGCTACGGCGATTACACAGGGCAGTCCGGCTGGCGGCTCGAGAAGGCCGCGCGCCAGGTGCGCGAGATGCACGCGGCAACCGGCCTGGATCACGGACGCGTGCTGGACATCGGCTCGGGATACGGCTTCTTCCGTGTCGCTCTGCGGGAGGCTGGCTTCGAGCAGGAGGGCGTGGAGATCTCGGCCTTCGCCCGGGCGGTGGCCGCGTCCTCCTATCGGCTCGCGACCCACCCTGGGACGCTCGCTGAGCATTGGCGGGGGTGGACGGACCGCTTCGACGCGGTCACGATGTTCGACCTGATCGAGCACGTGGACGACGCCGACGAGCTGATGGCCCAGGTGGCGGCGATCGTCCGGCCCGGCGGCTTCGTCGGCATCAAGACGCCCAACATCGACTGCCCCGAGGCCGAGGTCTTCGGCCCGTGGTACCACTCGCTCAAGCGCGAGCATCTCGGGTTCTTTTCGCCGGCCTCGCTTACCGTGGTCGCCGAACGAGCCGGCTTCGAGCCCGCCGATGTCGCCACGACGTCGCATCTGCTCGTTGGCTTCGTCGGCAGCGAGCAGACGACCGAGTGGGAGCGCGAGCTGCGCGGCGCCGACATCGTGGCCTGGTACAGGCGGCTACCCTGAGAAAGTCTGGTTCGGCGGACCGGCGCCGGAACTGCAGCTCGCACCCGATCCGCCGATGCGCGGGTAGAGCTCCTCGCAGAGCTCGGTGATCCGCCGGGCATGGGCGAAGTCGGCGGGCCGAGGGGTGGCCGCCGACTCGGAGCCCTGACCCGTCCAGGCGGCGACGACCGCAGCCAACTCGTCGGTCAGACTGGCGTCGCTGGAGCCGAAGGTCGCGGTGGTCTCGCTGTCGCGCTGGCTCGTGACCCCCGGGTCACGCCACGCCCAACGCCGGCCGCAACGGAGGGTCATCGGGCCATAATTGCCGCCGCGCCCCTCGGCGATCGCGTACCCCTCTTCGCCGACGGCCTCGACCCGGAAGGTGTTGATCCAGCGGATATGGGAGACCCGGACCGTGGCGATCAGCAGGCCCGACCGGAAGGTCGCCACCACATCCTCCTCGATCCCCGTGCCCCAGAAGCCACGGGTGGCCTCGATCGACACGCAGGCGGCATCCGGCGCGAGCGAGAGCAGCAGGTCCAACAGGTGAACGCCCGGGTCGAGCAGCACTCCGCCCCCGGCCATGACAGGGTCGAGCTTCCAGCCCTCAGCCGATCCCGGATGGCCACCGTGCCCCACCAGCAGGTCGAGGTTGCGCAGCGGGCCGAGCTCCCCGTCGCGCGCGGCCTTCATCAGGCCGCTGATCGCTGGCAGGAAGCGATAGTTGTAGCCGACGAAGCTCGGCCGTCCGACGCGTCCGGCGAGGCGCTGCAGCTCGCGCGCCTGGGCGCCGGTGGTTCCCAGCGGCTTCTCGACCAGGACGGGCTTGCCGGCGCGCAGCACCGACCCGGCCAGCTCGGTGGCATGAATATGGGGCACCGCGATCACCGCGGCGTCGTATGAGTTCGGCGGCAGATCGGACATGGACCGCAGATGAGGCGCGGCCTCGCCCACCGGCGGCCCGGCTTCGGGGTCGACCGTCGCGGCAAGCTGTGCGCCGGGGATCGTCAGCAGTGCCTGCGCCCGGCGACGGCCGATCAGGCCCGAGCCGATCACCGCGACGCGGATGGGGACAAGGGAATCGACGTCCGGCACGAGAGGTGATGATATGGGCCGGGGCGCTCAGTCCCCCGGCGGCGGACGGCGCTCGCCAGTTGCCCGGCTGCATCGATGAGCCCGCACCCGGAGTCACAGGGGAGCAGACGAGGCGAATTAGCCGCGCCCTGAAGCCGTTCGTCGCCGGCCGTACCAGGCGCCGAGCCCGTACATCGGCCACCAGACGACCATTGCCAAGATGCCGGTGAGCGCCGCGAGGCTGACGATCTTGCCGACCGTCAACGCGCCGCCGGCCGGCGCCAATGACACGGTCACAGGCCCGGCTCCGGCCGAGCGCCTGCGCAGGACGGCGAATCCCGTCGACGTCCGCCCAACGCGCACCACTCCTCCCGAGACGCGCACTGCGTATGGACCGCCGGCGATGTTCGTCGCGAACGGCGCGGTCCCAGCTGGAGGCGTGACGCTGAGCGTCACGCGTGCGGCGTTGATCGCGGCCGGATCGATCGTCAGGTTCGCCGAGGGCGCCGTCGGAATAACGCGCTGGCTGGAGTCGGCGTAGTCGTCCCCGGCGGCCGACCAGGTGCCCGGGTTCACGTGCACAGACGTGTAGGCGTTCAGCAGGCTGCTGTAGAAGACCGGATCCACGGGCGGCTCCCACAGCTGCCACACGCACAGGCTGAGGCTGATCGCCATAGCGGCGGCGAGCGCGGCGCCCAGAAGCTTTCGAGCGGCGTCGTGGATGTGATCAACCGCCGCGAGCGCTGCGAGCACCAGACCAGATGCGCACAACGCAACATATGAATTGAGCCGGTACGGGAACTGCACCGATTGAACCAGCCGCGGCATCGCGTCCCACAGCGGCTCGATCATGATCAAGGCGAGCAGGATCGCGAGCAGCGACACCAGCGCGAGGCCGATGCGGCGGAGTCGGCGCGGCGCGCGCGACCAGGTCGCCGCTCCCGCGACCAGCACCCACAACAGAAACCAATCAGGGGCCTGGACGTAGAGAGCGGGTGTCGTCGACTGGCTCGGCACCGCCCTGAGCGGATTGAAGAGCACACCAGGGGTGTTGAAGAAACCCGTCTCCGCCCATGGTAGGACGGCTGACTGCGCCGAGATCTGAGTCTGCGCGGCGTGGGCGAGATCCGGCAGCAGGAACCAGGCGTCCACAGCGACTCCCAGAAGGACCAGGCCCGCGGCTTGGAGAAGGCGTCGGATCCCTCGTGGCAGGAGCCCGCGCCCCACGGCCAGCGACAGCAGGAGAATCGCGACGATCAGCACGAGCGATCCGAGAACGAGCGTGATGTTGTGGGAACCGGCGAAGAACACGGAGGACGCAACGAGCAACATCGCTGGAATGGGTTCGATCCGTGCGCTCGTGACCACTCTCCAAGCGCTTGCCGCCAGCAGCGGGATGATGGACGTCGCGATGAACTCGGGCCAGGCTCCCCGTCCGTACAGATTGGTCACGTAGTACGCGCTGCCCACATATGTGAGCGCGGGTGCGTGTGCATACCACGAGCGAACCCCAAGCTGGCGAGAGAGCCACAACCAGCCACCATAGGCAGCCATGACGGCCAATCCCGTGCTGCCAAAGTAGGCCAGCTGCGCATGCCCGAGGAGCGCAACGAGCGCTCCGACGGCGGCGTAGAGCGTCCCGCCGTAGAAGACGAACAGCGGATAGTAGACGCCGACTGCCGAGGCGTTCATGTAGTACGTCGGTGCCAGATGCCGGCTGATGGCCTGCGCTTCCACCCTGACCGTCCACAGATGGTTGGTCAGATCAGGCGGAACCCTGCTGACGGAGGCGAGCAGCGGACTCAGGATCACCACTGCCGCACAGACCACAGCGATGGGATCTCCCCACTTCTGTAGGGCGCTACGGGCGCCGATCCGCAGCGTCATCGCCGCGATAATACGCGCGTTCTCCGCGCACGTGTCGAGACATGGTCGTTGCTAAGATCGCGCCGCAGTGAGCGTCGAAGCCCCGCCTCGCCGCCTCGGGGCGCGTCGTTTCCGGAGCCGCTGCCCGGCAGTCGTCCCTCTGGCTCTGTTCTGCCTCCTCGCGTTCGCGCTCTTCTGGCAGTCGCTGGTGGGCGGAAAGATCCTCTCCGACGGAGACAACATCCTGTTCCAGGACCCGTTCGTCGCGGACGTCCCGGCGGGCGTCGTCCGACCGACGAATCCCGAGCTGGACGATCCGGTGCTCGTGTTCTCCTCGGATCTCCTGGTACTGCGGCGCGATCTCGCCTCCGGCGGCAACGGAGCTTGGAATCCGTACCAGGCAGCCGGGCGGCCGCTGATCGCATCACAGCAAACGGCGCCCTTCTTCCCGCTCACCTGGCTTGCACTGATCTTCTCGTTCTGGCATGCAGCGGCGTGGATCGCCGCGCTCAAACTTGTGCTTGGCGCTTGCGGGCTGTATCTGCTCGCTCGCTGGACGGGACTCGCGCGAGGCCCGGCTGCGCTCGCAGCCGTCGCGTACGGTTTCAGCACCTTTTTTGTCGACCAAGTTCAGTTTCCGACATCGGCGGTAATGGCCACAGCGCCGTGGACGATGCTGATGGCGGCCCGCGTTGCTCGTTTCGCCCGGCCGCTGGATGCGCTCGGCCTGATCGTGGCGGTCGGACTGCTCCTTTGTGGAGGATCCCCCGAGTTCATCGCCATCGGCGGGGGCGGCGTCACCGCGGTGGCGCTGTACGAGTTGCTCCGAGCCCCACGCGAGCGCGAGCCGGTTCCGCAGGCGTCCCGACGCCTCCGGCTTCTCCTGCTCTTGGCCAGTGGGGCCGGCGGGATCCTCCTCGCCGCCGCTGCGGTCTTCCCATTTGCTCAATACCTCGCTGTCGCCAATACCGTGTCGCGCGGCGGAGCGCCGAACTTTCCCAACAACATCCTCTACGCCTTCCTGTTTCCCGAGCTGTGGGGACGGCCCGATCTTGCGATCGGTCAGTTCGGGCCGATCAATTACCTCACTCGGACGGCATACTTCGGCGTCCTCCCCGTCCTGCTGGCGCTCGCCGGACTCGTGGCCCGCCGACCGCGCAGTGTCCACGTCTTCTGGGGTGGCTTCACCGCCGGCGCGCTGCTCGTTGCGATGAACACCCCGGTCCACACGTTCCTCTCCTCGGTTCCAGGCCCGGCGGACGTGGACCTCCTGTACACCCTGTACCTGGTAGTCCTCGGGGGGGCCCTCCTTGCAGGACTCGGACTACAGCGCTGGCTGGATGGCAGCCACCAAGAGCGCCGGCGGATGCTGATCGTGCTCGTGATCGCCGCGCTCGCGCCCGTCGTGTTTCTGCTCCGCCATCTTGCACCCTTCGCGCACCTCGGCGCCGCTCTCGCTGAGCTGCCCGGTCTGCGACGCTCGTTCACCGGGACGGGCTACATCGAGCAGGCCGTCGCGTGGAGGTGGCTCATCATCGCAGCTGTCGGCGTCGGCCTGCTCTCGCTCGGAAGCAGGCTTGGGAGACGCTGGACCTCCGCACTCGCCGTCTGCCTGGTCGCCGCAGACCTGGTCGCCATCAACTACGACTACAACCCGGCCATTCCCCTCGCCGAGGCAAATCCGGCGACACCTCCGGCGCTCGCCTATGTGCAGAAGCACGCAGCGCATACGCGGATCAGCGGGACGCTGTTACCAACCGAGGTGTCACTCCAGGCGAACATGGCCGAGCGCTACGGGCTGATCGACGTCGGGTCCTATAACTTTCCCAAAGCGGAGCGGTGGGCACGCCTGTGGGGCGGCTATGGTCAATCGACAGGGGACCAGGACGACTGGGATCCCGCATTGCCCCGGGCCGTCGACGCGCTTGACACGTTTGCCGTGCGCTACGTCGTCGTGCAACATGGCGCCACCGAGCCGGCCGGGCTCGGGCGCGTGTTCAGTTCTCCCAGCGGTGATGTGTACGAGGATCCAAACGCGCTTCCACGGGCATGGGTTGCGTATAGCTGGCGGGTCGCCGACAGCGCACCCAAAGCCGCCGCTGCCACGGTCGCCTCGACGACCACTCAGCTTGCTCGCACGCCGATATTGGAGGGCGCGCCGGCACCACCGCCGGCGGTCCCCGGGCCGATCACGCGCGTGCGGTTCCTGATCGACCGCGACGAACACGTCCGTCTGCTCACATACGCGCGCCGTCCGGGGTACCTTGTCCTCGATGACAGCTACTACCCGGGCTGGCATGCGACCGTCGACGGGCGCTCGGCGCCGATCCTGGCTGCGAACGAGAACTTCCGAGCCGTTGCCGTCACGGCCGGCCGCCACGTCGTCGATTTCTCCTACGATCCCGCTACCTTCCGGATCTCGCTTTGGCTGAGCTTGCTCAGCTTCATCAGCGTGGTCAGCGCCGCCGGCTGGCTGCTGTGGCGGCGCTGGCAACGAGGCCCGGAGCCGGTCAGCAGCTAAGCCTCGGCGGGCGTGACGGGCGTGACCGCCAGAAGCTTGACACCCCCGACTCCGACCAGGCTCAGCGGCAGATGGCTCAGGACCGGGGGAATGTGGATGGTGTTGGTCAGCAGTTCGAGCTTGACCGTCGTGAACCCCGCAACGAGCAGAGCGCGGTGAAGATCATCCAGTGTGATCCGGTTGAGACTCTCGTACTCATCGAGCGCCTCTCGGGTCGGATCAGTGGCCCGGCGGCCGATGAGGCGCTCGCGGATCTCCTCATCGCTGTGCAGCAGATGAGGGAATGGGTCGGCGAAGTGGGGCCAGAGGTGTCCGCCGTGCTCGGAGTGGAAGAAGGGCCAGAGCTGGAGGAAGAGCGCCCCTCCTGGCTTCAGCACGCGGCTGACCTCCGACAGCATGCGCACGGGCTCTGTGACGTGCTCGAACACCGACCACGTGACAGCGACGTCGAAGTAACCATCTGGTGCGGGGAGAGCGTCGACTGCCGACCGCGCAAAAGATAGGTTTGCAGGTATTTCGTCAGCGACGCCCGACAGTTTGACCATCCGGCGCAGCGCGTCGACGTCGGTCGGACGCACGTCGTACGCAATCAGCTCCCTGGGCCGTCCCTTGATGGCCAATCCGACATCGATGATGCCGTCACCGGCGCCGATGTCGACGACGAGCTTGCCCTCGATCGGTGGACCCTCGATGGTCAGGAACTCCAGAATCTGGTCGGCGGCGTCCTCGTAGTGCTCGCTGAACCACAGCTCAGGGTCCTCGTCGGCTCGCAGCACATCGTTTGACACGTCCATCCCCCTTGATCTAGACGTTGCTAAGTCCGTGAACGTCCGCCGTGGCGGACGGTATACGCAGCTCGATATGCCATCGTCACGGCCGCTCGCAGCGCGGGACGAGACGCCATCGCGAGAACCGGTCGCCGCAGCTCTCTCGGAAGGACCGCGTAGCGGCCGGCGAGTCCCCGATTGAGCGGATCGTCGTAGATCTCATCGAGCTCACCGCGCGCCGCCCGGAGCTGCGCCTCGAGCTGGACGCGTGCCTGTTCAAGCTCTGCCATCTCCTTGCTGAGCGCCGCGGCGAGCGGCGCCCGCCCTGCCAACGCTCGCCGGTAGACGTCGGCATGCAGCTGAGCGTTGCGAGCAGCCGTCAACCTTGCGCCGGCCATGTTGATGCCGTCGACGAGGCGAGTGCGAGCATCACCGGCAACGAGGATCGGAGCGACGTTCTTCGCGGTCTCATCCTCGTCCCACGGCACGATCAGCGCCAGTTCCCGTGAGAAGTTGTCCGCCAGCGACGTGTGCCACGGGAACACACACGGCGTGCCAACCCGGGCCGCCTCGAACGGGATCAGCCCAAAGCCCTCATACGTCGTGGGATACACCACCGCCGCGGCGGAGGCCAGCAACCACTGCTTCTCAGCCTCTTCCACCGCACCCACGTCAAGGACGCGGGCGGCCAGCTTGGGACGCGTGGCGAGGTAGGCCGCCTCCTCGCCCGCCGAAGATCCGGCCGCGACCTTGGGCCCAGCCATCACAAGCAGTCCGTCAAATTCCCCCGACCGGGTCAGCGCGTCCAGAAGTCGCAGCGCGAACGGACGGTTCTTGTGCAGGAAGTCGGTGCCGAGGCAGAGGAGGAATGGACGATCACCGATCCGTCCAGCGATCGCCGGTCGCACCGGCTCGGGATACAGCGCGGACAGGGTCTGCTCAGTGCCGAGTGGGATGACGTTGATCCGCTCCTCGTCGACGAGGTCGAGGGTACGCGCGTCCCGCGCGGCATCACGGCTGATGAACACAACCTGATCCGCCCCGGCGAGCGCTGCCATCGTCATTCTCCGGTATTGGCGCCACTGCTCGTAACCTTCGAAGTACGCAGGGTTGCGGTAGGCGATGTTGTCAAGTTGAGTGATCACGAGGCGATGGCCGAGGTGCCTCAGCAGTCGCGCATCGTCCGGCGAAGTCACCTGGTAGGGGCGGTGACAGACATCGCTTGGCTGACTCGTGCCGGCAGCATCGAGGTCCAGCAACTGAACTGCCGACCGTCCGGCCAGAACGCCGGCCGCATAGCCACCGAGATCGTTCGGCACGAGGACGCGGATCTGCAGATCTGTGTGAATGTCAAGCGCACCGATCAGTTCGAGCGTGGCCAGCGCAGTGCCCGTCATGAACCGAGTGAGAGACCGCCCGTCAATTGTCACGGAGGGTCCCTGCATCGCGCTTCTGGCGGTCGCGACCGCCCTGGCAAGCCGCGAATAGGGATCGACGTGGGCCTCGGCGACCCACCTGTCGTAATAGGGGAAGCGGTCGACGACGATCAAGTGATGACGCGCCCGGAGGCTTTGCACTCGCTCGCTGTGGCCGAACGAACCGGAGTGCCGGTGGAGCACGAAGACTTGATCGGCGAGAATGTGACGCAGTCCGTGCACGACACACCGCTGGGAGAACTCGACCTCCTCCTCGTAGCCGGGCGAGAAGGTCTCGTCGAGATCGCCAACCAGTTCGAGGGCGCTGCGGCGAAAGTAGACGCAGTGTCCGACACAGGTCGGCAGATCCGCAAACAGCCGTTGACTGACCGTCTCGATTTCCGCTGCAACGCCGTCCAGCGTGAGGTTCTGCGGAAGCACCGGCAGCGGCTGATTGCGCTCCGGGACGGACACGATCGTCCCGGCATTCGTGAGCGCCGTCACGGTCGCGACCTTGGAGTCGCTGTGCGCGGCCTCACGGAGCCCCTCGAGCCACCCTTCGGCGACGACGCAATCGCTGTTGAGCAGAACGACATCGGCGGGCGCGCAGGCCGCAAAGGCACTGTTCGCATTGACAACGAAGCCGCGGTTGACCGCATGGCGAAGGTACGCAATCGAGTGAGACCACGCACCCGAGTCAACTGTGTCGCGGACGAACTGCTGCACAGCGGGATCGACAGCGGCGTCGTCGCAGATCACGACGATCACGGCCGGGTCGGTGTGAGCGAGAACGCTCTTCAAGCACTGGGCGAAGAGACCGAGCGCGCCGAAGACCGGGATGCAGACAGCCACGGTTCCACGCTGAAGGCCCAGACTCTGTCCGGGCTCGAGGTCAATCAGGGGCACTGACTCGATGAGCTGCTGACGAGCGCGCCGTTATGCGGGCTGGTGCGGGCTCGCTCAAGAGCCGGCGCAGCCGGCCGTCGAACATGCGCGCCTGTAGCGAGCGGGCTGAGTGCAGGACACCATACGGCCGACAAGCTAGCATCCGGGCGGCCAGTGCTGACGCCCGAACCTGAAGAGCGTGCCAACTGGCCCGACCTCGGTGATGGAGACGTGGTCGTCGTCATCTGGCCCTGGAACGACGGGCTACAGGTGCTCGACACGCTGGCGCGCGTGATCGCGACGACTCCCGCCGAGCTCGCGCTGGCAATCGCCGGCGGAACCGATCTGTGCGCGTCCGCCGCGGCGCTTGCTGGTGAGCAGGGGCGACGCTTGCGGGCGACGAGCGCGGCTGGACTGGCCGGATTGGTCGCGGACGCCTGCGCGGAGCACCCAGGCGCTGACGTCGTGGTGGTCGCCGGCCCGGGCGAGCTTCCTCGGACATGGTTCGAGCGCCTGCGCGCGGCAGCGCGGATCGACGATGCCGTGGCGGGGGCGACCGCGATAACGACGTACGCGGATCGGTTGTTCGAGATCCCCGGCGAGCCGACTCCCGTCGAGTCCGACATGCCGGCAGGCGACGGCGTCGATCATGCTGGCAGCGTGCCGCAACCACGGGCGTACCCGCGCGTGCTGGCTCTGCGATCCCAGCTTTCCTGGATTCGGCGCTCGGCGCTCGAGCTTGCCGGGCCGCTCGATCGCTCCCTGTCGCATCCCGCCGCCGTCCTCACCGACTTCGCAGCACGGGCGACGGGGCACGGTCTCTGGTGCGTCCTCGCGCCCGATGTGTACGTGGCAGGATCTCACGCAGACACGGGACCGCCGCCCGAGCACGAGCGCGAACAGCTGCGCGCGCGGCATCCGTGGTTGGATGCAGCCCTGACGAACCAAGCGGCGCTCGACTTGGGGCCGCTACGACGTTCGCTGGTGGCCGCCCGCACCGCGCGCGCAACTCCATCGGTGACGATCGACGCGCGTGCTCTGGGTCCAGCGGTCGGTGGCACGCAGAGCTACATCGGTGCGCTCGTCGTCGCCCTCGCGCAAACGGGCCGGCTGCGCGTACGTGCGGTCGTTGCTCCGGACACCCACGTGGACACGATCGCAGCGCTCCGCGCCGCAGGCGCTGAAACGCTGCCCTACGAGCAAGCCGTTGCAGGCGCACCGAGGACGGATATCGTGCACCGGCCCCAGCAGGTCTTCACCGGCTCGGACCTCCAACTCCTCAGATTACTCGGGGATCGGCTGGTCGTTTCGCAACTCGACCTGATCGCCTACCGGAATCCGACCTACCACGCCGACATCGACCTGTGGCAAACACACCGGCGGGTGACGCGGATCGCGCTCGCGGCGGCAGACCGGGTGCTGTTCTTCTCCGAACACGCGCGAAGCGACGCGGTCGCCGAGGACCTCGTGGAGCCCCACCGCACCTCGCTTGCCGGAGTCGGAATCGACCCAGCCGTCCTGCTGGCAGGACCTGCTGAGCGACCGCGTCGGGTGCCGGACGACCGGGCTTTCATGCTGGTCCTTGGCACCGACTACACGCACAAGAATCGCCCGTTCGCCCTGGCGCTCGGGGACGAGCTGCGCCGGCACCACGGCTGGCAGGGTCTTCTCGTGCTGGCGGGCCCACACGTCGACAACGGCTCCTCGGCCGATGCCGAGCGACGCCTGCTCGATCGAACGCCCGAGCTCGCCGCCCGCGTCGTCGACCTGGGTCGCGTCTCCGAGACGGAGCGACGGTGGCTCTTGAAGCATGCCCAGGCGCATGTCTGCGCGAGCAACTACGAGGGCTTCGGACTGGCGCCGCTGGAGGCCGCCAGCGCCGGCCGTCCGTGCATCTTCGCGCCGCTGACCTCGCTGGCGGAGATCGTCGACCCGGCGGCGGCCACGATCATTCCGTGGGATCCAGTCGCCAGCGCTGCGGCGGCCGCCGACCTGCTCCGCCCCGGGCGCCCGCTCGACGCCCATCTCGAACTTCTGAGTCGCGCGCTGGGTCGACATACATGGGACAGCGTCACCCAGCGGTTGCTCGATGCGTACGAAGCTGCGCTCGACTCCCCTTACCCGCCGGCGCGGGCGCGAGCGCACGAGGAGCTTCAGCGTGAGGAGCTGATCGTCGCCCTCGACGCGCACGGTCGCGAACTGGACTCGGCGCATCGAGGAGCTCCGCGGCCGCGTGCAGGCGGGCATGTCCCTGATCGATGCACGCGACCCGTTGTTGACACCCGCCGAGCAGCGAGGCCTGATGCGCGTCGCGGCCGCGAACTGGCTCCGGCGGCCGGTGCTCGGGCGCCTTCGGGGTGCTCGGCTCGATCGGCCGGCGCGAGCCGCAGGAGCGACGGGCCGGACGACGGCGAAGGCGACGGACGCGGCACCATAGACCAGTGAGCACCGAACACGCCCGACCACAGCCAGCCCGACCGGCCAAGCGAGGCGCTGGCGCCGCATTGCCGCTGCCGGCTACACGCTCCGCGAGCGGATCGCGCTGACCTACCAGTACCACGGGCTTGGGGTCGCTGCTGCTGCGCGCGGTCACGTTCCCGCTGCGCTTCACGCCGCTGAGATCGCGCGTCGACCCGCACCGCCGGCGCCGCAGACTGCCCGATGCGGCACTCCGTTGGTACCGCACCGAGGGCCGGCCGGTCATCGATCGTGATCGCCAGCTACCGGGACATCGACGAAGTGCGGAACCTGGTCGCGAGCCTGCTCGCGACGACGCGGCGCGACCTGGTCCGCGTGATCGTCTGCGACGACGCGAGCGGTCCTGAGCACCTGGCAGCGCTGCGGGCGATCGACGGAATCGAGGTGGTCGCCGGCGAGATCAATGCCGGCTTTGCTGCCAACGTCAACCGGGGTCTCGCGGCCGCCGATCCCGAGCACGACGTCGTACTGCTCAACTCGGACATGCTGGCCAAGCCCGGATGGCTCGAGAGCCTCCAGTACGCGGCGAGCCGCGACCCCAAGATCGGGATCGTCGGCGGCAAGCTTCTGTATCCCGACGGCCGGATCCAGTTCGGGGGCACGGTCCGGAACCTCGGCGCGCTCGAGTGGTTCGATCACCGCTACCGCTTCAAGCCGTCAGATTGGGGTCCCGCCGGCGTTCCTCAGCCGGTGCTGGCCGTCGGCGGCGCATGCATGTACCTGACGCGCGAACTGCTGAACCAACTCGGCGGCTTCGACGAGGGCTACCCGATGGCCTATGAGGACGTCGACCTCTGCCTGCGCGCCTGGGAGGCCGGGTTTCGCGTGTTCTACTGGCCCGACGCCGAGCTGACGCATCTCGAGTCGGTCACTCGCGGTACGCACGTCGGCGAACGCGAACGCGCTTCTCAGCGGCTGTTCTGGGAGCGGTGGGGCGACTTCTTCGATGCCCGTGATGTGCGGACGCCATCCGGAGCGCTGCGCGTCGTCTACGTCACCGAGGACACGGGCGTCGGCGGCGGCCACCGTGACATCTTCGAGCACCTCAACGGGCTACTCGAACGCGGACACGAGGTCGAGCTCTGGAGCCTCGGCAGGGAGCCGGACTGGTTCGATCTGAAGGCGCCGCTGCGGACCTTCAAGACCTACGAGGACCTCGTCGAGGCCCTGGCACCGATCAAGGCGATCAAGGTTGCCACCTGGTGGAACACGGCGAGCCCGGTCTGGCAGGCGAGCGTCTTGCACGGAATCCCCGTCTACTTCGTCCAGGACATTGAGACCAGCTACTACCCGGGCAATACCGCCGTGCAGAACATCGTGCTGTCCTGGTACCGGCACGAGTTCCGCTATATGACGATCTCGTCGTGGAACCGCGAGCGCCTGCGCGAGCTCGGGCTCGACGCGGTCCTGATCCCGCCGGGCATCGACCTCGGCAACTTCCGGCCGCTGCCCGAGACGCAGCGGCGGCCCGACATGATCCTCGCGCTCGGCCGCTCGAATCCGCTCAAGAACCTGCCGCTGACCCTGAAGGCCTGGCGTGCGCTGCCAGAACCGCGACCCGAGCTCTGCCTGTTCGGGATCGAGCCCGAGCTCGGGCATGAGCCGGGGGTCCGCTACGTGACCGCTCCCTCCGACGAGGAGGTGAACCGCCTGTTCAATGAGGCCACGGTTTTCGTGCAGACCTCGCGGCACGAGGGCTTCTGCCTGCCTCCACTCGAGTCGATGGCGACCGGCGGCGCGGTGGTCTGCACGGACGCGCACGGCAACAGGGATTTCTGCGTGGACGGCGAGAATGCGCTGATGCCCGCGGCAGAGCCGAGCGCCGTGGCGGCGGCGATCATGCGGCTACTGTCGGATCCGGAGCTGCGCGAGCGGCTTGGCCGGGCCGGGATCGAGACCGCCGCGGACTACGCCTGGTCGCGGCGGCTCGATGCGCTCGAAGCGTTCCTCGAGGACACCGCGAAGCCGCGGCGGATCCGCCCCTCGACCGATGTGGTCCCCGAGCACACGCGCGCGGGCAAGGCGTAGCCCCAAGGGCCGCTGGGGCACAGACGACGATGCGCGAGCCGTTTGCGGCGGAGTTCCTGCGCTGCCCGGTCTGCCGAACGGATCGGGCGCTGACGCTCGAGCCGCGTGAGGCCGACGGCGTCGAAGTGCGCGAGGGCACCCTGAGCTGCGGCCACTGCGGGCACGCGTTCGACGTGCACCGAGGCGTGGCCGAGCTACTCGTCGACGTACCCGGGCACGTGCGGCGCGAGGCTGAGGGCTTGGAGCGGTTCGCCGCGCACATGCGCGAATCGGGATGGAACCGGGGCCGGATCCTCAATCTTCCGGACGAGCCCGACGACGGGTACTGGTTCGTGCAAGCGGCGACCTTCGATCAGCTGATGGAGATCGTCAAGCCGAGGCCGGGCGAGTCGATCCTCGATGTCGGCTCGAACACATGCTGGGCGACCAACCGCTTCGCCCGGGCCGGCCTGGAGGCGATCGCGCTCGACATCGCGACGGCCGAGATGCAGGGCCTCTACACGGCCGATTGGTTTCTGGAGGAGGGGAGCTACTTCGAGCGGGTGCTCGGCACGATGAACGACATGCCGATCGCGGGCGGCAGCCTCGACTACGTCTACTGCTGCGAGGTGCTCCACCACAACGACCTGCGCGGGCTGCGGCAGACCTTCCGAGAGGCGTACCGCGTACTGAAGCCGGGCGGCAGGCTGCTCGTCGCCAACGAGACTCTCAAGACGCTGCGTGACCGGCACGGGCTCCACATCGACGCCGTCGAACAGTACGCAGGCTACGAACACGCGCATTGGGCGCTCCAATACGAGCTTGGCGCCCGCGCGGCGGGATTCAGGATCGAACGGCTGCTCGAGCCCGCCTATCGCTGGTTCTTCGATCCCCACGACCTGTGGGTGCCCGCCGAGACACCGCCGCTCGAGGCGGCGCGGCGCGTACTCCACTACGTGCGGCGGCGCTGGACGCCGAGCCGCCGGGCGCAGCTGGCGTGGATCAACCACGTCGTCGGCGGCTCGCAGTTCTCGATGATCGCGGTCAAGCCGCCAGGGTGAGACCCGCGCGGCGGCCGCGACCCGAGCCGATCGTGCCGGGGAGCGGGATCGGCGTCACTGGTCCGAGGCGTTGCCCGCCCACACGTCGGGACCGCTTCCGGCGGTCGCGCGCTCGCCATATTCATCCTGGTCCTCCTCGTCCGCTCGGACGCGCTGCTCGAGCAAGGCAAGGCGCTGCGCCAGCACCCGGGTCTCGTCGGCCAGCCGCGACGCAACCGAGGAGAAGTGCAGGACGAGCATCAGCAGGAACGTGAACGCGATCACGAAGAAGGCGTTGGACGGAGTCGCAATCCCGAGGGTGCGTGAGACCGAGGCCAGCAGCGCAGTCCAGACCGCGAGCACGATCAGCACGAGCGCGGATCCCAGCCAGAGGATCGCGTAGCGCTCACCCAGACGGCGGCGGCGCACCATTTCGAAGACGAGGGCGAAGAGGATCACCGCGAACGCGACTCCGAATGGCTGCGTACCGGCGCGCATCAGGTCACCTGCTCCGGGGGGAGGTGATCGGCACCGGGTCGCTTCGCTCGGCGGCGACGTGGCGCCGCAGGAGCCCGACCACCAGTGCGAGCGAGACCTTGGCCATGTAGTACAGCGACCGCCAGCGGGTGATCGAGCTGCGACCGCTGTTGCGATGGTGCATCTCCACGGGCACCTCGATCATGCGCAGGCGGTGAGCGTGCAGCAGCAGCACCGCCTCCACCTCGGGGTAGTCGTGCGGGTAGTCGCCGGCGAACAGGCGGATCGCGCGGCGGTTGTAGAGCCGGAACCCCGACGTCGGATCCGTCACGCGCTGACCGCTGATCGCGCTCAGCACGAGCGCGAACAGCTGGATCCCGGTCCTGCGGCTCAGCGGGGCGCGGTAGCTCCCGCCCGGAGCCACGAAGCGCGATCCGCACACGACATCGACCTCGGGGTTGGCCCGCATGGCGTCGGCCAGCTTGGCGAGCTCCGCGGGCTCGTGCTGACCGTCGCCATCGACCTGAGCCATGTATTCGTAGCCGTGCTCGAGCGCATACATGAACCCGGCCTGGACGGCTCCGCCGATCCCGAGGTTGAACGGCAGGCGGATGACGCTGGCGCCGGCGACGGAGGCGCGCCTGGCGGTCTCGTCGCTGGAGCCGTCGTCGACGACGACGACGTCGAAATCAGGCGCCTGCTCATGCAGCGACCGCACGACGTTCGCGACAGATCCAGCCTCGTTGAAAGCTGGAACCACGGCGAGGAACGTCTCGGACCTGAGCACCATCACTCAACTTTAGTTATCGCGTGCATATTCGGCATTTCGATGACGCCGATCGTCGCCGCGCAGCTTCATCTACGGTGAAGACGTTGGCCGGACCCGAAGGTTGCGGTCGTCAGCAGTATGTTGGCGGTCATCCCAGACGGCAAACGCGCGAGCCCCGAGGCGGCGCCACGGTCCGGAACCACTCACGAGGTTCGGAACCAGTCGACATATTTGCCGCACGCCCGCCGTAGCGGCACGATCTGCCGGACGTCCGGCAGACGCGTCGCGGCGATGTTGTACACGCTGTCGTACGGCAGCGTCCCGCTGAGGATCGACGGGCGACTGGCGCTGATCCGCACCGCGATCTGCTTGCTGATGCTGACGCCCCTGCCGGTGACCGCGCCGAGGTTGAAGAACGGGCCGTTCTGGCCCATGTAGGCCGGCATCCAGAAGTGGTGGCCCTCGGCCGCAAACGTCATCGGCGTCCACGCGACGTACTGGGCCGACAGCTCCCACCTGGTGCCGGTGGGCAGCCCGATCCTCACGACACCGGACTTGCCGGGGGCGAGCCCCGGGATGCCCCCCACGATCACCGGCTGCGTCATCAGCCCCGCCACACCTCGCTCTCGCGACAGCTTGCGGACGACGGGGTTGCTGCAGTCGAACACGGCGCCCGGCTGGCCCGACGGTTCGATGCTGGCGAAAGCCGGCGTCGGTCCCGTCCGCTTCCACAGCTCATACAGGCGACGGCGCGCGAGGAGATGGAAGTTGGACGGCGGCTGGCTGGCGAAGTCCGTGTTCGTCGTGACGACGTAGGCGAAGATGTCGAGGTCGGAGGAGACAACCGAATCGAAGTCGAGGGGCTGCCCGTCGTCGGGCTTGTTCGGCGGGGACTCGAGCCCGCCCAACCATTCGGTGCCCGGCTCCAAGCTCCATACCGGCGAGTCGTGAAGCTCCCAGACCGCCCAGTTGTCAATGCCCAGGAAGAGGGTCCGCGCGTTCCCGGTGAGCCGGTGGAAGGCCGCGAGCTCGGCGACGGTCTCCGACGACTGGACCGGCGAGTTGCGCAGGGCCGTATAGCTCGAGTAGCCGGCAGCGGTTCCGAAGATCGCCGCCAGCGCGAGCAGCGGCACGGTCACGGAACGTCCTCCCTGGCGCGAGGTCAGCAGGGCGCGCATGCCGAGCGCGATCACGACCGGGGACCCGATCACCATCGCCTTGGCCGTGACATACGGCGATTGCGTCGGGTCGGCGTACAACCACACGACCGCACACCCGAGTCCGGCCGCCAGCAGCGGCAGCTGGCGGCGCCGCACCGACCAGATGACGCCGAGCACCAGGATCGCGAGCGCGAGCGCGCCGAGCTCTCCGGCGTCGAACCGACTCGCCGGGAACTGGCGGAAATCACCGCTCCACCAGACCCCCAGCGCCTCGTAGATCGACAGCGGCCCGGGGAGATTGCCGAGCTGCCCGGTGGTGATGGCGTTCTGCGGCGCAAGACCGAAGGAGCCGAAGGCCGACGAGAGGTCAGCGACGATCGGGATCAGGACGATCAGTCCCAAAACGACGAAGGCCCCCGCCCAGGGAGCCACCGCGACGATGTTGCTCCGCCTCAACAACTCGCGAGCCAGCGCCGGCCGCATCGCGACCTCGACGGCTGCCCACGCGACGAACGTCGCGAGGAACCAGGCCAGGCCGAGATAGGAGTACGTGTAGACCGCGCCGGCAGCGAGCATCCCGGCGGGGAGCGCCATCGTGAAGCGTCTCGCGCGCGGAGCCGACGCCCATCGTGACCGGATCTGTTCGAGGTGGAGGGCGTAGGCCAGCACCAGCCCCGCCATGATCGTCTCCTTGAAAGCGCCCTCGCCGTAATACGCCGCAGCCAGGTACGCCGCCCCGGAGAGGATGCCGAGCACCGCCCGACGCCACAGCCTCTCGCCGCCGAGCACGTCGCCTGCGACGATCGCCGTCAGCACCACGACCGAGATCAACAGCCCGGCGAACACCTGGATGGCCTGGGCGCCGGTCGCGGTGGACACGGCCGCGACGAGCGCGTGCGGCCCGGTCGGGTAGCCCGTCAGCACCGGGTAGTACGACGCCGCCTTGGCCGAGGTCAGGGCCTCGACCATGACGAGGTGGATCGCCATGTCGCCGTCCACGAACGCACCCGGGCCGACACGTCCCTGGCCGATGAACGGGATCGAGGCAGCGAACAGCCCGAGGCCGCCGATCACGGCGTCGCCCCCTGCGGATCTCGCAATCCGACCCGGCGACGACGAGAGGGCCGGGCGGCCCTGCCAGATCAGATAGCCGGCCGCGAGGACGACGGCGAGAGCACACACGCCGACGGCGGTGTTGGCGCGGCCGGGGAGCTTGATGGACGCATCGGCCAACACCATCAGCGCGGCCAAGCCGACAAAGGGCGCCGCAGCCCAGCGCTCCCCCCCACCGCAGCGCACGCAGATCGCGCGCCCCAGGACGATCGAGCAGGCCACAATCACAAGAACGGACCCGTAGGCTTGCTCGAACACCGCGGCGAGTCTAGCCGCGGACACTGACAAGACGAGCCTTTAGGCGCGGAAACGGTCAGATTCCGGCATTCAGTAAATCAGCGGACGGTACGTTCGCCATGGCGACGACGCGATGAACCAGAACCCACCTGTTGGCTCAAGAGCGCACCGGCCCGCGCCCGTCTGGCCGCCGAGGCGCTGATCGCGATCTCGGCCAAGACCGGCACACCCTCCCCGCCCCCTGCCGCGGACCCGACTGTCGCCGGCCGGGTCGCGCGCGGCGCATCGGCTGCTCTCGTTCGCACGCTGCTCGTGTACGTGGTGACCGCCGCGTCGATGCTCGTGCTGACGCGGCGACTCGAGCCGCGGGAGTTCGGCGTCTACTCGGTGCTCGTCTCGCTCTCGCTGATCACCTACAACTTCGTCACTGCGGGCTTCGCGTACACCTTCACGCGCAGCGAGTCGATCGACGACGAGGTCGTTCAAGCGGCCTTCTGGACTTTCGAGACCCTGTATCTGACGATTGCGGTGGTCCTGGTTGGCATATCCCTGGTCGTAGCGGGCACCGAGGCGCACGTGCTGCTGCGCGGGATGGCGGCGTTCCTTGCGCTCGCGCCGTTCCGATTCCCGACCGCCGTGAAGTTCTGGCGGGAGGTGCAACTGGGGCGACTGGCGGTGATCGAGGCCTCCGAGACCGTCGCCTTCCAGGTGGTCGCGGTCGTCCTCGTCCTGTCGGGCCTGCGCGAGCCCGCGTTCGCGTATGCGCTTACCGCCGCGGCCGTGGTCTCCGCGAGCCTGTCGATGCTGCTCGGCAGGTGGCGGCCGCGCGCGCCCGTGTACTCGCCGCTGATCCCGTGGTGGTCCCGGGCACGACCGTACTTCGCCTCGAGCACCCTGACGCTGTGGCGCGACTACGGCCACACGCCCGTGATCGCGCTCGTCCTTGGCTCGGTTGCGGCCGGCTACTTCGGGTGGGCGGCTGGGATCGCGAACGCGCTGACCGTGCTGCTTGCGGTCCTGACGCAGGCCGCCTTCGTCGGCTTTGCCCGCGTGCGAGACGTCGAGCGTGTCACCGACGCGTTGTCCCGCACCCTGCGTCTGCTGTCGCTGGGTCTCGGAGGCATCCTCGCCGTCGTGGTCGGCGCAGCCAATCCGATCGCCGCGGTCGTCTTCGCGCACAAATGGCTGCCGGCGGTCGCCTGCATGCGGTGCCTGATCGCGGCCGTGGGCGCCGGCAGCCTCCTCACCGTGTTCTTCAATCTGGCGCTGGCCGACGGGCGGGTCCGTCAGGCGAACTCCTGGCTCCTGACCGTGTTCGCCTCCACGATCACGGTGGCGGTCGCTGCGGGAGCGGTGTGGGGAGTGACCGCATACACGGTGGCGTACTGCGTGATCATGACCGCGACGCTCGCCGTCGCCTGGCGACAGACGTGCAGGACCTACCCGGTGCCGCGTTCGACCCTGCGTTACGTCCTGGAGGCGTTGGCGTGCACGATCGTCGCCGGTGCCGCCGGGGCCGTAATCGCCGGTGACATGGGCAACACGGTCGCGTCGCTCGGAGCCTCCATGGCCGCTTCGCTCGCCCTGTACGGCGTGCTGTTCATCACGCTCACCAGAGGCGCCCCGGTCGCGGACCTGCGGCAACTGCTCCACACGATGCGGCCCAGGTGACGCGGCCGACGGCGCTCTCCGTGCGCCCTCGCGCCTGCGCCCCGATGCGCTCGAGCCGGCGCGCGGGACGCTCGCTAAGTTAGTCCCCTCGATGGAGCCGATCCTGAACCAACAGATCGTGCGGCCGCGATGAGGGTTGCGTTCGCGCTCGAGCACTACGAGCCACACGTCGGCGGAGCCGAGAAGCTCTTCAGCGACCTGTCGGCGGCGCTGGTCGCGCGCGGGGTCGAGGTCCGCGTCGTGACGAGCGACTCCGGCGGCGTCGCCGGCACCACGGTGGCCGGCGGAGCCGAGGTCCATCATCACCCGTGGCGCTCGCTGTTCGGCCACCCGATCGGCGGCCGCAGCGACCTGGAGCAGCACGTCGCCTGGGCCGACGTCGTGGTCACGAGCCAGTACACGGCCGCGCCCGCAGCCGCGGCGGTCACCGGGCGGCTGCGCACGCCCTGCGTGTTCCTCGCGTACGAGTTCCTCGGCGAGCGCTGGCGCCTCGTCGAGAGCCCAGTCCGGGCCCGGGCGTTCGCTGCGTTCGAGCGCTGGGTGTTCGCGAAGCCCTACGACCGGTTCGTGGCCGCTTCGCGGGCAACGGCTCGCGACCTCGTCGCCGGCGGGCGCGACCCGGCCAAGGTCGAGACGATCCATCCCGTGTTCAACGACTTCGCCGACTGGCGCGCGATCCCAAATCAGGCCGCCGGCAGCCATACCTTCCTGTACTACGGCCGCCCCGGGAGGACCAAGGGGGTCTCCGTGCTGCTCGAGGCGATCGCACAGGCAGCGCCGACCCTTGCTCCGCAGTGGCGCTTCGAGCTGATCCTGTCGGACGATCCGATGCGGGAGAGGCGGGCGGCGATGGAGATGGTGGCGCGCAGCCGCCTCGAGGGCCGCGTCACGATCGAGGACTCGCTGCCCCTCGCAGAGCTCCGCCGGCGGCTGTCGAGGGCCTACTGCGTCGTCGTACCCTCGCTGACCGAGGGGTTCGGCTTCAGCGCCTACCAAGCCTGCTGCATCGGCAAGAACATCATCGCAACCGACGCGGGGTCGCTCCCGGAAGTGGTGAGCGGTCAATCCATCGTGGTCCCGGCGGGCAACGCGACGGCCCTCGCGGCCGCGATTGGGTCCGCCACCCGCGGCGAGTTCGAGAGCCGACCTGACCAGGTGCCGCGTGACGGGGCCGATCGGATCATTGCGCTTTTCGAGAGCCTGCTCCGTTGACCGGGCCTCCCCACATCGGGCTCAATCTCCTGTTTCTGATGTCCGGGCAGACCGGCGGAATGGAGGTCGTGGCGCGCGAGCTGATCCCGCCGCTCGTGCGCGGGGCCGGCGACTCGATGCGGTTCACCGCGTTCGTCAGCGGCTCAGCCGGCGACGGTCCGTGGCGAGAGCTGATGCCGGTCGTCACCGTGCCGGCGCCCACCCGCAACCGCGCATGGCTGACGGCGGCCGAGCAGACGCTCCTGCCCGCGCTGACCCGCCGCCATAACATCGATCTCCTCCACAGCCTCGCGAACACGGGGCCGCTCTACGGCCGCTGCGTACGCGTGATCACGGTCTACGACCTGATCTACGCCCGCTTCCCGGAGACCACAACCTGGCTGATGGACAAGGGCGTTCGCGTGTTCGTTCCCGCCGCCGCTCGCTCGGCACACCGGGTGATCACCCTCTCCGAGGCGACGCGCGGGGATCTGGTCGACCTGCTCCACCTCGATGCGGGGCGGATCGACGTCGTGCCGCCGGGCATCGGCTCGCTGCGGCGGGTCCAGCCACTCGCCGAGGCAGAGGTGCGGGCCCGCCTCCGACTGGGCGACCGACGCGTGCTGCTGACGCTGTCGGCGAAGCGCCCCCACAAGAATCTCGTGCGGCTGATCGGTGCACTGGCAAAGATTCCGGCCGACCGCCGGCCGCTGCTGGTGCTTCCCGGCTACCCGACCTGGTACGAGCCGGAGCTCCGCCGCCGGGCGGATTCCCTCGGGGTGGGTGACGACGTCCGGTTCCCGGGCTGGTTGGAGGATTCGGAGGTGGAGGGCTTGTGGGAGACGGCCGCTGCGTTCGTGTTCCCCTCGCTCTATGAGGGGTTCGGACTGCCGGTCCTGGAGGCGATGGCCCGAGGGGTACCGGTCGCCTGCTCGAGCGCACCATCGCTCCGCGAGGCCGCCGGCGACGCAGCGCTGCTGTTCGACCCGGGCGACGAGCAGAAGATCGCCGAAGCGATCCTCCGGCTGATGAGCGACGAGTCCCTCCGCGCCAGCCTGCGTGGCCGCGGCCTGCAGCGGGCCGAACAGTTCAGCTGGGAACGGGCGGCGCAGTTGACACTCGACAGCTACCGGCGCGCGCTGACAAGCCGAGCGCAGCCGCCACATCACACTCAACAGCCGGGGACATCCTCGCTTTGACTGCCGGCCGGCTCTGCCCGGCTGCCCCGCAACTCGGACAATCGGCCAGTCAGTCGGACTGGTGACCCGACTCGGCCCAGTCGCCCCTTCGCCAATACTGGCATCCGTCGGTCTCGAGCGCCGGCTCGTGAGCGGGATCGCGCACCTTCCACGCAACACGGCACGGCTTCTCGAGTTCGAGTTGCCAGCCGTTCCGATAGAGAAGGTCGATCAGCCCGCCCTCGATGGGCCGGCTGTGGGTTCCGATCATCATTGCCTTGACTTGTCGGGCCAGCAGATCGAGATTTGCCTCGACCAGTGCCAACTCCGATCCCTGCACGTCCATGTGGAGCAGGTCGACGCTCGACTCTCCGAGCAGCTCCGACAATGGATATCCCTCGACCTGAAGGTTGGAATGCTGCCTGCCGCGATTGTCGGTGCTGTACTCGCACTCGCTCACAGCGGCACCCATGGCCGTGACGTCGACGTCGGGAAAGAACACCTGACATCGTGTCACTGTCGCAGCGCCATTGAACAGGCGGCACGTCACGCCGTCTTGTGACCCGTCGAGCAAGTTGGCGGCAAGGTGCTTCTCCATTAACTCGAACCTTGCCGGATGGGCCTCGGCGGCGATCAGCGTAATGTCCGCCACGCCCCGACTGCGAGCGAGCACTCCCCCAAGGCCGACCCACGGACCCCAGCCGGCACCGAGCTCGGCAATGCAATAACGGGAATCTGCTTTGAGCACTGAGTCGGCCACGGCGACATATTCGGCCGCCTCGGCGTGATAGCTGTCGTCTGGTAGCGGAACGGTCAACCGGTCGAGATCAAAGCTGGAGGCGAACGGAAGGCATTCCAGCAATGTCTGCTGGCCGAAGCCATCGACGATCCGATCTGGCTCCTGGCGCGCCTGGTGGGTGATGATCGACCGCAGCATCGCCGCTTGCGCACTGCTGTACCCGCGGTAAATCTGCGTCGGCGCGAGCTCACCGCGAATGTGCTCCGTGTCGCCGCGCAGCATCGCTCGGGCGCGGAGCGCGAGCGCGAACAGCTTCGGCCGAGTCGCGACGAAGTCGCGCGCAGCGGTCTCGGCCTGCCAGGCCAGGCGGGTGAGAACTCCGCCAACGCTGCTCCGGGGATTACGAGAACGATCAGGCGTCATCGGTGGCTGGCGTGTCGAGTGTCTTCCAGGATGCAATCGTGCACAGGAACGCTGAACGCTCGGAGCTGGGCCGGCTGCGCACGTGCGCAGTGTATTGAACCTCTGAGACCAACGTCCGGCCGCGGGCGTTATTCTGTCAAGCGCCACTGCAGACCACGAACGTCGAAGGCGGAGGATTGGTGCTGAGCGATCATGGTGCTGCCGGCCAGGCAGGATGCCTCGCGTGCGGCGAGAGCTTGCCGGCGGGAACGGGGTTTGCGGCAGTCGATCGGCTGCAGGGCACTCCGGGCGCGTTCTCGGTCGCGATCTGCCGGGCTTGCGGCTCCGGGACGACCCTGCCGCTGGCCACAGCCGCGGATCTGCAGGCCTACTATCCTGCGGGCTACGGACCTCACGAAGCGGGTCACCGTGGCGTCGCCCGAGTTGCGTCGCGCGTTATTCGCTCGTGGATCTCGGACCGAGCGCTTCGCAGCTTTCCGATCAAACCAGTGATCGCGCTGGGGCCGGGTACCGGCCTCGATGTCGGCTGTGGCGCCGGAGATCTCGCCGAGAGCCTGATCGGCCGCGGCTGGCGGATGAGCGGCGTCGAGCCGTCAGCCGCCGCCGCCTCGTGGTCGCGGGCACGGGGCGTGGACGTGCACGTCGGGACGATGGCAGACGCTCCGTTCGACGCCAGGGGGTTCGACGCCGCTGTCCTTCGGCAGTCCCTCGAGCACACGATCGACCCGCTCGGTGACCTGCGTCGCCTCCGGCCCATGCTTCGTGACGGCGGTCTCGTCGCGATCTCGGTGCCCAATTTCGGAGGCTGGCAAGCCCGCCGTCTGCGCTCGCGGTGGTTTCATCTCGACGTTCCTCGCCACCGTGTGCACTTCACTCCCGATGGGTTGAGGCGGTTGCTGACCCAGGCCGGCTTCGACCGCATCGAGGTGCGTTTGGGCACCAGCGCGGTCGGGCTGCCGGGGAGCGTCCAGTATGCGCTCGCCGGGCGCTGCCTGTTCCCCAGCGGCCTCGCGCTGAACGTTGCCTGCGGCCTCGCTGCTCTGACGATGCCGGTCGCGGTCGTCGCCAACCGCGCCGGCGGGGGCGATCTGCTGCACGCACTCGCCCATGCGCCTGGTACGCGGCGGTGACGAGCCGCCCGGACAGCCGAGATGTGAGCTGAGCTCACTGTTCACCAGACCCGCCAGGGCGCATCGCCGGCGTCCCAGAGACGCTCGAGGTCGTTGCGGTCCCGGAGGGTGTCCATCGGCTGCCAGAAGCCCCGGTGCAGGTAGGAGGCAAGCTCACCATCGCGAGCCAGACGGCGGAGCGGCTCCTGCTCCCACGGCGTCTCGTCGCCGCCCAGATAGCTCGCGATGCCCGGCGACAGGACGAAGAAGCCGCCGTTCATCCAGCTGCCGTCGCCCTGCTTCTTCTCCTCAAAGCTCGTGACGGCCGTCCCGTCCTCGCCGAGCTCGAGCGTCCCGTAGCGACCGGGCGGCTGGACCGCCGTAACGGTGGCCAGGCGGCGATGCCGCTGATGGAACTCGATCAGCGCACCGATGTCGACGTCGCTGACGCCGTCGCCGTAGGTGAAGCAGAAATCCTCGCCGCCGATGTAGGGCAGAACCCGCTTCAACCGACCGGCTGTCTGGGTCGAGTCGCCCGTATCGACCAGCGTCACCCGCCACGGCTCGGTCGTCGAATGATGCACCTCCATCTCCCCGCGCGACAGATCGAACGACACGTCGCACGTGTGGAGGTGGTAGTTGGCGAAGTACTCCTTGATCATGTACCCGCGGTAGCCGACGCAGATCACGAACTCGTTGATGCCATAGGCCGAGTAGATCTTCATGATGTGCCACAGGATCGGCTTGCCACCGATCTCGACCATCGGCTTGGGCCTCAGCGTCGTCTCCTCGCTCAGACGCGAGCCGAGCCCCCCCGCCAGGATCACCGCCTTCATCGCGTGAGCACACGTTCGGACATTCGCGCGGGAGATTATGACGAGGCGCCGTACTCCGGCGCCCGCTGATCGGTCTCCGATAACCTCGCCAGCAATGCCGCCCCGCTGCCGCTTCTGCTCGGCCCCGCTCGATCGGGTCTTCGCCGACCTGGGCATGTCGCCGCTCGCGAACAGCTACCTGACGCCGGAGCAGGCAAATGCGATGGAGCCGTTTTACCCGCTCCGGGCGTTTGTGTGTGGCGAGTGCTTCCTGGTGCAGCTCGAGCAGTTCGAAACCCCGGACCACATCTTCTCGGACTATGCGTACTTCTCCTCGTACTCGACCAGCTGGCTCGAGCACAGCCGCGACTACGTCGCAGAAGTGGTGGAGCGGTTCCAGCTCGGGGGCGACAGCCACGTGCTCGAGCTGGCGTCGAACGATGGATACCTACTCCAGTACTTCCATGAACGCCGGATTCCCGTGCTGGGAATCGAACCGGCGGCGAACGTGGCGGAGGTGGCGGTACAGAAGGGAATCCCCACGCTCGTCGAGTTCTTCGGGGTGGCGACGGCGCAGTCGCTGGTCCCGGATTCGCTCAGCGACCTGGTGATCGGCAACAACGTTCTCGCGCATGTTCCCGACCTGAACGATTTCGTCGCCGGCATGAAGGTGATCCTCAAGCCAAGCGGTGTGATCACGATGGAGTTTCCCCACCTGCTCCGCCTGATCGAGGACAACCAGTTCGACACGATCTATCACGAGCATTTCAGCTACTTCTCGTTCATAGCCGCCAGGCGGGTGTTCGCCGCGCACGGGCTGCGACTGTTCGATGTCGACGAACTGCCGACCCACGGTGGGTCGCTGCGCATCTACGGCTGCCACGACGATGCCGAGCGTCCCGACACTGACGCCGCCGCGGCGCTCGCAAGACGTGAACGGGAGGCCGGCCTCGAGGACCTCGCGCACTACGGCGAATTCGCCACGCGCGTGCAGGAGGTGAAGCGTGAGATCCTCTCGTTCCTGATCGGGCTGAAGCGCAAGGGTTGCTCGATCGCCGGCTATGGCGCGCCCGCGAAGGGCAACACCCTCCTGAACTTCTGCGGGATTCGGACGGACTTCATCGACTACACGGTCGACGCCAACCCGCACAAGCAGGGACATCTGCTGCCAGGAAGCCACATCCCGATCCGAGCTCCGTCGGCACTGCGCGAAACGAAGCCGGACATCGTGCTGATCCTTCCGTGGAACCTGCGCGAGGAGATCATGGCTCAGCACGCGTACATCCGCGACTGGGGCGGCCGTTTCGCCGCCCGCGCGCCCGACCTGCGCGTGTTCGACTGAGCGCCCTGAACTGCTGCCATGATCTTCGTCGAGACGCCGCTTGCCGGCACGTTCGTGATCAGACCCGAGGCTGTCACGGACGCGCGCGGAGCGTTTGCTCGCACGTTCTGTCGCGACGAGTTCTCCGCTCGGGGCCTCGACTCGCGCGTGGCCCAGTGCAGTGCGTCGTTCAACGCCCGGGCCGGGACTCTCCGGGGCATGCACTACCAGGCGCCGCCGCACGGCGAGGCCAAGCTGGTGCGCTGCACCATCGGCTCGATCTACGACGTCGCCGTCGATCTTCGCACGGACTCGCACAGCTACCTGCGCTGGTTCGCAGCGATCCTCAGCGCCGAGAATCGCGACGGATTGTTCATTCCGTCGGGATGCGCCCACGGGTTCCAAACGCTGTCCGACGACTCCGAGATCCTCTACCAGATGTCGACCCCATATGTCCCGAACGCCGGACGCGGAGTGCGATGGAACGACCCCGCGTTCGGGATCGAGTGGCCGCCGCCGCCGGCCGGTGGGCTCACGATCTCAGAGCGTGACGCGACCTATCCGGACTTCGCACCGTGACCCGCGTCGTCGTCACGGGGGCGACCGGATTCATCGGCCGGGCGACGCTCGAGCCGCTGCTGGCGGCCGGGTTCGAGGTTCACGCGGTGACGTCCCGCGGGGCTCCGGATGATGCCCCGGCGGCCGTCGTCTGGCACGTGACCGACCTGTTGGGAGACGGCGCCGCCGAGAGGTTGATGCGGGAGACAGAGCCCGCCGCACTCCTCCACCTCGCGTGGTATGCGACGCCCGGCAGTTTCTGGCAGGCGCCCGAAAACCTCGCCTGGCTGGCCGCGAGCGTCGCGTTGCTCCGAGCGTTCGCCGAGCGCGGTGGAAGCCGGGTGGTGATCGCCGGAAGCTGTGCCGAGTACGCCTGGCAGGAGTTCACGCACTGCGACGAAACCCGCACCCCGACCCGGCCCGCGACCCTGTACGGGGCAGCGAAGCATGCGCTGCACGTGGTCGCCTCGGCTTACGGCGCCCAACTGGGACTGTCGCTCGCCTGGGGTCGCGTGTTCTTCGTGTTCGGACCCGGGGAGCCACCCGGGCGTCTCGCCTCCTCGGTTGCGATGGCCCTCGCCGCGGGCGAAGAGGCGCTGTGCACCCACGGCGAGCAGGTGCGCGACTTCCTCTACGCACCCGAGCTTGCGGCGGCATTCGTGGCGCTCCTGCGCTCAGAGGTCACCGGACCTGTCAACCTCGCATCCGGAACCCCGATGCGCGTCCGGGACCTGATCGAGGCGCTCGCGGAGGCGGCCGCCCGGCCCGACCTGGTCTGCCTCGGAGCCCTCCCGGCACCGGCCGGGCCGGCACGGCTCACAGCCGAGGTCGCGCGGCTGCGCGACGAGGTCGGCTGGACCCCCTCGACGGAGTTGCCGGACGCAGCGGCACAGACGTTCGCCTGGTGGCAATCGCGCCATGGCTCTGGCGCGACCGGGGGCCGCCGGTGAACGCCCGCGTCGACGTCGCGATCGTCGCCTTCCGGCGTTACGACCTGACACACAGCTGCCTCGAGCATCTGGCTCGGCAGACCGTGCAACCCCAGATCACCGTCTGTGACAACGGCTGCGACGAGCAGACGAGCTCCCGCATCGGGGCCGACTTCCCCGACGTCCGGGTCGTGACACTCGAGCGCAACATGCCGTATGCGATCGCCTGCAACCGAGCCGTCGGCGCGGGCGAACGCGAGATCGTCGTGATGATGAACAACGACGTCGATGTTCGCCCCGACTTCCTCGAGCGGGTGCTCGCGCCGTTCGACAGCGATCCTCAGGTCGGATCGGTCACAACGCTGCTCGTGGCGCCGGGAGAACAGTCGATCGACAGCGTTGGCGTGGTGGCGGACGTCACGCTCGCCGGCTTCCCCCGCCTCCAAGGTCGCCCAACGCAGGAGGCGGCCGCCGACCGGCCCCTGCTGACCGGCCCGGCCGGCGCCGCGGCCGCGTTTCGTCGCCGTGCGTGGGAGCAGGTGGGTGGCCTCGATGAGACGATCCCGGCCTACCTCGAGGATTTCGACCTGGCACTTCGGTTACGGCGGGCAGGGTGGCAGGCGGCGGTCGCGCTCGACGCGATCGGCGTGCACATCGGGTCGGCGACCTTCGGGTTCCGTTCGCAGGAGCAGCGCCGACGCGCCGGCTTCGCACGCGGCTACCTGCTGCGGCGCTACCGGGTTCTGCGCTCCCGTCACGTCGCCCGGGCCCTCCTGACCGAGGGGATCGTGGTTGCCGGTGACGCGGTCCTGTGTCACGACTGGGCCGCACTCGAGGGACGGATCCAGGGCTGGCGGGCCGCGCGAGGAGCGCAGCCGCGCCCGCTCCCGCCAGCCGCTGCGATCGATGCCGAGATCGGCTTCCTCGACTCGCTGCGGTTGCGACAGGGCGCCTTCCGCAAACGCAGGTGACTCCCGCTGGGGTCCGGATCAGAGGTTGTCGGCCACGTACGGCGCGGCGCGGTTGAACGCGAAGAAGCCGAGCACGAAAGTGGCGACGACAATCCCGATCGGCACGAGCATCCACTTGTACCCACCGATGTAGTACGACGCGCCATCCACGGTATGGGAGATGAACGCGTGCTTGAACTGCTGGATGATCACCGCCATCGGGTTGAACATGTAGATCCTGACCAGAAGGGTGCTCAGCTTCGACCGCACCGTGTACAGCGTGATGATCACGGGAGAGGCGTAGAACAGGATCTGCATCACCACCTCCCAGATCGGCTGGATGTCCCGGAAGTAGACGAACGCGGTCGACAGCAGCATCGCCAGTCCAGCGGCAAAGATCGCCTCCAGCACCAGGATCGGCACGAGCTCCACCCAGGTTGCCATCGGAGTGACGCCGGTCGCCAGGGCGAACACCAGCACGACGACGAGGTTGCCGAGCAGGTTGAAGGTCGCGAGCAGGACGTAGGAGAGGGGGATCACCATTCGCGGGAACTCGACCTTGCGAACGAGGGCCTCGTGATCGACGACGCACCGCACCGAGTTCATCGTCGCCTCTTGGAGATAGGTGAACAGGACGATCGCGCCGAGCAACTGGACTCCGTAATCCGGCCCCACGCCCTTCGATGAGTTGACGTGGCCGATCTTCGTGAAGAACACGTACAGCACCCCGAACAGCAGCAGGGGCCGGATGAACTGCCAGATGTACCCCAGAAAGGAGCCGAAGAACCGCATCTTCCAGTTCGTCTTGGCGATGTTGAACGTCAGGTGCCAGAAGCGACGCCAGTCACGCGTCAACGCCTGCGGACCCTTGATCGGGGCCCCCAGCTCGGGCCTGTAGGCCTCCAGCGGCGTGTAGTCGGTGATGCTCACACGGACACCCGATCCGCGGCGTTCGCGTGCTCCACCGCGACCTCGACCGGAAGGTCGACGACGCCACCGTATGCCCGGGTCGCGGTGACGACGAACGAGAAGCCGCTGTCGAACCGGTCGATCACATCGAGTCCCGTTCCGCGGCGGGCGAGGTTGACGAGCGGGCTGTAACGACCCGGCGCGAGGACATTCTCGAAAGAGAAACTGAACACCGCCTCCTCGCCGGCGTGGAACCGGCCGGTGCGCTCGATCTGCGACTCGGTCGACGCGATCGTGACCGTCTTGTGCTCGTCGTTGAGGATGTAGACGCTCGCGGCGGGATCCTCGACGGCGACGTTGAAGCGGACGCGAGCGCGCAGGCGGACGCGGTCACCCTGCGGCGCCGAGCTCAGCCGGACACCCGAGGCGTCCTCGACCCAGACCTCCACGACGCGGGCCTCCCCCTCGCCGGCGGGCTCGGCTTCGTCCTCGTCCGCGTCGGCGCGCGGAGCGCGGCCGAAGTTGAGCTCGAGGTAGCGGTCCGCGATCTGCTGGGGATCGCCGATCTGGAGCATCCGGCCCCGCTCGAGCAGAATCGCGCGGTGGCAGAAACGCACCATCGAACCCATGTCGTGGGTCACGAACAGGATCGTCTTGCCCTCGTCGCGCATGCGGTTGAAGACGTCGAAGCACTTCTGCTGGAAGGACGCATCGCCGACGGCGAGGATCTCGTCGACGAGCAGCAGATCCGCGTCGACCTGGATCGCGACCGAGAACGCGAGCCGCACGATCATGCCGGAGGAGTAGTTCTTGACCTTCAACTCCTTGAACTCCTCGAGCTCGGCGAACTCGATCACGTGGTCGACACGGCGGCGAGCCTCGCGCGGGGTCAGGCCCATCATGATCCCGTTCAGGATCACGTTGTCGCGCGCCGGCAGATCCATGTTGAAGCCGACCCCCAGCTCGATCATCGTCGACATCCGGCCGCGGCGCCAGATCTCCCCGTCGGCGTGGTAGATCCCGGCGATGCACTTGAGCAGCGTGCTCTTACCGCTCCCATTGCGGCCGACGATCCCGAAGAACTCACCCGGGTCGACCTCGAAGCTGACGTCGCGCAGCGCGTGGAAGTCCCTGCTCCGCACCTTCTTGCGCGGGTGGAGCACGCGCTCCTTGAGCGTGTGCCGCTGCTCCTCGGGGATGTGGAAGGTTTTCGTGACCGCGCGCGCGACCACGGCCGGCAGGCTGCCGTCTATGGCCGGAGATGGCATGGCGCAGAGCGTAGCGGGGCAACCGATCCGGCAATCCGAACCGGGTGACCGGCGGTCGCCCCGGGCCGCGCCGGCTACTCGATCATGCGCGCCGCTCGAGCGAAAGGCGCCGCACAAGCGCCCGCGGCAGGCGGTCCGCGCGCGCACCGAGCGCGGTCCCGGTCGCACGCGCGCAGTGGTGGCGCAGCGAGCGGAGCAGCGGCGCAGGCAGGCGTGGAGCTGCGGTGCCGGGTGCCGGCAGGCTCCCGGCACCCGCCGGAGCGCGGGCGTGCGGCGTCCGCCCGTAGCGGAGGTCGGCAGCGACCGCCCCACGCACCCCTTGCAGGAGCCTGCGCAGCTCGCCCGGATCCTCGACCCCGTAGATCTCCCGAACCGCGCGGGCTTCGTCGAAGCTCCGCCGCAGCCAGCCCCAGTTCGAGTACTCGTGGGAGTGGACGACGGCGGCGTCGGGGACGAACACCTTCGCGTAGCCGGCGCGCAGCATGTCAAGCGCCAGGGCGTGGTCCTCGGCGTAGGCGACCGAGCGGAAGGGCACGGCCTCCCAGGCGGCGCGTGACACGCATCCGTTGGCGTCGGTGAAGAAGGCGCGGGCTCCGTACAGCGCGCTCGCCGGCAGGGAGCGCTCCTCGGCGGCGAGGCGATCGGCCCGCGGGCGGCCGTCCGGCGCGAGCGCGCCGAACCACGCCTCGAGCTCCCGGCGCACCATCGGGCTCGCGTCCGGACGTGGAAGGTACGGACCGAAGACGAGACCGACGTTCGTTGCGCGATCGAAGCCTCCGATCAGCTTCGCCAGCCAGGCCGGATCCGCGGGCACGGCGTCCTGGGTCAGCAACGCGACAAGCTCCCCCCGCGAGCGCTCGAGCAGCAGGTTGCGCGTGCCGCCGTGGGAGTATGACGCCGGCTCGATCGTCAAGACCTCGGCGCCGTGGGCCCGTGCGACCGCGCGCGAGCCGTCGGAGGAGCCCGAATCGCAGATCATCAGCTCGCAGGTGACGCCGTCCGGGAGCACCTGCGCCACGACCGCATCGAGCACTTCGACCAGCAGCGGACCACCGTTGCGGACCGGGATCGCGACCGTCACGTGCATCGCCGGGCTGCCGTCAGATCAGCCCGTCGAGGATTCGTGCGAGCCCGTCACGGAGGGCGACCTCGGGCGTCCACCCGAGCTCGGTCCGGGCCAGGCCGACGTCCAGGCAGCTGCGCCGCACCTCGCCCGGACGCGGCGCCTCGAATACCGGCGCTCCGAGGGACAGGCCCCGCGATGCGCCGACGTCGCGCAGCGCGCCGATCAACTCCAGCACCGAGGTCTCCCGACCGTGGCCGATGTTGACCGGACCCGTCAGCGACGACGCCGCTGCCAGCAGGTTGGCCCGCACGACATCGGCGACGTCGACCCAGTCCCGCGTCTGCCTCCCATCGCCGTAGACGACCGGGCTGCGCTGGCCGAGCAGGTGGCCGCAGAAGATCGCGACGACACCGGCCTCGCCGTGCACGTCCTGACGCGGGCCGTAGACGTTGCCGTACCGCAGCGAGGCGGTCGAGAGGCCGTGCAGTCGCGTGTACAGGGTGCAGTAGCCCTCGGCGGCATACTTGCTCTGGCCGTAGGGAGCAAGCGGCTGGATCGGGTGATGCTCGGGGGTCGGGAGCACGCCGGCCTCACCGTAGAGACCGCCGCCGGTCGACGTGTTGACGACCCTGCGCGCACCGTTGCGCCGGGCCGCCTCGAGCACCGCGAGCGTGCCGAGCACGTTGCTCCTCGCATCGGCGGCGGGGTCGTCGACCGAGAGCCGCACGTCGATCTGCGCGGCCAGATGGAAGACGAGGTCCGGACGCACGCGGGCGAACACGCCGGACACCGCCTCCGCGTCCGTGACGTCGACCTGGTCGAGCGTCGCACCGGCCTCGAGCGCGGGCTCGAGATTCGCGAGCTTGCCGCTGGCGAGGTTGTCGATCACGGCCACCTCGTCACCGCGCCGGACCAGCGCATCGGCGAGGTTCGAGCCGATGAAACCGGCTCCGCCGGTGATCAGGCATCGCATGCGGCGCCCAAGGATATGGGCTGTCAGACTGCCGTGAGCCTGGATTCGGAGTGCCCGCACCGCGATCGCGGCACGGGCAGCTCCGAGAGGACGACCCTGGTAGGGCTGGGGGGCCGTCCATGACCCGCGAGAAAGGGGGCGATGCTCGCGAGTCAGCCTGACATCCGTGTCGTCGTGCAGGATAGCCACCGTGCGGCGGAAAGCACATGAGCCGAGCGCAAGAATTCCTGCTAGCAGGAAGGCAAGACCGAAACCGATCGGCCTCATCGGCGTTTGTATCTGTGGCCGGTGTTCCGGCAACCCTCCCGACGACCCATGCCCCGCAGATCCTTGATGCTCCAGAACAACCCGCTTCAGCGAGATCCGGCACCGATCGTGCTCCCAGAGACGGTCGACGTGCTCGGGATCCCGCTCGGCGTGACGGACTACGCGCAGATGATCGAGCTGATCGATGCGTTCGCGAGCGAGCGCCAGCGCGGCTACGTGTGCGTCTCGAACGTGCACGCGGTGATGGCCGCCGAGGAGGATCCGGAGCTGCACTCGGCGCTGCTGCACTCGTCGGTCAACGTCCCGGACGGCCAACCGCTCGTGTGGGCGATGAACGCCCTCGGCAGGGAACTGGATGCGCGCGTCTATGGCCCCGAGCTGATGTGGCAGGCCTGCGCCCACGCCGCGCGCACGGGGTTGCGCTTCTACCTCTACGGCGGGCGGAACCAGGGAGCGCTCGTGCAACTGGCGCTCAACCTCCGCACGAGCCATCCGGGGCTGCAGATCGTCGGCGGCTACTCGCCGCCCCACCGGCCGTTGACCGATGAGGAGCGGAGCGCCGTGATCGAGGAGATCAACCGCGTGCATCCGGATGTCGTCTGGGTCGGGATCGGCGTGCCCAAGCAGGAGAAGTGGATGGCGACGATGCGCCCCCACCTCGAGGCGCCGCTCCTGATCGGCGTCGGGGCTGCGTTCGACTTCCACGCCGGGCTGGTCCCCCAGGCGCCACGCTTCCTCCAGGACGCCGGCCTCGAGTGGGCCTACCGGCTCGCGCAGGAGCCACGCCGCCTGTGGCCGCGCTACGTGCGCTACAACCCCCGTTTCCTGGCCGCATTCGCGAAACAGCTCGCTGGTCACCGGCGGCGCGCCTCCACGCGTCACGGCCGCTGACACCTCCGCTCGACTCCCGGTGGACTCGACACCGACGGCAACGGTCGCGGTCCCAACCCGCAAGCGGGCCGGCTATCTCGACGTCACCTTGGCGTCGATCTCACCCCAGACGACGGCTGCGGGGGCCGAACTGCTCGTGATCAGCGACGGACCGGATCCCGAGACGGCCGCGGTCGCAGCTCGCCACGGCGCGAAGCTCGTGACGCTGCCCGAACCGAGCGGTCTCAACGCCGCGCGCAACGCCGCGGCGAACGCAGCCGCCGCCGACCTGATCGTGCTCGTCGACGACGATGTCCAGGCGCCCGCCGGCTGGCTCGACGCGATCCTCGCCGGCGCCGCCGCAAATCCGGGCGTGGACGTGTTCGGGGGGCCGATCCGTCCCGTGCTGGAGGGCGGCGGCCCGCGCTCGTGCGGGCGCGAGCCCGCCCCGATCACGTCGCTCGACCTCGGCCCGGAGGACCGCGACGCCGCGTGCGTCTGGGGCGCGAACATGGCGGTCAGAAGCTCGGCGTTCGCTCGTGTGGGGCCGTTCGACGAGACCCTCGCGGGACGCGGCGACGAGGAGGAATGGATGGTGCGCAACGCCGCCACGGGCGGGCGCACGCGATACCTGGCGGCGGCGGGCCTCGAGCACCGACGCACCGCGGCCGACGCCCGCCTGTGGCCGCTGTCGGTCGCGGCATACCATCTCGGCCGTACGGCCCGGCGCAACGACGAGCGCAAAGGCGTCGCGCCGACGATCCTCGTGGAGCTGCGCGGACTGGCGGGCGCCGTCTGGCACGCGGGGCGCCGGCTGTGTGCGTTCGGGATCGTGTTCGCCGCGCACGCCGCCGGTCGCCTGCGCGAGGCGTTGGCGGAGCGCGGCCGGGCCCCGCAGCGACCGCCAGAGCCGGCGGCGGATTTCCTGTCAGGCGGAAGCGGCTACGTCGCCGGCCTCCGCGCGACGGTCTCCGCCCGCGCCGCCGACGCCTTCACCGACGCCTCGCAGACAGTGCTGCGGTGGCGGCTGCGCCGGGCGGTGGCCGGCGCGCCACGACGGCGGATCGTCGTCCTCGCCGTCGAGCGCATGGACGCTCCCGGCCTGCTGCCCCAGGCGGAGGCGGAGCTGCGCCGCTCCCGCCACACGATCGAGTTCGCCCGGATCGATGCCGGTGACAGCGGCAAGTACGAGAACCTCAACGCGCTGCTCGCCGCCCACCCCGTGGAGGGAGCCGACTGGCTGCTCGTGCTCGACGACGACGTCGCCCTGCCGCGGGGCTTCCTCGACGAGTTCGTGTTCCTCGCCGAGCGCTTCGAGCTCGCGATCGCGCAGCCCGCCCACCGCCGCTACTCGAACGCGGCGTGGGCCGTCACGCGCCGCCGGCGTCGAAGCGTGGTGCGCGAGACCGCGTTCGTCGAGATCGGGCCCGTCGTCGGCTTTCACCGGCGGACGTTCGCGACGATGCTCCCGTTCCCGCCGCTCCGGGCCGGCTGGGGCCTCGACGCCCACTGGTCCGCGCTGGCCGCAGAGCGGGGCTGGCGGATCGGCGTGATCGATGCGACCGCGATCGAGCATTCGCTGCGGCCGGTGGCCGCAGCCTACGATGCCGGCGCCGCAATCGAAGAGGCGCAGCTGTTCCTCGCCGACCGTCCGTATGTGCGGTCGGGCGAGGCCGGCCGCACGCTCGCGACCCACCGCCGGTGGTAGCAGGCGCCGTGAGCGGCACCGGCCCCGGCTCCGAGGCGTACACGCCTGAGAACCTGCTCGATCAGCTGAGCGACTCGCGCACGCTCACGCATTTCTACCTGCACACGATGGAGCGCGAGCGCGAACTGCTGAGGCGCCGGCTGCCGCTGGTAGGGGGGCGCGTCCTCTCGGTCGGGTGTGGCTGGCAGCCGGGGCGCCACCTGTTCCCGGCTCCCGGCTTTCACCTGGTCGCCGTCGACCCGAACGGCGACCACGTCCGCGGGGTGCTCGAGACCGGTCGCGCGGACGAAGCGCTGATCGGCGCCGCCGGCCACCTCGACCAGCTCGCGGACCGGAGCTTCGATGTGGTCCTCTACCGTCTTGTGATGCACCACATCGCCTACCAGGGGCCGCTCGCCCCAGCGTTCGCCGAAGCCGAACGTCTCCTGGTTCCGGGGGGAGCGCTGGTCGTGATCGAGCCTGGCCTCTGGCATCCCGTCGGTCTCGGGCTGGCAGCCGCCAACTGCGCCGGCCTCGGGCCCGCCCTGCACGGAACTCCCGATGACGTGCCGCTGTCGCCCCGTCGCCTCGCAGCCGCGGCCCGCGCGGCCGGACTGGCGCCCGAACTGCACGCCGTGACCTACGCCTGGCGCCGGCTCCCGGTCGTCCTACAGCGACGGCTGGCGCGACTGGACCGCATCGGCTCGCGCCCGCGAGCGGCGCTGTTCGCGCACACGTTCATGCTGATCGCGAGGCGCGATGCTGACTGATACGCGCGCGCGGGGGGTTCGCATCGGTTCCGACGCGATGCTGGCCGCCGGGCTCGCCGTGGGCCTCGTGGTGGTGGCCTTTGTGACGGCGGGCGGCGACGGACTGGCCGCCAACACATGGGCCGAGATCGGACTGATCGCGCTCGCCGCCGGACTCGCCGGATGGCTGCTGCTGGCCGGGCGGCGAGGCCCGCCCTCGGGCGCCGCGGCCGTCGCCCTGTTCGCCGCGGTCACGGTCTTCACCGCCTGCTCGATCGCCTGGTCGGTGACCCCCGATCAGTCGTGGATCGAGGCGGGCCGCACGCTCTCGTACTTCGCCGCCTTCGCAGGGGCGGCCGTGCTCGCGCGGCTGCTGCCGGGCCAGTGGCGCGCGGTCGTCCTCGCCCTCGCGCTGGCCGCGACCGCGCTCGCGGTCTGGGCCGTGTTCGCGAAGGTCCTGACCTTGAACACCGGCCAGCAGATCCAGTACGGCCGCCTGCTGACGCCGTTCGGCTACTGGAACGCGACCGGCCTGATGGCGGCGCTCGGGCTGCCCCCAATCCTCTGGCAGGCGGGCCGCCGCGGCAATGGCCCGATCGCGCGCGGCCTGTCCGCGCCCGTGATCGCACTGCTGATCACGGTCGTCGTCCTGTCGTACTCGCGGAGCGCCGTCGCCGCGGCGATCCTCGGCAGCGCGGTCGTGGTCGGGTGCGGGCAGACGCGCCTGCGCTCCGTGCAGATGCTCGCACTGGGCGGCGCCGGCGCGGCCGCGGTCTGCGGCTGGGCGATCGGCGACCACGCCCTGACCGCGGACATGCTCCAGGGCGCGGCCAGGCTCAGCCTGGCGGCACGGCGGAGCGCCGATCGGTCGTTCGGGATCGTCGTGCTCGTCGCGCTTGTCGTGACGGCGGCGATCGGGGTGGCCGCAGCGGCGGCCACCGAACGACGCCCTCTGCCCGAGGCCCGTCGCCGCATGATCGGCGTCGCGTTGCTGATCGCGGTCGCGCTGATTCCCGTGGCGGCGCTGGTGGCACTGTTCGCGTCAGCGCGCGGCTTCACCGGAGAGATCTCCCACATCTGGAGCTCGCTCACGAACCCGAGCGGAGCCGATGACAACCCGGGGAGACTTGTCGACCTCGCCAACTCCCGACCGGGATACTGGCGCCAGGCCTTCTCGGTCGGCGCCCACCACCTGCTCGCGGGCGCCGGGGCCGGCTCGTTCGGCGTCGCGCACCTCCGGTACGCGACCGCACATCTGACCGGGGCGCAGCAGGTCTCGCACGCGCACTCCTACGTGATGGAGACGTTCGCGGACTTCGGCTTGATCGGAATCCTCCTCAACCTGACGCTCCTGAGCGCGTGGGCGGCGGCGGCGCGCCGCACGATCGGTCGCCCACGCCCGCGCCCGGAACACGAGCGCGAGCGAGACGCGATGGTCGCGCTGCTCGGAGTCGCCGTCGCGTTCGGCGTCAGCTCGGCGATCGACTGGACGTGGTTCTACCCCGGGGTGGCGGTGCCCGCGCTCGTCGCCGCCGGCTGGCTCGCGGGCCGCGGCGCCCCGGACGGCGCGATCGGGCTGCGCCCCGCGGCTGCGCGCCGCCTCGCCCTCGGCGGGCGCGCCGTGCTCGGCGCCACGGCGATCGGCATCGCGGCGCTCGCGCTCGCCTACCTGGTCTGGCAGCCGCTCAACTCGGCGGACGCCGATAGTGCCGCGATCGCCGCGACGGCCGGCGGGACAGCGCTGACCGATGCTCGCTCAGCGGTGAACGACTTCCCGGTGTCCCTGCAGGCGATGGAGATCCTGTCCGAGCTCGAACAGGCGGCACGCCAGGCGAGCGCGGCACAGGCCGAACTGCTCCACGCGACCCGCGTCCAGCCGGAGAACCCGTACGCGTGGGAGGCGCTCGGTGACGACGAGCTCGAGCGCGGAGAGTTCGCTCGCGCGCTCGTCGATCTGAGGCGTGCCGCCCAGCTCGACGTGACCGGCGTGACCGACGCGAACCTGACGACCGAGATCGCCGAGGCCGCAGCCAAAGCCAGGTGATGCGATGGACCGCGCCGTTTCGCAACTACCGGCCCGAGCGCCAGGCGCGCTCGAACGGGAGGCGCCAGGCGTTCGGCGCGATCAGCTGATGGATCGCGTTCGGACCCCACGACCCGGGCGCGTACGGCTTCACCGGAGGCGGATCCTCGAGCAACGGGATCGACCGCTCCCACAGGCTCTCGATGCCGTCGGCCTGGGTGAACAGCGTGTGGTCGCCGCGGAACGTGTCGAGGATCAGGCGCTCGTAGGCCTCGAGCACGTCGGTGATCTCCTCGGTGTCGCTCGTTGCGAACTGCATGCTCAGCTTGTCGAGGCGCATTCCGGGCCCGGGCCGCTTGCCGTAGAACGAGAGCGACAGCCGTGAGGCGTCGGCGAGATCAAAGGTGAGGTGGTCGGGCCCTTTGTTGCCGACGCCCGAGTTCGGCGGGAACATGCTCTTCGGGGCCTCGCGGAAGGCGATCGACACGATCCGCTGCCCCTCCGCCAGGCGCTTGCCCGTGCGCAGGTAGAACGGCACGCCGGCCCAGCGCCAGTTGTCGATCTCGCACCTGAGCGCGATGAACGTCTCGGTGTCGGAGTGCGACGCGACGCCCGCTTCGTCGCGGTAGCCGTCGTACTGGCCGCGGACCACGTTGCGCGGGTCGATCGCGGACAGCGACCGGAACACCTTGTTCTTCTCCTCGCTGATCGCGCGGGGCTCGAGTGCGGTCGGCGGCTCGATCGCGATGAAGGCGAGCACCTGGAACAGGTGCGTGACGACCATGTCACGGTACGCGCCCGTGTCCTCGTAGAAGCCGACGCGATCCTCGAGCCCGAGCGTCTCGGGGATGTCGATCTGGACGTGATCGATGAAGTTGCGGTTCCAGATCGGCTCGAACAGCCCGTTGGCGAACCGGAACGCGAGGATGTTCTGTGCCGGTTCCTTGCCGAGGAAGTGATCGATCCGGAAGATCTGGCGCTCGTCGAAGGTCTCGTGCACCTTCGAGTTGAGCCTGATCGCACTCTCCAGATCGTTCCCGAACGGCTTCTCCATGATCACCCGCGCCCGCTCGACGAGGCCGGCCGCCTTCAGCATCTCGAGCACCGATGCGGCGGCTCGCGGGGGCACGCTCAGGTAGTGCAGGCGGCGCACATCCTCACCGAGCTGGGATTCGGCCTGCAGGACGGCTGCGGCGAGCGCGTCAGGCCCATCGATCTGCCGCACGTATCGCAGCTTCTCGACGAACATCTCGATCTGATCGTCGTCGAGCTTGTTGGAGCCGAATTCGCGGATCGCGTCGCGGGCGAACTCCTGGAAGGCTCCGGCCTCCATGTCGTCGAGCGAGGTCCCGATGATCCGGAGCTCGGGCGCGAGCCGTGACTCCGAGAGCCGCGCCAGCCCGGGCAACAGCTTGCGACGCGACAGATCGCCGGTCGCCCCGAACAGCACGACGACGTGCGGTGGGATGTATTCCCGGGTCGAGCGGCGCGGGCGCGACCAGGGATCCGGGTAGGCGATGTTCTCCTCGTTGGCCAGCGTCAACGATGCGAGCTTACACCGCGGGCGATTGCTGTCTTCAGCCATCTGGACAAGCGGCGCGCCCCTCGCCTGCTCCAAGCGCGCCGGTGACGCGAGTCCGGCCGGGCTCAGTTGTTCTCGAACGCGTAGAAGTCCGGTTTGGGCGTCCCGTCCGCGCTGATCAGGCCGCCCGTCTCGAGCGGCGGGTCGTCGTAGACGTTGATCCAGCCGAGCGCGTAGATGTCCTTCCAATGGCGCGCCGTGCGGAGCGCGTCGCGCGTCCAGGACGCCGCCACGACCGGATCGACCCAGAAGTTGAAGGTGTCGTCGGGCGCGGTCGGAATCTCGAACTCGGAGAGGAACAGTGGCAGCGTTCGGTGCAGGTAGCGATGGATCCAGCGCTCGAGCTCGGGCAGGTCGGAGAACTGGACCTCGTCGAACGGGGACGGATGGCCTGCGAATACCGGGGCTTCGTAGCTGAACGGGTTGTGCGCGTACATGTCCATCCGCGGCGGCCTGCCGTCGGGCAGCTTGAGGTTCTCGATCCACTGCAACGGATCGATCGCGCCGGTCGTGTACGTGCAGCCACCGATCACGAGGTTGCGGCGGCTGACCGCCTTCAGCGCCCCGTAGGCGTCGTTGAGGATCTGCGCGTAGAGATGGGGAGCCGCCCGCTGGGCCGGGCTGAGCGCCCGCCCCGGCTGGGCCGCTACCTGGGGCTCGAAGTTTCCGATCTTCGTCGGCTCGCCCCAGATCATCCAGAGGTGGACGGTCGGGTACTCGCGCGCGGCGGCCTCGATGAAGTCGGCGTAGTCGACGGGATTCTGCGGCGCCCAGCCGTCGCCCGGATGCCCGCCGTTGGCCCACGCCGGCGCGTTCGCGACCTGGAGCAGAACGCGCATGTGGTAGGGCGCCGCGCTCGCGAGCGCCTGCGGCACGTCGGCCGGCCACAGGTATGCCGGATCGGCCGGATCAGTCGGGTCCACCGGCCGGGTCGGCGCCACCTGGCTCCAGTCGAGATCCATCTGATAGATGCCGACGCCCAGCCGATGGTAGAGGGGGAACTGGTTGACCCCGTTGCGAGTGATCTGCCCCCAGACCGCCTTCGTGAACGCGGTCGCGCCGGCGGGCGCGACCAGGCAGGCGACCGCGGCCAGCGGCACCGCGAGCGCCGCCACCCGCGCGGCGCGCGTCGAGATCGCCCTGAGCACGGCAGTGATATTAGGGCGGCAGCTCAGCGCGCGGCGCGCGCGAGCAGCAGCCTGCGCGCCAGCGGCGGGCCACCTGCGGACGTGATCTGCACGGGATCGAAGCCGAAGCCGATCAGGAGATCGCGCAGCGAACGCGCGGTGTAGAGATGGAGGTGGTCGCCGAGCGGATCGCTGTAGCGGGCGATGCCGCCGACCAGGAGCCGCAGTCGCCCGTGCGACGGGGTCGTGACGAGCAGCCGGCCGCGCGGGGTGAGCACGCGCCTGACCTCGGACAGCCACGCGCCGGTGTCGCCGACATGCTCGATCACCTCACTTGCCCACACGAGCTCGAAGGAGCCATCGCCGAACGGGAGCGGTCCGTCCTCGGGGACCAGCCGCAGGTCGAGCTCCGGGTGTGCCGCCCCGGCTCGTCGCAGCGCCGCCTCCGCGACGTCGGCCGCAACCGCCTGAGGCGCACCGGCCGCCAGCGCGAAGGCGGCGAAGTCGCCCTCCCCGCAGCCAAGATCGAGCACGCGGTCGCCCGCGCGCAGCTCGGACTCGAGCAGCCGGCGGCGGCGGCCGAGGTCAGGCGGAGACAGCTGTGCGGGCAGCCGGCTCCAGAGATCTTCGTAGTACTCCTTCAAGGCGTGCAACGTATACAGTCCCTCGCGCAGGCGAGTGAGAGTGAGTATGGGCCGCCTACCATTTGCGAACCACAGTGACGGGCCGCGGGCTGTCCCTTGGCCGAGAGTCGCTGCGGCGTGAAGGTCGGGTTCGACAGCCGCGCCGGTAAGGATCCCCGCGGGGTCGGCCGGTACGCCCGCTGCCTGCTGAGCGCCCTCGAGGACGCCGGCCGCGGGGAGATCGTCGAGACGCACGACCCGAGCCCGCGGAAGGTCGCTGCCTACCACTCGCCATGGCTCGACGGGGCGCTGGTGCGCAGCCCGGTGCCGATGGTCGTCACGCTCCACGACCTGATTCCGCTCAAGCGCCGCGGCGAGTATCTGCGGTCGGGGCTGCGCTTCAGGCTTCGCTATCTCGCCGCCCAGCGGGCGGTACGCGTGATCGTCCCGACGCGGGCCGTCGCCGACGACGCGGTCCGGACGCTGCAGATCCCGATCGACCGGCTGGTCGTGATCGGCGAGGCGGCCGCCCCGGCACTGCGCCCTCGCTCCGACGACGAGGTCGCCGCGGTGCGCAAGCGCTTCTCGCTCCCGGACAACTACCTGCTGTGGGTCGGCGGGCTGCAGAGCCCCGACCCGCGCAAGCGTGTGCAGGCGCTCGCCAAGGTCAAACGCTCGATGCCGCTCGTCCTGGTCGGCGCGGCCGGACGCTGGGCGCACGAGCTTCCCGACGTGACGCTCACCGACCGGGTGTCCGACGACGAGCTCGCCGCGATCTACACCGGCGCGCATGCGCTCGTCTTCCCCAGCGACGACGAGGGCTTCGGGCTGCCGCCGGTCGAGGCGCTGGCGTGCGGGACGCCGGTCGCCGCGTGCGACGTGCCGGCGGTGCGCGAGGTGCTCGACGGCCGTGTCGAGCTGAGCGCGATCGACGACCTCGAAGGGCTGATCCGGGCCGCCGAGTCGGCCGCGCGCCCGGCGCCCGACCCGATCGCGTGGACGTGGGCGGATGCCGCCTCGGCGACCTGGGACGTCTACGAGGAGGCCGCGCGCGCGCCGGCGGTGTGGCGCGGCGGCAGGCGCAGATCGGCGGATGGATGGGTTGCGGGCCAGAGGCCGTAATCCATCCATCGCTTGCGGGGCTCATGGCGACTCGAGCATGATCGTCACCGGCCCGTCGTTGACCAGCGCGACATGCATGTGGGCGCCGAATATGCCCCGCCGGGCGCCGAGACGCTCGCAGACGCGCTCGTAGAGAGGCTCGGCGACCTCGCCCGGCGCGGCGGCGACGTAGCTCGGGCGGTTGCCCCGGCGGGCGTCGCCGTAGAGGGTGAACTGGCTGATGCACAGCACCTCGCGGTCTCCCAGCGGCTCGTTCATCCGCCCCTCCCCGTCGGGAAACACGCGCAGCGCCCTGACTTTGTCGGCCAACCGATCGGCGTCGGCCGGACCGTCCTCGGTGCTGACGCCGAGGAGCACGAGCAACCCCTCGCCGATCTCGCCGACAAGCTCGCCGTCGACGGTCACCGACGCGCGGCTGACGCGTTGCACGAGCGCCCGCATGCGTCAGTCCCGTAGCTCGGTGGCGGCCGTCTCAGGCGAGACGGGGTTGACGGCCAGCCCCGCGCCGGCCTCGAGCGCCCCCGGCGGTCCGGTCAGCGGCATGATGTCGATCCGCCAGCAGAACTGCTCGGCGCCGCGGGGCGCGGTGCGCACCCACAGCTGCAGCGAGGGCGAGGAGCCGAGCCGGCGCTCGAGCCGGTCCAGGGCATCGGCGAGCAGGGCACCGCAGACCGGCCCGTCGTCCTCGAACCGCGCCCGTGGGGTCCGCGGCGCGAGCAGCAGCTGGTAAGGGGCGCGCGCGGCATACGCGGAGAGCAGCACGCCCTCTCCGTCGATCGCCACGACCCGCTCGCGCTTGCGCACCTCCTCCTGGACGAGGTCGCCGAGCAGGTTCCCGCCCATCGTGCGGGTCGCGTAGGCCCCGAAGCGCTCTCGCTCGCGGGCGACAGCCGCCGGGACGAACGGCAGCGCGTAGAGCTCCGCGTCCGGAAGCGACGGACCAAGCGCCGCGAGCAGCAGGCATGCGGCGCCGGCCTGGGCGCGCATCCGCTCCCGCCATGTCTGGAGCGTTTCGGGCAGGTCGCCCGTCCCGGAGATCCGCTCGTGGAGGCCGATCGCGGGGGCGTGCCAGAAGAGATCCGACTCGCGGTCGGCCCGCACGCCCTCGAGCGGACTGCCGGTCGAGCCCTCGCCCGCGCCCGGGTCGGCGGCCGGCACGAGCACCGTCCCGGAGCCGCCGTCCGGATCCGGCGGCGGTGCCGCCGGCCCGCCGCCGGAGGGCAGTGGCCCGGGGGCGATGATCACACGATGACCGGTGAGCGGGTCGATCCGCAGCTCCGGCCGGGACGCCGTCAGAGCACCTTCTCCATCGCGATGTGCTCGATCCCCGCTTCGTGGAACTCGACGCCGCGCGGCTCATAGCCGTGGCTCTCATACAGCGTGCGGGCGTACGTCTGGGCGTGCAGGACGAGACGGTTGGCCCCGCCCGCTCGCGTCTCCACGTCGGCGGCATCGAGGAGCGCCGAGGCGACCCCGTGGCGGCGGGCGTCGGACGCGACCGCAAGCCGGCTGAACTGAACCGTGGTGCCGACGAACACGAGCCGGCACGTGCCGAGCAGGCGATTGTGGCCGTCGACGGCGATCAGATGGAGGGCGTCGTGGTCGCGCCCGTCGCGCTCCTCGCTGCGCGGAACGCCCTGTTCGACGCAGAAGACCTGGTAGCGCAACTCCATCGCATCGGCCAGTTCCTGGCGGGTGCGCGTGCGGCGAATCTCGAAGCTGATGCCGGACGGCGTCATATCCTGAGAGGTCGACTCCACAGCACGACAGCTTGACATACGCCCGTCTGCTTAAATACCCGTTATCCTCCGGGTACAAGGCAGAGGCGAGGGGAGCCCACTGCTGAGGAACGATCTCGCCGGTGCCCGGTGGATGCCGGGCCTTACCTGAGCCGCCAAGACGTACCCCGCGGCTCCTCTGTTTCAGACGACACCTTTTCAAACCCATGGGTGCTTCAAGCCCGTTTCCGAGTGCGGCGGCGATCGCTCGCGCTGAACTGCTCACACGTGAGCGGTTCGTCTACGAGGGTGAAACCCTCGAGGAGGCCCTTGCCCCGGGGTCGGCTCGCAGGCGGGCGCTCGACTCCGCGCTCGCCGAGGTCGAGGACGGCGCCAGGCAACCCTCGCTCGAGTGGCGCCGGCAGTACTCGCTGCTGCTCGGACTCGAGCGCGTGCTGTCCGAGGAGGAGCCGCACCTGGTCGACGGCACCGTCCTGTCCGCGCACCAGGTCGACGCGCTCTCCGGCACGCTGACGGCGCTGCTCGCAGCCGTGCAGATGACGACCAACGGCAATGGCCGCGGTGCGCTCGCGACGCTGCCCGCGCCTGAGCTCGCCGCTCCGGAGATCCCGAGCGCCGCCGAGGCCGACGACGGGGACGACGCCGAGGACGACGGGGGCGATGGGGGCGATGGGGCCGACGGGGCCGACGGGGCCGATGTGCTCGAAGACGACGTGATCGACGAGGACGAGGAGCCACAGGACTGGCAGGAGGACGATGGGGTCGACGAGGACGTCCGCGAGGGCGCTCCCGACGACCCGGGCGCCGATCGCCGCTTCTGGTTCGAGCACGCAACCGGAGCCGGCAAGACGGTCGCGGCGCTGGGCTTCGTCGAGTCGTCGCGGACCGGCGGAGTGCTGATCCTCACCCACCGCCGCAACCTCGTCGACCAGTTCATCGGCGAGCTCAAGGACCGCGGCTACCGCGACCGGATCCACGCGCCGCTGCTCACCGGCCATGACGCGGCGAACGGGCCGGTGACCGTCGAGACCTATCAGTGGTTCGTTCGCAACGCCGGCAAGATCTCGGACGCGTACACGATCGTGATCTGCGACGAGGCGCACACCGCACTCGGCGAGAAGACCTCCGGGGCGATCCGCGCCTGGGACAAGCCGATCTGGATCGGGATGACCGCGACGGGCGCGCTGATCGCGCGGCACGTCACCGACCTGTTCCCGACGCAGACCTCGCGGTTCGACCTCGCGCAGGCGGCCCGACGCGGCGTGATCGCACCGCTGCGCTGCATCCGGATCCCACCGGGTCCGGGGGTCCGGACGATCGCGAAGGTGCCGCTGCGCCGCGGCGAGGTGGACACCGAGTTCGACCAGGAGATGCTCGCCGAACTGCTCGACCAGACGCCGTTCAACCTGGCGATCGCGGATCTCTACAAGACGCGCTTCAACGGCGTCCCGGGCGTCGTCTACTCGGCCGGGGTGCGCCACGCCTACAACGTCGCGGCCTCGTTCCGCGACCTCGGGATGAAGGCGCAGGCGGTCAGCGGCGAGACGCCCAAGCGCGAGCTCGCCCAGATCCTCGCCGACTACGAGTCGGGCAAGGTCGACGTGCTGATCAACGCGCAGCTGCTCGCCGAGGGCTGGAACTCGCCGCGAGCGACCGTCTGCATGCACCTCGCGCCGACGGCGTCCAAGCGCATCTATCAGCAGCGCGTCGGCCGCGTCACCCGGCGGCATCCGGGCAAGGAGGCGGGGATCGTCGTCGACTTCGTGCACCCCGCGACCAAGCACGACGACCCCGTCGTGACGCTGCACTCGCTGCTCGATCGAGACGTCTACCGCGGTGGCGCGATCGTCGTCGGGCCGGTCCGGCGGGGGCGCGGCCGGCGGGTGCGAGTCGAGCGGCGCGTGCTGCCGGTGACACCGGACCCGGAGCGGCGTGCCGAGGTGTTCGAGCGCGAGCTGTGGCGGATCGCGGTCGAGCACCTCGACTACGGCGAGCAGCACGTGTGGGCGGCGCTCGCAGGGGCGCGGGTCGCGCCGAACGGCTGGCGCCGCGCGAAGGCGATGCTCCACTTCGACCGCACCGGCGAGCTGCGCCGGCGCTTCCTGCTGACCGCGCTGCAGCGCAATCGCAACGCGCAGCTGCGTCTGCGCGCGCTCCAGGAGATCGCCGTCGCACGCGACGCCGAGGCGTTCGACACCGCGATCGACTACATGGCCGGCTGGCCGCGGGACGAGCGTCGTGAGGGCGTCAAGATCATGCTGCAGGCGCTCGCCGAGCGGCGCATCGGCCGCCGCGATCAGGCGAACGCCTGGATCTGGCGGATGGCGGAGTACACCCGCGAGGTCCACGAGGAGTACGCCGTGCAGCGCTGGCCGGAGACCAAGCGCCTGCTCGGGCTGCTCGTCAACTCGAGCGGCGCGGCGCACGCGCGCAACGCGCGCCGGCTCGTGCATGCGACGCGCAAGGAGGACCGCCGGCTGGCGGCCGCGCTGCTCGCGGCGGCGCTCGCGCACACTCCGGAGGCCGAGGAGGCGCTGCGCGGGGCGCGCACACGGATGGCGCGCAAGCCGGCCGCGCTCGCCCGCGAGCTGCTGCGCAACTTCCCCAAGGGCCGGCGCAGCGCCAAGCGCCGCCGGACCCGCAAGCCGGCGGAGGGGCAGGCTGCAACCGGCGTTACCGTCGTCGCGGGCGCACCGACCGCGTTGGGTGAGGACGGCGAACTCGACGTCGTCGGGCTCGAGGAGACCGAACTGGAGGACACGGAGCTGGAGGGCGGCGAGCTCGCTGCCCGCGACGGCGCCGCGACGGCCGATGACGACAGCGACGAGTTCGACGACGATGAGCTCGATCTCGACGACCCGGACGATCTGGACGAGATCGATGACGCCGACGACGACATCGATGATGCGGACGACGACGCGGACGACCTCGACGACCTCGACGACGCGGACGACGCGGACGACGCGGACGACGAGATGCGGGACGAGGCCGTCGGCGAGCCGAAGCTCGATCAGGAAACGCAGCTCGAGCTGAGCCTCGCCGAGCTCGACGACCCGCCGGACGACGGGCTGCACGCCGGGCTCGACGCGGCCTGACAGCTTCGTGCTTGGGGCGTTAGGCGCGCTGGAGTGCGCCTAAGGCCCATCGCTCGGCGCCGGCGCGCGGACACCCGGGCCGAGATGGACCTCGCCCGAGTCGAGCGCCACCCGGCCGGCGCCGCCGCCGCGATCGACGAGCAGGCGTCCATCCGCATCGACCCCGGCGCCGGTCCCCTCGCCGCCGGTCCAGCTGACCGAGCGGCCGAGCAGCGCGTCGCGGCGGCGGAACGCGTCGAGCACCGTCTCCTCGCCGGCCGAGATCCAGACGGCGAGCCGATCGAGGAGGATCGCGAGGATCAGTTCGACGCTGGCGGGATCGAGCCCGAGCGTGGTGGCCGTATCCTGGAGCTCCACCGGCAGGTCCTCGAGCCGGACCGCGACGTTGAGGCCGATCCCGAGCACGGCCCACCGTTCCGACGGCCGTCCCTCCACCAGGATCCCGGCGACCTTGCAACCGGCGATCAGGACGTCGTTCGGCCACTTGACCAGCGCCCCCGGACCGCCCGTGCCGAACGCCTGCCCGGCGTCGACCGTCTCGGCGACGGCGACGCCCGCGGCCAGCGGCAGCAGGCGACCCGGTTCGCGCAGGACGATCGAGAGCAGCAGCGAGCTGCCCGGTGGCGCCGACCAGACGCGCCCCTGACGCCCGCGCCCAGCCGATTGCCCGGTGGCTGTGACGAGCGTGCCGTGCGGAGCGCCCGTCGCCGCGAGGGCGCTTGCGCGGAGGTTGGTGGAGTCCGTCGTGCGGAGATGCAGCCGGGGTGCACCGAGGCCGGGGGCGCCCATCGTGCCGCCTCAGCCCGCGGTCGCGCGGATCATGGCGACCTCGTCCCCGGCGGCGAGGCCCAGCTCGGCGGCGGCGCTCCCCCGCGCGACGGCGAGTGCAAGCCGCCGCGACGCGTCCTCATAGATGAACAGTTCCCCGGTGGCGACATCGGCGAAGCTCTCCGCGAACCGGGCGGCGTGGGCGCGGCCGGCGCCCACGCGGTGCAGCTGCACGCGCCCGCCGACGCGGACACCGAGCGCCTCCACCTCGGCGCTCGTCGCGGCGAGCTGAACGTTGCCGAACACGTCCGCCCCGAGCACGGTCGCCGTCAGGCGACCGTGCTCGACCGCCGGCGGCGGCAGCTCGATCCCGTGGAGCGTGTCCGGATCGAACGGGACGCCGGCCTCGCCGAGCGGGACGCCGGCCGCGAGGTGCGCCGCAACCGGCGCGAAGATGTCCCGACCGTGGAACGTCGCCGAGACCGGCTCCAGGCGCAACGGCGACTCGGAGATCTCGACGGCGCCGGCGACGCCTCCGCCTGCCTGAGCGGCGAGGGACAGCACGCCGTTGTCGGGACCGACGAGGATCCGGCCGGCCGCCAGGGCGAGCGCGACCGCGCGGCGACGGCTGCCGACCCCAGGGTCGACGACGGCGACGTGGATTCCGGCGGGGAGAAATCGCAGCGAATCGGCGAGGATCACGGCGCCTGCGCGGATGTCGTGGCGCGGGATGCCGTGGGTCAGGTCGATCACGCGAGCCCCTGGGCAGATCCCCGCGATCACGCCATGGCAGACGCCGACGAACTCGTCGGCGAGCCCGTAGTCGGTCAGCAGCGTGATCACCGGGACCGGCAAGGCTCAGACTCCACGCTGGGCGAGCGCGTCGGCGACGATCGCGTCGATCAGCCCGTCGATGTCGTGGCTGGTCGCCTCCACGTCCGGTTCGGCGCCGTGCTCGCGGAGCGTCGCGCTGGTGACCGGGCCGATGCTCGCCAGTCGCGGCCGGCCGGCGCCGTCCGGCATCCCACCGGCGGCCTGGAGAAAGTTCGAGACGGTCGATGACGAGGTGAAGGTGAGGTAGTCGGCGCCGGCGACGGCCGCGACCTGCTCGTCGGCCAGCGGCTCGATCACGGTCTCGTAGAGGTCGACGATGTCCACCTCGGCGCCGCGCGCCCGCAGCGCGTCGGGAAGCACGTCGCGAGCCTGGGTCGCGCGGGCGATCAGCGCCCGCCGCACGGGCACGTCCGCGAGCGCATCGACGAGTCCCTCGGCGACGAAGCGGTCGGGGACGACGTCGGCACGGATCCCGCGCTCGGCGAGCACCCGCGCCGTGCCGGGGCCGATCGCGGCGACGCGCGCGCCGGCGAACGCGCGCGCATCGAGCCCGGCGGCATCGAGGCGCGCGAACAGCGCCTGCACGCCGTTCGGGCTCGTCAGGCAGACGAGGTCGTAGCCGCTCAGGTCGGGTACCGGCCCCGGCAGCTGCCCGATCCGGATCACGGGACATTCGAGCACCCGGGCGCCGAGCGCGCGCAGCCGCGCGGCCATCCCGCTCGCCTGCGCGCGCGCCCTGGTGACCGCGACCGTCACCCCGCCAAGCGGCCGGCGCTCGAACCAGCCGAGCTGGGGCCGCAGCGACGCCACCGGTCCGACGACGGCGATCGCCGGCGCGCGGATCCCCTCGCGCCGGCCGGTCTCGGCGATCGTGCCGAGCGTGGCGAGGACCGTGCGCTGATCGGGGAACGTGCCGCGCTCGATCAGCGCGGCCGGCTGCTCGGAGGAGCGCCCGCTCGTCGATCAGGCGCGCGGCGATCCGTGGCAGCTGCTTGACGCCCATGTAGACGACCAGCGTCCCCGGGAAGGCCGCGAGGGCGTCCCAGTCGAGCCAGCCCTCGGGCTTGGAAGGGTCCTCGTGGCCCGTCAGGAACGCAACCGCGCTCGCCGCCTCGCGATGTGTCACGGGGATGCCGGCGTACGCCGGGACGGCGACACCCGCGGTCACGCCGGGCACGACCTCGAACGGGATCCCGGCCCGCCGCAGCGCCTCGGCCTCCTCCCCGCCCCGCCCGAAGACGAACGGGTCGCCGCCCTTCAGGCGCACGACCTCGACGCCGCGCGCCCCGTGCTCGAGGAGCAGCCGTTCGATCTCGGCCTGCGGCATCGATGGGCCACCTCCCTCCTTGCCCGCGTACAGCAGCGTCGCGCCGGCGGGCGCGCCGTCGAGCGCGCTGTCGGGGATCAGCCGGTCGTAGACGATCACGTCCGCGGCGGCGATCAGCTCGAGCGCGCGCGCGGTCATCAGGCCCGGGTCCCCGGGACCTGCGCCGACCAGGTAGACGGTCATGCCGCCTCCTGCGCCGCCGCGCGCGCGAGCAGCTCGCCGGCGCCGGCGGCGAGCATCCGCCGGGCGACCTCGGCACCGACCGCGTGGGGTGGGCCGGAGAGCCTGTCGGAGATCCACTCGCTGCCGTCCGGAAGCCCGGCCCATGCAGTCAGCCAGACCTCGCCGGCGGGTCCGGCGACCAACGTCGCGTACGCCCCGACCGCCGTTTGGCAGGAGGCGCCGAGCGCGCGGGTGAGGTCCCGCTCGGCACCCACGCAGGCCGCCGACGCCGGGTCCGACAGCACCCTGACCGCCTCGCCTGCGGGCGAGGCGGTGCGGCATTGGAGCGCGAGTGCCCCCTGACCCGCCGCGGGCACCAGGCGCTCGAGCACGCCGCCGGCCTCGTCCGCGCGCCCGAGCCGGCGCAGTCCGGCGAGCGCGAGCACGATCGCATCGGCCTCGCCGGCGGCGAGCTTGCGCAGGCGCGTGTCGACGTTCCCGCGCAGCTCGACGACGTGGATGTCGTCGCGCAGGGCGCGCAGCTGGGCCGCCCGCCTGATGCTGCTCGTCCCGATCCGGGCGCCGGCCGGCAGCTGCTCGAGCGATGCCGCGCCGCAGAGCACGTCGCGCGGGTCCTCGCGGGTCGGGACGGCGCTCAGCTCGGTCCCCTCGGCGAGCTCCGCGGGCACGTCCTTGGCCGAGTGCACGGCGATGTCGATCTCGCCGGCGAGCAGCGCGCGCTCGAGCTCGGAGACCCAGCGCGACTTGTCGGACAGCCGTTCGCCGCGGTCGCCCGCCGTCGTCACGGGGACGAGCTCGCACGCCGTGCCCGCCGCTGCGAGCTGCTCGGCGACCCACGTCGCCTGCGCGAGCGCCAGCGCGCTCGCCCGGGTTCCGATCCGCATCAGTGCCGCCGCCGGCGCAGCGGCCGAACCTCGGCTACCGGCGCCTCAGCCGGCTTCGATGCCGCGCGCTCGTGCGCCTCCGGCTCGGCGACGGCGGCCGCCCCTTCTTCCACGTCGAGGTCGAACAGGTCGCGGACGAGCGCCATGCGGGCGTGCACGCGCTCGTCCTGCAGCTCGCGCATCCGCGCCGTCGGGTGGTGCAGGAGGCGGTTGACGATCGCCCGCGCGATCGCGTCGACGCGCTCGAGGTCGCGCGTCGACGCGCTCTCCCAGCGGCCGTCGTTCTCGCGGACGACGTCCTGCGCGATCTCCGTCGCGCTGGCCCGCAGCGCCGAGATCGTCGGCATCACCTCGAGCGCCCCGAGCCACGCGGCGAACCGCTGGATCTCCTCCTCGATGATCCCCTCCGCCTTGCGGGCCTCGCTCTGGCGCACGCGACGGTTGCGCGCGATCACGGCCTGCAGGTCGTCGATGTCATAGAGGGAGACGCCGTCGAGGTCGCCGCAGGCAGCGTCGATGTCGCGCGGAACGGCGAGGTCGATCAGCAGCATCGGCCGGCCGTCGCGCGACGCCAGCACCTCGGCGAGCTCGCGCGCCTCGATCAGGAGGTGCGGCGAGGACGTCGCCGCGAGGACGACATCGGCTCGCGCGAGCGCGGTCGGCAGCTCGTCGAAGCTGAGGCTGCGGGCGTGGTGGCGGCGAGCGAGGCTGACCGCGCGGTCGCGACGCCGCGTGGCGACGAACGACAGGTGGCAGCCGCTGTCGGCGAGCGCGCGCGCCGTCAGCTCGCTCATCTCGCCGGTGCCGAGGATGATCACCTCGCGGCCGGCCAGCTCTCCGAGGACCTCGCGCGCGAGCATCACGGCGACGGAGGGGAGGCTGATGTGGCGCTCGCCGATCCCCGTCTGGCTGCGCACGCGCCCACCGGTCGAAAGCGCCGCCTTGAAGAGATGGCCCGTGAGCGGCCCGGCGGTCTCGTGCTCGAGCGCCGTGTCGAAGGACCGCCTGACCTGACCCTGGATCTCGGCCTCGCCGACGATCATCGACTCCAGCCCGGAGGTGACGCGATACAGGTGGCGGGCGGCGTCGCAGTTGCGGTGCGAGTAGATCGCCCCGGCGAGCTCCGTCGGGCGGATCCCCGCCTGCCGCGCGAGCATCGTCAGGACCGTGCTCTCGGCGTCGACCGGGTCGCCGACGACGAGGTACAGCTCGGTCCGGTTGCAGGTCGAGATCGCGACCGCCTCCTGCACCTCGGCGGCGCCGCGCAGGTCGCGCAGGAATTCGGGCGACGCGGCCCTCGGTCAGAGCCAGGCGCTCGCGCACCTCGACGGGCGCGGTCTTGTGCGAGACGCCGATCGCGAGCAGCTCGCTCATCGGCGGGGCAGCCCCAGCGACTCCGGGTCCGTCGAGTCCCGCGCATCACCCTGCGATGTGGCGCTCAGCTCGCGCGCCTCGACTTCCCGACGCAACTGCGCGAGCTCGCGCTGGTTGCGGCTCAGGCGCACGCCCATGATCAGAACGTAGACGAGCACGACGGCGAGGAACACGATGTAAGCGGCCGCGACGTACGGTCCGGCCTTGTGGAGCGGCAGCGCGGGCGCCTGCGCGAGCGGGAGGAACATCGTCAGACGCTCGGAGCCGCGCTCCGGCCCAACGGTCGCAGGGAGTCCTCGCCGGCGAGCTCGCGGCGCAGGCGGCGGGTCTGGATCCGCAGGTCCTTGGCCGCCATCTCGTACTTCATCAGCGTCGCGTACAGCAAGCGCGATCCCGAGCAGGCAGACGTAGAAGGTGAGCTTCATCGGGCCCGGCAGCGCGCCGCCCTCGAGGTTGAGGATGCGCGGGTGCACGTACTGCACGGACAGCCGCACCGCGATGAAGTTGAGCGGGACGAAGGCGCCGCCGACGATCGCGAACACGGCGGCGTAGCGCGACTGGCGCTCGGGATCCTCGATCGAGAAGCGCAGCGGCTGGTAGGTCGCGAACAGCAGGATCACGATCAGGTAGGAGACGAGCGTCGGCTCCTGCCAGACCCACCAGTGGCCCCACGAGGCCTTGGCCCAGATCGAGCCGGTGACGAGCCCGCCGATCGAGAAGATCAGCGCCATGTGGATCGCGACATAGGAGCGCATGTCCCACTCGCGGCGGCCGGTGCGCAGGTACCCGATCGCGAACACGCCGCCGAGCACGAACCCGCACAGCGAGACGATCGCCAGCGGCACGTGGACGTAGAAGATCTTCTGGATGAAGCCCTGATTCGCGTCCAGCGGCGCGTAGAAGAACGTCAGGCTCAGGCCGGCCGTGATGGTGACGGACGGTGGCGATCGAGAGACCGCGGAGGTGACGGCTGTGACTGGTCATCGCGTACGGCTGGCTCGCCCCTCGCCCATCGCGATCAGCGGGGCCCGGCCGACTGCACCGGCTCAGTCCTCGAGGAGGAAATCGAACACCGCGTAGGCGACGAGCGCGTTGACGACATCATAAAGCGCCAGTACCGCCAGCCACGTACCTGGCGGTGAAACAGATCGCTGGCCGGAGAGGACGGGTGCGAGCGCCCGAGCGGTCGCGATCAGCGCGGGGATCAGCAGCGGCAGCCCGATCACCGGGCCGATCAGGTCGCGCGCCCGCGTCTGGACGGCGATCGCGGAGACGAGCGTGCCGATCACCGCGAACGCGAGATCCGCGAGTGCGAGCACGAGGATCAGGCCCGGAAGCGCGGCGCCGAGGCGCGGCGGGGCGAGGAACAGGGCGAACGCCGGGACCGCGATCAGCTCGAGCACGACGAGATAGACGCAGAGCGCGGTGGCCTTGGCGAGCAGCATCGCGTTGCGGTCGACCGGAGCGAGCAGGAACGCGTCGAAGCCGCCCTGCTCGCGTTCGGCGACGAACAGCCTGCCGGTGCCCAGCAGCGCGGCGAACAGGAGCGTGGCCGTCAGCACGCCGGCGGCGAGCTGCCCCGAGAGCGAGTCGCGGCCGAGCCCGAAGTGGAAGATCACGAACGTCGCGACCGCGAACAGCGCCATCGCCGGGACGGTCTCGAGCGTGCGCAGCTCGATCAGGAGATCCTTGCGCAGGACGGCGGCAGCTGCCCTCACGCGTACAGCTCCGCGATCAGCCCGGCGCCGACGCCGCCGGGCGGCCCGAGATAGGCGGCGCGCCCATCACGCAGAGCGAGCACGAGGTCGGCCTCCGCGAGCGCCGCCTGGGGGTCGTGGCTGCTGATCACCCGCGTGGCGCCGCTCGCGCGGCCGATCAGCGGCTCGACGAGCTCGCCGGCGGCCGGGTCGAGGTTGGAACGGGGCTCGTCGAGCAACAGCAGCGACGGCGCGTGGAGGATCGTGCGCGCGACCGCGAGCCGCTGCACCATGCCACGGCTGAGGAGCCGGACCGGGTCGTCTCCGCGCCGGTCCATCCCGACCTGCGCCAGCACCTCCGCGACGCGTGCGGGAGCGACGCCGTGGAGGCGGGCGTGGTAGACGAGGTTCTCGCGGCCGGTGAGGTCGCGGTAGAGCAGCGGATCGTGGCCGAGCAGTCCGATCCGCCCGCGAACGGCGAACGCGCGGCGCGGCAGCTCCTCGCCGAACACGGCAACGCGACCGCCGTGCGGCCGCAGCAGGGTCGCCAGCACGCGCAGCAGCGTCGACTTGCCGGCGCCGTTGCGGCCGAGCACAACCAGCGTCGCGCCCGCGGGCAGCGACAGCGACAGCCCCTGGAGCACGGTCCGCTCGCCGAAGTGGCGCGTCAGGCCGTCGAGCTCAATGACTGCGAGGCCGTCCGGGCTCACGGTGGAGGGTGCGGGCGGCATGGCCGAGCACGGGCGCGATCACGGGGAACAGCTCGCGCACGGCGTTCGGGCTGCCGGGGAAGTTGATGATCAGGGTGGTGCCCGCGATGCCGCTGAGCCCGCGCGAGAGCATCCCCATCGGCGTGTGCCTGAGCGACTCCGCGCGCATCGCCTCCGCGAGCCCGGGCGCGTCGCGCTCGATCACCAGGCGCGTCGCCTCGGGCGTCACGTCATCGGGGGTGAAGCCGGTGCCGCCGGTCGTCAGCACGAGCTCGACGCAGTCGGCGACGCGCGCCCGCAGCCAGGTCGCGATCGTCTCGACGTCGTCGCTGACGACGTCGCGGGCGACGATCTCGGCGCCGATCGCGGCCGCGTGCTCGGCGAGCACCGGGCCCGAGCCGTCCTCGCCGAGACCCCGGGCGAGGGTCGTGGAGACGGTCAGGATCGCGCAGCGCATCGGGACCGGAGGATAGGTCCCGCGCGCGTCAGCTCGCGACCAGCACCTCGAGGCCGGCGATCAGGAGATCGAGTGCGAGCTCGAATGCCGCCGCCGGGTCCGCCGGAGCGCACAGGTAGTCGGTTGCCTCGATCACGTTGCGATAGGGCTCGGGTGGGAGCGTCAGGAGCCGCGCGCGGAGCAGGCGCCGGCGCTCCTCCTGATCCTCCGGCGTGCGGGCGCCGCCCTGGCGCTCGAGGACGACGAGCGCGACGACGAAGCGCTCGAGCTTGTCGTGCAGGAGCGCCGCCTGCTCGACCGTGAAGCCGGCGCCCCGCAGGATCCCGAGCAGCACGTCGACGATTCGCAGGCCGGCTGCCGATGGAAGGCCCAAGCCCTTCGCCTCGCCTTCCGCGAGCGCCGGGTGACGTATCAGCAGGCGCCGGAACGCGCGGGCGAGACAGCGCAACTGGTCCTGCCAGCCGGCGTCGTCGACCTGAGCCGGCCCGAGCAGCTCGAACTCGCCGAAGGCCCGCTCGGTCATCGCCTCGAGCAGCTCCTCCTTTGAAGCGACGTAGTTGTAGAGCGCCATCGGCGTCACACCCAGATCGCCCGCCACCCGTCTCAGGCTGAGCGCCTCGAGCCCATCGATGTCGGCGCGCGCCAGCGCGGCCTCGACGACCGTCTCCCGGGTCAGCGCGACCCGTTCGATGCGCACCTCGGTTCCCATCTGCTTGACAGCTGAGGATAGCGTGTATACGGTGTACATGTACAGCGTATACCGGAACTTGGAGGGACGATGGATGCCGTCAAGCTCGACCTGACCGGGCGCCTTGCCCGAGCGGCCGCCACCCGGCCGCGGCGGATGCTCGCAATCTGGGGGATCGCGATCGTGGTCGCGATCGGCCTCGTCGCGACGATGCTGCACGGGCTGTCGGCGACGGGCTATGCGACCGGGGCCACCCAGTCGAGCCGGGCGCAGGCGGCACTGGTCCGCGCGTTCCCGCAGCAGGCGCGGGCCGCGACCAGCGACGTGGTCGTCGTCTCCTCCGCGCGCCTGACCGCGGGCGCGCCGGCGTTCCGCGCCGTCGTGCGCGAGCTCGAGGCGCGGATCCGCGCGGCTCACGGCATCTCGAACGTGGCGAGCTACCTCGACGCGGGTCCCGGCCTCGTCTCTGGCGACAAGCGGGCGGTCCTGATCCAGCTGCGCGCGACGAGCACCGCGGCGATCGGCAGCGTGATCGGGCTCGTCCAGGCCGCGGACGGCCGCGACGGATTCTCGGTCCACGTGACCGGCGACGAGACCCTGACGCACGACTTCGACACGCTCTCCCAGCACGACCTCGGACACGCCGAGCTCGCCTTCGGGCTGCCGGCGGCGCTGGTCGTGCTCGTGCTCGTCTTCGGCAGCCTGATCGCGGGCCTGGTGCCGCTGATCCTCGCGCTGATCTCGATCGTCGTCGCGCTCGGGCTGGTCGCCCTCCTCGCCCAGGAGTTCACGCTCTCGACGTTCGTCGTGAACATGCTCACCGGGATGGGGCTCGCGCTCGGGATCGACTACTGCCTGTTCGTGCTCTCGCGCTACCGCGAGGAGCGCGCGCTCGGCCACGACGAGCTCGAAGCGATCACCCGCGCGGGCTCGAGCGCCAGCCGCGCGGTCATGATCAGCGGCTCGACCCTGGTCGTCGCGATGTTCGGGATGCTGCTCGTGCCGACGTCGGTGATGCGCAGCCTCGCGGCCGGTGCGATCGCCGTCGGGATCGTGACGGTGCTGGCCGCCCTGACGTTGCTGCCGGCGCTGCTGGCGCTGCTCGGCGACCGCGTCAACGCGCTCAGGGTGCCGCTGCTCGGCCGCGACCTCGGGCGCGCCGAGGCCGCCGAGAGCCGCCTGTGGCGGCGGATCGTCGGCGGTGTGCTGCGACGGCCGGGACTGAGCCTGTTCCTCAGCGCCGCGACGATGCTCGCCCTCGCCTCGCCGCTGCTCGGACTCCACGTCGGCGCCAGTGGGGTCGGGACGCTGCCCGACTCGGTTCCATCGAAGCAGGGTTTCCTCGCGCTCGAGCGGTCGTTCCCGGCCGGCAACCCCGAGCCGGTGCTCGTCGTGGCGGTCGGCGGGCGCGCCGCGGTCGTGGATGCGGACATGGTGGCGCTGGCGCGCCGAGTGAGCGGTACCCCCGAGTTCGGGAGGGCCGTGATCGCGAGGGCGCCGGCGGCGGACACGGTGGCGCTCGAGGCCCCGGTGCGCGGCGACCCCGTGGGCACGAGGGCGATCGGCGCCGTGCGGCGGCTGCGCACGAGCGTGATCCCCAACCTGTTCGCGCAGAGCGGTGCGAGCGTGGCCGTCGGCGGCAAGACGTCGAAGAACATCGACTACTTCAACGCGGTCACGCGACCGACCCCCTACGTGCTCGCGTTCGTGCTCGGAATGAGCTTCATCGTGCTCCTGGTGGCGTTCCGCTCGCTCGTCGTCTCGCTCGTCTCGATCTCGCTCAACCTCCTCTCGGTCGGCGCGGCGTACGGTCTGCTGACGCTCGTCTTCGTCCACGGCGTCGGCGCGGGGATCTTCGGCTTCGAGTCGGAGCCGTTCATCGAGGCGTGGGTGCCGCTGTTCCTGTTCTCGGTCCTGTTCGGGATCTCGATGGACTACCAGGTGTTCCTCGTCAGCCGGATCAAGGAGCGTCACGACGCGGGCGAGCGGACCGTCGATGCCGTCGCCGGCGGGGTCGCGGCCACGGCGCGGATCATCACCGGTGCGGCGCTGATCATCGTCGTCGTGTTCGCCGGATTCGCGCGCGGCCAGCTCGTCCAGTTCCAGCAGATGGGCTTCGGCGTCGCGGTCGCGCTGCTGCTCGACGCGACCGTGATCCGGTCGGTCGTGCTCCCTAGCCTGCTCAGCCTGCTCGGGGAACGGGCGTGGTACCTGCCGTCGTGGCTGCGGTGGCTTCCGCAGCTGGCGCCGGAGGGCGCTCCCACGCACCCGAGCGTCCCCCTGCCTTCGCAAGCAGCGTCACCTGCGTGATCTCGGCGCCGCGCTCGATCGCCTTGACCATGTCGTAGACGGTCAGCGCGGCGACGCTGGCGCCGGTCAGCGCCTCCATCTCGACGCCCGTCCGGCCCGTCGTCCGCGCCTCGCAGATCAGCTCGATCTCGCCACGGTCCGAGTCGATCGTGGCGTCGACGTTCACATGCGTGAGCGCCAGCGGATGGCACAGCGGGATCAGCTCGCTCGTGCGCTTGGCCGCCTGAATGCCGGCGATCCGGGCGACGCCGATCACGTCGCCCTTCGGGGCGTTCCCCGCCGCGACGAGCTGAGCGGTCCGTGGCGACAGCCGGACGACCGCCCGCGCCACGGCCCGCCGGTCGCTGACGGGCTTGGCGGAGACGTCGACCATCCGGGCGTTGCCATCGCTGTCGAGATGGGTCAGCTCGCCAGCCGGCTCCGATCCGTCCGTGTCCAGCGGCGGGGCTGCCTCGCGGGACACTACGCCGGCTCGAACGAGCGCTGGGCGGCGGCGATCAGGTCTCGCACGGCGGCCGCGTCACCGGCTCGCAGCAGCTCGATCGGGTCCGGATCGCCGCCGACGATCCCCTCGAAGAAGTCCTTCCGGTCCTGGTAGGTCGGAAGCGTTGCCTTCGCCCAGCCGCGGGCGTCGTTGAGGAGGACCGCGAGGTCGGCGTAGGCGTCCCCGAACAGCTCGGCGATCTCGCGCTTCATGCGCTTGGCGAGCGCGGGCGAGGCGCCCGCGGTCGAGATCGCGATCGCGAGCGGGCCGGTCCTGACGATCGCCGGCAGGATGAAGCTGCAGAGTGGCGGGACGTCGACGACGTTGACGAGCATCGCGCGCCGGTCGGCGTCTTCGAAGACGCCGATGTTGACCTCGCTGTCGTCGGTGGCGGCGATCACGATCAGCTTGCCGTCGAGGTCGCCGGGTTCGTACCCACGCCGGATCCAGGTGATGGAATCCTCCTCGGCGAGCGCCCGCAGCTCGGGATGGGCCGCGGGGGCAACGAGCGTCACGTCGGCGCCGCAGGCCAGCAGGCCCTCGACCTTCTCCAGCCCGATTTCACCGCCGCCGACGACGAGGCACGGGCGCCCGGTCAGACGCAGGCAGGCGATGTAGAACGGCGTCGCGAGCATGTCGCGCACGCACGTCTGATCGCAGATCCCCTTGCGGTACTGACACACGCATTCCTTGCCTGCATACGCCTGAGCCGGCATCGTGCGACAAGCGTAGACGGTCCGTCTGGAGCGGGTGGCGGGTCGAATTTCGGCAAGGGGTGTGCCGTTTTTCGACCCGCGGTCCAGGCGGGGCCGGGTCAGTCGCGGCCGCGGGCGCGGCGGATCGCCTCAAGGCGCGCTTTGAGCTGGGCCTCAGCTTCGTCCGGGACGTAGAAGCGCTCCTCGATCGCGTGCGCGGGCATCAGCTCCTGTGGCGAGAGGTGCCCGGGGTGCGCATGCGGATAGTCGTAGGCGCCGTCGCCCCGGTTCGACGAGCGCAGGTGGGTGGGCGGCGGATGGGCGCCGTGCTCGCTGATGAAGCCCCGCGCGGCCGCGATCGCGCGCTTGGCGGCGTCCGACTTCGGGGCGAGCGCGAGGTAGATCGCCGCCTGGGCCAGGGCGAACTGGGCCTCGGGCAAGCCGACGTGGTCGACGGCGGCCGCCGCCGCGGTCGCGATCACAAGCGCCTGCGGATCGGCGTTGCCGATGTCCTCGGAGGCGAGGATCACCATCCGCCGCACGATGAAGCGAGCATCCTCGCCGCCCTCGAGCATGACGGCGAGGTAGTACAGGGATGCGTCAGGGTCCGAGCCGCGGGTCGCCTTGATCCAGGCCGAGATCGTGTCGTAGTGGTTGTCGGCCTGGCGGTCGTAGTTGACCGTGCGACGCTGGAGCGCGTCGCGGAGCCGCTCGACGTCGACGGCTCCATCGTCACCTGCCGCTTCGCAGGCGAGCTCGAGCGCGTTCAGCGCGGCGCGGGCGTCGCCGCCGGTCCACTCGGCCGCGAAGTCGAGTGCGCCCGAGTCGATCCGGCCGGCCTCGCCGCACTCGCCCTGCTCGACGGCGCGCTGCAGGAGGGCGCGGACATCGGCGGTGGTGAGCGGCTCGAGCTCGTACACCCGGGTGCGCGACAGCAGCGCCGAGTTGACCTCGAAGTACGGGTTCTCGGTCGTCGCCCCGATCAGCGTCACCAGCCCGTCCTCGACCGCCGGCAGCAGCGCGTCCTGCTGGGCCTTGTTGAAGCGATGGATCTCGTCGAGGAAGAAGACGGTGCCGACGGCGCGGCCGGCGGCGGCCCCACGCCGGCGCTGGCGCGCGCGCTCGATCACGGCGCGGACCTCGGCGCGGCCCGCCTGTACCGCCGACTCCTCCTCGAACGCCGCATTCGCGGCATGCGCGACGATCCGCGCGAGCGTCGTCTTGCCGCTGCCCGGCGGGCCGTGCAGGATCATCGAGTGCGGGTGACCCGTCTCGATCGCCCGCCGCAGCGGTGCGCCCGGCGGCGAGCAGGCGCCGCTGGCCGACGAACTCATCCAGCACACGCGGGCGCATCCGGGCGGCAAGAGGTGCCTCGGAGCCGGCGTGCGACGGGGGTGCCGCCTCGCGGGGCGGCACCCCCGATCTCACCGTTGTCTCAGGTTCGTCGTCACCGAAGAGCCGCTCCATCGGCTCTCAATCTACGCGGCGTTGCGCAGACCTTCGAGCTCGGGCAGCGACGCGAGCCGCGAAAGCGCGCGCGCTTCAAGCTCGCCGGCCTTCGCGGCGGTGATGCCGAGGTCCGATCCGGTCTGGCGGATCGACCGGGGCTCGTCGCCGGTGAGGCCGAAGCGAAGCTCGATCACCTCACGCTCGAGGTCCGGCAGCTGCGAGACGACGGACGCCAGTCGCTGGTCGCGCATCGCCTCATGGACCTCCTCCGAGGGCTCGGGAGCGTCGCTCGGAAGCAGATCCCCGAGCGAGGTCTCCGCATCCTCGCCGACCGGCTGGTCGAGGCTGGAGAGGCCACGCGCCAGCTCGCGCACCTCGGCGACCTGCTCGACAGGGAGCTCGGCGACAACCGCGATCTCCTCGTCCGTCGGCTCCCGCCCGAGCATCAGGTTCAAGTCGGCCTCGACCTTGCGCACCTTCACCTGCCGCTGGGCGACATGGACGGGCACGCGGATCGTGCGACCCGAGTTCTGGAGCCCGCGCTGGATCGCCTGACGGATCCAGAGGGTGCCGTAGGTCGAGAACTTGAAGCCCTTGCGCCAGTCGAACTTCTCGACCGCGCGGATCAGACCGAGCATGCCCTCCTGGACGAGATCCTCAAGGGGCAGGCCGTGGCCCTGGTAGCGGCGCGCCTGGGCCACGACCAGTCGAAGGTTGGCGTTGATCATCCGGTCCTTGGCGCCGAGATCGCCGCGCTCGATCCTCTGCGCCAGGTCGATCTCCTCGGCCGCGGTGAGCAGCGAGTGCGCGCGGGCAGCGCGGAAGAAGAGCTCCAGCGACTCGAGCGAGCCGTCGACGGTCGGAAGCTCACGCCGGGTGCGCGCCTCATGCGCCGCATCGCCGATCGCGGTCTGGGCAGCGGCGCCCGCACGCCGCCGGCGCCGCTCCGCGGGCGCTGCGTTCTGGACCCGCCCAGCGCGGGTCTTCGTTTCAGTCTCTCCATGTTCGCCGCGGATGCGGCTCTTGGAAGTCAAGGTATTCGTAGAAAGCTCCATTAGTTCGCTTGTTTGAAGATGATCGAATTATACGCCCAGCACCTTTAGTACGTCAAGCGGCTACCCATCGGATGCACAGCCGCCTAACAGGACGTCAATTCGACCTATGTATGAGTTCGTGCCCGGATCTCGATGTCCGTAGACATCCGGACCAGACGGGTCTGCAGGCGCTCGGCCTTCGCTTACAACACGTGGGCGAGCGAAGAGTTCTGCCGGACCTCGGACAAAATCGGGGCGCCGGCGTGGCCGAGCACACACCCGAGCAGTCCGGGGAAGCGAGACTCGAGGTCCTCACGACGCAGCGACACGAGCCGCTGAACCCCTTCGCAACGCGTCCACGTGAGCCCCGACTCGCGCAGGACCTTGAGGTGGTGGGTCAAGGTCGACTTCGAGACGGGCACCGCAAGCGCGCCGCAGCACAGCTCACCCTCGGCACCGAGAGCCCTGACGATGTCGAGCCTCACCGGGTCGCTCAACGCATGGAGCACATCGGAGAGGCTCAACTGGTCGGGCTCCGGGTGAGAGAGATTCCTCATCGCCGCATCGTTCGAATCATGTCGTACAAGCATAGAACGTTCTGGAGCGATTGATCGGTCGGGTCGACGGTCGTGCCGAGGATCTCGAGCACAGCGTCGTGCAGGAGGCCGTTGGTCGCGAGCCCGCTGCCGCCGTCGGCCGTCGCGGCGCCGGACATGTCGGTGAAGCGACCGCCGGCCTCCTCGACGATGAGGCTGACGGCGGCGAGGTCCCACACCTCCGCCCCGGGGTCCGAGGCGATCTCCGCGATCCCCTCGGCGACGAGCATGTACTGCCAGGCATCGCCGACCCCGCGCGTTCGCCAGCACGCCTGGCCGAGCGCGACGATCCTGTCGAGGCGACCGACGTCGGCCCAGTCCTCGATCCCGCTCCACGCCATCTGGGCGTCGCCGAGCTCGACGAACGCCGGAGACATGGATGCGCACGCCGTCGGCGATAGGCGCCACCGCCGCGTGTCGCCCACCAGCGCCTCGCGAGGGCGGGCATCGAGACGACCGCCGACGGTGATCCGTCCGTGCTCGCGCAGAGCGATCAGCGTCGACCATGTCGGCATCCCCCGCACGTAGCTCTTGGTGCCGTCGATCGGATCGATGATCCACTGCCGTGCGGCTCCGTCGTCGGTCCCGGCCCCGTACTCCTCGCCGAGGACCGCGTCGCCCGGGCGGGCCACGCCGAGCCGCTCGCGCAGCGCCAGCTCGACCGCCTGATCGGATTCGGTGACCGGCGTCATGTCCGGCTTGAGCTCGACCTGGAGGTCGGAGGCGCGATGGCGCGCCATCGTGATCATGTCGGCGATGTCGGCCAGCTCGAGCGCGAGGCGCAGGTCGTCGTCATGGCTGGTCTGCTTGGCACTCATCAGCGGGGAGCCTATCGACGGGTGGCTGCCGTTAGGCTGATGAGGAGCGAGATGGCCGAGCCGCACAGCGAAACCACGGAGATGCTGCAGCGTCTCGTCCGCTTTCACACCGTCAACCCTCCGGGCAACGAGCGCGAGGCGATCGAGTATCTGGAGGCCTACCTGCGCGGGTCGGGGTTCGCGACGGAGATCCTCGCCGCCGATCCCGAGCGCCCGAACCTGGTTGCGACGCTCGCGGCCATCGGCGACGCACCGGCCAGCCCCGTGCTCGTCTACCTCGGACACGTCGACACCGTGCTCGCGCTGGCCGAGGAGTGGGAGCACGACCCGTGGTCCGGCGCGATCGCCGACGGCTTCCTGTGGGGCCGGGGGGCGCTCGACATGAAGTCACAGGTCGCCGCCGAGGCCGTCGCGGCGGCCGCGCTCGCGCGCGAGGGGTGGCGTCCGGAACGCGGTGAGCTGAAGCTCGTGTTCGTGTCCGACGAGGAGACGGGCGGTGACGTCGGGGCGCGCTGGCTGACCGAGCAGCATCCCGACAAGGTCCGCTGCGACTTCCTCGTCAACGAGGGAGCCGGCGGCACGTTCGAGTTCGGGGGCACACGGCGCTATGGCGTCTGCTGCGGCGAGAAGGGCATCTTCCGGATCAAGCTGACCGCGCTCGGCATCGCCGGGCACGCCTCGCTGCCGCGCACCGGCGAGAACGCACTGCTCAAGCTCGCTCCCGTACTCGCCCGGATCGCCGAGCGCCAGCCCGGCTACGACCTGACCGAGGCGCCACGTCTGCTGCTCGCGGGACTCGGACTCGACCCCGCCGATCCCGGTGCCGCGGTCGCCCGCATCGTCGCTGAAGACCCGCGTCTGGCGATCCTGATCGAGCCGATGCTCGGTGTGACCCTGACCCCGACGATGGTCCATGCGTCGGACAAGATCAACGTGATCCCCTCCAGGGCGTACGTGAAGATCGACTGCCGGGTGCCCCCGGGCCTCGGCGAGGATGTCGCGACCGCGCGGCTGCGCGAAGTGCTCGCGGATGCGATCGCCGGCCTCGAACTCGAGTACACCGAACAGGTTCTCGGATACGTCTCGACGGCCGAGAGCCCGCTGATGCGGGTGATCGAGCGATGGATCGCCCGCACCGACCCCGGGGCAAGCGCAGTCCCCGTGCTGCTGCCGGGCTTCAGCGACTCGAGCTGGTTCCGCGCCGCCTTCCCGGATCTGGTCGCCTACGGCTTCTTCCCGCAGCGCCACCAGCCGCTGATCGAGTCCGCCCCGCTCGTCCACAGCGCGAACGAGCGGATCGACGTGCGGGACCTAGACCTCGCTACCAACTTCTACACCGAACTCGCGATCGAACTCCTCGGGTGACCCGGCAGCGGCGACCGGGTGCGCCCTCTCGTCGTGCGTCGCGTCGGCCGGGGCCGGGCCGAGTTCCCGAGACGCGCGCGGGATCAGCGTCAGGCACAGCAGGCCCAGCCCGAGGGCGGCGCCGACACCCAGCACGGTCGGCGCACCGAACGCCGCCGCAAGCGGCCCGGCCGCGATCTGGCCGAGCGGTACCAGCGCCATCGAGCCCATCAGGTCGTAGGCGCTGACCCGGGAGAGGGCGTGCGCGGGGATGTGACGGGCGAGCGCCGTGTCCCAATTGATCAGCATGATCGCGAAGCCGAACCCTGTCGCGAGCATCGTCACCATCACGAGCGCGAGCGGGGCCCGCACCGCCATCTCGATCCCCGGCAGGGGCCACAGCAGCGCGAGCAGCAGGCCGGCTCGCAGCGGCCGCGCGGGCCGCCAGGTGATGCCGACGACCGCGCCGCCGACCGCCCCGACGCCCTGGAGCGTGACGAGAACCCCGAACAGGCCCGTGCTGCCGTAGACGTCACGCGTGACGATCGGCGCGAGCGTGATCCAGAACGCGTAGACGACCACGGCCACGCCCGTGTACACCGCGATCGTGACCCACACCCACGAGCGCGAGGCGACCTCGCGCCAGCCGAGGCGCAGATCCCTGATGACCGACGAAGCCGGCGGCGGCGCAGCGCCCCGCACCCGCGGCGCCACCGGCGCCAGCAGGAGCGCGCTGAGCACGAACGTCGCGGCATCGAACGCGAACGCATAGCCGGCGCCGACTCCGAGGACGAGCGCCGTCGCCAGCGCCGGGCCGGCGACCGCCGCGAGGTTCGATGCGGTCTGGGTCAGCGCCCGCGCCTCCTGAACCAGATCCTCGTCGACGGTCTGCGGCAGCAGACCCGAGTACGCCGGGTAGAAGAAGGCGCGCGCGGCGCCGAACAGCGCCTCGAGGACGACGATCTCCCAGATCCGGACGGTGCCGGCGAAGATCAGGATCGCGAGCAGCGCGTGCAGCGCCGCACGGACGACGTCGCAGGCGACCATGATGCGGTGGCGTGGGAGCCGGTCGGCCCAGACGCCGCCGAACAGCAGGAGCGCGATGAACGGGAACGAGCCGGCGGCGAGCACCTCGCCGAGATCGGTCGCGGACCCGGTCCGCCGCGTGACGAACAGCGCCAGCGCCACGAACACGACCTGGTCGCCGACGTTGCTCGCCGACTGGCCGAAGAACATCAGGCGGAAATCCCGCGTGTTCAGCACTCGCCGGTAGGACGTCACGCTCATCAGTTTGAAGGAGGCGGCGTGCGCGGCGCGCGAGTTTGGTCACACGGTCCCACGCCAAGGTTCGCGGCATGACGGTTGGCCGGTGGCCGGTGCTGCGCGAGCGCGGGCGGATGGTCCGCATAGACTTGCGCGATGCCCGAGTCGCGCCTCGATCCGGAGGTGTTCCGCCTGCCGCTGGACCGGATCCGGGACGGTTATTACTCGGACGCCTATTTCGTCACGACGAAGCGCCTGCTCGAGGAGAACGGGCTCCGGCCACGCGTGATCATGCAGGTCTTCCAGAAGGAGCAGTCGCTGCTCGGCGGGATCGATGAGGCGATCGCGATCCTGAAGCTGTGCTCGGGCCATCACGGACCGGGCGGCAAGTGGATCGGCGGCTGGGACGCGCTCGATGTCCACGCGCTCCACGAGGGCGACGCGATCGCGCCGCGCGAAACCGTGATGACGATCGAGGGTGATTACAGCCTGTTCGCGCATCTCGAGACCGTCTACCTCGGCTCGCTCGCACGGCGCTCGCTGATCATGCGCAACGTCGCCGCCGTGGTGGCCGCCGCGCGGGGCAAGCAGATCTTCTACTTCCCCGCCCGGCACGACCACTGGCTCGTCCAAACCGGCGACGGCTGGGCGGCGCACGTCGCCGGGGCGATCGGCGTCTCGACCGACGCGCAGGCATCGTGGTGGGGCGGTCGCGGGATCGGCACGGTGCCGCACGGGCTGATCGCGGCCTACGGCGGCGACACGGTGCGGGCGGCGCGCGCGTACGCGGAGCGCTTTCACACCGAGATGAACGTGACCGTGCTCGTCGACTGGGACAACGATTCGGTCGCCACGGCCCTGGCCGTCGCCCGCGAGCTGGGGCCGATGCTCTGGGGCGTGCGGCTCGACACCGCGGAGACGCTCGTCGACCGCTCGCTGCTGCACGAGCTGGGGGGCTTCGATCCGCGCGGGGTCAATCCGCGGCTCGTCGAGAAGGTCAGGACCGCGCTCGACCGCGAGGGCTTCCAGTCGGTCAGGATCGTCGCCTCGGGCGGCTTCACGGTCGAGCGGATCGAGCGCTTCGAAGCGGCGGGCGTTCCGGTCGACGCCTACGGAGTCGGCTCATCGCTGATCCGCGGGCAGAACGACTTCACGGCCGACGTGGTCGTCGTCGACGGGAGGCCGTGCGCGAAGGTCGGGCGGTCACTCCAGCCGAATCCGCGTCTTGCGCGCGTCGCCTAGCGTCGTGACGGGGCAGTAGATCGCCGCGCGGGTATCCTCAGGCGCCCATGCCCGAGCTTCCGGAGCTGACCGCGATCGATCACATCGGCGTCGCCGTGCCCGACATCGATGCGGCGCTGCCGTTCTACCGGGATGTCCTCGGGATGCTGCTCGTGCACCGCGAGACCGTCCAGGACCAGGGAGTGGAGGCGGTTCTGCTCGACGTCGGCGACAGCCACGTCGAGCTGATCTCGCCGCTCGGACCCGAGACCGGCGTCGCCCGCTTCCTCGAGCGGCGTGGGGCGGGCCTGCACCACGTCGCCTACCGGGTGCCGGACATCGACGCTGCGCTCGGCGCACTCACCGCCGCCGGGGTGCGGCTGATCGATGAGCGGCCGCGCATCGGGATCCGCAACTCCCGCGTCGCCTTCATCCACCCCGGCCCGGCGGGCGGCGTCCTGACTGAGATCGTCCAGCCGGCGCAAACGCACTGACACGAGCGACCCACCGAGACTGAAGGAGTGTGAGATGAGCGCGATCGACAAGCCCCAGAAGATCAGCATCGCCTTCAACGGCGGGCAGGTGCTCGCGGCGCGGGCCAAGGACAGCGAGCTGAAGCGCCTGCGCGAGGCGCTCGGCGGGACCGGCTGGCATGAGCTGGTCGCCGAGGACGGAACGATCGTGCTCGACCTCGCGCGGGTCGACTACCTCCTGATCGATCACGAAGACCACCGCGTCGGCTTCTGAGCCCTGGCCTCGGCTTCTGAGGTGTGGCGGCGGCTTCTGAGGCGTGGCGGCGGCTTCTGAGGCGTGGCGGCGGCTTCTGAGCCGTGCTCGCGTCCCGGCCCGCAGGCCGGGACGCGGCAACAGACACTCGCGCCAGCCGAACTCGACGAGCCCGGCTGGCGGACAACTGCAGCCCCCCGGTCCGGGCGTGACTCCATGATCCGGTTCCACGCCGTCAGCCGCCACCGTAGTACGGATCAGAACCCACAGTATTAAGTACCTGAACATCCGTTCACGGCCGGCAGGTGCCCTCCCGGCGCCCTCCTGGCGCCCTCGGGCGGCGACGCGGTGGCGTTCGCCGGGGGTCGCGTACAGTCCGGGCCGTGACCCTGGCCGAGGCCGACCGCAACCTGCTCGTGGCGATGCGCACGCGCTGGCACACGCCCGCGCTCGAGGCGGTCGCCGGCGGACTCTCACGAATCGGAGAGCACGCCGTCTGCTGGATCGGCCTCGGACTCGCCGGCTCGGCGCTCGACGCGAGCGCCGAGCGGCGGCGGAACTGGGGCCGAGGCTTGCGCGTGGTGGCGACGTCGTACGTGCTCAACTACCTCGTCAAGGTCGGCGTCCGGCGCGCCCGGCCGGATCTACCCGAGCTGCCGCAGCTGGCGCCGACCGTCTCGGGGCTGTCGTTCCCGAGCGCCCACGCGACGACGTCCTTCGCGGCCGCCGCGGCGTACCGGCGCGTCGCGCCTGCTTGGGCTCTGTACGGGCTCGCGGGCGCGCTCGTTCTGACCCGCCCGTACCTCGGGGTCCACTATCCGAGCGACGTGATCGCGGGGATCGCGCTCGGGACGCTCGTCGCGGGGGTGTGGCCGCAGTGAAGGTCGGAATCGTCGGCATGCCCAACGCGGGAAAATCGTCGCTGTTCTCGGCCCTGACGGGCGTCGCGGCCGAGGCGGCGAACTACCCGTTCACGACGATCGAGCCGAACATCGCCGTCGTGCCGGTCGCCGATCAGCGGCTCGACCGGGTCGCGGCAATCGTCAAAGCGTCGAAGATCGTCCCGGACACGATCGCCTTTCACGACATCGCCGGCCTCGTCGCGGGTGCGCACCGCGGGGAGGGGCTCGGCAATCAGTTCCTCGCCAACATCCGCGAGACCGACGCGATCCTGCACGTCGTCCGGGTCCACGATGACGAGAGCGTCGTTCACCCCGAAGGGCGGGTCGACCCGATCGCCGACATCGAGACGATCGAGACGGAGCTGATCTATGCCGACCTCGAGCAGGCCGAGCGCCGCTACGACCGGGTGGCGCGGTCGGCGAAGGGCGGAGATCGCCGTGCCGTCTCCGAAGCCGAGTGGCTACGGTCGCTGATCGAGGCGCTCCAGGCGGGCCGGCCGGCCCGGACGGTGCCCCCGCCGGATGACGTGCCCGACGCCCAGATGCTGCTCGGCTCGCTGACGGCGAAGCCGGTGCTGTTCGTCGCCAACGTCGATGAGGGCGACCGCGACGTGCCGGCGGCGATCGCCGCGCATGCGGAGGCGCAGGGCGCCGGCGCCGTGGCGGTGTCGGCCCGGCTGGAGGCGGAACTGGCCGAACTCGACCCCGAGGAGGCGGCCGCGATGCGGGACGATCTCGGCCTCAACGAGTCGGGGCTGCAGGCGGTCGTCCGTGGCGCCTTCTCGCTGCTCAACCTGGTGGCGTTCTTCACCGCGGGCGAGGCGAAGCCGGCGCAGTCCTGGCATCTGCGTCGCGGCCTCTCGGTCTGGCACGCGGCGGGCCAGATCCACTCGGACATCCAGCGCGGCTTCGTCCGCGCGGAGATCGTGTCGTGGGACAAGCTCGTCGAATTCGGCGGCTATGCGGGCGCCCGCGAGCACGCATCTCTGCGACTCGAGGGGCGTGATTACGCCGTCCAGGATGGCGACGTGATCACGGTCAAGTTCACGCCCTGACCAGCGCGGGGCGCGGAAGCGGGCGTGGGATGCGGCCGTGGGATGCGGCGTGGGATGCGGGCGTGGGGCGTGGGCGTGGGATGCGGGCGTGGGGCGTGCGCGATCAGCCCCTTGATGGATGGGTTGCGGCCCCTAGGCCGTAACCCATCCATCGCTCATGTACGGAAGAGCGTTCAGCGGGCTGGTTTTCACCCCCCGGCAGTTCACGCAGATTCGACCGGAGGTCAACCGGAGGGCGGTCCGCTCGCCGGACAACCCGGGTCAGGCGGCGGCTGTGGCCGCCGCCAGCATCTCCGAGGTCGGCTTGATCCGGGGCGCGCCGAGCGCGACGAGTAGGCCGGCGGCCGCGGCGGCCGCGGCGGCGATCAGACCGCGCTGGAAGCCGCCGGTCAGCGCCACGTGTGCCGGGACGCCACTCGTCAGCAGATGCGTGACGCGGGAGTTCGCGAGCGTCGTGACGATCGCGAGTCCGAGCGCGCCCCCGACCTGGTAGGCGGTCGTGACGACCGCCGACGCGGCCCCGGCGTCGCTGTGGCTGACCTCGGCGACGGCGGCGATCTGTGACGGAACGCCGATCCCGATGATCCCCACCCCGAACAGCAGGAAGCCGGGCAGCAGCCCGCTCGCGTAGACCGCGTGGGCGCCGGCGCGCGAGAGCAGGAGCAGACCGGCAAGGCTCGCGACGGCGCCACCGATCTGCACCGGCCGCGTGCCGATCCGCGTGACGAGCGTCGACGCGGCGCCTGCGGCCAGAACGGCCGCGATGCCCATCGGCAGCAGCTCGATCCCGGTTCCGAGCGCCGACTCGCCGCGCACCTGCTGCAGGAAGATCGCGGTCAGGAAGAACATCGCGAGGAAGGCGGCGCCGTTGAGCGCCAGGGCGAGCGTCGAGTTGCGCATGCCACGGGCCCGGAACAGCGACATCGGCACGAGCGGGTCGGCGCTCCGCGCCTCAACGGCGATGAACAGGGAGAGCAGGACGACGCCGGCCGCGAGGCAGGCGACCACCTCGACCGCGCCCCACCCCAGCACCTGCGTGCGGACGATCCCGAAGACGAGCGCGAGCAGACCGCCGGTGCCGAGCAGCGCCCCCGGCAGATCGAACCGGCGCGGCGCGCCGGCCGGCCTCGCGAGCCGGCTCTCCGCGATCAGCGCCGGCGCGGCCGCGATCAGAGCGATGCCGATCGGAACGTTGACGAAGAAGACCGAGCGCCAACCGATGCCGTCGATCAGCAGGCCGCCGACGACGACGCCGAGCGTCCCGCCGAGCCCCGCGAGCGCCCCCCAGATGCCCATCGCGATGTTGCGCGTGCGGCCGTGAGGGAACGTCACCGTGACGAGCGAGAGGGCCGCGGGCGACAGCATCGCACCACCGAGACCCTGCGCGGCCCGCGCGCCGATCATCATCGCGGGCGAGCTCGAGAGACCCACCACCAGCGAGGAGGCTGTGAACAGCCCGAGCCCGGCGACGAACAGGGCGCGACGGCCGAGCAGATCGGCCATGCGGCCGCCGAGCAGCAGGAAGCCGCCGAACAGCAGCGTGTAGGCGCTGACGATCCACTGCAGCCCGCCGGCCGAGAAATGCAGGTCTCGCTGGATGTGCGGCAGGGCCACGTTGACGATCGTCAGGTCGAGGACGGCCATGAACTGGGCCAGTGCCAGGATCGTCAAGGTCAACCAAGGGTTCTTCTCTCTCATCATCATTCTCCAGAATCGTTCGGTTGTTAAATGATTCTGGATCGGCAAGATAGCGCATCGTCCGATATGATTCAAGACGTGAACGATTTTCCGTTCGAACAACCTCGCGAGCTCCCCGATGACCGCTTCTGCGCCGTCGTCGACGATCTCGCCGTGCCGCAAGCGGCACTGGGCCGCACCGCGCTGATGCTCGTCAAGGTCGGGGCGGTCCTCGAGGACATCGGTGACCTCGTGCTTGCCGAGAGCGGGCTCGACTCGCGCGAGTACATGGTGCTGGCGATCCTGTCCGTCGATGGTCCCGGCTCTCAGCACGAGATCGCCCGCCTGATCGGCAAAGCGCCGGGCATCGTCGTCGCGCTCGTCGATCAGCTCGAGCGCACGGGGCTGGTCGAGCGCAACCGCGACCCGGAAGACCGCCGCCGGTCCCGGGTGACGCTGACCGGTGCCGGGCGCGCGGCGCTCGCACGCGCCGACGAGCTCGCGGACGCCAGCGTCGGCCAGATCCTCGGCGGCCTCGACACAGCCGCGCTGGCCCAGCTGCGAACGCTGCTGGAGCGCGGGCTGGGCTTGACGGCGGCGACCGCCGGGACCGGCGTCTAGCTCAAGACGAGACCCGTAAGTTCCGGAGCCCCCCGTCGATTCCGGGGGGTGTGGACCGCAGGGGTGTTTACGACCTTTAAGTTCGACACCCCCCGTCGCGGCCGGGGGGGGTCGCGAAGTTAAGGGTCTCGTGACATCACGTGAACGGGGTGTGGCGCTCGGGCGACGCCCAGATCGAGCACATCAACACAACGCTCGCTCGGGATCGTCGCGCAATGAGGTGAGGGTCGATCGTCTCGGCATCGAGGCTGTTCGCCGGCTGCCCGGCTTCGATCGCCGCCCCAGGGCGACCCGGACCGCCGCTGAGTAGGACCCGACAAAGTCAGATGAGCGGTCGGTTTCGAAGGTAGTTGGACGGTTGGCGAGTGGCTGGGCGTGGATGACGGGTGGCGGGTGGCGGGTGGCGGGAACCAAGTCGTGCTGGTGGCCCGGCGGGTTCGCCGCCGCTCGTCAGGCAGCCGGATGACTCGGGCGCGACCCGCTCGGGCGTGACCCGATCCGGCGTGACCCGATCCGGCGTGACCCGATCCGGCGTGACCCGACCCGGCGAGGCAGGATGCCGAGCGGGCCGCAAGCCCGAGCAGACGCGGTCAAACGCCTCGCAATCACGAGACCGACCCGTTAGAGCTCGCCGAGCGAGCCCACGGCCTCGAGCCGGCGCGCGAGCTGACGCAAGCCGAGCCGCGCGGCGGCCGCCGCGCCGCCCCGCAGGTCGGTCGCGGCGTCATCGGGACGCTCGACCGGCACCGTCCGCAGCAGCGCGATCTCACGGTAGGCGCGCAGCTGTGCGGCGTGGTCGCGGAGAGCGGCCGCCACCTTCGGGCGCTCGCCGTGAGCGAGGGCCGGGGCCGCCGGCGTGCCGACGGCGGCGAGCGCCGCCTCGAGTGAGCCGTGGCGCCCGAGGATCTCCGCGGCGGTCTTCGCGCCGATCCCGGGCGCCCCCGGAAGCCCGTCCGACGGGTCGCCCCGGAGCGCGATGAAGTCGGGCACGAGCGCCGGCTCGATCCCGTAACGCCGAACGACCTCGGCCGGATCGACCAGCTCGAAGCCGATCGTCCCGGACTTGAGATAGAGGACGGTCGTGTGCTCGCCGGCGCATTGGTACATGTCGCGGTCGCCCGTGAGGATCAGCGTTGTGCCGCCGGACGCCTCCTCGCTGATCGCGAGCGAGCCGAGCAGGTCGTCGGCCTCGAGCTCGGGCGAGCTGCGCGACGGCCAGCCGAACGCTTCGAACAGACCCGGGGCGACCTCGAACTGCCAGGCGAGCGCGTCCGGCACCGGTGGCCGGTCGGCGTGGTAGCCGGAATAGAGCGCCACCCGGTACGCGGCCGCCTCGGCACCGAAGCAGAGCACGATCGCGCGCGGGCAACGGTCGGCCGCCACGCGCAGCAGGACGTTGGTCGCCCCGAGCAGGGCGCCGACCGGCCGGTCATCGATCCCGGTGATCGACTGGGGCAGCGCGAAGAACGAGCGGTAGAGCAGAAACGGGGCGTCGACGACGAGGAGCGGCGCGGTCATCGCCGGGCAGACTATCCGTCGCGGAGCTGACGGTCATCCGGCGACAGGCCGCTGCGACGCTCAGGCGACCGTCACGACGGGACCCGCCGTGCCACCGACGCTGACACGGTAGCGACCGGCGCCGGGGACCCGGATCGCATAACCGCCGCCGGCCGCCGTGCGGCCGCGGGCGACCGCGAAGAAGCCGTGGCGGCCGAGCCGCTCGACGACGACGGTCTCGCCGGCGCGAGCGGGGAAGACCGAGCCGCTGACGCGCGCACCGCCGCCGGCCCGCCGCCGCAGGTCGGAGGTGGCGGGGATGCCCGCGCCCCCCGTCGAGGAGCGGGGGCTCGACGCCGTCGACGGGCCGATCGTCGTCGTGCCCGAGGACGGAGTCGACGGAGCCGGCGTGACGGCCGTCACCGGGCGCCCGGCGGGGGTCGTGACAGATCCCGAGGTGGTCGTCCCGGTGACGGTGATCGTCGTGAACTTGAGGTACGTGCTGATCAGCCCAAGTGACTGCTCGAGCTGAACGCCGGTGACGGTCGTGGTCCCGCGCGTTCCCACCACCGCCGCGATCACGACCCGTGGCGAGACGCCGTGCTTGACGACCCGGATGCCGACGAGCGAGCCCTTGACGAAGCCGCGGAGCCGGCGCTGCGCTCGCGCGAGGCTCATCTGCACCTTCCAGCGGTAGAAGGGGTTGCCGCCCGAGTCGTCGTACGGGTCGACGACACCCTGCAGCCAGGCCTCCGGGCTGACCCCGACCCAGACGTTCTGGATGTCCTCGGTGTAGCCGCCCGAGCTCGCGAAGAAGTAGGTCGTCGCGGGCGTCCCGTCGTACTCCACGACCTGCCCCGTCGTCGCCGCGACAGCCGCGTCCGTCGACGGCGTCTCGGCCTTGACGCCACCGTACATCTGCGAACGGGTGTCGTCGTAGACCTGGAAGTCGGCGTTCGGCGCCGCGGCCGTGAGGACATACGTCCGCGCCGCGATCGCCTGCGCCTCGAGCGCGGGGAGCGGCCAGCTCGACGGCATCTCGGCGGAGACGACGCCACGGACGTAGTCCTCGAGCTGGACCTGGTCGACCGTGAGGATCTGGTGGCCGGCGCCGGGGCGGAAGACGAACGAGCCCCGGTAGAGACCGAGACCGACCAGCTGCAGCGGCCCCGACCCTGAGACGGTCAGCGGCGCCGGCGCCGTGAGAACCGTCTGACCGCCCGAGCTGAGCGTGAGATTCGAGCCGGCGACGGCGACGGTGTAGGTCGCCGTCGGGTCGAGATGGTGGCCGTTCGCACGGTCGGCGCCGCTGAACGAGGCCGGGCCGTTGCGGAGCAGGACCGTCACCGGCTGGTGGGGCGAGACCGTGCCGATCGACGTGCCCGCGTAGTAGTGGGCGAGGATCTGATCGGCCGTGAACCCGTGCTGGGCGAACCCGAGGGCGCCGTACTGGCTCATGCCGATCCCGTGCCCATCGCCGGCGCCGGCGATGTAGAACCCCTGCGCGCTGCTCGGCGCCGCTGTCCCGGACCGCTTGCGGTGCCGCGTCGTCCTGTGCTTCCGCGTCACCGGCGAGGTGGCGGGCGTTGTCGCCGTCGCCGTGGTGGGCGTCGTGGTCGCCTCGGGGGTCGTCGTCGGTCCGGTGATCGTCGTGGGCGTCCCGGGCGTCGGCGAGGTCGTCCCCGCTCCGGCTGTCGTGGTGCTCGGCGTGGTGGTGGTCGTGGTCGTGGTCGTGGTCGCGGTCGTGCCAGTGGCGGGCGACGTCGTCGCGGTCGGCGCCGTCGTCGTCGGGGTCGTCGTGGTGGGCGACTCGCCGGCGAGGGTCGCGGCCACAGCTGTGACCGTGGCCTTGGCCTTGGCCCTGGCCGTCGCCGTGGCCATCGACCAGGGCAGCACCGACGGCGTCAGCGCGCGCGGCGCCGCGACCGCGAAGGTTCCCGCGGTGGCCGGGACGGCGACGGACAGCGTTGCGGACAATCCAGCGAGGGCGGCGAACAGCCGAGGTGCGCCGCGCCTCCCTGACAGCGAAGGCATCGTTCTCACAGTGTCGTCAAGGTCAGCACGTAGTTAAGCGATCACGGACGACGACCACGGAATTGCAGCCGTCCCCTGCTCGTTTCGACACGCCGCGAGCCTCCTCCTCCGGCGTCGCCGGCGCTCGAGTCACCCGTCAGAGGTTGCCCTGCGCCATCTTGCGCAGATCCATCGCGCGGTTGTAGGTCTCCTCGTCGACGCCCTGCTCGTAGGCGACCTCGCGCAGCAGCCGGCCCGAGCCCGAGGCCTCCTTGACGATCTCCGCGGCCCGGTCGTAGCCGATGAAGGGGTTCAGTGCGGTCGCCGCGGCCAGGGTCGACTCGGCCGAGCGCTCGCATCCCGGCGCGTTCGCCTGGATCCCGTCGACGCACTTCTCGGCGAGCGCCCGCGTCGCGCTGGTCAGCAGGCGGATCGACTCGAGCAGGTTGCGGGCGATCAGCGGCACCCTGACGTTCAGCTCGAAGTTGCCCTGGCTGCCGGCGATCGTGATCGCGGCGTCGTTGCCGATCACCTGAGCGGAGACCTGGAGGACGACCTCGGGAATCACCGGATTGACCTTTCCGGGCATGATCGAGGAGCCCTTCTGCAGCTCCGGCAGGAAGATCTCGCCGATCCCCGCGCGCGGACCGGAGCCGAGCAGCGCGAGGTCGTTCGCGATCTTCGTCAGCGACACGGCGATCACCTTCAGCGCCCCGGAGAGCTCGACGAGCGCGTCGCGGTTGCCCTGCGCCTCGAAGGGATCCTCGGGCGGAGAGATCGTCAGCCCGCTGACCTCCGAGAGGCGGGTGCGGACGCGCGCCGCGAACTCCGGATGCGTGTTGAGGCCGGTTCCGGTCGCGGTCCCGCCGAGCGGAATCTGGGCCACCTGCGGCAGCGCCCCGCGCACCCTGCGGGCACCGAGCCTGACCTGGGCCGCGTAACCGGAGAACTCCTGCCCGAGCGTGACCGGGACCGCATCCATCAGGTGTGTCCGGCCCGACTTGACGACATCGTGGAACTCCGCGGCCTTCGCCGCGAAGCTCGCCTCGAGCAGCTCGAGCGCCGGAAGCAGCTCGTTCGTGCACTCACCGGCCGCGGCCAGGTGCACCGCCGAGGGAAACACGTCGTTGGACGACTGCCCCATGTTGACGTGATCGTTGGGGTGGACGCCGTCCCCCGCGAGGTTTGCGATCACCTCGTTGGCGTTCATGTTGGAGGACGTGCCGGAGCCCGTCTGAAAGACGTCGATCGGGAACTGTCCGTCGTACTCGCCGGCCGCGACGCGATCCGCCGCGGCCGCGATCCGGTCGGCGAGAGCGCCGTCGAGCAGGCCGAGCTCCGCATTGACGCGCGCTGCAGCACCCTTGATCCGGCCGAGCCAGCGGATCACCGGGATCGGCACGCGCTCGCCGGAGATCGGGAAGTTCGCGACGGCCTTGGTCGTCTCGCCACCCCAGAGTTGCTCCTGCTGCTCGTCAATGCTCATGCGACCAGTCCTTTCGGTGTCTGCGCTCCGGGACGAACGCTACCGCTCAGCCACAGAACGAGATGATCTCGCGCGCGACTCCGACCGGGTCGTCGTAGGCGATCAGGAAGCCGGCGCCCTCGATCGTGCGCAGCTGCGCGTCGGGCAGGAGATCGAGCGCCTCCTGGGCCCAGGCGAGCGGCGCCGCGGGATCCTGGTCGGCCCACAGGAGCAGCACCGGGAAGCGCATCAGCGGGTAGTGGTCGAAGCAGGTCGTGCCGCGCGTCGAACGACCAGCGCCTGGCGAAGCGGGCCCAGGCGCGGGCGCGGTTGGCGTTGCCGCCGATGTCGGCGAAGGCGTGGCGGACGAGGTCTCGCGCCTCGGGATTGCGCTGCGCCGAGAGCCGCTCGCCGAGCGCCGGCCTGAACACGAGCCTGGAGCCGTGCGAGACGGCGAGGTCGAGACCGGGCACGGCTCCGAGGCCGCACGCGAGCCGTAGGATCGTGCGACGGCCGGCGAACGGGGCCGGACGGTGAAGCCGGTTCGGCGTGAGCACCAGCCGGGCCGGCGTGAGCGCGTCCGCCGCCACGGCGCTCAGGGCGATCTCCGCACCGAAGTCGTGCCCGACGATCATCGGGTGCGGCCCCGCGACCTCGAGGCAGAAGCCGACGAGCACCTCGGCGAACCACGCCGGCGTATACGGATGGCGAGGCCGGTCCTCCGAATCGCCGTGCAGCGGCAGGTCGGGGAGAACGACGCGGAAGCGATCCGCAAGCGCGTCGACGACGGGCTCCCACTCGCGATGGGTCAGTCCGAGCGAATGGAGCAGCACCAGCGCCGGTCCGGTTCCCGTCTCGCGATAGGCGACGCGAGCGCCGTCGGTGTGATGGTAGAGGCGGAGCTTCACGCGCCCCGGATCCTCCCAGAGCGGCCCGTCGCACGGGCGTCGATCCGCCCGGTCGCGTTCTGAACGCGCCGCCCGCCGGGCCCCACCCCCGAGACCCCTGGTGGACCGTTTCGCAACACTAGAATCCGCCGCCCCGATGACAATTCCCCACCGCCCAGTCGACTCGCGCGCCGCCTTCCCCGCGCTGGAGGAGCGCGTGCTCGAGCGCTGGCGCGAGCGCGAGGTGTTCGCGCAGTCGGTGGAGCGCCGCCGCGGCGCGCCAGCCGTGGGTCTTCTACGAAGGGCCACCGACCGCCAACGGCGCGCCGGGGTCGCACCACGTGCTGGCACGGGTCTTCAAGGACATCTTCCCCCGCTACCGCACGATGTGCGGCTACTACGTGGAGCGCAAGGGCGGCTGGGACTGCCACGGCCTGCCCGTCGAGCTCGCCGTCGAAGCCGAGCTCGGGATGAAGCAGAAGTCGGACATCGAGGAGTACGGAATCGCGGCGTTCAACGCGCGCTGCCGCGAGATGGTCCTCAGCCACATCGACGACTGGACGAGGCTGACCGAGCGGATCGGCTTCTGGATCGACACCGACGACGCCTACCGGACGCTCGACCCGAGCTACGTCGAGTCGGTCTGGTGGGCGCTGAAGACGATCCACGGCAAGGGCCTGCTGTTCGAGAAGCTCAAGGTCGTCCCGTACTGCACCCGCTGCGGGACGGCGCTCTCAAGCCACGAGCTCGGGCAGCCGGACGTCTACCGCGACGTGCTCGACGCGAGCGTGTTCGTACGCCTGCCCGTGCTCGACCCGAAGGCTTCGCCGCTGAAGGACGGGCGACGAGCTGCTCGATCTGGACGACGACGCCGTGGACGCTCGTCTCCAATGCGGCGGTCGCGGTCGACCCCGAGTTGACGTATGTGCGCGCGCTGGGGGCCTCGCGGGCCCCCAGCGGCGGGGCGAGCGTGGTCGCCGCCGCCCTCGTCGAGCGCGTGCTCGGTCCGGGCGCCGAGATCCTCGACACGTTCCCCGGGCGCGCGCTCGAGGGCGTCTCGTACGAGGGCCCGTTCGACTACATCCCGGCCGAGGCGTACGGGCCGAAGGGGCGCACGGTGCTGCTCGCCGACTTCGTCACCGCCGAGGACGGGACCGGGCTCGTGCACACCGCCGTTGCGTTCGGCGAGGATGACTTCCGCCTCGGCGAGGAGAACGGCCTGGTCGTCGTCAACCCGGTCAAGCCCGACGGCACCTACGACGAGCGGGTCGGGCCCTATCGCCGGCCGCTGGGTGAAGGACGCCGACGCGGACCTGATCGCCGACCTGGAGGGCCGGGGCCGGCTGCTGCGCGCCGAGCAGTACGAGCACGCCTACCCGCACTGCTGGCGCTGCGGCACGCCGCTGATCTACTACGCGAAGCCGAGCTGGTACATCGCGACGAGCCAGATCCGCGACCAGCTGCTCGCCTCCAACGAGGATGTCAACTGGCAGCCTCCGCACGTCAAGCACGGACGGTTCGGCAAGTGGCTGGAGGGCAACGTCGACTGGGCGCTGTCGCGGGAGCGCTACTGGGGCACGCCGCTGCCCGTGTGGCGCTGCGCGAACGAGCACCTGACCGTCGTCGGCTCGCTCGCCGAACTGCGCGAGCACTCGGGCGCCGCGCTCGTCCGATCCGCACCGGCCGTTCGTCGACGACGTCACATGGGCGTGCGCCGAGTGCGGCGAGGAGATGCGCCGCGAGCCGGTCGTGATCGACGTCTGGTTCGACTCGGGCTCGATGCCGTTCGCGCAGTACGCGGCTCCGCAGGGCGGCACCGAGCACTTCGAGGCCCGCTTCCCCGCCGACTACATCTGCGAGGCGCTCGACCAGACCCGCGGCTGGTTCTACTCACTGCTCGCGGTCTCGACGCTCCTGTTCGGCCGTTCGTCGTACCGCAACGTCGTCTGCCTCGGCCTGATCCTCGACGAGGACGGGCGCAAGATGAGCAAGTCGGTCGGCAACGTGGTCGCCCCCTGGGACGTGATCGATACGTACGGCGCCGACGCCTTCCGGTGGTACTTCTTCACGTCGAAGTACCCGTGGGACGGCTACCGCTTCTCGCTCGAAACGATCGGCGAGGCGGTGCGGCTGTTCATGCTGCAGCTGTGGAACACGTACTTCTTCTACGTGCTGTACGCGAACGCCAACGAGGTCCAGCCGGCGGCGCTGGCCGCCGCCGAGCCGCGAGCTGACCGAGCTCGATCGCTGGGCGCTGTCGCGCCTCGACGCGACCGTCGTCGCCGTCCGCGCGGCGCTCGACGGGCTCGACGCGACGGACGGCGGCCGGGCGATCGCCGACTTCGTCGACGAGCTCTCGAACTGGTACGTGCGGCGCTCGCGACGGCGCTTCTGGGACGGCGACGCGGCGGCGTTCAAGACGCTGCACACCGCGCTGACCACGGTCGCGAAGCTGCTGGCGCCGTTCACGCCGTTCATCGCCGACGAGATCTACGACAACCTCGACGGCATCGAGCCGAGCGTCCACCTCTGCGACTTCCCGGGCTCGGCCCCGACCGAAGGGCGCGATCACGGAGCTCGAGCAGGCGATGGCGACGGCGCGCGAGACGGTGCGCCTCGGCCTCGCAGCCCGCGCCCAGTCGAAGCTGAAACTGCGCCAGCCGCTGCACGCCGCCGTGGTCGTCGCCGCCGGGCCTGAGCGCAAGGCGATCGAGCGGCTGTCGGAGATCGTCCGCGACGAGCTCAACGTTCGCGAGCTGCGGTTCGTGTCCGAGGCCGACGAGCTCGGCGAGGTCGAGGTCAAACCGAACTACCGGACCCTCGGGCCGCGCTTCGGGAAGGACATGCCGCTCGTCGCGACCGCGATCGCTGCGCTCGATCCGGCGCACGTGGCGGCGGCGTTGCGCGACGGGCGCACCGTCGGGATCACGATCGGCGGCACCGAGCACGCCGTCGGGGCCGGCGACCTGCTCGTGTCGATGAAACCGCTCGCGGGCTACCAGGTGGAGCGCGAAGGCTCGCATGCGGTCGCGCTCGAGCTCGAGGTCGACGCGGACCTGCGGATCGAGATGTGGGCGCGAGAGATCGTTCACGTCGTGCAGGGCGCGCGCAAGGACGCGGGGCTCGACGTCACCGACCGGATCGTGCTGACGCTCGACGGCGACCCCGGCCTGCTCGACGCAGCACGCCGCCACCACGAGTACATCGCGGGCGAAACGCTGGCGACCGAGATCCGCTACGAGCCACTGCCCGACGCGCAGCCCGTCACGATCGACGACTACGAGCTGCGGATCGCGATCGACCGAGCCTGACCTGCCGAGCCCACCTCCGAGGGGATGCGGCACGGCAAGCACGGCCAAGCGGGACCTGCGGCGGCAGGGGCGCAGCCGCAAGCGCGCCCCTGCCGGACCAGCGCTTCGCTACGCGAGCGCGGGCTCGATCTCGGCCTCGAGGCGCTTCTTCGGATACGCCCCGGTCACGCGCTTTGCCTCCTGCCCGTGGCGGAAGACGATCAGCGTCGGGATCGAGAGGACGTTGTACTGAATCGAGGTCTGCTGATTGTCATCCGTGTTCAACTTCACGACCTTGAGCTGGCCGGCCTTCTCCTTGGCGATCTCCTCGACCACCGGAGCGACCATCCGGCACGGACCGCACCACGGCGCCCAGAAGTCGACGAGCACGGGGACGTCGGACTCGAGGACCTCGACCTGGAAGTTGCTGTCGGTGACTTCGGTGACGGATTCGGCCATGTGGGGCTCCTTGACGAGGTGTACTTCAAAAAGTATAGCGCGGCGCGTCCACTAAGGTGAGAGGTACGGAGAAGGGTGTGGGCAAGATCGCAGCACAGCGAGCACGATGGCTGATCGCCGGCGTGACGGCGATCCTGGCGTCAGTCGCCGCGGGGCCAGCCGCTGCCGCAACGGTGGGGCCGGCCGGGATGGCGTTCTACTCGCCCCCCTCCCCCTGCCCGCCGCTCCGCACGGAATGCTGATCTGGTATCGGCCGGCGAGCCTCCGGCTCGGGCCGGGCGCTCCCGGCGTGCAGGCCTGGACGGTGCTCTACACCTCGCGTAGCGTCGCCGGTCAGCCCGACGCCGTCACCGGCACCGTGATCGTGCCCACCGCTCCATGGACCGGCAGCGGCCCGCGGCCGGTCGTCGACTACGCGGTCGGCACGCAGGGCCTCGATCAGGCGTCGGCGCCATCGCTGCAGCTCGCCGCCGGCACCGAGTACGAGGAGATCGGGATCGACGCCGCGCTCCGCCACGGGTGGGCTGTCGAGGCGACCGACTACGCCGGGTACACGAACGGCGCCACGCCCGATTACGCCGTCGGCCCGTCCGAGGGCCACGCGGTGCTCGACATCGCCGCCGCGGCTCTGCAGATCCCGGGCAGCGGGGTCAGCGCGCGGGCGCCTGTCGTGATCTGGGGCTACTCGCAGGGAGGCGGCGCGTCCGCCTGGGCGGCCCAGCTGGAGCCGAGCTACGAAGGGTGGATGCGGCTGATCGGCGACGCCGCCGGAGGCGTCCCCTCGAACCTCGCGGAGACTGCGGAGGGGCTGAACGGCGGGCTGGCCGCCGCCTTCCTCCTGTACGCGGCGATCGGCCTGAATACCGACTATCCGTCGCAGATCGCGCTCGCCTCGCACCTCAACGCGGCCGGTCTGGTGGCGGTCGCCGATGCCGAGCACGAAGGGCTGGCCGGGGCCCTGGCCGAGTTCGCGGGCAGGAACGTCGACCCCTACCTGAGCGGTGGCCTGACACTCGAACAGCTGCTCGCGATCCCCCAGGTTGCGGACGTGATCGAGGCCCAACTGCTCGGCCAGCAGCCGATCACGGTGCCGATGTTCCACTACCACGGGACGAACGACGAGATCGTTCCGTTCGACCAGGACGCGGAGCTGAACGCCGCCTACTGCGCGTTCGGCGACACGGTCGACTGGCAGACATACCCGGGGGGGCACGTGACGACGTACGTCCAGGGCATGACGCCCGCGGTCGCGTGGATCGCCGGGAGGTTCGCAGGCGAGCCCGCCCCGGACAACTGCACGAGCGCAACCGCGCTCGCGCCGTAGGCTGAAGCTACGCTGGGTCGAAGATGGCTGACCCCTCAAACAGCGAGATCGCCGCGGCGCTCGACGAGCTGGGCGATCTGTACGAGCTCGACGGAGCGATCATCCACCGGGTCGTCGCCTACCGCAACGCCGCGAAGGCCGTGCGCGAGGCGCCGGCGTCGATCTCGGCGCTCGCGCGTGACGGACGCGCGACCGAGCTGCCGGGGATCGGAGCGACGATCCAGGAGAAGGTGCTCGCGCTCGCGGACACCGGCCAGATTCCGGCGCTCGTCAAGCTGCGCGGGCGCTTCCCGCCGGGGCTCGTCGAGATGACGCGGCTACCGGGGCTCGGCCCGAAGCGCGCTCGCCGGTTGTTCGACGAGCTCGGCATCGACTCGCTCGAGGCCCTGCGCGAGGCCGCCACGGACCACCGGATCCGCTCGCTCAAGGGGTTCGGCCCCAAAGCCGAGGAGGCGCTCGTGGCGGCACTCGACGCGCACGCACAGCAGGGGCCGGCCCGGCGAACGGTGCTCGACAAGGCGCTGCTCGCGGGCGAGCAGCTGGTCGACGCGCTGCGCGCCTCCCCGGCAGCCGGACGGGTCGAGCTCGCCGGGTCCGCACGGCGGATGGCCGAGAGCGTCAAGGATCTCGACGTGATCGCGACCGCAACCGAGCCGGCGTCGCTGGCCCGGGCGGCGGCGGCACTGCCGCTCGTGCAGGACGCCGGCACGCCCGGCGAGAACGCGATCCGCCTGCGGCTCCACACCGGCCTCGGCGTCGACGTGCGGATCGCCCTGCCCGATCAGTTCGGCAACCTGCTCCAGCACCTGACCGGCTCCAAGGAACACAACATGGCGCTCCGCGACTTCGCCGTTCGCCGCGGGCTGCACATCTCCGAGTACGGGGTGCTCGACGACGCCACCGGTGTCACGCACCGGTGCGCGACCGAGGAGGAGGTCTACGCGCTGCTCGGCATGAGCTACATCGAGCCGGAGCTCCGCGAGAACCGCGGTGAGCTCGAGGCGGCCCTGGCGGGGACGCTGCCGGAACTGGTGACGGTCGAGGACCTGCGCGGCGACCTGCACTGCCACACGGACGCCTCGGACGGGACCGCGACGGTGGAAGCGATGGCGCGCGCGGCGCGCGCGGCGGGGTACGAGTACCTCTGCATCACCGACCACTCGGCGTCGATGGGGTTCGGGGCCGACGTCTCCGCCGACCGGCTGCGCGCGCAGATCGAGCGCGTGCGGGCGATCGAGGTGGAGGGCCTCGAGCTGCTGATCGGCTCCGAGGTCAACATCCTGACCGACGGCACGCTCGACTACCCCGACGACCTGCTCGCCGAACTCGACTGGGTGATCGCCAGCGTCCACACATCGTTCCGGATGGCGTCGGCCGAGATGACGGCGCGGATCGTCCGCGCGATCGAGCACCCGTACGTCGATTGCATCGGGCACCTCAGCGGGCGCAAGATCGAGCGCCGCCGGCCGTACGAGTTCGACTTCGACCAGGTGCTCGCGGCGACCCTCGCGACGGGCACGATGCTCGAGATCAATGCGAGCCCCGATCGGCGCGACCTGAACGAGCACCACGCCCGGGCGGCGGCCGCGGCCGGAGTGCCGATCGTGATCAACTGCGACGCCCACCGGGTCGGCGGCTTCGAGGTGGCGCGGTTCGGCGTCGCGACCGCGCGCCGGGCGTGGCTCAGCGCGAGCCAGGTCGCGAATACCCGGCCGTGGGCCGAGCTGTCGCCGACGCTGAGCCGCTCGCGCCATCGCGCCGGCGCAGCTGGATCCTGAGGAACCACAGCAGGCCGCTGATCGTCCCGATCAGCGCAATCCAGAAGTTCAGCCGCATCCCCAGGATGTACTGCGAGTAGTCGATCCTGAGCGTCTCCTCGAAGATCCGGAAGCCCGAGTAGCCGGCGACGTAGAGCGCGAACAGGCCGGGCGGCCTGATTCTGCGGTGATGTCCGAGCCAGACGAGGAAGCCGGCGAACGACAGGTCCCAGATCAGCTCGTACAGGAACGTCGGCTGGAAGGTCGCGAACTGGGTGTAGCCGGGTGGCCGGTACTGCGGCGCGATCTTGAGCGCCCACGGAAGCGTCGAGGGTTTCCCGAACAGCTCCTGGTTGAAGTAGTTGCCGATCCGACCGATCGCCTGGGCGACGAGCAGGCCGGGTGCCGCGGCGTCGAGCAGGCGCAGCGCCCCGGGCCAGCCGAGCAGCCGGTGCATCCGCCACAGCCCGACGGCGACGCCGGCGGCGATCCCGCCCCAGATCCCGAGGCCGCCTTCCCAGATCGCGAACGGGCCCCACCAGTGATCGGGGATCTGGCTCGGAGTCGTGATGCAAAAGTAGATGCGCCCGCCGACCAGGCCCGCCGGGAAGCCCCACTTCGCCGCCTCGTAGGCGAGGTCGGGGTCGCCCCCCTGCGCGCCCCAGCGCCTGCGGGCGATCAGGATCGCCGCGGCGACGGCAAACACGTACATGATCCCGTAGGCGTGGAAGAACAGCGGCCCGATATGGAAGCCGTTGCTCGAGGGACTGGGGATGAAGGCGGGGACGGTCATGCCGATCTGGCCGGGCTTGGCTCCCATGCTGTCAGGAGCGCTGGCAGCACGGCGGTGGCGAGGGTGTGGTCGAACGTCTCGGTCGTGAACGGGTGCAGCAGCGCCAGCGCCCGTTCGCTGTAGCCCGGGTCCGGGCTGTCGAGTGCGAGGCGCAGCGCGGCCCCGAACGCCTCGGGGGTGGCCTGCGCGATCAGGCGGGGATCGAGCTGACGCGCGAGCCGGAGCGCCGGGTAGGGCCCCGGTGACGGCGTCGTCACGAGCCGGCAGCCGTCGGCCAGCGCCTCGAGTGGCGCGATCCCATGGTCCTCGCGGCGGGGCGCGGCCCCGAACACGCGCGCGCGGCGCAGCAGGGCGCGGAACGCGTCCCGGTCGACGGCGCCCGCGTTCTGCACCCCCGCGGGCGGCGCGAAGCCGTCGAGACCGGCGACGACCAGCACCTCGCCCGGGCGTCTGGCCCGATCCCAGGCGGCGAGGATCAGATCGAGACGGCGCTTTTCGGGGTCACCGGCGTAGACGACGACGTCGAGATCGCGCGCGGGCTCGGTCGCCGCCAGCTCGGCGGCATCGGGCAGCGTGCCGATCGGCGGCGAGAGCACGGTCGTCGGTGCGCGGGAGGCGGCGCCGAGCGGGGCCAGCGACAGCTCGTTCCAGGCGAGGATCAGCGGCGCCTGCCGCAGGCGGCGGCGTTCGACCGGCCGCTGCCAGATGCCGTGGCGGCCGGGGCGGTTCTCGGCGGTCATCGAGTCGATGAAGATCGCTCCGGGGCGCGGCCACAGGAGCGAGCCCACGATCGAGCAGTAGACGATCGCGCGGGGGTCGTGTGCGGCGATTCCGGCGCGTGCCGTGCGAGCGGCAAGGCGCGCCTGGGTCAGATCGGTCAGGGCGTAGGTCCGCACCCGCGGCACCGGTCCGGTATGGACGAGCTCGGCGCTCGCCCCGGCGCGGCGCAGCCCGGCCGTCAGCTCCTGCGCGGCCGATACCCAGCCGCCGGTGCTGTCGATCACGACGACGAGGACGTCGAGGCTCACGACACCGGCGTCGGCCGCTGCGCGCCGTTCATCTCGGTCAGGTTGCTGCGAAAGCCGGGCGTGCGGACGAGCTTGATCGGCGCGAATGGAGAGGTCGGCTCGATGTAGAAGCGCGCGCCGTCACGCTCCTCGATCGCCGTCACCGCCGAGGATTGGCGGCGCCATGCGAGCGCACCGAGGATCGGGCCGCCGGCGGCGATCGCCGGGATCTGCGGCTCGATGAACGCGACCGCGCCGGCGCCGACGGTCAACAGCAGCAGCGGCCAGAGGCGGTTGATCATCGTCCGGTTCGGGTGCAGCTCGGGCAGCGTCGTCTGCGTCCGCGCGCGGGAGAGGAGCGTGGCGATCGGAGAGTTGGTCGTCGCCCGGCGGCCGAACCAGGCGCCAGTCGCGGCCGTCGCGAGCCACCAGACGGCGGCGACGGGGACGACGGTGTCGTTGCCCGTACCGTTCGCGCCGGCGAGCGTCAGAACTCCCAGGAGGGTCGCCGCGGCGGCGCTGGCAAGGACGGTCGTGCGAAGAAACTCGGTGAAGCGCATGGTTGCGCGGCTGGCTCCGGACGCTCGCTCAGTCGGCGACGAGCGCGGCGAGCAGCTCCTGCATCCCGGCGGTTCCGTCGACGACCAGGTCGGCCTCCCGCTCGATCTCGACAGGACCGTCATCCGAGCGCACGCCGACGCACAGGGCGTGCTCGAGGGCACCCGCGGCCAGGAGCTCACGGAGGGCGCGGAACGCGTCGAGATCGGTGACGTCATCGCCGGCGAAGAGCGCGGTGCTCGCGCCGGAGCGCTCGAGCAGCGCCGTCAGTCCGGCACCCTTGTCGATCCGCAGCGGCGGTCGCGCCTCCATCACCTTGCGGCCCCAATGGACCTCGAGGCCGCACGCCTCGGCCTGGCCGGCGATCGCATCGACCGCCGCCCTGGCCGCCTCCTCGTCGACGGCGCCGCGCCAGTGGAAGGCGACGATCGGCCCCTTGTCCTCGATCCGGACGCGGCGGCGGCGCAGCTCGGCCGTGTCGGACTCCCGCCGGAACTCGTCGATCCGATCCGTCCACTCGCGCAACGCGGGATCGAGCACCGACCCGGTCCACCCGGACTGGAGCAACTCACCGCCGTGACTGCCGATGTAGGTGATCGTCCCGACCCCGACCATCGCCCGCGCCTCCGCGGCCCGCCTGCCACTCACGCAGGCGACGAGCCTGTAGCGGCGCGAGATCGCGATCAGCAGCTGCCGCGTCGCCTCCGGGACCGACGCATCAGCCGCATTCTCGACGATCGGGGACAGGGTCCCGTCGATGTCCAGCAGCACGGCGGAGGCGGAGGGATTCGATCGCAGCGGCGCGAGCGCCTCGTGAAGGAGCGCTGACGTCACCCCTCTAGTATGTCGCGTCGTGAAGGCGACAGCGGGCGGGCAGGATGGCGCGCCCGGCGGAGGCGAGCTGGGGCGTCGTCCAGATCCGGTCCTGCTGCTGCACGGACAGCCGGGGAGCGCGGGCGATTGGGAGGCTGTGATCAGCGCGCTCGCGGGCCGCGTGCAGGCGATCGCGGTCGACCGGCCGGGCTGGGACGGAGTCAGCGATCCGGGGGGCGTCGAGCTCAGTGCCGACGCCGCGCTCGCCGCGCTCGACGAGCGCGGGATCGAGCGGGCGGTGATCGTCGGCCTGAGCTTCGGCGGCGCTGTCGCCGCGTGGCTGGCGGCGCACCATCCGGAGCGCGTCGCCGGGCTCGTGCTGGTATCGCCGGCGGCCAACCAGGATGCGCTGGTACGGATCGACCGGATCCTCGGCGCTCCGGTGGCGGGCTACATGACGAGCGCCGCACTGCTCTCGAGCGCCGGCCTGGCGCTGTCGGTCGGGTGGGTGCGCGCACTCCTGGAACGGAGCCTGCCGCTGTCCGACGACTATCTGCGCAACCTCGCGCGCCGTTTGCGGAGCCGCTCCGCGCGCCGGGCGTTCTTCGTCGAGCAGCAGGCGCTGCTGCGCGAGCTGCCCATCCTCGAACGCTCGCTCGGCCAGATCACGGCGGCGACCACGGTGCTGCTCGGGACGAGCGATCAGGTCGTCCCGCCGGCGGCCGGCCGCCGGCTCGCAAAGCAGATTCCGGGGGCCCAGCTGATTGAGATCGAGCATGGCCGGCACGCGCTGTTCGCCGAGCATCCGCAACGGATCGCCGACCTGATCGTGCGCGCCGCGAGCGGCTGAGTACCCTCCCGGGCGATGCGATTCTCAGCGCTGAGCACGTTCGCCGCGGACCCGCTTCTGGCCTCGCCGTCGATGGTCGACGACCTGCGCGCGCATCCCGTCGTCGAAGCGATCCTGCGCCGGCGCGAAACCGGGTCGCTGCCGGGCCGGCGCTCCGACGGTCGGCGGATCGCGCTCGTGATCGAGGGGGGCGGGATGCGCGGCGTCGTGTCCGCCGGAATGACGGCTGCGATCGAGCAGCTCGGCCTGCGGGGAGCGTTCGACGAGATCCACGGCGCGTCGGCCGGCGCGTTCAACGGCGCCTTTCTCCTCGCCGGGCAGGCCGCGTACCTGACGGCGCTCTACCAGCACGGCTTCGGCGACCCGACCTTCGTCAGCGCTCGGCGCGTCCTGCGCGGGGGCGCGCTGTTCGACATGGACTACGTGATCGGCGAGGTCTGGCGCCACCAGCGACCGCTCGACATCGAGCGCGTCCTCGGCAGCCCGATCGAACTTCACTGCACGGCCACCGACATCGAGCGGGCAGAGATCGTCGATCTCGCGAACCTTCGCGACGAGGAGGAGGTGCGCTGCGCGATGCGCGCCTCGGCGCGGCTGCCCTGGCTCGCCGGGCCGCCGGTCCCGTTCCGGGGCCGCCTGTGGCTCGACGCGACAATCGCGGAGGCGATCCCGGTGCACGTCGCGTTCACGACCGCGACGGACGTGCTGGTGCTCCAGACGCGGCCGCACGGCGTTGCGCACACACCGCTGTCGGGGGTCGTCGCGCGGCTCACGGAGCGGTACCTGGAGAGGATCAACCCGGCGCTCGTCGAACTCGTGCGCACGCGCTCGGAGCGCTACGACAACCTCAGCGCGCGGCTCGCGGAGCACGCCGCGGCGGGGTCGGCGGGGACCCCGGCGGTGTGCGTGATCCGCCCGCCCGCCGGCTCACTGATGATCAGCCAGATGGAGAACCGGCGCAACGCGCTGGCCGTCGCCGGCAGCCACGGGATGCGCGCCGCATGGATGGCGCTGGCCGGCGAGGATCCTGAGCTCGTCAGCATTCCGACGGGGTATCCGCGCCGGCATCGCTTCTCGCCCGAGGGCTCGGGGCGAGCCGCTGCAGGGCGCGTCGGCGAGCGCGTTTGACGCCCGCCCGCGACAGCCCGCATTCGGACCCGAGTCTGTAACGGATGTCACGCGAGGGGGTACCTCGGGCGGTGCCGCCATCGGGTCAACAGAGCCGCCTCAAGGACCGCGTCACAGACGTGGCTCGCAGCGCGCCGGCGAAGGGCCGGGAGCTGCGGGCGGCCGCGGGGCAGCTCGACATCCCGTGGGCGCGATCGGCCCCTGCCAGGTTCGTCCGTGAGCGGTTCATGCAGTTCCTGCTCAACCCGCTGCTGAACTTCTACTCGACGCGGTTCGCAACGGGCAAGGACAAGCTCGGCGCGCTCAAGGGGCCGGTGATCCTCGTCGCCAACCACGCGAGCCACATGGACACCCCTGTGATCCTCTCGGCGCTGCCGCGCAAGCTCCGCAAACGCACGGCCGTCGTCGCCGCGGCCGACTACTTCTACCGCAACCGCTTCGTCGCCTCGATCGTCTCGCTGTTCTTCAACACCGTCCCGATCGACCGCCGCAACGGCGCCGGCGATCCGGGCAAGAACACCGAGCATCTCGACGCGCTGCTCAACGATGGCTGGAACCTGCTGCTCTACCCCGAGGGCACACGATCGCGGAACGGCGGCCCCGGGCGCGTGCGCCGCGGCGCCGCGGTGCTCGCAGCCGCGCACAACCTCTCGATCATCCCGATCCGTGTCACCGGCACCGCCCAGGCGATGCCGCCCGGCCAGCGCTGGCCGCGGCGGCTGCGGGGCAGGCTCTACTCGCACCGGCACCGGATCGAGGTCTCGTTCGGCGAGCCGATCCCGCCGAACGGCGACACGGCGCAGATGATCGAGCGGGTCCAGAGCTTCTTCGAGAACGGAGACGGCGGCCCGACCCGGTCGCCGTACCGGCGCGCGAGCAAGCCGAAGGTCGGCGGCCCCCGACAGGGCTGAGCGGGCTGAGCGGGGCTGAACGTCAGTCCAGCTCGTCGTCCTCGTCGATCCAGTCGATCGTCCGCGCCACCGCCTTGCGCCATTTCCGGTAGCCGCGTTCACGGCGAGCGGGCTCCATGTCGGGGAACCACTGAGCGGCCATGTGCCAGTTCTCGCGCAGCGCATCGCGGTCGGGCCAGAAGCCAACCGCCAGCCCGGCGGCGTATGCAGCCCCGAGCGAGACGGTCTCGGCGACGTTCGGCCGCACGACCGGAACGTCGAGCACATCGGCGAGGAACTGCATCAGCAGGTTGTTCGCCGTCATCCCCCCGTCGACGCGCAGCGAACTGAGCGCCGTCCCCGAATCGGAGATCATCGCTTCGACGACCTCGCGCGTCTGCCACGCGGTGGCCTCCAGCACCGCCCGGGCGAGGTGCCCCTTGGTGATGTAGCCGGTCAGGCCCGCGATCACGCCGCGCGCATCGCTCCGCCAGCGCGGTGCGAACAGGCCCGAGAACGCGGGCACGAAGTAACAACCGCCGCTGTCGGCGACCGTGCGGGCGAGCGTCTCGATCTCCGGCGCGGACCCGATCAGCCCGAGGTTGTCGCGAAACCACTGGACCAGCGCCCCCGTGACCGCGATCGAGCCCTCGAGCGCATACGTCGGGGGCTCCTGACCGACCTGGCAGCAGAGTGTCGTCAGCAGCCCGCTACCCGATTGCACCAGCTTGTCGCCGAGGTTCAGCAACAGGAAGCTGCCGGTGCCGTACGTGCACTTTGCCTCCCCTGCGGCGAAGCAGGTCTGCCCGAACAGCGCCGCCTGCTGGTCGCCGAGGGCGGACGCCACCGGCAACCGCCCGAGCTGCGCGCCGGCCTCGCCGTAGATCTCGGCCGAGGGCCGGATCTCCGGCAGCATCGCGCGCGGCACCCCGAGCGCGGCGAGCAAGTCGTCGTCCCACTCGAGCGTGTGCAGGCTCATCAGCATCGTGCGGCTGGCGTTCGTGACGTCGGTCAGGTGGCGGCCGGTGAGCCGCCAGATCAGCCACGAGTCCATCGTCCCGAACAGAACCTCGCCCGCCTGCGCCCGAGCGCGCAGACCGGAGATCGAATCGAGCAGCCACCGGAGCTTCGGCCCCGAGAAGTACGTCGCGGGATGCAGGCCGGCGCGCTCCTGGAAGAACTCGAGACCGTACTCGTCGGTCAGGTCACGCACGAGCCGATCGGTGCGAGTGTCCTGCCACGTGATCGCGTTGTGAACCGGCCTGCCGGTCTCCCTGTCCCAGACGATCGTCGTCTCGCGCTGGTTGGCGATCCCGAGCGCGACCAGATCGGTCGGCTCGAGCCTCGCGCGCTCGAGCGCGCCGGCGATCACCGTTTCGACGTTGCGCCAGATCTGCTCAGGGTCGTGCTCGACCCAACCCGGGCGCGGGTCGATGTGCGGGTGCTCCTTCTGAGCGACCGACACGATCCGTCCCGAGCGATCGAACACGAGGCACCTGGACGAGGCTGTGCCCTGGTCGATCGCGGCCACGTATCGCTCTCTCATCGCCCTCTCAGCTCCATGGGAGCGCTCCCAGCTCTCGCGAGACCGCGGCCGCACCCTCCCGCACGTAGGCCACAGCTCACCGCGTGGCTGGCGTGCCACGAGCAACCGCTCGGGTGCACCGAAGATACCCATCGCTCCAACCGTCGTGTGACTTCTGTCGACGATCGGGGCGGCGATCGAGACCTGCGATGGCGTCAGCTCACCGATCTCGCTCGCCCAGCCGCGCTCGCGGACGCGCTCCAGTTCGCGCTCGAGCTGCCCCGGGTCACAGATCGTCGCTGGGGTGAACGACTCGAGCCCAGCGCCGGTCAACTGCTCGACGACATACGGCTGGCTGGCGAGCAGCATCTTGCCGATCGCCGTCGCGTGGGCGGGCAGCAGCGCGCCGACGTCGAGCTTCTGCAGGCTGTTGTCCGGGCGGAAGACGTGATGGACGATCAGGACCTGCCCCTCGTGGAGCGTTCCGATCCGGACGGCCTCCTGCGTGCGGGCGGCCAACGAGTCCGACCAGTTCAAGGCGCGCGTCCGCAGCTCGTTTCCGTCGAGGTAGCTCGAGCCCATGTGAAGCAGCGCCGGGCCGAGCTGGTACTTGCCGGTTTCAGGGTCCTGCTCGACGAAGCCGACGTGCTGCAGCGTTCGCAGCAGGCCGTGCACCGTCCCTTTGGGCAGGCCGAGCTCGCCGGCGAGATCCGCGACGCCGAGCCGGCGCGTGCGCCCAGACAGCAAGCGCAGAATCGCCGCAGCGCGCTCGATCGACTGAATCCGGCCAGGCATGGGCGCCAACTTTACGATCCGACTGCAGAAGCATCTCGCCAATCCGTAGCGGATGCCGAGTCTAATCGGGGCGCGCGGCGATCTGCGACATCTTCCTGCGGCCGCCGGAGTTGTCGAGTAGGCTGGGCGAATGCGCCCGCAACGTCAGCTCTGGTCCCGGTTGGTCCTCGCCGACGTGGTGCTGTTCGTGATCGCGTCCGTGTTCAACGATCACAGCTCGACATCCGTCGACGGGATCCTGTGGTGGCTTGCGATCGGCGGGTTCGTGTTGCTCGCCGTCGCTGCGTCACTCGTGCTGCTCACGTTTGTCGTCTCGCGCGCGAGACGTCCGCGCGTGGCGCGCGCCAAACGTCCTCGCAGGACGTAGGCGCAGCATCGACACACGCCGGGGCGGCTCGCATGGCACCGCGGTCTGCGCGCGCGACCAGGCCGCCTCGCCGGAGGCTCCCGCATGCAAGGCTGAACCGTCTCGCCGCCGGCGATTGACGGCTGTTTGTACGCAGCCTGACAGGGTGGACTACCGATCCTGGTGAACTGCGTTTGACACTGTCGAACGCAGCGTGGTAGGTTCGCGGCAACGCGAAACGGAGAGCTTCGCCGTCGCCGGCGAAGACTGAGGAATAGGCCGGATTTCCAGGTGTTTGGAAGTGTTCCGGCTGCCGGCGTAACGACCAAGTGACCCCCGGCGCCGCTTAGGTGCCGCCTCTGGCGGCTCCACGGCAGCCGCGTAGACCCGTGCGCGGGTTTCCATATTCCGATGGACCTCGTTAGGAGGGGGTTGGATGGCTACCACAACTCAGGAAACCAGTGGCATTCACCTGCCGCTGGCTGTCCGGAAGGGACCGATCTCGGACCTGTGGGCCGAGTGCTTCGGGACCTTCATCATCATCTGCTTCGGTGACGGTGTCGTGGCGATGCTGTGGGCCCTTCAGGGCTCCGGCCGCAGCGCTGCCGGTCCGCTGCAATCGTCGGGAGATTGGCTCCTGATCACCTGGGGATGGGCGCTGGCCGTGACCTTCGCCGTGTACGTCACCGGCGGTATCTCGGGCGCGCACCTCAACCCGGCGATCACGCTGGGTGCCGCCGTCCGCAAGAACTTCCCGTGGAGGCGGGTCCCCGGGTTCTGGGCGGCGCAGGTGCTCGGAGCGTTCCTCGGGGCCGCGCTGGTGTTCCTGGTCTACAACAACGCGATCAATCACTGGGACCAGGTCGGTCACTGCGGGACGGTGTTGGCTGGATGCAAGCCGATCGTCAAGGGGACGGCGGCGTCATTGGGCACCTACAGCACGTTTGCGACCTTCCCGGCTCCGTACTTCCACAGCTTCCTGGGGCCGCTGATCGACCAGATCGTGGGCACGTTCTTCCTGGCGCTGTTCATCTGGGCGATCACCGATGAGTTCAACTCGCCCGTCGGGTCGAACATGACACCGTTCATGGTCGGCATGGTCGTCATGGCGATCGGCATCTCGTTCGGCGCCAACGCCGGTTATGCGATCAACCCCGCCCGCGATTTCGGGCCGCGGCTGTTCGCGTTCATCGCCGGCTGGGGCAAGGAGGCACTG
>CAVPLN010000039.1:0-131514 GCA_963705995.1 uncultured Solirubrobacterales bacterium
TGAGCAGCGCTGGGTTATGTGCAGCGTCAGCTTGGATCGCCTTTGGCGGGCGGGGTTGACCGTCGAGCGCTACGCATAACGGGCTGAGACTCCGGTCACCGGCCTGGCGTGGTGCCAGGCCTTTGTGATCGGGAGGTCGGCTGTCATGACTGCCGTTTCGGAGTTGGTGTCCGGTCTGGACGCCGAGTTGGTGCGCCTGGGCTACCAGCCGTCGACGCTGAAGTGGTATCGCGGGTATTGGCGGCGACTGGAGCGCTGGTTCGCTTCCCGCGGCGTGGAGGAGTTCTCGCTGGATGCCGCGATGGTCTGGGTCGATGAGGCGTGCGGCGGGTTCTTCGAGAAGGAGCAGGTCGGAACGTTGAGGCAGACCGACGTCTACGTGTTCCGGGTCGCGGCGATGCTCGACGACTTTGCGGTCCGCGGGGCGGTGCTGCGCCGCTACTCCCGCACGGTGAGCAAGCTGAGCGCCGAGGAGACGGACGTCCTGGCCCGGTTTCAAGCGTGGTTGCGGGCGGAGGGTTGCGCGGTCTCGACGGTCCGGGCGTATGGCACTCTCGCCGGAGAGTTCCTCGCGTTCACCAGCACGCGCGGCGGTCTGGCCGGTCTGGACGGCGAGGTGATCGGCACGTTCGTGATGACGCTGGCGGGCTACCAGCCCAAGACGGTCGAGCACAAGCTGTGCGCCGTGCGGTCGCTGCTGAGGTTCGCCGCCGCCAGCGGGCTGACCGGTCCGCGAGTGCTGGAGACGGTGCCGGCGGTCAAGTCGAGCAGGCAGGCGAGGGTGCCGTCGGTCTGGGACCCGGCCGACGTCGTGAAGATCCTGGAGGCGATCGATCGCGGCAACCCGTCCGGGAAACGCGATCACGCGATCGTGCTGTTGATCTGCCGGCTCGGGTTGCGGGCCGTGGACGTCAAGCGATTGCGGTTCGCTGATCTCGACTGGCCCGGGAACCGGCTTTCCGTAGTGCAGGCCAAGACCGGCCGGCGAGTGTGGCTGCCGTTACTCAAGGACGTCGGCTGGGCGATCATCGATTACGTCCGCGACGGCCGCCCGCAGTGCGACTGCCCGGAGGTGTTCCTGCGGCATACCGCTCCGATCGGCGCGTTCTCCGATCAGGACCATCTGCATCAGATCCTGGTCAAGCACGCCCGCGTCGCGCACGTGCGTGTCGGGGAGCAGCGTCGTCGCGGGATGCATTCGCTCAGGCACACGTTGGCGACCCGCCTGATGGAGGACGGCACGCCGGTCCAGCAGATCGCCGACATCCTCGGCCATCAGTCCGTCGAGTCGACTGGCGTCTACCTGAAGTCGTCGCTGCGCCTGTTGGCGAAGTGCGCGCTGGACCCGGACACCCCGACGTTCACGGTGGGGCCCTCGGGGATGTCGGAGGTGTCGCGATGACCGCGGAGGTCACGGTCGCCAGCGCGATCACGGGACTGATCTGCCGAGAAACGCGCCACCGGCTACAAGTACGTGAGCGAGGAGCGGGCGCTGGCGCGGTTCGAGGCGTTCTGCACGAGCGAGTTCCCCGGTCTCGAGACGGTCACGCGAGCGTGCGTGGAGGCGTGGATCGCGGCGGCCAGGGCGCGGTCGGTGAAGCCCGCGACCGTCATCAACTTGATCTCGCCGGTCAGAGAGCTCGCCCGCTGGCTCGGTCGTCGTGGTGTCGAGGCGTATCTGCTGCCGGGCGGGGTGTTGCCCAAGCCGTCCCCTTACGTTCCGCACATCTACACAGACCGAGAGCTCGCGGCGCTGTTTGAGCAGACCGACCGCTGCCACTACTGCTCGGAGGTCCCGTTCCGGCATCTGGTGATGCCGGTCCTGTTCCGCACGATCTACGCGTGCGGGCTGCGCTGCTCTGAGGCCCGACTGCTGCGCGTCACCGATGTCGACGTCGCCAGCGGCGTGCTGCAGATCCGTGACGCGAAAGGCGGCAAGGACCGCCAACTCCCCGTCTCAGAGCCGCTCCGCGTCAGGCTCGCTGAATATCACGCCAAGCTCGCCGGGCAGCCGAGCCGGGAGTGGTTCTTCCCCGGCGCGACTGTGGATGTGCCGTTGACGCTGGGCAACGTCAACCGCAACTTCCGGCGGTTTCTCTGGCAGGCACGGATCCCGCACGGCGGCCGCGGTCACGGACCCCGTGTCCACGACCTGAGACACACAATGGCTTGTGTGAACCTGCGGTCCTGGTTTGAGCGAGGCGAGAACGTCAACGCGCTATTGCCGGTGCTGCAAACGTATCTGGGGCACTCCTCGATCGGCGATACCGCCTACTACCTGCACCTGACCGCGGAGGTCCTACCCGGACATCACCGCCAGCGTCCACCAGCTTGCCCAACTCAGCGTCCATCAACTTGTGCCCGGCGGCAATCAGCCCAACACCGGCGATTGAGGTGTTTCTGAGTTAAAGCCACAGATCGGGGAGCGAATCAGTCCACATCGGTGGGGCTCCGGCGGTTGGCTTTGGATTGCTGGATTCGATGGTATGCGATGCGGGCCCAGCGTGCGAGCTTGAGTCCGTGTTTGCGGGCGGCTCGGATCCGGGGGCCACGGCCTTCGTGCTCGTCGTCCGGGGTGACGTACCCGATCGCGGCGTGTAGCCGCACGGTGTTGTACTGCCGGCGGACGTCGGCGAGTTCGGCGCGCAGCACCTCCGGGTCGGTGATCGTGTCGAGGTGCGGCCACTCGGCTTTGATGTGGCCGAACAGGGTCTCGATCCAGGCCTGATCGGTTGGCGTTCCCGGTCGGCCGAAGTGCTGCGCGATCGCGCACATCGCCATGAACTCGCGGGTCGAGCCCGATCGCATCTGCGGCCCGTTGTCTGAGACGGCCAAGAGGATCGGCGCCAGCTCGGGCTCAGCAACGGCGGCAGTGAAGGGGAAGGTGTCGGCGGGCGCGGCGTCCTGGCGGGCCTCCACGAGCTCGAGCAGCCCCTCGAGTTCGAGGGCGTCCATGAACACGACCTGCACCTGCGTCGAGGTCTCCTCGATGCTCACGAGCTCTGTGATCCACTTCCGCGTCACGAGGTCCATGACCGCGAACACCGCATGGTTCGGGCAGCCCTGAAAGTGCGTGCAGTCGTAAATCCAGATCGAATTGCGGCGGTAGTCCGCCCACTCCGGGAACGGCTTGCGCTCCGACCGGACACGCCGCGGGCGCTTCAGAACCAGGCCGTGAGCAGCCAAAACGCGGCGAACGGTCGCCGGCGAGACCCACACCAACTCGAGGTAGCTGCCGCGGTGCGCGAGCTTGCGATGCGAGCGGTCGACATCGCCCCACCGCTCGAACAGCTCAAGAATCGCGGTCACCTCCTCAGGACGCAGGCCGTGCAGCGCAGCACCGGGCTTGCCGTCATCCAGGCAGCCCTGATCACGCCTGCGGCGCCACCGCCACGCCCGCCCCTCATCCAGCTCGAGGTACTGGCAGGCGCGACGGTGCTCCCACCCGCCGGCGACCGCACGGTCGATCAGATCCAGCAGCTCATGCTTGGTGGCCGCGTCAACCCGGCGAGGGACCCGGCCACTCAGTCCCAGCGCTCTTTTCCCTCCGCGAGCATCAACCTGACGCCCATCTCCTTCAACGCCTCCGACAGCCGGGCGATCTCCGCCCTGGCCTCGGCGAGCTCCGGGTCCGGACCGCCCTGGCGAACCCCCGGCCGGGACGCAGCCAACGCATCCAGCGCACCCTGCCTCGCGACCGTCCGGAGCTTCACGATCGTCGAGCGATCAACCCCCGCCCGATCGGCCGCCTCCACCGTCGAGACCTCGCCCCGCACCAGCGCGAGCCAGATCTCATACTTCTGCGAAGGCGACAGAAACCGCTTGCGTCGACGCCCCCCGTCGCTGCCCGCCGAATGTCCCGACTCGGTCATCAAGACCCTCCCGCTGATCGTGCCGAAAGCCTCGCAGATGTGGGCTAATCAAAACCCGGATCTGTGTCATTGACTCAGACGCAAACCAATCGGACACGCGCCGATCGCCGCGGCCCGTCGCGCTACGCGCGCCAGCCCACGACGACCGGCGCGTCTAGCGTTCTACCAACCAATCAGGCACCATCAACACCAACAACAACCCGACGCCAGATGGAGCCACTTCAAGCCATCACGCCGGGGCCAGTGCAGGCCATCACTTCCAAGCCTCCGCAAGGCGGAGAACCCGGGGAGTCGTATTTCACGCAGGCCGTCAACCGCGTCCGGTAAACGCGCGAAGGCAACGACAGCTGCCTCCCGTCCCGAGGACGCGAGTCTGATGTCGGCCGATCGCGTACATCGCTCCGGCCTCGCCTCTCGAGGGGCGCGCGCAGAGGTGACCGCTTTCTCGGCGGCCGTGCCAAAAGGGGCGGTCTGCGATTAGCACCGCGTCAGCGGCAAACGGGTGGTCATGGACGGCGCGTCAGGGGCGGACGATCGCGGGAGCGACCGCATGTCCGCAGTTCAACGCTGCGGTCGCGAGGTCGCGATCCCAGGACACGACGAGAAGGTCATCGACTCGCGCGCTGAGGGCGGTCGCGAGGTGCACGGCGTCGTATCCGCGGAGGGCGTGTTCTTCGGCGAGTTCACCGGCTTTGAGCGCGAGACCCGCGTCGACGCCGATTAGCACCATTGACCGAGTTGCGCTCCCAAGGTCCGAGGCCGCTCGCTCAAGATCCCGTCGGTCGATGCGTTCGGCTCTGAAGGCGGCGGCCAGGGCAGCTCTGGCCTCGGGGTAGACGAGGTAGCTGGCGATCTTGTGGTCCGCGGCCGCCCATAGCTCGTCAGCCAGATCCGAGCCGTTCTCGGACACGAGCAGCTTTACGACGGCCGAGGTATCGAAGTAAGCGTTCAGCGCCGTTGGTCCGCGACCAGGTCCGAGACCGGTGAGCTTGAGCGAGGCCGGGACTCAGAGTGTGGCTGCCAGCGATCGGTCGGGTCTGTGACCAGTCCACGGGAACGCAGATCTGCGAGCGGATCGGCCTCTCGATCGACCGGTGCCAGGCGCGCGACCCGCTTCCCGCGCATTGTCACGATCACCTCTCCACCGCTTGCGACGTGGCCGATGTATCGGCTGAGGTGGTCGTGAAGCTCGCGGACACCAACTTCGCTTTTGAGATCCTCTTGTAGCGTCATGATGATCATTGTAGACGCCACATTGCCTGGACCAAATGAAACAGTCTGGTCCGGTTGGAACGTCCATTTCACGTCCACTGGTTTCGCGCGCAGTGATGATCGTGGTCTCTGCGTGCTGGTGTGACGCGTTCTCGAGCTCGATGCCGGCCGCGTGGCGGGCTCGGCGGAACGCCTTGCGCCGCCATGAGCGGTAGGCCTCCTCGCTCCAGTGCTCTGATTCGAGTCGAGATTCGCGCCACGCCTTTACTCTTTTGGTAAAGACACTGGCTCGGATGAGCGAGTTGGTTGGCGGCCATCAGTGGACTTGTGCCAATAGTGCCTGCGGTCCACGGAAGGAGATGTTGGGGTGGAACGTCAGCGTCTGGCCGGGGACGAGGCGCAGCCCGGGAAAGCGTGTGATGAGCGCCTCCAGCGCCAGCCGTGCTTCGAGCTTTCCGAGCGCCGAGCCGATGCAGAAGTGGATGCCCTTGCCAAATGCGAGATGCCGTCTCGCGTTCGTGCGGTGCAGGTCGAACGTGTCAGGGTCGGAGAACGCGCTCGGGTCGCGGCCGGCTGCCGCCAGCCACAGGAACAGCTTGGACTGCTTAACCGATGGAGATGGCTCGTCAACCGAATCCTGACCAGCGTCAGCTGATCGCCCCTGTGCCAAGGATCGCGCTCACGCAACAGGAGGCGTGCGCGGCACTCGGCTGCAGCGAGGAGTTCTTCGTCGAACACGTCCGGCCCCACATGCGGGTCCTCCGGCGCGGGCGCAAGCGACTGTTCCCGGTCGACGAGATCCGACGTGTCGTTGACCTACTCTCCGAGAGCGCGCCGTGAACCGCGCCGCCGCGGATCAGGACTGTGCAAGCGGGTGTCGATCGCGAAGCCAGCGCGCGAACAGCGGATCAATCAGCTGCGCTTGTCCGTCTGCGCTTCGCCGCAGATGTCCACGGTCGGTGAGGGCGCGGGCGGCCTCGCGGGCTGCGGAGCGGTTGTGAATCCCGGTCGCCCGTTGAGCGCGAGAGCCGCTCGGTGCGAGCCCGTGCGCAACCGCGACGGCGACGCGCTGCTCGACACCGCTGAGCGAACGCCACGTCGCGTCGAGCTCCGGCTGGCGGTCGGCCAGCACATCCTGGACGGCGCGTTCGGCCTCGTCGAGCCCGGGTGTCTCGCCGCGCGACGTGAGGTCCCAGAGCTGCCAGGCGAGCAGCATCGTGCGTTGCGGGTGTCCGGCGCCGAGCGCGGCGATCGCCTGTCCACCCTCGCCGGCCTGACGGCCGGTCTGTGCGAACTTCGCTGCGATGGCGCCGGCGAGCAGCTCCGGTGCGATCGGCGGCAGCACGAGTGGCTTGGCCTGCCCGTACAGAGGTCGCGCGCGGTCTGCGAACAGGGCGCTGAGCAGGGACGGTTCGGAGCCGGCGAACACGTAGGTGACGTGCTCGGCGTGGTGCTGGATGTGGGAGCGCAGGAGTCCGTCCAGACCAGGCACCGCGAGGACGTCCTGAAACTCGTCGAAGGAAACGAGCGCCCGCTGGCCCGTTCGGCGCGCGACCTCCTGGGGGACCTCGAGCAGCCGGTGGAGGACCGCCGTCTGGTCGCTCTCGCCGTGAGAGCGCTGTGCGACCTCGACCGGCCCAAGGCGCAGGCGGATGCTGGCGACAAGCTCGCGGAGCAGCTCGATCAGCCGGCCGTGGGTCCGGGCATCGTCGTAGGCGTCCTGGATTCGTCGAGCCGCTTCGTCGATCGTGAGGACGGCGGAGAAGTCGACCCACACGGCGAGGGCTCCGTCGGAGGCACGCCAGCGGTGGCTGGCCGCTTTGAGCAGGCTTGTCTTGCCGTAGCGACGGGGTGCTTCAAGGAGCGTGTACGTTCCGGACTGACCGAGCCGCTCCAGCGTCGCGAGCTCCTCGTCGCGGCCGACGAGGTCTTCCGCCCGCTCCAGCGGGGTCGCGAAACGAAACGGGTTTGCGTCGACTGCGCTCATGTATGGTCATACCATACTAGATCTGTATGGCTATGACATACTGTCGGCCTGACCCGCAGAGCCAGCACCGATGATCTGCGAGACGGAGACCCGATGACCGGTGCCTCGAAGTCGCCGGGCAGTGCGGCACCATCCAGCCCATGAGCAAGTCAAGGCGCGATGTCGGGCTCGAGGAGCGCCACACGCCTTCCTGCGCCAGCGTCAGCGGAAGGCGCTGTAACTGTGTACCGCACTACCGCGGGCATGTGAAGGACAGCGCCGGGCGGAAGATCCGCTCGCACTGGACCCACAGCAAGGCCGAGGCGATCGCGTGGCGACAGGAGGCTGTCGTCGCGCTGCGCCAGGGCAGACCCCGACGGTCCTCGCCGACAACGGTTCAGGAGGCCGGCGACACGCTGATCGCCGGCATGCGGTCGGGGGCGATCCTCGATCGCAGTGGCAAGGACTACAAGCCAAAGACCATCCGCACGTACGAGCACGCGCTCGGAACCTACGTCTACCCGCTGCTTGGCCACCGGAAGGTCAGCTCGCTCAAGCGATCCGACATCCAGGGCTTCGTCGAGGAGATGCGAGCCACCGGCGCCTCGCCGTCGACCGTCCACAATCGCCTGGACCCGCTCCGCGTGATCGTGCGCCGAGCGATCGACAGCGACGAGCTGATGGTCGACCCGTGCGCCCGGTTGAAGCTGCCGGTCGTCCGCAACAACCGCACCCGGATCGAAGCGCCCGCGATGGCAGAGGCTCTGATCGCTGCCCTGCCGGAGGCCGAGCAGGCATTCTGGGCGCTCGCGTTCTACTGCCGGCCTTCGACGCGGCGAGCTCCGCGCGCTACGCGTCGACGATGTCGACTTCGACGCCGGGCTCGTCCGCGTCCGCCGCGGCTGGGACGACCTCGAAGGCGAGATCTCACCGAAGACGTTCGCCGGCAAGCGCGACGTGCCGATGATGGGCGAGCTGCGGCGCATCTGCCGAGCCCACAAGCTCCGAGTCGGGCGACACGACGCAGACCTGTTCCTCGGCCGAACGTCGACAGATCCGTTCTACCCCTCGACCATTCGCGCGCGGGCTCTCAAGGCGTGGACTGCCGCCGATCTGGAGCCGGTGACCCCGCACGAGGCCCGTCATTGCGCCGCGAGCTACATGATCGCCTGTGGTCTGGACTGGAAGAAAATCTCCGAGTTCCTCGGCCACACCGACGTCCGCACCACGTTCAACCGCTACGGGAAGGTCGTCGACGAGGATCTCAGCGACGCGGCTGGCCGACTCGACGCCTACTTCCAGCGGCACCGCCAAGCCGCGACGCCGCGGATCAACGACGGTTCCGCGTCGGGAGGAAGCCGACCGTCGTAGGGGCGCATCTCTGCCTCGGCGCCGACTGCCCTGGCCATTAGGGATCACGGCCGTGTATTTCGAGGCCAGCGATCGGGAGCGTCTGAATCGTGTCCGTAGCTCTAAGCCGATTTCTGAGCCACGAGATAGCCTGATGAGCTATATTGCGGTCGTAAGAGGAGCACCCGAATGATTCGCCTTGCCGTCTTCACCAACGAGATCAGCCCCGATGGCGAGCTGATCGATCACCGAGCGGCCGCCTGTGAGGTCCGCGGGCAGGAGCTCACGATGATCGATGGCGGTGCAGAGTTCATCCCAATCGGGATGCCCGTCTTCAGCGAGCATTACGGCGCGATGATCGACTTCGACACCGACGGTGAAGAGTGGGCCCGCAACCTACCCCGGGCCTACCGCAGCGGCGCTGTCACCGTCGTCGTCGAGGAGTTCGCCGAGGCGGCAGCGGCCGCTGCCTCGGAGCGAGAGCTCGCTCACGCCTACCAGCCGCGCTGACGCGTTGCCACGGACCCGTCGCTCGGCGATCCACGCGCAGCTCGTCGGGCAACGGATCCGCGGCGCCCGCGAGTCCGTCGGGCTGACTCAGCTTCAGCTGGCCGAGCGTCTCGGGGTCTCCCAGCCTGTCGTCGCGGCGCTGGAGTCGGGGCGTGGCAACCCGACGATCGGCCAGCTCGCGGCCGTCGCCGCGGCGCTTCAGGTCGGACTCGACGTCGAGTTCCCGCTGCTCCCCGCGACGCCGATCGCCGGAGTGATCGTTGCTCCTTGAGGGCCACCTGCCACGTCCGGGTCGGCCATGACGCCCGGCACCGGGATCGAGCGTTCGGAGGCGCCTCGACCTGGGACCCTATCTGGGACCCTGATGCAAGATTCCAGCGGGTCCCAGCGGGTCCCAGCGGGGTTCTGAGAGGCGAAAAACCCCAGAAACACTGGGGTTTCGGGTCTCGAAACACAATTCGAATCCCGGTAGCGGTACTCCAAACCCCCGAGGAGAGCGACGACCACTGGCAGGCGTGGGAGCGCCAAGCCCAGCGCCGGTGAGCGGTTCGTTGGGCGCCGCTGGCGCGCAGGATTCTAAGCATCTCGCGACTTCCGAGGGTGGTGAAGCTACAGAGCGAACCACGGAGTGAACTACAGAGTGTTGGTCTGTAGCTGGAGGTGGCCCCGCCCCCGCCAGCACTGGGGTTTTGGGCACTCATCGAGCCCGACTACCCGCCCCCACGTAGTGATTTTGGTGGGGAGGGTGCGGGTAGTCGAGCGCTTGTCCCTTGAATCTGGGCGGCGGGGGCTGAGGCGATGTTGGGGCCGGGCGTGAGGAGGTGAGCTGGGTGGTGTGCGATGGCTCGGGTGAGCGGTGACTGGGGAGTTGACGGATGACGGGGGGTTTGTGCTTCCTGGGCCGGCGTCGATCGAGGGGTTGAGCTTGCTCGCGAGTGGCGGGCCGGGTCCGTTGGGTGTTCGGCGGTGCGCAGTGGGGCGAAGTGAGACCGCGGCGATGAGCCAGGCCAGGCGGCTTGGAGCGGGAGGCTGGCTGGCGAGGTATCCGTTGATGAGAGGCGAGGGCTGCCTGTTCGTGGCGACGCGGACGGCGTGGCCGGGGCGGGCGAAGCCAGTCAGGGCGGCGGGGCAGCCGGCGCCGACGTGGTGGACGCAACCCGGCGAGGTCTGGGCGCCCGCCGGACTGACCCGCTACCAAGGCGCACGCGGCGGGAGGCCAATCGTCCGGGCGGCGAGACATTCTCAGGATATGGCCACCTTTGAGGAACGGATCTACTCGCTTGGCGTCGATGCGCTCGCCGAGCAGGAGCGACAGGTCTCGGAGGTTCGCGGTCGCGCATCGGTCCTTCTGGCCGCAGGTGCCGTTGTCCCGTCGCTGCTCGCAAAGAGCGTGTTTCACGGAAACCACCCGGATGGCGTGGCGCAGATCGTTGCGGCGTACGTAGGCGTCGCGGGGACAGCAGGCGTGCTGGTCTTCGCCGTGCTTCTGCTGCGGCCCTGCGAGCTGGGCTTCAGCATGAAGGCTGGCGAGACGTATCGCGAGCTTTGGAAACAGGATGTCCTTGAACAGCCATTGATCGATCTTGCCCTTGCTGATGCCCTCGACGAGCGGCGGCAGGAGAACGCGAAGACGGTGATGCGTCCTGTCCTATGGCTCGCACTTGCACTCGGGTCGCTCGTCCTGGAAACGGCTGGATTGGCGCTCGCCGCGGCGCTAATCTCATAACAGCTGATGGCTACGCCGCACCCCCAGAACCAGCCGACTCCGCCGCCACCCAAGGTGCCGGCACCGGGCACCGTGCCGAAGCTGCCGCAGACGATCTTCAATATGGAGAAGCGGGGCGGCACAGGCCGTTCAGGACGGCGTTCGGGCCAGTAGCGGGCACCTCGCTGGCTGTGCTCAGGCCGCTGCCGACGTGCTTCCAAGCCGTCTGCTGCGAGACCGAGAAACGATCACGACGTCGGCATCGAGGGCATCGGCCATCGCGACGACCGTGCGAAGCTCCGGGTTCGCGAGCGCCGTGAACAGGCGTCGGACGCTCGCGGGGTCCTTACCGATCTCCCGTGCGAGGTCGGCCTTTGTCATGCCTCGATTGGTCCGCAGCGAGTCAAGCTCGCTCACGATCGCGTCAATCGCCGTGATCTCACGACTCGCCCGCTCGAATTCCGCCCGGAACTCAGGATCCTTTATCTGATCAGCAACGAGCCCATCGTGGAAGCTGGGGGCGGGGAGGTCTCCGTCTTGTTCATGGCGGTGAGCGCGTAACACAAATGATACGTCGAGGGGTCACCACTGTTCAGCATCGTCCCACGTGGCCGCACGAGCGACTCGCCTGGCCGTGAACTACTGTGGCCGCTTCCGTCCAGGCGCCGGCGAGAGCAGCCACCACTCGTCGCAGCTCCTCTGCAGCGACGTCACCGGACCAGTCGAGGTGACTCCTTTGACGGGTTGTGCCGCGAGGCCAAGGTGGTTCCCCTGTGGCCGTTTCACCTGCTCTGCACCGATCGCGAGGCCGACTCCGGCCGGCAATCAGCCGGAAGACGCTAGTGCTAGTTGTTAGGCAGCGCCAGCCGTTCCGGAGGCGGTAGACTGCCGCCGGCCGCTGCTCGCGGAGGGCGCGAACGGGGCCTCTACATGTGGAGGAGGACCGACATGACCCGACCGTTTCCCGCGACTGGGCTCAGGCCATCTGGCGGCTGGCGGGCTGCTAGATCGACCGTCGGCGTGACGCTGGTGATCGCCGCGGCGGTCGGGCCTCTGGCGGGTGTCGCCGGCGCTGACGTGACGGCGTCGAGTACCTTCTCGGCGCCTGGACAGTATGTGTTCACGGTCCCTGCCGGGGTGACGAGCGTCGCGGTGGTGGCCGTTGGTGCCGCGGGCGGCGGGGCGTGCGACGCGGTCGGCGGCGAGGGCGCTTCGGTCAGCGGAGTCTTCGCAGTGGTTCCGGGTGAGCAGCTCGATGTCGGCGTGGGTGGTCCGGGCGGCACGGGCAGTGTCCCGTGCGGTGTTGGCACCGCGGGGGGCGCCGGTGGATTTGGCGGCGGTGGCGCTGGTGGCACGGGTGTGATCTCAGATGGTGGTGGTGGTGGTGGTGGGGCGTCCGCGGTCGGCGCTCCGTTCGTGTCGGCGGGCTTTCCCTCGATGCTGATGATCGCCGCCGGTGGCGGTGGCGCGGGCGGCGGGGGGCCAGCGGGCGGGAATGCTGGTTCGCCTGGCGGCGACGTCGTCTGCGGCGCCGGCGGCGCTGGTACCAGCTCCGCTGGGGGGGCGGGGGGCGGCAGCGCCGGAGACTGCAGCGGTGCCGACGGGACTGCCGGGAGCCTTGGACTCGGCGGCAGCGGCGGCGGCGTGATCAGCGGCGACGGTGGTGGTGGCGGCGGCGGCGGGTACTACGGCGGTGGCGGCGGCGCCTCCCCGATCCCGGGCGCCGGCGGTGGCGGCGGCTCGAGCTTCATCGCGCAGGGGACGCTGGTTGCCACGCCGACCAGCGCGCCGGCGGGAGTCACCTTCACCTACGACGCGCCGACGGCCGATCTGAGCGCACCGTCGTCGATCACGTTCGCGGGCACCGAGCCGCAAGGAGTGGCGAGTTCCGAGGAGGACGAGATCGTGTCCAACAACGGCTCCGCTCCGCTCATCGTGTCCGCGGTCGCGTTGGCGGGCTCTGACCCCGGCGATTTCCTGATCGACGATGGCTGCCAGCAGCCCGTCGCGGTCGGCGCTAGCTGCGAGATCGGCGTGCGCTTTGATCCCGAGACACAAGGCGCCCGGTCTGCGACCCTGACGCTCGCGACGAACGCCGGGACCCAGCCCGCCGCGATCGACTTGTCCGGCACCGGGGCACCGGCCGGTCAGGTGGTCTGCCGCGACACATTGCTGGCGCGGGCGCTGTGCATGCTCGAATTCGCCCCTGGCACCTACACCGTTCAGAACGGGTCTGCGAAGTCGAGCGTCATCCGTGCCGAATTCGTGATCGAGCGCTCAGGCCGCCGGATTCACGCGGGAAAGATCACCGTTGAGAGCGGGAGGGTCACCGACGAATCGATCGGAAGGCTCGATCCCGGCCGCTATACGCTGATCATCACCACTGGTCGCGGACAGCGTCGAAGGTTGCTTCTCACCTACAGGTTCCAGGTGCGTTGAAGATGCGGATGGGCCGGCTCCTCGATGAGCCGGCCCATCGCGTCTCTGAGGCCCGAGGCTCGCAACGTTCGATACCGGTGCTTCGGGCTGCGACGCCTGAGCGACGGTGACGCGCTGACCCAGGTAGTCATCGCAGTATCCGTTGTTCATGCCCAGGGTCCCGGCGGGGAGCTCAGCGATGGGGAAGCAGTCGCGACTGTCGTCCTGAAAAGGCGATTGAGATCGCGTTCGAGGGTCGCGACGCTGGCTGTGGCCTGCGCGAACCCAGCTGGGACTCCGACGGTCAGCCCCGGGGACCTCCGGCGGGCGCGGTTTCGAATCCCGGTAGCGGTACTAGGAAGCCCTGCAATAGTCAGCACTCTCGCTACGGCTGGTCGAGCGACTTCGGCCTTGGGTGGGAGGGTTCAGACTGACCAGAGGGCTTGGGTGGGTGGGAGGCGTGCGGCTCGTAGGGCGGGGATGAGCCCGGCGACGGCGCCGATGATGAGGGAGGCGGCGATGCCGCCGGCCCAGGCTTCGGTGGGGATGACGGCGGCCCAGTGTTTGGTGTGGGCGTAGACGGCGGTGGCGGCGGCGCCGAGCGCGACGCCGACGACGCCGCCGAGCAGTCCGAGCAGAACGGCTTCGGAGAGGAACTGGGTGCGGATGTGGCCTCTGGTGGCGCCGAGGGCGCGTCGCAGCCCGATCTCGGAGCGGCGTTCGAGGACGGAGATGATCATGATGTTGGCGACGCCGACGGCGCCGACGAGCAGCGCGACGGCGCCGAGGCCGAGGAACAGGCCGTTGAGGGCGCTCTTGGCGTCGGCTTGGGCGACCAGGGCGGAGGAGGGTTGGCTGACGGTGACCGCGCTCGGGTTCTCCGGGTTGGCGGTGGCGGCAAGGAGATTGTCGACTGCGTTGACTCGGTCGGTCCGGGCGCGGAGGTAGACCGTGGAGGGGTGGCCGTCGAAGCCGAGGTATCTCTCTGCCGAGGGGTAGCCGACCAGGACGGAGGAGTCGATCACAGAGGCGAGCACGGCGGGGTTGAGGATGCCGGCGACGTAGAACCACTGGCCGCCCACCCAGATCCGCTCGCCGGGGTAGATGCGGTCGATGCCAAGCAGCTGGGCGGCGGCGGCGCCGAGGACAGCGACGGGCTCCTGGACGGTGGCTGCTGTTGAGGTAGTGGCCCTGGGCGACTGTGGTGGCGACGACGGGAAGAAGGCTGAGACTGGCGGCTTGGACGGTGAGGCCGTCGGTGTCGACCGAGGGGATGTACGGGGTGCGGAAGGCGTTGGCGCCGTTGACCGCCCCGGTGCTCTGCGCCTGCTGCACACCGCTGATACGGCCGATCATGCCCGGCGCGGTGGTTGGCAGCTCGGCGGCGCCGCCGCCGAAGCTCTGGCCGTCGCTGACGGTGAGCAGGTTGGTGCCGAGCTGGTTGATCTCGGCCAGCAGGCCGGCCTGGGAGGAGGCCGACAGGCCAAGCACGGCGACGATGGCGGCCACGCCGATCGCGATGCCGAGAGCCGACAGCGCGGCCCGCAGCTTCCGGGTACGCAGTCCGACGGTCGAGAGCCGGGCCAGGTCCGACAGCGGTAAGCGCCTCCGGCTCACGGCATCGGCGGCGGTCATGATGGCTCCTGGCTGACGGGCGCGCCCGACGCTGTCTGCGGTTCGTGGATGGGCCGGCCGGCGAGCGCGCAGCGGCTGGGGTCGGTGCCTGCGGCGGGGCCGGTGTCGGCGACGATGCGGCCGTCGAGGATCTCGATCTTGCGGGGCGTGCGCTCGGCGATGGCGTGGTCGTGGGTGATGAGCACGATGGTCGAGCCGGCCTGGTGGAGCTGGTCGATCAGGGCCAGGATCGATCGCCCGGTCGCCTGGTCGAGGTTGCCGGTCGGCTCGTCGGCGAGCACGATGGCGGGCTGGCCGACGAGGGCCCGGGCGATCGCGACGCGTTGGCGTTGCCCGCCCGAGAGCTGGGTCGGACGGGCGTGGGCACGCTCGGCCAGCCCGACCAGCTCCAGGGCGTCGAGGGCACGCTGGCGGCGGTGCTTGAGGGGGACTGCCGGCGTAGAGCAGCCCGTCGGCGACGTTGTCCAACACGGTGGCGTGCTCGGCCAGGAAGAACTGTTGGAAGATGAACCCGATCCGAGTGGCCCTGCAGGTAGGCCACGTCCTCGTCGGCCATCGTTGCCACGTCGAGACCGGTGATCCGGACCCGGCCGCTGGTCGGCCGGTCGAGGGTCCCCATCAGCTGCAGCAGGGTGGTCTTGCCCGACCCCGAAGGGCCGACGATCCCGACCAGCTCCCCCTGGCCGATGGTGAGATTCACCTCCCGCAGGGCTTGCACGGGCGGCTCGCCGGGGTAGCTCTTGGTGACGTCATCGACATCGAGCACAGGAGTCCCGGCACTGTCGATCGCCAGGCCGTTGCCGGCCGCGACCGCCGTGCTGCCGGGTGTCGGTGGCGGGGTGTGGGTCATGTCGACGCGACGACCACTTCCTGGCCGGCGGCCAGCCCCGGGCCGGTGACCTGCACCAGCCCGTCGGCGTCGTCGAACAGCCCGAGCGAGACCCCCACGAGATGGTTGCTCGCGCCTGCGCCGACGACCTCGACGGCGTAGCCCCCGCCGGGCCGGGCCAGCAGCGCGGTCACCGGCACCACGAGCGCGCCGAGCACGCTGGCGGTGGTGATTCCGACCTGCACCGGGGCCTGGTCCCACGTGCCCGTCGCGGCCGGGTCAGACGGGGTGACGTCCACAGTGATCGTCGGTGTGGTGCTGCTTCCCGAGCTCGCTGACGAGCAGGTGTCCGTTCCCGGCGCGGCGGAGCTCGATCCCGACCCGCCGGAGCTCGGATGGGCAGGTGGCGACCGTCCCCACCGAGGAGACGACACCTGGGGTGGTCTGGTTGTTGGGCAGGGTGATGCTCACCTTGTCCCCGACCGCCACGTCCGTCTGCTGCGAGGCGTCCAGCGCCACCTGCACCTGGCGAGTGGTCGAGGTGCCCTGCAGCACCGTCTGGCCGGCCTGTGCGCCGCCTCCCGGCTGGGCCGACACGGTCGTCACCCGCACGGCGGTGGGTTCGAACACCGCCTGGCCAAGGGTTAGCGTGCCGGTCTGGGTCACCCGCAGGGCGGCCTGTAGCTTCTCCACGGCCGTGGTGGTGGCCGACCCGAAGGACGCCGAACCTGGGGCTGAGCTGGGCCCGGGTGGCGTAGCCGAGCGCGACCAGATCCGCGTTGAGCTCGGCCACGTCGGCGCCAGTCGCGCCGGCTGACAGGGTCCGATAGGCAGGTGTCGAGCCGTACAGCAACACCACCGGGCTGTCGTTCACGCGGTAGAGCACGTGACCTTGGTGGATGACCTGGCCAAGGGTGGGCAGCGTGGTGTATGTCCCGCGGGCCTGGTTGATCACCGAGTACGGCGACCCATCTGATCGCGCTCGGTAGGTCAGGGTCCCGTTCTGGGGGACCGTGGCCGCGAGCGTCCTCTCCTGCACCTGCGCGGTGTTCGCCGGCGCCGGCTGTGCGGCCGCGGTCGCTGGCTTGGCGCCGGACGTCACGGCGACGCCGCCGATCGCGGTCATGGCAGCCAGGATCGCCGCTGCGCCCAGCGTTCGCGTCGAGCGCTTCACTGGACTGCCGCCGGATTCAAACGGACGCACTTCTGCGATCGTGGCGTGCAACCCCGGAATGCTCGAGCCGTGCGATACCTCGACCAGCGGTCCAGTTGCGGTGGGGTCCGGGAAGTCGGGCACACCGTTGGCGCGCACGCACTGAGCGAACTTCAGGCGCGCCGACCGCTGCTTGGGAGTGAACTGCGTGGGCATGAACGTCGGTGGCTCCAGGGTCTTGCATGCGCCGATCGCGTGCTGCCACGCCGCACTGCTCGGGTCCAGCGGCGAGCTCGGACTCGGGATCCCGTAGGCGAACTGGCCCGACGCGTTCGGGTCTGGGAACTCACTGACACCGTTGCTGCGGATGCACTCGGCGAACTTCACCGCCTTTGCATGGGCGGTCGCGGCCGGGTCGCCGGCGGCACTCCCGCTGCTGGTGCCGGCGGGTGCGCTTGCGCCGCACGCGCTGATCGGGACGACCATCGCGATCAGGGCAAGCGCGGCCGGCGACCGTCGTTTTCTCCTCATTCCGTCTCCTGTGGGTTGTGACTTCAGTTGACATCGGGGCCGTGCCCCGCGGCGACCGGAAGCGAACTGCCGCGGGCGCTCGAGGCCGCGAACGTCCGGTCCTCGCACCACGCAACCGCAGTCAGCCGGGGCCCGCCGGCCGTCACGTGGGTGAAGAACGCCAGGCACCCCCCGGCCGCGGAGTCGGACCCGGTCTTGCCGGCGTATCCCTCGGCGATCAACGGGTTTGAAATTGGTGACCGTCTCCGCCATCGGCAGCGTCGCGCTGGCCATCGAGACGACCCGACCGAACCCGGACAGCCGCATCGCCCGCTCGAAGACGCGCAGCTGGTCCGCCGCCGTCATCCGGGCACCATCGGCTCCTGTTCGTGCTGGCTGGCCGTAGCTCACGCCCCCAGTCAAGGCGGCCGGGTGTTGCCAGAACGTATGCGTTTTTCGATATGCCGACGATACGTCCGAGCTGGCAGCATCCGAGAGCATGCGTGTGCTGATCGTCGAGGACGAGCCCTACATGGCAGACGCCATCCGTGATGGCCTGCGCCTGGAAGCGATCGCGGCCGACATCGCCGGCGACGGCGACACCGCGCTGGAGCTGCTGAGCCTCAACGCCTACGACATCGCCGTCCTCGACCGCGACATCCCCGGGCCCTACCGGCGATGAGATCGCCGAGCGCATCGTCGCCTCCGGCAGCGGCATGCCGATCCTGATGCTCACCGCCGCCGACCGACTCGACGACAAGGCCACCGGGTTCGCACTCGGCGCCGACGACTACCTCACCAAGCCGTTCGCACTCCGAGAGCTCGTGCTCCGCCTCAGAGCACTCGACCGCCGGCGCGCCCACACCGGCCACCCGTGCGAGAGATCGCAGGCCTGCGCCTGGATCCGTTCCGCCGCGAGGTCCACCGCGACGGCCGCTACGTCGCGCTCACCCGCAAGCAGTTCGCAGTGCTCGAAGTCCTCGTCGCCGCCGAAGGCGGCGTTGTCAGCCCCGAAGAACTGTTGGAGCGAGCGTGGGATCAGAACGCAGACCCCTTCACCAACGCCGTCCGCATCACGGTCTCGGCACTACGCAAACGCCTCGGCGATCCTCCGATCATCATCACCGTGCCGGCGCTGGATACCGCATCGAGACACCATCCAGCACCGGAACGTGAAGGAGGAGACCGTGGATAGAGCCCCCGGGTTGAGTGTTCGCCTCAAACTCACCCTCCAGGGCGGCCGCTGGATCTGACGATGTCGCTCCTCTCGCTCACCAGGCTCGCGCCGCGTCGGATGCTCCGCCTGCCCTCGCGGACCGTACGTCTGCGCCTGACCCTGCTCTACAGCGGCCTGTTCCTGGTATCGGGACTGGCGCTGCTCGCGGCGACCTACCTACTCTTCCGCAGCAACACCCGGGTTGACCTGATCGTCGCAACCGGGCCCCGGCACGGGTCGACCAACGCGAGGGCCGTCGACCATCTCTCGGCGAACCCGCTCGTCGCCCGCAATGTGAGCCAAAGGTACGTTGCGTCTCTCGAGCGTAACCGCCACGGTCTCCACGAGGGGCTCATCCAGTCCGGGATCGCGCTGGCGATCATGACCGCGGTCTCGATCGCGCTCGGTTGGCTGGTCGCGGGCCGGGTCCTGCAACCGCTCCGCGCGATGACGGCAACTACGCGGCAGATCTCCGAGCGCAATCTCAACGAGCGCCTCGCGCTCCAGGGACCCCCTGACGAGCTCAAGGATCTCGCAGACACGATCGACGGCCTCCTCGCCCGGCTCGAGGCACACGTCGACCGAACAACAGAGATTCGCAGCCAACGCCTCCCACGAGCTGCGCACCCCGCTGGCGATCACCCAAGCACTTCTCGACGTGGCCCGCAACGATCCGAACCGCGAGGACGGCGACCTCGTCAACCGCCTTCACGAGGTCAACACCCGAGCGATCGACCTCACCGAAGCACTGCTCCTGCTCAGCCGCGCCGACCAGCGGTCCTTCACCCAAGAACAGGTCGATCTGTCCCTCATCGCAGACGAGGCCACCGAGACGCTCCTCCCCCTCGCAGAAAGTCGCGGCGTCACCATCGAGACCTCCGGCGAGACGACCACCACCATCGGATCACACGCGCTCCTACTGCAGATGACTACGAACCTCGTACAGAACGCGATCGTCCACAACCTGCCGGCAGAGGGCGCCGTCTGGGTCACGACAAACGCTCACGCCGAGACCGTCGAGCTCACCGTCGAGAACACCGGCGAGAAGCTCGCCCCACAGCTGGTCTCCACGCTCGTCGAGCCATTCCAGCGCGGCACCGAACGCGATACGCACCGACCACGCAGGCATCGGCCTCGGCCTGGCGATCGTCAAGAGCATCACCCAAGCACACGACGGAACCCTCACCCTCAGCCCCCGCGCCGCCGGCGGGCTCCGCGTCACGGTGCAACTACCCGCCGCGCCACCGCACATCGGCAGATGACGATCACGGGACTTGCCGCCTCGCCCTGAGAACACACCCGTGGGACCGTCGGCCGAGGGGCCTGAGCGCGCGATTCAGGAGTCGGTGGAGGGGCCGAACCCTGGTCGGCACGGCATTCGTGATCTTGTCGGCAATCGATGCCGTCGGTTGAACTCGGCGTTCGCCTGCCGGCAGCGTGCCATTTCGCGGCCGCTCTTGATCATCAACCCTTTAGTAATTGGGGATCCGACCGATAAGCGACTTGATGCGTCGTTCAGATGTCAGCGAAGCGAATTGGTTGGCGCAGCTCGCCGGGGGCACCCCGCCTTATCCTGCGGCGGTCGATCGCCGGCGGGCGCTCGGCTGGGGCGAGCGTCACTGCGATCGCTGGCTTGAGCGCTGGATCCGCTCGACAGACGATCTTGCCCGTCTGCAGTACTCGCATCGGATGCTCGACGCGGTCATCGATGAGATCGACGGGCGGGCGATCCGCATCGGCGATCATTGGCTGACCGACTATGCATCGTGCAATTACCTCGGCCTAGATCTCGATCGGGAGATCATCGACGCCATCCCCGAGTACCTCCGGCAGTGGGGAACGCACCCAAGCTGGTCACGGCTCCTGGGCAGCCCGATCCTGTACGAGGAGATAGAGGACAGGCTCACGGCGCTTCTCGGTTGCGAGGACAGCCTGGTGCTGCCGACGATCACGCACATCCACATGTCGGTGATCCCGGTGCTGGCTGGTGGGGGCACGGTATTCCTCGACGGCCGCGCGCACAAGACGATCTACGACGGCTGCGCGCTGGCTCAGGCACGCGGCGCCACGATTGAGCGCTTTGCTCACAACGACCTGCACATGCTGGAGGCCTTTCTGCGCGAAGGACGCTGGCGCCGTCCTGGGATGATCTGCATTGACGGCGTCAACAGCATGACGGGCAACCCGCCCGACCTCGCTGCCTTCGCTGCCCTTGCGCGCGAGCACGACGTCATTCTTTACGTCGATGATGCTCACGGCTTCGGGGTCATCGGCGAGCGCTCACCGGACGAGCTATGCAGCTACGGCGTGCGCGGCAACAGCCTCGTCCGGCATGCGGGTGAGACCTACGAGAACATCGTCCTCGTAGGAGGCTTTTCCAAGGCTTATTCGTCGCTGCTGGCTTTCATCGCCTGCCCAACGGCGGTCAAACGGGTGCTCAAGACGGCAGCGCCCCCGTACCTTTACTCCGGCCCCTCGCCGGTGGCCTCGCTTGCGACCGTGCTCGAGGGGCTTCGGGTCAACGCCCTGCGCGGAGACCGGCTGCGTGCGAAGCTCCACCACCTCACGGGCCGCGTGCTCGATCGAATCGAGGAGCTTGGAATCACCACTCCGAACCGATCCGGGTTTCCGATCATCGAAGTGCCGCTGGCACATCACAGCACCGTTGACGAGGTCGGCGACATGCTTTTTGATCGTGGGATCTACGTGACGATGGCGGTCTATCCACTCGTTCCGCGCGACGAGGTCGGGTTTCGCCTTCAGCTGACTGCCGCCAACACAGACGATCAGATCGATCACCTGTGTGTTGTGCTCGGTGAGGTGGCCGAGCGATTCAAGCTCCGACGATCGGCGTCCGACTAGTCGCAGAGGAACTCATGTCACGCTCCGGACTGAAAGCGGTCACCGACCGTCAGCGCCTCTGGTGGATCTTTCTCGTCTTCGGTGCGTTCGTTTGCGGGCTGTACGTGTTCGTACCCCCGCTGAAGGGCTCGGGACCAGTGATCAACGGCCTGGGCCTGTATGGCGTCCTCGCCGTGGTGTACGGGATCCGGCTCTACCGCCCGCGCGCGCGGGCGGCCTGGTGGCTGTTCGTTCTCGGCATGCTGCTGTTCTGGATCGGCGACGTCTACACCTACAGCATCCGCATCCTGTTCAAGGTCGTCGTGCCGTTCCCCTCCTGGGGAGACGCCGTCTACCTGACGATGTATCCGGTGCTGATGGTCGGCATCATGCTGCTCGTACGTCGGCGCAACCAGCGCGCTGACGGCCCCGGAGTGGTCGACGCCATGATCATGACCTTCGGCCTCGCGCTCGTGTCGGGGGTCCTGCTGATAGCCCCATATCTGCACGACCATTCGTTGTCGCTGCTTCCCAAGCTTGTCTCGATCGGCTACCCGATGGGCGACATTCTGCTGCTGGCAGCGGGGATTCGCCTGGCCGTCGACAGCGGCAAGCGTCGCCCCGCGTTCTACCTGCTGATCGCCGGGATCGTCTCGATACTGGTAACCGACGACATCTACGGCCTACTGACGTTGCATAACGCGTACACCCATCAGCTGTGGCTGGACGCGGGCTGGATCTTCTTCTACTTGTTTTGGGGGGCTGCCGCGCTGCACCCCTCGATGCAGGAGCTCTCCGACGTGGAGGCCGATCGCCAGCCAAGGCTGACGCCGCTCCGGCTGGTACTGCTCGCCGGGGCCACCTTGACCGCCCCGGTGCTCGAGATCACGAAGGTGATCCCGACGCGCAACTGGGATCTGCTGTTCATCATCGGTGCCTCGGCCGTTCTGTTCTCCCTCGTCCTCGGGCGCATGACAGGGCTCGTGCGCCAGCGGGAGAAGTCGGTTGGGCGTGAGCGGGCGCTCAGCGCAGCCGGCGGTCTGCTGGTTGCGGCGACCGAGCCCCAGGACATCGTGATTGCGGCGCTCCAGGCAGTCGCCGACTTCGGCAAGGAGCGCGCCCAGGCCCGCGTATGCCGAGTCGTGGACGACCTGGCGCACGTGGTGGCGCTCGACGACGGCGGCGCTCTGTGCGAATGGCCTGTCTCGGACAGGGCGTCAGCGTTTCTCGTCGACTGTGGCGCCGCCGGGATGTCGACACTACCTGGATATGTCCGAGAAGAGCTCAGGTTGCAGGCGGGCGGTACGAGCGTCCTCGGGCTCGAGCTTCGCCCGGCAGGGCCATCGCACGCCGGCCTGACGCTGATCGTCGCCGGGGAGGCGGCCGGCGACGAGGAAACCAGGTACGCCTTGCACACACTCGGCCACCAGGTCGCGCTGGCGCTCAGCAGCGCCGAGCTCACCGCTGAGGTCCATCGCCGCGCCGGCGAGGCGAGGTTCTCGACACTCGTGCAGAACTCCAGCGACCTGATCACGGTACTCGACGCCGAAAACAACGTCCTCTACCAGAGCCCGTCGATCGAGCGCGTCCTCGGGTATACGGTCGAGGAGGTCACCGGCCACCCGTTCGCGCGGCTGCTCCATGCCGACGAGCAGGGGCGGCTGCTGCGCCGCCTCACCGACGGCGCCGGCGCGGCCAGTCGCGCCGAGGTGATCGACTGTCTGCTGGCGCACAAGGATGGCAGCCTCCGTCACTTCGAGATCCTCCACACCGACCTGCTGGCAGACAGCGCGGTCGGCGGGATTGTGCTCAATAGCCGCGACGTGAGCGAGCGGAAGGCGTTCGAGGAGCAACTCGCTCACCAAGCTTTCCACGATCCGGTAACGCATCTCGCCAACCGGGCGCTGTTCAACGAGCGCGTTCGCCACGCCGTCGCGCGGACGCTGCGCGAGGGCGCAGGAATGGCCGTGCTGTTCGTGGATCTTGATGACTTCAAAACCGTCAACGACAGCCTCGGTCACGCCGCCGGCGACCGAGTCCTGTTCGAGGTGGCCCAACGTATCTCGGCAAGCGTCCGCGCAGCCGATACCGCCGCCCGGTTTGGCGGCGACGAGTTCGCGATCCTGCTCGAGGACGTGCACGATCTGCAAGCAGCGGTGGAGACTGCCGAGCGCATCCTCGACTCGCTCAGGCGACCGCTGGAGCTTGACGAGAACCAGCTGATCCTCCGCGCCAGCCTTGGCATCTCGGTCGCTGAGGCAGGTCAGGCCACCGATGCCGACGAGCTCATCCGGAATGCCGACGCAGCGATGTACATCGCCAAGGGTGACGGCAAAGGCGGCTACCGCATTTTCGAGCCGGCGATGCACGACCGTGTGGTTGCGCGCCTGGAGTTGCGCGCCGATCTGCAGCAGGCGCTCGAGCGCGAGGAGTTTGTGTTGCACTACCAGCCGCTGGTACGTCTAGGGGACGGAGCCGTGACTGGCGTCGAGGCGCTGGTGCGATGGCGACATCCCACCCGCGGCCTGATTGCACCGGACCAATTCATTCCGTTTGCGGAGGAGACAGGCCTGATCGTCGACCTCGGACGCTGGGTGCTGCGAGAGGGCTGCCGGCAGGCCCGGACGCTGCGAGAGCAGGTCACCGAGCCTGCGCTGCCAACGATCGGCATCAACCTTTCAGTCAAGCAGCTGTTCCACGCCGACATCGTCACCGACGTCGCCACCGCGCTGGCGGACGCTGATCTTGAGCCTGAGGCCTTGATACTCGAGATCACGGAGTCGGTGATGATGACCGACACGGAGCTGGCGGTCCGTCGGCTCAACGAGCTGCATGCGCTCGGCGTGCGCCTCGCCATGGACGACTTCGGCACGGGCTACTCGTCGCTTAGCTCGCTGAGCATGTTCCCGCTCGACATCCTCAAGATGGATCGTTCACTGCTGGCCGCCGGTGCGTCACCCGTGACATCCGGGCTCGCCTCCGCGGTCCTCAGCCTGGGCGAGACCTTCGAGCTCGAGGTTGTGGCCGAGGGCATCGAATTCGCCGAGCAGTCGGCCACACTCAGAGAGCTGGGCTGCGACACCGGCCAGGGGTTCTACTTCGCAAGGCCGATGGAGCCCGAGCGCCTGATCAACTTCCTGGCGGAGCACGCCGCCGGGGGGACGGTGCGGCGGTCGCTCTCCGACTGAGTCCATGCAACAAAGCTACGAGAGCCTGGATCGACCGGGGGGCTTCAGTCGCGTCGGGCTTTTCGCGCCGCTAGCCGATCGCGACTATCGACTTCTGGTCGCCGGCACGTCCGTGTCGCTGCTCGGCGACGGGGTGTTCCTCGTGGCACTGGCCTGGCAGGTCTACGCGCTGTCCGACGCCCCGACGGCACTGGCGACGGTCGGGATCGCGATGACCGTCCCGACGATCATCTGCTTGCTGATCGGTGGCGCGGTCAGTGACCGCTACGACCGCCGGCGGGTGATGCTCACCGCCGACATAGTCCGCGCCGTCAATCTGGCGACCCTCACTGCACTGTCGGTCACCGGAACGCTCACCCTATCCGAGCTGCTCGTGATTGCCGCGTTGTACGGCGCTGCGACCGCCTTCTTCAGTCCCGCCTCCGATGCGCTCGTACCACAGCTATTGCCGGCAGACGTGCTCGCACAGGCCAACTCGCTGGACCAGCTGATCCGGCCACTGGCCCTGCGTTTGGCCGGTCCGGCACTCGGCGGGATGCTCGTCGCAGCGATCGGCACCGGCTGGGCGTTCGGTTTCGACGCCGCCTCATTTGCGATCTCAGCCGCGGCACTACTCGCGATGCTGCCGGCACCCATCTCCGTCGAGCCGAGGGCTCGACTCGTGGCTGGGGAGATCAAGGACGGCTTGCATTACGTCCGCAGCCACGCTTGGCTGTGGGCGACACTCGTCAGCGCGGCCGTCGCGTACCTTCTGTTCATGGGCCCGATTGAGGTCCTGCTGCCATTCATTGTCAAGCACCGGTTTGCCAATGGCGCTCGGGATCTCGGGCTGATCTTCGCTGCAGGCGGTCTCGGCTCGCTGATCTGCGCGCTCGCGGTCTCCCGACTGGGGCTCCCGCGCCGCAGACTCATCTTCATGTACACCGTCTGGACGCTCGCGACGCTGGCCATCGCGGGCTACGGACTGTCCTCCGGCCTCTGGGGCCTGATGCTCGCCAGCGCGGTCTTCAACACGCTGGAGACCGCCGGCACGATTGCCTGGGCGACCGCCAAGCAGCGCGACGTGCCGCCGGCCCTGCTGGGGCGGGTGTCGAGTCTCGACTGGCTGATCTCGATCGGCTTGTTGCCACTCTCGTACGCGCTGACCGGTCCGATCAGCGCCAGTCTCGGCGCCCGTACGACCTTAGCCGGCGCTGGCGTCCTCGGAGCCATCGTCACCTGCGCGCCGCTGCTGATCGCAAGCGTGCGACACCAAGATGACGACGACGCGAACGGGCTGCTCGTGAACACCCCCGCCGTGCGCGCCGGATGCGCGGCTGCTCCGTCAGCTGCGAAGCCATTCGTAGCCACTGAGAGCCGTTCCGGACACTGAGGTCGCCGACTGAGCGGCCGCCGTCAGATCGGTGTGCGCCCAGCGATATCCGGGCCGTACCCAGAGTCGGCGACGGCCCGCAGGGGCGCCCGAGCGCTCGGTCAGATTGGCGTGGCCGCCAGTTCTGGCCCTGGATGACGAACAACTCCTGAACGTGCCCCGCTGGGTGAGGCTCCCCATGCCTGGGCGATTCGGCAGGGCGACGTCGTTCTTGTCGCGCTCGGCTGATGTCCGCGCGTCATGGACCGATCGTCGAGCCGTTCGTGAATAGCTGTGTGAACGTGTAGTCAGCGGCGGACGGCATCATTCCGTAGACGCTGTTGGACTTCTCGCCGGTCTCGGTCCCGCTGCGGGCCCTGCTCACGCAGCGTGGATCCATCCCCAGCCGGTCGAGTCGATCCCGAAGTCTCCCAGACCCGCACTACTGAGGAACAAACCTCGCTCTCCGCCGCGTGCTTGCGCAGAACCGCGGCGACCCTCGAGCATCAAGATCGACGGTGACTCACTCGCGCGGCCATGAGCAGAGGGAGGGTACGGACCGGTCTGGAGGCCACCACGAAAGGGTGGCCGAAAGCCGGTCGAGCCCGTTCCGGCGATGCGCGAGTCGCTCGCGCTACGGGGCTGCCGTGGGAGGGTCGACGGGAGCGAGGTCGCGTGGCGCCGCCGACCCCGCCGCGATCACCGCGTCGATCGCACGATGCACCGAACCATCCCAGCTCACGATCTGCACGCCCACGGCACTGTCGGTGCAGTGGACGACCTGGCCCCGACCCGCAAACCGAAAGTCGGGGCCGGCGAGCTCGACGCCGACCGATTCACCGGCGGCAAAGCCGCTCCCCGCGATCGACAGTCCGCCCGCAGACAGATTCAGCACAGGCGCTTGGATCTGGACGCGCCGTCCGGCACGCCGGAGCGTCGCCGACAAGTCGCCCGTAGCGGCGGTGCGTGGATGCAGCCGTCTTTGGGGCATGGCACGACTCCGATCTTCGAGGGCTCAGCCCTGTTATCGGCCGCCGCCCGCCAAACCTGCGGCGAGCGAGCGCACCCCCGGCATTCCGCGTCGCAGAGAGGCCGAGGTGCCGTCCCTGCGCTGCTGCAAAGTTCGACCGCGCAGGTGCGTGCTGATTAGTCAAAGTGTATCTCGGGCGGCAAGGCCGCCGACGGTCCTGCGCGCGAGCCGGTGACGGTCAAGCACCCGAGGACGCGGACTGCTTCCTCAGGCGGCTAGGGATTCCCGCCGGTACCGATCCCGATCCAGGTGAGGCCATCGGCACCGGCACGCATCTGGCGTCGGGCATCAGGCGAGCAGAACACGAAATGACCCGGCCGAAGCGCGATCTCCTCACCTTCGACGAGGAGCGTGCCACTGCCGCCGACGATTGCGTAGACCTCCTCTTCTCCGTTGCCGGCGTGATCGTGCTCCGGCGCTTGCGCCCCGGGCGGCAGCTCGAGCCGGTTGACCTTGAACTGGCCCACGCCAAGCGGGGCGCTCAGCCCGCGAAACACGCCATGCGTGACCTCAACGTCGTTCGCGTCGATCACGGTATGTGGCATCAGATTCTCCCTCGTTGGTGTTGAGAGTCTAAGGGGGCGCCGGCATCGGAGCGCGGGTCCGCGACGCGGTCGACTATGGAGCTGCGACCGCCGGCGCGTCGCAGAGCAGACGCAGTCCGTCGCTCGTGATCACGGCGACGACGCCGTTCTCCACCTGCTCGGCCACTTCGGGGATGTCGGTCGTTGCGCAGACCAGCACTCGCGACGGGTCCGGCGAGCGATTGAGGATCTGGTGGGTCCCGTCGCGGCCCGTGCGAAAGGCGACGACGTCCCCGGCCTTCAGGATCGTTCCATCACCACTCCCCCGGCGCAGAGTCGGTGTTCCCGAGATCACGATCAGCAGCTCTTCGTTGGAGTGGTGGAAATGCAGCGGCGAGACCGCAGCGCCTGTCTCCAATTCGTAGAGATTCGCCGCGAGGCGCCGGCTGCCGGCGTGCTGACCGAGGCGGACGGCGCGCAGCACGGAGCCCGGCTCGCCGATCGCGGCATCCCACCTGGGTTCGTAGATGTTCATGGGCTCACGATATCAAGTGATATATTAGAGATATGTCGAATGACCAAGTTCCCCTGTACGTCCGCCTCTCAGCAGACCCGAACCGGCGGCTGGAACGGGCGGTCGCCGTCCTGGGCAAGAGCAAGCGGCAGCTCGTCGAAGAGGCTGTGACGCGCCATCTCGGTGACGACGGCCTGGTGACCGGCCGCGACGGTCTGGTGATCGGCCACGCCTCCGTGCGGGAGTACCAGCCTGCTTCGTCGGGTCCACGGGCGGACGCGCACGAGGTTCTGACGCTCGAAGAAGCGGCCGCGCTGCTTCGCGTCGATCAAGCCGACCTCGACGCCGCAGCCGGGCGTTCGGAGGTGCCAGGTCGACAGATCGCCGGCACCTGGCGATTTTCACGAGCGGCGCTGCTCCGCTGGCTCCAACCGGACAAGCTCGAACCCCGGTAGCCATGCCGACGGTCGGCCGGGCTCACGATGAGGAGCGACCGGACTGACCCCGGACTGACCCCGGATCGCCGGATAGTCTTGTGCCCGAGACCTGCGAGCGAGGAGCGACGCGACCGTGAGCACACCGAGCCTGATCACCGAGGACAACATCACCGACCTCGCCGCGAAGCGATGGGATGCGGCCCACGATCCCCGCACCGCGGAGGTGATGTCGGCGCTCGTGCGGCACCTGCACGCGTTCGCGCGCGAGGTGCAGCTCAGCGAGGACGAGTGGATCGCCGCGATTCAGTGGCTGACCGCGACTGGGCAGATCTCCGATGACAAGCGCCAGGAGTTCATCCTCGCCTCCGACGTGCTCGGCCTGAGCATGCTCGTCGTGCAGATGAATCAGCGGCTCGACGAGCGAGCGACGCCCGCGACCGTGCTCGGGCCGTTCTACATCGAGGACTCGCCGCTACTGCCGTACGGGGGCGACATGTCGGAGGGCATCGACGGACCGCCGCTGTACCTCTCGGGGACGGTCGGCGATCTCGAGGGTGCGCCACTGGGCGGCGTCGTGCTCGACGTCTGGCAGGCGGACGCTGACGGCAACTACGAGTCTCAGCTCGGCGTCGATGAGGCGCGGCTGCGTGGCAAGTTCGTGACTGGCGAGGAGGGCGAATACTGCATCCGCACGATCGCGCCGACCGGTTACTCGATCCCGATGGACGGCACCGTCGGCGCGCTGCTGAGGCGGACTGAGATCAGTCACTTCCGTCCGACCCACGTGCATTTCCTGATCGACCATCCCGGCTATCGCCGTCTGATCACCCACCTGTTCCAGGCTGGCGCTGAGTTCCTGGACAGCGACGTCGTGTTCGGAACCAAGGAGCAGCTCGTGATCGAGTTCGAGCAGCAGCCCGCAGGGTCGACACCGGCCGGCACGGTGAGCGAGACGCCCTTCCTCACGGCCCACTTCGACTTCCGCCTGCAACCGGCGTGAGGCCAGTGCCCAGGCCGTCGGGCCGTCCAGTGCCCCGGCCGGGCCGTCAGGCCAGGGCGGGCTGCGGTTCGGGACGAGCCTGATCCCCGGGGCAGTGGGCGTCGTAGGCCTCGCGCGCCGCGACGATCGAGTCCATATGACGCTCGGCCCAGCCGACCAGCGCCCGCAGCGGCTCCTCGAGGGAGCGTCCCAGCGGGGTGAGCTCGTACTCGACCCGGGGAGGGACGACCGCGTAGGCGGTTCTCGTCAGGATCCCGTCGCGTTCGAGTCGGCGGAGCGTCTCCGTCAGGACCTTCGGCGCAACGCCGCCGACGACCGTTCGAAGCTCGCTGAAACGGCGGCGTCCATCCACCAGGCTGAGCACGACAAGAGCCGTCCACTTGTCGCCGATGCGGTTCAGCACCTGGCGACTCGGGCAGCCCGGCGCGTACACATCTGGCTCCAAAGCTGATCTCGCTTCCATGGTTACCCCCACGTAACCATCATTGGACCATAAACGAACTCAAACGCGCGACTAACCGTATCCTCTCGCGGCCACGGTTACGTTGAAGTACTTGGTTTCCGAACACTACCATCGCGCCCGCTGAGCACAAGCAGGTCCATCTCGAGGAGAGAGGCTTCATGCGAATCGTTGTCTTTGGGTCGACTGGAATGGTCGGCAGCAGGATCGTCGACGAGTTGAGCAGGCGCGGTCACGAGGTCGTGGGCGCGACCCGGAGCAGCGGTTCAGACATCTCATCAGTCGACGCCGTCGCGTCCGTGGCGGCGGGCGCTGACGTTGTCGTGTCGGCGGTCTCGGCGCGCGGGAATCCGACAGGCCTGCGGGACGCGGCGGAGTCGCTCGTCGACGGGCTGCGACGCTCGGGTGTTCGGCGTGTGATTGCGGTCGGCGGAGCTGGGAGCCTCGAGGTCGCTCCGGGAGTCCGGCTGGTCGATTCGCCCGAGTTTCCCGCTGACTACAAGGAGGAGGCGCTGGACGGCGCCGCGTCCCTGGGCTTCTACCGCGGGGTTGACGACCTCGATTGGACCTTCGTGAGTCCGGCGGCGTTCATCCATCCGGGCGAGCGCACCGGGCGATACCAGCTCGGCGGCGATCAGATGCTCACCGACGCCGCCGGCAACAGTGAGATCTCGGCCGAGGACTTCGCGATCGCGATCGCCGACCTGGTCGACAGCGGCGATCACGTTCGCGCGCGCGTGGGCGTCGCCTGGTGAGCCGATCGGGCACAGGCGATCGCGCACAGGTCCGGATCGCGCGCACGCCTGATCGCGTGTTCCGGAGGGCCCGGCCAGCGAGTATCCGGCGACAACTTGCCCTACAGCGAACAATTCGACCGCTAAAGCGAGGAGGGAACATTTTTTATCTGTGAGGACTTGCTTCAAGCTGACCAAACCGCTTTGCTTTGTCTGGCAAGCTGACGTTTTGCGACGACCGGCCTTCCAGGCCGGTCACGAGGAGGAGGGAACAATGATTAGAGCTAGGCGCGCGGGAATCGCCGCGAGCGTGGCAGTAGTTGGCGCGATGGCGGCGTTTGCCGCGGTCAATGCTGGGTTCGCCGCGGGGGCGGCGAAGGTCCGGATGGCGATCTTCTATTACAACCCGAGTCCGTACGGCATCGCTTCGTTGCAGGGTGCGCAGGCGGAGGCCACCAAGCTGGGCGTCTCGATCGACGCCTTCGACGGGAACAACAACCCGCAGTTGCAGACCACGCAGATCCAGGATGCGATCACGAGCGGCAAGTACAAGGCGTTCTGGGTGTGGGGCCTCAACGACGTCGCGCTGACCCCGGTCATCGACAAGGCGCTCGCTGCCCACATCAAGGTGGCGGCCGCCGACTACACCTGGGGCACGCTGCAGGCGGAGGAGACTCTGAAGGCGAACCCCAAATTCGTCACGACGGTCGGCCAGGCGATCGGCAATGAGTCGACGAACCTGGAGTTGACGATGGACGCCGCCTGCAAGAAGGCGGTCGGCAGCAAGCACTGCAACATCGCCTTCCTGCCAGGTCTCGCGAACTACCCGACCGACACGGTGCGCGAGAACGCCATGACCGCGTACTACAAGGGCAAGTCGGGGTACACGTTCACCCTGATGCCGCCCGGCGATTACGACCAGTCAACCTCGGAGAGCGTGTCTCAGACGTTCTTCACCGCCAACAAGAACATCAACGTGCTCGCGACGTTCGGTGATCAGATGGCGGCCGGGGCGGCCACCGCGCTGAAGATCGTCGGCGGCTACACGCCGGGCAAGAACATCCAGATCATCGGCTACGGCGGTTCGGTGCAGGGCGTCGCCGACGTCAAGGCCGGGACGTGGTACGCCACGCTCGGGCTGTATCCCTACTCCGAGTCGGTGCTCGGCATCCAGTACCTGTATGACGCACTGAACGGGGAGAAGGTGCCGAGCGTGGTCAACATCATCAACCCGAACACGAGCCCGGCGATCATCGACCAGACGTTCCTGAAGGCACACCCGAGCTTCGTGCCCGACTGGTCGCTCACGGCTGGTAGTTAGGCAGGGCAACTAGAGGAGGATCGAGGGGGAGCCGGATGGGTCACACGGAAGTCGCGCCTATCCGGCTCGTCTCGATCGGCAAGCGGTACTCCGGCACCAAGGCGCTCGACGACGTCAGTGTCGAGGTTGCCGGAGGCCGTGTGCATGCGCTCGTCGGTGCGAACGGCGCCGGCAAGTCGACGCTCGGGAAGATCGTCGGTGGCGTGATCCGTCCCGACGAGGGCCAGATGTTCGTCGACGACCGCCCGGTCAAGTACACAAGCCCGAGCGAGGCGCGCGTCGCCGGCATCGCGACGATCGCGCAGGAGCTCTCTCCGGTCCCGCAGATGAGCGTGATCGAGAACGTCTTCCTCGGCATCGAGCCGCGGCGTCGAGGATTGGTGCAGCGCAGCCAGATGCGTCGGCAGTTCGAGGAGCTTGTGTCACATTGGGGCTTCGAGCTCGAGCCGAGCGCGATCGTCGGCGCGCTGCGGACCGCGGACAAGCAGAAGGTCGAGATCCTGCGCGCGGTCGCGTGCGATGCCCGCGTGATCGTGATGGACGAGCCGACCTCGTCGCTGACGAGCGTCGAGACGGAGATGCTGCACAGGATGATCCGCACGCTCCGCGACAACGGCAAGACGATCGTCTACGTCAGCCACTTCCTCGACGAGGTGCTCGAGCTCGCCGACACGGTCACCGTCCTGCGCAACGGGCGCCTCGTGCGCACGGCGGCCGCGTCGGAGGAGACGGAGGAGAGCCTCGTCGCGGGCATGTTCGGCGCGGCCGCCGAGGCCGAGCACTTCGAAAAGCCGCAGCGCTCGACAGCGCCGCTGATGCTGCAGGTGAATGGCCTGCACCGTGAGGGCGTGTTGAACGAGATCTCGCTCCAGATCCACGCCGGCGAGATCGTCGGCCTCGCCGGCCTCGTCGGCAGCGGTCGCTCGGAGCTCGCGCGCGCGATCGCGGGCGCCGATTCGATCGATCGCGGCACGATCATCGTCGGTGGCACCGCCTACAGCATCAGCTCGCCGGGGGATGCGATGCGCGCCGGTATCGCGTTTCTCCCGGAGAGCCGCAAGGACGACGGGCTGTTCATGGACATGTCACTCGCGTCGAACACCACGTTCGCCGACCTGCGCTCGGTCGCTTCGCGGTTCGGACTGCTGAATCGCGTTTCGGAGCGGGCGAGGGCGACCGCTCTGCTGCATTCGCTGTCGGTCGATCCGCCGAACCCGGCGGCGCGGGTCGTGAGCCTCTCCGGCGGCAACCAGCAGAAGGTCCTGTTCGCCCGCTGGCTGTTCCGCAATCCGCGCGTGCTGATCCTCGACGAGCCGACGCGCGGTGTCGATGTCTCGGCGCGCGCTGCGATCCACCGCCTGATCAACAACCTGGCCGCCGACGGTGCCGCCGTGCTCGTGATCTCGTCGGAGATCGAGGAGGTGCTCGGGCTCGCTCATCGCGTGCTCGTGATGCGCCGCGGCTCGATCACGCGCGAGTTCGCCGCCGACCCGCCGCTGGAAGCCGTGATGGAGGCCGCGTTCGGCCTCGGAGGGAGCCCGACCGGATGAGTACGCAGCAGCCCGATCCGATGACGGGGGACGTCGTCGCTGGAACCCCAGCTGCCGGCGATGCGATCGTCGCGCCGCCGGTCCGCTCGGGGCGGCGGATCAGGGCCGAGCACGTGCGGGACTACGGAATCGTCGCGTTCGTCGTCGTGCTGTTCATCTACTTCTCGGCCGCCTCGCCCGTCTTCCTCACGTCGCAGAACCTCCTCAACCTCGTCTTTCAGAATGCGACCATCGGCATTGCGGCGTGCGCCGTCACGCTGACGATCATCGCCGGCAATTTCGACCTGTCGCTTGGGTCGATCTTCGTCCTGAGCGAGGTGCTGGCCGCGGACGCCGCCGTCCACCTCGGCGTGTGGTGGGCCTTCCCCGTCGCGATCGTCGCCGGCGCGACGATGGGGCTGATCAACGGACTGCTCGTGACGAAGCTGCGGGTCAACGCCTTCCTCGCGACGCTCGCGACGGGCCTCTCGTTCGGCGGCATCGCCGAGGGCGTCACGCACGGCGGCCTGCTGATCACGCCGACGAGCAGCGTGTTCACGTTCATCGGTCAGAACGAGGTCGACGGCGTTCAGTACCCCGTCATCATCTTCGCCGTCGTCGCGATCATCTGCCAGCTCGTGCTGGCGTATACGGTCTTCGGCCGGCATCTCTACGGCGTCGGAGGCAACCGCTTCGCGGCGCGGCTGTCGGGCCTCAAGGTCGACCGGATCGTGATCATCACGTTCGTGGTGACAGGCGCAGCCTGCGGGCTCGCCGGACTGATCGACGCCTCGACGACCGGTTCCGGATCCAGCGACCTGAGCGGCCTCGGCGGCTCGCTGGCCCTGCTTGCGATCGCCGGCGTGGCGCTCGGTGGCAGCAGCATCTTTGGCGGCGTCGGGGCGGTCTGGCGCACCGTCCTCGGCGTGCTGATGCTCGGCATGATCACGAACGGGTTCGACCTGCTCGCCGTCCCGGACTACTGGCAGGACGTCGTCCGCGGCCTCCTGATCATCCTCGCGGTCGCGATCAGCTCGACGATCGACCGCAACTGAGCGCCAGCCATCGCTGCCGGCCAGGGCGTCTCGAAGGTTCCGTCACTCGAACACCAGGAGGTTGAAGATGAAGTTCGGGATCTGTACGTCGTGCTCCGATACCGGGCTCGACCCGGCGAGCGTCGCCCGCATGGTTGAGGCGGCGGGGTTCGAGACGGTCACGTTCGGGGAGCACTCCCACATCCCCGCATCGCGGGAGACGCCGTACCCAGGGCCCGGCGGCGAACTTCCTCCCGGCTACGAGCGCCTGCTCGATCTGTTCGTGACGATGACGTGCGCGGCGCTGGCGACGACGGAGATCAAGATCGGGACCGGCATCCTCCAGATCGTGCAGCGCGATCCGATCATCGCCGCCAAGGGCGTGGCCAGCGTGGATCGTGTCTCGGATGGACGCGTGCTGCTCATCACCGGTTCCAGCTGGAACCTCGAGGAGATGCGAAACCACGGCACGGAGCACACGACGCGGTATGAGCTGCTGGAGGAGCGCGTCCTGGCGATGAGGGAGATCTGGTCCGAGGACGAGGCGACCTTCCACGGCCACTTCGTCAACTTCGACCGGATCTGGTCGTGGCCCAAGCCGGTCCAGGAGCCCTTCCCCGTTCTGATCGGCGGGAACAGCAGCGGGATCGAGCAGCGCGCGCTGCGCGCCGGCACCGGTTGGGCGCCGCTCGACGCGCCGGGGATGACCGATCGGGTGCGCGCCTTCTTCGAGGACGCCGGACGCCTGGGCGTGACGACGACGGCGACCGTCGTCGGCGCTCCGCCGTCGTCCCCGAAGGTGCTCGAGGACTACGCGGACGCCGGAGCAGAGCGGTATCTGCACGCGATCTCGATCATGACCGATGAGGGCGAGCTCGCGACCGAGCTCGAGGGCATCCAGCGCCTTCAGGCGGAGTTCGCCGGAACCCCATAGGGAGTCGGCGTGCGCGGCTCGCCGCCCGAGCCGGCACGACGCGGACCTCGCGAGATGCAGATCACCGATATCGATATCGTGCTGCACGATCGGCGGACCGAGTCCCTGGCGGTGTTCGGGATCGCAGACGGCAAGCTGCCGATGGGAGTCCTGACCGTCCGCACGGATGAGGGGATCGAGGGACACAACTTCCTGAGCTTCCCAGGCCCCGGCCCGGAGGCGATCGCACGGCAGATCACGACGTACCTGAAGCCGTTGCTGGTCGGACAGAACCCGCTCGATATCGGTGCTCTGAACGAGCGGATGGCTCGCCGTGAGCGCTTCGTCGATCCGTCCGCGATCGGAACCGTCGATGTCGCGCTGTGGGACATCGCCGGCAAGGTGGCCGGGCTCCCCGTGCACCGGCTGCTCGGGACCCACCGTCACAAGGTCCCCGCCTACTTCTCCTCGGCGATCCATGCCACACCGGAGGAGTACGCGGAGGAGGCGCTGTACTGGCGCGAGCGCGGTTGGCGAGGCTACAAGCTGCATCCACCGACGGCGCCGTGGAACCCGAGCCGTGACAGCGTCGGGGTCCGCTCGGACATCGCGGCTTGCCGCGCCGTGCGGGAGGCCGTCGGCGACGGGATGGCGCTGATGCTCGATTCGAGCTGGGCGTACCGCTACGCCGACGCGCTCGTCGTCGGTCGCGCGATCGAGGAGCTCGAATACATCTGGTACGAGGATCCACTGCCGCCAAACGACATCCACGGCTATGCCAGGCTGGCGCGCCACCTGTCGGTACCGCTGCTCGCAACCGAGACGACGCCCGGGGGGCTGGCGGCGCTGCCGCAGTGGATCATCCAGCATGCGACCGATGGCCTGCGCGGTGACGTCGTCATCAAGGGTGGCATCAGCGGCATGATCAAGATCGCCCATCTCGCCGAGGCGTTCAACATGCCCTGTGAGGTGCACGACGCGTACAACGCACTCAACAACGTGGCCTCGCTCCACGTCATCATGGCGGCCTCGAACTGCGATTGGTTCGAGGTGCTCGCGTTCACACGTGCGGGCGATCACAGTCTGGAGCATCACCACTACGGACTGACGGACGCGCCCCGGATCGACGACGACGGGTACATCCACGCACCGACCGGTCCGGGGCTCGGCGTCGAGATCGACTGGGAGCTGATCAACTCGGCGCGCCTTGGGGTGATCGCATGAGCGCGTCCGCCTCTCCCTGCGACTGCGACCGTTCGGATCGGCTCCCGGTGCGCTCGTTGTCAAGTCTCCGTGCACTCATACCCGTGGCTGCGAGATCGGGGATGTGAGATGCTGGGCCGGTTCCGAACGAACCTAGGGTGAGGGTGAAGGTGAGCCGATGAAGGTCGCGCTGTTCCAGCAGGCTCCGTATCGTTTTCTTCCCGCTGACTTCGAGCGTGACCACTACTCGTGTGTCACACCGCGATATGCGGAGCTCGCCGATTCCCAGGGCATGCTCACGTCGATCCACAGCGTGATCGATGAGGGGCTGCTGGCACTGCGGTCCGGCTTCGATGGCGTCGTCCTGACCGAGCACGGCCAGGCCGCGTACGACGTCACGCCGAACCCTTCGCTCCCTGGAGCGGTGATGGCGAACACGCTACGGTCCGAGGACCTCGACGCCGCCCTGATCATGCTCGGACGCTCGCTCGGGAAGACGCGCGAGCCGCTGAAGATCGCCGAGGAGTACGCGATGCTCGACGTGATGTCCGGCGGCCGCCTCGTTGCCGGCTTCCCGGTCGGTCTCTCGTACGACGCGAACATCAACCAGGGGATCCCCGGTGTTGACACTCGAGGCCGGTTCCGCGAGGGCTACGAGCTCCTGCGCCGCGCGTGGGCTGCAGAGGACCCGTTCGCCTTCAACGGCCGCTACTCGCAGTACGCGCACGTGAACCTGTGGCCACGACCGGTACAGCAGCCGCATCCACCACTGTGGTTCCCCGGCAGCGGCAGTCCGGGGACGATCAACTCGGTGCTCGCCGAGGACGCGGCGTTCGTGCTGCTGACCTGGCTTGGGGTCAAGGTCGGGGGTCAGGGCATCTTCGACGGCTTCTGGGAGCTGTGCGAGGAAAGGGGTGCCGACCTCAATCCTCACCGAGTCGCGGTGGTGCAGGTCTGCGCGGTCGCCGAGACTGACGAGCGGGCCGAGGCGGACTACGGCCCGTGGCTCGAGCGTGGGTTCCGTCACGGGCTCGGCTCGGTTCCGCCCCACCTCTTCCTGCAGCCCGGGTACGTGCCGCTGCGAGGACTGCAGGCGCAGTTGCGACAGACCGGCGACCCAGGCATCGGCGCGCGGCTGCACGAGGTGACGTTCGCCGAGCTGGCAGACGCCGGGTGCGTGATCGTCGGGAGCCCGGCCACCGTCCGCGAGCGCCTCGAGGCGGTCTGTCGCGAGATGCGTGTCGGCAACCTGCTGGCGATGCTGCACATGGGGGAGATGCCGCATGAGCTCGCCCAGCGGTCGATCGAGCTGTTCGCCGCCGAGGTGCTTCCCCATCTGCAGGGGATGTGGGAGCGTGAGGGCTTCGAGCATCGATGGTGGCCAACCGGAGTGCCGGCGCCGTCGGGAGCGGTGGCATGAGTGCGCTCGGCACCGCCGCGCGGGAGGAGATCGTCCCGGTCGCCGGCGGCCGCTTGAACCTCCGCGTTCAGGTTCTCGGCAGCGGCCCGCCGGTCGTGTACCTGCACCCTGCCGGAGGCTTTGACTGGGATCCGTTCCTCGAGCAGCTCGCGAGCGAGCGGACCGTGTACGCGCCGCTCGTTCCGGGAACCTCGGTCGCAGACCCCGATGCGATCGACGAGGTCCGCGATCTCTGGGAACTCGTGCTCGCCGAGCAGGAGGCGCTGCTCGCGCTGGGGCTGGCGGGCGCGGACCTGATCGGGGCCTCGTTCGGCGGGATGCTCGCGTGTGAGCTGCAGGCGACGTTCCCGGAGACGTTCGGCAAGCTTGTGCTGCTGGACCCGATCGGCCTCTGGCGCGACGACGTTCCGGTCGTCAACTGGCTGATCGCACCGCCCGCCGACCTGCCGAAGCTGCTGTTCGTCGATGCCGATGCGCCCGCCGTGCAGGCGAGGTTCGCCGCGCCCGCCGACCCCGGGGCGGCGGCCGACGCGATCGCCCTGCGAACCTGGGCGATGGGATGCACCGCCAAGTTCGTCTGGCCGGTCCCCGACCGCGGCCTTGCACGCCGGCTGCACCGGCTCACGGCGCCGACGCTGGTCATCTGGGGCGAGCGCGACGCGCTCGTTCCGGTCGCCTACGCTGAGGAGTTCGGACGCCACATCCCGCACGCCCGCGTGGAGATTCTCGAGGGGTGCGGGCACGTCCCCCAGGTGGAGCGGTGCGAGCAGACGCTCGCGCTGGTGCGCGACTTTCTCGCCCTCAGCGGCTCGGCGTGAAGCGACTCACAAGGCGGACGCGGCCTGTCGGGCCGCGTCCACTGTCCTCGACCCGATCGGCGCTCGCCAGCACCGCGGTGATCAGCCGCTGCGCCACGATCCGCGCGGGCTCGGGCTCCCAGCGGCCGCTGCGGTGACCGACCCAGGGGAGCGTTGTCAAGTCGCTGTCCCGCTCCAGGATCAGATCCGCGAGCGTGCGGCCGCAGATACTCGAGGCGACGAGGCCGTGCCCTGCCAGGCCACCGGCCTCCGCGATCCCGCTGGCACGGTCGAGCGAGATCGACATGCTCCAGTCCCGCGGCACCGCGAACACGCCGCCCCAGCGGTGGGTGACGGCCGCTCCCGCCGCCGGTGGGAACCATCTCCGGAGCGTCCGCTCGAGCTCGCCGTGCGTCGCGCGCGAGCGTTCGTCGCGATCCCTGGTCGGCGAACCCCAGCGGTAGCCCGCGCCGCGGCCTCCGATCGCAATCCGGCCATCCATCGTTCGCTGCGAGTAGGTGAAGAGGTGGCGCTGGTCGGCGACCGTCTCGCACGCCTGCCACCCGACCTGGGCCCAGGTGGCCTCGTCGAGCGGCTCGGTGGCGATCATCTGCGAGACCACCGGCAGGAAGTCGCGCCGGCGCCCCGGCAACTCGACCGTGAACGCTTCGGTTGCCCGCACGGTTGTCCCGGCGGTGACCGTCACGGCTCGCCCGTCGGCCGGGACGCACAGGATCCGGCCCGGCCCGATGCGCTCGGCCCGAGAGCGCTCGAAGATCTGCACGCCGAGTCGCTCGCACGCGCGCGCGAGACCGCGCACGAGACGGCCCGGGTGCACCCGAGCACAGTGCGGCGTATACGTGCCGCCGATCTGGCCCGCGATTCTGACGCGCGTCGAGACCTCCTCGGCGCTGAGCAGGCGCACGTCGCCCTCGCCGAGCCCCCGTCGCCGTCGGCGCTCGATGCCCTCGTGAATCCGCTGCAGCTGGGCGTGACTCGTCGCCACCCGAAGGGAGCCGCTCTTGGTCCAGCCGCAGTCGATCCCCTCGCGCGCGACGACCTCGCCGATGAAGTCGATCCCCTCGACCATCGCCCGCTCGGCTCGCCGGATCCCATCCGCGCCACCGCGGGCGAGATACGCCTGTTCCTGACCGGCGATCCCGGCCGACACGAACCCGGCGTTGCGTCCGGACGCGCCGAAGCCGGCGACCTCGGCTTCGAGCACGACGATCCGCAGGCTCGGCTCGGCTCGGGCGAGACAGTAGGCGGTCCACAGGCCGATGAAGCCGGCGCCGGCGATCGCGACGTCGGCGCTCAGATCCTCGCGCAGAGACGCCCGCGGCACGATCGGCTCGCCGAGGGTGTCGAGCCACAGGCTGCGGCTGCGGTAGTCGCGCGCCGCGGCGGTGGCGCCGTCCGCGGCTGTCCGTCTCCGTGTGCTGTGGACCATCGCTGGATCGTCGCACGGCGGCGCCGCGCGCAGCGCCCTCGCCCGGACCTGGAGTTGCGACACTCGCTCCGTGATCGCGTCCGCCACGCTGGTGCCACCGCCGCGGCTGCGCCGGCTCGTCCAGCTGTTCGCCGGGCTCCTGCTGTTCGGGCTCAGCGCGTCGATGCTGCTGCTCGCCGGTCTCGGCGTCGATCCGTGGGATGTTCTGCACCAGGGCCTGTCTCGCACGCTCGGCCTTGGCGTTGGAACCTGGGCGATCCTCGTCAGCGCGGCGGTGCTGACGCTCTGGATCCCGCTGCGCCAGCGGCCGGGCGTCGGCACGATCGCGAACGCGATCCTGGTCGGAGTGGTGATCGACGTCGTGCTCGGGGCGGTGCGCCCGCCGCACGACCTGCCGATGCGTGTCGGTGTGCTTGTGGCCGGCGTCCTGCTCAACGGCTTCGCGACGGGTCTGTACATCGGTGCGGGCCTCGGCCCGGGGCCGCGCGATGGACTGATGACGGGCCTGGCCGGACGCGGTCATCCGATCCGTGTCGTCCGGACCGGGATCGAGCTGACGGTCCTGGTGCTCGGCTGGCTGCTCGGCGGGACGGTCGGCGTCGGGACCGTCCTGTACGCGCTCTCGATCGGGCCGCTCGCGCACGTACTGATCCCGGCGCTTGCGATCGATCGTCCGCGGGCGGCGTGCGCTCCGGCGGATGCCGACAATACAACTTAATCAATCAAGATTGCCAAGATAGCGTAAGATGCTCGGCCGCCGCCGGCTCGACCACCGGCGTCTCGACCATCGGCCGCACGCGTCTCATGCATACAGTTTCCCCTACGATGACCGACCCCACCCAGGCAGCGCGCGTTGCCGCGGGCTCGACCGGCGAGCGCGGGCTGGACGCCGCCGCGCGCGCGATCACCGGCGCGTGCGAGGCGTGGCGGCAGGGGGCCGGGTCGGTCCTCGTGATCGGGATCGACGGCCACGGAGCGTCGGGCAAGTCGACGATCGCCCGTCGTGTTGCGGCCGCGATCGAGGTCGCACTGGTCAGCGGCGATGACTTCTTCGCCGATGGCGGGGCGGGAGATCTGGCGGCCTACTACGACTGGCCTCGTCTTCGCCGAGAGGCGCTCGAGCCGCTGCGCGCCGGGCAGGTGGCGCGCTTCATCTCATCCGACCCGTTCGTCGCCGGGAGGGCTGGATCGGTCGTGACGATCGAACCGGCCACGGTCGTCGTGCTGGAGGGGGTCGGTGCCGGCGCCATGCAGATCGACGATCTCGTCGATCGGGCGGTTCTCGTCGACACGCCCGCACAGGAGCGCGTGGCGAGACTGCGCGAACGCGTGGACCCGCACGAATGGGACGACCACTGGCTCGAGGCCGAGCGCCGGTACTTCGAGTCGCGGCCGAGGTCGTCATTCGACCTGATCGTCGCCGGCGCCGACGAGACCGCCGGCCACGGCGCGGGAGCGCCCGCATGACCCACATCCGCGTGATGCTCGACTACTTCCACCCCTGGCCGAATGCCGCCGGTTTCTACGTCGCGCGCGAGCGCGGCTGGTACCGCGACGCCGGCCTCGATGTCGAGTTGACGACCTACGACCACGCGCGCGGCGACACGCTCGCGCACCTTGCCCGCAACGAGGTCAGCTTCGGTGTGTTCCCGCCGAACCGGCTGCTCGTCCGGCGCGAGCGTGCAGAACCGTTGATCGGGGTCGCGGCGATCAACCACACGGGCCTCGAGACGATCCAGGCCCGGCGCAGCCGGCGGATCGAGCGCCCGCGCGACCTCGCCGGGCGCCGGATCGGCTACGCCGCGACCCCGCGCGGACGGGCGATGGTCAGCCACCTGATCGGCGCGGACGGCGGCGACCCGTCCACGATCGTGACCGTCGACACCGGCACGATCGAGCTGACGCCCGAGTACCTGCTCGGAGGAGATCTCGACGCGGTCTTCGGGGGCTATTGGTGCTGGGATGTGCTCACGCCGGCGGCGAGCGCCGAGCAGCTGATCACCTGGCGGGTGTCGGAGATCGGGGCCCCCGGCTATCACGGCTACCTGCTCGGAACCCAGGAATGGACCGCCGAGCGCAACCCCGAGCTCGTGCGCAGCTTTCTGTCCGCAACCGGGCGGGGGTTCCGGCGGGCGGCCGAGGACCAGCCCGCCGCGCTCTCGGTGCTCGAGCGTGCGATCCCCTACCAGCCTCCCCGGCGGCTCGAACGGTCATTGGAGCTGACCGCCACCACCTGGTTCCACGAGCACCGTTGGGGGGTACAACGCGAGCAGGAGCTGATCGCCGGCTACGCGCACTGGCTGGCGGACCACGGAGTCCTGCGCAGCGCCGAGGCTTGGCGGGGCGCAACGACGAATGAGTTCCTCGAGGAGCACTGCGCATGATCCGCGATCGAGTGACGTCGGCGCGCATGCTGCTCGGGGTCGCGGCGACCGTCGCGGCCGGCGTCATCATCGCCGGCTGCGGGTCGAGTCATCGGTCCGGCGGAGCGCCGGGGGCCGGCGCTCCGCTCGAGGGCGGAACGGCCTACTTCGCCGAGCAGCCGCTGACGCCGCCCGACTACATCTTCCCGCTCGTCTCGGGAGCCGACTTCACCACCACCAACACGTCGGACTTCCAGACGCTCATGTACAGGCCGCTCTACTGGTACGGCGACGGCGGCCGGCCCGCGCTCGACCCTGGACTCTCGATCGGCAACGCCCCCGTCTACAGCGACGACGACCGCGTCGTGACGATCTCGCTGAAGCCGACGCACTGGTCCGACGGAGAGCTCGTCAGTGCGCGCGACGTCGGCTTCTGGATCGACCTGCTCAAGGCGAACAAGCTCGATTGGGCGTCCTACGTCCCCGGTGGCTTCCCCGACAACGTCACGTCCTGGAAGGCGACCGGGGAGGGCACGGTGCGGCTGGAGCTGAACGCGAGCTACAACCCGATCTGGTTCACGGACAACGAGCTGTCGCAGATCACACCCCTCCCGATCGCATGGGATCGAACGTCGCTGAAGGCACCGCTCCCCTCGCCGCAGGCGGCGCACCTCCCTGACACAACGTCGGCCGGAGCCAGGGCTGTCTACAACTTCCTCAATGGGCAGTCCAAGCAGTTGACGACGTACGTCTCGAGTCCGATCTGGTCGGTCGTCGACGGCCCGTGGAAGCTGACCGGTCTGACCAGCACCGGGCTCGCGACGTTCGTCCCCAACTCCCACTACGACGGGCCGAACAGGCCGCGCCTCGCGAAGTTCGTCGAGCTGCCCTTCACGGGCGACCAGGCCGAGTTCACGCTGCTGAGGAGCGGCGCTGCGCGGGGCGGCCCGGGTCGCGCCTCCGCGCCCCAGATCTCGGTCGGCTACGTCCCCGCCAACAACCTTCCGCAGCGACCGGCGCTCCGTGCGCAGGGGTACCGGCTGATCAGCGACTACCCGTACGGGTTCGACTACTTCGAGCCGAACTTCAACAACCCGACCGTCGGACCGATCCTTCGCCAGCTGTACTTCCGCCAAGCCTTCCAGCACCTCGTCGATCAGAGCGGCTGGATCCACGCGTACTACTTCGGGCTCGGGGTGCCGACGTACAGCCCGGTCCCGTCCCAGCCTGCGAATCGGTACTCCGACCACCTCGCCACGGTCGATCCATACCCGTTCAGCATCGCCGCGGCACGGATGATCCTGGTCGCGCACGGGTGGAAGGTCGTCCCCGGCGGAGTCACGACGTGTGTGCGGCCCGGCGACGGCGCGGACGACTGCGGTGCCGGGATCCCGAAGGGAAAGCCGCTGACCTTCGCGCTGCTGTATCCGAGTGGTCTCACCTACACCGACGAATCGATGGCCGACCTGCAGGCGACGGCCGCCCGGGTGGGGATCAGCATCACGCTCCACGAGGTGACGAGCTCGGCGATCGCGGCGCAGATCCTGCCGTGCGAGACCAAGCAGCCCGCCTGCAGCTGGCAGCTCGGGCAATACGGGACGAGCTGGCTGTTCACGCCCGATCACTATCCGACCGGCGAGGAGATCTTCCAGACCGGGGCGCTCGGCAATGTCGGGAACTACTCGGATCCGGCGATCGACAAGCTGATCCTCGCGACGACGAGGACCAGCGCCGCCGCGGCACCTGCCGCGCTCGAGGCCTATGCCGACGCCGTCCGTCTCCAGCTGCCCGACTTCTGGCAGCCGGCGCCGGGCACGCTGATCGCGGTGCAGGGGAACCTCAAGGGGGTCGCGCCGAATGCCTACGGCTACATCAATCCGGAGGAGTGGTACTTCACGAAGTAGCGCTGCTCGCGCGGGCGTACAGCCGCTCGGCGCCGACCGCCGCCGGGGCGAGGCGCCCCGCGCGTGCGATCGCCCACAGCGCGACCACCCAGGTGGCCGTCGCCAACACCACGTGGACCTCGACGAGCTCGCTCGGGATCGCCAGCTCGTACTGGATCGCGCCAACGGCCCCCTGGGCGGCGACCAGCAGCCCGAGCACGGTCAGCGGGTCGCGGCTCCCGAGCGGGCCGGACCGGCTGCGCTTCAGCAGCCAGACCCCCGCCACCGCGAGCCCGAAGACGAGGGCGACGGTTGCATGCATGTGAACCGCGAACGAGAGCGTGCTGGCGCCGTCGAAGTGCAATCGCTTGACGTGCTGCCCGACCGCCGCGCCCGAATGGGGTCCCGAGGCTGTTGCGATCGTGCCCGCGAACAGCGTCAGCGCCGCCAGCGGACCGAGGCCGCGTACCGCCCAGACGACCGCGCGGTCGTTCGCGCGCGGGCGGGAACCCGGCTCGTGGGTCGCGCGCCACGCGAGCGCGACGGCCGGGATCAGGATAATCACCGACAGGTAGAAGTGCGCCATCACGAAGCCTGGCGCGAGCTTGGCCCTGACCGTGTAGCCGCCGAGCACCGCCTGCCCGACGATCCCGAGCGGGAGCAGCACCGCGAGGATCGCGAGATCACGCCGGAACGGCCTGCGGCGGAAGGCGAGCACCGCAGTCGCGAGCGTGCCGACACCGATGATCGCCGACAGAACACGGTTGCCGAACTCGATCAGCGAGTGTGACTCGAGCGGCGGATAGACCTTTCCAAAGCATTTGGGCCATGTCGGGCAGCCGAGCCCGGAACCGGACAGGCGCACCGCCGCGCCGGTCGCGACGACCAGGCTGATGACGAACAGCGCCCGGTACGTGAGCCGCCGGTAGGTGTCCGGACCCGGGTTGAGGTGAGCTGACACGCGCGCGTCCACGGCTGCTGGATGATCACGGAACGCGCCGCCTCGTGGTTCCGGGAAAAGCCGCAGGCCAGCGAGGAGCGAGCGAAACGGTGCACTGCTCTCGATCACGTAGGTACATATTGACTAGGTGGTAACTACTGAGTGAGCTCGAGGGGCCACCGCGGATGCCTGGTAGTCCTGGGCGCTTGATATGGTGCCGCGCTATGCCGACGGGAGAGGCGGTCCCGGTAGCTCTGCTTGGACGGGGCGCCGAGGATCGGTATGTGACCAGGGAACGACTTCCCAAGCGCCGCGCTCTGCGCGATCGGCTGGTGACTCCGAGGTCGAACGAGGGTCGTCAGGCGGGGTCAGAACCGGCTCACTCAGAAAGGGTTCACTAGATGACCGAGGGACGGCCGCGACATCTACTTGGCGTCTTGGTGACGTTCGTCGTGCTGGGTGTCGTGTTCGTCCTGCTGGTGCTCGGCGTCCGAGCGGAGAAGGGTCTGGGCTACGAGCCTGCGGCCCGGGCGAGCACCACCGGCGCGCACATCAAGCTGTCGGTGTTCCCTGACAGCATGGTCTGTCACGGCAGCGGCGGAGGACCGCACGCAGATTGGGTGACTTACTGCCCGACGACCACGATCCGGGTGCCGGCTCACAGCATCGTCACGGTGACGGTCGAGCAGTACGACAGTGCGACGGCACTTCACAACCCGTTCTTCGACACGGTCCGCGGCACGGTCGGTGGTGTCATGTACGTGAACGGCAAGGCGGCGAGGCAGGTCAGCCCCAACGCCCCGGGCCACACGTTCACGATCCAGACGCCCCCGGACGAGAACGAGACCCAGCTGTTCGTGAACGTCCCGCTGACCGGTGTCGGGGGCAACGCCCCGAACGCGGTGAAGATCAACGGGAGCCCGTACCCGAAGCCGAACGTGATCACGTTCCAGTTCAAGACCGGGAGCCCCGGGACATACGTATGGCACTGCTACGTTCCATGCGGGACCGGGCTCGCCGGGGACGGCAGCGGTGGCCAGGACGGCTTCGGCGGACCGATGGCCACGACCGGTTACATGTCGGGAACCCTCACGGTGACCTGATGTCCGATCCTTCGCACGAGAGCACCGGCACTGGCGGGGTCAGGCACGTCCGCCAGGTCCTGAAGATCTGGGCCGTCCTCTCGGTCGTCTTGGTGGCGGCCGTGATCCTGCTCGGATCGGTCGTCAATCCCGGCTCGGGCAGCTCCGACCAGGGGTTCGCCAACCTCACCAACGTGCTGTTCACCGCGCTGGCGGTCCCCGTGGGGCTGTTCGTGTGGGTGTTCGTGGGCTACAGCCTGGTGGTCTTCCGCGAGCGACGCTCGCTGAGCGTCGAGGAACTCGAGGACGGCCCGAACCTGCAGGCAACGCCGTCCCTGCAGATCTGGTGGCTCGGGATCACCGGCGCGCTTGCCGTGTTCCTCGTCGGCTGGGGCCTGTTCGGCTTCTACAAGCAGACGACGGACCCGCCGGCCAAGCCGCTGGTCGTCGACGTCACCGGGCAGCAGTGGATGTGGACCTACGCCTATCCGTCGCTCGGCGTGCAGAGCAACATGCTCGAGCTTCCGGTCGGTCGCCCGGTCCAGTTCCGGGTCACATCGGACGACGTTCTGCATGGCTTTGTCGTCGACGGCCTGGCGGTCACGATGGATGCGAACCCGGGCTGGTGGAGCACCGCTCCGACCGTCACGCCGTCGAAGATCGGCGACTACAGCACTCGGTGCGTCGAGCTCTGCGGGCTCTACCACTCGTTCATGTGGTCGCGGGTCAGGGTGGTCTCGGACTCGGACTTCGCATCCTGGGTGACAGCGAACGGCGGCAGCGCGAGCGCCGCGGGCTAGGAGAAGGCACGTATGAGCGCAACGTCCGCCGCTGAGGCGCCAGGTAGCCGGCCGGCCCGCAAGCCCGTGATGGTCCCGAGCATCGTCTCGGGCCTCGGGATCGGGCTCGTCGGCGCGATCGTCTGCGGGATCATCGCCCACGCGCTGTCCGGCGGCGACCGCCAGTCCGACGCCACGATCGTGGGGGGGTATGTCGGCTGGATTGTGTTCTTCCTGGTGGGGATCGGCGCCGCGAACTGGCTCTTCCAGTGGCTGCGGGGGAACCCCGACACCAGCCACGAGCAGGAGCAGGCGCTCGCGGGCAAGGACGAGGGCGTCTGGCGCTACTTCCGCTTCTGCACCGATCACAAGGTGGTCGGCATCCAGTACCTGGTGCTCGTGCTGGTGCTGTTCCTGGTCGGCGGCGCTGCCTCGTGGATGATCCGACTCGAGCAGGCGCGCGCTGGCGCCAAGGTGTTCACGCCCGCGACCTACAACACGCTCGTCGGCATGCACGGCATCGTCATGATCGCGACCACGATCATCATGACCAGCGCCGTGTTCGGCAACTACTTCGTGCCGATCCTGATCGGCGCCGACGACATGGCGTTCCCGCGCCTCAACGCGCTCAGCTTCTGGACGCTGTTCACGGCGGTCCCGATCCTGCTCTCCACGGTCGTGCTCGGCGGCTTCCCGACCGGCTGGACAGGCTACGCCCCGCTCGCAGACCAGGCCTCGCTGGGAATGGACGCCTACTGCATGACGATCATCGTGTTCGCGTTCTCGCTGCTGCTCGGGGCGATCAACATGTTCGTCACCGTGCTCAGAATGCGAGCGCCCGGGATGACCCTGAGCCGGGTGCCCGTGTTCGTCTGGTCGATCGTCGTCTCGACCCTGCTCGGCCTGGTCGTCTTCCCGGCGTTCTTCGCGGCGGTGCTCCTGACGCTGCTTGACCGCGTGTTCGGGACCTCGTTCTACCAGGCCAACCTGGGCGGCAGCAACTTCCTGTACGAGCAGCTCTTCTGGTTCATGGGCCACCCCGAGGTGTACGTGATCGGCGTGCCCTCGTTCGGCGTCATCTGCGAGATCATCCCCGTGTTCTCGCGCAAGCCGCTGTTCGGCCACCGGCTCGTGGTGGGTGGTCTGTTCGCGATCTTCATCCTCAGCCTCGTGGTCTGGATGCACCATCTGTACTGGTCAGGCGCCAACACGCCGATCGACCTGCCGACGATGCTCGACACCGAGCTGATCTCGATCCCGACGGGCCTGATCTTCCTGGCGATCATCGGAACGATGTGGCGGGGGCGGATCCGGCTCGAGCCACCGATGCTGTTCGCCGTCGGGTTCATCATCAACTTCCTGATCGGCGGCGTCACCGGGCTGTACCTGGCCGACGTGCCCACCGACACGATCTACCACGGCGGCATGTTCATCGTCGCGCACTTCCACTTCACGCTCGTCGGTGGTGGCGTGTTCGGGTTCCTGGCGGCGTTCTACTACTGGTTCCCGAAGATGACCGGGCGGCAACTCGACGCGAAGCTCGCGAAGTGGCACTTCTGGCTGTTCGAGATCGGGTTCGTCGGTGTGTTCGTGCCGCTGTTCTTCGCCGGGATCAAGGGAGAGCCGCGCTGGCAGGCGTTCGTCGACCCCAGGTTCCACGTCGCCAACCTGATCGCGAGCATCTTCGTCATCGCGATCGTCGCTTCGGTTGCGGTGTTCGCGTACAACGTCCTGTACTCGTGGCTGAAAGGTCCGCGTGCCGTCGTCGACCCGTGGGGCGGGCGGACGCTCGAGTGGATGCTGCCCAGCCCGGTGCCGCTGGTCAACTTCGAGCGCCCGGTGGTCGTCTCCTCGGGCCCGTACGACTACGGGATCGGGGCGCCGCGGCTGATGGGAGCGCCGGTGATCGCCGGCGGGGCGGTCGACACGGCCGAGCACTCGGCCCCGCACATCGACCCGGCGGTCCGCGCCGACATGACCAGGTGGGGCGCCAGGCTGGCGATCCTCTCCTGGACGATGCTGGCGACGGTCGTCTACATCGGCTTCATCTACCTCGATGCGCTCAACACGCAGGGCCAGTTCCACCCGGGCAACGAGCCGAAACCGACGACGGTCGGCGGCGTCATCATCGCCGTGGCCGCGATCGCCGCCGCAGCGCTGTGGAGCCAGGGCTACCGCGCGGCGCGCACGGGCGCGGTCGGCCAGGTCCGCGGGCTGCTGACGCTCGCGTGGGTGGTCAACCTGGCCGGGCTGATCATCGACCTCGTCGTCTTCGCCGGGCTGAAGGCCCCGGATCCGCTGCACGCGTACGCCAGCTCGATCTCGCTGTTCACCTTCTTCCACGCCTGGCACCTGATCGTCGCGCTCGTGATCACGACGCTGGTGCTGGCCACGACGCTCAGGGGCAAGCTCGCAGGACGGGAGTACGTGGCGCAGATCGTCGGGTGGTGGCTGTGGTACGCCGCGATCGTCTCGGTCGTATCGGTCGTGGTGACCGCGGCGATCAGCTGACACGGCCGGCGATCGGAGCGGCGCCGAAACGAGGGGCGAGCGAATGATCGACAACCTCCCGACCGCGCTCGTCCTGGTCGCCTTCGCCCTCCACGTCCTCGGTGAGCGGCGCGCGACCGTGATCACCGGGCGCCCGCGCGACCGCGGCGCGCGCCGGCGTGCGGCGATGTTCTACGCCGGGCTGCTGACCGTGGTCGTCGCGCTGCAATCGCCGCTGGACTCGCTGTCCGAGCAGCTCTTCTGGGCCCACATGATCCAGCACCTGCTGCTGCTCGTGGTCGCCGCGCCGCTGATCGTGCTCGGACGTCCGTGGATGTCGATCTGGCGCCCGCTGCCGCTCGGCTTCCGGCGTGCCGTGGCGCGGACGGTCATGCGCGCGCCCTACCTGGCTCCTCTGCGTGCGCTGCTGCGCGCAGCCACCAGTCCGCTCGGCGCCTGGATCCTGTTCGACCTCAACCTCGTGCTGTGGCACATGCCGGGGCCATACGACCTGACGCTCCGCAACACCTACCTCCACGTGCTCGAGCACACCACCTTCCTCGCCTTCGGGATCCTCTTCTGGTCGCACGTGACCGCCTGTCCGCCCGCCCGCAAGCGCCTCTCGTACCTCCAGCGGATCAGCTACGTCGCCGGCTCGATGATCCCCAACATCGGGCTGTCGATGTACCTCGGGTTCGCTCAGCATCCGCTCTACGGAGCGTATGCGGCGCTCGCCCACCGTCCTGGCGGGATCACGGCACTGGCCGACCAGCAGATCGGCGCGGGCATCATGTGGACGGCGGGCGACATGCCGTTCCTGCTGGCGATCGTGATCCTCAGCCAGCGCTGGTTCGCGCAGGACGAGCGGATGACCGAGCGCCTCGGCGAGTTGGTCGGGACGCCGTTGGAAGGCGACCCGGGTCGCGCCGCTTAGCGATCGTCGGTAAATTAGGTGCAGGTCTTGGGGTGCGGGTGCACCACCAGGCGGGCCGTTTGATGCTGAGGCGGCGATCGAGCAGCGCCACCGGCTGATGTCCGCTCAAGTTGCGCGGTCGCGGTGTCGGTTGTGTGCGTATGGGGCTCGGGCGTCTGGGGATCGCGGGACCGCGGCGGCAGCACGTGCGCGCGTGTGGGTTGAGGGCCGTTCGGTCGGGCAACCCTAAGTTCCGGACCCCCCCAACGATCTTGGGGGGTGTGGAGCTGAGGGGTCTCTATGACCCCCAAGTTCCACACCCCCCCGTCGCGACCGGGGGGTCCGGAAGTTAAGGGGAAAGCGCCGGGATAAACCGGCATGGAGTAGGAGATGGGAGAGCTCTACATCGAAGATCTAGCGAGTCACGGTGGCCCTGAGTCATGCGTCGGCTGTTCGCGAGGATGGCGGCGAAGCGTTGATAGGGGGCGTGCGGGCGGGGTTATTGAGCCGCGAAATTTTCCTGGTTCAGGGTGCCGACGTGGTCCCTTACATCGGAAGGCAATACTGCTGGCGGCGTGATCGCTTGTCGTTGGTGGGCCCTGCGCGGTCAGAGATCCCAGGCACGTACGACAGGCTCCATGCGCGAGAACCGGGAGGTCTCGTGGTTGCCCTGCTGGTGGTGGTGATGCCCCGTCCTGGATGGTTCGCGGGGTGGCAGGCCGTTGCCGGTCGGGGTCGTGAGGGGAACGCTGAGGCGGTAATCCCTTGATGCACGACCGCGAGAAGTCAGACAGGCCCGTAGTACCTGCGAAGCCGTCGAACAAGCCCGGGGTTCCGGGGGCGGAGGTGGTGGAGGGAAGGGGTCTGCCCGAGGGGAACACGGCCGGTGAAACACGTCCCGGACGCGGTGCCGGACTGGGCGTGTCAAGTGATCTGGATCGTGTGCGCCAGGCGGCGCGGAAGGACAGGGATGTGCGGTTCACCGCGCTCCTTCATCACGTGACGGTCGATCGGTTGCGGGATGCGTATAGGGCGATCAGCCCGAACGCGGCCGCGGGCGTTGATGGCGTGACGTGGCGGGACTACGGGCTCGATCTCGAAGCAAAACTTCTTGATCTCCACGCTCGGGTTCATCGGGGTGCGTACCGGGCGAGGGCTGTTCGGAGGGTGTTCATACCGAAGGCGGACGGGCGGCTGCGGCCGCTCGGGGTCGCCGCGTTGGAGGACAAGATCGTCCAGCGGGCGGTGGTCGAGGTGTTGAACGCTGTCTATGAGCAGGACTTTCTCGGGTTCTCGTACGGGTTCAGGCCGGGGAGGGGTCCGCATGATGCGTTGGACGCCTTGTCGGTCGCGATCGACGCGCAAGAGGGTGAACTTCGTGCTCGACGCGGACATTCGCGACTTCTTCACCCGGCTTGATCAGAGCTGGCTTGAGAAGTTTCTCGAGCATCGGATCGCGGATCGGAGGGTCCTGCGGCTGATCCAGAAATGGCTCAGGGCAGGGGTTATCGAGGACGGGGAATGGTCAGAGACCGAGGAGGGAACCGCGCAAGGAGCGTCGATTTCGCCGCTGCTCGCGAACGTGTACCTGCACTACGTGTTTGACCTGTGGGCCGACCAGTGGCGGCGGCGGAACGCGCGCGGGGATGTGATCCTGACGCGGTTCGCGGACGATTTTCTGGCGGGCTTTGAGCATCGTGAGGACGCTGAGCGGTTCCTTGCCGATCTGCGCGACAGGTTCGCGGAGTTCGGTTTGGAGTTGCATCCGGACAAGACGCGGCTGATCGAGTTCGGACGGTACGCCGCCGAGCGACGTCAGGCGCGTGGCGACCGGAGGCCTGAGACGTTCGAGTTCCTGGGGTTCACGCACATGTGCGCGAAGTCCCGGAACGGGCGGTTCAAGCTCCAGCGAGTCACGAGCAAGAAGAAGATGCGCGCCAAGCTCAAATCGGTCAAGACCGAGATGCGCAGGCGGATGCACCGCCCGATCCCCGAACAGGGACGCTGGCTCGCGAGCGTCCTGGCCGGGCACTACAACTACTACGCGGTGCCCGACAACAGCAAGGCGCTCAACGGCTTCCACCACGAGGTCATCCGGCATTGGCGACGGACGCTCGCGCGTCGCAGCCAGAAGGGCTACATGACCTGGGACCGAACCCGCTGCCTTGCCGACCGATGGCTCCCGGAACCCCGCATCCTTCACCCCTGGCCCAGCGCGCGGTTCGACGCCAGAACCCAAGGGAGGAGCCCAGTGCGTTGACGCGCACGCTGGGATCCGTGCGGGGGGCCGCCGGCAACGGCGGTCCCTACCGCGATTCGTCAGGACGTGACGTGCAGGGGGTGTGGTCTCGGTGGAGACGTTCAAGCCTCGGCTGCCACCGCCGTGCTCCCCGGGGGCTTGGTGATGGCGAGGCCGCGATCGCTGAGCGTGATCGGTTGAGGGGGCGAGGCCGCGATCGCTGAGCGTGATCGGTTGAGGGGGCGAGGCCGCGATCGCTGAGCGTGATCGGTTGCGGGGCGCCGCACCGGAACCCGAGCATCGATGGATGGTCCCTTAGCGACCGCCGGTGAATCAGGCGCAGGGCTTCTGGGTTGTGGGCGTGGTGGGATCGCGGCTGCAGCGCGCGCGGGTGGGTTGAGGGTCGTTCGGTTGGTTGGGCGGATCATCGTGACATCACGCAAAGGAGGTGTGGTCGCGGTGGAGACCTGTGGGGTGTGCTGAGCTGTTCAGCTGCTGTGCTCAACGGCGGTGACGTCAGACTCGAGCGTGCCGAGCGAGTCGTACTGGCCGATGTGCACGTAGACGACCTTGCCGCTCGGAGCGACGAAGATCGTCGTCGGCAGGTCCTCGATCGCCGCGAGCGACTGCAGGTCGCCCGTCGTCGCCTCGTAGCTCGGATAGCTGATCGGATGCTGGTGCAGGAAGGCGAGGGCATCGCCGGTCGAGTCGTCGGTGTCGGCGCCGAGGAAGGCCACTCTGCGGCCAAAGTACGCCGACGCGCTCGCGAACAGCTGGAACTCCGCCCGGCAGGGTGTGCACCACGAGGCCCAGGCGTTGATCACGATCGGATACCCCCGCAGAGCCCGGACCCGCGCCTGGAGCGCGCGCTCGCCGCCGAGGATCTGGCCTGCCTGGTCGTGGAGCGCGGCCAGCGGCGGCGGCGAGCCGGCGAGTTGGGTGCGAATCTCGGCGGCGGTCAGATGCAGCCCCGGCGCCCGGGCCAGCGCTGCCCGCATCTCGTGGTCGAGCGTGAGGCGGCTCGGCCAGCCCGCGGTCGAGACCTGCGAGTACCAGAGGATCTGGCCGCTCCCGGAGACGAGCACGAGCCAGGGCTCGCCCTGGACCTCGTAGCCGTCGGCGACCCGCCCGGTCCAGTCGATCGCCACGCGGTAGGCGAGCGGCCGCGCGAGCCCCGAGAGGAAGCCGGCGACCGCTTCTGCGGAGGCCTCGACGCTCCCTTCATCGACCGCGGTCAGTGGGGGCAGGCCCGACCTGGCGGCCTGCGAAGCGTACGCGTCGAGTTGCTCCATGTGCCCGGCGAGGCCTGTGATCTCCTGGTCCCAGGTCGCGAAGAAGAGGTAGAGATGCGGCCCGCGTCCCGGCCCGAGCCTGACCCTGCCGCCGCCGGCCGCCGGGACGGACACGGAGGCGGTCGGCGCCACCGCCGGGATCGGCGCGTAGGACAGGGACGAGTGGACGGCCGGATGGCCGGGCAGGAGACTTGACGCCTCCTCGGCGAGGAGCTTGCCGAGTTGCGCGACGGCCGCGTAGTTCATCTGCGTGAGGTAGACCCGAGCCTCCCGACCGGTCGGGCCGATCACGTACAGCGCCGGCGTGTGCGTGACCTCGCCGTGCTCTATCGCCGCGGCGACCGCATACTCCTTCCACACCCGCTTCAGTTGCGGCAGCGTGCCGGTCAGGAAGTGCCAGGCATGGAGCATGCCGTGCAGCTCCGAGTACTGCCAGACGTCCTCGACGGAGATCGACGCCGGGTTCGCGTCGATGCCGAGCAGCTCGACCCTGGAGCCTGCCCGGCCGAGGATCGCCCTGGCGTCGAGCATCGCCCGCGTCGTCAGCGGGCAGACGGTCGTGCATTCGGAGTCGTTGAAGGCCAGGATCACGACCTTGCCCCTGAACGAGCTGAGCGAGACCGGCCGGCCGAACTGGTCGCTGAGCGTGAAGTCGGGCGCGAAGCCGCGCAGAGGCGTGCCCGGGTCGAGCCACGGGCTGAACGTGCTCGCCGACGAGGTGCTCGGCCTGCCCTCGACGTTGAGGACGATCAGCGGGATCGCCACCGCGCCGGCGACGAGGACCGCGACCCGTGGAGCGACGCTTCGCCAGCCGCGGTCGCCCCCGATCGTCACCGTGTGACCGACTGCGAGCGCCCGGCGCCAGAGCGCCGCCGCGCCCGTGCCGCGCACAGGGCCTGAGCGGCGCCGGGACAGGACGAACCAGGCGCCGGCGCCGAGGGCTGCGAGGACGACGAGGATCACGGCGGCGGTGGCGACCGCCGTATCGGTTCCCTGCCCGGGTCCAGACCCTGCGGAGGATCCCGAGATGACCGACAACGCCGAGGACCCGCCCGCGCTGGAGGACCCGGGCGACCCCGCCCGAGACCCCGCCCGCGACCCCGCCCGCGACCCCGCCCGCGACCCCGCCCGCGACCCCGGCGCGGCGACCGTGTGACCGGTCGTTGCTGCCGGCCGGGTCGCGGCGACGGCGGCGCCCTGCGCCTCGAGGACGCGCACTGCGGACTCGGTCGCGGCGAGCAGCCCGCCGGGGCCCGACGCGATCGTGATGTGCGCGAGGGCACGGAGCCCGGGGCCGACGTCGTGTGCCGGCCAGTTCAAGCCGAAGCCGCCTGGCATCACGATCAGCAGCCGCCCGCTGTAGGCGAGCGACAGTTCGATCCCGAGGTAGCGCGCGTACACCTGCGGCTTCTCCCACAGGGACGTGATCGCGCCGAGGTCGAACCGGCTGGCGATGATCGCGACCCGCACCGGCGTTCCGCGCGCCGCAGCCGCTCGCAGGAGAGTCGCGAGCTGCTCCTGTCGAGCCACCGACAGGCCCAGGTCTGCCGGCGCGAACAGGTTCTGATCGACGAGGACGTCGCTGCCGGGGTCGCCGTCCGCCCGGGCGCCCGAGGGGACGCCGAGGCCGACGCTCAGCGCCGCGAGCAGCGCGAGGATCACGAGCGACCACCGTCCGCGCCGCGACCGTCGAGGGTTCCGAGCCGACAGCACGTCCATCGCCACACAGTATGCGGCGGTCTTGCGGCCAACGCGCGCGCCGTCCCGCTTCCACAGGGCGTGAGCGGAAAACTACGCACCCGCCTGTGGCGATCGGCCGATGGCTCGCCTGAGGTGCACACGTAGCGTCAAGCTCGATGCACGCGACTGCCATGCCCAGCGCTGAGCATGGTGCGACCACCGCCCCCGCACCGCTCCTGTCCGCCTACGGTGGTGAGCCCGCAGAGCGCGTTCCGGTCTGGTTCATGCGCCAGGCCGGCAGGGCCCTGCCCGAATACCGCGCGCTCAGAGCAGGCCGCAGCCTGCTCGACATCACCCATCAGCCGGAGATCGCCGCCGAGGTGACGCTGCAACCGGTCCGGCGCTACGGTGTCGACGCCGCGATCCTGTTCTCGGACATCGTCACTCCGCTCGAGGCGATCGGTGTGGACCTCCAGATCAAGCCGGGTGTCGGGCCTGTGATCGCCTCTCCGATCCGGGCTGCGGCCGACTTGGATGTGCTGCGCAAGTTCCATCCCGAGGTCGATGCGCCCTGGCTCGCCGAAACGGTGAAGCTCGTCGTCGCCGAGCTCAAGGTGCCGCTGATCGGCTTCGCCGGCGGCCCGTTCACGCTCGCGAGCTACCTGATCGAAGGCGGGCCCTCGAAGACGCAGACCCGCACCCGGGCGCTGATGCTGTCGGATCCGCCGACGTGGCGGCGCCTGCTCGAGGCTCTCTGCGACATCGCCGTCGCGTCCGCCACGGCCCAGGTGGAGGCCGGCGCCCGCGCCGTTCAGGTCTTCGACAGCTGGATCGGCTCACTTGCGCCCGCACATTACGAGCGCCACGTGCTGCCGGTCGTTCGCAGGCTGTTCGCCCGTCTCGGCGAGCTTCAGGTGCCGCGGATCTACTTCGGTGTCGGCACCGGGCATCTGCTCGAGTTGATGGCCGACGCCGGTCCCGATGTGCTCGGGATCGACTGGCGCGTGCCGATCGACGCAGCGCGGGAACGCGTGCCGAGCACGATTGCGCTGCAGGGCAATCTCGACCCGACGGTCTGCCTGGCACCGTGGGAGGTGGTTCGAGCCGAAGCGGAAGCGATTCTTGACGCCGCTCCGGCCCACGGCTACGTCTTCAACCTCGGACATGGGGTTCTCCCCGAGACGGACCCTGACGTGATGGAGCGGCTCGCGGAGCTGGTCCATTCGCGCGGGCGCACGGACCGTCTCGCCCGGGGCGGGCGATGAGCCGCGGCGCGGGCGCCGATCGGGCGCGCCACGTCGGCGTTCTGGTGATGGCCTACGGGACACCGGCGGCCCCGGAGGAGATCGAGGCGTATTACACGCACATCAGGCGCGGGCGCGCCCCGTCGGTCGAGCAGCTGGCCGAGTTGCGAGCGCGCTATCAGGCGATCGGAGGGACCTCGCCGCTGCGCAAGATCACGCGCGCGCAGGTGCACGCGCTGAGCCAGGCGCTCGCCGCGGCAGGGCATCCCGACCTGCCGATCGCGCTCGGCTACAAGCATTCGGCGCCGTTCATCGAGGACGCCGTCGACGAGCTCGCGCGAGCCGGCGTCACGCACATCGTCGGCATCGTGCTCGCGCCACACTTCTCGGCGATGAGCGTCGGCGAATACGCCGAGCGTGCGGCCACCGCGGCCGCGCGTGCACACGAGCCGCCGACCGTCAGCGTCGTCCGCGACTGGCATCTGGCAGCGCCATACCTCGATCTCCTCGCCCGGCGCGTGGGTGAGGAGGTCGCCGGCTTGCGGGCCGGCGACCCCGAGGAGGTCTGGGTCCTGTTCACCGCCCACAGCCTTCCGACCAGGATCCTCGCGAGCGGCGACCCGTACCCGACACAGCTGCGCGAGACGGCCGAGGCGGTCGCGGATCTGGCCGGCCTGAAGCGGTGGGATGTCGGCTGGCAGAGCGCCGGCCGAACGCCCGAGCCATGGATCGGCCCCGACGTGCTCGACGCGCTTGCGACGCTTGCCGCCGGCGGCGCCCGGGCCGTCGTCGTCTGTGCCGCCGGCTTCGTCGCCGATCACCTCGAGGTCCTCTACGACCTCGATGTCGAGGCGCGGGGCCGCGCGGCGGAGCTGGGGATCAGGTTCGCCCGCACCGCCTCGCCGAACGACGCCCCGGAGATCGCGGAGGCGCTCGCCGGCGCGGTGCTCGCCGAGCTCGAGAGCTCGCTGCGTTGAGCGCCCCCCGCCACGTGGTCATCGTCGGTGGCGGCATCAGCGGCCTCGCCGCGGCGAGGCACCTGCTCGAGCCCGGTTCCGCCGGCCCGGTCCGGGTGACCGTGCTCGAGGCCGCCGAGCGGTTCGGCGGCAAGATCCACACGGAGGAGTTCGCCGGTCGCCGGCTGGACACGGGCGCGGAGGCGATGCTGGCACGAGTCCCGCATGGGCCCCGCCTGTGTCGCGAGCTCGGCCTCTCGGACCGGCTCGTGTCGCCCGCGTCCGACGAGCCGTTCCTGTGGGCGCGCGGTGGCCTGCGCCCGCTGCCTCCGCGCCTGCTCGCCGGTGTGCCGGCCGGCGCGAGCGCCGTCTCCCGTACGGGCATCCTCTCGCCTTATGGCCTCGCCCGCGCGGGGCTCGATCTCGTGATTCCGTCGCGCCCGCTCCGCGGTGACATCTCGATCGGGACGCTCGTCCGCCGCCGCCTCGGCGATCAGGCCCACGAGCGGCTGATCGCGCCGCTGCTCGGGGGCATTCACGCCGGCGACTGCGACCGTCTCAGTGTGCGTGCGGCGGCGCCGCAGCTCGAGGCCGCGGTCGCGTCCCGGCGCGGTCTGATCCGCGGCCTTCGGGCCGCGGCGGCGCGCATGTCGGACGGCGCTCCGGCGTCGCCGGGGCCGACCTTCCTATCGCTGGACGGAGGGCTCGAGGCGCTGGTGAGCGCGCTCGTCGCGCGCATTCAGGAGGGCGCGGTGCTGCGCACGTCGGCACCCGTCTCGGTCCTCACGCCGGCCGCGGACGGGCTGATCGAGCTCGGGCTCGACGACGGCGAGACCGTCATCGCCGACGACGTCATCCTCGCGCTTCCGGCGTTCGCGGCGGCGCGCATCCTGGAGCGCGCCTGCCCTGCCGCAGCGGCCGAGCTGCGGTCGATCGAGTACGCGTCCGTGGTGACCGTGCTGCTCGCCTACCCGGCGTCGGCGCTGCCCGCGCCGCCGGCCGGCAGCGGCTTTCTCGTCCCGCGAACCGACGGCCGCACGGTCACAGCCTGCACGTGGTCGTCGGCGAAATGGGCGCATCTTTCGGGCGGTCCGCTGCTGCTGAAAGCGTCCGCCGGCCGCGCCGGTGACGACCACGCGCTCGCGCTCGGCGACGGCGAACTGGTGGAGCGAGTGCATCGCGAGCTGACCGAGGCGATGGGCTTGCGGGCGCGGCCCGTGCAGGCGCTGGTCGCGCGCTTCGAGCGGGCGCTGCCCCAGTACCTCGTCGGCCACCTCGACAAGGTGGCGCGGATCGATGCCGCGCTCGCTGCGATCCCGGGCGTCCAGGTCGCCGGCGCCGGGTACCATGGAGTCGGGGTCGGCGCGTGCATCCGGAGCGGCGAGGCGGCTGCCGCGCGCATCCCCTCCGACCACGCCGCCGAGGGCGAGCATCAAACCAGCACCGAGCCCAATCTGAGAGCAGGAGCACCGCGTGTCGATTGCCACACCCGAAGCTGAACTGCAACCGTCGGAGTCCTTTCCCGCGGGTCTGACCTTCACCGCCTACGCCGCCTACGGAGCCGGCCGCGAGCCGGGCGGCGCCGACGTCCGCGCCGGGGCGCGTGCGGAGCTGATCGCCGCACTCGTCGAGTCCCCGGTCGACGGGCTCGCCGTTCGCGGCGCGTACGACACCGGCGGCTACCGTGCCGAGTCCGACCTGATGCTATGGCTCGCGGCGCCGTCCGCGGACACGCTCCAATCTCAGCTGGTGGCCTTGCGCCGCCCGTTCCGTGCGCTCGGGCTCGAGCCGTTCTGGACGGCGATCGGAGTGCATCGGGAGGCCGAGTTCTCCAAGACGCACGTCCCCGCCTTCTTCGCCGGCGAGCCGGCCCGGCGGTACGCATGCGTCTACCCGTTCGTGCGTACCCACGAGTGGTACCTGCTCCAGCCAGAGCGCCGGCGCGACCTGCTGATCGAGCACGGGCGCATGGGGGCCGGATTCCCGGACGTCCGCGCGAACACGACGAGCGCGTTCGGGCTCGGCGACTACGAGTGGCTGCTCGCCTTCGAAGCCGATGACCTCGGCCGCATCGTCGACCTGATCCGCCATCTGCGCGGTGCCGAGGCCCGCCTGTACACGAAGAACGAGCTCCCGTTCATCACGGGGCTGCGCAAGCCGCTGGCGGAGATCCTCGACGCCCTGCCGTGACCGCCGGCTGGATCCTTGACGCCCTGCCCTGACCGGCGCTCCGGCCGTCGCGGGCAACCCGAGCGGGTCAATCCGTAGTCGACCCTACCGGGCTTCGATTTCACTCGGATTGCGGCCGGTCGCTTGGGCCTGACGATATAGGCGAGCTTGTTTTCGTCGATCGACAGCCGTCGTCAGACAGCAGACCCGTTGCCCTGACGGCGCTGGACGGCACCAAAGGAGCAGAGACATGCCAGACGCGAGCCCTTCGCCTGACGCCAAGCCAGGCAGGACCGCCAGGCGCCTTGTGGTGACGCAGTGGTCGGTGGTCGTCTTCGTCGGCGCGGTCGTGATCGCGATCGTCCTCGGGCTGAACCTGATCCCGCGGCTGAACGCCGGGCAGAAGGTGCTGAACGCCGCCAGGCCCGCCTTCACGAGCCAGCGCATCGCCGGCGACGAGGCCGGGATCAGTTTCATCTCCCGGGACGTCAACATGGCCGATCCGCTGATCGCCCCGCAGGGCGGCGCGGCAGCCGAGGTTCCGGCGCTCGTCGCATACGTCGCCGGCAAGGAGCACGTCTCGGACGCGAAGGCTCTCGCCCTGCTCCAGAAGCTGTTCCCGCACACGACCGCGCTGCTCGAGGCGATCCCGTTGACGCGCGTCACGAGCGAGATCCCGCATCTGGTGGCATTCCTGGCCAGGGAACTGAAGCTGTCGCCAAGCCAGGTACTGGCCGCGCTGAAGGCGAACTTCCCGGCGCTCGCCGAGGCGATCACGAACCTGCCGGCGGTGACGAACAATTGGTACAGCGTGCCCGGCACCGAGAGCCTGACCCGCTTCGATGGGAGTCCGGTCCGCAGTGTGCCCGCGATCCGCACGTATTTCGGATCGGACGTGATCCCGGCGCTGAAGAGCCAGCAGAGCAACTTCCAGGCGCTCGACGGCACCTCGACGGTCGATTGGATCGCTCCGCTGCTGCTCGCGATCGGCATCATCGTGGTCCTCTTCGGGGCGTTCATGATCGTTCGCAACCTCCGGGGCGTGTCGCGTGGCGAAGCGCTCTGGACGGCGTCGGTGGTGCCGGTCGTCGGGGTGTTCGTCCTCGTCCTGACACTCGCGCTCTCGCTGAGCCCGCGGGTCGTCAAGGGTCAGCATCTGCTCGACGGGCTGAAGCCCGCGTTCGCCGCGCAGCGGGTCGTCGGTGACCGAGCCGCGGTCAGCGAGGTGACGGCGATCGTCAACACCGAGAACCCGATCATGACACCGGCCGGTGGTGCCGCCGCCGAGGTGCCGAAGCTGATCGCGTTCGTGTCGCAGAAGACCGGTCTGTCGACGACCGCGGTCCTCGCGGCACTGAGCAAGAACTTCCCGCACACGACTGCGCTGCTCGAGGCGCTGCCGCTGTCCGCGGTGTCGGCTGAGCTGCCGAAGGTCGTCGCGACCCTCGGATCGGCGGCGCTCCCGCTGATCCCGAAGCTCGCGCAGACGATCGCTGACGCGCCGTACGTGACGAGCGGCTGGAACGACATCCCCGGTCTGGGCGCGATGACCCGCTTCGACGGGTCGCCCGTCCGCTCGATGCCGCAGCTCCAGACATATCTCAGCGCCGACCTGGTGCCGGTGCTCGAGACGCAGCGGGCGCACTACGACGAGCTCACGGGCCAGTCGAACATCGACTGGATCGGGATCATCGTCCTGATGATCGCGATCGTGGTCGTCGAGTTCGGCCTCCTGATGGTCTACACGGCCCACAAGACGCATCCGCTTGCGGGCCCCGACAATGCATCGCCCGTCCCCAGCGGGCGCGTGCCCGGCGGCGCGGTGGCGCACTAGTGCCGTGATGCGGAAAGTCCTCCGGATCTGCGCTTCAGGGCACGGCACCATGCGCCGGGGTGTCGGCTCCGAGCGCTGAGCGCCGCGATGAATCTCGCGACCACCTACATGGGCCTCGAGCTGCGGACCCCGCTCGTCGCGTCCGGGTCACCCCTCTCGAACACGCTTGACGGCATCCGGCGGCTCGCGGATGCGGGTGCCGGAGCCGTTGTGCTCCCGTCGCTGTTCGAGGAGCAGGTCAAGCGGCAGGCCCACTGGGATGCCGCGTATTCCCTGGGCACGGAGGACAGTTTCCACGAAACGCTCGGGTTCTTCCCGTCCATCGCCCTGCGGGACGCGGGCCCCCGGCGCTATCTCAGCCTGCTCGAACGGGCGGCGAACTCGGTCGACGTCCCGGTGATCGCCAGCCTGAATGGAGTCACTCCCGAGGGCTGGACGAGGTTCGCCACGGCGATGGAGGCGGCCGGCGCGGCCGCAATCGAGCTCAACATCTACTACCTGCCGGACGATCCGCGGATCTCAGGGCGCGATGTCGAGCGACTGCACCTCGAGGTGCTGGAACTCGTCAGGACCGCGGTCGCGATACCGGTCGCGGTCAAGCTCGGACCGCAGCTCAGCTCGACCGGCGAGGTGGCGCTGACGCTCGACGCCGCCGGGGCCGACGCACTCGTGCTGTTCAATCGCTCGCTGTACCCGGACGTCGACCCGGAGTCGCTTGAGGTCGTCTCCGATGTCGTGCTGTCGAGCCGAGCCGAGGCGCGCCTGCCGCGGATCTGGATCGCCCTCCTGCGGGGCTCGGTGCGCGCCTCGCTGGCGGCCACGACCGGAGTCGAGACCGCGTCTGACGTCGCCGCTTTCCTCCTCGCCGGTGCCGACGTGGTGATGGTCGCCTCGGCGCTGCTCCGCCACGGCCCCGAGTACGTCGGGGTGCTGCTCGACGGCCTGCGCGATTGGATGGCCCGGCACCACTTCGACTGTGTCCGCGAGTTTCGCGGGCTGCTGTCGGCCCAGCGCGGGGCGGACCCGGGGGCGACGAGGCGTGACGGCTACGTCCGCGCGATGCGCCGAGCGAACGTTCGCGCCGACGGCCCCTGGCTCAGCTGAGCCCTGAGCGGTGCTTTGCGGCCGGCAGCATCGGGGTGCCCGGTCGCGCCTGTGCATACGATGCCGCATGCTCGAGCGACGGCCTGAGCCGCGAACCGGATGGGCAGGACGGAGGTGAGCAGCGCACCGGCGCTCCTGGCGGCGGCGGCCGGGGTCGGATTCGGACACGCGATCCTCCCAGACCACTGGGTGCCGCTTGCCGTCCTGGGACGATCGCAACGCTATCCCGTGCGGCGGATCGCGCGCCTTTCGGGCCTCGCGGGGGTCGCTCACGTGCTCGTCTCGGTCATCCTCGGCGCCGTCATCATCGCTGTCGGGCTGCAGTTCCGCTCTCAGGTCCAGAGCGCGCAGGACGCGATCGTCGGGTGCCTGCTGATCGCGACCGGAGTCGGCTTCGCCGTCCTCGAGGCGACCGGGCGCGGGCACCATCACGATCACGGCCACGGCCACGGCCACGGCCACGGCCACGGCCACGGGCACGGGCACGACCACGACCTCGACCCTGGGCACGACCACGGGCACGATCATCAGGGCCACGCGCAGGCGGCCGCTCACGCGGCCGCCGGCCAGCCGCACGGCGGTGTTCGCAACCTCGCCGCGGTGATGGTGCCGTTCGGCGCGGCTGCGTCGCCGGACCTGACGATCCTCCCGGTGTTCCTCGCGGCGACGACGGCCGGGGTCGCCACGGCGATCGCGTCCCTGGTCGTGTTCGGGGCGGTGACGATCGGAACGATCGTCGGGCTGACGGTCGCTGCGGCGCGCGGCGGCTACGAGATCCGCGGTGAGTGGCTCGAGCGCTGGGGCAACGGCATCACGGCCGCGGTGCTCGTCGTGATCGGACTGCTCGTGCTGACCGGGGTCATCTGACCCGCTTGGGCTGCAGGACTCGGATTACTCTCCCCCGCACCTGATTGACCCAGGCTCGCCCAGGGTCCAGCGAACCCTTGGGCCGCCGCCCCACAGGCGGTCAGGAACGGCGCGACCTACGGCTCCCGGCAAGGCTGGCGGGTGTCCCGTAGATCGTGTTCATCGCCGCTTCGATCTGGGCGAGGGTCAGCTGCGACGAACTGATCGGCACCGCCCGGTAGGTGGTCCAGGAGCGCTGAAGCTCGATCGTGAGCGCCGCCTGACCCGCCGGGGTCAGCTCGGTGATCCACCGAGTCCCGCCCCACGCGATCAACCAGTCAGAGGTGGTCATCGAGTCGGGCTCGACCGCGCGCGCGCTGCCCATGAAGAGCGACAAGGGGGCTTGTGCGAATGTGAACGACTGCACGAGTGTGGCGGTACCCGCGGCGGCGTCGATACTGAACCGCAGCACCCGTGGCGCCAGCAGGTTGTTGGTGCCGTTGTCGAACACCGAGACCGTACCGTCCGGCCACGCCCGCACGTCATGCTGCGCGGAGAAATCGGTCGATGCGAGGGAGTCACCCAGGATCGTCAGGCTCTCGCCCTGATCGTAGGTGCCACCGAGCTTCCAGACGACATCACCCGTTGCCTTGTCGATGTAGTACACGGCGCCCGTGTCTCTGAACGAGACGAGGTAGCCGTTCTCGTAGGGCTGCACCGCGTTGATGTGATTCCAGTCCCACAGGTCGCCGGTCACGCCCGGGTAGGGGACCTGGCTGGCTTCGTAGTTAACGCTGTCGTTCGGGTTGATATGACCTGCGGACAGCCACGAGTAGTCGGCGGTGCCGTCCGGCTGCACCTCCTGGAAGCCACCGTCGAGCACGTTGACCGTCGACGGCTCACCCGGGATGCTGACCGGTACGCCGAATTCGGGGACGTACGTATCGATCAGGAAGTCACCGTTGGCCTCCGGCCAGGCCTCATGGAAATCCGTCGGCGTCCCGGTCGTCCCGAGCGTGTTCAGCACCGTTCCGTCGAGGTTGGAGACCTCGACGTTGACGCTTCCCGGGATCCCGAAATACGGGTAGTCACCCGGTCCGATCAGCGACCACGAGAGGTCGCCGTTCGGGTCGAGATCCGCGTCCATCACCCGGCCATCCTCGTGCTGCCACCACACGGGCACGCCGTTGCTGTCGAACATCGCCACGTAGGAGGTCGACCGGTCGGAGGCGTTCCCGATCGGGTACGGCGCCGCGAGCACGAAGGCGACCTGCGGCGAGCCTGTCACCGTCGAGGTGTACTGCGGGAAGTCGGCCGGAAGACACCGGACGTTGTATGTCGACTCACTCGCGCCGGAGCCGACCGTGATCGTGAATCCCTGCCCCGGCGCCATCGACACGGTGTCGGCGAAGATCCCGCTGCGCGCCGCCGAGCCGTCGACCGACACGAGGTTGCCGCGTGCCCGGACGTCCACCGTCACGCTGGCGCTCGTGCTCGACCCGGTCACGCATCGCGTGACGTAGTTCGGGACTGCCGGGTTGAAAGCCGGACTGATGCCCGGGAGCGTCCTGACGATCGGTGAGAGCGTCTGAGCGCCCGCTGTGGCGCACGGAATCAGCGCAAGCGCCGCGCCGATGGCAACGCCCGCCCGACCAAGCCCCTTCATCCAATCCCTGGATGTCACGTATCCATTCGTATCAGATAGTGGAGGTCGAGCGCAAGCAACTACCGAAAGATGGAGTAAAGGCACCGGTGCGCCGCCCGAGACGGCCCTCAGCGCACTTACTGCCCGTCAGCGGTTCCCTGAACGCCGGGCTTGACACGCCGAGAATGCATGCTACCAATGCCTTGTCCGTGGTCGCGCGACCTGCGCGATCTGCTGTTTCGGTCCGGACACCGGATATCGGGAGGGGGCTCTCTAATGCAGCTACGTCGTCGCCGTCAAACCGTGCGTGCCTTCCAGATCTCGTTCGTCGCCGCCTGCCTGAGCGCGCTTGCACTGGCCGCGCCCGCCGCGCTGGCGCAGTCGTCCTGGACCGTCGCCGGCGCAGACAACACTGACAACCGCTGGGCCCAGGACGAGACCACGATCTCGCCGGCGAACGTCTCGCAGCTGCAGCCGAAGTGGATCTTCACAACCTCCGGTGACATCTCGGCGACGCCGACGGTCGATGACGGGGTCGTCTACGTGCCGGATTGGGGCGGCAACCTCTATGCGATCGACGAGTCGACGGGCCAGTTGATCTGGTCGGAGCCGATCTCCGCCTACGACGGCGTCCAGGGAGCGATCTCGCGGGTGTCACCCGCGATCTACTTCGACCCGGCGATCGATGGCAACGAGCTGATCCTCGGCGACAACATCGCGGGAGCCCACAGCACGGGCGCCACCGTGTTCGGGGTCAACGCGAGCAACGGACAGCGGCTGTGGGTGACGCAGGTCGACAGCCACGTGGCGGCGATCATCACCGGCAGCCCGACGCTCGTCGGCTCCACGGCGATCGTCGGCGTGTCCTCGGGCGAGGAGGGCCTGGCGGAGAGCGACTCCTACGCGTGCTGCACATTCCGCGGCAGCGTCGTCGCTCTCAACGCCGTGACCGGGCAGATCGAGTGGAAGACCTACACCGTGCCGCCCAACAGCGGACCGTGCAGGACGTCGGACCCCGAGACCGGCTGCGGCTACAGCGGCAACGCCGTCTGGTCGACTCCGGCCTACGACGCCGCGAACAACACGCTCTACGTCGGCACCGGCAACAACTACACGACACCGACGCTCCCGCGGATCTGCGAGAAGATCACGGTCCTCCTGAAGAAGTCCGACAAGTACTGCACGCGGTCCAACGACTACTTCGACTCGGTGATCGCGCTCAACGCGAGCACGGGGAAGCTCGTCTGGGGGACGAAGGTCGAGGGATGGGATGCGTTCACGCTGGCCTGTTCGCAGAAGCTGCCGGGCGTCACCTGGTGCCCGTCGCCCGAGAGCCCCGACTACGACTTCGGCGCCGGCCCGAACCTGATCAACGTCACGGGTGCGGACGGCCAGCCCGAGACGCTCATCGGCGTCGGGCAGAAGAGCGGCGTCTACTGGGCGCTCAACCCCACGACCGGCGCCGTGGTCTGGGACACGCTCGTGGGTCCCGGGTCCTCACTCGGCGGGATCATGTGGGGGACGGCGACGGATGACCAGTCGATCTACGTGCCCGAGGCCAATGTCTACAACGTTCCCTTCACGCTCGTGGGTGGCCAGCGGATCACGAACGGGGCGTGGTCGGCGCTGAACCCGCTGACCGGCGCGCTCGAGTGGCAGACGCAGGTTCCGGCGAGCGCCTTCGCGCAGGGCCCGGTGAGCGTCGCGAACGGCGTCGTGTACGCCGGCTCGTCGGCTCCGACGGGCAACAACATGTTCGCCCTCAGCGCGTCGACCGGCCAGATCCTCTGGAGCTTCCCGAGTGGCGGATCGACCGTGTCCTCGCCGTCGATCGTCGACGGGAACGTGTTCTGGGGCTCGGGGTATTCGCTCTACTCCTCGCTCGGATTCACCGGGAACGACCTGCTCTACGACTTCGCGCTGCCGTCGAGCAGTTGAGGCTCGGAGGGCGTCGCCCCCCGAGCCGGGCCCCGGCGGTGCGTCCGAGGCTCCGGCGAGACTATCGGCGTGCCCGCAACCGCCTCTGACCCGGTTCGCGAGCTCAGGCACCCCACAGCCGGCCGTCCACGGTCCACCGGGTCCGGAGCCGTACAGCTGCGTGTGATCGCGATCGCCCTGGCGACGATGGTCGTCATGCTCGCGCTCGCGAGTGCCAATGCGTACTGGCTGTGCCTGCCCGGGGCGCTGCTGGCGGCGGGTCTCGCGAGCACGACCAGCGGCGCCGCGATCGCGGCGGCGACGGTCGCGGCGGCGGCCGAGATCGCGCTCGTCCTCGTCAGTGCCGGCTCGGGTGGCCCGTCGCTGCCCCTCGCCGTGATCGTCCCCGCGGGCAGCGTTGCGGTGCTCCTCGCCGCCAGGCGCCGCTTCGAGCACGAGCGCGAGCATCTGCGCGGCGTCGCGCTCAGCGACCCGCTGACCGGCCTCGCCAACCGGCGGCTGCTCCTCGCGCGGGCCGACTATGAGATCCATCGCCATACGCGGGACCGGCGCAGCTTTGCGCTCGTGATGCTCGACCTCGACGGCTTCAAGCGGCTCAACGACACCTACGGTCACGCAGCCGGCGACGAGATCCTCTGCGAGGTCGCCGACTCGCTCCGCGCGGCACTCCGCGCCCAGGACACGATCGCTCGCGTCGGCGGCGACGAGTTCTGCGTGCTGGCACCCGAGACCGATCGTGCGGGCGTGAGGGCGCTGGGGATCAGGATCGGCGACGCGATCGCCGCTGCGACGGCCGGCGTCAACCGGCTCGGTGGAAGTATCGGCATCGCGATCTTTCCCGAGGACGGTGCGAGCACTGCGGAGCTGATGGAGGCGGCCGACATGCGGCTGCTCGGTGCCAAGCGGACGCTCTACGACCGTCCGGGCCTGCGCCGCCGGGCCGCGTGACGATTGTCAGGAGCGCCGGCCGGCCTTCACGGCGAACAGCAGCCCGGCACCGATCGGCACGAGCGACTCGCTCAGCGAGGGCTCGGCGCGGACCAGCTCTCGGAGCGGCGCCATCTCGTCGGCGTGCGAGACCGCGTTGTCGACGACGAGCAGCCCCGAGGGGGCGAGCACGCGCACGAGGTCGGGCCAGTAGCCGGGATACGACGGGCGCTCGGCATCGAGGAAGATCAGGTCCCACGCGGCGTCCTCACTGCGGGCGAGGAAGCGGCCGGCGTCCTCCGTTTGCAGCTCGACCTCACGCTCGAGCTCCGCGCGGCCGAGGTTCGTGAGCGCCTGAGCCGTCCGCTCGGTGTCGATCTCGACGCTCACGAACGCCGAGCCGGCGTCGCGGGCGGCATCGGCCAGCCACAGCGTCGAGTAGCCGTTCGAGGTCCCGAGCTCGAGCATGCGCCGCGGTTGGATCGCTCGCACCAGCAGGCTCAGCAGCGCGGCGCTCTCGGGCTCGAGGTTGCGCCACCGTGCGAGGCGGTCGGCGAGCCCGGCATCGTGCTCGCGACCGTCGCGGTGCAGATCGTCGAGGAGCTGTTTCAGTCGCGGGTCCAACGCGTGACCGTGATCGGGGCCGGCGGGAGGGCTGCTCCGGCGGGGGCGGCTTGCGGGCCGCCCCCGACCGGCTGCGAGCGCAGCCGTTCGGCGAACGCCACGGCCACGCGGCGCGCGTGCTCCTTGGCGAGCTCGGCCGTTCCCCCCGCGAACAGCCCGTCCACCGTCTGCTGCCACAGCCAGACCCAGCGCTCGAAGTGCCCGCGCCGCAGCGCGACCTTCAGGTTGAGCTCGGCGTGAGGGCGGAACGCGCCGCCCCCGTACGTGCCGGCGCCGAGCAGGATCGTCTCCCAGAACGCCGTGATCCTGGGCACATGGGTCTCGAGGTCGAGGTGCGCGACATCGACGAAGATGAAGCCGATCACCGGATCGACGAGAGCCGCCGCGTAGAACGCCCGCACGAGCGCTTCGCAGTCCCGGTGCGTCTCGATGTCCGGCAGCGCCACGGCCACAGCCCAACTGTAGTGAGCGCGGGCGGGCTGGCTTCTGGCCGCCGATCCGATTGAATGGGGCGATGAACCTGCGCGCACCACTGACGGTGCTGCTTGGCTCGCTGGGTTCGACCTGTCCGGGGACCGAATTCGAGCTGTGGCTCGAGCGCCCCGAGTCGGAGCCGACCGCGATCGATCAGCAGGCGCCGATGCGGGCGTCCCGGGCGTTCGCGTCGGTGCCGCTGCGCTCCTCGCGCGGGGAGCTGCTCGGCTCGATCGGGGTGCGCGGGGAGGATCCCCTCAGCGCCGACCAGTGGGCGGTCGTCGAGTCCGTGGCGGCGACCGCCGCGATGCTCGTCGAGAGCGCGAAGGCGAGCGAGTACCGCGCGCTGATCGATCGCGTGCCGGCGATCCTCTACATCGCCGATCCGGGCGTCGAGGGCCTGTTCCACTACGTCAGCCCGCAGATCGAGACGATCCTCGGCTTCGCGGCGAGCGAGTGGTTGGAGGACCCGACGCTGTGGTCGCGGAACATCCACCCGGATGATCGCGATGAGTCGCTCGAGCGCGAGGGCGCGCGCAGTTCCGCCGGGCTTCCGGACCCGATGCCCGTCGAGTACCGGATGCTGCACCGTGACGGCCACGCCGTGTGGATCCGCGACGACGCGCTGCTGCTGCGCGACGAGCAGGGCCGGCTGCGGTGGCACGGCGTGCTGTCGGACATCACGGATCGCAAGCTGGCCGAGCTCGAGCTCGAGCGCCGGGTTGCCCAGCAGGCGGCGGTCGCGCGTCTCGGCGAGCACGCGCTCGAGCGCGTCGGCGTCGATGAGCTGATCGAGGAAGCGCTCCTGTCCGCCGTCACGCTCCTCGATGTCGAGCTTGGGCTCGTCGGCGAGCTCGTCACCGGCAGCCGTGCGATCAGACTCCGTGCCGCCCATGGCTGGGCGCCGTCCCAGCTCGGGCGCGTCTACTCCGTCAGCGACACCGGGTCGCAGGCCGGCTACACGCTCCACACGGGTGCTCCCGTCGTCGTCGAGGACTGGCAGACCGAGAGCCGGTTCGGACGGTCTTCGATGCTCGGTGAGCACGGGGTCCGGAGCGGCGTATGCGTGCAGATCGAGGGCAGTGACGCGCCGTTCGGTGTCTTCCAGGTGGCATCCGCGCGCGAGCGCGCCTATTCGGCCGGCGATGTCGACTTCGTCCAGTCGGTTGCCAACGTCCTCGCGGACGCGCTTGAGCGGCGCCGCACCGAGGCGGCGATCGAGCATCGCTCGTTGCACGATCCGCTCACCGGGCTTCCGAATCGGGTCCTCTTCCTGGACCGCCTGCAGCACGCGCTTGACCGGCGTCGCCGGCGCTCGCCGACGCTCGTGGGGGTCCTGTTCATCGACCTCGATCACTTCAAGCTCGTCAACGACAGCCTCGGCCACCACGCCGGCGACGAGTTGCTGGCCGGCGTCGCCGCCAGGCTCCGTGAGGTGGTCAGGCCGAGTGACACGATCGCGCGCTTCGGCGGGGACGAGTTCGGGCTGCTGCTCGAGGAGATCGGCAACGAGCGGGACGCGGTCGCGATGGCCGAGCGGATCGCGGCCGTGTTCGCCCGCCCGTTCGTGCTCGACAGCAACGAGCATTTCGTCACGACGAGCATCGGCATCGCGCTCGCATCCGGAGGGGAGCTTCCCCAGGATCTGATTCGCGACGCCGACGCCGCCATGTACCGCGCCAAGGAGCGCGGTCGCGCCCGCTACGAGCTGTTCGACGAGATCATGCGGGCCCGCGCGATCGCGCGGCTGCGCACCGAGAACGACCTGCGGCGCGCGCTCGAGCGCGAGGAGCTGACGATCGTCTATCAACCCGTCGTGGCGCTGGCTGACAGATCGGTCGTCGAGGTCGAGGCGCTGCTGCGCTGGGATCACCCGGAGCGCGGGATGATCGCGCCCGAGGAGTTCGTGCCGCTCGCCGAGGAGAATGGGCTGATCGACCGGATCGGACGGTGGGTGCTCGACCGCGCCTGTCGTGACGCGGTCGTGTGGGCGCGGGACCGCCCCGACGCGGCGCCGATCCGGGTGGCCGTCAACCTCTCGCCGCTGCAGATCGCCTCCGGCGGCTTCGAGTCGACCGTCGTCGAGATCCTCGAGGCGACGGGTTACGATCCGGCGCTGCTCAGCTTCGAGATCACCGAATCCCTCCTGCTCGGCGAGGGGGACGCGATCGGCGCGACGCTCGAGGCCCTCAAGCGGATCGGCGTCGGTCTCGCGCTCGACGACTTTGGCACCGGCTATTCGTCACTCAGCTACCTCACACGCCTGCCGCTCGACACGCTCAAGGTCGACAGGTCGTTCGTCGCCGAACTCGGCAGCCCGAACTCCGACAGCGCGATCACCGAGGCGATCGTCGCGATGGCGAGGGCGCTGTCGCTGAAGGTGGTGGGGGAGGGCGTGGAGACCGAGGCACAGGCGTCCGAGCTGAGGCGCCTGGGCGCCAGCCACGCCCAGGGCAACCTCTTCTCGGAGCCGGTCCCGGCCGGTGAGATCGCGTCGCTGATCAGGACCGAGGCGCGTTTGGGCCCGAGCTGAGCGATCGTCGGTCACGGTCGTGCAGGTCGTGCGGTGTGGGTGCAGGACCATGCGGGCCTGAGATGCTGAGGCGGCGGTCGCGCGCAGCGCGACCGGTTGACGTCTGCTCACGTCGAATGCGCGGCGCGGCGGCCTCGGTTTGCGTGGATATGAGGCCCGGGCGTTTGGGGATCGTGGGACCGCGACCGCAGCGGCGCGGGCGTCCGGGTTGAGGGCCGCTCGTTCGGGCAACCCCAAGTTCCAAACCCCCCTCTGAATCCGAGGGGGTATGGAGCGCAGGGGTGTTTGAGACCCCTCAGCTCCACACCCCCCCGTCGCGACCGGGGGGTCCGGAACTTATGGGGAAAGCGCCGGGATAAACCGGCATGGAGTAGGAGATGAGAACGCTCTACATCGAAGGCTTAGCGAGTCACGGTGGCCCCGAGTCATGCGTCGGCTGTTCGCGAGGGCGGCGGCGAAGCGTTGGCAGGGGGCGTGTGGGCAGGCTATTGAGCCGCGAAATGCGAGATCGGGATGCCGACGTGCTCCCTAACGACGGAAGGCAAGACCGCTGGCGGCGTGATCGCGAGCCGTTGGTGGGTCCCGCGCGGTCAGAGAACCCAGGCACGCACGACAAGCTCCATGCGCGAGAACCGGGAGGTCTCGTGGTTGCCCTGCTGGTGGTGGTGATGCCCCGTCCTGGATGGTTCGCGGGGTGGCAGGCCGTTGCCGGTCGGGGCCGTGAGGGGAACGCTGAGGCGGTCATCCCTTGATGCACGATCACGAGAAGTCAGACAGGCTCGTAGTACCTGCGAAGCTGCCGAACAAGCCCGGGGTTCCGGGGGCGGAGGTGGTGGAGGGAAGGGGTCTGCCCGAGGGGAACACGGCCGGTGAAACACGTCCCGGACGCGGTGCCGGACTGGGCGTGTCAAGTGATCTGGGGCGTGTGCGCCAGGTGGCGCGGAGGGACAGGGATGTGCGGTTCACCGCGCTCCTTCATCACGTGACGGTCGATCGATTGCGGGTTGCGTATAGGGCGATCAGCCCGAACGCGGCTCCGGGGGTTGACGGGGTCACGTGGCGGGATTACGGGGCTGATCTGGAGGGGAACCTCGCGGATCTGCATGTCCGGGTTCAGCGAGGGGCGTATCGGGCGAGCCCGACTCGGAGGGTGTTTATCCCGAAGCCCGATGGGCGGCTGCGGCCGCTCGGGGTCGCCGCGTTGGAGGACAAGATCGTCCAGCGGGCGGTGGTCGAGGTGCTGAACGCGATTTACGAGGAGGACTTTCTCGGTTTCTCGTACGGGTTCAGGCCGGGGAGGGGTCCGCATGATGCGTTGGACGCCTTGTCGGTCGCGCTCGAACGCAAGAGGGTGAACTTCGTGCTCGACGCGGACATTCGCGACTTCTTCACCCGGCTTGATCAGAGCTGGCTTGAGAAGTTTCTCGAGCATCGGATCGCGGATCGGAGGGTCCTGCGGCTGATCCAGAAATGGCTCAGGGCAGGGGTTATCGAGGACGGGGAATGGTCAGAGACCGAGGAGGGGACCGCGCAAGGAGCGTCGATTTCGCCGCTGCTCGCGAACGTGTACCTGCACTACGTGTTTGACCTGTGGGCCGACCAGTGGCGGCGGCGGAACGCGCGCGGGGATGTGATCCTGACGCGGTTCGCTGACGATTTTCTGGCGGGCTTTGAGCATCGTGAGGACGCTGAGCGGTTCCTTGCCGATCTGCGCGACAGGTTCGCGGAGTTCGGTTTGGAGCTGCATCCGGACAAGACGCGGCTGATCGAGTTCGGACGGTACGCCGCCGAGCGACGTCAGGCGCGTGGCGAGCGGAAGCCTGAGACCTTCGAGTTCTTGGGGTTCACGCACATGTGCGCGACCGACAGGAAAGGGTGGTTCAAGGTCAAGCGCGTCACGAGCAAGAAGAAGATGCGCGCCAAGCTCAAATCGGTCAAGACCGAGATGCGCAGGCGGATGCACCGCCCGATCCCCGAACAGGGACGCTGGCTCGCCCGCGTCCTGGCCGGGCACTACAACTACTACGCGGTGCCCGACAACAGCCCAGCGCTGCGCAGCTTCCGCAAAGCAGCGTTGCGGCACTGGTGGCACACCCTCGTCCGACGCGGCCAGAAACGCCGCATCACCTGGGCCAGGATGTACCGCCTCGCCGATCGATGGCTACCCAAACCCCGCATCCAACATCCCTGGCCCAACGTGCGCTTCGACGCCAGAACCCAAGGGAGGAGCCCAGTGCGTTGACGCGCACGCTGGGATCTGTGCGGGGGGCCGCCGGTAACGGCGGTCCCTACCGCGATTCGTGATCACGTGACGTGGAGAGGGGCGCCAGCGGCTCGCGGTCCGGCCTGGTCCGCTTCACCTCCAGGAGCGGGGCGCGGCCGGCGACCGAACTCCAACGAGGCGACCGACGCGCAACTCGCCGCCATCAACCTCCACCCCCACTCGTTCCACGACGACTCGAACCACACCACCAAACCATCAGCTCACCGAGCGACGACCACCTCAGGCCCACGACACGGCGCCCTAAGAGCTCACGGCGGGGACGAGGCCGAGCCGCTCGGCGAGGAAGTCGCGCTGTTCGGCGTACAGCTCCGGGGGGAGCTCCCGGTACCAGGCGCATCCGGCCGGCAGCGCGTTCTCGTCGGGGAGCGATCCGCTCGTGCGGCCGAGGAACGCCAGTCCGACGGGGGAATCGAGATCGTTCTCGTAGTGGCTCGGGTACTCGATGAAGCCGATCAGCTCGCCCGGGTCCACCTCGAAGCCGAGCTCGTCGAGCGCCACGCGCCGGTAGGCGGCCGCGACCCGCTCCCCCCAGCGCACGGTGCCCCCCGGGATGTGCAGTGCCCCGATGTTCGGGGGGATGTCGCGCAGCGCCAGCACGACCCCGCGCTCGGGCGCGAACAGCACGATCTCGACTGTGAGTCGCGGGACACGGCTGAAGAGGTAGTCGAACTCGTCCTTCGGAAACGGCCCGCGCGGGCCGGGCGGCCAGTCCGGTGGCTGCTCTCCGGGCATCGGCACCGCACGGTACCAGCCGCGATCAGGCGATCATCTGAGGATGGCGAGCGTCTCGATCACGGTCCGCGTCCAGCCGCGCGCGCGGCGCGATGAGCTGGTGGCGGTCCGCGACGGCGTGCTCGTCGTCCGCGTCCGTGCTCCCGCACTCGAGGGGCGGGCCAATGATGCGCTCTGCCGGCTGCTGGCCGAGCGTGTCGGCATTCGCTCCTCGGGGGTGGCCGTCATCCGCGGCGAGCGCGCCCGCGAGAAGGTCGTCCGCATCGATGGCGTCGACGAGGAGGCCGTGCGCACCGCCCTCGGGCTGTGAGAAGCCGCTCCGCGGGAAGCTCGGCCGCTGAGCCTCGGGCGCGCTCGGTCGAGTGCGCAGCGATCGATTCTGAGATGACGGGCCCGATCGTCGCTATGTTTTGCGCACTCGATCTCTGCGGACTAGGAGCAACGTAGATGCCGACATACGAACAGATCGCATCCCGCGGCGTGGCGGTCTCCCGCGACCGGAGCCGTGCCGTGTTCGGGCAAACCATGGGTCTGGTTGCCCTGACCGTGGCGTTCGCCGCGCTCGGCGCCTACATCGGGCGCAACGTCAACTCGAGCTTTGTGATCTTCCTGCCTGCGTTCGCATGCCTGATCGGCTTGAACTTCGCGGCCTCGCGCGGGCACGAGCAGATCGCGATCGGCCTCCTGTTCGCGACCGGCCTGATCCTCGGAATCGCCGTCGGCGGCGTGATCCATTACTACGTCGCGACGAAGCCGACCGCGGTGTACCAGGCGGCCTCGACAACGGCCCTCGCCGTGGCTGGGCTCGGCGCGTACGGATACACCACTCGACGCGACCTGTCCCGCTGGGCCCGACCGCTGTTCTTCGCGCTGCTGGCGCTGATCGTGTTCGGGATCATCGCGCTGCTGGTCGCAGTGCCCGGCGGTCACGTGATCTACTGCGTCGGCGGGCTCGCCGTCTTCAGCCTGCTGACGGTGTTCGACTTCAACCGGCTGCAGAGCGCGGGAACGCAGAGCGCACCGCTGATCGCCGCCAGCATCTTTCTCGATGTCTTCAACATCTTCCTGTTCCTACTGAGCCTGTTCGGGGGTGGCGGCCGCCGCTGAGACGCCGGCCGTCCGCACCCAGTCCCACTGACCCGCTTACGGCCGCACGAATGCGGCCCTGGCCTCGTGGACCCGGGCGCCCGCGTGACACCCGTCGAGGTGATCGTTCACGAGCCCCATCGCCTGCATGAAGGCGTAGACGGTCGTCGGTCCGACGAACCGCCACCCGCGCCGTTTGAGATCCTTCGCGAGCGCCGTCGACTCGGCCGTACGGGCCAGTTCGGCCACCGCCGCGCGGTCCAGCGGCGTGATCCTCGGAGCCGGCTCGAACCGCCACACGTAGCTCGCGATTGTGCCCTCTGATTCGACGAGCTCGACGGCTCGCCTGGCGTTGTTGATCACCGCCTCGATCTTCCCGCGGTGCCGTACGATGCTCGCGTCGGCGAGCAGCCGCCCGATATCACGCTCACCGAAGCGCGCGATCCGCTCGAAGTCGAAGCCGGCGAACGCGCTCCTGAACGCCTCGCGCTTGCGCAGGATCGTGAGCCACGAGAGCCCCGCTTGAAAGCCCTCGAGGCTGAGCTTCTCGAACAGGCGCAGATCGTCAGCGACAGCGAAGCCCCACTCACGGTCGTGGTAGGAGCGGAGCTCCGGCGCGGAGTCCGCCCACCAGCAGCGCTCGACGCCGTCTTCGCCGCATACCAGACCGTCCATCGTGCTGGACATTCAACCATCCGTACCGCCGCGATCGTGCCGTGCGCTCCGCCGAGCGTCCGGCTGGGATTGTGGCTAGGCTCGGGTTGTGGTCGGCGAGACGCATTCCGTCAAGCGGCATCTGCAGGTCGATGCTGAGGATTACGACGTCCAGATACGCCGGCTGATCCCGCACTACGACGAGATGATCGCGATCGGCGTCGAGGTGCTCGCGTCGCTGGTGCCCGCTGACGGTCACGTACTGGACCTGGGTGCGGGCACGGGCGCGCTTTCGTCCGCGGTGCTGGGGGGGTTGCCCGCCGTGAGGGTCACGGTGCTGGACGTCGATCTGGCGATGCTTGCCGAGGCCCGGCGGCGGCTTGCTCGGTTCGCGGACCGCGTTTCCTTTCACGAGGGCAGCTTCCTGGCTCCGCTGCCCGCCGCGGATGCCGTGGTGGCGTCGCTGGCGCTGCACCACGTTCACGATCTTCAGACCAAGACGGCGCTCTACCGGGCGATTTACGATGCGCTGCCGCCTGGAGGGGTGCTCTTGAATCTCGATGCCGCTGTGACCGACGGCGCCCGGCTCAACGGGCTGGTGTTCGATTACATGGCCGGGCGGATGGGGGATCACGGGATCAGTGATGCCCAGGCCCGCGGACACTTCGCCTCCTGGGCAGCGGAGGACCGGTACTTCCCGCTCGATGCCGAGCTTGGCGCTCTGCGCCGGGCGGGCTTTGACGAGGTCGAGTGTTTCTGGCGGCGAGGGCTGTCGGCGGTCACCTGCGCGCTACGCACGAACTGACCGCGGGCGACGCGTACCCGCTCGGATTGGAGCGCGGCTGACGCCAGGGGCGGTCTTGAGCGAGCCACTCCGGCGTCTGGCGGGTTCGTCACTATTGCGCGCGACGTGATGACGGCAGCCGGGTTTCTCCTCGCGTTGGTTCGGACCGCGCTGGTGGCGGTTCCAGTGGTCGTGGCCGCTCATCTCGTTCGAGTCAGGTTGTCCTCGAGCCGGGGTGCTCCGGGGGTGGCCCTGGAGCTCGCCCTCGGGCTGTCGTGGCTGTTGATCATCGGTGAGCTGTTAGGGCTTGTCGGCGGGTTGCGCCTCGGTTGGCTGGTCGCGGCGATGTGGGTCTCAGCCGTGATCGTCGTCGCGGGTCTTCGATCGAGACAGCCTGCTGAGGCGACGCAGCGTCCGGCGGGCGCCGGCGTGGGACCGGCAGCCGGTCGTACAGGTACGTGGGTCGCGATTGTCGTCGTGTGGCTGGCGGTCGGACAGTGGGCGCTGTCGACTGCGAACGCGCTTGGCGGCGGCATGCTCAGCTTCGACGTGCTCTGGTACCACATGCCGTTCGCCGCAGTGTTCGCGCGCACTGGTTCGGTCACGGGGATCACGTTCACGCAGGCCGATCCGTTCGTCGCCTACTACCCGGCCAATTCTGAGCTGTTCCACGCGTTCGGGATCGTCGCTTTCGGTAACGATTTCCTGTCACCGTTCCTCAATCTCGGGTGGATGGCCATCGACCTGCTGGGCGCTTGGTGCGTGGGGCGGCGCTGGCGGGTCGAGTGGTTGACACTCGCGTCCGGCGCGTTGCTGCTGGCGCTGCCGGTGCTGGGCACCACCCAGCCGGGGGAGGCATTCAACGACATCGTCGGCCTCGCGGCGCTCTCGGTTGCGCTCGCTCTGATTCTCGCTCCCTCTCGGGGTGGGCTCGAGGTGCTGGCGGCCGGGCTTGCGCTCGGGATCGCGGTCGGGACGAAGTACACATTCCTTGTCCCTGCATTTGCGCTTGTGATCGGGGTGATCGTGACCTCGCCGCGCGGTCAGCGCCGACGCAACGCGAGCGCGCTCGTGGGCGGCCTCGTCGCCACCGGCGGCTGGTGGTACCTGCGGGCCGCGGTGCATACCGGCAACCCGCTCGGCCTCAGGCAAACGCTCGGGCCGCTGCACCTCTCAGGTCCAACCTCGCCGCTGGCGAACGCCTCGCAGCAAACCGTGTTCTCGGAGATCCGCCATCTGTCGCTCTGGGGTACGCGGTTCGCGCCGGGGCTCGCACACGCATTCGGTCCATTCTGGCCGCTGCTCCTCCTCGGCTGCGTCGCTGCAGTCCTCGGCGCGCTCGCGACGCGGAGCGAGCCCGTGCTCGGTGCGTTTGCCGTCGCGACCGTGCTTGCCGCGATCTCCTACCTGTTCCTCCCAACCGGCGCGACCGGCATCGAACACAGCACCACGCTCTTTCAGGTCAATCTGCGCTACCTCGCCCCGGCGCTCGCGCTCGCGCTCCTCCTCGCCCCGATCATCGTCGCGATCCGGATCCCGCGTCTGCTCAAACCGCTGATGATCACGGTGGCGGCAATCGCCGTGGTCGCGCAGCTGGAGCGAGGGATGTTGCGCACTCAGCCAGGCCGGCACGCCGCGTTCCTCATCGGTATCGCCGCGCTCCTCGCGCTCGGGGTCTGGTCCAGGCCTCGTCTGTCGCGGGCCCGACCAGCGCCGCGGCTACTCACCGCGCTCGTCCTGCTCCTGCTCGTGATCGGCGCCGGAGATCTCGCCCAGCGCCATTACTTCCACAAGCGATACCTGGTTGGCGCCACCAGCCAAGACGGAATCGGGGTCATCTACCGATGGGCTCAGACCGTCGCGCACACCCGCATCGCGCTCTACGGAACGGTCGAGCAATACCCGCTCTACGGCGCCACCGACACCAACACCGTCGACTACCTCGGACAACCGCTGCCACACGGCGGATACGAGCCGATCAGCAGCTGCGCGCGCTGGCAGATGACGCTCGCAGCCGGCGACTACCACTACCTCGTCCTCACACCGGCTCCGACGGCGGCCATCCCGCTCCAGTGGACCCGGCAGGATCCCAACCTCAAGCTGCTCCTCCATCCAGGAGCGGCCGATTGGGTCTTCCAGATCACGCATACACGCCAGCACCCCACCTGCAGCACCACGGCGTGACCGCCGGCCGCACCGCTGCCGCAATCACCGCGAGCGGCCGGCGCTCGACCGCGGCCGTGATGCACATGAGATGATGGTCCGTGTGGACGCGGTGAGCCGCCATCAGCCCGCGTTTCTGTTCGACCTCGACGGAACACTGGTCGACAGCGTGTACCAGCATGTAATCGCGTGGCGCGATGCGCTGGAGAGGGTCGGCATCAACCTTCCGATCTGGAGAATCCACCGTCGCGTCGGGATGAGCGGAGGGCTGTTTGTCAACGCCCTCGCCCGCGAGGTGGACACCAAGCTCGACGCTGAGGTGATCCAGGCGCTGCCCGGACTGCACGCGGAAGAGTTCATCCAACACTTCGACAGCGTCCGGCCCCTGCCGGGCGCCGGCGAGCTACTGGAGACATTGAGCGCAAACGACGTCAAGTGGGCGATCGCGACAAGCGGTCCCGAGCGCTACGCGCGACTCTCGCTCGAGCTGCTCGGCGTGCCCGCCGGCACGCCGCTGGTCACCCGCGACCAGGTCCGCCACGCCAAACCGGACCCGGACCTGTTCTTGGCGGCGGCCGACCTGATCGGCGCCGACATCGGCGCCTGCATGGTCGTCGGCGACAGCGTCTGGGATCTCCTTGCCGCCAGACGAGCCCACGCTCTCGGCATCGGCTTGCTCTCCGGCGGCTACGGGCGAGAAGAGCTGCTCCAATCAGGCGCCTACCGGGTCTACGACGACCCGGCGGACCTCCTCGTGCACCTCGACGAAGTCGGCATCAGGCGTTGATCGTGCCGCGGTTGGAAGCCCTCAGACCTCGACGGTGTAGTCGAGCCCGAGTTCGTCGCCCGGTATGCCGCGGATACCCCAGTTGTGGCGCGGCGTTTCCGTCAGTGTGATCTCCAGGTCGACGGGTGCGATCGCGAGTTCCGTCTGGCAGCGTTCGAACAGCAGCGCGTATAGCTTCTTCTTGGCGGCGATACTGCGGCCTTCAAACAGCGAGATCTCGATGATCGTGTAATCCTCGCTGCGGCCTGGCGGATAGCGGAAATCCTCTGGTGCGAGCGCGAAGAAGCGGTGTGCGCGCTTGTCCTGCGGATAGTCGAGCGCGTCCACCACGCAGCTGTGGATGACGTCCGACAAGGCTTGGCGTCTGTCCGGAAGTCGCGCCTGAGTGCCGTAGATCTTGACCTGACTCACCGGCCGCAGGATCGCACATCCTCCCGGACAGCACGCATCTCAACAACGCCGCACAGGCGTTGCTCAGTCCGGTAGTGCAAATCGATCAAACCAACACTGTCGGCAGGCGACCATGCCTCCGAAATCAGCCGTGAAGTTCGCGGCGCATACGCACGGCCGGACCGAAGCGGGTCTCGGCATCGCTGAGCACGGCAAAGCCAAGTCGTTCATAGAACGACCGGGCAGGGCCCGCGATCACCTCCAGACCGACACCCGCGCTGTCGGCCGCGCGCGTGGCAGCGTCTTCAACAAGGGCGCGGCCAACGCCCTGCAGCAGATGAGCCGGCTCGACGAACAACCCGTCGAGATCGTGGATGGCGGCCTCGGTCGGAATCACGACCGCGAAGCCGATCGGCTTGTCGCGGTCATCGACCGCGACGCGGACCCACCCGTTATCGATGAAAGTCTGCGGCAACGCGATCGCGTCAGGATGGGCCGCGAGTTGCGCGCGGTACTCGGGCCAGATGTCGGAGGATCGGCGTTGAAGCCCCTCAAGTACCGCTGCCTCCCCCGATCTGGCGTCCCGGATTGTCAGCATCGCGGTCGGGACGTTACTCGGCGTGTTGCTCCTCGATCAACCCGGAGCTTCGGCAGGCCCTCGCCGTTGGCCCCGGACTCGCCTGCGGCGCGGGTGAAGGCCGTCTGGACGGGACCCGAGGCCGATGCCACAGGGCTGATCAGCGAGGAGACGTTCGCCTGGCGGCTCGGCCGGTGCAACGTTCTCGGAGTTCCCTTGCCGTCCGGCGGGCGGTGTGAGGGTGGGATGGAGACGAGAACTATTGGACAATCGGCCCCAGCCTGGGGCGAAGGAGCGGCCGGCTGCCCCGATCGGGCGCCGCTAGCTGACGTGCGCGTGGGATGCGAGGTCGCCGAGGGGCGTGACGTGCACAGGTTCGGCGCCGCGTAGGGCCTTGTAGAGCAGGCCGTGCAGCGTTGCGCGTTCGTCCTCGTCGAGCGCGGCGAGGACCTCGTCCTCGATCGACTTCTGGGCGAGTGCGGCACGCCGCAGTGCTTCTTGACCGGAGGCGGTGATGTTGACGCGGTGGCGCCGGCGATCCTCGGAATCGCGCCGGCGAACGAGGTGGCCTCGGTCCTCGAGCTCGTTGAGGAGCAGGACGACGTTCTTGGCGTCCATGCAGAGCGCGTCGACGAGCTCCTGCTGCGGGGCACCGTCGTGGTCGTTGAAATAGCTCAACGCCATCAGCAGCCGGAGATCGATCCCGAGCAGCTCCGGGTTGCTCCGGCGAAACACCTGCTTGGACAGGCGCGCGAGGAGCATTACCGGGCTCGTGTCGCAGGTGTTCTGGGCGTGGCTCATCGCCGCTCCAGTATACCGCAAAATCGGCTACCGTCCATAGCGGGACCATAATGCACGTTTAGCCATTCGTTTACGCAGCAGGGATGATCCATGCTAGGGTCTGTGGTCGACCAGCGAAGGAAAAGGATCCGATGACCGAGACGACCGCAACCCCAACTCCGAAGACCGAGCCCAACCGCTGGGCCGTGCTCGCGCTTCTCGGCGTAGCGCAGCTGATGGTGGTGCTCGACGCGACGATCGTGAACATCGCGCTGCCGTCCGCGCAGCGCGACCTGCACTTCTCCACCGACAGCCGCCAGTGGGTGCTCACGGCCTACGCCCTGGCCTTCGGCAGCCTGTTGCTCGTCGGCGGCAAGCTCGGCGACCTGTTCGGCCGCAAGTGGACGTTCATCGGCGGTCTTGCCGGCTTCTCGATCGCGTCCGCGATCGGCGGCCTGGCCCAATCGTTCCTGATGCTCGTCGCCGCGCGGGCCCTGCAGGGAGTGTTCGGCGCGTTGCTCGCCCCGTCGGCGCTGGGCCTGCTGACCGTCACCTTCCAGGGCTCGCCGGACCGGCCGAAGGCTTTCGGCATCTTCAGCGCGATCGCCGGGGGCGGGGCCTCGTTCGGCCTGCTGCTCGGCGGCGCGCTGACCCAGGCCATCTCCTGGCGCTGGTGCCTGTACGTCAACCTGGCGATCGCGATCCCGACCGGGTTCGTGGCTCTCAGGCTGCTGAGCAATCAGGTCCAGCCGCACCGTCCGCGGATCGACCTGCCGGGAGTCGCCGTGGCGTCCGTGGGCCTGTTCGCGCTCGTATTCGGATTCTCCAACGCCGAGACGCATTCATGGTCCGCGCCGCTCACAGTCGGCTCGCTCGCCGTGAGCGCGAGCCTGCTGGTCGGATTCGTGTTCCTCGAGCGCCGCGTCGTGTCCCCGCTGCTGCCGTTGCACATCATCTGGGACCGCGCGCGTGGCGGAGCGTTCGCCACGATCGCCCTGGCCGGCTCGGCGGTCTTCGCCGTGTTCCTCTTCCTCACCTACTACCTGCAGGAGAATCTCGGCTTCAGCCCGTTGGCGACTGGGGTCGCGTTCCTGCCGATGACCGCGATGATCGTCGTCACGGCGACGACCGTGCAGACCCGAGTGCTTCAGCGCACCGGCGCCAGGCCGATCGTGATCGTCGGAATGACCCTCGGGTTCACCGCGATGATCCTGTTCACACGTCTGACCCCGCACGGGGCGTACGCCAGCGAGGTGCTGCCGGCGCTGCTGCTCACCGGCATCGGCATGGGCTGCATCTTCGCGCCGGCGTTCTCGACCGCCACCCTCGGCGTCGGGAACGCCGACGCCGGAATCGCGTCTGCGATGGTCAACACGTCTCAGCAGGTCGGCGGTTCGGTCGGCACCGCGCTGCTGAGCACGATCTTCGCCAGCGCGGCCGCCGGGTACGCAACGACGCACACCAGGACCGCCGGCCTCGCCGGCGTGGCGGCGATCCACGGCTATACGACGGCGTTCGTATGGGCCGCCGCCCTGTTCGGGATCGGCCTGTTCGTCGCGCTGTTCGTTCTGCCCTCCGACGGCGCCGCCCGGGCTGCGACCGCGCACAGCCGGGCCGCGGCCGATCTGGCGCTCAGCATCGAGCGCGCATGAGCCAGCCACTGCGCGAGCGCCCGCTGCCACTCAGACGTGCATCCGATTCCCGCTCGATGAGAAGGGGTGACATGAGCCACATCCATGGTCCCTCAACCGCCATGATTTCCGGCACGCACGACGTCGCGGCGGCTCCTCAGCGGGGCGTGCTGCGGCGCTGGTCGGTCGCAGAGTTGCTCGCAGGCGGGGTTGCTCGCTCGCCGGCAGGACGGCCGCTCTAGCGCGAGCGGCCGGTCGTGAGCGCCACCACCTCCCAAAGCAGTGCGCTTGCAACGGTGCCGAGCGCGGTGGAGCCCAGCAGCACCAACGGCATCGCTCGCCGCGTCGAGGAGAGGCAGCTGTGGCGTCGCGGCATGACCGCGATCCTGCTCCTCCTCGCTGTGGCCGGAGCGGTGCTCGCCGTGCCCGATCTGCGTCCCGTCGCGAGCGAGATCAGAGCAATCAACCCGGCGCTCATCGCCGCCGCGATCGCGCTGGAACTCGCGTCCTGCCTCAGCTTCGTCGTCATCTTCCGAATGTTCTTCAGCCCCCTGGACCCGCTCACGGCCAGGTGGCTGGCGTGGGTCGAGATGGGCTCGGGCGCACTCATCCCCGGAGGCGGCGCCGGATCCCTGGCCGTCGGCGGATGGCTGTTGCACCTGGCCGGCATGTCAACGCGGCAGATCGTCCAGCGATCAAGCGGGCTCTTCTTTCTCACGAGCGCGATCAACGTGCTCGGCCTCGGCGCCGCCGGAGCGGCCCTCCTACTCGGGATCGGTGGCGGGCCCAACGACGCTCTGCGTGCCGGACTGCCCGTCCTCGCAGCCGCCGGAACGATCGCGGTCGTCCTCGCCATCGCGCCGCGGTCACGACGGTTCGGCCGCGACCACCGTGGCGCCGCCTGGATCCAGGAGATCGGCTCGGGCATCCCGGCCGCCCGCCGAGCTCTGCTGCACCCGACCTGGCGTCTTTCGGGTGCGGTCGGGTACCTGTTCTTCGACATCGCCGTTCTCTGGGTGACGCTCGCCGCGGTCGGACAGCTCCCGCCGGTCGCGGCGCTCGTGGTCGCCTACCTGGTCGGGTACCTCGCCAACGCGATCCCGGTCCCAGGCGGAATCGGCGTGCTCGACGCCGGCCTCGTCGGGGCCCTCGCGATCTACGGGCTGCCGCTGAGTCAAGCCACGGCCGCGGTCCTCGTCTACCACGCGATCGCATTCTGGATCCCCACACTTGGCGGGACGATCGCCTACCTGCCACTGCGCCACCGGCTGCGGGCGAGCAGTCACTAGCTACTTGCCGAGGAAAAACTCGTGACGCGTGACGGGGGCGGAAACGAAACGGCCGCGCTGGTCGAGGGCGCGGCCGTTTCTAGTGAGTGGGCTCGGGTTCGAGCTTGCCGGGAGTGTTTCACCGTTCCCGGACGGCGAGCGTGTCAGCGTTGTAGGCCAGGATCGCCCATCCGTTCCAGATCTGTTGGCCGTCGTCGCCTTTGAGGCGGGATCGGTCCAGTCCGTAGCGGCGTTTGAGGTGACTGATCCGCCCTTCGGCGCCTGTTCGGTACTTCTGGAGCCGTCTTTGGGTGCGTTTGGAGCCGGGTTGCTGGCGGCCGGAGATGAACACCCGGTCCGGCGCGAGTCCGTGATCGTCGAGTGTCTGGCGGGTCGGGCCGACGTTGAAGCCGCCATCGAGCGCGACCTCTTTCGGAGAGATCCCGAGCCGCTTCAGCTCCGCGATCGTGGCCGGCAGGAGCGTGTCCTCGCCCGGGTTCCCGAGCTGGGTCGCCGGCGGCAGGATCAGTCCACGCGCGCCACGCCGCGTGTTCTCCGTCACCTCGCACAGCTGGTTCACGTACCCGAACTCGTTCGGCTTCCCGAGCTTCCCTTTCCGGATCGGCCGCGCGTCCGGATCGGAGATCGACACGAGCCGGTCCTTGATCGGCTCCCCAGCGACCCGCTGCTTGATCTGCGCGGCGACCTTCTCGCACCGATCCGCGAGCTCCTCGAGTTGCGCGGCTGCCTTCAGTTTCGTCTTCGCGCCGCGGCCACGCGCCCGCCGGCGTGCGATCACGACCAGTCGCCGGGTCTCCGAGATCGACTGCTCCAGCAGCTTGCCGGTCTGCGCGGTCAGCTTCAACACCTCGGCCTTCGCCTCCCCCGACCGGCGACGGATCGTGCGGGTCACCGCCCTGAGCGTGCGACCCATCACCCTGGAGCGATCCCGCACCCGCCGCGTCTGCTCTCCCACCAGCTTCGCGAGCTTCTTCGCTTCCCGCGCGAGTACCTTCACGCCGTGCGCCGCCAGGTCGGAGTCGGTCGGGTACTTCACGTCCGCCTCGATCACGGTCGAATCGATCCTCACGGCCCTGGGCCGAAACCGCTTGGCGCGGGTCGCCTGCACAATCAGCACACGCGTGATCTCGTTGACCGTCTCTGGTCCGATTCGTCGGGTGAGCTTGCGGACCGTCGAATCGTCCGGGACCCGCTCCGAGAGGCTGATCCTGCAGAACCGGCGCAGATGAATCGAGTCCGACACCTCCGCCATCAACGACCGATACCCCCATCGGTAGCGCTGCTTGAGCACCATCAACCTGACATACGTCTCCATCGCGATCGTCGGCCGCCCGTCGGTCAACACCGCCCGCTTGTCCTCGATCACTTCGCGGCGGAACCGCTCCACGATCGGCCCCAGCACCGCCGGATCGTCCAGCAGCCGGTCCAGCGCCGCCAGATCCTCCGGCAACTCGCGCACCTCGATCGGCAACGCCTCGTCCCACAAGCACTCCTGCTGCTCCGCCAAAAGCGTCAGCACACGCCCTCCTCAGATCGACCAAAAACCTACTCACAAGCAGGGATTTTGTCAATCAGACCGGACGGAACCAGCCCCTCACGGAGCCACTACTTTTTCCTCAGGAAGTAGCTAGAGTCACTGAGGTGGCGCGTGTCGGACGCTCGTGGTCGCCGGTCCGCAGCAGCTTGAGGATGGGTGTGACGAGGGATTGCAGGCACGCTGCGCGCGATCTCCGCTGAGTTGCTGGACGGCCACCTGTACGACGCCCGTCTGACTGACAGAACGTGACTCGCGTACGTCATGGCGCGCAGCCGCGCTCGGCTATCGTGCGGGCATGCCGGAGAGGAACTGGGCGGGCAACTACGAGTACAGAGCGCACACCGTTCACGAGCCGAGGAGCGTCGAGGCGCTCCAGGAGCTGATCGCTGCCGCGCCGGCGATCCGGGTGCTCGGGTCGCGTCATTCGTTTACGGATATCGCCGACAGCGAGGAGCTGGTGAGCCTTGCGGCGCTGCCGCAAGAGGTCGCGGTCGATCGCGCCGCCGGCACCGTGGTGGTGCCGAGCGGGATGCCCTACGGCGAGCTCGTCCGAGCGCTCGAGCCCGAGCAGATGGCCCTCGCGAACCTCGCCTCGCTGCCGCACATCTCGGTCGCGGGTGCCGTCGCCACCGCCACGCACGGGTCCGGCGAGCGGATCGGCAATCTCGCCTCCGCTGTGACGGCGCTCGAGTTCGTGACCGCGGACGGCGAGCTGCGAACGGCACGCCGGGGAGATCCGGACTTCGGGGGGCTGGTGGTCGGACTCGGTGCGACCGGGGCCGTGACCAGGGTCACGCTCGAGACCGAGCCGGCATACGCCATGCGACAGCGCGTGTTCGAAGGCCTCGCCTGGGACGCGCTGCTGGAGAACTTCGACGCGATCGCCGCCAGCGGCGACAGCGTCAGCGTATTCACGCGGTGGGGTGAACAGGTTGATCAGGTGTGGGTCAAGACGCGCGTCAGCGACGAGTCCGAGCCGGTCCGCGAGCAGCTGTTCGGCGCAACCGCTGCGCGCGTCGAGCGGCACCCGATCATCGGCCTTGACCCCGTCAACTGCACTCCCCAGCTCGGTGTTGCCGGCCCATGGTCCGATCGCCTGCCCCATTTCCGGATGGGGTTCACGCCGAGCAGCGGCGACGAGCTCCAGTCCGAGTACCTGCTGGCACGACCGCATGCAACTGCGGCGATCCAGGCCCTGCGTCTGCTGGCGCCACAGATCACGCCGCTGATTCAGGTCACGGAGGTCCGGATGATCGCCGGCGACGAGCTCTGGATGAGCACCGCCTACGGCCAGGACGCGGTCGCGATCCACTTCACCTGGGTCGCCGACCAGGACGCGGTCGAGCGGACGCTCGTCGACATCGAGGCGACGCTTGCGCCGTTTGGTGCTCGGCCCCACTGGGGCAAGCTGTTCCGCTATCGCGCCGACACTCTGGCCCCGCTCTACGAGCGACATCGCGACTTCGTGGCGCTGATCGAGCGGCTCGACCCGCGCGGCGCTTTCCGCAACCGCTGGCTCCAGCACCACGTGCTCGGGGACTCCTGACCGCCCAGCCCGCGGTGCGCCACACGGCGGATCGAGGTGCCCCCACAGCGAGCGCCGATGCGCTCGTCCGAGATCCACCACCGCCGGCTGACAGAAGCTAGCGGTCATCACCGCGACGTTCGCGGCAGGCAAGTTCGTGACGGTGTCCGTCGGCACCTGGTCGAGCCCCGACGGGCCGAATCCACCGAAGCGAGGGCTGCCTGAAGTCTGAGGGCAGGGCCGTCAGCGATAGTCTGGTGGCGGCGGCGACGGCGTCGGGCTCTCCGTGTTTCTTTGAGGGTGGACGCCGCAGGTGGAACCGGGGGTTGAGAGTTGTGCCTGACGTTGAGGAGCTGCGATCACAGGTTGTGGAGGCCGACTCGGTGATCGATGAGTGTCTTGTGTCCACGGACGATGCTGCCCGCCTGAAGCTGGTGGACGCTCTGTGCCGGAAGGGAAAGGCGCTGATTGGGTTGCAGGCATACGAGGACGCGCTCGTGTCTCTGGATCTGGCGCTCGAGCGGTGCGCTGAAGCCGAGGACGAGGATCTTCGCGAGCAGGCGGCGACGGCCCTGGGTCGGAAGGCAAGTGCACTGGCGAGGCTCGGGCGTGTGGCCGAGGTGGAGGCCGTTTCGGATCAGCTTCTTGACCGTTTCGGCGACGGTGACGAGTTGTCCGTGCGCCAGGCGGTCGTGCACGGGCTCTTGTGTCGATGCGAGTCGCTGCGGGCTGCGAAGCGTTCCGGTGACGTCGTCGGCCACGCAGCCGATCTGCTCCGGCGCGCCGCGGACCTTCCGCCGGGAGAGGTCAACTACGCAGCGCTCGGACGCCGTCTGATGATGACCTCACTCGACCTGGCTGGTGAGCCGCAGAGGGTGCTCGAGGCGTGCGATGAGATCATCGATCTCCATCGTGATGACGGAGATGCCGCGGCGCGGTTGACAGTCGCCTTGGCATTTGAGACGCGTGCGGGCGCGATGGTCAAGCTCGATCGACTCGAGGCGGCCGTTGACGCGCGCGCTCAATTCGTCGCGTCTTACGGCGATGCGATCGAGCCGAGCGTGCGCGCACTGGCGGCGGTCGCGCTGGTGCGGCAGGCGGGCGTGCTCCGTCGGCTGGGTCGAGTCGATCAGGCGCTTGCCGTTCTCGACGATCTGTTCGTGCGTTTTTCGGATGACCCGCCGGTCGGGTGGTCGTCGCTTGAGGCTGATGCGTGGTCGGCCCGGGCTGCCCTGTTCGCGGCAGCTGGTCGCGAGCACGACGCGGCGGCCGCGTATGACCAGGTCGCCGCCGGGGGGATCGACTCCGGCGATCCGTCCCGGCTCGCGCGAGCCGCGAACGCGTTGCTCCGAAAAGTCGACATGCTGCGCGAAGCAGGACCCCCGGAGCGCGCCCTGGAGGGGGTCGAGGAGGCACTTCAGCGCGCGGCCGGCATCAGGCAGGCCGACGCTCGCGAGCAACTGCTGTCCGCTTTGCTCTGGAAGCAAGCGCGGATCCTGGACCGCCTCGGGCGTCGAGGCGAAGCGCTCGAGGTGTGGACAGAGGTTTCCCAGCGGGCAGGCGCCGAGCACGCGCCCGCTGGTTCGGCTCTCGGCGCGATCGCCCTCGCCGGGCAGGCAAAGGACCTGCGTGCCGTGGGCCGATACGACGAAGCGATCGCGGCGTGCGACCAACTGATGGACCGCTACGGTGCCGACGACCGGCGCGAGGTGAGGGAGGCGCTGTGTGGGGCGCTCTGGGCCAAGGTCCGTGCCGCCGCGGCTCAGGACCGGGAGGGCGTCATCAACGAGACGGTCGACGAGCTGCTCGCGCGGTTTGCGGACTCCACTGACCCCAACGTTTGGTCTGAAGTCACCAAGGCACTCGTCTTCAAGGTGATGGCGAGCTTCAATGAGCATCGCTCCGATCTCGCGCTGACCTTCAGCGATCGCCTCGTCAGGCAGTTCCAGCAGAGAACCGACCCGCCCGTCCTGGCAGCCTACGGCGTCCAGCTCCTGAACACGGCGGCCGCGTTCCGCGCTCTCGCCCTTCGCGGCCCTCGCCAGGGCTCGGCGCGCAGGCCTGTGAGCGAGCGTCGCGCCCGAGGATGGCGACTCCTGCTGCTCCACCTGCGGGCCGCTCAGCGGGGGCCGCGGGCACAACGCCGCCCGCTTCTCGCCGAAGCGCTCCGCATCGACCAGCTCCTGATCGACCGGCTCGGTGAAACAACCGACCCCAAGACCCGCCTGCTGGTCGTCGAAGCCCAGCTCCAAGTCCTTCCCACTCTCGCCGCCCTCGGACGGTTTCGAGACGCTTCCAAGCTCGTCGACGAACTCGCCGCTGGCGGACCCGCGGTGATCGATGCGCTCCAGACGATCAGCGACCGCGAGGTCGACAACGCCGGAACCGGTGCCCGCGTCCGGATCGCCAACACGCTCATGCTCAGGGCGTACGCGGTCACGAAGCTCGGGGACCGCGCCCAGACACAGGCCGCACTCGACGAGATGGCGGAGCGCTTCCGAGCTGACACGTCGCTCCGCGTCCGCGTGATCCTGTGGCTGTCCCGCAACGTGATCGCCAACCCGCAGCCGCCGTGGCGAATCAAGCGGCCGCGCCGCTGACCGATCACGGCAGTCGCCCGCGGGCTGAAGCCGCGCTACGAACACGTGTTCGCTGACACGAAGTAGGGTATGGGCATGCTGTGTGTCGAGCGGATCGCACCCCCAGGGGCGGCCAGGTAGCCGCGTGGCGATCGACCAGGCGTCCATTCCAGTTGACCCGGCGCGGGCGCGGCGGATCGCGATCCGGGCGCAGGCGCTGGATGGCGGCGCGACGGACCTGTATGGGCTCGTCTGCCGTCTCGGCTTCTTGCAGATGGATCCGATCGCGACGGTCGCGCGGCCGCAGCATCTGGTGCCGCACAGCCGTCTTGGCAGCTTCGATGTCGCTGAGCTTGATCGGCTGGTCTGGCAGGAGCGCAAGCTGTTTGAGTGGGACGCCTTCATCTGGCCGGTTGAGGATCTGCCGCTCGTGCGCGCGCGGATGCGCCGGGCACGCGTCCGGGCGAGCGGTTGGACCCGGGACTTCCTCACGGCCAATGCCCGCTTCCGGCGCGCGTTGTTGCGTGAGCTGGAGCGCAACGGACCGCTGCGCTCACGCGATCTGAAATTGGATCTCGTGGGTCTGCTGCCGCAGGCCGCAGCGCTCCGCTGGTGGGGTACGCGCCAGGTTCCGTTGATGCTGGAGCTGCTGCAGGCGCACGGTGAGATCGGCGTTGCTGGCCGCGCCGGCAGGCAGCGCCTGTGGGACATCGCTGAGCGGGTCTACCCGGCCTGCGAGACGATCCCGTGGCGAGAGGCGGAGCGGTTGATTGAGGCGAAGACTCGTCGCTCGCTCGGCGTCTGGCGGGAGCGCGGCCAGTGGCACGCCCACCCCGGCGTCTCTGACGAGCCGGTCCCGGACCGCGTCGTCTTCCTTTCGCCCTTCGATCGCCTGATCCACGACCGCGATCGGGCCGAGGCGCTGTTCGGCTTTCACTACCGGCTCGAGATGTACGTGCCCAGGGCCAAACGCAGGTACGGCTACTACGTGCTGCCGATTCTGTGCGGTGAACGCCTCGTCGGCCGCATTGATCTCGAGCGCGACGGCACCCCGAACGTGCTGCGGGTCAACGGTGTCTGGTGGGAGGACGGCGTCGAACCGTTGCAGCTCGACCCCGCGCTCACCCAGCTCGCCGCGTTCGTGCGCAGCGCCGAAGCATCGCCGGCGGATCCGTCCGGCCCGACAGCGCGACCCGTCACTCGCAAGTCGCGATCACAGCTGCAGAACGCCGCCGAGGGTCACTAGCTCGCGGCCGGAGGCAGCCGCGGCGGCCGGGAGTCAGCGCGGAGACCCGCGGGAACGCTGGAAGGCAATCAGTAGCATATGCAATCATTGCTATATGCATGAATCTGCCGGGCCAGTTGAATCAGAGCGAGACTCGGTTATCGACGCGGTGTTGACGGCCAGTCGAGTGCTGGTCGCGATCGCCGCGCGGTCGCTGGCGGAGGTCGCCGACGAGGTGACGCTGACGCAGTACCGCTCGCTGGTGGTGCTTGCGTCACGTGGCCCACAGAGCGTCGCCGCGCTGGCCCATGAGCTGGCCGTGACCCCGTCGACGGCATCGAGGTTGTGCGATCGGCTCGTCCGCAAGCGCCTCGTTCGCCGCCGCGAGGACCCTCGTGACCGCCGGGCGGTGCGGCTCGCGCTCACGCCCGAGGGCCGGGCCCTGGTCGACGCTGTGACCGAGCGGCGGCGAACGGAGATCGCGGATCTGCTCGAAGGGATACCGCACGAGTCACAGCGTTCGATGGTGCAGGCGCTGCGGCAGCTGGGGGAGGCTGCCGGCGAGGTCCCTGAGCAGCAGTGGAGCACGGGCTGGGATCTGTGAACGGCGACGACGGCTTCTCGCGGGCGCTTCGTGGCGATCTCGAGTCGCTGCGGTCCGCCGCCGTGGGCTGGGTTGCGCGCGCGTCATACGTCCGCAAGTGGGTCGTCCTGGGGATCGCGATCGGTGTGATCGCGGGCTGCGGCGCGATCGCCTTCTACGCGGCGCTGCAAGCCGCGAGCGCGCTGTTTCTCCATCTTCTGGCCGGCTACCGGATCCCGACCCCGTTCGCAGAGGGGGACATGGCGCCGGGTGCCGGGCCGTCGCGTCCGTGGGCGCTGCCATTGATCGCGGCTGGCGGCGCGCTGCTGGGCGCGATCCTCGTCGATCGGATCGCGCCCGAGGCGGAAGGGCACGGGACCGACGCCGCGATCTCCGCGGTGCATCACGACCCCCGTGGTGTTCGGTTGCGGGCCGTTGCGGTCAAGCTCGTCGCGTCGGCGCTGACGATCGGGTCCGGTGGGTCGGGCGGCCGCGAGGGACCGACCGGGCAGATCAGCGCGGGATTCGGGTCGCTGCTGGCGCGGACGCTTGATCTCGATCCGGCCGACGCGCGCGTGGCGGTCGCGACCGGGATCGGGTCGGGGATCGGCGCGATCTTCAGCGCGCCATTGGGCGGCGCGGTGCTCGCCGCCGAGATCCTCTATCGCGACGACTTCGACCCGACGGCGCTGCTGCCGAGCTTCATCGCCTCAGGCGTCGGCTACGCGATCTTCGGTGCCGCAGAAGGCTACGCGCCGCTGTTCGGCTCCCATGGAGCCTACGACTTCACCGACCCGGCCCGACTGATCTGGTTCGCCGTGATCGGCGTGCTCGGAGGCCTGGTCGGATGTCTGTACGCGAAGGGTTTCTACGGTCTGCAGGGGCTGTTCGGGCGGCTGCCGGTGCCGAAATGGGTCAAGCCCGCAATCGGGGGCGCGGTCGTCGGGTTGATCGCGATCGAGGTCCCGCAAGTGCTCGGCACCGGCTATGGGTGGATCCAACACGCGCTCGGTCCCACCTTGTCATCGATGCCGCTGTGGATCGTGCTGCTGCTGCCGGTCGCACGGATCCTGGCGACCGGGTTATCGATCGGCTCGGGCGGCTCGGGCGGGATCTTCGGGCCGGGAATGGTGATCGGCGCGTTCGTCGGTGCAGCGGTGTGGCGACTGTTCGAACCGGCGTTTCCTTGGATGGGTCAGGACCCGACGCCCTACGTGATCGTCGGGATGATGTGCTGCTTCGGCAGCATCGCCCGCGCCCCGCTCGCCGTGATGCTGATGGTCGCCGAGATGACCGGCAGCACCGGCAGCATCGAGCCTGGGATCATCGCCGTCGGAGCGGCATGGCTCATCGTCAGCCGGGGTGAGGAGACGATGTATCGCTCACAGCTGATCAGCCGCGCCGCGCACCACGACCCACCCCCCGGACCGGGCGTCCTCGCGACACCGATCCGGCACGAAGCCAACGCCCCGTTCTGACCCACGCTGCTCCTCGCCGCCGGGCGCGGCCGGTCGCGTGTGTATGGATCAAGCGAACCGGGAGCGACCGCTTCCGCGCACCGTCGGCCAGGGCGTCCTGGGGGTCACGATTTGCCCCTTCGGTCCCGATGGGCCCTGGAAGCCGCCTTGACCGCCGCCTGGATCCCGACCCCCGGGGCGCTCAGGAACCGGATCGGGCGCCGCGGTACGAGGCCGGCCTCACGCTGCCACGCGGCGATCTCGCTGACGCTCCAGGTGCCGGATCGGCTCGTCAGCGCGAAGTAGAACTCGAGCAGGCCGCCGAGCTGCCGGGCCCGGCGCGCACTCGTCGGGCGGAACTCCTCGACGACCGCGAAGATGCCTCGTGGACGCAGCGCGCGCGCCACCCGGAGCGAGAGCTCGCGGTTCTGCTCGGCGCTGAAGTGGTGGACGACCTGCGAGGCCAGCACGAGGTCGTAGCGTGCCTCGCCGAGGTCGTCGGTCAGCGCGTCGCCGGTCCGATGGACGACCCGGCTGCCCATCTGCTCGGCGGCCAGCAGCGGCGCCGCGTGCTCGACCGCCTGCGGCAGGTCGAGGACGACGGAGCGCAGTTCGGGGTGGCGCCTGCAGACGACGACCGAGTAGTAGCCGTGCGAGCCGCCGATATCGAGCATCTCGCGCGCGCCTCGGGGAACCGGGATCCGCCGGCCGAGTTCCGGCGCCAGCGCCACCGCCATCGCCCGCATGCCGCGCTGGTAGACGCCCCAGCGTTCGCCGTCGAGCGTGTCATGCAGGTCGACGGCGCGACCGTGACGGACGTAATCCTCTGAGGCGCCCAGCAGATCCCAGCCCTCGTACTGGAGATCGACCATGTCCGCGACCGAGCGCGGGCTGTCGCGCCGCAGCCAGCGTCGCGACAGGGGGCTCAGCGCGTAGCCGCCGTCGCGCTGGCGGGCGTATCCCGACGCGGCCAGCGCGAACAGCAGCTTCTCGGTTGCGACCGGGTCGGTCGAGCAGGCGGCCGCGACCTGCGCGGCCGCCATCGGGTGCTCGCCGAGGGCGTCGAAGATGCCCAGCCTGGTCGCGGCCATCACGACACGCGCAAGCGTGAAGGCGAGCTGCGTGTGCACGATCGGCCAGGCCGCGAGGTTCGTCCGCGCGAACAGGCGCTCGAACAGGTTGTCGCCAACGACGTCGAGGCGCATCGCCGGAAACCCTATCCGCAGACCGCGGGCGGCCGCGTCGGCGGCGTGCTCACGCCTGCTGCCTGCTGCCTGCGTGCCACTCGATCAGCGCCGCGGCCGTGTAATCGCCGGCGTGCGAGAAGCCGGCGAGGCACACGAGGTCGCCGTCGCCGATCGCCCCGGCCTCGAGCCCGTGGGCGAGGTTGACCGGGATCCCGGCGCCGAACAGGTTCGCGTACTCCTTGAACGTATGGATGTGGCGCTCGCGATCGATCCCGAGCTCCTCCTGCCAGGCCCGGAGGAACAGCATGTTCGGCTGATTTGTGATCAGCGCATCGATCGTGGCAGGGTCGCGACCGGCGGCGGCGCAGGTCTCGCGGACGATCGCCGGCACGAGTGAGGTGCCGCGCTCGATGATCGAGGCGATCCGCTCGGGGTCGAAGTCGAGCCGGATCGCGTTCGACGATGGCTTCCAGAATGGCGTGCCGCAGTCGCGCGTGGAGCGCATGTCGTTGGCGTATGCGGCGTGGCAGCGCGTCGCGACCGCGAGCACTCGCGCCGGCCCATCCCGCCGGACGAGCGCGACGCCGCAGCCGTCACCGGGGATCGCGGCCTCCGGGCGCACACGGTTCTGCGGGAGGGCGAAGATCCGGCCGGCAGCGGTCTGGGCGTTGCAGAGCAGCGCGGTCTCGATCTTGCCGGCGTCGATCATCAGCTCGGCGAGCTCGAGCATCTGGATGAACGAGATGCAGCCTCCGTTGTGCAGGTCGACGATCCGGTCGGTCCTTGCACCGAGCCGGCGCTTGACGTCGGCGCCGCACCCGTAGAACGCCTCGTCCGCGAGTGACACATTGGTGAAGATCGCGCCGACCTCCGCCGCGGCGAGCCCTTGGCGCTCGAGCACGGTGTGGGCGGCCGCCGCGATCATCCCGGCGGCCGTCTCGTCATCGCGGAGGTGGCGGCGCCGCTCCGTCCCCGCGAACATCGTCCGCGACCCGTCGACGGCGGCCGTGAAGAAGTCGTTCTCCACGACCAGGTCGGGGAAGGCAGCCGCGCAGTCGACCAGCCCGGCGCTCACTCCCGTCCGGTCTCCGCGTAGCGCTGCTCGATGATGCGCTTGAGGTTCTCGAGCTCGAGCGAGTGGCCCGCATAGAACGCGGGCCAGATGTCGCCGACCCACATCGGCCGGCCGGGCGGCGCCGTTTCGGGAAACGGGTTCTCGTTGTAGAACGGGTGCCGGCAGTTCTGCCAGAACACGACCGAGCCGGGACGGTTCAGCACGACCTGGGCGTCGACGATGCGGTTCAGGTAGATCATCCACAGATGGTCGCCCTGGTCCCAGGCGCAGTGGTAGTCGACCGTCAGCGCCTCACGACTGGAAAGCGACTTGCACCAGATCTGCGTGTCCGGTCCGATCATGTCTCTGGCGATCATCACGCCCGGTTGCTCGGTGGGCTTGAACTCTCGCAGCGAATAGGTCCACTCGGAGAGGCACTCGACGGGTGCCATGTAGTCGAACACGAACTCCGGCGGCGCGGCGATGAACGACTGAATGCAGCAGAATTCGCCATACACCTCTTCGTGGGGATATGCCTCCTTCGTGAGCGACACGACGAGCGGAGCCAGCTCGGTGAACGGCGTCGTCTCGATCCGGGTCAAGCCGTCGATGTCCTGTAACGGCGTGGGTATGGCGTGTGTCATACAGCGATCTCCTGTTTCGAATGCCTGCGCATCAGCGACCAGAACGGCGGCTGTTCATCGGCGTCGACTGTCACCGAGATCACGAACGGGCCCTGACAGGTTCGCGCCGCGTCGAGTGCGCGGTCGAGCTCACCGCCTGTCGCCACCTCGGCACCCTCGAGTGAGGGGAACATCGCCTGCAGCCCGGAGGCGATCAGCGCGGGAGCGAACGAGTTCGTCCTGGTCGGTCCGCCGAGCAGCAGTTCCTCGCGCAGCCGGCACATCGCGTGGGAGTTGTTGTTGACGATCAGGAAGGTGATCGGCAGTCGTCGCTCGACCGCCGTATGGATCTCCAGTCCGTGCATGTAGAACGCGCCGTCGCCCGCGACGACGTAGGTGCGGCGCCCCGTGAACTCGCAGGCGCCGATCGCGGCGCCGAACGCGTAGCCCATCGCGCCCATCCCGAGCGCGATCGAACGCAGCCCGTTCCCGTCAGAGGGCAGATGATGGACGGCGAACGCCCCGACGTTGCCGGCGTCGATGAACACGTCGCTGCCCGGCTCGATCCGATCGGCGAGCGCCCGCATCACGAGTTCGCTCGAGACCTCCGCGTCGTGATCGTCGCCCCTCGCCGCTGCGGGCGCCGCCTCGCGTGGCTCGGCGGAGAGCGGGACGACGCGCGTGCCCGTGACTCTCCGCAGTTCTGCCAGCACGCCGGCGAGCGGTCCCGGGAGCTCGTGCACATCCGCATGCCCCGCAAGCCCGGGGAAGCACGGCAGGTGGTTGAGGCTGACGATCGTCGTATCGGCGAGGGCGCTCGCCAGCCCAAAGCCGGCGACGTCCGGCAGGCGCGTACCGACGAGCACGCACACGGGCCGGCGGCCGGCATATTCGAGCACGGAGCGGTGGCCCATGATGCCGGCGACGCCCAGCAGGTGGGGGTGGTCCGAAGGGAACGCGGCCTTGGCATCCGGCGCGACCGCGATCGCCGCTCCCCATGCGTCGGCGAGCTGTGCAAGCTCGCTGACGACGCCCGGTGCGAGCGCCGCTCGGCCGACGATCAGGAGCGGGGGTACGGTGCCGTTGATCGCGCTGAGAAGGCGGCGCGCCAGCCGGCGCGATGGAGCCGTGACCGGTTCGGGCGGCGGATCGGCGCACCCGAGCAGCGGCACCGGCTCGCGCATGCAGGCCGCGGCCTGTACGTCGCGCGGAAGCAGCAGCGCCGCGGGGCCACGCAGCCGGGTCGCCGCCACCGCCGCTTCACGCAGTGCGTCCGGCACACGGTCCGGGTCGCCGACGCGCTCGCAGTGCACCGTCGCCGCTTGCAGGATCCGTTCGGCGTCGACCCGTGTCCCCATCCCCGAGGAGTCCTGGAACGCCCCGCGGCCCTCGCCGCTCGTCGCGCACTGACCGACGAGCGCGAGCAGCGGAATCTCCGAATCGAGCGCCTCGGTCAGAGCGGCGACGATGTGAAAGGCGGCGCCGCCGGACGTCGTCGCGACCGCTCCCGGGAGTCCCGAGCGCTGGTTCCAGCCGATCGCCATCGTCGCGGCGGGTCCCTCGTGCTTGGCGAGCACGGCGTCGACCGTCGGGTGCCGGACCGCGGCGTCGAACACCAGCTCGATGTTCGCGCCGCTGACGCCGAACACGCGGTCGATTCCCCACGCCGCGAGCTGGTCGCAGATGAACGTGGCCACGTTCATCGGGCGCACTCGTGCGTCCACGTCGGTCGCGGTGCGAGGCGGTTTGCTCGTTGATCACGCCGCGAGGCGTGTGCGAGTTGTCTCTGCTCGGCCATGCCCCTCGGCACAGAGTACGGATTCCGGCCCGCGTTCCCAGCGGTTACGTCTGAGAGCTGCTGCCGCCCAGCTCGGGCGGCAGCGCCTTCGGACCGTCAGGGTAGAGCTGCGCGAGCTTTTCGGGTGACATTTCGAGGGTGTTCGCGCCCTCCACTGGTGTTCCGACGACCAGCCACAGCGCCTGCGCATCGGTGTCGTTGAAGATCTGCCTGACGCTGTCCGGGCTCACCAGGAGGGCCGACAGCGGCGCCAGGGTGAGCAGCTCACCGTCGACGCGGACTCGCCCTCTGCCCTCGAGCACGACATACAGCTCGTGCTGGGATGCGTGCCGGTGCCGTGTCGATGCCTGCCCGGGCGCAAGGCGCCAGAGCCGCGCTCCGAACATCTCCGCCTGCAGCTGGTGCGCGAGGTCGGTGTTCGGAACGCCCATCTGGTTCGACGGTCGCCAGTACGCGTCAGCGGCGTGGAGAACGCGGTGGCTCATGCCGCGAGGATAGTCACGCCGGCGCCTGCCGGCGCCGGTAAGCTGCAAGGTTCGTTGGCAGATCAGAGGGGGGTTCCGATGGAACGGTTCAGCGCAGGCAATCTGTTGCGTGCGGGGGCGATGGCGCGTCGGTCGGGGGCGGCGGTCGCGGTGGTCGTGACCGTGCTCGCGGGCTTCGCGGTCGCGGCTCCGAGCGCGCTCGCGGCTCGCAATGTGAACTTCGTCGGGAGGTGGGTGCCGAAGGGCGGCGTGGGGTGGACGATCACCCGTGAGAACCGCCGGACGGGCGTATGTGCCGGCCGCTCGGCACTCAAGGGCTACGGCCTCGTCAACTGTCGCGTGCACGGCGCCACGTACACCTTCACGATCACCTACGGGCCGTCGTACAAGTCGTACAACAAGGGGACGATCAAGGGCAACCGCGTCGTGGGTACGTTCCACGACACGAACGGCACGACCGAGAGCTACACGGCGAGGCGGCGCCTCTGAGCGACCGCGCGTCCGCCGTCCGTCAGGCGCTCGCCAGCGCCTGACGGAGGTCGGCCACGAGGTCGGCGGGGTCCTCGACGCCGCAGCTGAGCCTGACGAGATCGGCGGGCACGGCGGCAGCTGAGTCCTCGACCGACTGGTGGGTCATCGCCTGCGGGATCTCGATCAGCGACTCGACTCCGCCGAGCGACTCCGCCAGCGTGAACAGCCGCGTGCGGCCGGCCACGTCCGCGGCGCGCGGGTGCCTGAAGCTGACCATCCCGCTGAACCCGGGCCAGCGGACGTCCGACACCGCGCCTGCGCTGCGCAGCATTTCCACGACGGCCGCTGCGCTGCGGGCGTGCGCGGCCATGCGCAGGTGGAGCGTGCGCAGTCCTCGGTGCACGAGGAAGCAGTCGAACGGTCCCGGCACCGCGCCGACGGCGTTCTGGACGAAGCGCAGCTGCTCGTACCAGCTGTCATCGGCGGTGACGACGGCGCCGCCGACGACGTCGCTGTGCCCACCGAGGTACTTGGTCGTCGAGTGGACGACGAAGTCGGCTCCGAGCTCGAGCGGCCGCTGGTTGAAGGGTGTGGCGAACGTGTTGTCGACCGCCACGAGCGCTCCGCGCCGGCGCGCGGCCACCGCCGCGATGTCGACGACTTCGAGCCGGGGGTTCGTCGGGCTCTCGATCCAGATCAGGCGGGTGTCGTCGCGGACGGCCCGCTCGAGCGCGCGGAGGTCGGTTTGATCGACGAGGTCGTAGGTCAGCCCCCAGCGCGTCAGCACCTTGTCGACGAGCCGGTAGGTGCCACCGTAGAGGTCGGCCGGCAGGACGACGTGCGAGCCGGCTCCGCAGGTGACGGTGAACAGCGCGTGCTCAGCGGCGAGTCCCGACGCGAACGCGACGCCACGGCCGCCCTCGAGGGCGCCGAGCGCTCGTTCGAGCGCCGCCCGCGTCGGGTTTGCCGACCGCGCGTAGTCGTAGTCGCCGACGAAGCCACCGGGCCGTTCCTGGGCGTACGTCGACGTCTGGTGAATCGGCGGGATCACCGACCGATACGTCGGGTCGGGTTCCAGCCCGGCGTGGACGGCCCTGGTCCCGAACCCGTCGCCGTGCGAGTCTGGTGCGCTCACGAGACGAGCGCCTCGAGCAGGTCGGTGCGGGTGACCAACCCCTCGGCCAGTCCGTCGCGCATGACGAGCAGCGCCTGCTGGTCCTCCACCAGCAGCTCGACCGCCTCGCGGACCGGATCGTCGGCCGCGACGGCCGGGAACGGAGGCTCCATCACGTCGGCGATCGTCGAGTCGAGCAGCGCCGAGTCGCGTGCGGCGTGCCGGAGCAGGCCTCGCTCGCCGACCGCGCCGACGACGTGCTGTGGGTCCTGCTCGCTGACGACGGGAAGCTGGGAGACGCGGTGCTCGTGCAGGAGCGCCACGGCGTCGCGCACGAGGTAGCTCGGCTGCACCGTCACCATCGTCGGGATCTCGCCGGCCGCGCGCTTACGCGCCAGCACATCGCCGACAGTGAGGTTGGCATCGGGGGCGAGGAATCCGTACTGGCGCATCCAGCTGTCCGAGTAGATCTTGGACAGATAGGAGCGCCCGCTGTCGGGCAGCACGATCGCGATCATCGCATCGCTGTCGCCCGACTCCGCGGCAACCGTCAGGGCGGCGTGGACAGCGAGGCCGCCGGAGCCGCCGGCGAGAATTCCCTCGAGCTGCGCGAGCCTCCGGGTCGTCCGGAAGGCGTCCCGATCGGAGACGGTGATCCACCGATCGATCACGGATCGATCGAACGTTCCGGGCCAGAAGTCCTCACCGACGCCCTCGACCAGGTAGGGCCTGACAGCATCGGGGCCGCCGCTGTAGATCGAGCCCTCCGGGTCGGCACCGACGACGACGAGATTCGGATTGCGCTCGCGCAGGAAGCGAGCGGCGCCGGTGATCGTGCCCCCGGTCCCGACGCCCGCGACGAGATGCGTGATCCGACCGCCGGTCTGCTCCCACAGCTCCGGTCCGGTGGATTCGTAGTGGGCTCGCGGATTGGCGGCGTTGAAGTACTGGTTCGGCTGGAACGCGCCGGGGATCTCCGCGGTCAGCCGGTCGGCGACGCGGTAGTAGGACTGCGGCGAGTCGGGCGCGACATCGGTCGGGGCGAGCACGACCTCGGCGCCGTATGCGCGCAGGAGGTCGATCTTCTCCTTCGACATCTTGTCCGGCATCACGGCGATCACGCGATAGCCCCGGAGCCGGGCTGCGATCGCGAGCCCGGTTCCCGTGTTGCCGGAGGTCGGCTCGACGATCGTGCCGCTGGGTGCGAGCAGCCCGTCGTGCTCCGCCGCCTCGATCATCGCGATGGCGACGCGGTCCTTGATCGAGCCGCCGGGGTTGAATGCTTCGAGCTTCGCAAGCAGTTGCGGCTTCAGACCCGCGCCGATGCGGGACAGTCGGACGAGCGGCGTGTCGCCGATCGTGTCGAGGATCGAATCCTTGATGGCTGTGGCAACGGCTGGTGTTGACATGGGCCGATTCTGACGATCATGCGGCAGATGATCAACTGGCCGCAGATCATTCGGATGTGCTCGCCTGATACGAAGAATCTTCCGATTCGATCCGTAGAATATCGGCCATGTCGAAGCATCCACCGGAGCGCGTCGACGCCACGGATCGGGCGATGCTCGAACTCCTCGCCCGGGACGCGCGGATCACCAATCAGCAGCTCGCCGATCGTGTCGGCGTCGCCCCGTCGACCGCGCTCGCGCGGCTCCGCTCGCTCCGCCGGCGCGGGGTGATCCGCGGCTTCCACGCCGAGGTTGACCTCGCAGTGCTGGGGAGGCCGTTGCAGGCGTTGATCGCGGTGCGGCTGACGGCGCATACGCGCGAGCAGATCGATGGCTTCACCGTGGCCGTTCGCGCGCTCCCCGGCGTGCTGATGGTCTTCCACCTGACCGGCGTCACGGATTACCTCGTCTGGGTCGCGGCCCGTGACGCGCAGGATCTGCGCGAGTTCGTCGTCGAGCACCTCGTCACCCACCCCGCCGTCGCCCACGCCGAGACCTCGCTGATCTACGAGCACAGCCGGGGTCCTGGAATCTGGGGCTCGGCCGACCCGGCGTAGCCTCGATCTCGGTGATGCCCACGGTGGGGCGGGGCTGGCTTGGCGTGGGGAGTAGAGTCGGGCTGGCTCCTGTGCGGTGCGTGATCGACGGATTCGTGATCGTGCTCCGGAGCGACTCTCGAGAGGTGCGAGCGCGGAAAGCTCGACTGATGACGATTATGAATCGCCGTATGAATCGCTGTACCTGTCTCGCCTGTGGGCGGCGCTCTGAGGACCGCGTTGCCTCGCGCTGTTCGCGTGGGATCGGGGCGGTTGGGTGATGGCGGGGCCTGAGGTGGGCCCGGGCGGACGGGAGCCGAGTGTCGGACAGGGGGCTGCCCCGGTTGATGCCGACCTGTTGCGGCGTGTGTTCGCGGTCGGCCGCGGGGTGTTGTCGGAGCTCGATCCGGAGGTGGTGCTGGAGCGCGTCTTGACGACGGCGCGGGAAATCACGGGTGCGCGCTATGCCGCGCTCGGGGTGCTCGACGCATCACGGACTGAGCTTGAACGGTTTGTGGTGCAGGGCCTTGGGGCCGGCGAGCAGCAGGCGATTGGTGAGCTTCCTCGCGGGCGCGGTGTTCTGGGTGAGCTGATCACTTCGGCGTCCGCGCTGCGGTTGGCCGATGTCGCTCGACACCCGCGTTCGTTCGGGTTTCCCGCCGGGCATCCGCCGATGCGCTCGTTCTTGGGCGTGCCGATCGTGGTGCGCGGGGTGGCGTGGGGCAATCTCTATCTGACCGAGAAGGACGGCGGCGAGTTCGGGCCGGCCGACGAGGAAGTCGTGCTGTTACTCGCTGATTGGGCGGGGATCGCGATCGAGCACGCGCGGCTGCATGAGTCCGAGCAGCAACGCAGTACCGACCTTGAGCGTGCCGTTCGTGGGTTGGAGGCAGCGCACGAGATCGCGATGGCGATCGGCTCGGAGACCGATCTGGGACGCGTGCTCGAGCTGATCGCCAAGCGCGGGCGTGCGCTTGCGAGCGCTCGCGGTTTGTTGATCCTGTTGCGGGAGGGGGACGATCTCGTCGTCGTCGCCGCCACCGGCGAGGTTGAGAACGCAACGGGGCGGCGCATCCCGATCGAGGGCTCTGCCGCGGGGGATGTGCTGCGCAGCGGGCGTCCGGAGCGGCTGCTGGATATGCACGCGCGCTTGCGGATCGCTGCGGAACTGATCGGGCTCAAGGATGCCCGGGCCGGATTGATCGTGCCGCTTGTCTATCGCAATGACGGCCTGGGGGTACTGATCGCGTTCGATCACGGAACCGATCCCGCGTTCGGGTCCGAGGACGAGCAGGTCCTGCTCGCGTTCGCGACGAGCGCGGCGACGGCGGTCGCGACCACGCAGTCCGTGGCTGCCGATCGGTTGCGTGATGTGCTGGCAGCGGCCGAGGGTGAGCGGCGGCGGTGGGCGCGTGAGCTGCACGATCAGACGCTGCAGTCGCTTGCCGCGATGAGGATCTGGCTGGCGCACGTGCGCCGTGTCGACACGCTCGTCTCGTGGCAGCGGGCGGGGGATGAGGTGATCGGCGAGCTGGACCGCGAGATCGCGAATCTGCGCAGGATCGTCAACGATCTCCGGCCTTCGGTGCTCGACGATCTCGGTCTGGCCGCGGCGCTCGACGTGCTCGCACACCGTCTTAGCGACGACGGTCCACAGGTCCGGTGCACCTTTTCTCCTCCGAAGCCCGAGTTCGGGGGTGAGCTCGACATGACCGTGTACCGGCTCGTTCAGGAGGCCCTCACGAACGTCGGGAAGCATGCTCACGCACAGCGGGTCAGCGTCACGGTGACGGTCGCCCGGGGGGAGATCAGCGTCACGATCGAAGACGACGGCGTCGGATTCGACGCCGCTCAGCCGACGTGGGGCTTCGGGCTGGTCGGGATGCGGGAGCGAGTCCTGCTGGCGCAGGGTCGGCTGACCGTGGAATCGAACGATGCCGGCACGACGGTGCGAGCGATCATTCCACTCCCCACGGCGAGCGCCGCTCAAGCGGCCAGCTGATCATTGGTCGCGGAGAACGCCGTTGCGCATCGCGTACCTGACGAGTTCCGCCCGCGAGGCAATCCCGAGCCGTCGATAGATCTCGGCACGGCACGCTCGGACGATGGCGTCGGGGAGCTCGAGCTCGCGCGCCACCGCGTGCTCTGCGTGGCCGCGCGCGAGCAGCTTCAGAACGGCGATCTGGGAGTCGCCGAGCAACGCCGGACCCTCGCGCCCGGCGGCCTGAATCCCTTGGGCGATCCCGGACGAGACGTAGCACTCATCGCGCGCGGCAGCGACGATCGCGTCAATCAGGTCTGTGTCGGCCGCGTCCTTGAGAACGTATCCCAACGCCCCGGCGCCGATCGCGTCGCTCGCGAGCTGGATGCTGTCGGCCATCCCAACGACCACAATGCCGGTCCTTGGTGCCGCGATGCGCACGCGCGTGATCGACTCGAGGCTCGCGCCGTCACGTAGTCGCCGATCGAGCACGACCACGTCCGCTCCCCGGCGGTTCAGGAGCGCTGGTAACTCGGCCTCGTCGCGCGTCTGTCCAACGGACTCGACAACGCCACTGTCCGCCAGGATGGCGCCCACCGCTGCCCGCAGGAAGTCGTGCTCGAGAGCGACGACGACGCGGATGCGAGGGGAAGCCAGGCTGCCCTCACGCTCGACGATGTGTGCTCCTTCCGTCGGAGGCCATGTGTTCTCAGTTCCAGGGCAGGCCTGAGCGGCGGTCCCAGTAGACCTCTGGCGGCTCGACGAGCGCGGTCAGCCGCTCGAGCGCGCCGCCGTCGGGCTCGAGGTCAAGCGCCGCGAGATTGCTTGCCAACATCTGCTCGGTCGAGGCGCCGCTCAACACGACGTCGGCCCACGGCTGTCTCAGCGCGACGGCGAGCGCGAGTGCGTCCGGAGTGGCGCCGAGCTCGGCGGCCGCCGCCCGGAGCTCCGGCACGTCACCCCTCTCCGTCAGCCTGCCGTTGGCGACGGCCTCCTTGACGATCACGCCGATCCCCGCCTCGTGCGCAGCGCTGAGCGCCTCGCCGGCAGAGCGCTCGAGCAGGTTCCAGGTTGCCTGGACCGCGTCGAACAGGCCCAGCTCGATCGCGCGCATGACCGTCTCGCGCTGCCGCGGGCCGCTGCACGTCAGCCCGATGCAGAGCCCGCCGGCGCGCAGGCGGCGGAGCTCGTCGAGGACGCGGGCATCATCGAGCACGCCGCTCTCGATCGTCGCGGAGTGGATCTGGTAGAGCCCGAGCCACGGCGCGAGCAGCTCGCGGCTCTGGACCGACTGGCGCCGCAGGTTCTCGACCGACAGGTCCTTGACCTCGTGCACCTCGACGTCGACGCGCCAGCCGGCGACGTACGTGTAGCCCCACTTGGAGCCGATCCCGATTTGGCCCGGGGCGATCCGCCGGTCGCGCAGCCACGACGCGAGCAACTCCTCGGCTCGCCCGTAGGAGCGAGCTGCGTCGAAGTAGCGGACCCCGGCGTCGAAGGCGGCGTCCAGCACCCGGTGGGCACGATCGCGCAGCGACTCAAAATCTGTGGCGCCGCGCAGATCGTCGGCGTGACCGATGTCGATATAACCGGGACGCCCGAGCGCCGCCAGCCCGAGGCCAATCGGGCTCACGTCAAGCGACGTCCGACCCAGCCGCGCCTCACTCACAGCTTGACAGTACATCGGCCGGCTGTCAGCCCGCCGGCGCGGTCGCGCCGACGATCGCCCAGCGGCCGCGCACGAACCGCGGGACGAGCGTCAGCAGGCGTACGAACACGAGCGCATTCAGCGCCCACCACAGGGCTGTCAGGTCCGCCGCCGCAAGCGCGAGCGGCGCGAACACGGCGAGCGAAGCCGTCATCGCCCATGCGAGATAGCGCGTGTCCCCGGCGCCGATCAGGATCCCGTCGAGCGCGAAGACCGCTGCGGCGACCGGCTGCATCAGCCCGAGCAGGCGCCACGTCGCGTGGCCCTGGGAGATCACGTCGCGGCCGCCGCCGAACGCATGCGGCCCGATCCCGCTGAGCAGGACGAGTGCGGCGCCGAGGACCGTTCCGCAGGCGACCGACCAGCCGATCATCCGGATCGCCGACCGCCGCGCCGCGGCCGCGTCGCCCGAGCCGAGCAGCCGCGCGATCAGGATCTGGCCCGCGATCGCGATTGCATCGAGGCCGAGCGCGAGGAACAGGAACAGCTCGAACGCGACCTGATGGGCGCCGAGCGCTGCGGTCCCCATCCGTGCGGCGAGGGCGGAGGACAGGGTGAAGGCGCCGAGCAGCGCCATCGTGCGAATCGTCAGGTGGCCGCCGGTGCGCAGCAGCGGCCGCATCCGTGCGGGATGCGGCCGCCGGTCGGCGCCGGAGATCTCGAGCATCCGTCTGGCGAACGCCAGGCCCATGCCCAGCTGGGCGAGCAGGGTGCCGAGCGCCGAGCCGGCCAGGCCCAGGTGGAGCCCGTAGACGAACACGACCTCCAGCGCGACGTTTGCGAGATTGGCGATGACGAGGATCCGCAGCGGGCTGCGGAGGTCGCCGAGGCCGCGCAGGCAGCCTTCGCCGGCGAGGGCGACCAGCTGTGCCGGCACGCCCCAGAGTGCGATGCGCAGGTATCGCTCGGCCCTGCCGTGGACGCCGGCCCCGTGGCCGATCAGCGCGAGCAGCGGTCCGCCGAGGCCGGCGAGCGCGATGATCGTGACGAGCCCCGCGGCGAGGGCCAGCCAGAGGGCCTGCGCCGCCACCGCCCGCGCGCGGTCCGCCTCGCCGGCCGCGAGCAGGCGAGCGATCCGGGACGTGACTCCGTAGGACAGGAAATCGGCGATCTCGATCGTGCCGGTCAGCACGGTCCCGGCGAGCGCCAGCGCCGCCAGAGGCCGGGCGCCGAGGTGTCCGACGATCGCGGTGTCGGCGAGCGTGTACAGCGGACCGGCGGCCAGCGCACCGAACGCCGGCGCCGCGAGCATGAGCATCTCACGATCGTCAGTACGCACCGGTCGACGACAGTCCAGGCGTCAGCGCAGCGTCAGGCGTCGGGTCGTGACGATCACAGCTCGCCGAGCAGTTCCGGCAGCGCCCGCATGTCTTCGAACACCGTCGTCAGCCGGCCTGCGAGGCGGCCGGCGGGCGTCAGTCCGCCCGCGTATGCGAGCACCGGCATCCCTGCGGCGCGCGCGGCCTCGACTCCCGGCAGGCTGTCCTCGACGACGACGCAGCGCTCGGCGGCGACGCCCATCCGCTCGGCGGCATACAGGAACAGGTCCGGCGCCGGCTTACCGTGACGGACCTCGCTGGCGCTGAAGATCGCGGGATCGAAGCGGTCGCGGAGGCCGGTGATCGACAGCTTGCGATGCAGGCTCGCAGGCGCACTGCTGGATGCGACGCAGACGCGGCCCTCGATCCGCGCGAGCGCCTCGACGATCCCCGCGACCGGCTCGACCCCGGCCTCGAAGGCCTCGCGGTACAGGCCCTCCCAGTACTCAACCCGCTCGGCCGCCAGCGGGCGGCCGAGGTGCTCCTCGATCAGCGCCAGCAGCACCGTCGGCGAGCGCCCGACGAACCGCTCGATCACCTCTTCGCGCGGCAGCGGCAGGCCGACCTCGCGCAGGATCGCGATGTCGATCTCGACGGCGATCGGCTCGCTGTCGACGAGCACTCCGTCGCAGTCGAAGATCACAAGTTCGTGGCCGCCGGGCATGCGCCCACCGTACCGGTCCGGTCGCTGGGCTGAAGTATGCTCAGCGCGTGCGCGTGCGCGTGCCCTCAGCTCAGGCCGCGGCGGTGCGCGGGGCGCGTGCGTGACCGACACTGAGGTGGCCGGCGAGCGACCGCGCGTCCCGCTGGCGGTCGTCGCCCGGGAGTGGACTCGGATCGGGGTCACCGGTTTCGGCGGCCCGCCCGCCCACATTGCCCTGCTGCGCGCGCTCGTCGTCGATCGGATGGGCTGGCTCGACGCGGCCGCGTTCCAGGATGCGAACGCCGCGTGCGGGCTGCTGCCCGGTCCCGCGTCGACGCAGCTCTCCATCTTCTGCGCCTACCGCGTCGCGGGTCCCGCGGGGGCAGTCGTGGGCGGACTCGGGTTCATCCTGCCCGCGGTCGTTCTGATCATCGCCCTGTCGCTTCTGTTCCTCGCCCATCAGCCTCCGATCTGGATCCGCGGCGCGGGCGCCGGGGCGGGGGCCGCCGTCGCCGCCGTTGCGGTTCACGCCGCTCGGGGGCTGATCGGTCCGAGCCTCGCGCGCCTCGGTCACGACCGGGCTCGACGTGGACGCTGGCTGGTCTGGCTCGCTGTCGGCGCGGTCGCGGCGATCCTGTTCGGGCCGTACCTCGTGCTGGCACTGCTCGCCTGCGGCGCGGCCGAGTTCGCACTCCAGCGTCGTCCGGCGGCGTCCGGCTCGCTCGCGCTGCTCCTCCCGGCATCGATCTCGACCGGCGGCATCGGCTCGCTCGTGTTCACCGCGTTCAAGGTGGGCGCGCTGTCGTTCGGCGGCGGCTTCGTGATCATCCCGCTGATGCAGGGAGACGCCGTGCACACCTATCACTGGATGAGCAACGCCCAGTTTCTCAATGCCGTCGCCCTGGGACAGGTCACGCCCGGCCCGGTCGTCGCGACGGTTGCCGCCGTCGGCTATGCCGCGCACGGCGTCGCCGGGGCCCTGCTCGCGGCCCTGGTCGCGTTCGCGCCGTCGTTCGCGTTCGTGCTCCTCGGCGGGCGCCGCTTCGAGGTGCTGCGAGCGAACGCCGGCGCGCGCGCATTTCTCGACGGCGCTGGTCCCGCGGCGATCGGCGCGATCATCGGGGCGGCGATCGTGCTGGCCGGTGCGCTCCATGAGGTGTGGCAGTTCGGCCTCCTCGCGGCGGCCGCCGCCGCGCTGCTGCTCGTGCGGCGCGGCGTCGTCGAGGTGCTGCTCGCGGCTGGTGCGATCGGGGCGGTCGCGGCGCTCGCCGGTGCCCCACTGGCTCATTGAGGTGAATGCGCGGAAGCGGCGTCGGGTTGGTGCCTGTGAAGCTTCGGCGTCTGGCCGCGGTCGGATCGCGGCGGCAGCGCGGGGCGTGTGGGTTTGGGGTCGTGCGGGCAACCTCAAGTTCCAAACCCCCACTCGATTTTTGGGGGGTATGGACCGCAGGGTTCTCTACGACCCTTAACTTCGTTACCCCCCGTCGCGACCGGGGGGGGTCCGGAAGTTAAGGTCGTCGCGACATGGGCGTCACAGGGGAGTGGCCTCGGTCGGGTCCCGGGGTCGGGGTGAATCGGTGCGAGGCCGCGATCGGGCGGCCCTGACCGCGACGCTCGACCGCCCGCCTGACGGGCCTGTTCGGTGCTCAGATTGCGGCGGCGGCCGCGATCTCGATCTCCGCCTCTTGCGGATCGACGATCCGACCGCCGTGCCAGATCGCGAGCGCGCCCCCCGCCAGCAGCCAGCCGAGCAGGACGATGATCGGGCCGAGGATTCGAGAGCCCCCGAAGAACAGGACGCCGCGGAGCAGGTCGACCCCCGCGCCGGGCGGCAGCAGACCACCGACCGTGCGCCAGAAGCCGGGAAGCAGCGGCCGCGCGAACGGACCGCCGGAGGACGCGTTGCCGATGATCACGAACCACAGGATCACGAGTCCGGTGCCGCCCATCCCCGCGAGCGCCTGGAGGCCCGCAGTCGCGAGCCCCGAGGAGAGCACGATCAGCGTGCCGCAGGCCCACAGCGCAGGCAGGTGCCCGTGGAGCACGCCGAACGCGCTTCGGAGGACGAGGATCTGGAGCAGGCTGCCGGCGACCGCGAAGGCCCCCAGAGCCGTGATCCGGTCCGCCGCTCGGCGCCGGCTGGAGCTGCGGTTCCCGACGGCGAGACCGATCAGCACCGCGGCCAGGTAGCCGCCGAACACCCAGGCGATCACGGTGTAGAACGGGACGGTCCCATTTGGATCCGACGCCGCCAGCGGCTTGAGGTCGACGACGCGCGCCGCCGGCTCGCGCTCGGCCGCAAGGGTGTCATCGAAGATCAGCGTCAGTGCCGTCGCCGTCGCCGGGTTTGCGGCGTCCGCCACATACAGCGTGTCGGTCGTCGCGTCGTAGGCCCCGTACACCTGCCGCCCGTCGATCAGCGCGATGGCGGCCTTGACGCTCGTGGCGAGGCGAACCTGGAGCGGCCCGCCGGGGAGACGGTTGAGGCGCCCGGCGGACTGGGTGGCGACGCGTTTCGGAGCGACCAGCGCGACTGGCACGCGATGGGGGGTGGGCTTGTGGAATGCGCCGACGTACGAGGTTGCGAACGCGAGCATCAGCACGAGCGCGCCGGTCAGCAGGACCGCCGCGGTCCGGCGCGAAGCGCTGGTCAGGGGGATCTGCGCCCCCTCCGGTCGCTGCGGATGCCGAAGCTCACACGCCGATCATTGCACCGCCGAGACATCTGCGGGCGATCGCCCGCGCCCGCGACGTGGTCCCGTTCACCGACGATCGGTCGGGGCGCCCGGCACCGCCAGGACCGTAAGATCGTCGGCGAGCATCGCGCGCACGCCCGCACCGCCGCCGAGTCCGAGCGCGAGCGGGATGCCGATCTGGATGACGCGGTAGACGACGACGGCCGACGCCGCCGCGCCGACGGGCGCGCCGTACAGGACGAGCACTCCCAGCAGCCCGCCCTCTGTCATCCCCGGAAGCGAGATCACCGATCCGACCTGCCCGAGCGTATAGGCGAGCATCAGTGTCCCGAGTGGCAGCGCGCTCGGGCCGACTGCGCGAAAGGCCCCGTCGAGGGCAGCGAGGTCGAAGGCCACATATCCGATCGCCCCGAATAGGAGCAGCGGGTCGCCGGCACGAAGCAGGTCACCGCTTGCCCGCAGACCTGCGGCGAGATGGTCGGTCACGGCTCGGAGCGCGCGAGCGATGCGACGCGGGTCAGGCCCGGCGGGCCGCTGCGCACGGCGTGCCGCAGCGACGGCGAGTCCGCACACGAGCACCGCGATCGAGGCCGGCACGAGCGCGGCGGCGAGCGGCGGATGGCCGGGAAGCAACCCGCTTGCGACTCCATAGCCGCCGGCGATGACGAGCGCGATGTTCGTCAGCCCTGCCGCCAGGAAGTAGAGGGCGAGCATCCGGCTGATCACGAGCCTGCGAGGCATGCCGAGCCGGACCATGACCGCGGCGGCTGCGGCAAGACCGCCGCTGCCGCCGGCCGGGACGAACACGTTGACACCTTGGCTGAAGGTCGCGAGCGACGCCGCCCTCCAGCGCCCGAGCGCGCGCCCGAACGCAGCGTGAAATGCCATCGCGAAGGCGACGACCGAGAGGGCCTCGAGTGCCGCGCTGGCGACGACGTCACCGACCGCCGCGTGGGCGAGTCGCTGCCGGACACCGTCGAGTCCGGGCAGCGCGGCGATCGCGATCACGGCGGCGATCACGACGAGCGCGAGGCGGACCGCGGCGGCGAGCCAGGACCGGTCGAACGGCGATGCGGTCGGCTCGGGTCCCGACTCCCTGGCCACCCGCTTGATCCTCGTGCCTTGCCGTTCTCGTTTCACCGTCCGCCGTTCTCCGCCCGCCATCCTGACAGGCCGGCGTCGACCGGCACCGCCGCGATCACGGATCCGGGGCGAACAGTGCGCGCATCGTGCGGGCGAAGAGGTCGTCCGGGACTGCCGTCGGGTCAAGCCGGCGTCGACGAACGAGGCCGTCGAACAGCGTCACTGCGACCGTCGCCATCTCGATCGGAGTGAGCGAGGCCGCCGGGCGCCGGCGCTCCATTGCCGCCGCGATCAGCGACTCGAGTCCGTCGACCTCCTGGCGGAGCATCTCGGCGACCAGGTCCGCGGCGTCGGGATTGCGCAGCGCATAGAGCCACAGCTCTGCGCCGAGCGTCGCGAACTCTCGCTCGCGGTCCGCCCGCCTGCCGACGAACCGCGACAGCGTCTCGAACGGATCCGCCGCGCCGGCCGTCGAGGCTTCGAACGCTCTCCGCGCCGCGCCGAGTCGCCCCGCGATCCCGCGTGCCCATCGACTCCGGAGCACCTCCAGGAAGAGTTGCTGCTTGCCGTCGAAGTTCGAGTAGAGAGCTCCCGTGGAGTACCCGGCCGCGTCCGAGATCTCCTCGAGCGAGGCGGCGGCAAAGCCCTTTTCGGCGAACACACGTGCGGCGGACTCGAGCAGCCGCACGCGGGTCTGCTCGCGCGCCTCGGCGCGCGTCAGGCGCCGGCGTCTCGATGGGCTCTCGTCCATCTCAGGAGGGGTGTCGTCCATCACAGGAGGGGTGTCGTCCATCACAGGAGGGGTGTCGTCCATCACAGGAGGGATGTCGTCCATCTGAGCTGGGTTCGGCGGCCCCCGGAGCAAGATTCAGATAGGCATATTATTTGAATAACGTGATTATGGTAGTCTCCGGCGCGGGACTCGAGGTCGATCTGGCGAGTGGAGGAGTTCTCATGCATGCATCTCGGCGTCCAAGCGCGCTCGCCGCGCGTCTGCAGGTCGGCCGTCTATCCGCGGCGGGCCGTCTGTTCGCCGCGGGCGTGCTCGCTGCCGGCCTGCTCGCTGCCGGCGTGCTCGTCGCCGCGCCCGCGTCCGGCCGGCGGCTGCACGCAGTGGCCGTGGCCCTCCCCGCGTCCGCGTCCGGCACCGTGTGGCTGTGCAGGCCCGGGCAGGTCCCCGATCCGTGTGCAAGTTCGCTCGCGACGACGGTCATCACCGCGTCCGGCGCGCGGTCGACTCGCGCCGGCACCCCCGTCCCCGCGACCGGCTTTGACTGCTTCTATGTCTACCCGACGGTGTCGCCCGAGAGTGGCTCGAACTCGGATCTGCAGGTCGGCGCCGCCGAAGTGGACGCCGCCGTCGCCCAGGCCTCGCGCTTCTCGCAGGTTTGCCGTGTGTACGCGCCGATGTACCGGCAGGTCACGCTCTCCTACCTCGCATCACACCCCGATCTGAACCTCGGACCGCCCGAAACGGTCACGGCGTTCGACAGCATCCGCGCCGGGTTCGAGGACTTCCTGGCGCACGAAAGCGACGGCCGGCCGCTGATCCTGATCGGACACTCGCAGGGTGCCGCACTCACGATCCTGCTGCTGCAACGGCTCGTCGACGCCGTGCCCGCTCTGCGCGACCGGCTGGTGATGGCGATCATCCTCGGCGGCAACGTCGCGGTGCCGACCGGCAGGCTCGTCGGCGGCACCTTCCAGCACATTCCCGCCTGCGACCGGACCGGCGAGACGGGATGCGTGATCGCCTACTCGAGCTTCCCGGGGCTGCCACCGGCAGCGTCGCTGTTCGGCCGCCCCGGCCAGGGCGTGTCGCTGCAATCGAATCAGGTCGCGCGCACCGGGCTCGAGGTCGTGTGCGTCGATCCGGCAGGGATCGCGACCGGCGCAGGCCCGCTCGATCCGTACTTTCCCGCGCTCGGCACCGCGTCGACACCCTGGGTCTCCTACCCGGGGCTGTACAGCTCGCGGTGCGAGCACGAGGACGGCGCCTCGTGGCTCGACGTGACCAAGGCGACCGGCAGCTCCGACCACCGGCCGCTGGTGACCGAGGAAGCGGGCCCACTGTTCGGTTACCACGCGAGCGATGTCAACCTCGCGCTCGGCAACCTCGTCGCCGATGTCGCTGCCGCGGAGTCGACGTGGACGGCGTCGCACCGGTGAGCCGTGATCAGCTACCCGGCCGGCGCTCCTCCGACGACGGACAGGGCGGCCTCGTGCTCGGCCAGCAGTTCCTCCGCTCCGGCGACGAAGCCGCCCCAGTGCGGATCACCCTCCCCGGAGAGATCCCCGGCGAGTTGGCGCAGTTCGGCGGCCGTCGCGTAGCCGTCGGCCCATTCGCGGCCGTCCCAGACGCCGCGCTCATATTCGCGATCGCCGCCGTCCCCGTCCGCGATCTCGCCATCGACAACGTCGCGGTCGCCGGCCTTGAGCAGCGCGCGGGCCTCGGCGCCGAACGCGCGCCAGCAGCGAACTGCCTGCCCCGCTCTCGGCGTGACCGACGCCAGACGGCGCAGCAGCGCGCGCCAGTCCGACTCGATCGCCTGCTGAGCGAGCGCACGCTCGCGCTCGCGCCGGTAGACGGCGGCGTCAACCCAGTCCACGGGCATCCAGATGCACATCTCGAGACACGGCTGGGGGGCCTCGACTCCGTCGCAGTCAGGACACCACCACGCCGGCTCCGCCGTCACCGACACCGGCAGGGCCTCGCCGTTCGACGCCGTCGGCGGGAAGCGGCGCAGCACGGCGCGCGCACGCTGCCGGACCGCGTCGTATGCGGCTTCGCATTCGAGCGCGGAGGGTTCGGGCCCGGTCAGGCCGGCGGCCACGGTGCGAAACGCCTCGGCGGTGGAGTGCGCTCGCCGGCAGATCCCAGCGAGACGGTCGCAGTCAGCTGCGGGGGCGAGGTCGAGCAGGCTCTCGTGGCAGCCGTCCGCGCATTCGCCCGGTTCGCTGACGGCACCGCAGGTCACGCACGTCCGCAGCGTCAAGCGGGTCGGATTGGTCGTGGGAGTGGGTTGTAAGAGCGTGGTCATCACGTGTTGGAAATCTCCTTATGAGACATCTTTCTCGCGCGCCGTTCGGAGCCCATCGGTGCGAACTACTCCGGGCGTTGCAACAAGCCCACAATCCGTCTCTTCGGCCGCGCCCTCAGCGATCGTCTCCCGGTTCGCGGCCGACCTGGCTCGCCCTCGGCGAGTGGACCTCTCCTTGCGGTTGAGGGCACCAGGCGCTGTAGGCTTCTGGCGGTGAGCAGCCGCAGCGCGCTACCTGCACTCGGTGCCTTGCTGTCGACCGCGACGGTCTTGGTGATCCTGGCGAATTCGCCGCTCGCCGTGGGCGCGCGCGATGCGGTCGCTACCACTCGGCCGGCATCGGGAGCCTGGAAGATCAGGGCGAATCACAGCCAGCCCGGGCCTGCGATCAACGATTTTGACGGTTCGTTCGAGGTGAAGGGCAGCAAGGTCGCTGACCTGAACGGGGTCACTCAGCGGGCTGTCAACAGCGGCTGTATCGCTGGCCAGCACGTCACGATGATCGGTAGCGCTTCGATCCGGCACCTCCTCGATCCGTCGATCGGGGCCGACTACTACTACGTCGGGAAGGTCAACGGGTTCGCAAAGGTCGGCCTGACGTTCCAGGGTTCGGGAACGAGGACGAAGCCCGCCAGGATCGATCAGGGCCAGGGCGAGCTTCGGATCTTCTTCCCTGGCGGGACCGATACGCGGGGCGGCTTCACCGGGTACAGCAACCTCACCTACTCGAGTTCCACAGCCGGCATTTGCAACCTGGAGTTCTCGGTCACCGCTGGTTGACCGCGTTGATGCCACGCTTGCACTGCCGCCGTTGCCAGAGCGATACTGGTTGGCATGACCGAGCTGAACGTCCTGGGCGGACCGCTCGCCCCCTGCGGCACCGATCCGATCACCGGTTTCTTTCGTGATGGGTGCTGTCATACCGGTGTCGAGGACCTGGGAAGTCACACGGTCTGTGCTGTCGTCACTGCCGAGTTCCTCGAACACCAGCAGCGGATCGGTAATGACCTGATCACGCCGGTGCCGCAGTATCGATTCCCAGGGCTGAGGCCAGGTGATCGATGGTGTGTGACCGCGGCGAACTGGCTACAAGCGCACTTGGACGGTGCGGCAGCCTTCGTCGTCCTCGCATCTACGCATCAGCGTGCTCTGGAGATCGTTCCGCTGGACGCGCTCCAGGAGCATGCAGTCGACGTTCCCCCGGACCCCGGATCGCTCCAAGCCTGAGCCGAGCGTCTGATCGCGAGCGGCGGAGGTTGGTTGATCGACGCCGGCACGTGCGGCTCACGCGTCCGTCGCGAGGGCGGCCAAGGTCAAGTTGGGTCCGCGTCGCGTCGATCAACTCGTCATGCTCTTGGATGGTTCTGCGTCGCCACGCCCGTCCGCCGGCTGGCGCGCGTTACGCCGGCGCGGGTCGCGCCGTTTCGGCCTGTGGTGGGCGTCGGGGGCCGCGTTGCTCGCATTGGCTGGGGTCGTCGGATCGACGCTCGGAGCGGTGGCGCTCGCCCACAGTGACGCGGCCCAGTCGCGGCGGGCGTTCGTTTCCGCCGCGGCGCAGATCGCGTCCGGACTCGGGGTGGCGATTCAGCGCGAGGCCGATCTGACGAACAGCACGAGCGCGTTCGTCGCGATGAATCCAAGCCTGTCTCAGGCCGAGTTTGTGCGCTGGCTCGCCGCCGAGCGAACCCACGCGAACTATCCGGAGCTCGCGACGGTCCAGCTGAGCGGGATCGTGCTCGCATCCGAGCTGCGCGGCTACGAGGAGCACGCTGGCGCGGCAGTGAGGCCGGCGGGCCGGGGCGCTTTCACGGTGGCCCCTGCCGGCAAGCGGCCGTTCTACTGCCTGACGGTCGTCGGCATGGCGTGGGGATCGCTGGCGGCGCGCCCGACGGCCTGGATCGATGCGTGCGCGCTGCCGGGAACCCGAGGCGGCCTGCTCTCGGCACGAAACACCGGCGCGGCGTTCTACCTCGCGGTGCCATATCTGAATCAGAACGTGCTGGAGGTGGAGACCCCGGTGTATCGCAGCGGCGCCACCCTGACGAGCGTGACCGCGCGTCAGCGCGCGTTCGTCGGTTGGCTGGGTGAAACGATCCTGCCGAACCTGGTGATGGCCGACGCCCTGCGTGGCCATCCCGGGACCGCGTTGACGGTCAGCTACAAGGCTGCCGGCTACCAGGCGGCATACAGCTACTCGCACGCCGAGCCGCACGCCGCTCACGTGACGCTGGCGCTGTCGGGCGATTGGACCGTCCGCGTGTCCGGGCCGGTGGCGATCGCAAGCGTCTTCGGCGAAACCGACGCGCTCGGTCTGCTGCTCGGCGGCAGCGTCCTGAGCCTGCTGCTCGGCACGCTGCTCTACGTGCTCGCCAGCGGCCGCGCGCGCGCACGACGACTCGTCAGTCAGCGGACCGCGCAGCTCGAGCACCTCGCGCTTCACGACGCGCTGACCGGGCTGCCGAACCGGGTGCTGGCGCTCGATCGAGCCGAACAGCTGCTCGCACACGCCCGGCGCACGGGCGAGCCCGTCGCGGCGCTCTACCTTGATGTCGACGGCTTCAAGCAGATCAACGACACCTTCGGTCACGCCGCCGGCGACCGATTCCTGGAACAGTTCGCCGGGCGACTGCGTGACACGCTGCGCGAGGGCGACACAGCCGCACGCCTCGCGGGCGACGAGTTCCTGATCCTGCTCTCCCAGACGCTCGACGCCGGGCCGGATCTCGTCGCAGAGCGGCTGCTCGAACGCCTCCGCACGCCGTACGATCTCGGCGAACCGGTCGTCCGTCACCTGGTCATGGGCACGAGCATCGGCATCGCCTACGGCAGCATGACGAGCGCCGAGCAGCTCCTCGCCGACGCTGACGTCGCCCTGTACGCCGCCAAGGCCGCCGGCAGGAACCGCTACGCCGTGTTCGAGTCCTCGATGCAGACCGCTTCACAGGACCGGCTGTCGCTGGAGTTCCACCTCGCCGCCGCCGTCGACAACGGGCAGCTGTTCCTCGTCTACCAGCCGATCGTCGAACTCGCGAGTGAGCGGATCGTCGCTGTCGAGGCGCTGCTGCGCTGGCGCCATCCCACCCGCGGCGTGATCGGGCCTGACACCTTCATCCCGATCGCCGAGCAGAACGGACAGATCGTCAAGATCGGACGCTGGGTGCTGAACGAGGCGAGCCGGCAGGTCGCGGCCTGGCAGGCAACCGGCCGGCATCTGGGACTGTCGGTCAACGTGTCGGGCCGCCAGCTCGACACTGACGAACTGATCGACGACCTGAACGACGCGCTGCGAACGGCCGGGCTCGACCCCGCCTCGCTGACGCTCGAGATCACCGAGACCGCCGTCATGAACGACCCCCAAGCAGCCGCTCAGCGCCTCCGCGCGATCAAAGCGCTCGGCGTGCAGGTCGCGATCGACGACTTCGGCACCGGGTACAGCTCACTCGCCTGCCTCAGCGAGCTCCCGATCGATGTGCTCAAGATCGACCGTTCGTTCATCGCCGCCATCGACAGCTCGTCGCGATCAGCAGCCGTCATCCACACCCTCATCCAACTCGGCAAGACGATCGCGCTCAGCACCCTCGCTGAAGGGATCGAGGACGACGCCCAACTGCGCCATCTCCAAGCCGAACGCTGCGATTACGGGCAAGGATTCCTGTTCGCCCGGCCCATGGAGGCCGAGCGGCTCGACGAGCATCTGCGCGAACGGCCGGACGCAGCGAACCCTCCGCCTGGCTCGCTGACACCCGTCGGGTAGCTCGCCGGACGAGATCCTCGGCGGTGACCCGCGCGATCTCCCGCGGGTCAACCTTCGGCACGGCAAGGCCCGCGGTCATCTCCGTGTCCATGTAGGCGACGTTCAGGCCGGTGACCGTGATCCGCTGCTCGCGGAGTTTGACGCGCAACGCGTTGGTCGCCGACCAGGTCGTGAACGCTTCGATCTGACGCTCACGAGCCGTCCCGGCTGGGTGCGGCGACCGCCTTGGCCCATGCGAGGATCGCCTGCACCCGTGCTTCGGTCAGAGCGTGCCCGCCGGGATAGCGGTCGTGGGTCAGCAGGTCGCCTGCACGCCGGCGGTCGTACTCGCTGCGGGCGCGAGCCACCACGGCCGGGGCATCGAAGGAGTACGGGTCCTCGTCGGCTGAGACGACGAGGACCGGGCGCGGTGCGATCAGGCCGAGCAGCCCGTCGAAATCGGTCACCGCGACGATCCCCGGGATGATCTGCGCGAGTTCGATCCCAACGCCGGCGCCGATCCGGGCCTGGTAGCCGCACAAGGCGCCACTGATGCAGGCGAACATCACCCGTTCATCGAGCGCCGCGGTGAACAGCGTCGTATGCCCTCCCATGGAGTGCCCAAGCATTCCGACACGATCCGGATCCACCTGTGCCTGGGCAGACAGCACCGACAGGGCGACCGCGGCGTCGGCAACGACCAGACTCATCAGCAGGGAGCCCTGAACGAGTCGGTAGGCCATCTCGTCATAGTGCTGGGTGTCATCGCCGGCAGCCGGCTCGGTTCCGGCTGCGCCCCGCCGGCGATCCTCGAAGCAGGCAGCGTCAGCGGCCAGCACCGCGAACCCTTCGCGAGCCAGGCGCGGCGCCAACGCCTGGATCGGACTGCCGGCGCGGCCCATGACCTCGCTCTTGCCGAGGTGGCGCTCGCCGTTGTGCTGGTGGTTCACGACGATGCCTGGCACCGGCGGCGACCGGTCGGGCACAAGCAGGAACGCTCGGACGGTCTCGTCCTCGACGTTGCGGTACTCGATCAACTGCTCCTGGTAGCCATCCCGCAAGCGTTCATCCACAACGGTTGCTGCCGGCGCCTGCGGCGGGCCGGACCACGCCAGCAACGTGCGCAGTCGGCGCCGCAGTTCCTCGGACGGAAGCTCGCGATCGACGGCCGAGTCAGTCAGCGGCACGGTCGCGACACTAGCTGTTCGATCGGCGTCGAGCCGGCTTGACAGTCACATCGATCTAGGGAGAGGGTTCTGTCCATTGCCGGCCCGCCGGTTGGGCCACAGAAGCTCGCGGGAGACGGGTGCAGGCCGCGCAGCACGGGCCGCCCGATCCACAGGCTACGGGCTTTCCCATCTACGCGACCGTAGTTTCCACGTTCAGGGTGCGCTGCGTCGAGCCGATCATCCTTGATCAATGCGTTGACAGACGCATTGTGTGGGAGATGGGGCGTGAGCTACCGCATGCCGAAGGGGATCGCATGAGAGGCGCCTCGCGAGGCGGATCAAAACGTTGGCCCAGGAGGTTGTCGGCAATGCGGGATGTCACGCGCCATGCGGAGCCATGGTGAGGAGAACGCGACGATGAGCGGCCTCCCGCCGGGCGGCCGATCCGCAGCCACGGAGGATTGGGGTGCGGCCATCGCGCAGCTGCCAGGTCACGCGATCTTGCGATTTGACCCGCAGCTGTGCTGCCAAGCCGAGGCCGGACACGTGCCCGCGAGCCTCCAGGACGGCGGCTTCGCCGGCGAGCTGATCGGGCGCCATGCCCGCGAGCTGTTCTGCGCAGAACACGGACTGGAACAGTGTTTGAGCGATGCGCTCGCCGGGCAAGCCTGCAGCTGGACGATCCAGGCGGGCGATGGCTCCGTGATCGTCGCGACGGTCGCGCCGCTTCCCGGCGCGCACGGCGACGGCGTCGAGGGAGTCGTTCTCGCCCTCCGACAGGACCCCGAGCTCGGGGCTCATCGACGTTCGCTTGAGGTGCTCGACAGCCTGATCGACCACTCGGGAGACATGCTGGCGCAGGTGAATGCCGAGGGCGTGTTCACGTTTGTCGCGGGTGCGACCCTGGCTGTCATGGGCCGGCGACCGGACGAGCTCCTTGGCTGCAGCCCGTCGGTGTTCACCCACCCTGACGACGTGCCGCTCGTCCTCTCCGCAGCGGAACGCAGCTTCAGGAACGGCGCACGCGTCCATCTCGACCACCGGATCGTGCGCCCGGACGGCAGCATCGGCTGGATCTCCGCCGTGCTGAGCGTCTACGGGTCCGGGAGTTCGACCGGACCGGTCGCCGTGGCCGCGATCAGGGACGTGACCGCCCAGCGTGAGCAGCACGCGCAGCTGGTGGAGGCCACGCAAAGGTTCCAGCGCGCATTCGACCACTCGCACGTCGGCATGGCGCTGATCGACCTCGACGGCCGCTGGACCAAAGTCAACCCGGCCTTCTGCGCGATGACAGGCTACGCGGAGCACGAACTCCTTGGACTCCGCTTTCAGGAGATGACCCACCCGGAGGACCTCCGGCGCAACGCCGATCTATTCGATCAGGTCGTCCGTGGCGCACGCGCGAGCTACGAGATCGAGAAGCGCTACCTCCATGCCGATGGGCACGTCGTCTGGGTCGAGCTGGCGGCAAGCGCCGTGACCGGCGCGGACGGCAGACCGGAGCACCTCGTGGTGCAGATCAAGGACGTCTCCGACCGCAAGGATCTGCACCGGCGCCTGTCGCTGCTCTCCGAGCGTGATCCCGTGACGGGCCTGTACAACCGCGCCGCGCTGCAGTCGGCCCTCAGCAGCCTGCTGTCGTCCGTCCAGAACGAAGGGGTGAGCGCCGCGCTGCTGATGATCGATCTCGATCATTTCACCTACCTCAACGACGCGCTCGGCCACCAGATAGGCGATCTGGCGATCGCCCATGTGGCCAACGTGCTGTCGGCCAGAGTCAGAGCCGTCGACCTCCTGGCCCGTCTCGGCGGCGATGAGTTTGGCCTGATCATTCCCGCGATCGACCAAGAGGCGGCGCTCAAGCTCGCCGCCGGGCTGATCCGCGCGATTGAGCTCAAGCCGTTCCAGCACGCCGGTCGACGGTACGTGCTCTCGGCCTCTGTCGGCGTCGTGATGCTCGACGGCGAGACCGGGACAACGACCGAAGCGCTCGCCGACGCCGACATCGCCATGTTCGACGCGAAGAAACGCGGGCGAAACCGGGTTTCCGTCTACAGCGCCGGGATCCGTCAGGACATGCACTCCGGCCTGCTCCTCTCGCAATACCTGAAGCGGGCGATTGCTGACGACCTCTTCGAGCTGCAAGCGCAGCCAATCGTCGACCTCGACACGCGCGCGACGGTCATGTATGAGCTGCTGATCCGGATGCGCGGCGAGAACGGGGAGCTCATCGCCCCCGGCGAGTTCCTTCCATCCGCCGTCCGCTTCGGCTACATGCCCGCGATCGACAAATGGGTGATCGGACACGCCCTGCAGATCGCCGTCGCCAACCCCACCGTCCACCTGACCATCAACCTCAGCGCCAGCACGATCGCCGACCCGGGGCTCACGCGCTTCATCGGCACCGAACTGCGCCTGGCGCAGATCGACCCCGGTCGGCTCACGTTCGAAATCTCCGAAGCCGACGCGATCGCCAATCTCGATCAAGCAGCGACCGTTTGCAACAGACTCCGAGCACTCGGCACCAAGATCGCGCTCGACGACTTCGGCTCGGGGTTCTCCGGCTTCTCCTACCTGAAAGCCGTCCAGGTCGACCTCCTCAAGATCGACGGCCAATTCATCACCGAACTCGAGACACGCCCACTCGACAACCTCATCGTCGAAGCGATCATCCACGTCGCAAACGGCCTCGACCTCCCGACCATCGCCGAATATGTCACCAGCGAGCCCATCACCGAGCTCCTGCGCGGGCTTGGGGCGACATACGGGCAGGGTTTCCACCTCGGCAAACCGGGGCCGCTGCCGACTCACGCAGCGAACCCGTCCCAGTCCTCTCGGCGGACGCCTGCGCGCCCCCTCCACCACGCCGTATAGCTCACAGGCGCTCCTGGCCTTGAGCGTCGCCGAGGCGCTCGTCGCGGTGCTCAGGTTCGCCGAGGTCGTCGTCAGCGTTGCCGTGTCGGTGACCGATCCGGCGCTGGTGGGGACCAGGTCGGCGGCCGATCACTCGTGCGACCGACCTCGGCCGCCGGTGAGATGCCAGCCATCGCACTCCTCACAGCGGTAGCAGGTCAGACGTCCGCCGAACTGCGTCCGGTCCCAGAGTGCGGCGGCGCGGGCCTCGGCCTCAGTCGCGAACCGGCGCTTGCTCGCGCAGATCTCGCTCCGGCTGGCCTCGCGGGCCTGCCGGTCGGCGAACCAGCGCTCGATATCCCGCTCACCCACGCGCGTGCTCTACTGCGGCGACCATCTGCGGCGCGTGCCGCGGATCAGGATCGTGGAGGCGATCGAGGTCTCACGAAGCGCGGAAAGCTCCAGCCGACGTGGGTCAGATTGAAAGCTCTCCAGACCGTCTTCGGACTCGAACTCGATGATCTGCACCTCAGCAAACTCCCCACACAGCGTGATCACAATCGCCAGACCGTATCGGCTGCGAGCCAACTCCAGCCGCTCGGGCTGGAAGATCCAGAACGACTTCGGCGTCCGGCGCGACGCCGCATCACCCTCGTCCCGGCTTCCGGGTTCGTAGCGTGCTCGTATGGCCGCCCCGCGACCGAAGCTCGACCACCGCGTGATCCGCGTCTCGTTGTGGGCGCGCTCCGACGCGTGCTATTGCGACGTGCTCGGAGACGCGCACCTTCGGTTCGGTCCAGCCGCATGGCGGCCGGCGATTGTTCAGCTGGCCGTCGCCGCCGCTCCCTGTGCGGCGAACACGGACGCGACGAGCTCTCGGATCGCCTCGGGGGCTTTCTCAGGCGTGCCGCAGTCAAACGGCGGGGTCGGGTCGTACTCGATCCCCAGCTGCACGGCCTGCGCCATCTCGTCGCCGAACATGCACCTCACCAGTTCCAGGCCCATATCGATCCCGGAAGAGACGCCGGCGGCCGTGAAGATCTTGCCTTGACGGACGACACGATCCGGGACCGGGACGGCACCGAGCGTTCCGAGCAGATCCCGGGCCAGCCAGTGCGTTGTCGCGGGCACGCCGTCGAGCAGCCCCGCGGCGGCGAGCAGCAGCGAGCCGGTGCAGACGGAGGTTGTCCACGTCGACGTCTCGTGCGCGGCGCGCAGCCACGACAGGATCGGCTTATGCGTGAGCAGCGCCCTGGTCCCGAAGCCGCCGGGCACGACGAGGATGTCGGGCGCGGGCACCTCCGAGAACGAGCGGTCGGCGATGATCGCCAGGGTCCCGGACTCGTTGCGGACCGGCCCGGTCCGCTCGGCGACGAACACCGACTCGATCGCGGGCACGGTATTGAGGACCTCGTGCGGTCCGGTGATGTCGAGCGCGGTGAAGCGGTCATACAGGACGAAGGCGGCAAGCATACGGAGGCTCCTGTCAGAGGGTTTGGGCTCACGACAGAATTAGTGACGTCTCTGACGGCGTCTGGACGCGCCTGACACCACCGGCTCGCCCTCAAATACGCCAGGTATTATCGCGGCGAGCCGGCGGCGCCGGCCACGCCCAGCCACTCGTCAGATCCAGCCACGAATTCTGTCGAGACCCCTTAGGTCCGTGGGTCACGGTGGAAGCGAGAGCGGTACTCGGCAGGGGCGACGCCGAGCCGGCGAGAGAACGCGCGGCGCATCGTCTCCGGCGTCCCGAAGCCGACCCGGCGCGCGACCTCGTCGACGGGCTCCGCGCCGTGCTCGAGGCGGCGGCGGGCGGACTCGACCCGCACGGCCTCGACAAAGCCGGCGGGCGTGAGCCCGACCTCGCGGCGGAACGCGCGCGCGAAGTTGCGCGGGCTCATCGCCACGCGCTCGGCCAGCGCGTAGACGCGCAGGTCGGCATCGGGGTGCTCGACGATCCACGCCTGCAGCTCCCGCAGCGGGGCGCGCGCGGCCGGCTGGCTTGCGAGCTGCGTCGAGAATTGCGCCTGGCCGCCTGGGCGCTGCAGGAAGACGACGAGCCAGCGGGCGATCTCACGCGCGGGCTCAGCCCCGAGGTCATCGTCGATCAGAGCCAGGGAAAGATCAATCCCGGCAGTCACTCCAGCCGAGGTCCACACGTCACCGTCGCGGACGAAGATCGGGTCGGCGTCGACCGTGATCGTTGGGAAGCGCTCGTGGAGCTCGTCGCAGGACGCCCAGTGCGTCGTGGCGCGCCGCCCATCGAGCAGTCCGGCGGCCGCCAGCACGAACGCTCCGGTGCACACGGAGGCGGTGCGCCGGGCACGCCCGGCGGCGTCGCGGACCCAATCGATCAGGCCGGGGATCTCGTGCGCCGTGCGCGAGCCGAAACCGCCCGCGACGATCAGCGTGTCGATCGGCCCGACGCACTCGGCCAGGCTGCTGGCCGGCATCAGCCCGAAGCCACCGAAGCGCGACTCGAGCGAGACGCGCTCCGGCGCGACGACCGTCACCTCGTAGGAACCTGGGATGAGCCGTGCGGCCCCCCCGAACGCCTCGGCCGGCCCCACTGCATCGAGCGGCTGGACCCCGGGATAGACGACGATCACGATCCGGCAAGCAGGCATGGACCACATCGTGACGGCTTCCCGTTCTGTCCGCAATGACAAATACCGGACGTTTCCTGCCATCTGATGCCGCCCGCGAGGGCTGGAGTGAGCGACGGACGGCATGTACGGGACTTTGCCGTACAATGGGGGTATGGCTGGCTCGGCCAAGACTCGTCGTATCGAGATCCGCGTCTCCGACGAGGAGCACTCCCTGGAGGAGGCCGCCGCCGCAGCTCTCGGCGTCAGTATCAGCGAGTTCTTCCGCCGCGCGGCGCGTGCGAGCGCCGAAGAGGTGATGTCGGAACGCTCGAGAATCGTGCTTGACGATCAGGAAGCCGCCCGGTTCCTCGACGCGCTTGACCACCCGGAGCGTTTCGAAGCCGGGCTGGCCTGGTTGGCTGATCGGCCTACTGCGCTGCCGTCGTGAGCGAACTGCGGCCCGTCGAGCCGCTCGACCCGAAACGCCACCGGACCGAGGAGTTCGGTTATGGCCAGCCTAGCCTCGATCGCTGGCTGCGAGCCTACGCCGGACAGTCGCAACGCCGCGATGTCGCTCGAACATACGCGGCGACCGATGCCGATCTTCGCGTCGTTGGCTACTACACACTTGTGGCGGCCGAGGTCGAGCACTCCGAGGCATCGCCCGCTGTACGAGCCGGCGTGTCGCGGCACTTCCCGATCCCGGTCTGCCTGATCGCACGCCTCGCCGTGGACAGCAGCTGGCAGGGACGCGGGCTCGGGCGTGACCTGCTCCGCGATTGCCTACGCCGCGCGCTCGCGGCCGCCGACGAGATCGGCATCCGCGCGGTCGTCGTCGACGCGATCGACGGGCCGGCGGCTCAGTTCTACCGCCGGCACGGATTCGAGCCCGCGAGCGGTGACGGCCTGACGCTAATGGCTCCAGTCGCCTCCCTGCGCGCCGGAGGCTCCTCCGCTAGGCAGGCTCCATGAGCTGGCACCGGCGATTTCCACACCGCCGGGTCGAACGTAGCGAAGTTGGTGGAGTTGCCGCTGTCCTAAGGGGTCTCGACAGAACTGGGCTTTCGTGAGGAGCGGCTGAAGGGACTCGAACCCTCGACCTTCTGCATGGCAAGCAGACGATGAGCGTCTAACTGCCGCAGTTTGCGGCAAGATCGGTGTCGCAAAGCCCTGTAATTACGGCATTCAGAGGTCCGTTTGATGCCCAATCTGATGCCTAATTCTCGTGATGCCCAGCGTGATGCCCAATTTCTCCACGTCCGCTACGAGCGATATTCTCGGATCGATGAGTGACCATTCCGATGTCGAGCAGGGGAGCCTGGTGATCCGTGTGCGGGCCGGCGCCGCCGGACGCGCCTACTGGGACGCGCAGTGGCGCTGCCGCGGGAGTCGGGAGGAGCCGTGGCGGCTCGTCAAGCGCCGCCTCGGGCTCGCTTGGCAGGAGGACGACGAGAGGGGAGGCTGGCGCAAGCGCCGCGGCCGTTGCCCCGATGGATGGCTTGACGAGCACGCTGCGAACCTCGCGGCTGCCGCGACGATGGAGGCCCACGCGCGCGAGGTCGCCGCTGCCCAGTCGGCCGCGCGCGCGGCGGCCGAGCGGAAGGTCACGATTCGCGAGCTCGGGGTCGAGTGGCTTGACTGGCTACGAGAGGTGCGGGGCGCAAAGCCGTCGACGCTGAACGACTACGCGGCACTCCTGCGCGAACCGGGCGAGCGCTATGCCCGCGGCGATCGGGTCACCGCCGGCCGGATCATGGCTGTTTTCGGCGACAAGCCGGCCGCAGAGGTCACGACAGCCGACGTCACGAGGTTCCTGCGCGGGCTCGATCGTCAAGGTCTGACGCCCCGCAACGTCAACAAGCACCGCCAGGTCCTGGCCGCCATGTTCTCGTACGGCTGTCGTGGCGACACGCACGCGCTTCCGGCAAACCCGGTTCTTGGAAGCGATAAGCGGCGCGAGGCCCCGCCGCCCGCGCTCGACTACTACGAGGTCGAGGAGGTCGAGGCACTCGCTCGTTGTTGCGAGCGAGGGGAGCACCGCGCTGGCCGGTTTGCGGTTGATCCGGCCGAGCAGGAGGCACGCACGGCCGAAGACCGCCAGGACGCAGACGGCTTCCGGCTGCTGTTCTATACGGGACTTCGGCTGGGGGAGGCGCTGACGCTCCGCTGGGAGGATGTCGACCTGCAGGACCGGCTACTGCTCGTTCGCCGTGGACTGTCGTCGGGTGAGGAGACGCTCCCGAAGGGTCGTCGACATCGCTTTGTCCCGCTCCCGACGCCCGCGGTGGCGACGCTCGCCCGGCTCGCCGCCCGCGATGAGTTCACCGGGTCCGACGACTACGTGCTCGTCAATCGATTCGGCCGTCGGCTGGATCCGTCGGCCCTCCGGCGACGCTACAAGCGCGCTTGCGAAGCCGCCGGCCTGCGACCGGTGCGGCTGCACGGGCTGCGACATGCCGCCGGCAGCCTCGTTGCTCGAACCTCAGACGCGGTCTTCGTTCGCGACTTCCTCGGCCACTCGAAGCTCTCGACAACCGACAGGTACGTGAGCGCGAAGCTCCGTCCCGAGGAGTTTCAGCGACTCGACGACGCGTTTGCGCCGGCAGCGCTGTCGCCGGAGCGGGCGTCGTCACAAGTCGGAACGGCGGTCGCCCTGACGCGAGGCGCCTTGGATTATACCCATGACAGCATATGCGCTTGAGGGTATAGTGTCCGGTGTGGGACGTCGAGTTCACCGATCAGTTCGAAGCGTGGTGGATGACGCTCAGCACCGAGGAGCAGCAGAGCATCGACGCCGCCGTGCGGCTGCTCGAGCAGCGTGGGCCCGGTCTCGGCCGACCGCTCGTGGACTCGGTCGAGGGTTCGCGGCACGCGAACATGAAGGAGCTGCGGGTCGGCACGATCCGGGTGCTGTTCGCGTTCGACCCGCGGCGGACGGCGATTCTGTTGATCGGCGGCGACAAGCGCGACCGCTGGCAGGAGTTCTACGAACGGGTGATCCCGGTTGCAGACGACCTGTTCGACGAGCACCTGGCAGCGCTCGATAGCGAAGGAGCACCCTGAATGGCCGCGAAGACCCGAAACTTCAACGAGCTGCGCCAGCGCGCGCGTGAACACGACCCTGACTGGGACGCGAACGTGGCCGAGCGTCAGCAGGCGATGCAGGATGCGCTCGCGCTCGCCGAGCTGCGCCAGTCCAGGCACATCACCCAGGTCCAGCTCGCCGACACTCTCGGGATCTCCCAGGGCAACGTCTCGCGGCTCGAGGCGCGCAGCGACGTCTACCTATCCACCCTGCGCTCATATGTCGAGGCGCTTGGCGGCCACCTAGAGGTCGCTGCGGTGTTCCCCGACCAGCGCGTCCCGGTCGAACTCGGGCGCGAGTAGCACGCCCGCGACAGAGCGTCGCTGATCGGCGCGATCCGCTGGGGTCTTGATCGGCGTCACCTCGCGCCCGGCTGGTAACCGCGTGGCAAGGGCGGTGCCTGGCACGCGCTTTCATCATGCCGGGTCGTGACAGGCGCGATTCGTCTGGGCGAAGCCAGAGCCCGGAGTCAGCTCGGGGCTGCGTCGCGCAACGAAGATGCCTGCTCAGAGGCAGGATGTCCGAAGACGTCCACGGACGTCTTCAGCGACGTACCGAGATGCCCTTGCGGCGTCGGATGGTTTCGTCGATCGTGACCTCGTGCCCGGAACGAGCTCTCGCAGGCGCGGCGACCACCCCGATCGGAAACGCGACGCTGCCCGCCTAGGCCATAGGCGATATCGGCCAGCCTTGGGTGTGCTGATCGCCGCGAGTTCGATGTCCGAGCGCGTCCTCCGGAGCACGGACAACTTCGGACATCTTGGACCGAGCACGACGAGTGCGTGGAGTGTATTGCTGGGGTGGGCAGCGATAACGCGGATGGTCGCAGTGCCTGGCCCGGCTTCGGAGACAGCGGCCAGCAGGCCGGCTCGGGCGGTCGCGGCGCCGGCACGGAGGCCTTGACGTCGATGTCCTGTCACAAAATCGTCGCTCGTACGAAGGAGCGGCTGTGAGGTACGACCGGGTCGATGACGGCGAGCTCCTTGTTGCGGCCGCGCGGGGGGATCAGGCGGCGTTCGAGGCGTTCTACCGACGCTGGTTGCCGTCGGTGCTGAGCTACCACCTCCGCCGCACCGCCTCGCGGGAACTCGCGTTCGACCTGACCGCCGAGACGTTCGCGGCAGTCGTCGAGAGCTGCCGCCGGTTCGATCGAAGCCTCGGCTCGGCCCCGGCATGGTTGTTCGAGATCGCCGAGCACAAGCTGCTCGACAGCGTGCGCCGCCGGCGTGTGGAGAGTGCCGCGCGCGCCCGGCTTGGGTTCAACCCGGTCGAGCTGCACGACTCCGATCTCGAGCGAGTCGAGGCGCTCGCCTCGCAGGGAACAGAGGGGCGGACTGAGCGCCTGCTCGGCAGGTTGTCGGCTGAACAGCGACAGGCGGTGCGGGCGCGGGTGATCGACGATCGCTCGTATGTGGAGATCGCGTCCGAAATGGCGTGCTCTCAGGCGGTCGTTCGGCAGCGCGTGAGTCGGGCCCTCAGACAGCTCAGAGATCAGCTGGAGGAGAGAGCGTGACGGCCTTCGACGAACTCGAGCGACAGCTCCTGGCGGGAGTCAGCCGCCTCGGCGATGACCCGGATGCTCGCCAGGTCGCGGGCAGCCAGCAGGCGAGGCTTCGCCACTGGGTCCGAGCTCTGCCGGTGCTCGGAGCCGCATGCCTCAGCATCGGCGTTCTCGTCTTCGCTCTGTCGGCGCTGCGTGCGTCGCCGCGCTCGCCGTCTGCCAGCAGCCATTCCTCCGGCGACATGGTGGCCCTGCTCGGGGTGCTGCGGCGTCGCGAGACGCGCCTTGATCAGACGTTGCTCACGGAGACGCTGGCGGACGAGGGCGGAATCAACGTAGCGGTACCGCTGGTCCGTTTTGCGTTGAGGGCGCCGTGGGGAGGTGCCCTCGGAATCGTTGCTCCACCGATCGACGGGCGACCTGACTTCCAGGACGAGCCTCGGTCTCAGTGGCTTGGGGGACTGGAGGCTGGAACGGGTGTCAACGAGGCGACGCAGGCCGTGCTCGAGGAGGCGCTCAACCCGTTTGCCCCGGTCACCGGCGTCAACGGAGCCGTGAGGCTCGTGGCCTTCACGCCCGAGGCTGTCGCGGCCGGCAGAGCCGTCTATGCGGGAAACGATGCGTTCTATTACGCCTCGACGGAGTTCAGCAAGCGCGAAGAGGTCGCCGTCGTCGTCCCCGACGGCGTGACGAAGGTTGAGTTCGTGCTGCCGCGGCAGCCGATGCCGATCTTCGGCGCGCCCATCTACTCACGAGTTCGGTACCAGGTCGCAGCTGTGCGGAACAACGTCGCGGCCACGATCCTTGATGAACCCTGCTGCTATCAGCCTGAAGATCCCCGCTCGCAGAATGTTCGCGAGCAGGAGGGCGACTTCTCGCAGACAGCCCCTCCCGCGATGATCTGGTACGGCTCGAACGGTCAGGTCGTCAAACGGATCGGAGACGTCGCTGCGGCAGCCAGAGTGACTCCACTGCGAGCCCCCGCACCGGAGACGGCGCTATCGCGCGCGGCAGAGCGGAACCCTGCAACACCAAACCCCGTATGGGTCACACCAAGCCAGGGTGACGCGCGTACTGCTTTCCGCGTTCGCTTCCGCGTTCAGCTGAACGGCGCGGAGTACTACTACGAGATCCTGCGCGAGGGAACCCCGCGCCGGCAATCGTCGCGCCCGTGCAATGAACCCGTTGCTTCGACGAGCCTATTCACCGGACAAGCACTTCTCCCCGGCCTTCATCTGAACGCCGTCCAGCAATACAT
>CAVPLN010000040.1:0-10791 GCA_963705995.1 uncultured Solirubrobacterales bacterium
GATCGTCCTGTTTCACGACGGCAATAATCGCTCTCCATTTTGCTGGGGCACGGTTCTGGAGCCGTGGGCGCCGTGATGTCCTCGCCATGCGCGAGCATTCCGCCCGGTGATCGCCGTTCACGCCCTCTGGTCGACCGGCTCGGGACTGTGCGTCTGGGCTGAGGACTCTCGACTGCCGCCCCGCGCCTCGAAGCCGCGTGGCAGGCGGCCGGCGACGCCCCGTCCCCGCAGGCATCCGTTCGCGTGCGCACCGACCGAGCTCGATGCGGCGCTGCGCAGACTGTGCCCGAGCACCACCTCAGTCGCGATCGCCGAGCGCGAGGCGTGCACGCTGTTGCCTTCGTTCGGGGACGGTCCGCAGCGCTCCCCGCACCTGCTGCGGGCCGATGACGACGAGCGGGCCTCGAGGCAAGCCGATCGTCTGGATCCGTGGATCGTTCCGGCGGCCGGCCTCGACTCGAGCGACGCGCTCGAGGTTCTGCTCGGCCTGCCGGCCGACGACGAGCCCGGAATCGCCGTTGGGGACTCGCTCCGCTTCCTGGCCGAGGCGGCCAAGCTGGCGCTCGAGCTCGTCGCGCGCGGGCGTGTGCTCCCGACGCTCGTGCGCCGGGACGATCGCTGGCTGGCTCGCTGGCAACCGGTCGTGACCGATCCCGCTGACTCCGAGCGGCTGCGGCTGCTGGCGGAGTCGATGCCACCGTTGCTGGGTGCCGGGGCACCGTCGCCAGAGCATGGAGCGCCTGCCGACGTGGTCGTGGCGGGCGTGCTCGGTACGGTCGTCGACGCGTGCGCGCGGCGGTTCTTGGCAGGCCGGCTCGCCCCGCGTGGCCGGCGCCGGCCGCGCACCGCCGTCGAGGCTTGGCTCGCCTCGCTGACGAGCGAGCGCGACGGGGTCGAGGGGGCGCAGGAGCGGGAGCTCGCGGCGCTCGCCGAGCAGCTGGAGGCGTGGCGCGAGGCGATCGAGCGGTACGCCGCGCACCGGACGTTCCGAACCTGTTTTCGGCTGTCGGCCCCGGATGAGCCTGCCGAGCCGCCCGCCGACCCACGCACGGATGACGCGAACGAGGGCGAGACCTCGCCCGGACCGTGGCGGGTCGAGATCCTGCTGCAAGCCAAGGACGACCCCAGCGTGCTCGTCCCCGCGGAGGACGTCTGGCGCTCGAACGGCGACGGGCTGCGCGTGCTGGGACGCCGGATCGAGGATCCGCAGGAGCGGCTGCTCGGCGGGCTCGGGCACGCCCTGCGCCTGTGGCCCGCGCTCGAGTCGGCGCTGCAGGCTCGCGCGCCGACCAGCGTCGAGCTCGACGCCGACGGCGCCTTCCGGTTCCTGCGCGAAGCGGTCCCCGAACTCGAGCAGGCCGGCTTCGGCGTGCTGGCGCCGGCGTGGTGGAGCAGGCGGCTGCGGCTGAAGCTGAAGGCGGAGCCGTTCACGGAGTGGGAGGAGGGAAGCGGGCTGTTCAGCCTGGACGGCCTGTGCGCGTACGAGTGGCGGATCGCGGTCGGCGACGCCTCGCTGTCGGTCGCGGAGCTGCGGGAGCTGGCGGCCCTGAAGCTGCCGCTGGTCGCCGCGCGCGGGCAGTGGATCGTGCTCCGTCCGGAGGACGTGGAGGCGGCGCTGAAGTTCTTCGAGGGCCGCGCGGAGCGCGGCGAGGCTCAGGCCGCCGAGCTGCTGCGAGACACCCTCGCGCTCGGCGCCGGCCGCGACGAGCTGCCGCCGGCCGAGATCGAGGCCGCGGGCTGGCTGGGCGAGCTCCTGTCCGCAAACGGCGAACGCAAGCTCGAGCTGGTCGCGACGCCGGCGTCGTTCGACGGCGAGCTGCGGCCCTACCAGCAGCGAGGCCTGGCATGGCTGTCGTTCCTCTCCAGCCTCGGCCTCGGGGCGTGTCTGGCGGACGACATGGGACTCGGGAAGACGCCCAGACGCTGGCGCTGCTGCTCGCCGAGCGCGAGCGTGGATCCGGCAACGGCAAGCGTCGCAGGCGTCTTGCGCCGACGCTGCTGATCTGCCCGATGTCGGTCCTGGGCAACTGGCAGCGGGAGGCCGAGCGGTTCGCCCCGGGCCTGAGCGTGCTCGTCCATCACGGGCCTGAGCGGCTGAGCGGCCGCAGGTTCGCGACCGCCGCACGGCGCGCCGACCTCGTGATCACGACGTACGCGCTCGCGACGCGTGATCGCGAGACGCTGGCCGAGGTCCAGTGGGAGCGCCTCGCGCTCGATGAGGCGCAGAACATCAAGACGATCGACGCCAAGCAGACCAAGGCGATCCGGTCGCTGCCGGCCCGCCACCGTCTGGCGCTGACCGGAACGCCCGTCGAGAACCGGCTGACCGAGCTGCACTCGATCATGGACTTCCTCAACCCGGGGCTGCTCGGCCCGGCCGCGACGTTCAAGAACGCGTACGCGACGCCGATCGAGCGCTGGCGCGATGCGGGCGCGGCCGAGCGCCTGCGCAGAGCGACTGGCCCGTTCATCCTGCGCCGGCTGAAGACCGACCGGAGCATCATCAGCGACCTTCCCGACAAGATCGAGATGCGGGTCGACTGCCACCTGACCAAGGAGCAGGCGACGCTGTATCAGGCCGTCGTCGACGAGATGCTCGCCAAGGCTGAGCACGCCGAGGGAATCGAACGCTCGGGGATCATTCTGGCGGCGCTGATGAAGCTCAAGCAGGTGTGCAACCACCCCGCGCACCTGCTCAAGGACCGTTCCGAGCTGGATGGTCGCTCCGGCAAGCTCACCCGGCTCGAGGAGATCCTCGCGGAGGCGCTCGCCGAGGGCGACAGGGCGCTCTGCTTCACGCAGTTCGCCGAGTTCGGGCACGTGCTCCGCGGTCACCTGCAGGAGCGGCTCGGGCGCGAGGTGCTGTTCCTCCACGGCGGCACGCCGAAGCACGCACGCGACGAGATGGTGGAGCACTTCCAGTCCGACTCAGGACCGCCGCTGTTCGTCCTGTCGCTGAAGGCGGGCGGGACCGGGCTGAACCTGACCGCTGCGAACCACGTCGTCCATTTCGACCGGTGGTGGAATCCGGCGGTCGAGGACCAGGCGACCGACCGCGCCTACCGGATCGGCCAGCGCAAGCACGTCCAGGTCCGCAAGCTGACGTGCGTCGGCACGATCGAGGAGCGGATCGACACGCTGATCACCCAGAAGAAGGATCTCGCCGACCGGATCGTGGGCACCGGCGAGCGGTGGATCACCGAGCTCGACACCGCGCAGCTCCGTGAGCTCGTGACCCTGTCCAGCGACGCCGTCGGGAACGCGGCATGAACGAGCGGTCTGACTGGCGGGATTGGGAGCCGTCGCGGCCGCTGCCGGTCGAGGGCGGGATCGTGGCCCGCAGCAAGCGCGGCGCGATCGGCGACACCTGGTGGTCGCAGCGGTTCATCGGGCTGCTGGAGTCCTTCGGCGTTGGCTCGCGGCTGCAGCGCGGGCGCAACTATGCCCGCCGTGGCCAGGTCGTCGAGCTGGAGGTCGAGCCCGGCGTCGTGATCGCCAAGGTGCAGGGCTCGCGCTACACGCCCTATCGCGTGCGGATCCGCGGCAAGGCGCTCGGCGAGCAGCAGTGGCGGCGCGTCGAGAAGGCGATGGCCGCGCGGGCGCTGCCGCTCGCGCAGCTGCTCGCCGGCGAGATGCCGCGCGACATCGAGGACGTGTTCACCGCGTGCAAGCTGACGCTGTTCCCACGCTCGAGCGCCGAGCTGAAGGCGAGCTGCACGTGTCCGGACTCGCAGAACCCGTGCAAGCACATCGCAGCCGCCTACTACCTCCTCGCCGAGCGCTTCGACGAGGACCCGTTCCTGATCTTCGCCTGGCGCGGGCGCGACAAGGACGAGCTGCTGGAGAGCCTGCGCGCCCGGCGCGGCGCCACAGGCCAGCCACGCTCGGCCGCTGTACCGCCGACGCAGCCCGCGCCGGGTCTGCCCCCGCTCACCGAGCGGCTCGACTCGTTCTGGCGCGCCGGGCCCGCGCTCGCCGAGCTGCGCACGAGCCCACTCGCGGGCGAGGCTCCCGACATGCTCCTGCGCCAGCTCGGGCCGGCGCCGGTCGACGCCGGAGGCGAGAACCTCGTCGAGGTGCTCGCGCCCGCGTACGCGATCCTGGCCGCCGCCGCGGAGCGGCGAGCGCTCGAGTGAGTGTCGGCGGAAGCGGCGTGGCGAAATCAAGGCGCAAGGGCACGCGTAAGCGGCAGCGATCCGGAGGCCACCCCGCCCGGAGCACCGCGGCCCCGCAGCGGGCGGCTGCCGATGCCGAGCTGGACCGGCTGGCCGAGCGTGCGCTCGCCGAAGCCAGGCAGCGCATGGAGGAGGCGTTTTCTCCCGAGACGCCGCCCGAACGGGTCGCGGCGATCGTGGTCGAGCAGTTCCAGGAGCTTCCCTCGCCTGCGGGTCTCGCGCGCCGGCTGGGACGTGGCACGTCCGAGGATCGCGTCAGAGCGGTTGCCGCAGAGGTGGAGCGGCTCGCGCCCGGGAGCATCACGGCGCTGACGCTCGCGGCCGAGGTGGCGAGCGTGCTCGACGCGGACCGCGAGCGGGTCGACGAGCTGCTCGACCGGGCACTCGACGCGTTCGCCGACCCGGACGGGAGCGTGGAGCTCGCCGAGCACCTGCTCGCTGGAGAGAGGCCGCTCGACGCGATCGAGCTGGTGCGCGAGGCCTTGGTGGAGCAGCCCGAGGACGAGGACGCCAACGAGGTCTATGCGATGGCGCTCGAGCAGTTGCACCGCCGCGCGGTCGCAGGGGAGAAGCTGAGTCGCGCCGAGCGGGAGGAGCTCGCCGGCTTCGCGGATCGCAGTGGCCTGTATGCGTTGCGAGACGCGATGCGGGTGCTCGTCGAGGAGCGCAGCCCGGAGTTGCGGGGGCTGCTCGCCGACAGCCTCCGCGACTGGATGGAGCAGCTGGCGGACGCCCTCGGCGACGTATCCGAGGATCCGCTCCGACTCGCATCAGACGATCCCGAGCGTGCAGAGACGCTGGTCAGGTTTGCGATCGAGCACTTCTGGCTGCTCGACGACGACGACGACGTCGACGCCGGCGAGGCGGATCGGTCGGCGCTCCTGCCCGAGCCGGAATGCGAGGAGTCGGGCGCGCCGATGGCGCTGCTCGCGTTTGACCCGGCGGTCTCCAACCGGGTGTCGTCGGCGGCTCGCGACTGGCTTGAGACCGTCACGTACGGGTTGTGGCAGGTGTCGGATCCGGAGCCGGGGCCGGGGTTGTGGCTGACCGACATCGTCACCGGTGTGCGCCGGTATGCAGCGGTTCCGCCTGAGCAGCTTCCGGGGCTGAGCCGCTGGAGCGTGATGCTGGCGGCGCTCGTGTCGCTCGACGGGGTGTGGCGGAGCACCGGCGCTGTGGTTCTGCTCCGGCCTTCAGAGGGCGACGCGGCCGCCGATTGGGTGCACGATGCGAGCGTCGCGTTGGCGAAGGTGTTGGGCGGCAAGCGCGGGCGGCGCCCCTCGCGGCGCCGCGAGCCCGATCCCCACGGCGTGCTTGTCGAGGTCAGCGACCCGTTGGACCCGGCTGTCGCTGGGCTGATGAGCATGGTTCTCGGCAGCCTGGTGCCGGGGATCATCGGCGAGCTCTGGCGCCGGCGCGAGGCCGGACCGAAGCTCGCCAACACGGACGGTCACCGCTTGAAGCTGATCGACGCGCTGGTGGCGGTGAACGATCCGGCAGGCCTTGCGCAGCGGTTGGCCGCGCACCCTGACTTCAGGCCTGAGGCGGATGGCGAGCTGAGCTGGTGGGGACGCGAGCTGACCGAGATCGAGCGGGCGGGCGCGGTCGCGCAGATCCGTGCGCTGGCTGGGGAGGATGAGCCGATCGAGGAGGGCGATGAGCCGCAGCGCTGGCTGCGTGGCCGGATCGAGCTCGAGGCGGACGCGCTCAGCGTGTCGGTCAACTCCGAAGAGCGGTTCGAGGCGCTCCTGGAGCTGCTCTCCGAACTGGGTGGCGAGCCCGACGTCCGGCGGCGATCGGTGATCGATCCCGTGCAGGACATGCCGCCGATCCGCCTCGGGGCACCGATGCCATTCGGCGCCTCGCAGGACGCAGTCGAGGCGTGGCAGACGCTGTGGCCGAACGAGCGGGTGCCGGCGCTCGGCGGCCTCACCCCGCGCAGCGCCTCGCGGCGTCCGCAGAGCCGGCCGCGACTCGAGGCCGTCCTGCGCGAGTTCGAGCACGACGCCTACCTGCTGGCGCGCGCCGGGAAGCCCGCCCCGGACTTTGAAAGGCTGCGGTCCGAGCTCGGGATCAAGCGCTGGTGGGAGTCTCGTACCGTCTAGGTGGTACATTGCTGTACCTAGTGAACGGTACAGGCAGGAGACGGCCGTTGGAGTTGTGTTCGCATGTACCGATCAGCCGATACAGAACTGTACCGTGAGACTGGTACAACCGAAGAGGAAGGATGGCCCTCAACCCGTTCATCTGGGACCGCCCGATCGATGACCCGGCGAAGATCGTCGGGATGGAGCCGTTCGCCCATCAGGTCGCGCTGACGCTCAAGGGGCAGACGAACGTGGCGCTGTTCGGGCCGCGGGACACGGGCAAGACGACCTTCACCAACCAGCTCGCCCTCGAGCTGGGCAGGGAGCACGGCGACGATGCGCCGCCGTTCGATGTCGTCAAGGTCGATCTGCAGCGGGTCGTCAGCCTTCCGGGGTTCATCGGCTGCGTGCACGATGCGATGGTCGGGCATCCGGTCAAGCACATCCGCCGCGCGGCGCAGCGCCAGGTCAACGCGCTCGAGCAGGAGATCGGCTTCGACATCAAGGTGATCAGGGGCATGGTCAGGCGCCACGGCGCGACGCCGGCGCAGGATGCAGAGGCGCTGCACGCCCAGCTCCTGTCGCTTCGCCGGCTGTCCGATCACCTCGTCGTCATCTTCGATGAGTTCCAGCGGCTGCGTCACTGTCCCGGTGCGCCGCTCGCGATCATCCGCTCGGCGCTGATGAGCTCGGGAGCGAACCACATCTCCCTGCTGTTGACGGGCTCGATCCGCAACGCGCTGCAGATGATGCTGGAGGACTCGACTCAGCCCCTGTTCGGCGAGGCGGTCCGCATGCAGCTGCCCACGATCGACCCCGCCGATTTCCTCGAATACCTGGACTACCAGTTCGCCGCGACCGGCAAGCCCGCGGATGATCAGGCCCTGGAGCACCTGATCGCCGCCACCCGGGCGCACCCGCGGAGCACCCAGCAGCTCGCCTGGCGCGCCTGGGCCGATACGCCCGACGGCCACCCGGTCAGCCTCGAAACCGTCGTCGCCGCCCACGAGCAGCTCGTCCACAGCGTCGAGCGCTCCGAGTTCGCCGCCATCCTCAACGTCCTGATGAGCGGCGACGAGGGTGAGATCAACGAGGTCCGCGCGCTCCAGCTCCTGGCCGATCGCGGCGGCGCGACGGTCACGAGCCGGCCGCTCGCGGCCCTCTACGGCTTCTCCAGCCACTCGCGCGTACCGTCCGCGCTGTCCCGTCTCCAGGCACGCGGACTCGTCGACCGGCGCGACGGCGTGTGGTACATCGTCGACCCGCTGTTCGCCGAATGGCTGCGCCGGTCCTCGCCGCTGGCCGAGCGGCGGGAGCTCGACTGAAGCCGATCAGATCGCCCGCCGTTCGTGCGTTTTGACACGAGTTGTGTCTCCGGATAACGCTCTCCGGCCAAAATCTCTCCCTCCGGAGTATTGGCGCACGGCGATCCCCGTGCTACGTTGTTCGCAGCGGGTAATCAGTGAGCGTGAGGTTGACCGGCGGACCGGGGGGGCTCGGTCTTTGTCGCGCGACGGCCATACATAAGTCTTGTGACCAAAGACTCGGCGCTCGAGGATGGGTGGCGCCGCAGGGGACGTCAAGGAGCGCCATGTCTAGCGAGTCAGCGGCTGGGCCAACTTCACGCGAGCAAACCGTCCTGCGCACTGATGGCGACATCAGCGTCGGCCGGATCACCAAGCGTCGTCGCCGGCCCGACCACCGCGGTACAGCAGAGCTTCGTGCCGGACCCGAGACGCTCGCCCCGCGCCACGACTCACCGGTCTGGGAGCTCATCCCGGGAGTGGACGGGATCGCCCTGTCGCCCGGGATGCGACAAGCTGCGCGCCGCGACGCGATCCTCCGGCGTGCCCTTGCAGCCGGCGATGTCCTCGCGTGTCTGTTCGCGCTCGCGGTCGCCGTCTACCTGGTGCCGTGGACCCACACGCGGATGGGCGTCACGGACGTGCTCCTGGCGCCGCTCTTGATCGTGCTCAGCAAGGGGATCGGCCTGTACGACCGCGATCAGCACCGGGTGCGCAAGTCGACGATCGACGAGGTGCCGCGGATCCTCAACCTCGCGGTGTTCTACGCGCTCGGCGTCTGGCTCGCCGAAGCTGTCCTGATCCAGGGCGCGCTCGACCGGCCACAGGTCTACACGCTGGCGATGACGGCCTTCGTCTCGATCGCCGGCCTGCGCGCGACCGCTCGCGCGCTCGTCCTGCGCCGGACCTCTGCCGAACGCATCCTCGTGATCGGCAGCCACACCGACTGCGACCGGGCGGCAAAGGTCCTGACTCGTCACGGGGACGGCTTGAACGCGGTCGTGGTCGGGACCGTCGCCGTCGATCCGCGGGCCGCAGGCCATCACGCTCGCGAGGAACTCGATCGCGTCCGCGAGGTGATCGCCGCGACGATCACGAGCGAGTCCGTGGAGCGGGCGATCGTCGCGCCCGATGGGTTCGATCAGGAGGAGATGCTCGACGTGATCCGCCTGATCAAGGCGCTCGGGATCAAGCTGAGCGTCCTTCCTCGCCTCCTGGAGGTCGTCGGATCCGCCTCGGCGTTCGACGACCTCCACGGCCTGTCGCTCCTCGGCGTGCGGCCGTACGGACTGTCGAAGTCCTCGCGCCAGCTGAAGCGCGCGATGGATCGTGTGCGTCGCCGGCGGGGCGCTCATGGCGCTGTCGCCGCTCTTCGCACTGATCACGCTTCTGATCAAGCTCGACTCGCCCGGCCCGATCTTCTTCCGCCAGCGCCGCATGGGCCGCAAGGGCGAGCTGTTCGACATGATTAAGTTCCGCTCGATGGTCCCAGACGCCGAGCAGATCAAGCACGAGCTCCACCATCGGAACGAGGCTGAGGGTGGCCTCTTCAAGATCACCGACGACCCGAGGATCACCCGCGTCGGTCGCTTCCTTCGCCGGACATCGCTCGACGAGCTGCCCCAGCTGATCAACGTCCTGCGCGGCGAGATGAGCCTCGTCGGTCCGCGCCCGCTCGTGCCGGACGAGGACGCCCTGATCAACGGCTGGCAGCGACGCCGCCTGGCCGTGACCCCGGGAATGACCGGTCTGTGGCAGATCTTCGGGTCCTCCCGGATCCCGATGCAGGAGATGGTGAAGATCGACTACATGTACGGCGCGAACTGGTCACTGTGGCTCGACATGAAGATCATGCTCCGCACAGTGCCATATGTTTTGGGTCGGAGAGGCCTGTGACAGCACACGGCATCTCCGGCACCGGTTCCTATCTCGTAGTTGTGACGAGTGGATGCCGTTCGCAGGCGGAGAGCACAGGTAACAAAGCTCAATGGACGCAGTAACTGTTACCGCAAACAGCTGGCGCACGCTGGAGAGGCTTCTAACCTGTGAGCCGCTTCGAGCGAGCTTCGACCGAATAGTCGTTGTGGATGCAAATTCCGCCGACGGATCTGCTGAACGGGCGGAAGCAATGGGCGCCGTCGTGGTTCGGTTGCGACGACCAAGCGGCTACGGAGCGTCCGTGAATGCCGGCGCGAGGCTCACGCAGGGCGAAGCGTTCGCGGTGCTGAATCCGGACATCACTTTTTCGGACCCCCATCTCCCGGTTCGCCTTGAGCGGTGGCTTTCTTCGCCACGCATAGGCGTCGCGGCTCCAGCGCTCATTCTGCCGAATGGCAGCCTGCAGGACTCTGCTCGGTATTTCCCGACCCTCCGAGACCTCGTCGTCCGTCGCCGAGTTAACCCCGAGGAGGGTGCTATTCGTACGTCTGGGATCGTACCGTGGGTGGTTGGCGCATTCATGGTCGTTCGGCGTGAGGCGTGGGCTGCGGTTGGAGGCTTCGATGAGCGGTACTTTATGTATTTCGATGACGTTGATCTCTGCTGGCGTATGAAACGAGCGGGGTGGCACACATCTCTTGATTGCTCCGTGAAGGCTTACCACGAGCACATGGCTGCAAGTCGTGCGCCGCTGTGGACTCGCCGCACTCGTTGGCACGTGGCGAGCGCCTAGGTTCTACCGGCGAAATCCACGTTTCGTTGTGAGCCGTAGTGACGGGCTAATCACCCAGCGCGCAGTGACGGGAGACTGTGACCGCCGTGTGCATAGTTCGTCACGGTGACTGGCGGTGTGTGGATCAATGCGTCTTTATGGCCGCAGATCGGGATCGCGGGCATTTCGCGGGACGTACCGGCAGTGGCCGCCAACAGATTCTGGCCGCGCACGGGCCCAATGCGACTCTCAAGATGCTTGATACCCGGTAGAGTCCTTGGGATGCCCGACCGAACGACCGGACCGATGCTAAAATCTAGAGCTTGCCCGGTCTGGAACTTCGTCGTGCGCGCGCACCGCGCCCAATGCGGTACGCTTGTGTGTGCGTCTGACGTGAGCGCTCCCGCAAGAGTCGCCGAGGAGACGTGCATCGTTGTCGAGTCTCGGACAAACCTCAGGTACTTTGAGATGCCGCCCTCGAGCCCGATCATTTCAGCCGGTCGTGCCTTGTTCCGATTCTCCCAGTGTGGGCAGGCCACGCGACCTGTGGCGTGGTCGTGTGCAGAGGGCCTGTG
>CAVPLN010000041.1:0-174467 GCA_963705995.1 uncultured Solirubrobacterales bacterium
GTCCTTCGAAGAATATTTCCAACTATCGAGAGATCGGCTGGGTGCGCACGTTCAGGACTTCGACTTCGGCAAACGCATCGAGTTATGGAATGACATCGAGATCATCAAAATCGGCTTTTTTGTTGAAGGTGCAAGAAGCTCTATTCAGAGCTGGCCGCCATGAACCTGCCCGGCTATGCTCCTTACTCCGATCCGCCGGAACTCGCAGATGCTTCGTTCAGCGAGATGCTCAATGAATTCCAGAGGTCGAATGACAGTCGGCATTGGGTTGAGATTGGCGCCGACCCTCTGGCCATGACGCGAGATAACACGTCAGCCATGCTCAACATGACACCCGTTCACCAGCGCGCGGGGCAACTCGCGCTCATCCGTCGCTGGATGAATGCGCAAACCTGCCTTCTGGAAAAGACGGCGAATTATCTCTACCCATCTCGGATACTGAAGGCCCGCATCCTGACCGATATCGTCAGCTTTTGCGACTGTCTGGTGACGCGCTCCGTTTCTTCGGGTGCGCCTCAGGAGATGGACGGACTGGACAGACTGATATCCGCACACGGTCAGTCGGCCGCACCGATAAGCGATTTTGTTGCGGCGTCGAATTTCGATTCCAGGATTAGAATCGGTACGCGCGGTTCGCGACAAGATCGGTGCGCATCTCGAAATCGACGACGCGCGCGCACTGAGTTCGCTGGTTGCTGACCTGGACGGCTTCGACCTGCAAAAAGCACTGGTATTTTACGGGCTCGTTGAGGACGTGTTCACCAAGGTATGTCGCACTATCCTCTATTTGCGGATGTATGCCGCCGACGGCCAGCGAATGTATGGCGTGAAGGCCATCGCCAAACCTTCAATCCCTTTTTCTGGTAGTGCCAACGCTGAGCCCTGTCGCCACCCCTGCCGCCGCCAATCAATGACGAAGAGGCTTACCGTAAACACCTAACGCAGTGGCTTGACGGCGACGGCGCAAAGAGGCGACGCGCGGCAATTCTTCTTGGTTGCGTTTAGTGCTTCGGAAAGTATCGAACAGATTCTCGAAAGAGAAACTTTCGGCGCCGGTACCCGAATTTCGACCCACGACTTCCGTAAAGCACACCGCTTCATCGCTTCATCGCTGACTGATGCCGTTTCGGATTCCGATTTTGGCGTCATTCTTGACCTTATTTTGACGTGCGGCCGGGGCTCATATCCGCTGCGCGGAGCTTCTCGTTCGTTACGGACAAACAGCCTCCGACTTCAGGCGTCAATGGCTTATATGTCGGGCGCTCGGCGAAATAGCCAGCTCGCCTCACGCGTCTGTAGCCCTGTTTCTCGAAGCGCGCACGAAAGCAGCGCAATGGGTGCTGAGGCTTCAGGCCACGCTAGCGCTCTTCAAGACCTTCATAAACGCCGAAGGCCCCTACCGCTTTAACCACAAAGGCAAGATAAGAGCTGCTTATGGTGTGTATGTGGATTCGCTTACGGCATCAATGGCTCCACCTGAGTTCCTTGTTTGCTCGCTCGCCTTTGCAAGCATCCTTAGTGGACCGAAACACAGTTTTCTCTCACAGCCATTTGCCGACGACTACGCACGACTCCAGGCAACCATCGAAACGCTTTGCACCCCATATTTGAAAGGTGACGCAGATCATGCCAAAGCGACGGTGTTAAAACAGCTAATCCAAACCAACGACTACGTCGGCGTTTGCGTTTGTTACCTTGGGATTTTCCCGACAGCGTTCCCAAGCTACTCCGTGAAGGCTTGCTCGACGCATGCTGCAGCGGCTCAATTGTGACAGCAGCGCACGAGCAAGCGAACCGCCATTTGGCTATGTGCTTTCTCTGAGGAAGGACTATGGAATGGCGTTGCAAATCGCGCAAGGAATAGCGACGCGCAATCCAGATTTGATCGTAGTGCAGCTTTTGGTGGTGCAGATATTGGCTGAAAAGCCTGGTTCGGAAGATGAGGCAATTCAACACATCGCCGCACTCAGGGATTTCTATAAACTGAGCGCCAGCGATGAAGCCACTCTCGCCGCCGCAGAACAGGAGATAACGCGACGTCAGGCCTCCTCGTAGGCCTGAGCGGAACGCGCTATCGGGATCATAGGTCATCTTTTGCTGCTTGGCGCGGCGGCCCGCATAGCGGCGATGCTGGCCAGAACTGAGCGATCTCACGCATGGTCAATTGAAACTGCTGTTCGCCGGTTTTGAGAAACAAATGCATATGGTCCAGGAAATCGTAGACGAGCTTGTGCCAGCGCATCTCGCTAATATTCAGCGCTTCTTGAACAAGCATGGTGTGAATGAGGATTGAATTTGTAACAACAATCCAGCTGGGAAGAGCAACCGTCCCCGGCTGCTTCGTCAATATCTCGAAATCGGCCTCGCCTTCATCGGACGTCGGATGGACCTGAGCCGAGGCGAAGTCGTAAGCGCACGAGTAAAAAAAGCAGAGGTCCATCTGCTTTGCCACGTCTTTTGCTTTCGGACGCTGCCATCGAGATTTCCTGGGAGGGATTCGTTCGTAACGCGCCTTGTCTCGTTGCTGTATATCCTTCAGGCTTTCCGGAAGCTTGCTCCTCATGTCTGGGTCTGCCAGGAGCTGCTGCCGGGCTTCGTACAATGACGCGAATGAGAAATCGTCGAACTCAGAAAACCCGTCCGTTTTACCCAGGTAATGAAGATGGAAAAGACGGTCGATCAGCGACCGATGCAGAATCCAGGCGTCATGCTCGCTTCCAGCCCGCCATACCGCGAATATGTTCTGCGTACAACTCATCCCCCTGGCGACGAATCTCCGCGCAACAGTGTCTCGAAGTCCCTGACCATGCTGCGCGAACGATGGAGTACAACACCGCAATAAACACGGAAGCTGTGGATGGCTTGCTGGAGCGAATCCGGATCGGTGGGCGGCAACGCGGCTGATTCCTGCATCAGTGGTCTCCTCTCATAAGACTACCGGAAACCCGCTAGTCTCCCAGGGCTGCGCCCCCTGCCAGGTGTTCCCGTCTTCGATTGGCGCGCTCGACGCGCTCCGCCGATGGCGGCGAAATCTAGTCGCCCAGGCGAACGTTAAGTCCACGGGCCTCGATTTCCGCCGTCGTCTCGGAGAGTTTCTTCGTCCTCCGGGCGTCCGCCAACTGTTCGCGCGCGATGTTCCTCATATCCTTTGAGAAGCTCCTCGACCAACACCGGGCGCGAAAGATTGGAGTTGATGCAGTTCGCCGCCATCTTGTCCTGCACGCCCTCGCCGATCAATAGATGAAAGACCATCCCCGGTACGTAGAATACATAGTTACTGAAGTCAGGATTCGATCCGAGGTACGGCTCGATCATGGCAGGAAAAATCACTCGCGACGAATCGACTGCGATGCAGAGCGCCATGTGCCTCGGCAGGTTGGCTTGCCCGAGAAGATAGAGGCGCAGCGCCTCAGTGTCATCGTCGCCGAGAGAAATGCGCGGCTCCGTACTCCCACCACTCCACGAATGAACCGCAGCCTTGTAGAAGATGCCGATCGCAAAGTGCATGAGCTTCGACGTGTCGACTTCGGGATTCGTGGCTGCTGCATAGAAGCTTTCTGCGCATCTTGATAGATCGGCGCTTGCGTCATCAGGCGCTCCAGCAGCGGAAAAGGCCCGCCGAGCGTTGGCAGGAGCGGCAGAACCCAGCTCTCGCCTTCCCGGCTCAGGAGTTGTTCGCAGTCCCCGCAGAAGAGCGGATGCGTCGTTTGACGGACATGGGGTGCACCGGCCTCCCTTGAGACGCGCACCGGCTCGTATTCGTCAGTCCGGCAGAGCGCATAGAGCGAACGGGACATGAAGTGACTGACGCGGAGATCCTTCGTTTCGAGATCGGCGCGCCCATCTACTCACGAGTTCGGTACCAGGTCGCAGCTGTGCGGAACAACGTCGCGGCCACGATCCTTGATGAACCCTGCTGCTATCAGCCTGAAGATCCCCGCTCGCAGAATGTTCGCGAGCAGGAGGGCGACTTCTCGCAGACAGCCCCTCCCGCGATGATCTGGTACGGCTCGAACGGTCAGGTCGTCAAACGGATCGGAGACGTCGCTGCGGCAGCCAGAGTGACTCCACTGCGAGCCCCCGCACCGGAGACGGCGCTATCGCGCGCGGCAGAGCGGAACCCTGCAACACCAAACCCCGTATGGGTCACACCAAGCCAGGGTGACGCGCGTACTGCTTTCCGCGTTCGCTTCCGCGTTCAGCTGAACGGCGCGGAGTACTACTACGAGATCCTGCGCGAGGGAACCCCGCGCCGGCAATCGTCGCGCCCGTGCAATGAACCCGTTGCTTCGACGAGCCTATTCACCGGACAAGCACTTCTCCCCGGCCTTCATCTGAACGCCGTCCGGGGGGAAGTCTGGAACGACGTGCTGTCGTTTGGCGATGCCGAGCCTCTGCCTTACCTCTGCCTCGGCAGATATCGGATTAGCGTGGGCGTCGCGAACCGAGGGTTATTCGATCCGCACTCGAGCTACACGGCGAGCGTTGGGCCAGGCGGTTCGTCGTGGAAGCCGTTTGGGAGCGCAGTGTTCGTAGTACGTCCCGAGTCAGGAGCGCCATGGGGCTGGCTCGTGCCGGGACTGGTCGCTCTCGGTCTGTTCGGCCTCGCCGTCGCGATCGCCAGGCGCAGGGTGAAGGCACCACAGCCGCTTACGGAGCCGAGTGATGCCCAATCGTGATGCCCAATCGGCGCAATCCCGACCGGTAGGTGCGGCTCAGAAATGAGAAAACCCCGCCTGAGCAGGGTTTCCTTGAAGAGCGGCTGAAGGGACTCGAACCCTCGACCTTCTGCATGGCAAGCAGACGCTCTAGCCAACTGAGCTACAGCCGCGCTGGCTGGCGAGTATAGCCAGCGAGGGCCGGCCTGGATGGCACGCGGCCGGCGTGGTCAGCCGGAGGTCCCGAGGAGCGCTTGGAGCCTGACAGCGTCGGCCATCGCCGGGCAGCCTACGTGACCGCGATCGTCTTGAGACCCGAATAGATCGCGGTCTGGCCCTTCTGCACGTACTCGAGTTGAAGGACGAAGCGGTTCTGTCGTGCGAGCTCGCACTTGATCGCGAACGCGGTCCGGCCGGCGCCGAGCCGCGTGCTCCCGACCTGCTTGACGGCTCCCGACCGGAGGTTGATCGCGAACAGCTCGATCCTGGCGCCGCTCTCGACCGGAGCGGGCGAGAGCTTGCCGCTCACGGTCAGGTTGCCGAGACGCTGCGAGACCGTCTTGATCGCAAGTGAGTGGGCGGTCGGCGTCCCCTGCAGAGTCAGGTAGACGGGGGTCGTCGCCGCGGGCGACAGGATGTCGCCGAACACGGGGGTCAGCGTGCTGTTCTCGACCTGCGAGAGCTGGCCGGTCGAGACCTGGTAGAAGCCGCTCGTTTTCGGCACGAACGTGATCGAGAAGGTCCCGTCCGGGTTGGACTTCGTGATCGCCACCGTGACCGGGACGCCGGCCTGGATCTCGTCGACCGAGACCGTCTGTGCCGTCAGCGCCGGATAGCCCGGTTCCAGGTTGGTCAGCGTCCCCTTGACCGTCACGTTCCTGCCCGCGAAGCTCGTCGTCGGAAGCCCGAGCTCGCTCAACTGCGGCGAGGCGTCGGCGACGAACGGAGGCCCGGCTGCGTCGCTGGTGTCGTCCAGGTAGGTGCTCAGCTGCGATTGGAACGGCGCCGAGGTCAGCATCGCGATGAAGTCCTGGGCGGCCGTCAGATTGACCGCCTGGTTCGGCTGGCTGGGGTTGACGATATATGCGTGGAAATAGCTGATCAGCTCGTCGGCGCCTCCGGGCGCGGTCGCGGCCTGCGGCCCCCGGGCGAGGATCATCAGGTTCGGGACCGTGCCCGCCGCATCGAGACCTGACGCGAGGTAGTCGTAGGTTCCCCGGTCGGTGAGGACGTAGCACGTGTTGGCGCCGCTCGTGCCGACGGTGCAGGCATTTGCGAGCACGGTCGGAGCTTGCGTCAGGCCGGTCGCCACGTACCACGAGGGGAGCGCCGAGCCACTCGGCGCCGCGCCGCCATCAGGGCACGCCTGACCGCTCGCGGTGACTCCCTCGCCGGCCGCGATCGGGCTCTCACCGCCGCCCGCTGTCGAGCTGACCGCGCACAGCAGCAAGCCGGACGGAGCGAGATTGCTCGTCTGGACGAGGGCCCAGATCTGGCGCTCCTCGACGGTCGTGTCCGGCACAGGCGATCCGCCGCCGGAGACGAACGTTGCCTTGCCGGCGATGCCCGCCGCCGCGATGTCCGCGAATGCCTGTGCGATGTTGCTCGAGGCGTTTGCGGCGACGCCCGCCGGATCGGTGGTCGGGCCTGCGAGGACGAAGTCGCTGCGGAACGTCGCGTAGCCGTACTGGTTGTCGTACGAATACCCCGCGGCGACGAACTGGTTCTCGAGCGACGCGGTTTGGACGAGCAGGACGCTCGCGCCCTGCGCGCCGCTCTCGGCCTCGTTGATCGCGTTGCTCGAGGCGGTGGCGACGTACCTGAACGTGAACTGCGGGTAGGCGGCGTGGAAGTCGGACTGGATCAGGTTGGCGATCAGGCCGGAGTCGGTGACGTCGTTCGTTCCGATCACGGTCAGGCTGCTGGCGGAGTCTGCGCTCGCGACCGCCGGTGCGAGGAGCGCGAGGAGGGCGACGGCGAGCAGCGCCGAACCGCGCCTCATCAGTCGAAGATGGAGGCAGTGCATATGCAGTGATCGTTCCACGCCCGGACGTCGGATGGGTTGCCGGCCCTACGATCCAGAGGATGTCGCGTTCCAGGACGGCGCGAACGCTCGCCCCTGACGGCCCTCGTGGCCGTGCTCGCCATCACTGTGCCACCTACCGCTCCGGCGGCTGACGATCGCCGGCAGCGGTCGAGGCGACGGCCGGAGGTGACGGCGTTGGGCGCGTCCCAGGATGCGCCGACAGGCGGTTGAGTTCGATGACGACTGGTGTGAGCATGGGTGCGCCCTCCGGGGCCGGGAGGTTGAGTGAATATTGGACAGACCGGGAGGGAAGCCCGGGGTCTGCGGTGAGGTACGACACCCCTGTAGACGCAGCCGGCGGAGCTTTCATTCCATCGCGGCCGGGACGCTCTGGGCGCCGCCCGGTCGCCGCACCGCGAGTCACTCAGGCGCGGGCAGAGGCGACGTCGGGATTCGAACCCGAGTAGACGGCTTTGCAGGCCGCTGCGTAGCCACTCCGCCACGTCGCCGCTCGCGTAAGGGTAGCGGCGGGAGCGCGCCCGGGCTCAGCCCACCAGGATGATCGCGTTGCCGCTGGGATCCTGCACGAGCGTCCCCCCATCGACCTCCTGCAGGGGCAGCTCGTCGGCGACGACCCGGTCGAGCACGTCGGCGAATGCCGCGTGGGTCGGGAGGCGCAGCTCGAACGACCTGAGGCCGACCGAGTCCAGGGCTGCGCGCTGCTCCCGCCCGCCGTCCAGCAACGTCAGGCCGATGTGGTGGTGGTAGCCGCCGGCCGACAGGAACAGGATCCCGGACCGGTCGCGCACGGTGACCTCGAACCCCAGCACGCCGGCGTAGAACGCCTCCGCTCGGCGCATGTCGGCGACGCGCAGATGAATGTGGCCGAGGCGCGTGTCCGCGGGGAGTCGCGTCGTCTGCTCGGGCAGCGGCACCTCTGCAGCGATCTCGTGGGCGAGGTCCTGAAGGTCGAGCGCGAGGGTCGCGAAGCTTGGCCGGCCCTGCTCATCCCGCGGCCACTGGGAGCGGTGCCGGTCGCGCGTGATCGCGATCATCGTCCGCTCGGCATCCTCGACGTAGACGGCCTCGCTGACCAGATGATCGAAAGCGCCGGTGAGCCCGATCCCCTGTTGGCTCAGCCGGAACAGAGCGGCCGCGAGGTCGCGCCGGCCGGGAACGACGAGACCGACGTGCGCCAGCCCCGGGAGTTCAGGATCCGCCGGATCGGCGTGACGGTTGCCCCGGATCTCGATCAGCGGGCGCCCACCGGAGACCGACAGCAGCAGCCTGCCACCGGGTGCCGCCTCGGCGTGAAAGCCGACGCCGTCTCGGTAGAAGGCGCCAGCCCGGGCCAGATCGCGCACCGTGAGCCGGATCAGCCCGAGCTCGAGATTCGGGGCGATGGCGCTCATCGGGCCAGCATGACACGAGGGGCACGAGAGCCCGGCGCCCTGTGGGCCCGGAAAGTCAGACTCAGGCGTCGGGGCAGCTGCCCGCCGGCGGCTCCCCGAGCGTGCAGGCCCCGCCTTCATGATTGGCGCCGGGGAGCCGGCCGAGCAGGCCGGCGAGCCGCTCCAGCTCCTCGAACGAGAAGTGATCGAGGAACAGGCGACGGATGCTCTTGACATGGGTGCAGCCCGCCTGGCGTAACTTCTCGTATCCGGTGTCGGTGATCACCGCATAGGACACACGAGCATCGCTCGGGCAGGACACGCGCTCGACGAGGCCGTTGCAGACGAGGCCGTCGACGAGCCTGGTGATCCCGGAGCGCGTCAGCATCGTGCGCTCGGCGAGCGCCGACATCGGCAGCCGCCGATCGTCCGACTGCGCGAGGTACAGCAGCGCCTCGTAGTCGCGCGCCGTCATGCCGTGCTCTGCGAGCAGCGAGGCGTCAAGCTCGCGGAGTATCGACGCGTGACTCTGGAGGTAGCTGCGCCAGACTTCGAGCGCGGCCCCCTCGAGAGGCGGTGATGTCGACAGCGCCGTCATCCCAACATTCTAGTTGACCGGTCAACGGGAATTTCCACGGATGTCCTGCACGTGTGGATTTCCCGAAGTCCCACCGATAGGTCCATCGGAGGTCAAGAACGTGATCACGCGGCCGACTCAGGGGCAGACGCGTCGCGCTGCCAGGAGCACCGATATCACGTGGACTTGAGGGTCTCGAAACCGAAGTTGGATCTCGCCTCGTACCGATCCTTCCCGGCGAGCCTACGACGGAGCCGGCGCCGGCTGGTGATCGGCGTGTGGATCGCGATGGCGGCGTTGAACGCCGCCTACATGGTCTTCCTCGTCGTCGGGACGCTGGCGGGCCGGCTTCCGCACGGCGTCGAGTGGACCTTCAGCTTCGTCATCAACGAGGGGATGGTGATGCTCTGCGCGGTGCTGTGCTGGCTGCGGGCGCGCTATGCGCAGGGCGAACGACTTCCGTGGGCCGTGCTCGGCGCCGGGATCGCGATCTACACCTGCGGCGACTCGTACTGGGTTCTCTCCGGGCTCGCAAACGACCTCAATCCGCCGCTGCTGTCGTTTGCCGACCTCGGCTACACGATCGGGACGCTCGTGATGACCGTCGGCGTCGTGCTGCTCGCCCGCAACAGCGTCGCGCGCTTCACTCCGGGCCAATGGCTCGACGGCGCCGCGGCGACGCTCGCGGTGCTGGCGACCGCCTGTGCGGCGCTCCTCTCACCGATCGCGGCCTCGAGCGGCGCCGGGTTTGAGACGACTGCGGTCGACGTGCTCTATCCGGCGCTCGACTCGATCGTGCTCGCAAGCACGATCGCCGTGATCGCGCTCACGGGGTGGCGGCCGAACATCCAGTGGTGGCTGATCGCCGCGGCCGCCTTGTTCCTCGTCAGCGGTGACAGCTACTACGCGCTGTTCGCACCCACGTACGTGAGTGGCGGGCTGATCGACGCCACCTGGGCGGTCGCGTTCGGGCTGCTGGGAACGGCCGCGGTGATCGGGCGCGCGGGCGTGCGTCCCGCCGAGAGCGATGCCTGGCGGATGATGCTGATGCCCTCGGCGGTGATGGTGGTCGCGGTCGCGGACCTCGCCTATCTTGCGCTCGAGCCGAACCACCGGCCGCTCGACGGGCTCGCCGTCGCCTTCGCGGTCGCCTCCGTACTCGCCGGGCTATGGCGCCTCGGTTACATCTTCCGTGACAACGCCCGCCTCGCGGACGCGCGGCGGCAGGCGCTCCATGACCCGCTGACGGGACTGCCGAACCGGCGGCTGCTGTTCGAGCGGCTCGAGGACGCGCTCGCGTCGGGCTCGGATGTGGGTCCGCGCACGGCGGTCCTGGTGATCGACATCGATCGCTTCAAGGACATCAACGATGCCTTCGGCCACCACGCCGGGGACCAGGTGATCGAGGTCGTTGCCGGGCGGCTGTCGCGCTCCCTGCTCCCCGGCTGCAGCGCCGCCCGGATGGGCGGCGACGAGTTCGTCGTGATCGGTCCCGGGATGGCCGACGAGGCCGAGGCCCGGCGCTTCGCGCTCCGGATCGCCGGCGCGATCAGGGAGCCGTGCGACGTCGCCGGCGTTCTGATCCACATCGAGCAGAGCGTCGGGATCGCGCTCTACCCCGACCACGGAGATGATGCTCGGCTGCTGCTCAGCCATGCCGACGCGGCGATGTACACCGCGAAGCGGTCAGGGGGCGGGGTCGAGGTCTACCGGCCCGAGAGCGACGCACCGACGCTCGAGCGGATGACCCTCGCCGGCGAGATGCTCGACGCGATCGCGAGCGGCGACATCTTCGTCGTCTTCCAGCCGAAGGTCGACCTGCGCACGCGCGAGCTCGCCGGGGTCGAGGCGCTCGTCCGCTGGCGCCACCCGCGGCGCGGCGTGCTTGCACCCGGCGCGTTCATCCCCGCCGCGGAGCAGGGGACGAGCCTGATCCGCAGCCTCACCCTGCATGTGCTCGGGCTTTCGCTCGCGCAGTGCCGGCTGTGGCTCGGCGGTGGTCACGAGGTGCCGGTCGCCGTGAACCTGTCCGCGCGTCACCTTCACGACCCCAAGCTGCCGGGCGACGTGCGCCACCTGCTCCACCAGCACGGCGTCCCCGCCCGCCTGCTCGAGCTCGAGGTCACCGAGACGGCGGTGATGGAGAGCCCTGAACGCAGCGCGCGCACGCTCGTCGAGCTCCGCGAGATCGGCGTGCGGATCGCGATCGACGACTTCGGCACCGGGGAGTCGTCGCTGCGGCGCCTGCAGACGCTGCCGTTCCAGGTGCTCAAGATCGACCGGTCATTCGTCAGCGGGATCGCGGCCAATCCGGGCGACCGCGCGATCGTCGAGACGATCATCAGCCTCGCCCACGCGATCGGGGTCGAGGCCGTCGGCGAGGGAGTCGAGGACCTGGAGACGCTGAACCTGCTCGCGGCCTGCGGCTGCGACATCGCCCAGGGGTATTACCTCGGCCGGCCCGAGGAGGCGTCGGCGATCGGCCGCTACCTCGACCAGCCGCACCTGCGCGCCGTCCGCGCCGCCGTCTGAAACTGCGGGCGGGGGTGAAGGATTCGGGCCGCGTGCGGCTCAGTGACCGAAGAACCCGCGCGCGACGGCGTCCGGCAGTTGGACGAGCGTCACGCCGGCATCGATGAAGGTCCGCCTGACCTCCTCGTCGCGGACCGAGCCGGTCGTGCACAGGACGGCGCTGACGCCCGCCTCGATCAGCACCTGCGGGCCGTCGGCGAACGGGAAGAAGCTGTCGCTGTACGCGACGGCGCCGGCGGTCGCGTGACCGGCGGCGGACGCCCGCCGGATCGCGAGCTCGCAGCCTCCGACGCGGTCCTGCTGGCCAACGCCGTTGCCGATCAGCTGCCCGTCGCGGACGAGCGTGACAGTGTTCGAGTTGCTGGTGCTGCCGACGGCCCAGGCGAGCAGCAGGTCGCGCCTGCGGTCCGGCGACAGTTGCGGCTCTGACCCGCCGGCGATCTCGGCGGCCCCCAGATCGAGCACGAACGTGAAGTTCGGCTGCTCCAGGTGCCCGCCGCGGACGTGCCGCCGGCGGGGGGCCGTCTCGATGCTGTCGCGCCCGAGCGAGCCGAGCGCCCGATTGGCGATCAGTCGGCACTTGCCGCGCTTGCGCGCGAGCAGTTCCACCGCTTCGTCGCTGAACGACGGCGCGAGCACCACGTCGAGCAGCCGCGGCTGCGGCGCCTCGTACCCGCTGAGGATCTCCGCCGCCGCGCGGTCGACCGGGAACGTGACCATCACGACACCGCCGAAGATCGCGCGCGTGTCGCCGGTCACCATGCGCTGCAGCGCGGTGCCGGGATCCGCCGCCACGCCCGCTCCGCAAGGGTTGCCGTGCTTGGTCCCGCAGGCGATCGCGGCGCCCGTGACGCCCGCCAGGCCCGCGACGTCCAGCGCCGCCGCGATGTGCGTGACCGTCTGCAGCTGGCGATCGATCTCGGCGAGGTTGTTGTAGCTCGGAGCGCTGCCCTCGACGAGCTCGAACCGCTGGAGCGCGAGCGGATCGTCGCCCTCGACGCCACCCTCGACGCCGCCGTCGGCGGCGGGGACGAAGCGCGCTGGGGCCTGCCAGGCGTTCTCGCCGTAGGCACACTCGAGGCCGTTCGTGAACCGCATGCGCTTCACACGCTACCGGCGAGGGCGGCGGCGGCTGCGCGGCGAGGGAGCGTGGGACGCCGGCGCGAATAATTCGACAATCGGCCCCAGGCTGGGACGGGGGCGCGCTCGCACCGAGCGAGCGCCCGGCGCGAAACCGGGTCACAATCTGCGCATGATCCCGATCCCCGATCCCGCACGTGCCCTGATCGAGTCGGGTGTCCACGGGCACTTGACGACGATCAACGCCGACGGCTCGCCCCAGCAGACGGTCGTCTGGGTCGGGCTCGAGGACGGCGAGCTCTGCGTCCCGTCGCTGACGCAGCGCCTGAAGCTGCGCAACGTCGAGCGTGACCCCCGGGTCGTGATCACGTTCGAGTCCGCGAGCGGCGACGACGCGACCGGCCTGCGCCATTACCTGGGGGTCCGCGGTCGCGCCCGCCTGACGGAAGGAGGGGCACCGAAGATGCTGCGCGAACTGGCGCTTCGCTACCTCGAGCCCGGCGTGAAGTTCCCGCGGGGCGACGATCCCCCCGAGGGCTGGATCATGCGGATCGCGCCGGAGCGGATCTACGGCTACGGCCCCTGGGTCGAGTCCTGAGCGACTCCGGCGCGGACATCGTCATCGTCGGCTCGGGCGCCGCCGGTCTCACCGCCGCGCTCGCCGCCCACCGGCACGGGCTCGCCCCGCTCGTGATCGAGAAGTCCCGGATCCTCGGCGGCTCCTCGTTCCTCTCCGGCGGCGGGATCTGGATCCCGGCCAACGATCTGATGCTCGCTGACGGCGACCGCGACTCCCCCGAGCAGGGCCTCGCGTATCTCGACAGCGTGGTCGGAGACGAAGGCCCCGCGACCTCGCCTGCGCGCAAGCGCGCCCTGATCGACACCGGTCCGGAGATGCTTCGCTTCCTGGCGTCGGAGGGCTTTCGCTTCCGCCGCACGCTCGGCTACCCCGACTACTACCCCGACCGGCCCGGCGCATCGCTCGCCGGCCGGGCGGTCGAGGGCGTCGTCTTCGACCGCACGCGCCTCGGATCCTGGAACGGCAAGCTCCCACGGCATCTCGGTCGCCGCGCCCTTCCGCTCGGCTCCCTCGACGCCGCCGACTTCGTCCGGGCGGCCCGCACCCTCAGGGGGCTCACGACGTTTGCGCGGATCACGGGCCTCCAGCTGCTCGGTCAGGTCCGAGGCCGGCAGCTCGTCGCCGGGGGCGGTTCGCTGGTCGGTCAGCTGCTGCTCGCGGTCACCCGCCGCGGCATCCCGATCCGGACGGAGACGGCGCTCGTCGATGTCATCACCGACGGCGCGAGCGGGCGCGTGACCGGAGCGATCATCGAGCATGCCGGAGAGCGGTGCGAGCTCAGCGCCGGCGCCGGCGTCCTGATCGCATCCGGCGGGTTCGCGCGCAACGAGGAGCTGCGCCGGCGCTACCAGCCGCACCCGATCGGCGTGGCATGGACCTCCGCAAGCAGGGGAGACACCGGTGACGGCATCGAGATCGGTGCCCGCGCCGGCGCCGATCTGGCCTTGATGGACGAGGCGTGGTGGGGCCCCGCCAGCATCCGGCCCGACGGCAGGCCCGTGTTCCACGTGTGGGAGCGCTCGCTTCCCGGCTCGATCATCGTCGACGCCGCCGGTGAGCGGTTCGTGAACGAGGCGAGCTCGTACATCGACGTCGTCCACGCGATGTACGCGCGCCATGCTGAGACGGCGGCGATCCCGGCCTGGCTCGTGTTCGACGCCCGCTACCGCCGGCGCTATCCGTTCGGCCTCGCGCCGCCCGCGAGGACGCCGCAGGACCTGATCGACGGCGGCTACTTCCGCCGCGCCGCAACGCTCGCAGCGCTCGCCGGCGAGATCGGGATCGACCCGGCGGGCCTCGAGCGCACCGTCGCGGGCTTCAACGCGACGGCCGAGAGCGGCGTCGACCCCGCGTTTCATCGCGGGGACAGCGTCTATGACCGCTACTACGGCGACCCTCGTGTGAAGCCGAATCCGTGCCTCGCACCGCTCGCCCGGCCGCCGTTCTACGCGGTCGCGCTGTTTCCCGGGGATCTCGGGACGAAGGGCGGTCTCGTGACCGACGAGCACGGCCGCGTCCTGCGACCCGACGGCAGCGCGATCGACGGCCTGTACGCCTCCGGCAACAGCACCGCGAGCGTGATGGGGCGCACCTATCCAGGCCCGGGTGCCTCGCTCGCACCGGCGATGACGTTTGCGTACCTCGCGATGCGCCACGCCGCGCGGCCGTCAGGCGAGCGTGCCGCCTGACCGAAGCTGCGGCAGTAATCCTGGAGGGCGATCAGTCGAGCAGGCTCGTGCGGGCCTCGTCGAGCGCGCGCGCGAGTTCCGGGAGCAATGCCCGAGCGTCGGACGTGTCGCCGGCCTCGGCGGCGCCCTGGACCTTTCTGGCGGCGGCGCTGAGATGGGTGGCCCCGAAGCTCGCGCTCGATCCGGCGAGATCGTGGCCCGCGCGGGCGACGGCGTCGAGATCGCCGTCCTCGACCGACAGTGCGAGACGGGCGAGCGTTTCCTCGCTCGTCTGCAGGAAGTCTGCGGCCAGCCGGTCGAGCTCGTCGGCCGGAACGCCCCGCTCGCGGAGCGCGGTCAGGATCGAACGCGGGGCCGGCGCGGCGTTGGGCGGGGCGGGGGCGGCGGGGGTGGCCTTGGCCTCTGTCTCCATCTCTGTCTCTGTCTCCGTCTCCGTTTCGGTCTCGGTCTCGGTCTCGGTCTCGGTCCCCGTCTCCGTCTCCGCCTCGGCGCCCGCGGTCAGCTCGTCGACGAGCGCAAGCAGCCGCTCGACATCGAAGGGCTTGCTGAGGTAGTCGGCCGCGCCGTTGCTCCGCAGCCGTTCGAGCTGGCCGGGCGTTGCCTCGGCGCTGATCATGATCACCGGTGTGTTCGCCGTTCGCGGATCGGCCTTCAGCCGTCGCAGGACCTCATCGCCGCGAAGGTCCGGCAGGTTCAGATCGAGCAGGATCAGGTGTGGTTCGTGCTGGAGCGCGAGGTCGATGCCGATCCTCCCCTGGATCGCGACGATCAGCTCCGTCCCCGGCCGCAACGCCATGACGCGCTCGAGCAGCCGGATGTTCGACGGGTTGTCCTCGATCGACAGAACGCGGCGTGCCGGGCGCGGCGACTGGGCCAGCAGCTCCGTCTGCTGCGGGCTCACCGCCGGCGCGCCCGCCGGTGCCGGCACGGCCTCGAGCTCGACCGTGAACGTGCTCCCCCGCCCGAGCGTGCTCGTCGCGCCGATCGTCCCGCCCATCGCCTCGACCAGCCCCTTCGACAGCGCGAGCCCGAGACCGGTCCCCTCGACCCCCGACATGGCCGCGCCGAACCGCTCGAAGGGCGTGAACATACGGGCCAGATCGCTCGGGGCGACGCCGATGCCGGTATCGGCGACGACGATGCTCAGGCGATCGGCGCCGGCGGGCTCGCAGCGCACCTCGACGGTCCCGCCGTGGACGTTGTACTTGACGGCGTTGGCCAGCAGGTTGAGCAGCACCTGCTTGAGACGGTGGCGATCGGCTGAGACGTACGCGCTGCCGGCCTGCGGCGGCATGGCCGGCAGGGTGACCGACTGCGCGTCGGCCAGGGGCCGGACCATCTCGAGCGCCTCGGCGATCACGTCGGCGGCGAGCACGGGCTCGATCGAGATCTTGATGCGACCGCTCTCGACGGCCGCGATATCGAGCACCTCGTTGATCAGCGTCAGCAGGTGGTCTCCGGCCTTGAGGATCTGCGTCACGTCCTCGTCCTCGTCGTCGTCGGCGAGCGGCGTCGCGCCGCGGAGCTTGAGCAGCTGGCCGAACCCGATGATCGCGTTGAGCGGCGTCCGGAGCTCGTGGCTCATGCGGGACAGGAAGTCGCTCTTCGCCCGGGTCGCCGCCGCCAGCTGCCGGTTGGAGGACGCGAGCTGGTCGGCGGCTTCGCGACGCAGCCGGGCGAGGGCGAGGCTCCCGGAGACACGGGCGACGAGCTCCCGCGCCGAGAACGGCTTGATCAGGTAATCGTCGGCCCCGGCGTCGAGGCCGCCGACCGCAGCCTCCTCGCCGGCTCGGGCGGACAGCATGATCACGGGGATCGTCCCGGTGCGCTCATCGGCGCGGAGCTCCGCGAGCAGGCCGAAGCCGTCGAGGCGGGGCATCATCACGTCGGTCAGGACCAGGTCCGGCGGGTCGGCGAGGGCGGCCTCCAGAGCGGCCGCGCCGTCGGCGACCGCCGTGATCGCGAACTGAGGCTCGAGCAGGCGTGCAACGTGCGCGCGCATGTCGGCGTTATCGTCGGCGATCAGCACCCGTGGTCGGCTGGAATCGGAATCCGAACCCGATTCCGGCGCGGCGGCGGCTGGGGTGACGCCGGCGAGGGCCGGATCGTCCTGCGCCGACACCCACCGGAGCGCCTCGTCGGCGAACGCCGCGGCGGCACCGGTCGCGTCGGCGTGGCCCTCGGCGTCGCCCACCTGCCCGGCAGGCAGGTGGGCGCTTCCCTCGGGGAGCGTGACGATGAACGCGCTGCCGCGACCCTCCTCGCTCACGACCCGGACCTCGCCTCCGTGCAGGCGCACGAGCTCGTGGACGAGCGACAGGCCGATGCCGGTCCCCTCGTGCGTCCGGGCGCGCGCCCCGGTGACCCGGTGAAAGCGCTCGAACAGATGCGGCAGCTGGTCGGACCGGATCCCGATGCCGGTGTCCGCGACCGTCAGCTCGACGGCGCCCTCCAGACTCCTCAACTCGACGGTGATGCCGCCGGCGAACGTGTGCTTGAACGCGTTGGAGAGCAGGTTGAGGACGATCTTCTCCCACATGTCGCGGTCGACGAACACCGGCTGCGCCGGCGACTCGCAGCGAACGTCGAGGGTGAGGCCGGCCTTCTCGATGGCCGCGCGGAACAGGCTGGCGAGGTCGGTCGTGTAGGACGCCAGGTCGGTCGGAACGTAGGTCGCGTGGATGCGTCCTGATTCGACCCGGGCGAAGTCGAGCAGCGAATTGACCAGGAGCAGCAGGCGCAGGCTGTTGCGGTGCGCCGTCTCGAGTCGTGCCCGGCGCAGTGCGTCGCCGTCTGACTCGGCGAGGTCGGCCAGCTCCTCCTCGATCGGTCCCAGCATCAGCGTCAGCGGCGTCCGGAACTCGTGCGAGACGTTGGAGAAGAACGCCGTCTTCGCGGCGTCGAGCTCCGCCAGCGCCTCGGCGCGTTGGCGCTGCTGCTCGAACGCGGTCGCTGCGGCCAGGGCGTTCGACACGCCCGACGCGACGAGCTCGACGAACAGCCCGTAGGTCTCGTCGAGGGGCAGCCGGGTGCTCAGTCCGGCCACGAGCATGCCGATCGGTTGCCGTTCCCCAGGCACGCTGATCGGGAGCATCATGGCCTGCTGGATCGGCTCGGGGAAGGGACCGGCGATGACCGGGCCGAACCGCTCGCTGAGATCGGTGACCCGCACCGGCTCGCCGGTGCGGAGCACCCGGACGGCGGCGTCGTCGGCGCCGTCGCTCAGATCGATCATCCGTGGGCTCAGCCGGTGGCCGGGCCCCAGCCCGGCGTGGCCGACCAGCCGGGCGGTGTCGCCGTCGCGATCGCGGAGGTACAGCAACGCGAACGGAAGGTCGAGCTCGAACTCCCGGAGCACGTCGACGCACAGGGCCGCGCCGTCGAGGACGCTGTGCGAGCGACTGACCTGGCCGGCCAGGTCACGCAGGCTCCTGGTCCGGCGCGCCGACAGCATCGCCGCCGTGGTCTCGGTGACCGGGTGGAACAGGCCCGCGACGCGCCCGGCGTCGTCTCTGATCGGGCTGAGCGAGAACGTGAACCAGGTCTCCTCGAGGTAGCCGTTGCGATCGAGGAACATCGCCTGGTTCTCCAGGTACGCCGTCTCGCCGCGGCACGCCGCCTCGAACGCCTCCCCGATCGCCGGCCACGCCGATGCCCAGCATTCGCGATAGTCGCTTCCCAGCTCTCCCGGGTGCTTCTCGCCGCACACGCGCGAATACCCCTGGTTCCAGATCTGGACGTAGCCGGGTCCCCAGGCGAGGTTGATCGGAAACGACGACGCCAGACACAGGGACACGGTCGTCCGGAGGCTCTCGGGCCAGCCGTCGAGCGGTCCGAGCGGCGTCGCCGACCAGTCCTTGGCGCGGATCAAGTCGACGATCTCGCGCGGGCCAACGAGCCAGTTGGCCGCGTCGGGACCCATCGGCTTCAGGCGCTCGCCCACGACCCCGCCACCCGGCTCAGCCGATCTGGTCCACTCGCGGGGCGAGCCAGTTAGCCGCGACCCGCGATCCTTCGGAGATCCGGCCCGGGCGGCCGATCCAGTACCCCTGTCCGTAGGGAACGCCGAGTTCCGACAGGACCGCGACCTGTTCCGGGCGCTCGATGCCCTCGGCCACGAGGGTCGCGCCGAGCGTTCCCGAGAAGGCGATCAGTCCCGCGGCGAGCACCTGCTGCGAGCGATCGTCCTCGATGCCCGCGGTCAGCGTGCGGTCGAGCTTGATGTAATCGGGCGCGAGCTGGAGGATGTGGCTCAGGCTGGCGAACCCGGCCCCGGTGTCGTCGATCGCGATGCGACCCCCGAGAGTCCGAATCGCGTCGAGCGCGGACGCGAGCTCCGCATAGTCGTCGACCGGCGCGTGCTCGGTGATCTCCACGACGACGCGCTCCGCGTGGGTCGCCGCCAGCAGGTCGTGGAAGCGTGACGCCAGCAGCGTCGCCGGCGATGCGTTGACCGTCATGTAGATCGTCGGCGGGAGCTGATCGAACGCTGCGAACGCCCGCTGCACCGCGAGCAGCTCGAGTTCGGTTCGCAGTCCGACCTGGCCGGCGTCCGCGAACCAGCGATCGGGAGGGCGCTCGGGCGCCACGGCGAAGCGCGACAGCGCCTCGACGCCCGCGACGCCGCCGTCGTTCAGGTCGCAGATCGGCTGGAACACCGTCCCCAGCAGCGACTCGTCGTCGAGCGCGCGCTCGATCCGGGCCCCGAGCTCGCTCCAGCGCGCCTCGGCCCGCCGCGCGACGGCGAGCTGGGCCGTGAGCTCGGCGATCACCTGGCTCGTGACCTGGACGGACAGGCTGCCCCGTCCTTCCGCGGCGTTGACGATCGCATCGGTGATCGCCTCGGCGGACGCACCCTTGACCAGATACCCGACGGCACCGGCCTCGAGCATCTCGAGCACCGTCGCGCGATCGTCATGGGCCGACAGGGCGATCACCTTCGTCCGTGGCGAGCGCAGCTTGATCCCGGCCGCCGCCGCGGCACCGCCACCCGGCATCCGGACGTCGACGAGCGCGACATCCGGCTGCTCGCGGATGGCGAGCTCGATCGCTTCGCTCGCGCCGCCGACCGCGCCCACGCAGACGCCGCCGGCATGCGCCTCCACGAGCATCGCCAGCATCCCGCGCAGCGTCGGGTCGTCATCGGCGATCAACACACGGATCCCTTCGTTGCTCACTGGGACCACCGATCCTTCCTGGCTCGTCGGCGGCGTCGCCGGCAGCTGGTCGCGGCCATCGGTCTCGACGCGCCGCCTGCGGACACGAAACCCACATAACAGGCTCCTGTCAAGGGGCTGAGGTGTCGTCCGTACTTTCCACCGATCCGGGTCGGAGTTTTCCCCATAGCTCCGCCTTCCGGATGCCCTGCGGGGCATCCGGGGGATGGGCAAAACCACATCATTCGGTGTGTTTTCTACGGAATTTGGGCGACAGCGGGTTTAGCCATGGATCGGATCCGTCGACAGATGTTCGATGAGTCCACGGCATGCGGGCATCCCTGATGCGGTGCGGGCGATCGCGCGGGCTGCGTCGGACGCGATCATGAAGGTCGGGCGGTTGGCCGCGCTGCGCGGCGTGCGGTCGTGCGCCGACGAGACGGCGGCAGAGTGGGCCGCGCTCGTCGGGACCAGCTCGAGCGCGATCGTCCGGCTGTCGGTCGGCGGGCGGATCGAGAGCTGGAACCGGGGGGCTGAGGAACTGTCCGGCCTGGCCGCCCACGAGGCGATCGGTCATGGGATCGCAATTCTCGAGCCACGCGGGGTGGAGGTCTTTGCCGAGCCTGTGCAGACCGCCGCCGCAGGTCGCCAGGCCAGGCTCGAGACGGTGATCCATCGCCGCGACGGCCGACGAGCTGACGTCGAGGTGTCGGTCGCTCCGATCTTCGGCCGCGGCCCGGAGGTCACCGGGGTGCTCTGGGTGGCCGTGGACATCACCGAGCGCAGGCGTGCGGACCGGGTCCGGGAGTGCGCGCTGGCCGACCTGCACGAAGCCCAGCGGGTCGCCCGGATCGGATCCTGGTCATGCAACCCGACCACCGGCGAGACCAGCTGGTCGCCGCAGATGTACGAGATCTGCGGCCGCGACCCGCAACGAGGTCCCGCCGGCGTGCAGGAGCTGCTCGAGTGCGTGCATCCCGACGACCGCCGGCGCGCTGCCGACGGCTGGGCACAGGCGCTCGAGCGGAGCGAGCCGGTCGCCCTCGAGCACAGGATCATCGCCTCCGGTGGTGTCGTACGGACGGTGGAGCTCCTCGGTCGCGTCGATCCCGACCGCCCCGGTTGGTACCGGGGCACGCTGCACGACGTCACCGCGCAGCGTCGCGGCGAGGCTGACCTGCGCCACAGCGAGCAGCGTCTGCGCACGATCTTCGACGGCGCGCCGATCGGGGTGGCCCTCGCTCGCGCCACCGCGCCGTTTGAGCTGGTGCAGGCCAACGTCTCACTCGGGGAGCTGCTGGGGATCGCGCCGGCCCAACTGGCTGGACGCCCCGCCGAAATGCTGATCGAGGCCTCCGACCGCGAGCTCGCGCGCGGCCACCTGCAGCGGCTCACCGCGGGTCAGGAGTGCGCCTCCCATCTCGAGCTCAGCATCCGCGGCCATGCGGGTGATCTCCGCTCGGTCAGCGTCAGCGGCGCGATGATCGCCGGTGAGGGCGGCCAGGCCGGGCACCTCGTCCTGCAGGTGCAGGACATCACCGAGCGCAAGCGCCTCGAGCTCGAGCTGCGCCGCTCGGCCGAGCGCGATCCGCTCACAGGACTGCTCAATCGCCGCGGGCTGGATCATGAACTCGCAGGCGCGCTCGCCGACAACGAGCTCTACGGAACGCCGGCGACGATCCTGGCGTGCGATCTCGACAATCTCAAGCCCGTCAACGACACGCTCGGGCATCGAGCCGGCGACGCTCTCCTCGTCGCGGTCGCCGGGAAGCTCGCCGAGCTTGTTCACGACAGCGGTGTGGTGGCGAGGACGGGTGGCGATGAGTTCCTCGTCCTCCTGGCCGGCACCGGACCGGGGACGGCCGGGGCGATCGCCGAACAGCTCCGCGCCTCGGTGTCCGCGCTCGCGCTGCCCGGACTGCCGCCGACGTCGATCAGCATCGGGATGTCAGCGCTCGGCGACGGCCTCGGTGCTGAGGACGCATTGATCGCCGCTGATTACGCGATGTACGAAGCAAAGCGCAAGGGAGCCAGCCGGATGGCGTTCTCGCGCCAGGTGTCCACAGCCGAGATCACGGCGACTCCGAGCGAGCCGTGGCGGAGGGAGCAGTCGCGATGAGACACGACGAACCTCACCTGAACGATTACACGAGCTCACCGCCGAGCGATCGAAGCGCGCTACGCGTGCTGATCGCCGACGACAACTCCGGGATCCGCGATCTGCTGCGGGTCCTGCTCAGCCAGGCCGGGATGACCGCAATCGAGGCCGCCGACGGTCGGCAGGTATTGCGTCTCGTCGCCGAGGACCCGCCCGACGTGGTGCTGATCGATTGGGTGATGGACGGCGGCGGGCTGGACCTGGCCCGCGAGCTGATCGATGCCCGCGGGATGACGGGCCGGGTCATCATGCTGACGGGATTGCTCGATCGCCGTGATCGCAGTGCGGCGATCCAGGCCGGTGTCGCAAGCTACTTCGTCAAGCCGCCCGACCCCGACAGCCTGATCGCGGCGATCCGCGCGGCGGCGCAACGGCGGTGCGTGGTGACCGCACCCTCCGATTGACTCTCCGCGGGGCAGGGGGCCCGCCGTGGTGACTACTCGCCGCCGGATCAGCAGCCTGCCGAGCCCCGCTCAGTAGGACGCCGCGTTTCAGCTCCGTGGCCGCTGCGGAACTTGCCGCGGGGCTCGACGGATGCGCCTCAGGCTGCCGAATACGGCGGCTACCGTGGGGTTCGCCTGTCCTTCCGCTGCTGCTTCTCGCGCTCGGTGCGCCTGATCGATGACGGCCTCGCGCGATGAACCCGAGCCGCGCCTGCGCGAACAGCTGACCGATTGTCGCCGTTGGACCGAGGCGCTGGGTGCGGCCGGTGTGATCGGGGCGCTGCTCGATGCGGCGCCGGATGCGATCGTCGCCGTCGCTCCGGACGGATTGGTGGTGATCGCGAATGCGCAGGCCGAGCGGTTGTTCGGCTATGGCTGTGGCGAACTCGTCGGTGTGGCGTCGGACGCGCTCGTGCCGGTTCGTTTCCGAGGTGGCCACCCGGCGCGGCCCGGCTCGTTCTTTGCGGGCCCGCGGGTGCTGCAGGCGGGACCCGGTAACGAGCTGTTCGCGCTCGCGCGGGACGGGCGCGAGTTCCCGGTGGAGGTCGGCATGTCGAGCGTCGAGACGTCCGCGGGCCGGCTCGTGATCGCCGTGCTTCACGACGTCGGCGCGCGCCGGGAGGCGGAGCTCGACGCGGCGGCGCGGGAGGCCGAGGCCGACGAACTGCGCGAGCGTGCCGCGGTGCTCGAAGGTGTGCGATCGGTGGCCGACGCGGCCCCGGTGGGGATCCTCGCGTGCGCGGAGGACGGAACCGGGCGGTATCTGAACGCGCGGTGGTGTGAGCTTGCCGGTCTGGATCGCGAGCGGTGCCTGGCCGGGGAGTGGTGGGCTCGGGTCGATCCGCAGGATCTCCCGCGATTGCGCAGTGCCTGGCATGCGGTGCGCGCCGGCGGGTCGGCGGAGTTCGAGTTTCGCTTCCGCCATCCTGACGGGCGCGCGGTCAGCGTGCTCGGGTCGGGCTCGCCGGGCGCCGCCGACGGTGAGGTGATCCTCAGCGTGAGCGATGTGACCGCACGGCGGCCCGCCGTCTGGGACGACGGCGAGACGGCGCGGTGGTTGCGCACGGTCCTCGAGCATGGGCCGGTGGGGCTTGCGTTCCGCGATCTGCAGGGCCGCTACGTCCATGCCAATGCGGCGTTCGCCGATGCGGTGGGCAGCACGGTTGAACGGCTGCTCGGCAACCCGCTGGACGCGGTGCTGCCACCGGCGCTCTGTGACCAGATCCGCGACGCCGACAGGCAGCTGTTCGCGACCGGCGAGCCCGTCCGGGGCGAGCTCGGCGACGTGGTCGAGCGGCCGGACGGCCGCGGCCGGCGGTTCTCGTCGGTCCGGCATCTCGTCCGGGACGAGGCGGGCACGGTCCAGGGAATCGCCGTGTTCCTCGTCGAAGTCACCGAGCGCCGCCGGGCCGAGCTCGCGCTGCTGGCCAGCGAGCGCGAGCTGCGCAAGAGCCGGGCCCAGCTTGATGCGCTGCTCGACCACGCCCCGCTCGCGATCACGCTCCGCGATCTCGACGGTCAGGTTCTGCTCGCCAACCGCCTCGCCGAGGAGATTTTCAAGGACGACCCGGCGGACGTCGGTGAAGGACTGGCGGGGCAGGGCGTCTCGAGTCACGAACGCGACGTGGCGGGCCGCCACAGCGAGGCGCCGGGCGCTGGGAGCGTTGATTGCTACGAGGTCAGTCGCATCGAGCCCAGCGGCGAGCGTCGCGACTATCTCGCCAGGAAGTATCCCGTGTGCGACGTCGACGGAACGGTGATCGGGATCGGTGGCGTCGCGGTCGACATCACCGAGCGCAAGCGCGCCGAGGCGCTTTCCGGGGAGTTCGCCTCGATCATCGCTTCGACCGACGACGCGGTCATCGGCACGACGCTGGCCGGCGAGATCACGAGCTGGAACCCGGCGGCGGGTCGGATCTACGGCTACGCCGTCGAGGAGGCGCTCGGCCGGCACATCAGCTTCCTGGTGCCGCCCGCCCGGACGGTTGAGCTCGACGTCATTCTCGCGCGGCTCGCCGACGGCGAGCGCGTGGAGCATCTCGAGACGGTTCGCCTGCACCGGGACGGACGTGAGCTCGACATGTCATTGGCGATCTCGCCGATCTTCGACGGCGACGGCGCCGTGATCGGCGCGTCGACGATCGCCCGCGACATCACGAAGCAGAAGGCGCTCGCCGAGCAGCTGCGGGCGTCAGAACAGCTGCTGCGAACGACGGTCGACCACGCCCCGATCGGGATCGCGATCATCTCGTTGGACGGCCGCTGGCTGCGGGTCAATCCGGCGATGGCGGAGCTGACCGGATGCACCGAGGCTGATCTGCTCGCGGGTGGCTCGCCGATGCCCGGACACCCGGACTGCGCGCAGATCTTTCGCGAGTCGATTCGCGGGTTGCTGGCCGGCGCGGGCAACGGCCAGTTCGAGAAGCGCTTCGTGCACCCGGACGGAACCACCCGCTGGCTGTCGACCGCGGTCTCGTTGGTGCGCGACGAGCACGGTGCACCGATGCGCTTCGTCGCCCAGGCCCAGGACATCACCGAGCGCCGCAGCCACCTGGAGACCCTCGCGACGCACAGCCGGGAGCAGGAGGCGCTGCGGTCGCTGGCGACCCTCGTTGCCAGCGAATCACCACCCCGCGCGGTCGTGGCCGCCGCCGCTGAGCGCGTCGCCGAGATCCTCCAGGCCGACTTCGGCGCGGTTGCCCGGCTCGAACCGACCGGTCAGGCCCGGCTGATCGGCAGCTGGTCGGCCGCCGGGCTGCCGGAGGCGCCACTCGGCGTGATCCTCGACCTCGATGCCGCGACCGCCGTCTCGACCACCCTGCGTACCGGACAGCCGTCGAACATCGCTCAATACGGCAACGCGCGCAGCCATCCGTGGCTGCCGGTGCGTTCCGGGATCGCAGCCCCGATCCAGGTCAACGGAACCCTCTGGGGAGCCCTCAGCGTGGGGTGGCAGCGCGAAGCGGTCGCCGACCCCTGCGCCGATGAACGGATGGCTCGCGTGGCGGACCTCGTCAGCTTGGCGATCGCCAGCGCGGAGGCGCGTGAGCAGCTCTCCCGGCTGGCGTCCACCGATCATCTCACCGGGCTGTACAACCAGCGGGCGTTCTCTGACCGGCTCGACAACGAGGTCGACCGGGCGCGCCGGCATGGCCGGCCGCTCAGTCTCGTCGTGTTCGATCTCGATCACTTCAAGCTCGTCAACGACACCCACGGCCACGAAGTCGGCAACCGCGCCCTCGCCGAGTTCTCCAAGCGGCTGCTCGCGGTCCGCCGCTCCGGCGAGATCCTGGCCCGCGTCGGCGGCGAGGAGTTCGCGTGGATCCTTCCTGACACCAACGCCGACCAGGCGTTCGGCGCCGCCGAGCGCGCCCGCCGCGCGATCGCGGACACCCCGTTCATCGGGATCGGGCGGATGACGACCTCCGCTGGGGTGTGCGCCCTGGAGGACGCCGCCGATGCGAGCGAGCTGTTCCGCCATGCAGACCTGGCGCTCTACTGGGCAAAAGCCCGCGGTCGCAACGCCACGATTCGCTACGCCGGCAGCGAGCTCAGCCTGCTCAGTCCGGACGAGCAGGCCAGTCGCCTCGAGCGTGCCCGTACCCTCGCTGCCATTCGCGCGCTCGCCGCCGCGATCGATGCCAAGGATCCCTCCACCCAGCGCCACTCCGAACGCGTCGCCGCCCTCGCCGCGCGCCTCGCCAAGGCTGCCGGTTGGCCCGATGACCGCATCGCGCTCCTGCGGGACGCCGCGCTCGTCCACGACGTCGGCAAGATTGCCGTCCCCGATCAGATCCTCCTCAAACCCACGAGCCTGACCCCCGCCGAATACGAACTGGTCAAAGGCCACACCACGCTCGGGGCGCAGATGCTCGAGGATCTCCTGCAGGCCGAGCAGCTCACGTGGATCCGCCACCACCACGAACGCTACGACGGCGGCGGTTACCCCGATGGTCTGGCTGGGGTCCAGATCCCCGACGGGGCCAGGCTGCTCGCGATCGCCGACGCCTGGGACGCGATGACCGTCGCGCGCAGCTATGGCGCGCCCCGCAGCACCGAGGATGCGCTGGCGGAGATGCACCGGCGCGCCGCCGCACAGTTCTGCCCGGACACGATCGACGTCCTGACCGAACTGCACCGCAGCGGCGAGCTCCACTGACGTTCGAGCTTCAGCAGCTGTGCGACCGCCGGGTCAGTGGGTCGTGCGTTTCCGGCTGCCCCGTTTTGGCGGTGTGACCGTCAGGGTCTGCGTGTGAGGGCTTCGCCGGTGTCGCCCGCGGAAGGCTCCCGACCAAGCTCTGCGAGTTGCTCCACGACGCTCGCGAGAGGTGCGGTCGCGTCAAGTTCATGCGTGCAGGTCATCCGAAGCAGCGGCTCGACCTCGACCAGATCGCGCAGGACGGTCTGCCGCTGCTGTGCGCTCTTGCCGTAGATGTTTGTGGTACGGCTCTGGATCCGGCAGAGGATCACCTCCGCGGGTGCGCTCAGCAGGACGATCGCATCGAAGCGGTCATAGAAGCGGCCTTGGTTCGAGACGGTTCCGGAGACGTACAGAGATGGCCCTTCGTCCTCCACGAGGAGCCGCGTCATGCGATCGTCCCGCCACACGTATCCGCCGGCACTCTCAGACCACTCGCTCCAGCCGCCAACGTCCGTGTCGACCACTCGAAACCCGAGCTTCTCCAGCTCGACGAGCGCGCTGGACTTGCCGGTTCCCGACATTCCAGTCACGAGAATCCTCCGCATCGTTGCCAGGCTAGTGGTGGTGGTGCACCGTTCGCGAAGTTCCCTGCGTCTGGCGTCGTCTGCTGGGGCTCGAGAGGAGCTCGGCGTCCTGCCTTGCGCTTGCAGGTTTTTGGCGCCGCAGGCGTACGGCTGTGGACGAGGGTGGGACGGAGACGAGAATAGTTCGCCAAACGGCCCCAGCCTGGGGCCAACGCCTGGTGGACCCGACGTCATCGACGGCGATTGCGCCGGGCACGACGATCCGCCTGGACCGCGACCGCCGAGCACGTTCTCGACAAGGCCGTCACACGACAAGACACGTCAGACACGCCGCGCTACGAGCAGCTGCGCGCCGACCGGGCGACCGGCGACCCGGATGCTCAGCGGCCAAATGCCCACGCCACCATCAGCGGGAGCTCATCTCGCCAGAATGCGTCGCCGTGTGACCCGACCCGTTCGGCTATGACGACGTCCGCCCCCGCGTCGCGCAGTGCGTCCGCCCACCGGGTGGCGTTCGCGAGGAAGAATGGCTCCTGCGTGCCGGCCACGAGGTACGCGCGCGGCAGCGAGCTCGGCATCACGGCCGGCGGTCGGTAACCCGCACCCGGCGACGCGCACAAGACCACGCTGTAGACGTCGGGATGGCGAAGCCCCATCGCGAGCGCGAGTTCGCCACTCGCCGACACACCGAACACCGCGGTCCGGTCGGCAGGCAGCGCGACGCCGAACCGCGACCGCGCCCATCGGCGCACGTCCTCGACAAAGAACGTCTCGTGTGCGGCGAACCGTTCAGGGTCAAAGGCGAAGGCGGCCGTGCTCCTGCCCGGTGAATACTCGTGGAGCCGCAGCGTCTCATCGTCCAGACGGTGTGCGCCGACGATCAGTGTGGGGGGTAGGCCGGCTGCCTCGAGGACGCCTGCCCACGACGTGATCAACTGGCCGTCACCCGCGAACACGATGGCCTCGGGCGGAGCCGGCGGGACGTACGCCGTGACCTGCCGTCCACCGTCGTACTCAAACCTCTCGGTAATGAGCTGGCCTGCTATCGGCGACATCGGGGAGCTGGCAAGACCTTACTGCTGCAATCACGAAGCCGGTTGTGTGTGGTGCGCCACATAAGCTGACGGAGTTCGTGCTCGACGCGCTCGCCGCCGCAGACCGGTTCGTCTCCTACGTACAGCCGGCCCCCGGCTCGCCGTCCCAGTAGTCCAGGAGTTTGTCGCTGAGCCGGAAGCGATAGCCCTTCTGCCCGGGAACGTGGAGCACATACGTGTCGTCGTCGGGGTACACCGCGGCCGACGGCCCAGTGGCGGGCGCCGAGCAGACCAGCAGCCGCGCCGGCTCGTCGGCATGGTTCAGAAACTGATGGGCGCCGGCCTCGCCCTCGGGGAAGCAGACGATGTCGCCAGGCGTGATGACGTCCTGGCCGCCGGGGTGGCGCAGCGTCGGCGCCCCATCGAGCACGAGCGCCCAATGCTCGCGACACCACTCATAGTGGTAGGCGCCGGTCGACTCGCCTGAGCCCAGCTCGTAAAGGGTGGGGGCCCACATCCGCGTATGCAGGCGCTCGGCGAGGAGTGCGCCGTCGGCTTGGGACGACCGCAGATCAAGCTGCGGGCAGGGGCCCGCAGGCGCCGGTTGGACCGGCACGACGGCCGGCTCGGCCCAAGTCTCCAACGCGGCCGTACGCAGGAACCGGACGCCGGGCTTGCCGCCGATCTTGTCCGCGTCCGGATACACGCTCGTGAACGCCTCGCCCCAGCCGCGCGCACCGGCCGAGAACATCACGACCCGGCCCGGTCCATCGAACGTGTGGGCGCCATCAGGACCGGCCTGGAATGCGACCAAGGTGCCGGGCTCAAGCGCGCGCTCGCCGCTCGGATCACGCAGCACCGGCTCGCCGGAGACCACGTACATCCACTCCTCGACCCCGTCATGAAAGTGGTAGGGGCCGCGCGTGTAGCCGGCCTCGGTCTCGAACACGGTGGCGCCGATCACGCACGCACCGAGCGTCTCGGTCAGGTCGTGACACGCGGTCTGGAACTTGCCGCGTTCCCACAGCAGCTCCGTCTCGCACTGCGCGACATTTACCTTCGTGAGCACGCGTGGGCATGATCCCACAGCGCGCCGCTGCATCGTCGCCGGAACGGCACTCGCGCGCGCCGGTCTGCGTTCACGCGTACTCGCGGTCGGTTCACGCGTACTGGCGGTCGGCGAGGGTGCGGGCCAGTTCGAAGAGGATCTCTGCGGCGCAGGCGGGGTCCTCGCGCCGTAGGACGTCGATGAAGCTGCGTGGCAGGGCGAGCACCTGCCCGTCGGTGACCGCGGTCACCGACGCGCTCCGTCGGCCCGAGGTTCCGAAGAAGCCGATCTCACCGATCACCTCACCCGGCCCGATCGTTCGGAGTCGCCGGTCGCCGTCGTGCACCTCGAGCGCGCCCTCGATCACGACGAACAGGTCCTGCTGCTTGATGCCCTGCTCGGTGAGGAGCTGCCCGGCGGCCAGATCCATCAGGAAGCCGTGGGTGCTGAGCGTGGCGATCGTCTGCTCGCTGAGCGAACTGAGGATCGATCGACTGTTCGCCGCTCCGCGGAGGCCGGTGATCCTGTCGAGCACCAGGTCGGCGTCGAATTGAACGGGCGCGCGCTCGGGGCCGAGGATCTCGGCCCAGGGCGTCAGATCGAGCGGTGCGCGGCGTCCCTGGCCAAAGAACGACTCGACGAACGCGCCGACGAACGCGCCGACCTTGACGAAGTAGGCGTGATCGGAGGGGACGATCACGAGCGGCACCGCGATGCCGCCGGCGATCGGGAGCATCCGGCCCGCGTAGGTACGCCATCCGAGCAACCGGTAGTGCTTGAGCAGGCCGGGATGGCAGCTGGCGAAGGCGACATCGGTCTCGAACTCGTCGGCCAGCAGCTGGTAGGTGGCGCAGCCCATCGACACGACATCCATCTGGCCTCGCTGACTGCGGGCCGCCATCAGGCGCCCGAGCTCGGCGGTCCGCAGGCGCTCGATGCCGGCGAACCGCTCCATCGAGAACGCGTGCCAATCAGACTCGGGAATCTCGCCTGGACCCCACTGCCGGATCCGCGCTGCGCCGGTCACCTGCTGATCATCGTCGGTGGTGTAGAGCAGCGTTGTGTACCGCTGATCATCCTCGGGATCGTGGACATGGCCACGGGTGTCATCGTGGCCCCGAACGCGGAGACCGAACTCTTGGCCGTAGACCCCGTAACGGAACGCAAAGATCGCATCGCGCTCGGCCTGCGTCTCGGCGATCCGGACCGCCACCAGCGCGTCGATCAGTTGCGGGGCGGCGGCTCGCATCGCATCGGTCGGCAGCACCACTCGACTCATCGCGCGACGATCTACCCCGCGCCGTTTTGGCCGAAGATGTTGTGCGGCTCGATCGTGATCACCAACCGGTTGGCTCCGGGGAAGGTGCGAACGTCGGCGCCGTACTTCGGAGTGATGAACGCATCCGCCCATGCAAACCCCTCGTCCGGCTCTGCGCGAGCGGTTCCCCGAACGTCGAGATAGCGGAACTGATCGGCTGGATCGAAGATCAGCAGGCTGACCCTTGGCCGCGCGATCAGGTTCCTTGCCTTCACTCGGTCGTCGCTGAGCGATAGCTGGAAGCGGGCCAGCTCGCGGTTGTAGGCGAACCACACCAATGTCGCCTGAGGGTCACCGCCCCGGCCGAGGGTCGTGAGCGACGCGACCTTGGCATCGAGGAGATCATCGAGACCTTCAGGAATGGTCGTGCTGGGCATTTCATGATCCTCACTGACGGTTGACACAGACGCCGTAGAGCGTAGCCCCACGCACGCCCATCGCTCTCGCGGAGATCGCCATTCAGCCCGAGTCGGCGCAATCGTGACTTAGGGACCGCGAGCGCGACTTGCGGATCGCCGAGAGCGAAGTCATGTTATGCAACCGGTTTGCCGATCTGCACATGCATTCGGCCCGATTGGCACGTCTTGGACAACGACCTGTGCCGGCTACGTTCGCTGCAGTCGCCGATGGGTTCGAGCCGCACCAGACGCCGGCGGCGATGGCGGCGCCGAGGACCGCAGCGCCCCCGCATCTGCGCTCCGGCGACGGCTCGCCGGCTGCCTCTCGGCGAACGCAGCGTGCCGAGGTTCAGCTGACCTTCGTGATGTGCGCGTCGGGAATCGCGTCGATCAGCGTGGCCGTCTTGATCCCGAACACGTCGTGCGGCGTGCCGGCCGCCGCCCACACGATCTCGAACCGCTTGAGCGATTCATCGATCGTGGTCTGGAGCTCCTGGTCGTGGCCGAGGGGCGGCACACCGCCGATCGAGAACCCGGTGACGGCGCGGACGCGGTCGGCGTTCGCCGGCTTGAGCCCGAGCCGGTCGGCATCGACTCGGCGGTCGCCCGCGCACAGCACGAGCACCGGCTCATCGTCCCGTTCAAACACGAGCGACTTGACGATCTGCCCCACCTCAACGTTCAGCGCCGCCGCAGCCAGCGCCGCGGTCCTCGCTGAGTCGCTCAAGGTCGTGACCTCGATCGCGAGCCCGCGCAGACGCAGGCGTTCAGCGAAACGAGCGGCGGTTGGGTGCACGGCCTCAAACTACAGGCGATGCCGCACCGGCGTCGCCGAGGTCGCGGAAGCACAGCTGACTCGCTGCCGTGCAGAAGGGCGCGGTTGCGTAGAGTAGGCATCGTGTCTGGCGGAGGTTGAGTCGGCGCATGCCCCTGACGCACTCAGCCGGCTCCACCTCCAGGTCCGGATGCGGGGCTCGGCTGGGCCGATGGGCGCGCGCAGAAGGAAGACGGCGCCGAGAGCGGTTAGTGGGCGGGTTGACCCAGCTCACGCGAATGCGACGGCGCCGGACGCGGGTGAGTGCGTTCGGCTCGCCTCTGTCTACGATCTCTGAGCGGCGGCGCGCCTCCGCTCGCTCCGCGCCGAGCTACGGTTTGCAGCGTCGGCTACCCGGTGTATGTGTAGGTCGATTCGGGTGGATTGGGGATACTTGTACCGCCGGGTGTGGTCACGGTTACGGCGACGGTTCCCGACCCGCCCGGTGCGGCCGCTTTCAGCGTCGTCCTGGAGATGTACGTGACGGTCGTCGCATCGGTCGTGCCGAACTGGACGGTCGCGCCGGCAGCAAAGCCGGTGCCCGTGATGGTGACCGTGGTCCCGCCGGCCGCCGGCCCGGACGCGGGGCTCAGCCGCGTGACCGTGGGTTGCGCCTCGTAGGTGTACTTGGCAGCCGCCGCGAATCTGCTCGAGCCTGCGGCGGTCGTCACAGTGAGGTAGACCGTGCCGGCGGCGCTGTGAGCGGGAACCGTTGCGGTGATCTCCGTCGGCGAGATGGCGACGATCGTGGCGGCGGTCGAGCCGAACTTCACGCTCGCGCCACTCGTGAAGCCCGAGCCGGTGATCGTGACGGTTTGCCCGCCGGTCCCGGTCGGGCCTGCGTTTGGGCTCACCCCCGTCAGGACCGGGGTCGTGCCGATCCGCACGATCTGCTGGACCTGCTTCGCTGCCGGGTACCCGGACCCTGCGGCTTGGTTTGCGTCGATCACGCACTTACCGGCCGCCGTGAGCGACACGATGCCGCTGGCGATCGAGCAGGCGCTCGGCGTGCTGGAGGGGGCGATCGAGAACACGACGGGGTTCCCCGACGCGCCCCCGACCGCGACGGGAGCGTAAGCAGACCCAAACGACACGGGAGACTGCGGGGTCGATTCAAACGTGATCGTCTGGAACAGCGCGCCGCCGATCGTGACCTTCTGCTGGACCTTCCTCGGCGCGGCGAACCCGTTTCCGGCCGGCGCGGTGGCGTCGATCACGCACGTCCCCGCCGCGGCGAAGGACACCGTCCCGTTGCTGATCGAGCAGGCGCCGGGCGTGCTCGTGGAATCGATCGCGTACGTCGCCGGGCTATCGGTCGGGCCGCCGACGGCCTGCGGCGTGTACGTGCCGCCGACTGCCGCCGGGGTCGGCGGGGTCGACGTGAACATGATCTCGTGGCACAGCTCGCCGTGATCGGCAATAGTGGTCGGGACGCTCACGTTCCCGCCGGTCTGCAGCGTGAACGATTGGGCCAGGTCGAGCGTCCCGCTGATCTGCGAGATCAGCACGTAGTACGGCGTCCAGTACGTGTCGCCCGGATCGATCTCCGCCGTCGCGTAGGTCTGCTGCTCCCCAGCAGGGAACGTGTACCCCTCGTGAGTGCTGCCCGGTGGATCGATCTCGACGGCGAGGTTGTAGACAGGGATGTCCGCGACGTTCGTCACGCCAACCCTCACCCGGTAAGCGCACCCCGTATACGCGGCGTCATCGGCGTCGACGGTGATCTGCAGCGCGCTGCCGCCCCAGACGTGCACCTCCGCGGACTCAGGGCTGCTCGGCGTCGTCGCAATGATCGAGATCGGCGCCAACGGATCGAGGCTCCCGTCGTTGACGGCGTCAAGCTCTCCGTTGTAGGTCGCCGTCAACTGGTAGTAGCCCTCGGTGTCGCCGCGCACGATCCAATTCACCGACGCCGAGCCGCCGCCGGGAATCTGCCCGAGCGTCTGCGTGAGACTCTGCGGCGTCGGGGTCGGCGCCAAACTCAAGCCCGGCGGGAGCGACAGCGTCGCACCACACGGGCCGCTGGACCCGCTTGTGCACGTCGTCCCGTCATCGAGGGCGAAGCCGCTGCTCGCGAGGTTCGAGACCACCATCTGGACGGTGAAGAACTGCTTGAGCCAGCTCACCTTGAACGGGATCACCATCCAGAGCAGTTCGGGCTGACCGCCGACGTACTCGGGGGTGACCCAGCCGCCGTCAACCGGGCAGTCCGACGTGCAGGCATCCGCGGACCCGTTCAACTGGAACAACTCGCCGGTACCGCTGGCGCCGGGGATGATGATGCCGCTGATCGGCGTGAACGCGAGGTTCGCCGAGAACTCGTACACATTCTGGTTCGCTGGATCGTTGGGGTTGAGCCCGAGCGCCACAATCTGCGGGTAGGTCAATTCGGTCGAGCTCAGCTGCGCAACCGCCGTCTGCCCTGCCTGAAGCGTGATCGTCACATCCGCGATCCCACCGCTCACCGTCGCCTGGCTCGTCGCCGGCAGGTAGCCGCTCGCATAGGCATCGACCGTGTAGCTGCCGTCGGCGATGTTCTCCAGCACCGCGAAGCCGGAACTGTCGCTTGTCGCCCTGTACTGAGTGCCATCGGCAGCCTCGAGCAGCACGTCGGCGCCCGGAATCGGGTCGCCGTTCCCGTCGACGACGTCGACCGCGAGCCCGGGCCCGGCGGGCGCCAGATCGTAGGTGCCGGTGCCGGTGGTGTCCTGGCTGGTGGAGACCGCGACCGTTTGGGTGCCAACCGTCGTCGGGGTGTTGAATGTGGGTGCGGTGGTGAGGGTGACGTGGTCGCCGGCGCCGATGTCGATCGGGGTGGTGAAGTTGGTGTTGATGCCGTAGTCGGAGAATTGGCCGGTGGCGCCGGTGGTGGTGTCGGTGATCGTGCCGGTCCCGCTGTATTGGCCGATGCCGGGGAGGCTGGCGGAGATCGTGTCCTGGTTGGCGGTGAGCGCGCCGGTGGAGCTGGTCGTGAACCCGATCGTGTAGGTCGCATCGCTGCTGCCGGCGAGCGCGGGGGTCACCGACGCGGTGACGTTGGTGACGGTTTGGACGGCCTTCGAGAGTGTGTAGGTGCCGGCGCCGGTGGTGTCCTGGCTGGTGGAGACCGCGACCGTTTGGGTGCCGATGCTGTCGGGGGTGTTGAATGTGGGTGCGGTGGTGATGGTGACGTGGTCGCCGGCGCCGATGTCGATCGGGGTGGTGAAGTTGGTGTTGATGCCGTAGTCGGAGAATTGGCCGGTGGCGCCGGTGGTGGTGTCGGTGATCGTGCCGGTCCCGCTGTATTGGCCGATGCCGGGGAGGCTGGCGGAGATCGTGTCCTGGTTGGCGGTGAGCGCGCCGGTGGAGCTGGTCGTGAACCCGATCGTGTAGGTCGCATCGCTGCTGCCGGCGAGCGCGGGGGTCACCGACGCGGTGACGTTGGTGACGGTTTGGACGGCCTTCGAGAGTGTGTAGGTGCCGGTGCCGGTGGTGTCCTGGCTGGTGGAGACCGCGACCGTTTGGGTGCCGATGCTGTCGGGGGTGTTGAATGTGGGTGCGGTGGTGATGGTGACGTGGTCGCCGGCGCCGATGTCGATCGGGGTGGTGAAGTTGGTGTTGATGCCGTAGTCGGAGAATTGGCCGGTGGCGCCGGTGGTGGTGTCGGTGATCGTGCCGGTCCCGCTGTATTGGCCGATGCCGGGGAGGCTGGCGGAGATCGTGTCCTGGTTGGCGGTGAGCGCGCCGGTGGAGCTGGTCGTGAACCCGATCGTGTAGGTCGCATCGCTGCTGCCGGCGAGCGCGGGGGTCACCGACGCGGTGACGTTGGTGACGGTTTGGACGGCCTTCGAGAGTGTGTAGGTGCCGGCGCCGGTGGTGTCCTGGCTGGTGGAGACCGCGACCGTTTGGGTGCCGATGCTGTCGGGGGTGTTGAATGTGGGTGCGGTGGTGATGGTGACGTGGTCGCCGGCGCCGATGTCGATCGGGGTGGTGAAGTTGGTGTTGATGCCGTAGTCGGAGAATTGGCCGGTGGCGCCGGTGGTGGTGTCGGTGATCGTGCCGGTCCCGCTGTATTGGCCGATGCCGGGGAGGCTGGCGGAGATCGTGTCCTGGTTGGCGGTGAGCGCGCCGGTGGAGCTGGTCGTGAACCCGATCGTGTAGGTCGCATCGCTGCTGCCGGCGAGCGCGGGGGTCACCGACGCGGTGACGTTGGTGACGGTTTGGACGGCCTTCGAGAGTGTGTAGGTGCCGGTGCCGGTGGTGTCCTGGCTGGTGGAGACCGCGACCGTTTGGGTGCCGATGCTGTCGGGGGTGTTGAATGTGGGTGCGGTGGTGATGGTGACGTGGTCGCCGGCGCCGATGTCGATCGGGGTGGTGAAGTTGGTGTTGATGCCGTAGTCGGAGAATTGGCCGGTGGCGCCGGTGGTGGTGTCGGTGATCGTGCCGGTCCCGCTGTATTGGCCGATGCCGGGGAGGCTGGCGGAGATCGTGTCCTGGTTGGCGGTGAGCGCGCCGGTGGAGCTGGTCGTGAACCCGATCGTGTAGGTCGCATCGCTGCTGCCGGCGAGCGCGGGGGTCACCGACGCGGTGACATCGCTCACCGCCTGGGGTGTGGAGGAGCCTGTCAGTGTGTAGCTGCCGTCGCCAGGGCCGTCGATTGACGTTGAGACCTGGACGGTGTGGACGCCCGGGCCGGCTGGCAGGTAGACCGGCGCGGTCGTGATCGTCACGTGGTCACCCGCGCCGATGTCGATCGGGGTCGTGAACCCGGACAGCTGATAGCACGGGACGGTCGCGGTCGCGCCGCTGGTCGTATCGGTGATCGTGAAGCTGGTGCCGTCGCCATTGTCGCAACCGCCCCAGCCGGTCGGGCTCACATAGATATCGTCCTGGCCGGCGGTCAGCGCGCCCTGGCTGCTCGTCGTGAACCCGATCGTGTACACGCCATCGTTCGTCCCCGCGATCGCCGGCGAGGTCGAGGCGGTCACCGCGGTCACGTTCGCAGCTGGCTTGAGCGTGTAGCTGCCGTCGCCAGGGCCGTCGATTGACGTTGAGACCTGGACGGTGTGGACGCCCGGGCCGGCTGGCAGGTAGACCGGCGCGGTCGTGATCGTCACGTGGTCACCCGCGCCGATGTCGATCGGGGTCGTGAACCCGGACAGCTGATAGCACGGGACGGTCGCCGTCGCGCCGCTGGTCGTATCGGTGATCGTGAAGCTGGTGCCGTCGCCATTGTCGCAACCGCCCCAGCCGGTCGGGCTCACATAGATATCGTCCTGGCCGGCGGTCAGCGCGCCCTGGCTGCTCGTCGTGAACCCGATCGTGTACACGCCATCGTTCGTCCCCGCGATCGCCGGCGAGGTCGAGGCGGTCACCGCGGTCACGTTCGCAGCTGGCTTGAGCGTGTAGCTGCCGTCGCCAGGGCCGTCGATTGACGTTGAGACCTGGACGGTGTGGACGCCCGGGCCGGCTGGCAGGTAGACCGGCGCGGTCGTGATCGTCACGTGGTCACCCGCGCCGATGTCGATCGGGGTCGTGAACCCGGACAGCTGATAGCACGGGACGGTCGCCGTCGCGCCGCTGGTCGTATCGGTGATCGTGAAGCTGGTGCCGTCGCCATTGTCGCAACCGCCCCAGCCGGTCGGGCTCACATAGATATCGTCCTGGCCGGCGGTCAGCGCGCCCTGGCTGCTCGTCGTGAACCCGATCGTGTACACGCCATCGTTCGTCCCCGCGATCGCCGGCGAGGTCGAGGCGGTCACCGCGGTCACGTTCGCAGCTGGCTTGAGCGTGTAGCTGCCGTCGCCAGGGCCGTCGATTGACGTTGAGACCTGGACGGTGTGGACGCCCGGGCCGGCTGGCAGGTAGACCGGCGCGGTCGTGATCGTCACGTGGTCACCCGCGCCGATGTCGATCGGGGTCGTGAACCCGGACAGCTGATAGCACGGGACGGTCGCCGTCGCGCCGCTGGTCGTATCGGTGATCGTGAAGCTGGTGCCGTCGCCATTGTCGCAACCGCCCCAGCCGGTCGGGCTCACATAGATATCGTCCTGGCCGGCGGTCAGCGCGCCCTGGCTGCTCGTCGTGAACCCGATCGTGTACACGCCATCGTTCGTCCCCGCGATCGCCGGCGAGGTCGAGGCGGTCACCGCGGTCACGTTCGCAGCTGGCTTGAGCGTGTAGCTGCCGTCGCCAGGGCCGTCGATTGACGTTGAGACCTGGACGGTGTGGACGCCCGGGCCGGCTGGCAGGTAGACCGGCGCGGTCGTGATCGTCACGTGGTCACCCGCGCCGATGTCGATCGGGGTCGTGAACCCGGACAGCTGATAGCACGGGACGGTCGCCGTCGCGCCGCTGGTCGTATCGGTGATCGTGAAGCTGGTGCCGTCGCCATTGTCGCAACCGCCCCAGCCGGTCGGGCTCACATAGATATCGTCCTGGCCGGCGGTCAGCGCGCCCTGGCTGCTCGTCGTGAACCCGATCGTGTACACGCCATCGTTCGTCCCCGCGATCGCCGGCGTCACCGACGTCGTGACGTCAGTCACGTTCTCGGGCTGGGCGAATGCCGCCCGCTCGTCTGCGTTCGAGCGTCCCGTCTCCTTCGAGCGAGCCCGGAGCCGCACCAGCCGGCGCGGTCGCTTCGCCGTCGCGGCGAGCGAGCTGTGGGCGCGCGGGTAATGTGCTGCGTACCGAGGCGGGGCGGGCCGCCGGCCGCTGCGGGCGGGCGTGGCGCTCAGGCGCGGCTCGGGCGCGAGCCGCGGCGGAGCGATGCCTCGGCGGCCGGCCCGGCCGGCCCGCCGCGCGACGGCCCCCGTGGCGATCTTCGGAGCGACCCGGGCCGGAGCGCCACCGCTGAGCGCGAGGCCGGCTGCCGTCGCGCGGGGCGCGAGTCGGGATGGGGCAGCGTGAGCCCGGAGCCCGGGGGAACTCACACGAGCGGCGTGGCCGTGGCGCGTCGAACTCCGAGCCGGCGAACGGGTCCCGTGCACCCAACGCGCTGCATGGACCGAACGCGCTACGGCGGAGTCCCCGCCGACGGCCGAAAGCGCAGGTAGGGACGCGGTATGCCCAGGCTCGACACTGACAGTAGCGAGGTGCATCCCGGCGGCGCTGCCGGCGCACACGAGCATGGAAACGAACAGCGCGATACCGGCGGCGGCTGGCGCGACGTGTCTGCGTGCGTGCGATTGCATGGGATCTCCGTGAGTTGAACCGTCGAGGCGATCGCCCGCCCCTGGGCAGGCGGGTGCGGTGAAGCTGAGGACAGGCTCCACGGCGCTTGGCACCCGCCCCGCGTCTGCGAACCCTGCCGGTCGATCGGTTTCTATGCGATCCGTGGACGTGAGTCAAGTCCACTCCGGGCTTGACTGCGAGCAGAATGTGTGCATCTGGTACCGCCGGTCTCCCAACCCGATCGCTCACTCGGGCTCATGCCCTGCACCATGCAGAACACCGCCTCCCGTTACGGTGAGTCCGGGGCGACGGCACCCGAGGATCGGCCTGGGCCGATGTCACGGGTTGACGGGCTTTCGGCACGAACCGCGTCACGTTCTGTCCTGCGCGACAGTGCTGCGCGCCAGCGGCAGCGACGAGGCACAGAGGACCGCCGCGACTACGGCGCACACGAAGGCGACAGCGCCGCATGGCGCCGGTGTTTTCACGCCGCGCGGAGAACGCTCACCTCCTTGAGGATTACCTACTCAATGACGGCCGGCAGCACGCTCGCACGCACCCCTTTCGGTGAACTACGATTCGGCCCCGGGTCTCGCTGGCTCTCAATGGGTCTCGAGGGGACTGGGCGGCTGGCGTCGACGTCTCAGGCGGTTGCTCGGCGACGAATCGCGCTAGCCGGCTCACGGTCAAGACGACCTCCAGGACCGCGCCATCGCCGAGCACAGGTGCCCGGGCGACCTTCCAGCCCCAGGCGCGCGCGTGACGCGTGCGGCGCGGCAACCAGCAGGCTGGTCGCGGACCGCGCCGCACGTCAAGCGCGAGATCTCGCGGCCGGCGGGTCCTCGTCAAGTACGCGATCCCTTGGCGCCCGAGCGTTTCCAGAGACACTCACGTTCCGCTCCCGAGAGGAGCAGGATCTCAGCTCGCGGTTTGCGACGCTCCGCGTGATCGCGGCCACCCGCTCGACCGCGACCACGGCGCACCGCGCTAGGTGGCGCGAACTCGATCCTTCGCGCGACGCCGGCGGTCTAGCGCGCCACCGCGAGGCACTCGTCGAGCGTCGGGGATTCTGGCTCGGCAGTGGGCACGCTGTGCGACCACACGATCCGGATGATCGTCTGCATTCGCTGCGGGTCGGGAGTGACCAAACCACATCGGGCGTAGAAGACGGTGCCGCGTAGGTAGTTGTGGACGGCGGCGTGGAGCTGCTTGGTCGTCACGCCTGGGGCGAGTGCGCGTCTAATGAGTCCGAGGCCTTGCTCGTAGAGTCCGCTCTCGACATAGATCTCGGTGTGCCGTTCGAAGTATCGACGTAGGAGCGCTGCACAAGTGCGATCGTTGTCGGCCAGCGCGCAGCACAGGTGAAAGAGGCGCGCGCGGCCGTTTCGATGATCGTTGTCGCCGAGGGGATCGAAGGTCAGCTGGTCATCCGCAAGGGCGGTCAGGAGGCCGCGGCCGGCTGCTCCGAGGTCGCCGGCGGCGGTCACCGCCACGTAGCCGTCAGCGTTGCTGAGGGTGTCGCCGATGATCTCGTCAACCACGGCAGCGAGCGCTCGATGAACGAGCGTCAGCGCGCTGAATCGAGTCCCGTCGGCGAACTCTCGTGAGATTCGCCGGCGGTCTGGGGGAGTGCCGTGCCCGTCGTGACTGATCTCGTTGTGCAAACGCTCGAGCGTGAGGAAGGCGAACGTGTCGGCGACATGTGCGTCGGCGATCAGCCTCAGCGCCGCCTCGGTGCTCCGCTCGGCCGCTTCCACGTGACAAGCATACCCCTTGACGGTGTCGACGGCGGCTCAGGTTCGGGTACAGTGACGAGCACGCTGGCAGGCATCAACTGTGGCTTGACGTGCTCGGCCGAATTCAACTCGGGCAACAGGTGACTTTGACCGCGACAGCGACCGCAAGTGCGACCTTCGCTGGCTGGCCGGGCCGCGGCGGCTCGGGCGCCAGTACGTGCCAGAGCACGGTGCTCTCCGCTCGGAGCGCGACTGCGATCGTGACCGATACAGCGTCGGGTGCAGCGAGCACACCGGCCGGATCCGTGAGCCTCAGCTCTGCCAGATCACGTTTACACCCTCAGTAGCTGGGTCCTACACGATCACGGGCAGTTCCGGCGGCGACAGCACCCACGCGAGCAGCAGCGGCCGATCCAGCGCGATCACCGTGACAGGCCTGCCCCCGGCGACTCCATGCTCGGAGCAAGCAATTTCGCCGATTCTCGAGCCGACAGGCGTCGGCCCGCCTCGAAGTGCGTCGATCCGGACGCCCAGCGTGTTGGGCGCGATTGTGAGCGTTACTCAGTCAGAGCAACGCTTACGATCTCAGGGGCGGACCAAATGATCGCCGAGACAACGGTCACCTGCGATTCCAAGCCGCCCAAGTCCGGAGCGCTCTCGCCGGCAGCAACATCTGATCCGCGCTTTCAGTGGGTCGCCGGCGGCAGCGCGCGCCGGCCCGACAGGAGTGGAACACAATTGCCAGCGGGCACTCGACAAGCCAACAGCCGACGACCAAGACAAGTCCGGCGGCTCCCAGTGAGTGGCGCTCGCGCTGGCGCTTCGCCGCGATCGCGGGCGGCGGCGCGTCCGCGTTGACGCTGCTGCGGGCGCGATCTCTCCGCGGCCGCTCGTCGTGTCGGCGGCCTCGAAGGGACAGCCCTTGGCGCATAGCAGACGAACGCGCAGGCATCCTCCGCCTCATTCCGCAGCGCTCTCACCTCGTTTTTGGTGCGACGGTGCTCGTGAGCGATGGACGAGCGCCAGACCCAAGCGCAACTCCCCCTGGCCGCCCGCGAGGGCACAGCGGTGAGAGAGAAGCCATCACTTCCAGGGCCCCTCAGTCGGCCGCGCTCGGGTTACCTCGCGGCTGCAGCGCCAGCGCGCGGCTCTCGGTTCGAGCGCGGGCGAGGGCAGGCCTGGCCGTGATCGCGTGCAGCGTCTCGATCGCCTCCTCCAGAGGCGATGCCGCCTCCTGGAGGCGGCCCCGGCCCCGCAGCCACGACGCGAGATCGGTTTGTGCGACGGCGAGCCAGTAGCGATAGCCAAGTTCGCGAAGCCGGTCGATCGAGGCACGGAAATCGCTCTCGACGGCGTGGTGCTGGTCCTCCGCGGCGGCCGTCAGCGCCCGACCGCGGAGGAACTGCGCGGCCAGATAGGGAGGCATATCACTCAGAGGTCGCCCAGCCAGAAAGCCGAGGATGAGGTGAGCCTGCTCGAAACGTCCGCTGTGAATGGCCGCCTGCAGTGTGTCAGGCCAGGCCTGGCGCACGGCATCCGCGGACACTCCGAGGACGCTGATCACGTCTGCGAGCATCTGTGAGCCCTGTTTCAGCGCGTCCTCGGCGCGCCCTTCGACGAGGAGCACGCTGATCTCGGCGGCCGTGTGAGCTGCTCGCACCTCGTCGTTGCCTGAGTCCCTCCAGGCGGCGATCTGCTCGAGACTTTCGTGGGCGGCGTCGAGCTCGCCGCGGAGGGAGTAAAGAGCCGTAAGTGGATGGTGGATGAAATCCGCGCCAGGACGGTGCTCGCCGTTTTGGAGGAAGTCGGTGCCGAGGCGCTCGGCTTCCTGCCAGCGCCCGGCGAAGATGTGCGGTGTCATGAGGTTGCCCACCACCATGGCCTCCTGGTGGCGGTCACCACGGCGGCGATGGAGGGCGAGCGCGGCTTCGAAATGCTCCACGGCGTCGGGCAGATCCCATGTCACGGCCAGGTAACCGGCGTTGGCGTGGGCGCGCGCGAGCGAGTCGATGAGCTGATGGCGTTCGCCGTTCTCGATCGCGGCGGCGAACAGGCGCCGCGCCTCCTGAACATCAGCGGCGAACACATGGAAGATGCCCTTGGCGTCGAGCGCTTCGCTGAGCACGACGGGGAGGTTCAGAGCCCCCGCCATCGTCAGCGCGGTCTCCAGGGGCGCAAGCGCGCGCTCGCCGCCGGCGAACACCAACACACGACCGAGCACGACGTTGAGCTCGGCCACCTGTGCGTCCGGCTGGTCGTCGCGGGCGAGGACGCGCAACGCGGCGGTAATCCGATCCGTCGCCTCGTTCAGCCGGCCCAGCCGGATGAGGGCCTTCGCCATCGTCGAGGCGATGCCGGCCGCATCGCGGTCTCGGCCCGCCGCCGTGTGGGCGGCGGTCGCCGCCTCCAGCAAGTCGACCGCCGTATCGAGGCGCCCCGCCTGAAACGCCATCTCTCCGGCCACCTGCGTCAGCCACGTGTGCTCTGCTTCGTCGGCGGCGAGTTCTCGTGCTGTGAGGTACCCACGCTCCGCCGCCTCGGGGGCGCCGACGGTCGCCGCGCGTTGCGCCGCGCGGCGCAACGCGGCCACCGTCTCGGCGCGGAGTCGCTCGACGTCAGCGTCGCCTCTGGCGGCGCGCCATGCCTCCAGGTAGTGCGCCGCGATCATCCCCGCCACTTCCTCGCCGTCATTTGTGAACACGCGCCGTAGGTGCTCGGCGGCCGCCAGATGCCGGGCCTTTCGCTCCTTCCGGCTCAGCAGCTCGTAGGCCACCTGCCGCAGCAACCCCTGCGCGAATGTGTACTGTCCGCGCTCGGGCGAGAGCGGGTCGGCGCGAATCATCAGCACCTGCTTTCGCACCAGCGTTGACAGCACCCGGTCGACCTCGGGCTCGGGCAGGTCGCCGAGCGCCTCGGCAGTCGATCGCGAGAACGACGCGCCGAACACCGACATCGCCTTCGCGAATCGCCGCTCGGCGGGCGCCAGCGCGTCGAGCCGCGCCGCCAGCAGAGAGCTCAGGCTGGCCGGAACATCGAGGTCCCCCGGGTCGCGAACGAGCACGAGTCTGCCGCCGCGCTCCTGCAGGATCCCTCGGGATGCGAGCATCCGCACCGTCTCGGTTGCGTAGAGCGGTACGCCTTCGGCCCGGAGGACGATCTGCTCGCGTGCAGCGACGGGCAGCCCGTCGATGAGCTCATCGACCATTTCCCCGACGGCCTGATCGGTCACATGATCGAGCTGGAGCAGCGTCGTCCCGCGATGCACGGCCGGCCATCCCTCGTGTCTCGCTTCAAGATCCGGCCGCGCGAGCGTGAGGACGAAGATCGGACTCCCGGACGACCATTCCAGGAGATGCTCGATGAAGTCGAGCACTCCGACATCGGCCCATTGCAGATCCTCGAACACCAGCAACACCGGCTCCTGGGTCGCGAGCCGCTCGAAGAACAGCCGCCAGCCGGCGAACAGCTCGGCGCGGCCCAACCCGGGCTCGGCGAGGCCCAACAACGCCCCGAGCCGGGGGGCCAGGAACTCGCACTGCTGGGCGTCCTCCACCCACCGATCGAGTCCGCACACGAGCTTCCGCGACGCGTCCGGCGCCGACGCGCCCTCGGCGATGCCCAGCCGTTGGCGCACCATTTCGGCGAGGGGCGAGTAGGCGCCTCCGTCTCCGAATGGCGGGCATCGTCCCGAGTGCCATAGGAAACGCTGCGAGAGGCCATCGACGTACTTCATGAACTCCCACCGCAACCTTGACTTCCCGATGCCGGCCTCACCGGTGACCGCCACGAGCCGGGACGAGCCTCGGTCGATCGCTCCGTGGAACAACTCCTTCAGCAAGCGCAGGTCAGCCTCTCGGCCGAGGAAAGACGACTCATGCAGCTGATCGCGTTGCGCCCCGCCGACACCGGCGACGACCCGCACGGCTCGCCAGAGCCGCAGCGGAGCCACCTTGCCCTCGATCACGTGCTCGCCGGCTTCCTCGAAGGCGATCGCGAGCGACGCCGCCTCGCGCGTGACGTCATCGACCAGGACGGAGCCGGGGTCGGCAGCCGGTGGTACGCCTGCCGCGGTGCTGACGGGGTCGCCGACGATGTGGGCTTCGGGAATGTCGAGCGCGGCAACCTGACCCGTCACGACTCCCGCCCGTGCCCGCAGGTCGGGCGCTCCAACCTCCTCGCCGAACGCAGCCACCGCGTCGACGAGGTCGAGCGCCGCTCGGACCGCGCGTTCGGCGTCGTCCCCGTGCGCGGATGGGACCCCCCACACGGCCATGACCGCGCCTCCGATGAACGTCTGAACGGTCCCTCCATAGCGATCGACGACGGTTCGCGCCGACTCGAAGTAGAGGCCCAACAGCTCGCCGATGTCGTCGGCCCCGCGCGACTCGGACAGGGTCGAGAGCCCCGCGAGATCGACACAGAGCACCGACGCCAACCGCAGTTCGGCGAGCGCAAGTGGATCGCGCATAGCGGTTTCGGCTGGGCCAGCAAATGGAGTGAGGAGCGTTGACCCGCACTGTCCGCAGAACCGGTCGCCCGACTCCGACGGAGTGCTGCAGTTCGGGCACAGGAGCGCCAATTCCGGCTCCGGACTCTGCGCTGGCAGGGTCGGACGCCGAAGGCCGTCTGCGGGGTCGCGAACTCGAGCGCCAGAGGTCGCTACGGCGTCGGTGGGCGCGCCAGCAACCATCGTGTCTGCCCGCGCTATGCCGTTGTTCGCAACCGCGCGACCGAGGTCGGCCACCACAGCCGAGCCAGACCGGTGGTCGATCTTCCGCAGGAGTGGCGCGGCCGAACGCTCCGCGGGCGTCATGTGGGAGATCACGGCGGCCGTCGCCGCGATCATCGCGCTGGCGCTCGAGAACCGTGTGGCCGGATCCTTCGCGAGACCGCGCGCGAAGATCGCACTGAACCTCCGGGCCTCGGGCCCGGCGAGGGTGGGCAGCGGCGCGTTGACGTGTGCCATCAACACGCTCGCGGCGGTCTCTGCCAGATAGGGAACCTCTCCGGTGACGCATTGGAACATGACTGCAGCGAGCGAATACACGTCCGTGGCCGGCGTTGCCGGCTGACCGAGCGCCTGCTCCGGAGCGGCGTAATCACACGTCCCGACGAAGGCGCCCGGACTCGTCAGCTCATCGGTCTGGCGACTTCTCGCCACGCCGAAATCAGCGAGGTAAACGCTGTCACGCTTGCTCAGCAGGATGTTCTGCGGCTTGACGTCGCGATGGACGAGGCCGATCGCGTGCGCAGTGTCGAGCGCGTCCGCGATCGGTGTGAGGATCTCCAGCACCTGGTCGGCCGTCGGCAGGTGCCTGCGGATCCGCACCGCCAGCGTCGGACCGTCGACGAGCTTCATCGCCAGAAACAACCGGCCGGCGGCCTCGCCGGAATCGAACACCGTCACGATGTGCGCATGGTCGAGCGCGGCGACGTTCTTGCCCTCGCGGCGGAATCGCTCCCTGAACACCTCGTCTTCGCCGAGCTCTGGGGACAAGACCTTCAAGGCGACCTCACGGCCGAGCGAGATCTGCTCGGCGCGATAGACGATCGCCATCCCGCCGAACCCGATCACGTCGATGATTCGGTACCCGCCGAGGGTCTCACCCGGAGACAAAATCGTCGCGATTGCGGACATCTGGACAGGCCCGGTTGGGGAAGCGCGGACGGCTCTACCCCGCCCAGAGACCGCGATCATATTCGACGGCCGCGAGTGTGCGCGTCGGGCGTGCGCGAGACGCGTCGGGATCCGGGGCTCGGCTCACTCTCGGCCGCTGGCCGCCACGATGCTAAGGCTGTGATTCGAAGTTGGCGGCGAGCTTGCTGAGGTCCGGGTAGCCGAGACCGCTTCCGACGTTGTACGGTTGGCCTGGGGTGCCGGTGTAGTACAGATTGTCGTTGCCGGTTCCCTGCGCGTCGAGTGGCGTGAACGGCGAGTTCGCCGTCGTCGCGAACGAATAGATCGCCGGGTTCCAGAAGCCGACCCGCCGGCCAAGGTAGGAGTCGATTACCGCCGCTGCGGCGTTGAGCTGAGCAGCGACGAAGCTCGTGCCGCCGGCGGCGCCCTCCAGCGTCGGGTTCGGTGCCAGGGCAGGTGAGTAGACGAGGTAGCCGGTGGCAATGTCCGCGTCTGCCGATACGTCGGGGACCGCCCGGCCGGAGCCCGTTCCCGTGGTGACCGACGGTGTGGGGTTGAAGTTCCAGGCGGTCGGCTCCAGGAGGTCCCCAACGAGCTTGTAGTCAGTCGGGGTCAGATACCGAACGGCGCTGAACGTGCTGGTGCCGGGCACGTCGGCCTGGTAGCTGGGTTCGGGCTCCACGCGGCTGAACCCGCCCCCGCTGCCGAATGGCATGGTCTCGGCGACCGTGGCCTCCGCCACGCCCGCGGCGGAGGCCAACGGCTGCCATAGGTAATCCTCGCCCCACGTCCGCTGCACCGGGACGCTGACGGTCGACGCACCGCCCGGCCCGATGTAGTTGGCGGCCCAGGGAAGGGTTGTCCCGCCGGCGACAGTGATGTAGGGGCTGTCGGCTGGTTCGCCGATGGTCAAATTGGTGGTCTGAAGGTCGGCGAGAGCAGTGTAGGCGCCCCAATCACCCGCCGCGATGAACCCGGACTGCCCCTGCGCCGCCATCTCCAGGAATGCCTCGTCGAAGGCTGCTTCGTACGTCGGGGGCTCCTGGCCCGAAGCAATCAGCGAGCGGATAAACGTCTCGGATTGGAGCCAGCTTGTCGAGACCGTGCTGGCGACGTTCTGACTCGCGGCGTCGAAGAAGGCATCGGCGAAGCCGTAGTCGGTCTCGGGGGCCTGCAGGACGACCACGTTGGCGTCAGGGGCGATCGCGCCGGCCTGTTCGACGTCCAGGTCGGTCTCGACGCTGTCGGCATTCGGAGCGCCGGGACCTCCGTCGACGTTCTCCACGGTGACGGTCCCAGTCCCGGGGGGAAGGTCGAGCACGTTCTGCCAGAAGGACTCGGGCGCTCCCGGGTCGAGCGCGGCCAAGGTCACGATGGCGAGCGTCTCGCCCTGTCCCTCAGCTCCCATTCCGTACAGTGGAGTCAGATCGTAGTTCTGAGCGAAGTCGGCTGGAGTGTTGCAGCCATCCGGATATAGCGTGGTGAGGGCCGAACAACTGGCTGCGCTCGCCGGGATGCTGGGGATCTGGGCGCTGGTGTGCCATTCGCTCGGGTCCGGACGCAGCGCCTGGCTGCTGAACGAGCCGTAGTCGGTCAGGCCGAGGATCGCCAGCACGTGGATGGCGATTAAGAACGGGAGCTTCGGCGACTGCGCTGTGCCGTGTACGGTCTGCGCCGGGATGCCCTGCATGCCACCGACCGCCCCGAGCCGGGGGACGTGATATTGGAGCTGCTGCACGGAGAGCGCGCTGTCGAACTCGCCGGCGGTACCGGTTGCCACCACGTCCACGTCATCCGGGTAGACGTCTGTCGTGATGCCGTATGAGGCCAGGTACGCTTCGAGAGCGGCAATAGTCGCCGGCCGTTGACCGTAGGTGGCGGCAAACTGGCTGACCGAAAGATCGTCCCCGACACCGTCCTCGACGTCGGTCTCGAGCTGGCGGTAGTCTCGCTCACGCAAAACGAACGCCACCGTCTCGGGCGTGTCCGAGGGGGTGTCTCCGAGAGCCACGGCGCGGGGCAGGCCGGCGGCGTTGATCCCAGTCTGAACCGCCACCATCGCCTCGGGCCCGGTCCCGGCAGCAAGGGCTTGAGGCGCCCCGAACGCCGTCACGCATGCTGCAGCCACCAATCCGAGGGAGAACGCGCTCAGTGAACGCCTGTTAACAGGTAACCGGACCATTGTACCCCCGTTGTCGCTGGTGCTCCGCTCGGCGCACGATACCGTACCAGCGCCAGCAGGCAGTCGGCCGAGGTGGCGACGTCGGGCCCGCCGCCTCGGGTCCCCTTGAGTGCCGCCGAGGGGCCCGCCGTGGGGCCCGCCGCCGAGGTCCGCGCCAGCCGGTCAAACGTGACACACGACAGCCCCGCGGCCAGAAGGAGTGCAGAACCGGTGCCAGGGCGCGGGGAGCGTATCCGGCCTCTCCTAGACCCGCGACGTCAGTGCCGTCTTGATCGTTCAGGCCTCCTGATCGGCCTACTGAAATCGCGCGGCCCACATTCCCCCGAGCGCGCGGCTCACACTTTGGAACCAGCCATCTCGTCGACTTCGGGGAACGCACGAGGCCGACGTGACTGCCAGAGGCGGCTCGCGGGACCGCGTCGTGCCGGCCGCGCGGCTATGATCGCAGCCGCCTTCGCAGAGCGTGCGAGCGGGATGCCGGCCTGCTGAGTTCGGCAGGACGATGAGCTGGCGGCGCGATGAACGACACCCAGACACAGAACCCGCCGATCGACCCGCTGGCGCGTCACTCGATGTCGCCGCGCGAGCTCAAGGCGATGCTGGCGACGGAGCGTGAGGGCCTGCCGTTCCTTGTCTATCGCGACGGCGGCGGGGCGCTGCAAATGTTCGTCCTCTCGCCGGCCGTCGAGCGCGTCTCAGTGGGCCGGCGAGACGGCGTCGGGCTCCACCTGGGTTGGGACCTGCTGGTCTCGGGAATCCACGCCGAGCTCCAATACGTTGCCGGCGAATGGACGATCATCGACGATGGGCTGTCCCGGAACGGCACGTTCGTCAACGCCCAGCGCATCCCGGGCCGAGCGCGCCTGGCGGACGGGGACCGGATCAGGGTCGGGAACACCCTCCTCGCTTTCAATGCCGCCGCGAGCGTTCCAGCCAGCACCACCTCAATCGCCAAGGACTCCAGCGAAGCCCAGCAATTGAGCGACACACAGAAGCGGATCCTGATCGCGCTCTGCCGGCCGGTGTTGGCCGACGGCGAGCTGCACGCCCCGGCCACTAACCAGCAGATCGCCGCCGAAGTGTTCCTCGGCACCGACGCCGTCAAGATGCAGCTGCGCACGCTCTTCGGCAAGTTCGGCCTCAACCATCTCCCGCAGAATCAGAAGCGTGCCGGCCTCGCCGAGATGGCGCTGAGGGTCGGCCTGGTGACGCGACGCGACCTGTGACCGCGCGCTCCCCGGCCACGCCTGAAAAGCTCAATTCTCCCCGGAAGCCACCAAGGTATCGGTCGCGCCACCGGCACGCGTGCGGCGTCGCAGTTGCGTAGGGCCTCTCGCTGTGCTTCTCGGTTTGCCTCTCCGTTGACCTCCGTACCGGCCAGCTCATCACGCCGAGCAGTGATCCGGCGCAGCCAAGTCTGGGCGGCGGCTCGAGGCGAGGGCGAGTGCGCCGCTCAAAGGGGAGTGCGTCGTCCGCGACCCACGTCAATCGAGACGGGCGCAAACCGGTCCATCGGCTTGGGTGCCATGGTCAGCCTCCCGGGATCGTCTTTCAAACGCGAGATGGCGGGAGCTTGGGTATGGGTGCAGGGCACGCGCTTCGCGGGCCGAACGGCTCGACCGTTCGGCCCGCGACGTCGCAGCGCTGTCCAGCATCGCCCGGCCAGAGCGGGGATGCTGCTACTCGCGCCCGAGTGACAGCTCGCTCGCCGGTGGGGTGAGGGGGTTCCACTGCCTGCCATCAAACTCGTGGCCGTTCACGACGTCTCCGACCTGATATTGCGGGGCAATCGACGGTGGCGCTGGCTGCGCTGCATTGACGCTGATGCTTGGGTTGACTGTCGTGTGGACGACCACCGACTGCGGCGCACGCGCGGTGCTGTCACTCAGCGCCCACACGAGCGCGAGCACCCAGCCGATAAAGCTCCACCCGAGGAAGAAGTTCAGGGCCAGAATCCCGCCCTTACTTGGGTGCTTACGAACGAAGGCGATGATCGTGGGCGCCCAGTACGGGAGAAACAGGACGGCCAGGAATGCGCCGATCCCCATCGCGGCTACGAGGTACGGAAGTACCTTGACCACGAAGACGATGGCGAGGATCGCTGCGCCGGCCAGCACGCCTGCCTTGACGGCCGTGTCGGCCGTTTCCCACTTGCTCCTCATGTTTTGAACCATCTCGACACCTCCTGTTGGCCGCAACGCATCTCGTTTGGTGCGGCGGTGGAATGCTTGCCCTTGCAGCATTGCTCCGCGGCGTAGGCGCACACAGAACCCAAAGGTGGCGGACGGCTACACCCGAGCCGCGTCGCGAGGTCATGTTGGAATCGATCCCCTCCGACTCTGCAGGCCGACCCGAGAGCATGTCGGAGCGGTCTCGGGCGCACGCCGATGGTGTGACGGGCATCGCGCCGATGGTGTGACGGGCATCGCGCCTGGCGGGGGGATCCTGTCGCCACCTTTGGGCGGTGGTCGGGTACCGAGCAGAGCCGGAAGCTCCTTCGTGGCGGTTTCGACTACACGAAGGAGGCGGTCATGGAGGGTAGCATCGGTAGTGCAACGCTCGAGCGCATCGCTGCGAGCGACTGGGATGCGTCACACGGGTTGCGCGGAGGGGTCGTGGCGCCAACGGACGCGATGCGAGCCCGCAGCCCGGAGTTCATCGCGGCTCTAACCCCGGTTCGCGTCGCGGTCAGCCACGAGGAGAGGGAGCGAATCTACCGTTTCCGCTACGAGGTGTATGTCAAGGAACTCGGGCGCAGGTACGGCAACCCCGACTACGCGCTTGGCACGGTCTCTGATGAGGAGGACGTTCAGCCTTACACGACGCTGCTGTACACCGAGGAGGATGGTCGCGTCACCGGCACGATGCGGCTTCGATGCTGGGCTCCTGGCGAGGTTCCCGGCGAGCTGTGGGATGAGTCCGCGATGGAGCTGTTCGACGGTATCGAGGCACTCACGACCAGCCATGTCGAACGGGTGATGGTGACGCCAGCCCAGCGCGGGCAGCGGAGCTTCGTGTCGCTCGTCTGCGCCGCATATCAACTGGCGTGCGGCGAACTCGGGGTCGACCTCGCCTTCTGCTCGGTCGCTCCCGGCCTCCTGAACCATTTCCAGCTAGCCGGAATGCGGACCTACGCCGCCGCTGTGGCGCCCACGCCGGACGGCCTCGACGTGCCGATGGTCGGTGTCCTCTCCGATCGCTCGTACCTCGAGCGCGTCGGTTCGTTCCTGGCTCCGTTCAGCGATCTGTTCTTTGGGGAGGGACTCCGTCCAGCGCTACGGGGAAGCGTCCTCGCGGGAGCGCTCGATGGTCCCGCGAAGGCGGTGGAAGCCACCGCCGAGATCGTACACCTGGAACTGGAGCAGGCCGCCGCCCGTCACGAAGGGCGGGCGCCGAGCCTGCTTCACTCACTTCACGCCACGACGGTTGGCAGTCTTGCCGAGCGCGGGTTCCTGGTGCGCGTCGGCCCCGGCGAGCAGATCATCAGTCGGGGAGTCGCCCGTCAAGAGCTGTTCGTGATCGTCGACGGGACGTTCGAATCACTCTCCGACGACCTTCAGCTGAGCCAGTTGACGGGCGGTGGAGTGATCGGCGTGACAGCGTGCCTGAGCAGCACTGGACGCTACACGGAGTCAGTCCGCGCAGTGAGCGCGGGGACCTTGCTCTGCCTCACGCGAGCGTCGATCCGCGAGCTACGCCACCAGGATCCGGCGAGCGCCGCCGACCTTTTCCTCCATCTCGCAAAGGTCCTCGCCGATCGCGGGTGCTGACTGGGTCGGCGAACTGAGCGTTTCGATGTCGCCAGGACGAAGCCCCTTTCAGGTGTCGATGGCAAGCCGGGCCCGGGACGCTGCCGCCCTGCCCCCGATCCTCGGTTATGCCGTCGGCTGGCGGCGGTGCTCTACTCGGTTCGTCGGTCGTTCCGAGCGGTGACGATCTTGTCCGGCGCTGTGCGCGCGGCCGTGACCGCCGGACGCGGGACCGTGTCGGAGGTGGCGGCGTTCGCGTGCGTCCTCGGTTCGGGCGACCGGCAGGCTGCCGTGGCGACGAACGGAGGCGGAGCTCAACAGCGGCGGGATGAGGATGGTCTACGGCGCGACCCAGCCCGAGCTCACTCGCCCGGTCCCGATCAACTTGATCCGGCCCGACAAGGCGGCGAGCGTAGAACACCGCGCCGCTTTCGAGATCGAGTCAGCCGCCGTAGCGATCGAGCACCCCAACGTGATCCCTTCAGTCGAGGCCGAGCTCCTCTCGGTCGCGACCGTTCACTTTGCCGAACGCGCTGGTGAGAAGACATTCGACGGTCGCCGGCGTGATGCAGAGACGGTCGGCGATATCGCGAACAGTCGCGCCACGCGCAATAAGGGTCGCGACCTCCTTTTCGCTCTCCGTGAGGGTATCGCGATCGATTGGCCCGCCAGTCACCGACTGACGAGAGTAAGGGAAGCTAGATGTACGCAGCAGCGGCACGAAGACGTCGCGCCACAAGTTTTGTGCGGCGCGCGTGATCTAAGAGCTAGCTTAACCGCTCGGTCGACGGAGGGAGCGGGTATGTCGGAGGGTCATGATGGCGATTCGCGCAACGGTGATGGCGATCCGCTCGGGCCGGATCCGGCCGAGCGCGGGTTGTGGCGCGAGGATCCGGGGCCCTTGGAGCGGCGTGTAGCCGGAGCGGGTTGGGGGTTCAGCCGGCGGACGTTCCTGGCCGGTGCGGGTGCCGTCGGCGGGGGAGCTGCGCTCGACGCGGCGCTGGCCAAGGCGAGTCAGATTTCGTCGCTTCCGGCCGGCCTGCAGGCGGTCGTTGGCGAGCTGCCCGGGCTGAGCGTGTTCGCCAAGCCGAACCTCACGTTCCTGTTGCGGAGGCGGGAGGACTTCCTGCTGCTGCGGGTCGACGGCTACAACCTTGGCCTCCATCGACAGGCGCTCGTCCATCAGAGCCGCAAGCACGACGCGTTCATCGTGTTCGAGTTCCAGCCGCAGCACATCCTTGAGCAGGCGTATTTGCCGAAGAAGTATCCGAAGGCGCCTGGACGCTCGAAGGCGTTGCTGGCGTATCCATCACGGATCGCGTTCAAGCTGCCGGCGGGCCGCGCGATCCCGCTGACGGTGAAGGGGCTGCTCGACTGGGCGGCGCTCGATCCCTCGCTCGCTCCCGCCGCCGCATATCGTCCTGGCGCCCCGCACCGGCCGACCAGCTTCAAGCGTCCGACTGGCCGTCAGACCGCGATCGAGCTGCCGTGGCAGCTGGTGATCTCGCCGACCTCGGTGGGCAGGTGGAGTCACCCCACCGAGGTCATCACGGAGCAGGGTTGGAGTGAGCTGTGGCACACGCGGCTGGCTGCGAGCGCTGCCGAGGCCGCCCTCGACGGCGGCCCGTTCCGGGCGATCTGGAACTACGACACAGACCCGGCCAACGGCATGCCCACGCTAGGCTCCTCGACTCCGCCGGCGCCGAGCAACGATCCGTTCGTGGCCTCGCTGAACGAGTTCGACCGCTGGGAGATCTGTACCGCAACGAGCAATTTCGACCTCCCGGGGCGGGCCGACGCGCAAGCCAGCAAGCTATGGCTCTCGGCGCGTGGCGGGTTCTTGGACTCGATCGGCGATTGGAACAGCACAGCGTTCGATATCGCCGAGTGGAAGCACCAGGCGACGCTCGGCCGTGACCAGTACGTGAAGGTCGTCTACAAGGGCTTCCTGTTCCCGTTCGGGCACCGGGCGGTCTTCGTCAAGGTAACCGAGCGTGAGTTCCAGAAGGACGACGAGCAGATCGTTGCGACCTTGATCCAGCACGAGTACGTCGTGATCCGCGATCCGACGATGAGCTACGACCCCTCCGACAGCTATGGAGTCGCCAACGACAGCCGGGACCTCCCGTTCCGGCAGCTGACGATCACGACGCCGCGGTCGCCTGAGATCAAGACACCTTCGTTCGTCAAGAGCTTCGTGCCGAACCCGTTCGTCCCGACGCTCCCCGGCGGCGCTCCGTTCCAGTGGCACTTCGTCGCGACCGACTGGAACGGTCAGCAGGTGGAATTCACAGCGCCGGCCGTGTTCGTCTACCAAGATGACGGCTGGTGGGCGGATCACGCGGCTGATGTCCGCAACCAGTACAACAGCCTGCCCGCGACGGGGTCAATCCGAGCCGTCCAGTTCACGGGGCAGGAGGTCGCGTTCGCGGCGTCGCACACGCCAGGCGACACGAATCTGTCGGTGCAGAGGATCACGTTTGGTGCAGGGGCCGGAACCGGTCCGATCAGCGGAGGCACCGACTCGTCGTTCGTCTCCGCCGACCAGGCGATCACTTTCCCGACGGTGGCCGAGACCGAAGTGGTCTTGACCGCGGCGGCGCAGGCATCCGGCGGCTCGCCGCTGGCGAGCAACCCGATCGTTGCTTACGACCAGACGTTCGTGCAGAACGGCTTCAACTCGCCGGCCAACCAGGGCAACCTCTACATGGGGATCCAGGGCACGGGGCCGGCTTTGAACTTCGCGCAGGGCAGCTCGGGCGGAGTGATGACGCCGAACCTCCAGCTCACCGGCCTCTCGCGGAGCCTGGGCCCGGTCGCGGGCGAGACCAGCAACATCCTGAATGGGACGTTCGATCCGGCGTCGGTGTTCGCCAGTTCGCTGAATGCGAACATCCTTGGCGGGGTCAAGCTGATCGACCTGATCCAGACCGCAACGGGAATCTCGGGAGACTCGCCGAGCACCCAAGCAATGCAGATCCTGTACAGCACCGCAGACCCAGCCGGCGACGCGGGGCAGTTCGATCGCGCCGAGTTCGCGCCGCGGATCACACCTCCGGCGCCGCCGATCCCGACGTCGCGGACGACCCACTTCAACTGGTCGCCGGACATCGTCAGCGACAACCCCATCGTCTCGATGGCCCCGGGCCTGACGTACGCCTTCACGCTGAACGGGGTCGTCACTACGGACCTGGTCAACCCCGCGAACTCAACGTTCGCGCTGACCGGCCAGCTCGACGGCTTCGTCGTCACGCTGATGACGAATCAGGACGAGACGCTCGAGTTCATCGCGATTACGTTCAACTCGCTGACGTTCAACGCGGCGAGCGGGCAGAAGAGCACTGTCAGCGTCGACATCGACAGCGTCGCGTTCCTCGGCGTGCTGAAGTTCATCCAGCAGTTGGAGGAGTTCATGGACTTCTCCGGCGACGGTGGGCCGACGATCACGATCCAGCCCGACGGGATCAGCGCTGACCTGGCGGTGTCGCTGCCACCGATCGCGGTCGGCGTGTTCTCGCTCTCCAACATCGCAGTCGACGCCGGCTTCAATCTCCCGTTCGACGGCTCGCCGGCACGCTTCCGCTTCTCGTTCTCCACCCAGGACGATCCGTTCACACTGTCGGTCGCGATCTTCGGCGGCGGCGGCTTCTTCGGGATCGCGATCGGGACCGACGGCGTCGAGCTGATCCAGGCGTCATTCGACTTCGGGGCAATGGCGGCGATCGATCTCGGTGTTGCGTCGGGCTCGGTTCAGCTCGTCGCCGGGATCTACTTTGCCTACGGCGAGATCGCGCCGCCGTCGACCCAGACCGGCTGCATCTTGACCGGCTTCGTCAAGCTCGACGGCAGCCTCAGCGTCCTCGGAATCATCACGCTGTCACTGACATTCGACCTGAGCCTGACCTACGAGGATCTCGGCGGCGTCTCTGAGGTCACCGGCACCGCGACGCTGACCGTGTCGATCTCGATCCTGTTCTTCAGCGCCTCGGTCTCGATGACCGCGACGAAGACGTTCGGCGGCGGCCAGGACGGGAGCAACGAACTCAGCCGCGACCGGAGCCGCGAACTGGTGGCGCACATCGCTGGCGATTCGCCGCCGACATTCGCCGATCAGGTATCGCAGACCGACTGGTCCACCTACTGCAGCGCGTTCGGGAGCTGACCAGCGATGCCAACAGCAGTCGAGCAGATCCTCTGGACGGCGGTTCCGAACGGCTTCTCAAACGGGAACCTCCAGCTCTCCGTTCACGTCTCCCCGCAACTATCGGGCGGCACGACGGGTACGCTCGCCGACTTCGCTGACTTCCAGAGTTGGCCGAGCGTGATCGGACCGGGCGCGGATGCGCCGTGGGGGAACGTCCACGTCGTCTTCACGGACAAGTCGGGCACCGTTCTGACGGCGATCACGGTGCCGATGGCGAGCGGCGTGCTGCGCAACGATCTGTGGCAAGCGCTGTTTCGTCCGGCTGTGCAATACAGCGCCCGGGACGCCGGTGAGCCCTACGACACGGTCCCGATTGTCTCCTATCCTGCTGATCAGGTCGCGAGCTTCTTGCAGCAGACGTACACCAACCTCGCGGTCGCGTCGCCGAGTGCCTACCCGATGATGCAATCGCTCCTGGGCGTCTACCAGGAGCTCGGCTACGTCAACGCCCAGGGGATCGCCGAGCTGAACGGGCTGTGGGCGCAGCTGTCCAACGAACGGCTCGGGATCGCTGCCAGCCACGGCGGGCCGGCCCCCTACGCCAACAACTGGACCGGCGCGACACCACAGACCGCGTTCGCGGCGCTGCGCTTCTACCACATGGCCGCGCCGGGCCCACCCGCGACGGCCTCGCTGCCGACCGTCGACTTCCACCGCGCGCTGACCTTCATCGGCGAGCACGCCGCGCTGCAGCGCGCGCTCGGACTGGTGTTCGACGTCGAGCTGCCGGTCGCGAATCTCGGGTTCCTGCAAGGGCTGGTCAACACGACGCCGTGGTTCGTGTCGGCGTTCGCGAGTGACTCGGCGGGGACGACCGCGTTCAGCAGCGCACAGTCGGGTGTCAGCACGATGAACCTGACGCCGCGGACCAAGATCACCGCCTCGACGACGTTCTTCGAGGCGTTCGCGGCCACGTCGCAGATCGTCGGCGGGCAACTGACACTCGGCGATCAGACGTCGTTTGCCGTGTACGAGATCGACGTCGACGGCGGTGGGCTGCACACGACCCAGTTCGCCGACAACCTGGCGCTGGCGCAGGAGCCGCAGAGCGCCGACGGCGCCTCCGCGAACGGTTCCGCGCCGGACGCGCCGGGCTCGTACGCACTCCCGGCGCTGCGCTCGGCGGGCCTGACGGTCGCGGTTGTCAATCGTGGGATCGCGTTCGCCAATCGGCTCCAGCGCGGCGCCGCGCTCCTCAGCGGGGCGGACGCCAGCCCGCCCTCGATCCCCGACCTGACCGCCGAGGATCTCGTCAAGGGGTACGTGCTCGACGTCTACGACGGCACGATCTGGCGCTCCACCTCGATGCGGGACGTCACCTACGCGGCGACCGGCGTGAGCCCGTCGATCTCAGTGACCGGCGATGAGCCGGGAACGGACTCTCCACCGCGGATGCAAAGCGACCCGACCAACTCCTCCCAGCAGCAGCTGAACCTGCCGGCCAACATCATCCGCTGGAACGGCTGGAGCAACGCCGCGCCGCGTCCCGGCAGCCCGCTGAATGCGGACGGCTCGAGCGGCGTCCAGACCGCCGGTGCCGGGAACGGCCCGTTCGACCAGCTGACGATCACCGCGGGAGCGACCGCCGGCTCGCTGCCGCCGTTGCGTTACGGCAACACGTATGCGCTGCGCGCCAGGATCGTCGACATCGCCGGCAACGTGATCCCGCTGAGCGCTGGGGCGGATGTCGGCGACCCGGAGAATCGGGTCTCGCCCCAATCGGTGTTCGGCCGTCACGAGCCGATCGGGTCGCCGGACATCTACAGCTGGAACCCGCCGCTCCCGGGCGAGTCGCTGAAGCTGCTCGTGATCCGCGACATCGATACGCTGCCCTCATCGGTCCGTGCCCTCGCTCCGAGCCGGATCGCCGAGTCGTTCGCCGAGCTCCACGGCGTGTTCGACACCGGCACCGGCAACGTGATCAATGGCAATGTGGCGACGTATGACCTGATCACGAGCCAGGAGAGTCAGCGCTTCACGCCGGGCACGGCGATCTCATTCACCGCCTCGGTCCCATACCTGCCGGATCCGCTGGCCGTGGGCGTCACGCTCACGATGCTCGATGCGCCGTTCGCCAACGACTCCTACCAGCTGAGCTTCAGCCACCAGGCGTGGCCCGCCTATCAGCCGCTCGGGCTCGAACTGGTCCCGGCCGTCTCGATCCCGACCGTCACCATCGACGACACCAACCACCAGATCCTGGTCGGTCTTGCGGAGGGTGACACCGTCAACGCGCAAGTCTCGAGCTACGTGGCGATCACCGATCTCCCCAAGCTCGGGACGTACCAATGGATCTCGACCTATTTCCACGGGTCGGTCCCGCCGTCGCTGACGAACCAGATCACCGGTGGCCTCGTCTGGGCGATCACACCGTACAAAGCGGTTCAGTTCGTCTACGCGGTCCAGAAGCCCCTGCTGGTGCCCACGATCGCCTCGCCGGTCGGGGTCAAGCAGGCCGGCTGGACCTACGAGCAGCTGTCAGGCAACCTCACCTACAGCCCGAAGAGCACGGCCCGTACCGACCTGCTCGCCGCGTGGGGGGAACCGGTCGACAACGGACCGGGCACGGGAGTCCCGCAGGGCCCCGGTTCCTCGGACACGTCGCTCGCCCCGCGGCAGTCGACCGTGCTGACGATGCCGAGCGCGTACACGCAGGACGCCAGTGCGAACGAGCCGTTCAGCGGCCCTCACGAGTTCTTCGACACCAAGCACCGCGAGGTCGGATATACGGCCAAGTCGACGAGCCGCTTCACCGAGCACTACCAGGGCAGCACCTCGCTGACGGTGCCAGCCCCGGGGACCGCCAGTCCGCTCGCGCTGCCGGGCCATCCAGGCCTCGGGCTCGAGCCCGGCTCGGTGACCGTCACCGGGTCGGACGGGACCGTCTATCCGACCCGCTCGTTCACGATCGATGCGAGCGCCGGGACGATCTCGTTCGTCGCGAACGCCGGAGGGCCTGCGACGGGCTCCACCGTCCAGGTCGACTTCCTGCCACCCGTCACGGTCGACTCGATCCCATTCAGCATCAATGTCCTCTCGAGCGCCCGACCGCTCGCGCCGGACATCGTCTCGATCGTCCCGATCTACACGTGGTCAAAGATCGACACCAAAGGAAAGAACATCGCCAGCGCTCGCAGCCCGTCGGCCCTGCGAGTGCTCATGACGCGGCCGTGGTGGAGCTCCGGGATCGGCGAGTTGCTCGGTGTGTTGACCTGGCCCGGCGCCGAGAACACCGACCTGCTCGGCACGATCCCGGATCCAGACGACCTCTACGTCTCCGACTGGGGCGCCGATCCAGTGTTCGCCAGCCACCCCCTGCCCTGGGCCCACCCGCGGCTGCGAACGTTCACCAAGCGGGTCCACACCCAGCAGAACCTCCCGATCGACGAGAACCGCACCGTCCGCGTCAACGTCGCCGGACACAACGTCGAGTACGACCCCATCCGCGACCTCTGGTACGCCGACATCGTCGCGGACATCGGCGCCTCATACACGCCGATGCTGCGGATGGCGCTCGCGCGCTACCAGCCCGACTCGGTCACCGGCCTCGAGCTGTCGCGGATCGTCCTCGCCGACATCATGTCGCTCGAGCCCGGCCGCGCCGCGATCGTGATGCGCCACAGCCCGAAACTGCTGAAGCTTGTCGAGATCGGCGGGTATTCCTACCGTGTCGACGCCGACGACAGCGACGACGCGTACGGCTACGCGGAGCTGGTCGTCGAACGCCGCGTGCCCGAGATCCACGACGCGCTGATCGGCTGGGAGCCGGTCTCAAAGCCGCAGCCGATGACAGTCAAGCTCCACAAGGGCGGCTTCACAACGTGGAGTCTGAGGAACGTCAAGATCCCGGCGCACGGAACGCACCGGCTGTTCGTCACGCAGTACGAGAAGATCCCACAGCTACCCCGCGGCGGCCAGGCGTACGGCAGCTTCGAGCAGGGCATCGGCCTCCGGATCGTCTACCAAGACCTGATTCCAATCTAACCGGAAGTTTTCGTAGGTTCTGAGCCCGATCGCCCGTGTTTGTGGGCGATCGGGCTCTTTTTGGTGTTGTGATGTAGACACTAATGGGCTTGACTTGGTGTCGGTTGTTTGGGATGATTCTGTGGTGGCTAAGCGTGGTGGGAGTGTGCATGTGGCGGTCTCTCGTCGTCACTACAAGGGGAAGGAGTACACGAGCACGCTGCTGCGCCGGTCCTACCGTGAGGACGGGAAGGTCAAGAACGAGACGGTCGGGAACCTCTCGCATCTGCCGGACTGGGTGATCGACGGGCTGCGGGCGATGCTCGCCGGCAAGCGACTGGTCGATCTCGACGAGCAGTTCGAGATCGTGCGGTCGTTGCCGCACGGTCACGTCGCGCTGGTGCTCGGGGTGCTGCGCGATCTCGACCTGGAGCGTGTGATCGGACGGGAGCGATCGCGCGAGCGGGATCTGTGTGTCGCGATGATCTGTCAGCGGCTGTTGTGCCCCGGCTCGAAGTTGTCGATGACGCGACTGATCGGGCACACGACGCTCGCGGCCGAGCTCGAGCTTGGCGAGGTCACCGAGGCGGAGTTGCTCGCTGCGATGGACTGGCTGATCGAGCGCCAAGACCGGATCGAGCGCACGCTCGCGCGCCGGCACCTTGCCGCGGACGGCTATGTGCTCTATGACCTGTCCTCCAGCTATCTGGAGGGGCGTCACTGTGAGCTGGCCGCGATGGGGTATTCGCGTGACGGGAAGTCGGGCAAGCCGCAGATCGTCTACGGACTGTGCTGTGACCCGGAGGGCCGGCCGTTCTCGGTGCGCGTGCACACGGGTAACACGGCCGACCCCGCGACGTTGCAGGACGCGGTCACGCGCGTGAAGGACACGTTCGGGATCGAGCAGCTCGTGTTCGTCGGCGATCGCGGGATGATCACCGACGCGCGGACCGTCGCGCTCAAGGAACTCGGTGTCGGGTTCATCACCTCCTTGCGCGCGCCGCAGATCCAGAAGCTGACGGTCGCGCCGGGGTTTCAGCTCTCGCTGCTGGACGAGACCGGCTTGTGTGAGATCGCCTGCCCCGAGTTCCCGGGTGAGCGGCTGGTCGTGTGCCGCAACCCTGCCGTCGCGGCCGAGCGCGCCCGCAAACGCGGCGAACTGCTGGACGCGACCGAGGCCGAGCTGGAGAAGGTCAAGAACATGGTGCACGGTCCCCGCGGCCGGTTGCGCGGCGCCACGGCGGGCACGATCGGTGAACGCGCCGGACGGGTCGTCAACGCCAAGAAGATGGCCAAGCACTTCACCCTCACGATCGCGGACGGCAGCTTCGCCTACGAGCGCAACCAGGCGCAAATCGATCAGGAAGCGTGTCTGGATGGGATCTACATCGTGCGCACCGACCAACCCGCGACGAGGATCGGACCAGCCGCGGTCGTGCGTGCCTACAAAGGCCTGAAGGTCAACGAGCGCTCGTTCAAAGAGATGAAGTCAACCTTGGAGATCCGCCCGATCCACCACCGCCTCGATGACCGCGTCCGCGCGCACGTGTTCCTCTGCATGCTCGCCCGCTACGTCCAATACGAACTCGAGCACCGCCTCGCGCCACTGCTGTTCACCGACGACACCCCGCTCGCCCCGGCCGACCCGACCCAGCCCGCCACGCGCTCCCCCCAAGCGACCAGCACAGCCGGCCGCGCCGAGACGCCCGACGGATACCCCGCCTACACCCTCCACGACCTCCTCGCGATGCTCGCAACGATCTGCAAGAACACGCTACGAATCGGCCCGAGCGAGCACACCTTCACCCGCACCACGACCGCTACCGACCACCAAGCACACGCCCTCCAACTCGCCGGCATCACGATCACCAAGTAGACAGAACCCACAACGCCCGGAACCGCTCAAACCCAGCAGCTCCGGGCGTTTTCACGTCGCACGAGCGAAAACTTCCGTCTAACGCTCGCCGGTCCCCACGGCGGGGCGCCCGGACAGTCGCTCGGCCAGGTGCGCGCTGGTGTCAGCGCTTGGTGGAAGCGTCGTGCGCGAGGTCTGCGAGTAGCTTCGACATGGCCTCCAGCGTGGTGATCTGCTCACCGACGGCGTAGCTGGAGCTGAGGTCTCGCGGATCGTTGTAGCTGACGCTCGTCACGCCATCAGCCTCCCACAGCAGCATTTTCAGGGGTAGCTCGATTCCAATGCGCGGGTCGCTCTGCATCAGTGGGGTCCCGGCGCGGGGATTGCCGAACACCACGACGACCTCCGGCGCCATCTCGAGCCCGACGTCCCGAGCTGCGGCTGCATGGTCGAATTGGAGGAACACCGCGAGACCGCGACCAGTGATCGCGTCGAGGAGGATGCTCAACGTGTCAGCAAAACCATTTGCGCTCCGGCTCGTGACCACACCCGGTATTGTTGCGCGGCGGCAGGCCTGTGTGGAGGATTCCGAGGCTCTGGTTGGGCCGGCGGTTAGGATCGCCCGGTGGACGCCAAGCCCTCGATCGTCGGCCGAGCGATCGCGGCGTTGGTGGTGGGTCTGGGCGCGGCGGTATTGGTGTCGGGCGCCGGGGGCGCGACCAGCGCTGTGACGGTGGGCGGGCCGGTGACGGTGGGAGTCGGCATCCCGCGTCCCGTGTCGTCGAACTGCATGCCGGGGGCCGGGGCGAGCTCACCGGCTGGGTCTGAGACGCCTGCGTCGCTGCAGGGCGCGCCGACCGGGTTGGTGGCCTACAGGATCTACCAGCCTGGCACGACGGTTCAGTTCGCCCGGACGCTGCTGCACAGCGGCCTGTTCTCCGGAGTCGATTTCGCCGCTCAGTGGTGCAACCTGGAGCCGAGCGAGGGGGTGTTCGACTGGGCTCCGATTCAGGAGGTGTTCAACGAGGTACGCGGGCTCAACGGGCCCGGTGGCCGGCCGATGTTCGTGACCCTGTCGATCATCCCGGGGTTTGAATCGCCGGGGTGGGTTCTCGGTCATCGGGGTGTGCAGACGATCCGGTCAGAGTGGGCGTATCAGGGCAAGGTCGTGACGCCCGCGCGGTATCTGCCGCTGCCGTGGAATCAGACCTACCTCGAGCTGTGGTACGGGTTCCTGCGGCATCTCGCAGCGGCGTTCGGCGATGACCCCCAGTTCCGCATGATCGCGGTGGGGGGCCCGACATCGGTCTCGGACGAGATGTCCCTGCCGAACTGGACAGGGGACGCGAGCGCGCATCCGCCCGAGGTTGACCCGGCAGCCGGCGCCTACGGTGGCTCGGACATCGAGATGTGGGAGGCAGCCGGCTACACCCCGGAGAGCTACATCGGCGCGTGGGCTCAGACCTTCCATGCCTACCATCGGATCTTCCCGGACCAGTACCTGTCGCTCGCGCTGATCGACGGCCTGCCGATCGGCGTGCAGACATCCACCACTCCGGGCACCACGCGCCCGGGCCCTCACCCGCTGACCAACAAGCGTGGACCGTCACGTGTGCAGGGGCGTCTGCTGTCCGGCACGCACGACGTGATCGATGCCGGCCAGATCACGGCCACCACGCTGGGGGTGATCGCAGCCGGCATGAAGCTCAGGTCCGACTTTGTCCTGCAGGCTGACGGGCTCGGCGCGTCCTCTGGTGCCCAGGAGCCGTTCGGGTACGTCGAGGCCGCGTGCGGCCGGATCGATACCGGCTTTCAGACCCACGCCCCACAGGTCGAGAGCAAGGACAACGCCGCGGGGACCGGCAAGAACGCGCCCCTGCTGAAGGCCGACTTGACTCCCGGGGTCGCGGCCGGCGCGCGGTTCCTGGAGGTCTACGCCTCCAGCGCAGCCATTGGCCTGAGCCATCCGGGCGGAGCGATCGACGCCGCGCTCCAGTACGGAAAGAACGCGCTCGAGCCCACCCAGACAAAACCCCGTCCAGTCCAACCGTGCGAGCCGCTCAGGATCGTCGCGACCACAGCCGGCGCCGGACCGAGAGCCTCGACGACCGTCCAGGTCACCTACGAGACCGCGCTGCTCAGCGGCACGACATTCACGCAGGCGGGGCTGCCCGGCCTCGGCCCGTTCAACTTCACCGGTCGCCTCGCGATCACCCTCGACGGCAACCCGCTGCCTGTCAGCTGCACCCCCGAGACGCCGACCGAGGCGACGACCACGTGCACCGCCACCGTGATCAGCGCGCGCGGCAGCCGGCCCCAACCTGGGCGGGGGTTGAAGTTCGCTGCCGCGCTCGAGATCGGCTACAGCGGCACCTATCAGCCAGTGGTGACCGCAACGATCGACGCCCGCGGCTGACGAAGCGCACCCACGCCTCCGTGAGCGGAGCGCCGGGGCGCGACGGCCCAGATCCCGGGTCGGTCGACCGAGGTGGCGCGTGGGGGTTCTACGCGCGGGTCTGCTCGCGGCGGCGTGGGTTGCGTCACCACCGAGTGAGGCGCGCGGTGGTCATGAGGGCCGGCGCGCCCAGGCTGCCCACCGGCGATGACGCGGTGACTCGTGAGTCGCGCTATTCGCGATGGAGCGAGAGTGCCAGGCTGGGAACGACGAAGGACACGAGGAAGATCGGCAGGATGCTCTTTCCGCCGCATCGGAAGGCGACGGTTTCGTCGTCGGCAGCGTCGAAGATCTTGGTTCGGCTGGAGTTTCGGCCGTTGCGGACCTGCAGGGTGTGATGTCCCGGTTCGATCGGTATGGCGATGGTCCCGTTCATTTTCACGGACCCGGAAGGCTTTCCGTCGACCACGACGTCGTACGTGCCGCGGCGGACCTCCACTCCGATCGTTTTGTGCGTCAGCTTCAGCGTTGCGGACATCGCTGATCTCTCCTGTTCTGAAGGGCGTTCTCTGGCACGCAAGGTAGCCGCTCGTTTGTGAGCAGCGCCAGACGGGCGCAGATCGTCGAGGCTGCGATCGAGACCATCGCCGAAGATGGCTACGCTCGCGCGGATCGCGGTACGACTCGGCATCAGCAAGGGTGTGATCAGCTATCACTTCGCCGGCAAGGACGACCCGATCGCCGAGATCGTCACCCAGGTGCTCCGGCAAGCGAGGGCCGCCATACAGCCCCGGGTCGAAGCGCAAACAACCGGCCCGGAGATGCTGCGCGCCTACATCGAGTCCAACCTCGAGTTCATGCGCGATAACCCCAGCCGCCTCGGCGCCGTCGTCGAGATCGTCCGCGCGACGATCGCCGGCGCCAGGAGCCCATTCACCGGTGACCGCGACGGGGGCGCCCAGATCCTCGCCGAGCTGCTCACGCGCTTTCAGGCGGCCGGCGGTTTCCGAACTGACTTCGATCCGAATGCGATGGCGATCGGTGTCCGGGCGGTCATCGACGCGGCGCCTGGCCGACTGGCCGACCCAGCCTTCGACATCGACCGATACACCCGCGAAGCAGCCACGATCTTCGACCGAGCGACGTCTGTGGCCAGGGCTTGAAGCCCCGGCCCGCGAGCGGCTTGCCGCGCGGTGCCGGATCGGCCCGGTAGCCTCGGGGGCGTGAGCGTTGGGTTCGTGTTGACCTCGTTGGTCATCGTTGCGCTGCCTGGGACAGGGGCGCTGATCACGCTGTCGGCCGGGTTGTCGCGAGGCGCCCGGGCGAGCGTCATCGCCGCTCTGGGCTGCACCTTCGGGATCGTGCCGCATCTGCTGGCGGCGGTCACGGGGACGGCGGCGCTGCTGCGCGCCAGCGCTCTGGCCTTCGACGTCGTCAGGGTGCTCGGCGTCGTCTATCTGCTGTTCATGGCTTGGTCGACGTGGCGTGACCGCAGCGTCCTGGTCGTGAGCGACGATCAACCGCCTCGGTCAGCCCGACGGGTGATCGGATCAGCGATCCTCGCCAATCTGCTCAATCCGAAGCTCACCATCTTCTTCTTCGCATTTCTGCCGCAGTTCGTCCCGAGCCGTGGCCCGGACGCGCTGCCGCAGTTGCTGCTGCTGAGCGGTGTCTTCATGGCGATGACGTTCATTGTGTTCGTCATCTACGGCGTGCTCGCCTCGGCAGTCCGTCGGCACGTGATCGATCGACCGCGCGTGGTCCAGAACGTCCGGCGCGTGTTCGCCGGTTCGTTCGTCGCTCTGGGCGTCAAGCTCGCCGCGACGTCGCGGTCATAGCCGGGACAGGTCGGTGGCGTCACGGCTGACGAGCCGCTTTCGCCACAACCTGGTGCACCGCTCTCGGAGTCCCTTGCGTCGGGCGTCGTCTGCTTGGGCTGCGAGGAGCTCGGCGTACCTGCCGTGCGGGAAGGTGGCGCCGCAGGCGTACGGCTCTGGACGAGGATGGGACGGAGACGTGAATAATTCGCCAATCGGCCCCAGCGTGGGGCCCAAGTGCGGTGGATCCCACGTCGTCGACGGCGATCGCGACGGGCGCGACCATTCGTCTCGGCCAAGGCCGCCACGACCGCCGAGCGGGTTCTCGAGAGGCGGCGCGCGTCACGGCTGACGAGCCCGCTCTCGCCACCACCCAGGATGACCTCGGAGGGCGCGTCAGCGGTCAGGGACGGATGCCGAGCGTCAGCCAGGTGGGACGACGGCACCGTCCTCGCCCCGGCGTGGGACGGGAACGTCGGTCTCGGGGTCCGCGGCCCGTCCGCGCAGCTGCACGAGGATGAATGCAGCGCCGCCAAGCAGGACGACGACGAGCGTCCAGCCGAGCGCGGTCGTTCCAATCCCGACGTATTTCAGGCCGGACGCGAAGATCACGAACGCGATCACCGGTCGGATGTAGCGGTCGGGCACGGTGGAGGACAGCATCGATCCGATCAGGACGGCGGGCACGCTTCCGATGATCAGCGATCCGGTGACGCCGAACTTCACGTGCCCAAAGATCAGCGCTCCGATGGCGGCAGCCAGCGTGAGCGGCACGGCCTGGGTGAGGTCGGTGCCGACGAGCTGCTTGGCGCTGATCGTCGGATAGACGAACAGCAGCAGCACGATCATCAGCGACCCGGAGCCAACGGAGGTCATTCCGACGATCACCCCGCCGAGGATGCCGACCGCGATCGTGATCAGCGGCCGTGGCTCGATCTCGTGGATCACGCTCGTCCTGGCTTCGCCGGCCCTGCGATCGAGCGTGAAGCGGAGCACCATCGCCCCCGCGCCGACGAGCAAGGCGGCTCCGAGGATCGTCTCGATGTGGTGCGTCGCGGACTTCGAGTTCCCGAGCAGATGCAGCAGGTAGGCGCCGAGGAAGGCCGCCGGAACCGACCCGGCGGCCATCAGCCGAACGAGCCGGAGGTTGACCGTCCGAGCCCTGAGATGCACTGCCGAGCCGAACGGGCGCATCACGACCGCCGCGACCAGGTCGCTGGAGATCGCGGCCGTCGGCGTGACGCCGAACAGCAGGATCAGCATCGGGGTCATCAGCGCGCCACCGCCGGCGCCCGTCATGCCGACGAGCAGCCCCACAACGGCACTTCCGAGGACGATGTAGGGATCGATGTGCATGCGCAGCGGGTCAGCGGCTTGAACGCCGGACCCCCTCGGGCCAAGCGGACGCCATCGTAGCGGCGGCCGTCTGGGGCCGCGTCGTGGCTGCAGTCGACGTCACCCCTCCGCCGTCCGAGGCGGTGATCTCAGTGGCGGTTCATTTCGCGGTGGCCGCGGCGGATGATGTCGATCATCTTGAGGTTGATGACAACGAAGCGCCATGCCTGGAACGGCAGCAACGTTCGCTGGAAGACGGTGAAGCGGGTCGGTTTGGACGCGTAGTTTGCGTTGTCGTTGCTCATCGGGTTACTCCGGGATGCGCTGCCAGCCGGGACGGAGGCGGGCCTTGTAGAGGAACATGTGGTGCAGCAGGATCTTGATCCAGTGGCCCGCAAGGCCGATCTCACCGAAGGTGCGATCGAGGTCGCGTCCATAGTCGGGGTAGCGGTCGTAGTCGGGGACGATCGGGTAGACGATCATCGACACGGCGCTGCCGGTGAGGGGGTTGGCGCCGGCGGAGGCGACGCAGGCGGCGCCCATGTCGGCCATCGATGCGTGGTGGCTGGGTGCCGGGGCGCCGCCGATCATGTCGACGATCGAGCTCACGACCGCCTTGCCGATCGTCGCGGACGGCATCCCGGTCCGCGGTGGTGCCGGGGCGATCACCGTGCCGTTGGGGCTCTTGCGGGGGACGGAGATCGCGTGCGGCGGAGCGAAGGCGATCCCGGCGGCGAAGATGTTCGGGTACTCCGGTGATTGGTAGGTGCGGGGCCAGTCCGCGGCCTTCCATTCGGTGTGCGGCTTAGCTGCGTAGTCGGCGTCGACCCGCATGAACTCGTTGGGCATGAACAGGCGGTCGGTGATCTCGCCTCCGTCACGTCCGATCGCCGTCAGACCGACGCCCGAGAAGGGCGGCAGCAGCATCGCGAAGTCGAACGGCTGCTCGGCCATCGCGCCGTCGAGGGTTTCGTAGTGGACGCGGTCGGCCTCGACCTTGTGGATGTGGGCGCGGGTGATCCAGTCGATGCCGCGCTCGGCGAACAGCGAGGCGTTGAAGATGCTCGATGGGGTGACGTAGCCCTTGTGGCGGATGTGCATGCCGCCCATGCCGAAGTCGCCGAGTTCGTACTCGTTGGTGATCCAGGTGATCTGCGCTCTGTCGCGGACGCCGCGGCGGCGCAGCTCGAACTCGAGGTTGACGATGTATTCGAACGCCGCGCCCTCGCAGGTGCAGGTGCCGTGCCCGACGCCGACGAGGAACTTGCGCTTCTCGCCGCGGCGCATCCGCTCCACCTCCTCGTCGAGCGCCTCGGCAGCCTGGGCGGCGTGGCCGGGGGTGCAGACCGAGAGGCTGTGACCACCGTCGGGCCCGAGGCCGTCGGTCTTGTCGAACCGCAGCGCGGGGCCCGTCGCGTTGATCAGGAAGTCGTATGGCACCTTCGTGGTCGTGCCGTCGCTCGTGTCGGCGGCGACATACGGGGTCGCGCCGTCGAGGTCGCCGTCGGGATGGATCTCACGCGCTGACGCCAGGACGAACTCGATCCCGGCGCGGTCGTACACGGGCGCGAGCGGGATGGTGACGCGCGCCGGCTTCATCAGCCCGACGCCGACCCAGATGTTCGACGGGACCCAGTTGTAGTCGGGTCTGGGGGAGATCACCGTCACGGTGTCGTCCCTACCGAGCCACCGACGGGCGAAGGCGGCGGCCGTGTGGCCGGCGACCCCGGCGCCGAGGACGACGACGCGGCTCATGACTGTCTTCCCTGTGGGGCGGTGTTCGCGATCGTGATCACGGCGGTCCTCCTACGGGTTTCCGAAGTCAGCACAGGTCAGCGGCATCGGGGCCGACGGGCGTCTGCGCTCGGCGCTCGTGTTCCAGTCGGTGTGCTGCCGCCGACCCTACTTTATGCACAAAAGTACAATAAGACAAGTACTTCGTTGTGTAGTTGCTCTCTCGCTCGAGTCCTGCTAGGGTTCGCTGCTAACACCACTGCACAGTTGTTTATGAGTGAACGAAACAGTAGGAAGGACGGACGATGACCGAGCACGTGCAGCACCCGACCGAGCAGACATCCAGTGACGCGGAGCTGGCGGCGCGGTCCGGGATCGAGTCGATCCCCACGCTGGTCGTGCGCAGAAAGGGTCAGCCGACCGCCGCCCGGGCGGGGGTCATCGGAGCCGAGGCGCTCATCGAGGCCCATCAGTGTCCGGCCGACGCGAAAGTCAGCGAATGGGTGGCGGTCTGATGGCGCTTGCAGAGTCCCATCCGCGTGTCGATGAGGTTCTCGCCGGTGAGGAGTACCCGCACGCGGTCAATGTCGGTCCGATCGGGCGTCTCGGCCGGTTCACCGCGACCCACTTCCGGGCGGTGCTCGCGGCCTGGATCGTCGTCGCGGTCGGGCTCGGCTTCTTCGCGCCGCGGGTGGAGACGGCGCTGTCCGGCGCGGGCTGGGAGACATCGGGGTCGCAGTCGGTCCAGGCGCGCGACCTGATCGACAGGGATTTCCATGGCCTGTCCAGCTACGCGCTGATGACCGTGATCTACTCGCCGTCGCAGACCGCGAGCGACCCGGCGTTCAAGGCGGTCGTCGCGCGCGTCGAGCGATTGCTTCGGGCCGACAGGGCCGTCGCGAGCGTCGTCGCGCCGTCCCCGGGGGTGTCGATCTCCCGTGACGGGCATACCGCGATCGTTCAGGCGGGCGCCGCGCGCGATTCGAACGCGATGGTCAAGGCCGCCGACGTTCTCAAGGGCAGGCTCGCGGCGCTCTCGCATGATGGCGTCCAGGTGCACCTGACGGGCGCTGCGGGGATGTGGTCGGACTTCAACACGGCGAACCGCACCGCGATGCTCAAGAGCGAGGTGATCTCGTGGCCGATCACGCTCGGGATCCTGCTGCTCGCGTTCGGATCGCTGGTCGCGGCCGGGCTACCGCTGATGCTGACGATGGTCGGCCTGCTGTCGGCCGCCGGCCTGCTGTACCTCGGCACGAGGATCATGCCGATCTCGATCTGGGCGATGAACTTCGCCCTGATGTTCGCGCTCGCGCTCGGGATCGACTACGCGCTGTTCATCGTCCACCGCTTCCGCAGCGCCCTCTTCGGCCACCGCATGGGACCGGCCGACGCCGTGGCGGTCACGATGGACACGGCCGGCAAGGCCGTGCTCTTCTCCGGCGTCACGGTCCTGATCTCGCTGTCGGCGGTGATGCTCGTCCCGAGCCCCGCGTTCCGCTCGATGAGCCTCGGGATCATGTTCGCCGTGATCTTCGTTCTTGCGGCAACACTCACGCTGCTGCCGGCGGTCCTCGGCCGGATCGGGCCGAAGGTCGACAAGCTCGCGCTCCCCTGGGCACACTCCGGCGAGCATCACTCGGCCCGCTTCCAGAAATGGGGCGAGCGGCTGTGGCGCCAGCCCGTCCGTCACGGCATCGTCGCGCTCGCGATCCTGATCGGCCTTGCGATCCCGGTCACGCAACTGAAGACCGCGATGCCCTCGATCAAGGTCGTCCCCACCAGCGACGCCTCCTACATCGGCTACCGGCAGGTCCAGCGAGCCTTCGGCCCCGGCGCCACCGGCCCGCTGCAGATCGTCGCGCCCGCAGCCGACGCCGCGACCGCACAGCGGATCGTGTCAGCCGACCGCGGGATCGCCGCCCTGATGCCGACCCAGACCGCTGGCGGCTGGGCGCTGATCACCGCGATCCCGAGACAGGACCCGTCCAACCCCGCGGTCGGCGCGACGATCGACCGGCTCAGGGCCGCGCTCCCGCACGGATCGCTGATCGGCGGCGCCGTCGCCGAGAACCACGACCTGCAAGCGGCGCTGTCGGCGAAGACGCCGCTCGTGATCGGCGTGATCCTCGCGCTCGGGTTCCTGCTCCTGCTGATCGCGCTCCAGGCCCCGCTCGTCGCGGCCGCCGGCGTGTTCACGAACCTGCTCGCGAGCGGAGCCGCGTTCGGCGTCGCCAAGCTCGTCTTCCAGGACGGCGACCTGCACTCCCTGCTCGGCTTCCAACCCCAGGGGTTCCTCGACGCCTGGGGGCCCGTGTTCTTCTTCGCGATGATCTTCGCGATCTCGATGGACTACACCGTGTTCCTGCTCTCGGCCGCCAAGGAGCACTGGGACCACACCGGCGACGCCCGCGCAGCGATGATCGGCGGCGTCGCCCACTCCGGGCGCGTGATCTTCGCCGCCGGCGCCGTGATGGTTGCCGTGTTCTTCACGTTCGCGCTCTCCGGCCCGCTCCCGCCCAAGGAGATGGGCATCATCCTCGGCGTCGCCGTCCTGCTCGACGCCGCCCTGATCCGGCTCCTGCTGCTCCCGGTGCTGCTCCGGTTGATGGGCCGCCACGCGTGGTACCTGCCCGCCTGGGCCCGCCGGATCCTCCCGCACGTGACGTTCGGACACTCGTAGCCGAGCTCGGGAGAGGGCGGCCCGCAAGCCGCCCTCTCCCGCAACTTCACAACTCCTTGCTTGTGTTATCGTTAATCCCCGTGGAACCGACTCCGCTTCCTGAGCCTTTGATCGAGCTGGTCGCGCAGCGCTTCCGGGTCCTCGGCGAGCCGATGCGGATCAAGCTCCTCGATCGTCTCCGCGACACCGAGGCGACCGTCGGTGAGCTGCAGGAGGCGGTCGGCGCCTCCCAGCAGAACGTGTCCAAACACCTCGGGATCCTTCACGCCGCCGGGATGGTCAGCCGCGCCAAGCGCGGCACCAGCGTCGTGTACGCGATCAGCGATCCGAGCGTGTTCGAACTCTGCGATCACGTCTGCGGCGGCGTTCGCCGGCAGATCGCCGAACTCGACGCGATCCTCCAGGTCAGCTAGCAGCTAGCCATAGCTGAGGTCGTGGCCGCCTCGGAGTCGCGCTGGGGACGACCGCTCCACTCAACACGTGCACCTGACCGGTCCTCGCGGGTATCGGCTAATTCTGTTCGGCGGCCAGGGGCGGCTGGGTGTGGGCAGTTGGCGGGGCCGTGCGCCACGCGTCGATCGTGCTGGCGACATCGGCGCTGACCTGGGCGCGGGCGGTGCGCCGGTCGACGCCCGACATCAGGAACTCGTCGTAGAGCGTGTCGCGGTGGCGGACTGAGGCCAACACCGCGAGCTCGACCGCGCTGGGGTCGAGCGCGCGGCCGGCGGCGCTGCGCCCGACGCGCCCGCTCCCCCGCTGAGCGGTGTGCGCGGCGATCTCTCGGGCGCGGTCGGACGGACAGCCGGGAAACAGCCGGGCGATCTCATCCGCGATGCGGTCCTGGAGCTCAAGGTCCTGCTGGGCGCGCCGCAGCGCTTCGCGGTCGCGCCGGCGGGCTCTGAGCTCGGCGTCGGCCAGGCACTCTGCCTCCGCTCGATCGAGCGCTTGAGCTTCGACCAGCACCCCTTGGCGCTCGTAGCGCTTCCGGGCTCGGCTGAAGCGCACCACGATCGCCGAAAGCGAGCTCGCCGCTCGCGCGCGGCGCGTCAGCGCCGCATCGCCCGAGGCAAGGAACTCGAGGTGGTCCAGGTCCGCGCAGGCCATGCACACCGGCCCGGGCTCCTCCATCATCAGCGGTCCGGACGATTCCTCACCGCAGACCGAGCACGTGAAGTCCTGGATCGGCTGGAGTACGACCAGATCGGGCCTCCGCGCCTCGCGCTCGGTCAAACGCGCACGCGCGCCGTCGCTCAGATCGGGCGCCAGCCAGTGCGTTCTGTAAGCACGCTCGAGCTCGGGATCGCCGGCCATCGAGAACTGAAGCTCGCCTCCGGTGCGCGAGCGCGCGGGATATGGGCGCTCGCTCGGCTCGAGCCCTCGCTCAGCAGCCCACTCGTGCAGCATCTCGAGCGCGGCCTCGATCCTCTCCGGTTCGATGAACACGACGTCCTCAAGATGAGCGGGGCGTCCGCGGCGCCAACGCTCGACGTTCGATGAATGCAGCCAGCCGAGCCCGCACAACACATCGATCGCCGACACGAACGCGTGATCGGCGAGCGCCTCCGCCGCCGCCCGTCCGACACGCTGCTCGAGTCGCTTGTCGTTGCCCGCCGGCACCGGCCTTGAAGCTTAACGACGGCCGCGGCTGGCCGCTGAGGAGATCCGACGGAACATGACCGGTTTGGAGCCGGCGTCAGGGTTCTCGGGCCGGGAGCCAGGGTGGCCCCAGCTGAGATGGAGGCCGGCCGCGACGCCCAACCTCTCATCCACGCCCGATCACACTCGCGATTATCCCCCTCCGGCGCTCGTGCCCCGAGCGCCGCTCCCTCGTCACCAACTCAATCGTCCCCAACATGGCGCCGAGAAAGCGGCACGATGGTCCGACGTTCGTTCGCCGAGGCCGCCTCGGGCCGGCTCACGGCTGGTTCGGGGAGGATGTGGGTCATCGCTCTACGAAGCGTCGCGAGCCGCGTTCGGCGTTCGGTGCACGACGGCCGCTGTGATCCGTTCGCGGAACGACCTCAGCGCTGTCGTGGGCTGCCTCTTCGGGCGCCGCGTTTTGGCATCCGCGATCAGCCGTGCGCGCCCGGCGTTCCGGACAAGCTCGGCGTGACGATGCTTGGCGATGATGTAGTTGAGCTGGCTGTGCATCGTTGCCTCCTGGGCGGTGGTGACCGATGCGACCAAGGTATGAGTAAGCCCGCATGGCGCCATCGGGCTTTCGGCTTATCTTGCGTCTTAAGGTTTGAGGTTTCGGGCTTAGCCGAGAGAGGCGCGCCCTGCTGCGGTGTTCATCGATCCAATCGACAGAGTTGGTGGTTGTCACCGGCCTGTCACCAAGGCGCGAGTACAACTGCGCTGATGACAAGCCGCACGAGGTGCCCGCAGGTGCTGCTGATGATGCAAGAGTGGACGGCAGCGATCGCGGCCGTGCTTGGGTTCGCAGTCTTCACGGCTGGCTGCGGCAGCACGAGCGGCCCGGGTAGCGCCGGCGCCGGATCGACCAAGGCCAAGTTCCTCGCGTACTCCCGGTGCATGCGCAGCCACGGCGTCTCGGACTTCCCGGACCCCACCACCCCTCCGGGTGGTGGGGTTGCCTTCGTGATCGACGCCGGCCGCGGAAGCGACTTGAATCCGAACGATCCGGCCTATCGGGCCGCCAACCAAGCGTGTCGCGCCGCACTTCCCCCCGGGGTGGAGGGTGCCTCGCGGCCTTCTCCGAAGATCGCCGCCGAGGTGCGATGGGCTCGGTGCCTGCGCGCACACGGCGTTCCCCGCTTCCCTGATCCAAATAGCGAGGGCGCGTTTGACAGCGCGGAGTTCAACGACACCACACCGGCGTTTCACGCTGCAAGCACGGCATGCGCCGCACAACAGCCGTCGGGAGCGGTGAGCGCTGTGCCCGGGCATTCGTAATGCGGCCACGCGACCCTGCGCGCTCTGCTTGAGCGGCTCGAGGCGCCGGAGCGGCGCGCGCTGAGGATCAGGCCGGGCCCCTGGGCACGCGGCCCGAGGCGGCACCGTCAGCCGCGCGCATCGCCGCGCGTGACGGAGGCTTGACCGTCGCGAGATCTGCGAACACGGCGATGCTCCCGGCATCGCTGCGTAGCGAGCCGTACGGGGTGCTCGGGACCGCGCGGCCGTCCCAGCCGCGCAGGTAGACGTTCGGGGAAGTCCGGGCGTGCTTTGTGATCAGACCGGCGAGTTTGACCGCGAAGTCATAGAGCTGCGCGTCGTGGTTCTCGGAGTAGAGCGCCAGCAGTCCGCGGATCAGCACCGAGTCGTACTGCGATCCGTCGGCGAATGGCGCGAGGTACCTGATGTCGTCGCGGGCGCGTTGATCGGCTTGCGAGCACCAGGGGTGCTTGCCGGTCGCCGCGCACAGGGCGGTCATGGCGGCGACGATCGCGCCCGCGCCGTCATGTGGCATCGCAACGCTCTTGGGGCCGGAGCTGGCCCTCTTGTTGGTCGCGGGGACGGGACTGGCCGTAGCAGCACCGCTGCCAGGCTTGGTCGTGTTGAGGTTTGCACGGAGCCCGCACCAGCCCACTGATCGCGTTGCCCGGCGTACAGCCCGTGGCTCCGACCGCACACTTCACGATCACGAGCGTCCCCGGCTTGCAGCCCGCGGAGCGGGTCTTGCACGGTGTAACTTCGGTCGAGCCGGCCTTGCAAGGACCGTTGCCTTCGATACACATGCGAGTCCCGGAGCCCGTTTGGCGGCGAGTGACATATGAGTCCGGCTCGATCAGATAGGGGAATGGTGTGCTCGCCACCGGGTTATAGACGCCCTGCGGCGTGAGCAGGTTCTTGTTGGCCCAGCCGATGTACGTCTCAGCGTCGGTCAGGTATTCGTGCTGGTTGGTGGTCTGGTAGAGCCGCGCGGCCAGGTCTGACGCGGCCGCGAGCGCCTCGCCGGAGAGCCACTGGTGCTCGGTGCTCCACCACATCCCGCCACCGTGTTTGGCGTCCCAGCCGCCTGCGGCGATGAACGCGAACGCATGCTCGGCGTCGGTGACGAAGGCGTGGTCGCCGGTGGCGCGGTACGCGTCCAGGAACGCGATGCCGATCCAGGCGTTGTCGTCATACCAGGCCGGCTGCGAGGCTCTCTGCTCCCCGACCTGCGGTGAGTAGCCGGGGACTGGCGTGAGGTTCGGGTTCCAGTACCGCTGCTCGCCGCGGGCGAATGTCTCAACCGCGGCCTTGGTTTTGGCAGTCGGGTCGGCGATCGCGATCTCGTCAAGCGCTTCGAACATCCCGTTGCTGTCCCACAGCGTCATTTGCGCGCGGTGCGGGTTCGACCCGAGTTGCTCGTAGAACCAGTCGCCCGAACCGTCCCACCACTCCGAGGTCTTCTCGATCCCGGCCTCGGCCAGCGCGAGGTACGACCGCGATGTGACGCTGCTCTCAGCGGAAGCTCCGGTGGCGTCGGCGGTGACGGGGGCTGCGGAGGTCCCGGACCTCCCCGAACCCCCCAGCGACGGGAACGGGAACTTCGTGGTGGGACCACCAGCGGCCACGACGAACACGACCACGGCAACGACACCGACCGCGATGACGGCGGCGGCTCCAGCGCAGAGGCGGTTCGGTATCTGGCTTTTGGAGCGGAGCAAGCGCGTCCTCGTGTTGCGCCAGTGTAGGGGCGGTGCGGTTACGCCCGGGTTACGGGCAGTTGACCGGCGGCTCGTTCTGGGTGGAGAGTTCGCCGATCAGGCTGGTGAGGTCGCGGTCGTGGGGGTTGCGGCCGGCTTCGGAGCGGAGGATGGCGACGACCTCGTTGGCGATGTGGTCCCAGTCGTCGTAGAACTCTTCGGAACGGGGGTCGAGGAACACGAAGCGGGCGGTGTTTGCTAGTCGACGCTGACTCCGGCGAGCAGGGCAACCTCCTCGCGGCGCAGTCCGGGCACGCGGCGGTTGTCACCGTAGATCGGGAGGCCCGCCTGATCGGGGGCGATCTTCGCTCGCCGGGTCGTGAGGAACTCGCGGATCTCGGTTCTGGTGTCGATCCGCTTCGGAGGCTATGCGCCCTCGGGGGGCGGCTGGGAGGCCCTGTCAGTACCTGGATCAACAGGGACTCCCAGTTCGCAGGGATCGGTGCTTTCTTTGGAGAGGCGATGTCGAGAAACCGAACCAGCGAGGAGGCATCCGGTGCGTGCCGCAGTCTTTAGCGAGCCTGGCTCGATCACGATCGCCGAACGGCCCGATCCCGTGATCAAGGCGCCGACTGACGCGATCGTCCGGGTGGTCTTGTCGTGCGTCTGCGGGTCTGACCTCCGATGAGACGATGGCATCGTTGCTGAGCCTCTCCGACGTGCTCGCGACGGGCCACCGGAGACGGCGATCTCGAGCGCGCGGCCCGGGTCGATGATCGGCTACGTCGGCGTTCCCCACGGCGTTGAGCTGCCGATCGGCGACATGTTCTTCCGCAACGTCGGCGCGCGCGGCGGCTCCGCCCCAGTCCGCGCCTACATCCCCGAGCTCCTGCCCGATGTGCTCGAGCAGCGGATCAACCCGGCACGCGTGTTCGACTTCGCGACCGAGCTGGACGCCGTCGCCGACGCGTATCGGGCGATGGACGAGCGGCGTGCGATCAAGTCGCTGTTGCGGGTCGGGGTGCTCTGATGGTCGGGAGCACATGGACGGCAGACGACATCGCGGCGATCGCGGTGCCAGACGAGCTCGAGATCTGCGGCTGGGGGCGTCGCGAAGGACGTGGCGCTGATCGAGGCCGATCTCGCGCTCGACGATCAGATCGACGCCGGATGCCGTCCGAAACATCACCGCTACTCGGACGGCACGCTGCGGCGGATCACCAGCCCCCAAGCGCGCTCAACAAGGTTCAAGCTCGATGCGGCCGACGACCACGCCGCAAAGGAGAAGTGATGCAGATCACGAGAAGCTCGATCGCCACCGGAACGGGACCAACCGACTGGTTCACCGGCGGCGTCTACGTCGACACGATCACCAGCCCGACTCCGCCGTCACGCCTACAGGCCGCGAGTGTTCACTTCACCCCGGGTGCGCGGACCGCTTGGCACACGCACCCTGTCGGGCAGACGATCTATGTCCTGGAGGGGATCGGCCGCTGTCAGCGCCGCGGTGGTCCGGTCGAGGTCATCCGCCCGGGTGACCGGGTGTTCTTCGAGCCCGGTGAGGATCATTGGCACGGCGCCGCACCGGATCGGTTCATGGCCCACCTGGCGATGCTCGAAGTCGACGAGAACGGCAACAGCGCCAGCTGGGGCGAGCACGTCACCGACGAGCAATACAACGCCACTCCAGCCGGAACCTGACACGAAACACTCTCCAGGAGAAACCCCGATGCCTCCCAGTGCAGAAGCGCAGAAGAACCACGACGAACTGTTCCCCGGTCACGTCTCGACCTTGACGGTCACCGATCCTGAGCTGATCGAGTACTTCGACAACTTCGCGTTTGACGAGGTGCTTCGCTACGGCAGCCTGGACACGAGGACCCGCCTGATGGTGCAGCTCGCATCCTTGATCGCCTGTCACGCCCTGAGCGAGTATCGGGTGATGGTCGGTGCGGCGCTCACCGTGGGCGTTACGCCCGTCGAAGTCAAGGAGATCGTCTACCAGTCCGTCCCCTACGTCGGCATGGGCAAGGTGCTCGACTTTCTCCACGCGACCAACGATGTCCTTACCGATCGCGGCATCGCGCTACCGCTCGAAGGTCAGTCGACGACGACTCCCGAGAACCGTGCGGAGAAGGGGCTGGCCGTCCAGAAGGAGATCGTCGGCGACGAGCGCGTGGATCAGATGTACGCCTCCGCGTCGCAGGACGAGATGCACATCCAACGGCTGCTGTCGGCCAACTGCTTCGGGGACCACTACACCCGCTCCGGCATCGACGTCAAGACCCGGGAGCTGCTCACCTTCGCGATGCTCGTCTCGCTCGGTGGCTGCGAACCGCAAGCCAAGGGCCACGTGGTTGCCAACCTCACTGTCGGGAACGACCGGGGCGTCCTGCTCAGCGTGGTCACGCAGCTGCTGCCGTTCATCGGCTACCCCCGAACCCTCAACGCGCTCCGGGTGATCAACGAGGTGATGCCGGCATGAGCCCCTCAGAGCGAGATAACGACGCTCCGCCGCCGCGGACCCCGTCCCAACCGACAGGAGCACCGATGGAGCATCGATCACTCGGACGCACCGGCGTCTCGGTCAGCAAGCTGTGCCTCGGCGCGATGATGTTCGGACAGTGGGGCACCACGGATCACAAGGAGAGCATCCGCATCATCCACCGCGCGCTCGACGCAGGGATCAACTTCATCGACACCGCCGACATCTACTCGGCCGGGGAATCGGAGGTGATCGTCGGCAAAGCACTGGCCGCAGGCAAGCGCGACGAGGTCGTGCTGGCCAGTAAGGTCCACATGCCGATGGGCGATGATCCCAACCAGCGCGGCAACTCGCGGCGGTGGATCATCACCGCGGTCGAGAACTCGCTGCGTCGACTGCAGACCGACTGGATCGACCTCTACCAGATCCACCGTCCAGATCCCAACACTGACATCGACGAGACGCTCGGCGCGCTCAGCGATCTGATCCATCAGGGCAAGATCCGCTACATCGGCCATTCCACCTTCCCGACCTCTGAGATCGTCGAGGCCCAATGGATCGCCGAGAAGCGCGGCCGCGAGCGGTTCCGCTGCGAACAGCCGCCCTACTCGATCCTCACCCGCGCCGTCGAGCACGACGTGCTCCCCACCTGCCAGCGCTACGGCATGGGCGTGATCCCCTACAGCCCCCTGGCCGGCGGGTGGCTGTCGGGCCGGTATCGCACGAACAGCGAGGTCAAGGGTCCGACGTCCCCCGCGCGTCAACGGCTCGCCAACCGCTACGACATGTCGCTGCCCGAGAACCAGCGCAAGCTCGAGGCCGCAGAGCAGCTCGCCCAGCTCGCAGGCGACGCTGGAATCTCGCTCATCGAGATGGCGATCGCCTTCGTGGTGCGCCACCCCGCAGTCACCGCCGCGATCATCGGTCCGCGGACCATGGAGCACCTCGAGTCCCAGCTGACCGCCGCCGCTCTGACCCTCCCGGACGACGTGCTCGATCGCATCGACGAGATCGTCCCGCCCGGCGTGACGATCAACCACGCCGACAACGGATGGACCCAGCCGGCACTGGCGCCCCACGCGCGCCGGCGCTAAGGACCACTCACCCGCCTGAGGCACGTGATGACAACGAAGCTCGATAGACCGGCGAGTCGGCGCGTTGGCGAGTGACGGCTCGATGGCTATTCTCGGCTGGGTGCCCGGCCACTCACGCCCGTGACGATCCGAAGCCTGCTCGCCGAGGCGGCCGGCGTGGCGGCGTCCTACCTCGAGGGCTTGCCTGACCGGCCGATTGGCTGCGCCGCCGACGTTCAGGAACTCCGCTCGGGCCTGGCCGGCCCGCTTCCGGAACTGCCGGCTGATCCGCTGCAGGTCGTGACCGAACTCGCGGCAGCGGTCGAGCCTGGGCTGGTGTCGAGCGCGAGCGGGCGCTACTTCGGGTTTGTGATTGGAGGCGCGATGCCGGCGGCGCTCGCGGCGGATTGGCTGACGTCGGCGTGGGATCAGAACGCGGGACTGTATGTCTGCGGACCGTCCGCGGCCGTGGTCGAAGAAGTGGCGGGTGCGTGGGCCGCGGAGCTTCTTGGGCTGCCCGCCGGCGTGTCGTTTGGTTTCGTGACCGGGTGCCAGATGGCACACGTCACCGGGCTGGCTGCGGCTCGCTACAGAGTCCTTGCTCGTGTGGGTTGGGATGTCAACGATCAGGGCCTGATCGGAGCACCGGCTGTTCGGATCTTCGCCGGCGCAGAGCGCCACGTCACTGTCGACCGCGCGCTGCGGCTGCTTGGGTTCGGTGCGGCGTCGATCGTGTCAGTGGCAGCTGACGCGCAAGGTCGGATGAGGCCGTCTGCGCTTCGCGAGGCGCTCGCGCGCCATCACGGGCCGCAAATCGTGTGCGCGCAGGCGGGCAACGTCAACACCGGGTCGGTCGATCCGTTGCAGGAGATCGCGGACATCGCGCATGAGTCTGGCGCCTGGCTTCACGTCGACGGCGCCTTCGGTCTGTGGGCCGCCGCAAGCCCGGCGCTGCGGCACCTCGTCGCCGGGGCCGATCGCGCGGACTCGTGGGCGACCGACGCTCATAAGTGGCTCAATGTCCCGTATGACTCGGGGATCGCGTTCTGCGCCGATCCCGAAGCCCACCAGGCCGCGATGAGTGTTCGCGCCGGCTACCTGGTGCACGCTGATTCTGACGGTCCTCGGGACCAGTTGGATTGGAATCCTGAGTTCTCGCGGCGCGCGCGCGGCTTCCCGGTATACGCGGCAATCCGCTCGCTCGGACGTGCCGGAGTCGCTGAACTGGTTGAGCGATGCTGTGCCCACGCGCGACGGTTCGGCGAGGCGCTGGCCGCTGCGCCGTACGCTGAGGTGCTCAACGACGTCGTTCTCAACCAGGTACTCGTCCGGTTCCTCGACGACGCGGGAGATCATGATGCGCGGACACGCTCGGTCATCGATGCCGTCCAGCGGGACGGCACCTGTTGGTTGAGCGGGACAACCTGGCACGGCCTCGCCGCGATGCGCATCTCGGTCTCGAACTGGGCCACGAGCGGCGACGATGTGGAACGCTCCTTGGAGTCGATCGAGCGAGCGGCAGCCCAAGCTCGCCTCCGTCAGACCTGAGGGGTGAGCTCGCACCGTTGCGGATCAGAGCGTGGTGCGGCTCCCGGGATCGCCAGACCGAGGCCGCTTCGTATGGCTGCCACTGTGGAGGGGCGCTCGCTCGCCTGCGTCGCAGAGCAGGCCGGACGCTCGATCGCGACGCTCGTCAGTCAGTACGGGGCGCCATCAGAACACCCTTGCACGCAGCGCAGCAGTTCAGTGGGCGATAGTGGGCTCGAACCACGTGGATCGTGTGTGAACCGGCACCGCGCTCGCCCCGGAGCATGATCCACCGGCGGGATTGGTGGAGTAGCCTGGTTGAATGGTCGAGGACACGGCGGGACCCGTGCGGCCGCGTCAGCTACAGCCGGTCGCACGACGGGGAACCTGGGTCGCATGGGGTCTGGCGCTACAGGCGATCGGGCTCGGTATCCCGCTGACTGCCGCGCTGAGCCATGCCAACCGGGACGGCGTACTCGGAAGCGCGACGCATTACACGCTGCGGCTGCTGTGGCACGAGATGCTCCGATCTCACGCCGACGTCGGCCTGCTACTGCTCGGGGTGGTCGTGTTCGTGCTGGGCGCCGTGATCATGGCGCGGCCGTTCGTCAGACGCCGAGCCACGCTGCTCGTAGCGGTACCCGCCGCGGCCACGGCAGGCGTCGCGGTCCTGGGTGTCCTCGCGCTGGTCTGCGCAGCAGTGATCGCGCTCATCAACGGGTCTGGAGACGCTCAGCAGCTCTTGGATGGCGTCTCGTGGCCCGGCGGCGGCCCGCGCAAGCGGCGTCGCTGATCGTTGCTGAGTCAGTCATGAACCGCTGCCTTCCGTATCGGTCGGATCCGTGTCCGATCCGGAAGCGCCAGCCGGGCGGTCCACCCGGCAGACCCGAAGCCGTGCCTGACTCGCCCGGCCGGCGCGACAAGCTGACGGGCGGTCCGGCGGCCATGGTATTCGCGGCCGAAAGCCTCGGGTCGCCGCTAGAGATCGCGCGAAACCACTCCAAGGAGCACCCGCCAAGTCGTGGGTCACGGTCACGTCGGTCAGGCAGTACCTAAGACGAGAAGCTGTGCGGATTCGGCGAGGTCAGAACAACATGCCTATCAATCTCGAGCACGCAGGGGTTGCGACCGCCGTCGCGGCCATGATCACGCTCGGAGCGAGCTGGGGCCCGGCCATTGCCACGGCCGCCCGTGACAGCACCGTGCCGAAGCCGGCAGCCCGGGTCCTTGCACGGCGCATGGGCTCACGCCCCGGTTTTCCGGCCCCCAGGTTCGGCGCTCCAATCTCTCTGGGCGACGCGGTCGGCGCGCGCGTGTTCATCAACGGCAAGATTGGATTTGCCCTGGCCAACGACGAGTCGGCCACCGTTCCGGCTCGAACGACCGATGGGGGCCGAAGATGGACGATCGACGGCCCGCAGTTCCACGTTGATGCGGCAGACGGCGCTGAGGCCGTAGGCAGCGTCGGGATCGTGTCGCCCAACACAGAGTTTGCCTACGGCTCCTCAGTCGTTGACGTCAGCACCGACGCCGGACGCACTTGGTGGGAGGCCTTCCTTGGCGAGAACGTCACCGCCGTCGTACCCGGAGCACACGGCCTCGTCGCGTTTGTGCAGCAATCGGTCTCCAACGAGCACCTCAACCCGATCGTCACCTGGCAATACGTCTCCACCGACGGCGGACGTCACTGGCGGTACAGCAAGTCGTTCGCCGCTATCGGCTGACTCTTCACGGACGCGGCTCTCGATACACCTCAAGCGTCCGGCAGTCGCGAGCCGTCCGTCGCCTCCGCTTCGTCGCCGGGGCGGTCACATCGAACGAGTTCGCCGTTGCGTCATCCAGCAGTGCCGCGTTCGACCTGCACAACGATGTGTATATGCCGCTTCAGAGCCGGAGCGAGATCGGCGGCAGCACGATGCATCTGTCCTCGGTTCAGTTCTGCATCAATATCTCGGCGAACACGGCCAGTTTGTACCCGGGCAAGAGCGTCGTGTCGGTCGACAAGGCGACGGTCTATGGGGTCAGCGAGCCCAAGCCGGCCGGAGGCGCCGGCAGCGGCACCGCAGGCGGTCCGCCGGCCTATTCGGCGCCGGTGACCTTGCTGACGCGGAGCTACAGCGGCCAGAGTCAGATCGACGACGCATGAGGGGCCCGTGCACGCCCAGCCCGGCGATCGCTGCGCTGGCGATGAGTTCTAGCTCGTCATCCGAAGCGCCACAGCCGTCGGGTGCATGCTCGTCGGTCATCTGCGCCTGGAGTGTCGCGACGATCGGGCTGGAGTGGTCGCCCCGGCGGTCCCATGCCAGCTCCAGCTGCCGCGGTCCGAGCGGCTCTGCGGAAGCGCAGACGGCGGCGATGGCTTCGCGGACCGGCCAGTGGTGATCCGTGCTTGCGGATTCATCGAGGAGCAGTGTCGTCAAAGAGACTCTCAGTAGCTCCGCGTCGCGCGTGCTGACGCTTGACTGGCTGGATGCGAAGCGCCACAATTGTGGCGTGACGACTGAGCCTCTTCGCAATGTGCGAGATCATCTGTCTGAGATCGTGGACCGGGTCGAGCGCGAGCATGACCGGGTTGTGATCACTCGAAACGGCCGCGAGGCCGCCGTGCTCCTCAGCGCCGCGGACCTCGCTGAGCTTGAGGAAACGCTCTCTGTTCTCAGTGACGCTCAAGCTCTGGCCGACATCCGAGAGGCCGACGCCGCTTACGCCAAAGGCGATGTCATTCGTGGCGTTGACGCAGCGCGCGCTCTGCGCTCGTGAGCAGAGCTGGCGACTACGAACTCGTCGTTACCCCGCCGGCTGCGCGAGCTATTGCTGAGCAGCTTCCCGAAACTGTCGCCGCTGCCGTCATTGAGTTTTTGACTGGAAGCCTGATCCGAGACCCTCATCGGGTCGGTGAGCCGTTACGCCGTGAGCTGGCGGGTGTCTGGTCGGCACGCCGCGGCACGTATCGCATCCTGTACCGAGTCCGTGACGAGACCCGCGAGGTCATAGTGCTACGAGTCGAGCACCGCGGCGACGTCTACAGACCACACTGACCAGTTGCGCCCACACGAAGCCTTGCGCTCCGATCGATTTGCGACAGCGCGTAGAAGGCTCAGCGGACGGGCGCCGCCGGCCGGGGGCGGAGCGTCGGTCGTGGATCAGACCGGCAGCAGCATCCTGATGGCGGGAGGCGGCGTGCGGACCGATAATCTCGGTGTGTGGAGGGGATGAATGGGCGCCCGCCCGAGCACGGGGCGGTCCATCCGCTGCTGACAGCGCACTTCTTGGTGTTCAGGCGTGCGCAGACCGCGAGCGATATCGAGGATCCACCCCGGCTCGTTCCTCCGACCATCGAGCGTTTCGGCCTGTTGCCCGAGCAGGTCAGGTTTGTCCCCGTCTCGAGCGGCGCGAGGGTGTGGGTAACGCCCGGGTCGCGCGGGCTGGCTCTCTCGAAGGAGAAGGTGCCTGCCCGCGGTCGGGGAACGCACTTCGCGTCCGTAGACGCGGCCGTCTGCCACGGCGTTTGGGGGTTGACCGAAGACCTCGAAGGGCACCGGTGGCTTGCTGGGCTTGTTCCCGACTCCAACGAAGTCGTGGAGCTGGAATTCCGAGACGGTGCGAACAGGACGGTCCGCGCAGTGGAGGGCGTGGTGGTCATCGAAGAGCTCGACCGCCTCCTGGCGGTCCAGTTCCGAAGCGCGGTCGGAGATCTCCAGCGCCAGCAGGTTTGAGAACCTGTCGCGCGACCAACGCGACATGTTCTCCTTTGACCATGCGGGAAACCGGCCCGGACCGCTTCCGGTCGTCGATCATCCCGGCAGCGGTGTCCAGTCGGCCGAGGTGGGACGCGAACGGATCGCTACGCGGCGACCGTTCCGGTCGCGTGGTGCGGTGCTGGGAGCGGCTTGCCGCGCTCCCGGAGGTCCTCGGCGTAGGCGCTCAGGGCCTCTTGGATCCGCTGGGCCGCCTCGGCGCGACTGACCCCGATAGCAACGACGCCGGGCAGGTCGGGGAGGTAAGCGCCCCAGCCGCCGTCGTCCGCTTGTTCGTAGATCACGACGTATTCGCTCATCGAAGCTCCTCGAGTCCGCTCGCGCGACGAATGCTACCCAGCGTCCCGACCGGGACCGTATCGCTGTCCTTGCCGGCGACAACGATCCGGTCCTCGCGATTCGGGTGGGCCCAGATCTCATGCGATCCGGCTTGGCGGACGACGCTCCAACCGTTGGCGCTCAACACCCGCCTGACTTCTCTGTACTTCTTCGCCATGCAGCGCCAGACCGTAGGCACGACCGCGGACGGCTCGCGCGGACGCGCGCAGTTGCAGCGCCGCTGCCGTTGTTCGATCGAACCGGAAGCCGGCAGATAGTCGGGGGAGTAGCGTTGACAGGGGGTGCCCGTCGTGTGATGGACGCCGATTGGCCTTCGACTCAAGGGGTGGTGGGTGGGCGTGGTCGATTACGAGTACATCCGGTCCTGTGGAGTGCATGGCGTTCACGCGGCCAACCAGTTCGACGTGCTCGCGGGATCCCAGCGTGAGATTTGGATCGGAAGCGACGGTTCAGGAGTGATCCGCTCCACGAGAGGCCCGGTCAGCTTCTTCACCGACGAGGGAAAGATCCGGTGGGAGGCGGCCGGAAGCCCGAACCTCTGCCACGGTCCGAGCATCGATCTGAACGCACCTGGTTGTCTGGGAGCCTCGCGCGCGAGGCGTGCTCGCGTCATCGCTCATCCGGACGGGCTCGAAGCCGCGCTCAACGTCCGCGAACCGCTCACGCTCTCAACGGTTCAATCGATGCTCGGTGAGGCTGTCGTCGAGCCAGAGATCTGCCGGGCGCTGTATGAGATCGCGGCGCGACTGGCTGGAGTGGAGGAGGTCGACGAGATCACCGATCAGCTGCGACGCGACGGCCGTGGCCTGGTGGGTATCGAGCGGACGCATCGCATCGAGCTGATCTTCAGCTCCGACGCCACCCGACTCCTGAGCTACCAGCAGTTCCTCGCGCAGGACGCACCGTTCGCACCCGCCGGCGCGCTGCATGGCTGGACGGCGTTCCTTGACCGGCAGGTGGTCACCGAACTGCCGCACGAGTTCCCACCGATCCCGCAGCACCCCTGCGTACCGCCAGGCGGCGGCCGAGGCTTCGTCATCCACCCCGGATTCACCGTCTCCACCGGGTACGTCCACGACCCCCTCCCCCGACTCGCCGAATTGCACGCCGAGGGCGTCCTCACCGACGCCGAATACGAAACCGCGAAGGCCTACGCGGCCGGACCGTAGCCCCGGTCAGCGTCACGGGCATGCGCGGCACGATCAAGTTGGCACCAGGCAACGGCCATAGCTCGATGCGTCGGGTCTGACGTGGCTCTGGTCCCCTTTATCTCAAACGACCGCTTTCCGCCGAACCCGCCAGAATGCTTAGTCGCGTTGGCTGTCGCCGCCTCTGAGCTCAGGCGGGAGCGCAGCAGCCGCAGCGTCGGCGCCCCAAAGTGGGTCGTACGACTGATTGGCGCCGGACCTGGAGGCCAGGTCCGGCTGATCCCCTGCGACCTTGTCCATGCCACGGCCAAGGGCGTCGCCAAGCCTGGTACGCAGTCCGCTGAGCGTCGTTCGCAATCCCACATTCGCTCCGTTCGTTGACATCCATGGGGTCAGCCTATAACTGACGACCGAACTCGAGCAGAGACTGTTGGAACGGGCTAGAAGCGTAAGCGGGCACCACGCAGAGAGCCTGTCCACGTGCCCGGGGCGGCGCCGACTCCGTCCGTGGCCGAACTGGCGCGCTTGGTGAGGGACGCGGACGCGCAGGCCCGTCGGAGTTTGGGCCGCTGTCGCTTTGACAGGGAGGAGCCCCACCCCCACAGAGCAAGGTGATGACAACCAACCCACCACTCGGCCGACTCGGCGCCCGATGAGCCGCGAATCTCTCCGGAGCACCCTCCGTGCCGGCGGCGACTGCTGGCCGGGGCGCCGACGCCGCTAGGAGGTACTTGACCGTGAACGAGGTCGCGGCGATCGCGCGTCGCGAGCACAACTCGGTGCGCCGGGCGATCCACCTCGGGCAACTCCGGGCGTTCCAGCCGGCCAAACAAACTGCTGATCCTGGACCAGGACCCGCACTCGTGGATCCAGTCGCGCCCGCCGCGGCTCGTCGCGCCGCTCGCCGAGCGACCGTCGCGGCTCCGGCGCCCCGCCCGGCACTCCGCCGGGAGCGTCGACAATCTCCGTGCTGTGGAACAGCAGCTCACCCTCGACGGCAGCAAACGCAGCGGGCGCGAGCAGGCCATGAGCGTCAGCAAGAACCGCCGCCGGCCAGGCACATATGAGGTGCGCTGGCGGGGAAGGTGGCCGCCGGCCGTCCCGCACATTCGACCGGACAGGTGACGCCCGGGCGTTTGATCTCGACGTCCGCAGGCGCAAGCAGTTCGGAGCACTCGCCCCGAGCGTCATCCAGTCACGCCAGACGCTCGCCGAGCTTGTGGAACAGGACTGGTGGCCACATCACGCGGTTCCGAACCTTGCGATCAGTACGAGCCAGCAGCCGGCGTCGGCGACTGTCGGCAGCTCGATCGCGGACGAGGCGACGGTGTCGGGCGCTACCGCATATGCCTGCCCGCCTTACGATGAGGGAGGGTTCGCTCTGGGGGATGGCGTTGGGGATAGCGTGACGTCAACCAACCCGATCTTCTGTTCTTACCCGTCATTTTCGGGAGAAAGCCCGGACGACTTCTTCTGCACATACAGCTACTACACGGGCGCGTTGGTGGAGGACCACGACGTGGGCTTTTGTCCCTTCAGTGCGGTCGCTGATGGGAGCACTGGCGCAGTCCCAACAGGGACGGTCACCTTCGACCTCTACGACAACTCGTCCGGCGCCGGCACGCCGCTGGTCACCGACACCGAGAGCCTGGTCGGCGGCGCCGCGACGAGCGCAAGCTACACGGCCGCGGCTACCGGAACGGACTATTGGGTCGCGACCTACAACGGCGACAACAACTACAGCCCGACGAGCAGCAGCGACAGCGGAGAGCCCGTGGCGATCACCGCGGCGTCGCCTGTGTTGGCGGGGTCTGGTGGTGGTTCGTTGACGGTCGGCTCGGCGATCTCTGACTCTGGGAGGCTGTCCGGCGGGTACTCGCCGGGTGGGTCGCTGACCTTCACCGCGTTCCCCGGCGGGTCGTGCACGGGCTCGCAGCTCGGGAGCACCGTCACGGTTCCGGTCTCGGGCGATGGGACCTACCCCGGAGGATCGATCGCGACCCCGACCACCGCCGGCACGGACTCGGTGCTGATCTCCTACTCCGGAGATGCGGACAACACCGCGCCCGCAACGGTCTGCGACGCCTACACGGTGCGGCAGGCAGCGCCCGTGTTGGCGGGGTCTGGTGGTGGTTCGTTGACGGTCGGCTCGGCGATCTCTGACTCTGGGAGGCTGTCCGGCGGGTACTCGCCGGGTGGGTCGCTGACCTTCACCGCGTTCCCCGGCGGGTCGTGCACGGGCTCGCAGCTCGGGAGCACCGTCACGGTTCCGGTCTCGGGCGATGGGACCTACCCCGGAGGATCGATCGCGACCCCGACCACCGCCGGCACGGACTCGGTGCTGATCTCCTACTCCGGAGATGCGGACAACACCGCGCCCGCAACGGTCTGCGACGCCTACACGGTGCGGCAGGCAGCGCCCGTGTTGGCGGGGTCTGGTGGTGGTTCGTTGACGGTCGGCTCGGCGATCTCTGACTCTGGGAGGCTGTCCGGCGGGTACTCGCCGGGTGGGTCGCTGACCTTCACCGCGTTCCCCGGCGGGTCGTGCACGGGCTCGCAGCTCGGGAGCACCGTCACGGTTCCGGTCTCGGGCGATGGGACCTACCCCGGAGGATCGATCGCGACCCCGACCACCGCCGGCACGGACTCGGTGCTGATCTCCTACTCCGGAGATGCGGACAACACCGCGCCCGCAACCGTCTGCGACGCCTACACGGTAAACGAGGTGTCGTCGGCGTCGGCGACCGCACCAGTGCTCTCCCACGTCAGGGAGGCTCACGCCATCTGGGTCGAGAAGGCGGCCCGCGCGCCGGGCGTGCCGGTCGGCACGACCTTCTTCTTCACCCTGAACGAGGCGGGGTCCATCAAGCTCACGTTCGCGGCCGACAAGCAGGGCTATCTGGTGCACGGCCACTGCGTCACCGATCCCCACGGTCGCACTGCTACGCGGACTTGCGCCTATTCGGTCGCGGCGGCCGGGTCGCTCACGACTCACGCCCCGGCCGGGGCCAACGAGGTCGCGTTCGACGGCAAGACGGCCAACATGCGCGCCAAGCTCACTCCCGGCGAGTACCTCGTCGCGATCGCTGCAACCGCGAGCGGCCTTTCGACGAGCGTGAAGCCGCTCAAGTTCACAATCGAACGGTGACGAAGCAAGCTGTCTAGCGCCACCCACCCGGGTGCGTCTGGTGGGCTAAGCGAAGGCGCCGCACCAGCGGTTGCCGGGCGATGCCGCTCCGTACGACTCGAGCGCCCCCCGCGGGCGCTGGATTCGGCGACCAGCGGAGCTATGCCCAGCGCCGAGGGCGCCCTGCTCGTGGCGAGCAGGAGCCAGCGGATCGTTACCTGTCCGTCGTCTGGTCCGCAAGCACATGGCGCGACAAGTAAGCAGGCACCTCCGCTCGCCGGGCGAGACCGCCGCTTCGCCTACTCCAGCGGTCTAGCGAGGTGGCCGCTGCGGCGAGAGCAAGCCAGAAAGCAGCTATACATGACGTGGCCCCTCGAGCGGCCGCGTGTCCGCCGTTCGGTCCGTGGCTGCGGCTGTCCGACAGCGGCCGCGGTTGCGAGTCCTGACAGGCTTGAGATCGTGGCTCTTTGACGTCATGAGCAGTGGCGTGGCCTTGGCTGGGGCGGGGTGGTGTCGGTCGTGAGCGGCCGCTCATCGCGGTCTTGCTCCGTCCAAGGCGAGTGTGATCACGTCCTCGATGAACTGGTCATCTAGCTGCTGGCCGGTGATCAAGACTCGCAGGTAGATCGGGCCGATCAGTGAGGAGAAGACGGTCGTCGGGTCGATGTCGTTGCGTAGCTCTCCGCGCTTGACCGCGCGGGCGATGACCTGTTCGCCGACTTGGAAACGCTCGGTCCAGACGCGTGTCAGTACGGCGCCGGTCGCGTCTGAGCGGCCGGTATCGGAGATGAGGTTCCGGATCGTGCGTCGTGCTTGCTCGGTGCCGACCAGTTCCGAGATGGCTCGCATCAGCGCGCGCAGGTCGGCTCGGACGTCTCCCTCGTCCGGCGCCGCGACGTTGGATGCCGCCGTCTCGATGAGGGCCTCGGCGATGAGGTCGTTGAGATTCGGCCATCGGCGGTGCACGGTCGTGCGGTGGACGCCGGCGCGTTCCGCGATCCGAGCCGCGCTCAGTCCACCAAAGCCCGTGGCGTTCAGCTCCTCGATCGCGGCCGCGAACACCGCTTCGCGATTCCGGCCGGATCGACCACCGGGGCGCACAGTGCCCGGCCTGGGATCAGTCGCTTCCGGCATTGAACTGCATCGTAGATCTCCGATTGTCCGGCACGAGGGCATTATTAATGCGACGGATTGTTGCATTAAGTGAGCGCGACCGCTAAGCTCTAATGCAACACCATGTCGCATTAGACTGGGAGGTCACTGAAGATGAGCAAGAATCAGGCCGGCGGCGGATCGAATCGAAGCGCCGTCACGATCGTTGTGTGTGTGGCGCTCGGCACCGTCGTAGCGGCGATGTCCTCGCTGAACCTGGCGCTGCCGAGCATCGCGCGCGACACGCACGCCACGCAGACCCAGCTCGAATGGGTAATCGACGCCTACTCGCTGGCCTTCGCGTCGCTGCTCCTTGCCGGCGGCGCGCTCGGCGACAGCTACGGGCGGCGCCGGGCGTTGATCGTCGGCCTCCTTCTCTTCGGGGGAGGGTCGGCGGTCGCTGCGACCGCGAACTCGGCCACCGAGCTGATCGTGCTGCGCGCGCTGCTCGGCGTCGGGGCCTCGCTGGTCATGCCCGCCACGCTCTCCACGATCACAGCGACGTACCCGCCCGCCGAGCGCACCCGCGCGGTCAGCACCTGGGCAGCGGTCGCTGGAGGGGCGGCGATCCTGGGGCTCCTTTGCGCCGGTCTGCTGCTGACGTCGTTCTCATGGACCGCCGTCTTCTACCTGAACGTCGTTCTGGCTCTGATTGCGCTGCTCGGCACCCTGCGGTTCGTGCCCGAGTCTGCGGACCCTGACGCGCCGCGCCTGGACATCGTGGGCGTGGTGCTGGCTGTCATCGGCCTGGTGTTGATCGTCTACTCGGTGATCGAGGCACCGGACCGCGGTTGGCTGAGTGCCCGCACGATCGCGGGTCTGGGCGGCGGAGTGGCGGTACTTGTCCTGTTCCTCGTGTGGGAGTCGCGGCAAGCCACGCCGCTGCTGGACCCACGGCTCTTCCGCAACAGACGACTGTCCTCGGGAAGCCTCTCGATCCTGATCCAGTTCTTCGCGTTCTTTGGCTTCACGTTCACCGGCCTTCAATACCTCGAGGGAGTCCGCGGCGACACGCCGCTGCTCGCCGCGGTGTCGGTGCTGCCGCTGGCCGGCACGATGATGCCGGCCTCACGACTGACTCCCAACCTCGTCGCTCGCCTCGGCTCCCGCGCGGTGAACGTCGGCGGGCTCGTGCTCGTCGCGATCGGCCTAGCCACCCTCTCACGCCTCGGCGCGCACACGCCCTACCTACTCATGCTCGCCGGACTCGTCCCCCTGGGCGTCGGAATGGGCGCCGCGATGACCCCCGCGACGAGCGCCATAACCGAATCGCTGCCCGCCGCCGAGCAGGGTGTCGGCTCCGCCCTCAACGACCTCTCCCGAGACCTCGGTGGCGCGCTGGGAATTGCGGTGCTCGGCAGCCTGTTCGATGCCGGATACCGCTCACACATGATCGTCACCGGCCTACCGCACGCGCTCGCTGCCAAAGCAAAAGAATCATTCGCGGTCGCCCTGCGGCTACCCGAGCCGATCGCACGGCACGCGAGGGACGCCTTTGCCAGCGGACTACACATCTCGCTGCTCGCCGGCGCCGGCGCAGCAATCGCCGCAGCAATCGGCAGCTTCCTCCTGCTGGCGTCCGGCCGCGAACTCACGCCGGCCGACACTCCCGCCAACACCCACGACGACCCGACCACCAAGGCATCCGGCCCGCGCCTCGAATTGGCACGCGACGCCCCACGATGAACCCCCGGACGGCAGCCCTCACCAAGTCCCGTTCCAGGCCGCCGCGCCGCCCGTCACGTCGCATCACCCACAGTGCACCAGCCCACCAAAACTTGCGCAAACCCGGCGCGGGCGACGCTGGCGGACCCCCGACCAGCAGAGCGATCAGGACAACGGACGTCCCGCACCTGCATGACCCCCGAAGCTGACACCTCAGTGATACGCCTGCCCTTGCGAGCTGAAAGCCCAAGGCACCACATGCCGCTGGGTTTACCCCTGGGGAACTGGCTTGGGCGGGGACGTGGACTGATCGTGGCGGCCGGGACCGGACGCCGAGTGTGCCCGGGCATGAGGTGTCGGGTGTCGTCGCCGAGTTGGGCTACGGGACCACCGGCCTGACCGTCGGGCAGCGAGTGTTCGGGCTGGCCGATTGGACCCGCAACGGCGGCTTGGCGGAGTACGTGGCGGTGGAGGCGCGCAATCTCGCGCCGCTGCCGGCGTCGAGCATGCCGTCGCCGCTGGTGCGGTGATCTCCGGACTGACGGCATGGCAGGCGCTGTTTGACCACGCTCACCTCCGCGCCGGGCAGACCGTGCTGATCCATGGCGCCGCGGGTGGTGTCGGCTCGTTCGCCGTGCAGCTTGCCCGCGAGATCGGCTCGCGGGTGATCGGGACCGGCCGGGCGGCCGACAGGGATCGTGCGCTCGGTCTCGGCGTCGATGAGTTTATGGGCTTGGAGACCCAGCGCGTGGAGGATGCCGGCGAGGTCGATGTGGTGTTCGATGTGATCGGCGGGGAGATCTTGCAGCGTTCGATCGCGCTTGTGCGCGCCGGCGGCACGCTCGTCACGATTGCCGAACCGTCCACGATCCAGCCCGGGAACGGGCGGGCGATCTTCTTCGTCGTTGAGGCCGATCGCTCCCAGCTCGCCGAGCTCGGCCAGCGGCTGCGCGACGGACGGCTGACTTCGAACGTTGGGGCCGTGCGGCCGTTGGTCGAAGCTCCCGCCGCGTTCGGCCCCGACGCTCCGCGTGTGTCCGGGAAGACGATCATCCGAGTCACCGAGGGCTGGTAGACGACCGCGATCGATCACGTTGCCGGCACCGCTGGAGGGAGTTGAGCGTCGTTGACAATGCAGGTGCCCGCCGAGCTCGCGCCCGAGATTCGCCAACAACAGAGCCGAGTGGGTTGGGTGCTAGCTGACGAGTGAAAGACCCCGCGGCGGATGCGTTTGTGGGTCAGCTCGCGGAACCATCGCTCGATCAGGTTCAGCCACGAGCTGGAGGTCGGGATGAAGTGCAGGTGAAAGCGGGGGTGGTTGGCCAGCCACGCTTGGACGTTGGGGTGAGGTGTTTCTGAGTTAAAGCCACAGATCGGGGAGCGAATCAGTCCACATCGGTGGGGCTCCGGCGGTTGGCTTTGGATTGCTGGATTCGATGGTATGCGATGCGGGCCCAGCGCGCGAGCTTGAGTCCGTGTTTGCGGGCGGCTCGGATCCGGGGGCCACGGCCTTCGTGCTCGTCGTCCGGGGTGACGTACCCGATCGCGGCGTGTAGCCGCACGGTGTTGTACTGCCGGCGGACGTCGGCGAGTTCGGCGCGCAGCACCTCCGGGTCGGTGATCGTGTCGAGGTGCGGCCACTCGGCTTTGATGTGGCCGAACAGGGTCTCGATCCAGGCCTGATCGGTTGGCGTTCCCGGTCGGCCGAAGTGCTGCGCGATCGCGCACATCGCCATGAACTCGCGGGTCGAGCCCGATCGCATCTGCGGCCCGTTGTCTGAGACGGCCAAGAGGATCGGCGCCAGCTCGGGCTCAGCAACGGCGGCAGTGAAGGGGAAGGTGTCGGCGGGCGCGGCGTCCTGGCGGGCCTCCACGAGCTCGAGCAGCCCCTCGAGTTCGAGGGCGTCCATGAACACGACCTGCACCTGCGTCGAGGTCTCCTCGATGCTCACGAGCTCTGTGATCCACTTCCGCGTCACGAGGTCCATGACCGCGAACACCGCATGGTTCGGGCAGCCCTGAAAGTGCGTGCAGTCGTAAATCCAGATCGAATTGCGGCGGTAGTCCGCCCACTCCGGGAACGGCTTGCGCTCCGACCGGACACGCCGCGGGCGCTTCAGAACCAGGCCGTGAGCAGCCAAAACGCGGCGAACGGTCGCCGGCGAGACCCACACCAACTCGAGGTAGCTGCCGCGGTGCGCGAGCTTGCGATGCGAGCGGTCGACATCGCCCCACCGCTCGAACAGCTCAAGAATCGCGGTCACCTCCTCAGGACGCAGGCCGTGCAGCGCAGCACCGGGCTTGCCGTCATCCAGGCAGCCCTGATCACGCCTGCGGCGCCACCGCCACGCCCGCCCCTCATCCAGCTCGAGGTACTGGCAGGCGCGACGGTGCTCCCACCCGCCGGCGACCGCACGGTCGATCAGATCCAGCAGCTCATGCTTGGTGGCCGCGTCAACCCGGCGAGGGACCCGGCCACTCAGTCCCAGCGCTCTTTTCCCTCCGCGAGCATCAACCTGACGCCCATCTCCTTCAACGCCTCCGACAGCCGGGCGATCTCCGCCCTGGCCTCGGCGAGCTCCGGGTCCGGACCGCCCTGGCGAACCCCCGGCCGGGACGCAGCCAACGCATCCAGCGCACCCTGCCTCGCGACCGTCCGGAGCTTCACGATCGTCGAGCGATCAACCCCCGCCCGATCGGCCGCCTCCACCGTCGAGACCTCGCCCCGCACCAGCGCGAGCCAGATCTCATACTTCTGCGAAGGCGACAGAAACCGCTTGCGTCGACGCCCCCCGTCGCTGCCCGCCGAATGTCCCGACTCGGTCATCAAGACCCTCCCGCTGATCGTGCCGAAAGCCTCGCAGATGTGGGCTAATCAAAACCCGGATCTGTGTCATTGACTCAGACGCAAACCAGGGGTGCTTGTGGGTGCGGTAGTTGTGGAGGATCAGGGGCGTTGCTTCGCCCGCGTCACTCCGAGCAGCTCGCGCATCGTTGGAGCAGAGCGACATCGTCGAGGCCTTCAGCTGATCGTGCCCCGTCCGAGCGGCGGCGAGTGGACCCGTTCTGACTGGGCAAACTGGCGCAACCGTGTCTGGCGCCCCGCAGCCCAGGCTGCCGGCGTCACCGGCGACATGCGGCCCCTACCGGTTGCGTCGCTCGTTCGGCTCGCTGCTGTTGTGGGAGGGCCGCCGTTGACCTACGTGGCGGAGCAGGCAGGGCATTCGATCGCGACGCTCGCAAAACATTACGCGGGCACCATCCGGGAGCTCGAGGACCAGCCGCGGATCCCGGCGGCGGACGCGATCCGGCAGGCGCGCGAGCAGATCAGGCAGGCGAAGGCCGGATGAGCGAGTTGGGCTGATGTGTCCCCAGGGTGGCCCAGGATCCAAGGTTCCTTGGATCGGCCTGCTGGTTTTCCCTGCAAACCGGCCGATGGGTGGGAGTGATGCTCTGAAGTGGCTCCACTGTGATGGTTTGAACTGGCTCCACCTGGTGTCCGACGGGCGGCTGACTGTTCGTGGCTCATCGAGCTCGAGCGGAAGGCGCCAGAGGGAATGGGATCCAGGGTGGAGCAGTTCGAGCAGATCAGACGGGATCGTGATCGGGAGGGTCTGTCGTTGCGGGCGCTCGCGGTCCGGCATGGGGTTCATCGCCGGACGGTGAAGCAGGCGTTGGCGTCGCCGATGCCGCCGTCAAAGCGGGCGCCGGTGGGTCGCCCGGCCCCGAAGCTCGGTCGGTATCGGTCGGTGATCGATGGGTGGCTTGAGGCCGACCGGGCCGCGCCGCGCAAGCAGCGGCACACCGCGCGGCGGATCCACCGGCGTCTCGTCGATGAGCACGGCGCTGATGTCGCGGAATCGACGGTCCGTCAGTACGTCCGCGCGCGCAAGCGGGCGATGGGCTTGGTGGTCGGGGAGGTGTTCGTTCCGCAGGTCCACGCGCCCGGTGTCGAGGCGGAGGTCGACTGGGGCGAGGCGCTCGTGGTCTTCGGTGGCGTGTCGGTCAAGGTGCATCTGTTCGTGATGCGAGCGTCGTTCTCCGGGGCGGCGTTCTGCCAGGCGTCGCTGGTCGAGACCCAGCAGGCGTTCCTCGAACTGCACGTGCAGGCGTTCGAATGGTTCGGTGGCGTGTTCTCGGAGATCAGGTTCGAATATGTGCCCGGGCACATATTCGAACAGCGCATACGTCGGAACCCCATCGATCATCCGCAGCGTGCGATCCAGCCCGATCACCACCGACGCCAACGTCTTGTCACGCAGCGGGACCACCACCCGAAACCGCGACCACGCCAACCACGCGCAGAACAACACCGCCCGCGTGCCCGCGACCTCGGGCCCGTCGCCGTAATCCCACTGCAACCACAAACCCGGCTGCGGGATCCACGGCCGCGTCCGCCGGCCGTGCTTATTCCGCCACCGGCGCTTGGCCTCAGCGACCGCGCGCCGCGTCGTGCGATACGACCCCGCATACCCCATCGCGACCAGCACCCCATGCACGACATCAGCCCGCACCAGCGCGCGCGAGCGATCGACCAACTCATCAATCTTCCCAGCAAACGGATCCACCAGCGGCCGCTGCCGCGCCCGCTCGGGCAGCCCGCCACCCGCCGCGTCCCGCGCCGCGACCAACCTCGCGACCGTCTTGTGATCACACCCCGCCAGCACCGCCGCCCCACGCAACGACCCAGTCGCGTCAAACGCCTCAAGAATCTCCATCGCTTCCTCCGGCTTCTTCACAGCCGCCCTCCTCAGAACACGCGTTGAACAGCAACACGCTCCCGAGTACCGGCGCCTCAGGACAGAACCGTGGGGAGAAACCGTGGCCACCCATGGGGAGAAACGGTGGCCACCAGCGGGGAGATTCGATGGCCGCCTACGGGGAGCTTTTCATGGCCACCGTCATAGCCCTCGCTGCGGATCCGGCCGCCAGCACGAGCCTGCGCAAGCTGACTGGGCTTCCGGGACGCGACTGCGCGTTGGCGACTGGCGCGTGCTGCTGACGCTCGAAACAGAAACACGTCTGATCGTCGTCCTCCGCGTGCTCCCACGTGGCCGCGCCTATCGCGATTGAAGATTGGATGGCGACGCCGATGGGTGCGCACGCGGGCGGCGGCTGAAGCTGGCTCGCCGGAGAAGGCAACCCAAGCACAACGCCGGCGGCCAGCGCCACCGCTGTGCGCTTCCGCATCGGTGGACCAGCGTGGCCGGAGGAGTAGTGCGGCCCTTGCGACTCCGTGGGCGACATTGCAGCAGCGCCGCGGTGAGTCGGGGTGGTTATACTTTTGGTATGAAGACCGCCGTCTCGATCCCCGACGATCTCTTTCGACGGGCCGATCAGCTCGCGAACCAGCTGGGCAAGAGCCGAAGTGAGCTGTATCGCGAAGCGCTGGTGGACTACCTGGCACGCCGTGATCCGCTGGCCGTTACAACAGCGCTCAATGAGCTGGCTGACGAGCTGGATCACGACCACGCCGGGTTCGTCAGCGCGGCCGCTCGCCGCACGCTGCGGGCCAGCGAGTGGTAATCGGCCAGGGCGACGTCTGCTGGGCCTCGCTCGAGGAGCCCGTCGGGTCTGCGGCCGGCTACCGCCGGCCTGTCGTCATCGTGCAGGGTGACGCGTTCAACGCCAGCCGGATCGCGACGACGGTGGTCGTGCCGTTGACCAGCAACCCACGGCTCGCCGCCGCGCCAGGGAACGTCGTCCTGTCCGCGGCCGCGACCGGTCTGCCGACGGACTCTGTCGCGAACGTGTCGCAGATCATTGCGATCGATCGAGCGCTCCTGACCGAGCGGGTCGGGCGCGTCACCGGGGCGCAGTTGGATCGCGTCCTGGCCGGGATCGACCTCGTCCTTGGCCGCGGCTGACGATCTCGGCCACCGCCCATGCTCGACACGAGCGAGTGCTTCTGCTCCAGCTCGAGCCGTGGTTAGAGCAGAAGCGCTGCGGTCGCGGCCGGACGGGCGACAAGGGGGAAGGCGCATGCCTTCTCGAAATCGATCAAAGCGCCTGTCTCGCCGAGCGACGCTCGGCTGCAGCTTAGGGGCTGAGGAGCCATTCGGAGTTTGGGTCGTGTTGAATGCTTGCGATGACTGTTCGGCCCTTCGTCGCGCTTGGTCGAGTACGGCTGAACCGCGTGCTCATCGGATGTCTCGCCGCCGGTTCGAGTGCTGCGGTGGCCAGCCTGGCCGCTGCGGGGGCCGGAACCGCGCAGGCCGTCACCGCTCGGCCGACTTCTGCCGTCGCGGGATAGTCTGGCGGGGCAAGTCGCGTCGGTCTCGGCGCGTTGGACGGTTCCCTCAGTGAGCCACGGCGTTGGCGTCGCCGCGACGTCGGCGTGGGTGGAAGGAGCGGGATCGGCTTGGTTCGTTCAGGTCGGAACGATTGAGCAGCGTTTGCGTATCGCCCACTCCCACGCTGTCGTGGCAGCCTATTACGCCTTCGTCGCCGAGGATTGGTGGTCGCGCCACGCGATCCCGAACCTCGCGGCCGAGACCCGTCGACGGTACCTGAGGTGTGGGGCACTCACCTGCTGCCCAGAGTCGGCGAGTACGAGCTGCGCGCGTTCACGCCGATGCTCGTGGAGGACCTACGCGATCAGATGGTCGCATCCGGGGTGCCGGCGCCGACCGTGCGCAAGGCCCTGATGATGCTTCAGGGGATCCTTCGTCGCGCAGTCGTGCGCGGGCTCATTCCCAGTAACCCGGCCCAGGCCGTCCCGAAGCCGAAGCAGCCCGCGACGCGGGTGCCGGAGCCGCTCGCGCCCGCCGTGGTCGAGCGGATCCGTGCGCACATGCTCCAGGCGTGGACCAGCCCGGCACGCGGGGCCGGACGCTCCACAGATGACCTCCGGCTGTGGCGTCACCGCAACGCGACAATGGTCTCGCTCCTGGCGTACGGTGGGCTCCGCCGTCGGAGGACCGCGGCGCGACATGGGGAGACCTCCATGGTCGAACTCTGCACGTCGTGGCTTCAAAGACCGGCCGGGCGCGCGACGTCGACCTCCTCCCGCCCCTGGCCCAAGACCTGGCCGAGTGGCGACTGCTGTGCGGCCGACCGTCGGACCGAAGCCTGATCTTCCCGACCGTCGACGGCGACGAGTGGCAGCGCCACGACTGGCAGAACTGGCGCCGGCGCGTCTACCAGCCTGCCGCGATCGCCGCCGGCGTCACCGGCGATCTGCGCCCCTACCGGCTCAGAGGCAGCTTCGTGTCGCTGCTGCTGTGGGACGGCCGCTCACTCGCCTACGTCGCAGAGCAGGTGGGCGACTCGATCGCGACCCTAGCGAGGCACTACGCCGGCGCCATCCGGGAGCTCGAGGATGCGCCCCGAATCCCGGCCTCAGACGCGATCAGAGAGGCCAGGGAGCGATCGGGAGTTGCGACAGGATTGCGACACGCCCCAAACCACAATCCGTAGCCACCGACAAAATCCCTGCAAACACAACAGTGGGCGATACTGGGCTCGAACCAGTGACCTCCGCCTTGTCGAGGCGGCGCTCTCCCAGCTGAGCTAATCGCCCTGGGACGGCCAAATGTAGCGCGCCGCTACCGGCCTTGGCTGGCACGCCCGGGAAATCCGGCGAGTGACAGCGGACCAGACGGGTAGCCCGACATTATGGAGCCGCGCACGCGAACTAGACTCAGAGTCATGGTGAGAGCAGCACGGGCTTGTCTCGCCGGGGCGGCGGGGCTGCCCGTCGCGCTGGTGTCCGTTGCCGTCGCGATCGCAGCGACTCCGGCGCCGGCACCTGCCAAGACCACGCCTGCCAAGGTCGCCGTCGCCCCGTCGAGGGCGGGCGCCCACGGCGCATTCGCCGTCCGCTTCATCGCGCCGGTCGTGACCGGGGTCTCGGGCGGGCCCGATTACGGATACCTCGTGAGCGCCTCCACGACAGCCGGCGCCAGCGCGCAGTGCGAGCAGTCGATCAGCATGGCGCCGACCGTGCCGGTCGCCGGCCAGGTCGTCAAGGTCGTGCTGCGGCCGCGGTCCGAGGGATGGTGTGCCGGCGCGTACACGGGCTTGGTGCTCGAGACGATTCGCATACCCTGCGGCCCGCCGGTCGATTCGGGCCCGCAGGATCGGCTCCTCGCGTCGCTGGAATCGAGCTTCATGTGCCCGATGATGGCGACGGACATCCGGTCCGTCCCGCTCGGCGGTTTCCGCTTCACCGTCGCCGGCTGAACGCGCCTCATTTGCGGGCCAGACCGTGAGTCTCGTTGCGGGTCGTGGAACGCGCAACGGGCCACGGTGAACCTCACCCGCGACCCGATCGACCGGCGAGTGCAACTCGTCGATCAACCCACAGACAGTCAGACGACGCTGCCTGAAGCGCGGACGAGGCGCGGACGAGACCCGTAAGGGCTCACGACAGAATTAGTGACGTCTCTGACGGCGTCTGGACGCGCCTGACACCACCGGCTCGCCCTCAAATACGCCAGGTATTATCGCGGCGAGCCGGCGGCGCCAGCCACGCCCAGCCACTCGTCAGATCCAGCCACTAATGCTGTCGAGACCCCTAAGTTCCGGAGCCCCCCGTCGATTTCGGGGGGTGTGGACCGCAGGGTTGTTTACGACCCTTAAGTTCGACACCCCCCCGTCGCGGCCGGGGGGTCGCGAAGTTAAGGGTCAGCGTGACATCACGTGAAGGGGCTGTGGCCCCGGGCGACGCCCACTTCGAGCACATCAGAGCGGCGGCTGTCCACGCGGCGGGAGCGATACACGACGGGCGCTTGGGTTCGCCCAATCCATGAGGTGAGGGTCGATCGTCTCGGGTATCGATGCTGTTCGCCGCCTGCCCTGACTCGAACGCCGCCCAGCTAGGATCCCGCACGCGATGGACTTCACGCTGCCCAACGGGGACACGCTCAGCCTGCGCGACGGGGCGACGGGCGCCGAGGCGGCCGCCGCGATCGGCGCCGGACTGGCCCGCGCCGCGCTGGCGGTCAAGGTCGACGGCGTCACGCTCGATCTTGCCCGCCCGCTTCCGACGACGGGCGAGGGCCGCCTTCGAGATCCTGACCGAGCGCAGCGGCGCCGAGGCGCTCGAGCTGATCCGCCACGATTGCGCGCACGTCCTCGCCGCGGCCGCCCTCGAGCTCTACCCGGGCGTGAAGATCTCGATCGGCCCGCCGATCGAGAACGGCTTCTACTACGACTTCGAGTTTCCCGAGGGCACCGCATTCAGCGAGGCCGACTTCCCCGCGCTCGAGCAGGCGATGCGCGCGCACATCAGCGCCGACGAGCAGTTCGTCAGGGAGGACGTCCCGGTCGCCGCGGCGCTCGAGCGCTTCACGGACGAGGATCAGCCCTACAAGGTCGAGTTGATCGAGGACATCGTTGCTCGCACCGGCGATCAGACGGTCTCGCTCTACACGAACGGGCCGTTCGTCGATCTCTGCCGCGGTCCGCACGCCCCGTCAACGAGACGGATCAAGGCGTTCAAGCTGCAGTCGACCGCGGGCGCCTACTGGCGCGGCGATGCCAACCGGCAGATGCTGACCCGGGTCTACGGGACCGCGTTCTTCTCCCAGAAGGAGCTCGACGAGCACCTCGAGCGACTCGAGCTGGCTCGCCAGAACGATCATCGGCGCCTCGGCCCGCAGCTCGGGATGTTCAACTTCGACCCGGTCTCACCCGGCGCCGCGTTCTGGCTGCCGCGCGGGACCGAGGTCTTCAACGAGCTCGTCAAGCTGAGCCGTGAGATGGGTCGCGAGCGCGGCTACGTCGAGGTCAAGACGCCGCAGATCTACGACTCGAGTCTCTGGGTCACGAGCGGCCACTGGGAGAAGTACGACCAGAACATGTTCGTGACCGAGTACGAGGACCGGCAGATGGCGGTCAAGCCGATGAACTGCCCCGGCCATTGCAAGCTGTATTCGATGCAGCGCCACTCCTACCGCGACCTGCCGCTGCGGTTGTGGGAGCCGGGCCTGCTGCACCGGCGCGAGCCGAGTGGAACGCTCCACGGCCTCCTGCGCGTCCGCCACTTCGCCCAGGACGACTCCCACATCTTCTGCACCGAGGAGCAGATTCAGGAGGAGGTGGCGGCCGTGCTCGAGTTCGCCTTCGCCACCTACCGGATCTTCGGCCTCGACGTCCGGCTCGAGCTCTCGACGCGGCCGGAGCAGCGCATCGGATCCGACGCTCTCTGGGATCACAGTGAGGCGGCCCTCATGCAGGCGCTCGAGTCCCAGGGGCTCGAGTACGACCTCAACCCGGGTGACGGAGCCTTCTACGGCCCCAAGATCGACATGCACATGACCGATTCGCTCGGCCGCTCCTGGCAGCTCGGCACCTGCCAGCTCGACTACAACATGCCCGAGCGCTTCGGCCTCTCCTACAGCGGCGCCGACAACGCCGAGCATCAGCCGGTGATGATCCATCGCGCGCTGATGGGCTCCTACGAGCGCTTCATCGGGATCCTGATCGAGCACTTCGCCGGCGAGCTGCCGCTGTGGCTGGCGCCGCTGCAGGCGATCGTGCTGCCGATCTCCGAGCGCCACCTGTCGTATGGCGCCGAGGTGTTCGCGAAGCTGCGGGCCGCCGGTATCCGCGTGGAGCTCGACGACCGCGGCGAATCGGTCGGCCGTCAGATCCGCGACGCCGAACTGCGCAAGCTTCCCTTCATGCTGATCGTCGGCGACCGCGAGCAGGAGGCGGGGGAGGTGGGCGTCCGCGAGCATAAGCGGGGCGACGCCGGCTCGGCCCGGCTGGACGCATTCATCGACCGCGTGCAGGAGCTCGTGCAATCGCGTTCACTGACGCTCTAGCCACCGCTATACTTGGCGACGTTGACCGAAGCGAATTACTTCCCACGGCCCGGCTCCGCTTGACGCTCCGCCGCAATCGCAGCTAGTGCCGGTCCCACGTAGGTTTGACCGGCGCCCGCCAGAGCGGGACCAGACGCGGATCAACGATCGCATCCGCGTGCCCGAGGTCAGGCTCGTCGGCGAGGACGGAAAGCAGATCGGGGTCATCAAGACCTCGGAGGCGCTCGCCTACGCGCAGGAGCGCGATCTCGACCTGGTCGAGGTTGCACCCGAGGCGCGCCCGCCCGTCTGCCGTGTTCTCGACTACTCCAAGTACAAGTACGAGCAGGCGCAGAAGCTGAAGGCGGCGCGCAAGCACCAGCAGCAGATCACGATCCGCGAGATCAAGTTCCGCCCGAAGATCGCCCAGAACGACTACGACACCAAGAAGGGCCACGTCCAGCGCTTCCTGCTCGGCAAGGACAAGGTCAAGGTCACGATCATGTTCCGCGGGCGCGAGGTCACCCACCCGGAGCGCGGCGTCGCCCTCCTCGACAAGCTCGCCGGCGAGCTCGGCGACATCGCGGTCATCGAGCAGACTCCGCTCCAGGACGGGCGCAACATGACGATGATGCTGGCGCCGTCGAAGGCCGTCCTCGCGCACGAAGGGCATCCACACGAGGGCGAGCACTCCGTCGAGGACGCGCCGAAGAAGTCCTCGCGCCGGGACCGCGCCGCCGCGGCGGCCGCGGGGGACAGCAACGGCACCTCCGCCCGCGAGCGCGCGCTCCACGACGAGCTGGAGCTCGACGACGACGAACTCGAGGACGACGAGCTCGACGAGGACGAGTTGGAGGACGAGGAGGAGCTGGAGGACGAGGAGGAGCTCGAGGACGAGCTGGAGGACGAGGAGCTCGAGGGCGAGGCGCTCGCAGGCGAGGAGCCGGAGCTCAAGGGCGAACCCGCACCCGAAGCAGACGCCGAGTAGGCGCCTCGCCGCGTAGGCCTGCGGCCACCGCCGAGTAGCCGCCTCGCCGCGTAGGCGCCGCGGCCACGGCCGTGTAGGCGCCGCGCCGCGCCGCGCCGAGGCTTTCGGCGGGCGTGTGCTTTACTGGCTGGTCCATGCCCAAGATGAAGACCCACTCGGGCGCGAAGAAGCGCTTCAAGCTGACCGCCAACGGCAAGGTGAAGGCCCGTCACGCGTTCTCGAGTCACATCCTCGAGAAGAAGTCGCCGAAGCGCAAGCGCGAGCTGGCGCAGACCGCTGATCCTGTCCGATCACGACGCTCCGCGCGTCAAGATCCTGCTCGGCGCGAAGAAGAGGGCCTCCTAGATGGCACGGGTCAAGCGCTCAGTCCACGCGAAGAAGAAGCGTCGCGCGACCCTCGAGATGGCGAAGGGCTACCGGGGCGATGCCAGCCGGCATTACCGGGCGGCCAAGGAAGCGGTCCTCAAGGCCGACCAGTACCGCTACCGCGACCGGCGCAACCGCAAGCGCGACTTCCGCAGGCTGTGGGTCACCCGCATCAATGCGGCGGCTCGCCTGAACGGAATGTCGTACTCGCAGTTCATGCACGGCCTGAAGCTGGCCAACGTCGAGCTCGACCGCAAGGTCCTCGCCGACATCGCCGTACGCGACGCCGACACCTTCCGACGCTTTGCCGAGCGCGCCCGCGAGGCGCTTGACGTCGGCTGAGCACAGGCCGACACCAAGCACCGCCACCCGGGCGCCACTCCACATGGAGGGCGCCCTTTTTGTTTCCGCGATGATCACCAGCCCCCACAACGACAAGCTCAAAGAGGTCCGCAAGCTCCGCGCCAGACGCCGCGAGCGCGAGCGTGCCGGCCGGTTCATCGCCGAGGGCGAGGACCTGCTCGCGGCTGCCGACGCCCACGGCTGGAAGCCGGTCGAGCGGTTCTGCGCCGCCGGCAGCGGCCTGCCGGGCACCGAGGTCGACGCCGCCGCGCTCGCGTCCGTCGCTGAGCTCGCATCCGGGACGAGGGCCCTGGCCGTCTACGAGGAGCGCTACGCGCCGAGCCCGGCGGGGCCGACCTGCGTCTACCTGCACGGCATCCGCGACCCCGGCAACGTCGGCGCGGTGCTCCGCAGCGCGGTCGCGTTCGGCGCCTCCTGCGTCGCGCTCGGGCCGGACACGGCGGACCCCTTCAGCCCGAAGGCGGTCCGGGCGAGCATGGGCGCGATCTTCGCGGTGCCGGTCTGTCGGACCGGCACCGCGGACCCGGCCGCAGCTCTCGCCGCCCTCCCGGCGTGACGGTCGCGCTCGACGCCGGCGGCAAGCGCTCGCTGGCCGAGGTGGCCGCCGGCCTGACGGCCGGCGGCGGCGTCACGGTGCTCGTCGGGAGCCGAGCGCGACGGGCTCGGAGACGAGCTGCTCGCGGCCGCCGATCACGTCGCGCGGATCCCGATCGCGTCCGAGTCGCTCAACGCCGCGATGGCGGCGACGGTCGCTCTGTACGAGCTCACGCGTAGGATGCCCGACGCACGATGAGTGTCGCTGACCGGATCGAGCAGCTGCGGGCCGCCGGCCAGGCGGAGATCGACGCCGCGGGCACGACCGCCGCGCTCGAGGACGTCCGGGTCCGCTTCCTCGGTCGCAAGGCCGAGCTCCCGAACCTACTGCGCGGTGTCGCCGAGCTGCCGCCCGAGGAGCGCGGCGCGGTCGGCAAGGCCGCCAACGAGGCCCGCCGGCAGCTCGAGGCGGCGCTCGAGCGCAAGGCCGAGTCGCTCGCCGCGAGCGAGCTCGAGGCCCGTCTCCGGCAGGACCGCGTCGACGTCACGCTCCCCGGGACGCCGCTGCCGGCGATCGGGCGCCTGCACCTGATCACGCGCACGCAGGCGCGAGATCGAGGACGTGTTCATCGGCCTCGGCTTCAACGTCGCCGAGGGGCCCGAGGTGGAGCACGTCTACTACAACTTCGACGCGCTCAACCACGACGCCGACCCACCCGGCGCGGATGGCGACCGACACCTTCTACGTGTCGGAGGAGATCCTCCTGCGCACGCATACGAGCCCGATGCAGATCCGGGCGATGGAGCGCCAGCCGCCGCCGATCTACATCGTCGTCCCGGGCCGCGTCTACCGGCGCGACTCGGACGTCACCCACACGCCGCAGTTCCACCAGCTCGAGGGCCTCGCGGTCGACGAGGACATCACGCTCGCCGACCTCAAGGGGACGCTGCTCGAATTCGCCCGCGCGATCTTCGGGCCCGAGCGCGAGGTCCGGCTGCGCCCGCACTTCTTCCCGTTCACCGAGCCGAGCGTCGAGGTCGACGTCTCCTGCTTCAACTGCACCGGCGGCATCACCGCCGAAGGGAACCGCTGCAACCTCTGCAAGGGAACCTCCTGGATCGAGATCCTCGGCGCCGGGATGGTCGACCCGAACGTCCTCGACCACGTCAAGCACTCCGGCTATGACCCCGAGCGCGTGCAGGGCTTCGCGTTCGGGATGGGGATCGAGCGGATCGCGATGCTCAAGCACGGCGTCGTCGATCTGCGGCTGCTGTACGACAACGACATCCGGTTCCTGGAGCAGTTCTCGTAATGCGCGTCCCGCTGAGCTGGCTGCACGAGTACTGCGCGCCCGAGCTGACCCCGCTCGAGCTCGCCGAGCGCCTGGCGCTGACGGGCACCGAGGTGGAGCGGGTGGAGCACCACGGCGTGCAGGCGGTCGAGCCATTTCGTCGTCGGGCACGTGCTCGAGCGTCGCAAGCATCCGGACGCCGACCGGCTCAGCGTCTGCATGGTCGACGTCGGCCGCTCGACGCCCTCGCAGATCGTCTGCGGCGCGCCCAACGTCGCGGCCGGCCAGACCGTCGCGGTCGCCCGGCCCGGCGCGATCATGCCGGACGGCACGGAGCTGCAGAAGGCCAAGCTGCGCGGGCAGTCGTCGGACGGGATGATCCTCGCCGAGGACGAGGTCGCGATCGGGACCGACCACAACGGGATCATGGTCCTCGCGGACGGGATCCCGCCGGGGACGCCGCTCGACTCGGTCCTGCCGATCTCGACCGACGTGCTCGTGCTCGAGATCACGCCGAACCGGCCGGACTGCCTCGGCATCTACGGGGTCGCGCGCGAGGTTCACGCCGCGACCGGCGCGCCGCTCGCGCCGCCGCCGTGGGCGCAGGACCCCGGCACGGCCGGCAAGCTGCCGGGGATCGAGATCGTCAACGAGCGCCGGCCCGGAGCTGTGCCGCGCGCTTCACCGCGCGCGTGTTCGACGGGATCGCGATCGGGCCCGAGCCCGCTGTGGCTGAAGGCGCGGCTGATGGCGGCCGGGCAGCGCCCGATCTCGAACGTCGTCGACATCACCAACTACGTGATGCTGCTCACCGGGCAGCCGATGCACGCCTTCGACCTCGATCGGGTCGCCGGCGCGCGGCTGAACGTCCGCCGCGCGAAGCCGGGCGAGCAGGTCCAGACGCTCGACGGCCAGACCCGCACGCTCGACGAGCAGATGGTGCTGATCGAGGACGACGACGGGCCCGACGTCGATCGCCGGCGTGATGGGCGGCGCGCGCTCGGAGGTGCACGAGGGCACGACAACCGGGTGCTGAGCGAGGTCGCGACCTGGGACGGGCCGAACATCCACCGCACCTCGCTGGAGCTCGGGCTCCGCAGCGAGGCCTCGACCCGGTTCGAGAAGCAGCTCCAGCCCGAGCAGGCGATGTGGGCTCAGATCGTCGCGACGCAGCTGTTCATCGAGGTCTGCGGCGCGACCGTCCGGCCCGGCACGATCGATCTCGGCGGCCCCGGCCCGGATCCGCCGACGATCCGCCTGCGCGACGCGCGGCTGGCCGCGCTGCTCGGCATCGAGATCGGCGCGCGAGCGCGCTGCGCGAGATCCTGACGGCGCTCGGGTTCAGCGCCGATCTGGCGCGAGCGACGGGCTCGACGTCACGGTCCCGGACTTCCGCCGCGCCGACGTCACCCGCGAGGCCGACCTGATCGAGGAGGTCGCGCGGCTCGACGCGCTCGAGAACGCTGCCGGCGACGCTGCCCGCGCGCCACGGCGCTGTCGGCCGCCTGACCGCGCGCCAGCGGCTGCGCCGCCGCGCGACCGATGCGCTGATCGCGCTCGGGCTGCACGAGATCGTCGGCTGGAGCTTCACCGGGCCCGACCTGGCGGGCCGCCTGCGGCTGCCCGAGCGGCGGCGCCGTCGTCCTCGACAACCCGATGTCGAGCGAGCAGTCGCAGCTGCGCACGACGCTGATCGGCTCGCTGCTCGACGTCGCGCGCCACAACCGCTCGCACGGGGCGGGCGCGATCCGGCTGTTCGAGGCCGGCGCCGTCTACCTGCGGACACGACGGAGCCGACGGCGAGCTGCCGCACGAGCCCTACCACCTCGGCGGCGCTCGTCTGCGGGCCGGTGCGCGACGCCGACCTGGCGGGACCCGAAGCCACCGGCCGCCGATTTCTTCGCGGCCAAGGGGATGCTCGCGGCGGTCCTCGACACGCTCGGGGTCGGCTTCGAGGCGCGCGCACCGGGGGCGGCGGGAGCGGCGCCGTTCCTGCACCCGGGGCGCAGCGCCGAGATCGTGGTCGACGGCGGCTCAGGTCCGGTCGGCTGGCTCGGCGAGATCCACCCGCTGGTCGCGGCCGACTGGGACCTCGACGGCGCCGTCGCCGCCTTCGAGCTCGACCTCGACGTGGTCCCGCGAGCCGCCGACGCCGCTGTACCAGCGATCTGACGAGCTTCCCCGAGGTCCGCGAGGACCTCGCGATCGTCGTCGCCGAGACGGTCACCGCCGCGCGAGGTGCTCGACGTGCTCCGCACGCGCGGGCGCGCCGCTGCTGGCCCGCGCCGAGGTGTTCGACGTCTACCGCGACGACGAGCGGCTCGGGGCCGGGCAACGTGTCGCTCGCCGTGCGGCTCGCCTACCGCGCGCCGGACCGCACGCTGACCGACAACGAGGTCGGCCCGGCACCGCGCGAAGATCGCCGCGGCGCTCGAGGGCGAGCTCGGAGGGAGGCTGCGTGACTCCTAGCGTCGCGGTGTTCGGCGCCGCCGGATACACGGGCGCGCTCGCGGCGCGCCTGCTGATGCGCCATCCCGGCTTCGAGCTGAGGACGGTGACCGCGCGCTCCGACGTCGGCCGGCGGCTCGACGACCTGTATCCGCACCATCGCGTCGCCGCTCGTGCTCGAGGAGCTCGACCTCGACCGGCACGCGCGACGGTCGACGCGGCGATCGTCGCCTATCCCCACGGCGCGGCCGCCGAGCTCGTCGCGGAGCTGCGGGCGCGCGCGGTCAAGGTCGTCGACCTGAGCGCCGACTTCCGGCTGCGCGACGCTCGCCGTCTACGAGGAGTGGTACCGGCCGCACCCTGCGCCCGGAGCTGATCGCCGAGGCGGTCTACGGGCTGCCGGAGCTGTACCGCGAGCAGATGCGCGGCGCCGTCGCTCGTCGCCAACCCGGGCTGCTATCCGACCGCGACGATCCTCGCGCTCGCGCCGCTCGCGCGCGCCGGCCTGCTCGCCGACGTCGTGATCGACGCCAAGTCGGGGGTCTCGGGCGCCGGACGCGCCGCCACCGACAAGACCCACTTCGTCACCGTCGACGAGAACGTCAACGCCTACGGCGTGCCGCGCCACCGCCACACGCCGGAGATCGAGCAGGAGCTCGCCGCGCTCGGCGCCGAGATCGCCGATCACGTTCACGCCGCATCTGCTGCCGCTCGACCAGGGCGAGCTCGTCTCCTGCTACGTCACGCTGAGCGCTCCGGACACGCCCACGAGCCTGATCCGCGCGCTCTACGAGGAGGCGTACGCGGACGAGCCGTTCGTCGAGCTCGCGAGCGCGCCGCCCGGTGTCCGCGACGTGCGCGAGACGAACATCTGCCGGATCTCCGTCCACCGCGACGAGCGCACCGGCCGCGTGATCGTGTTCGGCGCGATCGACAACCTCTGGAAGGGATCGTCGTCCGAGGCGGTCCAGAACCTGAACCTGATGTTCGGCCTCCCCGAGGGCGAGGGGATCACGACGTGAGCTTCTTCAGCCTCTCGCTGGATCGATGTGCCCGCGCAGGCGACCGAGCTGCCGGGCAGTGGCCTGCCCGCCGGCTTCCGTGCCGCGGGCGTCGCCTGCGGGATCAAGCCGAGCGGCGCGCTCGACCTCGGCCTGCTCGTCAGCGACTCCGCGCAGACGGCGAGCGCCGCGCGCTTCTCGCGCAGCGGCGCGCTGTCGGCGCCGGTGCTGCTGACCAAGCGAGCGCGCCGACCTGCGCGCGATCCGGGCCGTGGTCGTCAACTCCGGCAACGCGAACGCCGCGACCGGCGGCCGCGGACTCGACGACGCCGCCAAGATGCAGGGCGGCGCGGCGATCGTCTGCGGGGTCGGCGAGCGCTCCGTCGCGGTCGCCTCGACCGGGGTGATCGGCGTGCCGCTGCCCGTCGAGAAGATCACGCACGGGACGCTGGCCGCCGCGCGCGAGCTGCGGATCGACGGCGACGTCGACTTCGCCGAGGCGATCCGGACGACCGACGCCTTCCGCAAGCAGGTCTCGCTCGAGGTCGCGCTCGAGGCGGGCACCGTCCGGCTCAGCGTCCAGGGCAAGGGCGCGGGGATGATCTCGCCGAACTTCGCGACGCTGCTCGTGTTCGTGCAGACCGACGCCGCGCTCGACGCCGACGAGGCCGACCTGCTGCTCGGCGTCTGCGTCAAGCGGTCGTTCGACCGGATCAGCGTCGACGGCCAGCTGTCGACCTCCGACACGATCATCTTCCAGGCGAGCGGCGCCTCCGGCGTGCGGGTCGAGCCCGAGACGCAGGACGAGCGGACGTTCGGCGAGGCGATGGACGCGGCCGCTGCGCCAGGTCGCGCTGATGGTCGCCCGCGACGGCGAGGGCGCTCGCCGCGTCGGGCGCGTGGTCGTCCGCGGCGGCGATCAGCGTGGCGGTCGAGCGGGTCGCGCACGCGGTCGCCGACTCGCCGCTCGTCAAGACCGCCCTGTACGGCGGCGACCCGAACTGGGGGCGGGTGATCCAGGCGGTCGGCGCCGCGCTGCCCGGCACCGCGCCGCTCGCGGTCGACATCGCGATCGAGGGCGATCGCTCGTCTGCCGGGCCGGCGCCGCGCGCCGAGTTCGACGCGGCCGCGCTGAGGCGAGGCGGTGCAGCGCGACGAGGTCGAGTACGAGATCACCCTCCCCGGCGAGGGGGCCGAGAGCCGAGCGCTACTTCTCCGACCTCGGCCACGAGTACGTGACGATCAACGCCGACTACACGACATGAGCCGACGGAGCCATGACCGCGACCGGACCGCACCCGCGACATCGCCACGCTGCTCGAGGCGCTGCCGTACATCCGCGAGTTCCACGGCCAGACGGTCGTGATCAAGTACGGCGGCGCGGCGATGATCGACCCGACGCTCAAGGAGGAGTTCGCGCGCGACATCGCCCTGCTCAAGTACGTCGGGATCAATCCCGTGATCGTCCACGGCGGCGGCCCCGAGATCACCTCGTACATGGAGCGGCTCGACCTCCCGGTCGAGTTCGTCGACGGGCTGCGGGTGTCCGACGCGGCGACGGTCGAGGTCGTCGAAGATGGTGCTCGTCGGCAAGGTCAACAAGGACATCGTGCTGCTGATCAACCGCCACGGCCAGCCGGCGGTCGGCCTCTGCGGGGACGACGGGCTGCTGTTCCGGGCGGCCCGGCAGGCCGCCCCGAGCGGCGCCGACATCGGCTTCGTCGGCCGCATCGAGCACGTCGACACGGGCGTTCTGACGCATGTCGCGCAGGACTACATCCCGGTGATCGCGAGCGTCGGCGCCGACGCGGAAGGCAACTCCTACAACATCAACGCCGACGCCGCCGCGGCGGCCGTGGCGAGCGCGCTCGGCGCCTACAAGGTCATGTTCCTGACCGACGTCACGGGCTGGCTGCGCGACCCCGCCGATCCCGAGTCGCTGATCGCGGATGCGACGGTGGACGAGCTCCGGGCGGCGCTCGCGAGCGTCAGCGGCGGCATGCGCCCGAAGCTGCAGGCGTGCCTCGAGGCGGTCGAGGGCGGCGTCGAGACGGCGGTGATCGTCGACGGCCGGGTGCCCGCACTCGATCCTGCTCGAGCTGTTCACGAACGCCGGCCAGGGGACGATGATCAGCCGATGAGCCCGCTCTCCGAACTGCAGGCCCTCGAGCGCGAGTACGCGCTGCCGACGTACGTCCGCAATCCGGTCGAGTTCGTGCGCGGCGCCGGGACCCGGCTGTGGGACGCCGACGGCAACGAGTACCTCGATTTCCTCGCCGGGATCTCGGTCCTCAACGTCGGCCACTGCCACCCGCGGGTCGTCGCCGCGATCCAGGAGCAGGCGGCGCGCCTCACGCACGTCTCGAACCTGTACTACACCGAGCCGGCGATGCGGCTCTCCAAGGCGCTGTCGGACAGCTCGCTCGGCGGCAAGGTGTTCCTCTGCAACAGCGGCGCCGAGGCGAACGAGGCGGCGATCAAGCTCGCCCGCCGCGCCAAGCCGCGGCGGCGAGATCGTCGTCGTCCACGACGGCTTTCACGGCCGCACCTACGGGGCGCTGTCGGCGACGCCGCAGGAGTCCAAGCAGGCGCCGTTCGCGCCGCTGGTCCCGGGCTTCGTCGTCGCCGACAAGGACGCCGGGTCGATCTCCGCGGCGGTCACGGACCGCACGGCGGCGGTCCTGATCGAGCCGATCCAGGGCGAGAGCGGCGTGCTGATCGTCCCGGCCGAGGTCCTGCGGGCGGCGCGCGAGGCCTGCGACCGGGCCGGCGCCGCGCTGATCTTCGACGAGGTCCAGACGGGTATGGGCAGGACCGGCACGGCCTGGGCCTACGAGCAGGTCGGTGTCGTCCCGGATGCGCTGACGAGCGCGAAGGGACTGGGCGGCGGGCTCCCGATCGGCGCGCTCGTGACCGGCCCCCGACTCGCCGGCGCGATGCAGCCCGGCGACCACGGCTCGACCTTCGCGGGCGGCCCCGTCGCCTGCGCGGCGGCGCTCGTGGCGCTCGAGATCTGCACCGATCCGGCGCTGCTCGCGAGCGTGCGCGAACTCGGCGAGCGGCTTGTCGCCGGGCTCGCGGAGCTGCCGTTCGTCGCGTCGGTGCGCGGGCGCGGTCTGATGGTCGGAGCCGATCTGGCAGGCGGCGTCTCGGCCGTCGAGCTCGCCCGGCGGGCGCTGCTCGAGGAGCGCCTGATCGTCAATGCCACCGGGACCGAGCACGATCCGGCTGGAGCCGCCGCTGATCGTCACCGCCGAGGAGATCGACGACGCGGTCGCGCGGCTGAGTAAGCTCGCCCCGTCGTGAATGTCCCGGCGAGTGAGCTGATCTGGAGCGATCGCCCGGCGGCCGAGGCCGTCGAGGCCGCGCTTGCCGCGCAGTTCGCCGTGCGCGCCGGCGCCGTCGAGACCGTCGAGCGGATCTACCTCGACACGTTCGATGCGCTCCTGTACGCGGACCGGCTGAGCCTCCGCTGGGAGCGCGGCCGGCTCGAGCTGAGCCGGCACGGCGCCGAGCTGCCGCATCTGACCGCGCCCTGCGGTCAGCCGAGCGGCCCGCTGCTCGCGACCGAGCTGCCCGCCGGGGAGCTGCGCGACGCGGTCGCCGCGATCATCGACGTGCGCGCGCTGATCCCCCGTGCTCGGGTTCGGGTCCTCGCCCAGGGGGTGGCGGTGCTCGACGAGCTCGACAAGACGGTCGTGCGGATCGTGCTCGAATCGCCGGAGCTGATCGGGGCCGGCGGCAGCGCCCGACCGCTCGCGGCGCGCCTGCGGCTCCTGGCCGTGCGCGGGTACGACGGCGAGTTCGAGCGGGTGCGGGAGCTGGTCACGCGCGAGCTGGAGCTGCACGCTGCCGGCGCGACGCTCGAGGACGAGGCCGTCCGGGCCGCGGGCGGATCGCCCGCGGGCGTCAGCGCGAAGCTCGACGTGGGGCTGACCGCCTCGCTCCGGGCCGACGCCGCGGCCGTCGCCGTGCTCCGGCGCCTGATGCAGATCATGGACGACACGCTGCCGGGGACGCTCGCCGACATCGACTCCGAGTTCCTCCACGACTATCGCGTCAGCGTGCGCCGCACGCGCTCGGTGCTGCGCGAGCTGCGCGGCGTGTTCCCGCCGCCCGAGCTCGACGCGATGCGCGAGGAATTCAGATGGCTGCAGCTGGCGACCGGCGACAGCCGCGATCTCGATGTCTACGTGCTCGGCTTCGCGTTGCTGCGGACGCTCGTCCCCGAGACGATGCGCGCCGACCTCGACCCGCTCCTGACGGTGCTGCGCTCGCGGCGGCTGGTCGCGCACAGCGAGATGGCGCGCGCGCTGCGCTCGGACCGGGCCCGGACGCTGCGCCGCGACTGGGAGGCGCTGCTCGACGGGCTCGTCGAGCGGACGGTTGACGAGCGTCCCGACGCGACCCGCACGATCACCGCGGTGGCCGGTGAGCGGATCGCGCGCGTGTACCGGCAGATGGTGAGGATGGGCGGCGCGATCGGGCCGGCGGCGCCGGCCGCGGATTACCACGAGCTGCGCAAGAAGGGCAAGGAGCTCCGTTACCTGCTCGAGCTGTTCGGCGTACCGCTGTTCGACGAGGAGGTCGTGCGGCCGATGATCAAGACCCTGAAGGCGCTCCAGGACGTCCTCGGCCGCCATCAGGATCGCGAGATCCAGGTTGCGATGCTGCGCTCGCTGCGCGACGAGATCTCGTCCTTCCCGGGCGGGCCCGCGGCGCTGATGGCGATGGGCGTGCTCGTCGAGCGGCTCGACGCCGACGCGGCCGATGCCCGCGCGGAGTTCACCGGCGTGTTCGGCCCGTTCGCGAGCGCCGCGGCGCGGGCCCGGGTCAAGCAGGAGTTCAGCGCGTGAGCCGGATCCTCGCCACCTACAACATCAAGGGCGGCGTCGGGAAGACCTCGGCGGCCGTCAACCTCGCCTACCTCGCTGCCGGCGACGGGCATCGCACGCTCCTCTGGGATCTCGACCCGCAGGCCGCCTCCACCTTCCTGTTCCGGGTGCGCCCCCAGGTCCGCGGCGGCGCCGCCCGCCTGCTGCGGCTGCGCACCAAGGTCCCCGACCTGATCCGCGGCACCGATTACGAGCGGCTCGATCTGCTGCCCGCCGACTTCTCCTACCGCCATCTCGACCTCGCGCTCGACGCGTTCAAGAAGCCGACCGAGCGGCTCGCGCGCGTCCTGAAGTCCGTGCGCGGGGACTACGACTACATCTTCCTCGACTGCCCGCCGTCGATCTCACTCGTCTCCGAGAGCGTGTTCGAGGCCGCCGACGCGCTGCTCGTCCCGGTGATCCCGGCGACCCTCTCATCGAGGACGTTCGAGCAGCTGGAGGAGATCGCCGCGGGCGGCCCGCTCGTGCTCGCGTTCTTCTCGATGGTCGAGCCCCGCAAGGATCTCCATCGTGACGTGATGGCGCAGCTGCGCGACCGCCATCGCGTGACGATGCTCGGTGCCGCGATCCCGTCCGCCGACGACGTCGAGCGGATGGGGGAGGAGCGCAACCCGGTCGCCGTGTTCGCCCCCGGGAGCCGCGCGGCGATCTCCTACCGGGCGCTCTGGTGGGATGTCCAGCGGCGCCTGAACGCCGGCTTGGGCTGAGCTGAGGTCGCTCCGCCCGGCGGCCCACGGCGCCCCCGGCCCACGATTCGGCGCGGCGTTTTCTGGACGGGTGTATGGCTCTCGTCGCCGGGGCCTAAAAGCTTTCTAAGAAATGGATCATCGGGCTTCTGGCCCGTGCCGGACGCGCGGTACGTTGGGTTGTGGAAACCCTGATTGTGGAGGTGGACGGAGATGATCAGCGGCGCCGTTCAAGCTCGCCGGAGACTGGCTGTCCGGCGGATTCATGTCCTGACCTGTGCCCTGGCAGTCGGTGTGCTGGCTGCCGGCGTGTTCGTGTCGAGCGCGGTGGCGTTCGGCGGGCATGGCCGCAGCGGGTTCGGCCGTCGGGTTGTGCCGGCGGCCGCGGGAGTCGTGCAGGCGCCGCCGTCCGGCGACTCGTTCACGGTCGAGACACGGTCCGGAACGTCGGTGACCGTCGCGACGTCAGGGTCGACCACCTACCTGCAGCGGGGCGTTTCGAGCCCGTCGCTGAGCAGCGTCGGCCAGGGCGATCTCGTCGCGGTGTTCGGCACGGTCTCGGGCTCGTCGGTCACCGCTTCGGAGGTCGTGATCGAGGTGCAGAGCGACGGCGCCGCCAGCGCGTCGCGGCCGGCGGCCGCGGGCCTGGTCCAGGGCACGCCCGGGAGCGACAGCTTCACGATTCAGACGCGTTGGGGCCAGACCGAGACCGTCGATGTGTCCTCATCGACGACGTACGTCGAGCGGAGCGTCGCCAGCCCGTCGCTCGCGAACGTGTCCGCCAACTCGTTCGTGGTCGTGTTCGGAACGGTGTCGGGGTCGACGGTGACCGCAACGAAGCTCGTGATCGGCGGCGGCTCTTGGCAGCGGGCGTTCAGGGTCGCGGGGACCGTGCAGGGAACGCCCGGCTCGACCAGCTTCGCGATCACAACGCCGCAGGGCGCGAGCGACACGGTCGATGTGTCCTCCTCCACCTCGTACTTCGAGCGCGGCGTCGCCGACACATCGCTGACGAGCGTCGGTTCCGGGGATTACGTTGCCGTGTTCGGAACGATCTCCGGGTCGATCGTGACCGCGACCCGTGTGGTGATCGCTCCGGCCTCCAGCGGTGCCTCGTCCTCCGCCATGGCTGCGAGCGTCGGGACGGTTCAGACGACGCCGGCGTCCGATGGCAGCTTCGTGATCGAGACGCGTGACGGCACCCAGCTCACTGTGGACACCTCATCGTCGACGACCTACACCGAGCGTGGTAACAGCAGCGCGTCGTTGACGAATGTCACGATCGGCGAGGACGTGGCGGTGTTCGGGACGGTGTCCGGCTCGACGGTCGCGGCGACCCAGATCGCGATCGGCGGCGTTGGCGTTGGCGACGGCCCAGGCGCGATCGGCGGTCGTGGAGGCTACGGCGGGTTCGGCGGCCGAGGGGGTGGCGGCTACGGCGGTGGTGGTGGCGGCTACGGTGGTGGCGGTGGCGGCTACGGTGGTGGCGGCGGCTACGGTGGTGGCGGCGGCTACGGTGGTGGCGGCTACGGCTACGGCGGCGGGCCCCCGCTCCGATGAGCGGGGGCCGGCGCAGCGCTGATCTCTACGAGATCCCGCTCGCCGCGAGGCTCTGCTCGAGGATGTCTGCCAGCTCCTGCTCCCCCGTGGCATTGGGGTGAACCGAGATGCCGCCGCCGGTGGCGATGATCGCGTTGATCCATTGATTCGATCCGGTCGCGCAGGATCCGTGCCCGGCGAATTGCGAGTAGGTCGAGACGTAGTGGATGCCCGCGCTCGCGGCGGCGTTCTGGATCATCGAGTTGAGCGACAGCTCCAGCTGGTTCAGGTAAGCCGTGTCGCCATTCGTGAGCGGCATCGTCGGATAGCAGCCGCCGCTCGACGGCAGGATGTCGGGATAGCCGAGCACGTACACCTGCGCGTTCGGGGCGTCGGCCTGGATCGTCGCGAACGTCCGCTCGACCGTTGACGCGTCCGACGCGACGTCGTTGCTGAACGTACTGCCGTACAGGGCCTTGCACGGGCTCCCGATGTTGAACACGTCGAAGATGTCGACGATGCCGCAATCGACCAGCGCCGAGACGAACAGGCCGTTGTCGTTGCCCCCATCCGTCAGCGTGACCAACTGCGTCCTCGATGAGAGCGCGTCGACCTGCGGTGGCACGCCCGGGTATTGCGAGGTCGTCGTCAGGTTGCTCGACGTCGCTCCCGAGCAGGAGACGTCGTCGAGCGACGCTCCCAGATGCGACGCCGTGTCATACGGATAGCTGGCCGAGGACTGTAGGCACAGCAGGTTGCCGGTCGCCTGACCATCGAGCGGACCCGCCGAGTACGAGTCGCCCAGGGCGACATAATTCAAGGGCGCCTGCGCCTGGGCCGCCGGGGTGGCAACGCCCAGTGCCGTCAGCCCGGCGCCGGCGAGCAGCGCCAGCGCGACGGCCGCACGCGTCAGCTTCGTACGAAACGCTCCCCAACCCATCGATCACCCTCCTCTGGTAGCGATCTGTGCCCGAGTCCGGGCCCACTCCACAGCGGTCGCCATCCTAATCCTCGTCCGGACAGCGTGTGCGACCGTCCCGCTCGCCATACTTTCGCGGGCCGCGCACACTTGCGTGCACACTTGCGTCAAAACATGTAATCCGCAAAGTTGGTGCTTCGATGTCCGCCACGAACGGTGAGATCCGAACCGCGACCTATCAGGCGGTGCCTGAGGAGGTCCACCGCGTGCTGCTCCTCTACAGCGGCGGTCTGGACACGAGCGTCATGCTCAAATGGATCCAGGACGAGTACGGCGCCGAGGTCGTCGCCCTCACGATCAACCTCGGCCAGCCCGGTGAGGACTACGACGTCGTCCGCGGCAAGGCCACGGCGCTCGGCGCGGTCGACGCGTTCGTGATCGACGCGCGCGAGGAGTTCGCGCGCGAGTACGTGATCCCGGCGATCAAGGCGAACGCGATCTACGGTCTCGGGTATCCGCTGTTCACAGCGCTCGGCCGGCCGCTGATCGCCAAGCTCGCCGTCGAGTACGCCCGCAGGTCGGGGTGCGACACGATCGCCCACGGCTGCACCGGCAAGGGCAACGATCAGGTCCGGATCGAGGCGACGATCGCGACGCTGGCGCCGGAGCTGAGGGTGATCGCGCCTGTCCGCAGCTGGCAGATGGGGCGCGACGAGGAGATCGAGTACGCCCGTCAGCACGGGATCCCCGTCAAGGGCGGGACCGAGACGGCGCCCTACTCGATCGACGACAACCTCTGGGGCCGTTCGAGCGAGGGGCGCTGGATCGAGGAGCTGGCGACAGCCCCCCAGGACGATGTCTTCCAGCTCGTGACGCGGCCCGAGGAGGCGCCCGACCAGGCCGAGGTCGTCGAGCTCGAGTTCGAGCGCGGGGTGCCCGTCGGCTTGAACGGCGAGCGCCTCGAGATCGTCGAGCTGCTGGAGCGCGTCGCCGAGCACGGCTGCCGTCACGGCGTCGGGATCGTCGACCACATCGAGGACCGGATCGTCGGGCTGAAGGTGCGCGACATCTACGAGGTTCCGGCCGCGGCGATCCTGCTGCCGGCCCACGCCGAGCTCGAGCGGCTCGTCGGCACGATCCACCAGAACCAGTTCAAGTCGATGCTCGACCAGAAGTGGGCCTACCTCGTGTACGCGGGGTTGTGGTGGGAGCCGCTGCGCGAGGACCTCGATGCGTACATGGAGGCCGCCAACGCGCAGGTGACGGGCACGATCGGGCTCAAGCTCTACAAGGGCGTCGCGCGGGTCGTGACCCGCTCCTCGCCGAACGCCGTGTACGACGCCCAGCTGGCGACCTTCTCGGAGTCGGGCGGCCTGTTCTCGCAATCGGCGTCGCCCGGCTTCATCGAGCTCTGGTCCCTGCAGTCGCGTATGGCGTGGCAGGTCAGGCACCCGGAACGGCGATGAACTGGGCGTCGGACGAGCTGCTGGCCGAGCGGCGCCTGCGCAGCTCCGAGCTGGCGCTCGAGACGACGCGCCAGCGGCTGGTCGAGGCAGGCGAGGAGATCGTCCGGCTGCACGCCCGGATCGTCGAGCTGGAAGCGGCCCTCGACGAAGCGCGCGAGCAGGCGCGGTCGCTCGGCAAGCCTGAGGTGATCCGGCTCGAGCTCGCCCGGGCACAGGCGCGGACGCTCGCGTCCGAGCAGGCGCTCGCCGACGAGCGCGACCGCCGCCAGGAAGTCGAGCGGGAGCTCGAGCTCTTGCGGGTGCCGTGGGGCGATGCGGCCGAGCGCGAGCTCGGCGCCGCCCTGCGGCGCGCGGCCCGGCTCGAGGGTGAGTTGGAGGTCGTCCGCCGCCACGCGGCGGAGTTCGAGCAGGCGATCAGGGTCGCGGTCGACGACGCCTGGAGCTGGCTCGGCCGCGTCCACGACCGCCTCCAGTACGCAATCGAGGCACAGGGCGAGCTGCGCGACCTGGCCGCGGATGCCGGCGGCGGGGATCGGGCCGGAGGCCGGCCGCTCGGGCTCGGAGCCGCCGGCGCGGCCGCTGCGGCCGGCGGCGCGCCGATTGACGCGGCACGGCTCGAGGCGGCCCGCTCACGGCTGCGCGAGACGCCGGGGGCCGGCGAGCCTCCGACGGCGATCCTCGTCGCTCCGTCCCAGCCGCGCGGCCCGCTCGGGCGGCTCTTCGATCGCCGCCGCGCTCGCTCCTGAGCGGTATTTGCGTGCAGAGCCGGGGGCGACCCCCGGTCGCTGTCCGCCCCTGTGCCTATCCTCAGTCGCCCGGATGAGTCACGCCTGCGCCCACCTCCACGTCCACTCGGAGTACTCGCTGCTCGACGGGGCGTGCAAGGTCGACGGGCTCGCGGAACGGGCCGCTTCGTTCGGGCAGCCGGCGCTCGCGCTGACCGACCACGGCGTCATGAACGGGTCGGTCGAGCTGTACCAGGCCTGCCGCAAGCACGGGATCAAGCCGATCCAGGGCTGCGAGGTCTACGTCACCGACGACCATCGCAAGCGCGCCCAGGGTCGCCTCCGCTACTACCACCTGACCCTCCTGGCAGCGACTCCGACCGGGTACCGCAACCTTGTGAAGCTCTCCTCGGCCGGCTTCCTCGACGGCCTTCAGCGCGGGAAGCCGCTCGTCGACGCCGAGCTGATGGCGGCCCACTCCGAGGGGGTGATCGCGCTCACCGGCTGCCTCGCCTCGCGCTTCTGCCAGGCGCTGATCGGCGAGCGCCGCGGCGACGCGCGCGCGGCCGCCGACGAGCTGCTCGGTATCTACGGCCACGACAACGTCTATTTCGAGGTTCAGAAGAACGGCCTCGCGGAGCAGGAGCACGCCAACGAGGGGATCGTCCAGATCGCCCGCGAGGTCGGGCGCCCGCTCGTCGCGACCGGGGACGTCCACTACCTCCGTCGCGAGGACTACGACCATCACCGGGCGCTGCTGTGCGTGCAGACGAAGTCGACGCTCGAGCAGCCGAAGATGACGTTCGAGACCAATGAGTTCTACCTGCGCTCCAGTGACGAGATGGCGTCCGCCTTCGCGGCCTGGCCCGAGGCGCTCGCCACAACGCTCGAGATCGCCGAGCGCTGCGACGTCGAGATCGAGCTCGGCAAGCAGCTGATCCCGCGGTTCGACTGTCCCGGCGGCGTGCCGGAGCGGGAGTACCTGAGGGGACTGGTCTACGAGGGGCTGGCCTGGCGCTACGGCGAGCCGATCCCGGCGGCCGCGCGGGAGCGGGCCGACTTCGAGCTCGACGTGATCGAGAAGATGGGGTACTCCGCCTACTTCCTGATCGTCTGGGACTTCATCAAATGGGCCCGCGACCACGGGATTCCGGTCGGCCCCGGCCGCGGCTCGGCGGCGGGGTCGATCGTCGCCTACACGTTGCGGATCACCGACCTCGACCCGCTGCGCTACGACCTGCTGTTCGAGCGCTTCCTCAACCCTGAGCGCGTGTCGATGCCGGATATCGACGTCGATTTCTCGGTGCGCGGCCGGGAGCGCGTGATCGAGTACGTGACCGAGAAGTACGGCAAGGATTCGGTCGCCCAGATCGTCACGTTCGGCAAGATGTTCCCCCGGGCGGCGACTCGCGATGCCGCCCGCGTGCTCGGGTACCCCTACTCGCTCGGCGACAAGCTGGCGAAGCTGATCCCCGATCCGGAGCAGGGCCGGGCGCCGAAGTTCGCAGATTGCATCGCCCCGGGCCAGCCGCTCGCGGCCGAGATCGAGCGCGACGCCGATGCGGCGCGGATCGTCGCCGTCGCGCAGGGACTCGAGGGGATCGTCCGCAACTCCTCGATCCACGCGGCCGCGGTCGTGATCGCCCCGCAGCCACTGACCGAGTTGGTGCCGTTGCAGCTGGCCGACGCCAACAAGACCGACGAGAACGGCGACCGGATCTACCGGACGGTCACCCAGTTCTCGATGAAGCCCGTCGAGCAGATGGGCCTGCTGAAGATGGACTTCCTCGGGCTGCGCAACCTCGATGTGATCGAGGATGCGCTGGACATCATCGAGCGTTCGACGGGCACGCGTCCCGACATGACGACGCTGCCGCTCGACGACGCGAAGACCTATGAGATGCTCGGGCGCGGCGAGTCGGTCGGGGTCTTCCAGTTTGAGTCCGAAGGCTTCCGCGAAGCGCTGAAGAAGGTCAGGCCGACCGAGTTCGAGGACCTGGTCGCGCTCGGTGCGCTGTACCGGCCGGGGGCGATGGACTCGATCCCGACGTACGCGCGCGGCAAGCACGATCCCGACTCGATCGCCTACCGGGACGACCGCCTGCGGCCGATCCTCGAGCCGACCAAGGGCGTGATCATCTATCAGGAGCAGGCGATGCGGATCTCCAAGGAGCTCGCCGGCTTCAGCGGTGCCAAGGCCGACGACCTCCGCAAGGCGATCGGCAAGAAGAATCGCGATGCGATGGCCAAGCTCAAGCCCGAGTTCGTCGCCGGCTGCCGGGCGTCGGGCACGAGCGAGGGAACGATCGACTGGCTCTGGACGACGAACGAGAAGTCGGCGGACTACTCGTTCAACAAGTCGCACGCCGCCTGCTACGCGCTGATCTCCTACCGGACCGCGTGGCTGCGCGCCAACTACCCGGCGGAGTACATGGCGGCGCTGATCTCCTCGGTGATGGACACCAAGGACAAGGTCCCGTTCTTCGTCGCGCAGGCGGAGCAGATGGGAATCCAGATCCTGCCGCCCGACGTCAACCTCTCCGATCACCGGTTCGTCGTCGTCGGCGGCAACATCCGCTTCGGCCTCGACGCCGTCAAGGGCGTCGGCTATGCCGCGGTCGAGGCGATCAAGGAGGCCCGTGGCAGCGCACCGTTCACCGACCTGTTCGACTTCTGCGAGCGGATCGACAGCCGCGCGGTCAACAAGAAGGCGATCGAGGCCCTGATCAAGTGCGGCGCGTTCGGATCGACCGGCGCCAGCCGCAAGGGGATGCTGGCCGTACTCGAGCAGGCTCAGCAGGCCGGTCAGAAGGCCCAGCAGGACGCGCAGATCGGGCAGGGTTCGATCTTCGATCTCGGCTTCGATCTTGGCGCCGCGGATGGGGCCGCGAGTGCGCCGTTCGCGAAGCCGAGCCACACGCCGATCCCGGCCGGGGAGTTCGAGCAGACCGAGCTGCTGGCGATGGAGAAGGAATCGATCGGGCTGTTCATCTCGGCCCACCCGCTGAAGGAGGTCGCGGTCGCGATGGCGGCCAAGACCGATTACACGCTCGAGCGGCTGACCGACGCGCGCGACCAGGACCGCGTCGTCGCCGGTGGGATCATCAGCCAGATCAAGCGCCTGCGGACCAAGAAGGGCGACCCGATGATGTTCGCCACGCTCGAGGACCTGACGGCGTCGGTCGAGCTGCTGATCTTCGGCGACACGCTCGAGGAGTGCGGTCCGGCGATCGAGCAGGACGCCGTCGTGCTCGTCAAGGGCAAGGTCGATCACAAGGACAAGTCCCGGATCGTCGTCGTCGTCAGCTCGGTTGAGCGCTTCCAGCCGACGAGCGAGGAGCTCGCAGCCGCGGAGCAACAGGCCGTGAAGGCACCGGTCGCGGCGCTGCGACTCCGCCTCGACGCGGCCGCGCTGCCGGCGACCGTGATCGGCGATCTGCGCGACCTGCTGGCGAACTTCCCGGGCGAAGTGGATGTCGTGATCGAGCTGAACACGCGCGCCGGGGCCCGACGCCTCCGCCTCGGCGAGGGCTTTCGGGTCGCGCGCTCCGCGGGCCTTCACGCCGAGCTCAACGACCTGCTCGGTTCCGCGATCCTTCCGGTCGACGCGCGCGCCACGGCTCCGGCCTGAGCCGCCGCTTCGGCCTGAGCCACCGCTCGGGCCTGAGCCACCGCTCGGCCGTTTGCGGTTGATCTAAGCCGGCGGTTGGCCGCTGGCGTGGCGCAGGCGTTCGCTCCACTGCTGTGAGTCGAACCGGGCCGGCTCGGTCTCGGCGATGAATCGCTCGAGCACGTCGACGAAGCGTGCCGGTTTCTCGAGTTGCGGCAGGTGGCCGACTCCCTCGCAGACCTCGAGGCGGCTGCCGGGGAGAGCCGCGTGGGCATCCTCGCCGTGCTGGAGGGGGATGATGGGATCGCGCTCACCCCAGATGATCAGGATCGGCATGCCGTCGGCGAGATAGTGCCGGTCAGCGGCCTGGATGCGCTGGCCGCCCGTGCCGATGATCCCGTGCAGCGTCGCGAGGAACGCCTTGCGACGATCGCGGTCGGCGAGCGAGGCGTAACCGCGGGCGATCTCGGCGGCGTCGGTGTTCGGTCGCAAGCCGACGACCGCCAGGCCGCGCGCGACCGCGAGCCCGATCGTGCTGCCCACCCCGGCGGTCGCGCCGATGACCGCATCGGCTCCCGGGAGCGACGCGGCGCGCAGGATCAGGCTCACCTCGGAACCAAGCCCACCGCTCGAGACGAGCACCAAGCGCTCGGACATCTCCGGGAACTGGTAGGCGAACTGCATCGCGATCCCACCGCCGAGGGAATGCCCGACGAGGGTCGCGCGCTCGAGTCCCAGCGCGACCAGCAGATCGCGCAGTCCCGCCGCGAACCCCCCGATCGAGTAGTCACCACCAGCTGGCGCCGACCCGCCATGCCCCGGCAAGTCGGCCGCCACCACGGTGTGGTGGCGCGCCAGCGGTTCGATCACCTCCTGCCAGTTCTCCAGCCTGCCGGCGATGCCATGGATCAGCAGCAGCACCGGGCCGCTGCCGGCCTGCACGTAGCTCACCGGCCAGCCGTGCAGGGCGATCGACTTGTGCTCGATCCCGCTCACGCCGACACCCGCGCTGGCATGCCCCCGCGCGCGTCCGCCACGGACACGACCCTGAGCGGCTGGGGCACCTCGAGATCGAGGCCCCTGCGTGCCGTGGCCTGCTCCCCGAGCATATTGTGATTGTCCAAGCAGGTCGCGCTCGGACATCCGGTCTCACCCCCGCGCGCCTCGGGCAAACTACGGATCTGGATTGCAGCGGTCTTGTCGGAACGTCAATCCTCGATTGCGCTTCCGTCGGCGGGGTCGAAGAATTCCAGCCGATCGGCGGTCACGGCAAAGGCGACGCGCTCGCCGACGCTGATCGTCCGCCGTGGCTCAATGCGGGCGATATTGAGGTCGTCGTCCAGCTCGGATGTGCCTGGCTCACGGGAGTCTTGCCGGGTTTCGGAGCGGACGATTCGAGCGTCGGTGCGGAAGTGCACGAGTTGCTCGGACCCGAGTGCCTCAACGAGTTCCGCGTCTCCGTACAGGACTGAACCGGTGGGCTGCGCGTGTGCGACGGGGAGATCTTCGGGCCGGATCCCAACGATCACCGCCCTGTCCTGGTATCTGCGAAGGCCCGGGCGTGCATCGCGGATTGTGGCGGGGAGCCCGAGTCGCTGGGATCCGAGCACGACCGAGTCGCAGGTGCCGGAGATCGCACCCTCCAGCAGGTTCATCGCGGGGGAGCCGATGAACCCGGCGACGAACACGTTCGCGGGACGGTCGTAGAGGGCTTGGGGTGTGTCGCATTGCTGGAGCAGACCGTCCCGCATCACCGCGACGCGGTGGCCAAGTGTCATCGCCTCGGTCTGGTCGTGGGTGACGTAGATCGTCGCGACGCCGATCCGTCGTTGAACTCTGGCGACCTCGGCGCGCATCTGGACGCGCAGTTTGGCATCGAGGTTTGACAGGGGCTCGTCCATCAGGAAGACGTTCGGCTCTCGTACGATCGCGCGCCCCATCGCGACTCGCTGTCGCTGACCGCCCGACAGCTGGCCCGGCCTGCGGTCGAGGACTTCGCTGAGGCCGAGAACACGGGCGACTGCATCGACGCGGTCTTGCCGGTCCTGCTTTGAGAGCTTGCGCATCTTCAGCGCGAACCCGATGTTGTCCGCAACGTTCATCTGGGGGTAGAGCGCGTAGCTTTGAAAGACCATGGCGACGTCGCGATCCTTCGGCGAGACCTCGTTGACGACCTCAGCGCCGATCTGGACGTTGCCGGAGCTGACCCGCTCGAGGCCGGCGATCATTCGCAGGACGGTCGTCTTCCCGCACCCCGACGGTCCGACAACGACCATCAGCTCCCCGTCGGCGACCTTGAGGTCGAGTTCGTGGACGGCCTCGAAGCCGTTGGGATAGACCTTCGTGACCGCTTCCAGTGTGATCGATGCCATCCTCGCTCCTCAGGTCCCGGCGTCACGGATGCGTAAGACCGACCAGCCGTCCACGATCGGCACCTGGCATCTGATCGCTCGACCCTCGCGGTGCGTGGCGACGTCCGCGCCGATCGCGTGGAATCTGCCGTGCGCGTGACCCAGCACGGCGGCCTCCGCCCGCCAGCGCTCTGGACGCGGCAGGAGGACCGTCACGGCCGCCCCGCGGCACTGGCCTGGTCCTGTCTGCTGCCGCCAGGATCCGTCGCCGCTACCCGACAGGTCGAGCAGACTGACGGCGATCGATCCGACTGTGCGGCGGATGCGGACGAACAGCGAACCGCCGAGCGGCTCGGGCGCGGCAGCCGGATCGGCGACGACCGTCACGGCCGCGTTCTCGTCGGCGAGCTCGCACCAGCTGGAGTCCTCACCGCTGCGGAAGAGGTCGCGTACGCGGAGTGCGAACCGATGCCACGACAGAACCACTGCGGCCTCGCCCGCATCGAGGCGAGCGTGGTCGACGTAGTACGGGTGGCGCAGCGCTGCGGCGCTATCTCCCCAGATCAGCGTTCCCATACCGAGCGCGGTCGCGACTGCCTCTGTCAGCACCGCTGTCCGTAGCCCGCTCTGGCGGTCGCCCTCCCAGACGGGGGGATAGATCGCGAGCACGCCGCCGTCGGAGCTGCTCGTGGATCGGGTGCTCGCGCCCGCGCTGCGTGCCATCAGCCCCTCGAGGTGACGCCACCTGTCGTTTGGAGGCCACACCTCGACGTAGCGGAAGGCGGGTGGCACGGACGTCTCGAAGGCGTCCGGAACGCCGTTGACCTGGTTGAAGCTGAGGACGTCTCCGGGGCGGTCACCGCGGACGGCCTGCACGAACGCCCTGTATCCGTCCTCGATCGGCACCGCCTGTCCGGTGCTGCTGAACCCGCAGCGGGGGTAGCCATAGGTGTCGAGGTGAAAGCCGCCGAAGTCGAGCGTGTCGGCTGCCTGCCCGTACTGCTCGATCCAGTGGCGCTGCCATGCTCGGTTCCCCGGGTCCATGATCTCGAGCAGGTCGCCGAGCGACTCCGGCGCTCCGTCGTTGCGGTAAAGCCGCCAGTCGGGGTGTGCCCCCGGGTCGGCAGCGCAGATCGGCGCGTAGGCCTGTGGCACCGCGCCTTGGCTTCGGATGCCGGCGATCAGGCGTTCGAGCGCGACGCGGTCGATCGTCCGACCGAGCCGGTCGCGATAGCGGCCGCGCGGGCCGAGCGGCGAGGAGTAGCTCTCCATCCAGTCGTAGAGCTGGACGACGGTGCAGCGCAACTGAGCGAGCCAGCTGAGGGTCGACGGAATCGCGTCGTGGTCAAACGACGTTGCGAACCCGAGGATCGGGTCATCGCCGCAGGTGTTGCGCACGCTGAGGAACTCCTCCGCGAGCAGCTCGCGGCTCGCGGAGCGGACCTGAAGGGCGTGCGTGCCGACGGGCACGGGTCCGAACCGGACATCGGTACCGGTGGCCACGCCACGGATCGACGTGCCGAACGCGGTCTGGATGCGCGCCTCGGAGGCACCCGGCGGCAGCTGACCGGCACGGATCTCCTCGCCGGTGATGTAGAGCGAGCGCAGATTCGACAGCATCGCCGTCACCTGATGCCCCCGAGCGACACCCCGCGCTGGAACCAGCGCTGCGAGATCAGGTAGACGATCACGCTCGGAATCGTGGCGATCACCGATCCGGCAAACAGCGGCCCCCACTGCGTCGTGTGCTCGCCGATGAAGAACGCGAGTCCAATCGGCAGTGTGAAGCGGCTCGGATCGTTGAGCAACGTGAGCGCGACCACGAACTCCTCCCAGGCGAAGTTGAACGTGAACACCGCGACAACCGCCAGCGCCGGCGCCGACAGCGGCGCGATCAGGCGGGTGAGAACCCGGATCGTGCCGGCGCCGTCGAGCCGGAAGGATTCCTCGAGCTCCTTCGGGATCTTCTCGAAGAAGCCACGCAGCAGGAAGATCGAGAATGGCAGGTTCTCGCTCGCGTAGATCAGAACAAGACCCGGCAGCGAGTTCGTCAAGTGCAGGCGCGCCATCAGCGCGTACTGGGGGATGATCAGGTCGACGCTCGGCACCGCGAGGCTCGCCAGGAACAGATAGAAGATCAGCTCCTTGAAGCGGAAGCTGTAACGCGCGAACGCAAACGCCGCGAGCGACGCGAACGAGACGGTGATCACCACCGTTGCGAGCGACACCAGCGCGCTGTTGATGAAGAACCGGCTGAAGCTGTTCTCAGACCAAGCCTGAGCGTAGTTGAGCACCGTCGGGTTGGACGGGACGAGCGTCGGGTGTGAGGTCAGGATGTCGCCAGTGGGCTGGAAGGAGAGCGAGATCATGTACAGCAGCGGGAACACGGCGACTGCCGCGAAGGCACAGCCGGCGACGAAGCGCGTCCTCGTCCAGCTCCGCACGCCGAACAGCCCAGGCTCATGGACCTGCTCACGACGTCGGCGCCGGCGCGGCTGCCGTCGCGGTGCCCGTCGAGCACTGACCCCGCCTGCTGACCGATCGAGTTCGGACGCGCTCACGCCGGCTCTCCTTCGCGGAGCACGCGGATCTGAAGCACGCTCAACGCGAGCACCACCACGGCCATCACCGACGCGATCGCCGCCGCGTAGCTGAAGTTGAAGAACGTGAACGCCTGCTGGTAGGCGTCGCCGAGCAGGACCTGGGTGGAGCCGTAGGGACCACCCTTGGTGAGCAGGTAGACCTGGGTGAAGACCTGGCTCGCGCCGATCACGAGCAGCACCAGCACGAACACGATCGCCGGTCTGATGTTGGGAAGCACCACGTGCCACCAGACGCGCCGCTCGGGCGCGCCGTCGACCCGGCTGGCCTCGACGAGAACTCGCGGCACGCCGTCGAGCGCGGCGAGGAACATCACGAACGACCAGCCGACACCCTTCCAGATGCTCAGCATCCAGATGACCGCGTTGCCGGTCCACCGCTGCGCGAGCCAGTCGATCCTCACCGTGTGGCCGGCGAAGACCGACAGGACGGCGTTCGCGAGGCCGCCCTGCTCGGCGAAGATGTAGGCGAAGATGTAGGAAACAACGACCCAGGACGTGACGACCGGGATGAAGATCAGCCCCCGCAGGAGCCCCCTGCCGGGCAGCCGGTCTGTCAGCAGGGCGGCCGCGAGGAGTCCGAGGACCATCTGGACCGGAACGGTGATCACGGTGAAGAGGAGGGTGTTGAGCGCGGCGGTCCGGACCGCTGGGTCATTGAACAGGCGGGTGTAGTTGGCGAAGCCGACACCGGGGTTGGGGATCCCCGGGAAGATGTGCCAGTCGTAGAAGCTGATATCGAACTGGCGGTAGATCGGATAGACCATGAACACCGCATACATCGCGGCAGCGGGAAGCAGCAGCGCGTACGGCGTCAGCGCCCCCGCGACGCGCCGTCCGCTCCGGCGCCGGGGGCGCCCGGGGGAGGATCCCCCGGACGCCCAGCGGCTGTGGTCGTGACGATTGCCGCCACGGCCCTTACGGCGCGAGTCCCTGAAGCGCCCCGTCGGACTGCGAGGCAGCCGCTTGCAGGGCGGCGGCAGCAGTTGCCTTGCCGGCCAGGATCGAACTGATCGCGTTCGACCAGTCGCTGTCCATCTGGCTGTAGCCGGCGCTCACAGCGCGCACGCGAGCGGTCTGGAGCTGCTGCGTGAACACCTTGAAGTACGGGGTCGTCTTGACCTCGGACTTGGCATCGGAGATCTCAGTGGACATATCCCCCTGGGCTGCCATCGCATCCTGCGCGAATGGCGAGTCGAGAAACTCCGCGAACTTCTCCGCGTCGGCGACGTGGTGCCCGCCTCGGGCGACGACGATGTCCTCACCGCCGACCGTCGAGACCGAGCCGCCGGGCCCGGTCGGGAACGGGGCGATGCCGTAGTCCGGGACCGGGTTGTCGGCTTTGAACGTCGGCACGGCCCAGGGGCCGTCGATGTACATCGCATACTGGCCCTTGGGGAATCCCTGCTCGCCGGACACGGCGCTTGCACCGCCCTCGAAGTCACTGCCGATGTCGCCCGCCTTCAGCAGGCTGGCGAGTTGGCTGACCGCCGCGATCGTCTTGGCGTCATCCATCGCGCCGGATGCCAGCGTGTATTTGGCGTTGGTGAACGAGCCGCCCGAGCTCCAGATGTACGGAGCCATGTTCCAGATGTCGGTGCCGTCGACGCCGAGCCCGTACTGCTGCTTGGCCGGCACCGTCAGCTTGGCCGCGTCGGCGTACATCTGAGCGAGTGTCGTTGGGGGACCGCTGATCCCGGCCGCGGCGAAGTCTGTCTTATTCCAATACAGCGCCTGCGTGTTGGTGTCGTCAGGGAACGCGTAGTAGCCGGGTTTCTCGCCCGTCTTGATGTCCGTCGTCGCCAGCGGCCCCGGAAGGGTGTTCGCCTTGATCGCGACGAATCCCGGCAGCTCGCCGACATTCTCGATGACACCCTCTGCTGCGAGCTGAGGCACCCATTGGATGTCAGAGCGCATCACATCGGGAGGGTCGCCCGCCGCTGCGGTAGCCAGGAACTTCGGAAGCAGGTCGGCATACGGGTAAACGACAGCGTTGACCTTGATCCCGGGATTCTCCTTCTCGAACTTGCGGATGACGACGTTGACGAAGGTCGACTCCTCCTTGTCTGTCGTGTTGTAGGTGCTCCAGAACTGAAGCGTGACCGGCGACGCCGCCGATGCGGCGTCGGCTGCGATCAGGCCCGCGATCGGGGCGACGATCGCTATCAATGCGACGCTGAGAAGGCGCCTCGTTGCTCTCGCCGAACCCGAGCGCGGTGGTGTTGGCCGTACCATCGTTGACCTCCCTCTGTGTGTACACCCGAGCGCGGCGGCCCGGGCGCGACGTGATGAATCGGCGCCTCGCCGACTGTGTTTGCGGCGGGGCGTCATTGCCGTCCCGCCTCCAGCTCCGTGCACAACGCGACGTGCATGGCGTGAGACCAGGCGAGATCGACCGCCGGCGTCCCCCAGCGCTGCACCCACTCCTGGTAGTGCGCCGGGTCCCGTCGCTCGCCTCCGTACTGCTCGGCGAGCCTCCCGTTCTCATCAAAATGGTCGACGATCCAGTCGCGGCAACGGCGCGCCCGGTCGTGATCGCCGGTGGTGGCGTAATGCCAACCGAGCGATGCCGTCAAGACGGGCCAGGCGCCGCTACCGTAGTACGTGTCGTCCGGGTAACGGCGCAGCCCACCGTCGAACCTCAACCGCTGCTCGATCGCCCCGACGGTGGCGACGAACTGAGGGTCATCCGCGTCGACCACGCCGAACGGCGTCGACAGCCACAGCAGGCTCGCATCGACGTCGTCTGAATCGCTCGATTTGACATACCGACCGATGCGGCTCGACTCCTCGACCGCGACGCGCACAGCCTCGGCCCGGGCCAGCAGTTCCGGGCGTCCGAGCAACCGCGCCGCGGACACAAGACCTCCGAACACGCACGCGAGCGTCGAGACGTGCTGCGCGTCGCCGTTCTCCTCCCAAACGTCGAAGCAGTTCGTCAGCGCCAGCGCCGACAGGTAGCGGCCGACGCGATCGACCGACTCGTACAACGCCGCCGGCAGCGCAGCGGTTGCGGTGGCGGTGAGGTGCTGCTCGAGCGCCCACAGCCATGTCCCATACCCGTCGATCTGAAAGTTCGGCCAGTCGTCGTCCAGCACGGCGCCGCTCAGCGCGAACCGAGCCGGTGGCATGTGCGCCAAGTCGGGCGGCTCCCGCCGCTGCTGGCGGTCGATCGCCTGATCGATCACGTCCGCGATCCCCGCGATCGCGTTCGCGACCCAGCGATGGAATCGAGCTGCCGCCTCGTGCTCGCCCGCACGGTCCAGGGCGAACGCGATGAACGATCCGTCACGCAGCCAGCAGTAGTGGTAGGTGGCGAACTCGCGCGAGGCGACAAACGCACCGTTCGGCTCCTGATGGTGCAGCAGGGCGGCGACGCTCGTTCGGATCAGCTGCGCGTCGTCGAGATCGTGGCCGTCGTGGGAGGACTCGTCGACCGTCATCCGGCAGCCCCTCCGTCCTCGTGCCCGGGTCGGTGCCAGATCGCGCCGCCCGTATCGTTCGGCGCCGGGAGGCTGAACGACTCGCGCAGAACGAGAGTCGCGGCGCCAACCGCCCACGCGTCGTCGCCCCACCGCTGGATCTTCACCTGAACACGGCGGCCCTGATCGGCGAACGTCTGCTCGCGGACGGCGGTGACGACCGGATCAAGGTACGGCCTTCCGAGCTCGGTGCCCTCGCCACAGATGATCAGCAGCTCGGGATTGAGCAGCGTGATCATGTTCGCGACCGCCAACCCGAGCTTGCGGCCGGCCGCTTCAAGCACCTCGACCGTGACCGCGTCGCCGGCGCCCACAAGCGAGACGAACTCCTCCCGCGAGATCTCCCGGTCGTAGTGCTCGCCGACGCGCCGGCGCATCGCGTCCTCCCCGACCAGCGCCTCCAGGCAGCCGAACCGGCCGCACTCGCACCGGGGTCCGCCCGGCTCGACGATCATGTGGCCGAACTCGCCGCTCGCGCCCGTTGCGCCCCGGTACGGCGCGCGATCGATCACGATCCCAAGTCCGATCCCTCGCCCGACGCTCAGCGTCACGAAGTCCCGGCAGGCAAGCGCGTCACCCGCCCACTTCTCGGCGACCGCAAGCGTATTCATGTCGTTGTCAACCCACACGGGCAGACGCAAACGCCGGCGCAGGGGCTTGACGAGCTCCACATCCCGCCACCGCAGAAGATGCGAGAACTTGCACATCCCCGCGCGCGAGTCGATCACTCCAGACAGACCGATCCCGACACCGAGGACCTTCGAGCGCGGGACGGCCGCGACCCGGAGCGCCCGCCGCGTCTCCCGCTCGATCGCCTCGATCCCGGCACCAGGATCGCCGACCAGCGACACGGACGCTTCCATCGTCGCCACCACCGTGGTGCGCAGGTCGCAGACGACCGTCGTCAACCCGTCGCCTCGCAGCTTGATCCCAACCACGTAGCCACCGGTCGGATCGATGTCGAGCAACACCGGCGGCCGGCCGCCGCTCGCCGGCGCGGTCGCGCCCTCAACCAGAATCCCGCGCTCGACCAGTCGACCCACGATCGTCGAGACCGTCGGAGCGCTGAGCCCGCTGCGACGAGCGAGCTCCGCTCGCGAGATCGGACCTGAGGCCCGAACCAACTCGATCAGCAGGCTGCTGTTCAGATCGCGCAGCAACGCCCGGGATCCACGCCGCAGCACGGGTTCGGCCGCATCGATCCGGCCAGCGCCGGCCGGACCCTTGCGCTGCAACCGCTGGGGCTCGCGGGCCCCATCTGTCAGCTGTGTTTCCGTCTCTCCTCCTTGGGCGCGCCGGGGACCCGGTGGCCGCGGGCACTTACTTTCGTAAATGACCATACTAAGCGGGAAGAGGGGATGTCAAGCACCCCGGCGACCCTGCGCGGGGATCTGTCTGGGGGCGCGCACGGCGACCTACGTGGTCGCCGCGCGGTGAGCTGGTGGTCTGCTGGTGTGGTTCGAGTCGCCGTGGAAGGTGTGGGTGGTCGGGGTTGATGGCGGTGAGTTGCGCGGCGGTCGCCTCGTTGGAGTTCGGTGGCCGGCCGCGCCCGCGCTCTTGGAGGTGAAGAGGAACAGGCCGGGCTGCGGGCCGCACGCGCCGATGCTCGGGTTCGGGTGCGGCGTCCCTGATCCGGTCACGCTCAGTCTCCATTGACCCAAGGGCAGTTGATCGCGGCCTCGCGATCACCGAGCCGTCCGGGTCTGCACCGAGACCGCACCCTCTGCACGTCTCGTGATCAGGAACCGTAAGTTCCGGACCCCCCGGTCGTGACGTGGGGGGTGTGGAGCTGAGGGGTCTCAAACACCCCTGCGCTCCATACCCCCTCGGATTCGGAGGGGGGTTTGGAACTTAAGGTTGGCCGCCTCCGAACGGCCCTCCACCCACTTGACCGACGATCGCTGAGGTCGGCCTCGGGTCGCGCCTGAGCGCATCGGCTGACGTCGCGCTGCCCGGCGCGCTCGCCCGAGACTCCACCCAACTGCCGGATACTGCGACGATCAAGGGCGCTGATCGGTATGCCAGGGCGATTCGCGCTGAGACGAACGGACCCCGCTCTCAGGGGAGAGGAGATCATGAAGTTTCGAACCTACGTGGAGCCCCCGGAACCCATGAGAGGGCTCGAAGTCCCGCCGGAGGTCGTCGAGTCGCTCGGTCAAGGCAGGCGTCCGAGGGTGAAGATCACGGTCAACGGGCATTCATGGAGGAGCAGGGTCGCGATCATGCGCGGTCGCTACCTGCTTGGTCTGAGCAACGCCAACCGACAGGCTGCCGGTGTGCAGATCGGGGACGAGGTGGAGGTCGAGCTGACGTTTGACCCCGAGCCGCGGGTCGTGTCCGAGCCCGAGGACTTTGCGAGCGCGCTCGCCGCTGATCCCGTCGCGAAGGCCGCCTACGGCCGTCTCTCAGATAGTCACAAGCGAGAGCATCTGCGTGCGATCGAGAGCGCAAAGAAGCCCGAGACTCGCCTGCGGCGGATCGACAAGGCGCTGGCGATGCTGCGCGACTGCGATTCCTGATCAGACGCCGTGGGCGCTGATCTCGCCTGTGGATCGCCGCTGACGCGGACGCGTTGGCAGCGCCCGCTGTCGCTGGGCGCGACTCCTCGGAGGAGGCACCTGGCCACCGGGCGACTTTCCGAGTTCGGGGATTGGTTGAATGCCCGCAGATGGCCACCAGCCCGCGTCGCCGATCCAAGTCGCTGCCCGGCTCCTTCCCGGAGGCCGCACCGGGCGAGGTGCTCGTCTGGACTGACGGGGCATGCCAGCGCAATCCCGGTCCTGGCGGGTGGGCTGCGGTGGTCTGCTGGGAGGATGGGGTCGTCGAGGAGCACAGCGGTGGGCTGGCCCACACGACGAACAACATCATGGAGATGACCGCCGCCCTCGAGGGTCTGCGCGCGCTGCCACCGGGGTCCCGGGCCTGTGTCGTGACCGACTCGCGTTACCTGCACGACGGGATGATCTCGTGGATGGCCGGTTGGAAGCGCAAGGGCTGGAGGACGGCCTCGGGCGACCCGGTCAAGAACAAGGAGATCTGGGTGCAGCTCGACGCCGCGGCGTCGGATCACGAGCAGGTTCGCTGGCACTGGGTCAAGGGACACATCGGCCACGCGCTCAACGAGCGGGCCGACGTGCTGGCGGTTGCCGCCACGCGGGACGCGGCTCGGTCCGGGCGCTGATCTCCGGCCGCCGGGGGCACGCATGACGGCCTGCGGCGGCCCCTGCGCCGCTCGTATTGCGGGCCCTGCGCCCGATCGTCGTGCGGCCGGGATGGTGCGATCGGCACGTCTGCGCAGTGCCTCCGCGGAGCGGCGTGCGGCTGTATTAGGGACGTGTTGCGAGGGTTTGACACGCTCGAACGAGATCTGGTACCGTCCCGATGTCATCGTTGTCAGTCAACGTTGTCAGGCAGGGGTGACGACCACAGCAAAGGGAGAGGTTTGTGACGGTAGACGCTGATGCCACAGCGGAAAGTGGCGTGCACAAAACCCCGTACGTCGAGGTACGCGGGGTCACCAAGCGGTATGGCAGCATCTTCGCGCTCCGTGGTGCGGACATCGAGTTGGCCCCCGGCGAGATCGTCGGTCTCGTCGGTGACAACGGCGCCGGTAAGTCGACGCTTGTCAACATCCTCTCCGGTGTGCTGGCGCTGACCAGCGGGTCCCTCTTCGTGGACGGGAAGGAGGTCAGCCTGCGGACGCCGCTCGAGGCCCGCAAGGCCGGGATCGAGACGGTCTACCAGGACCTCTCGCTCGCTCCCGACCTCAGCATCTGGGCCAACATGTTCCTCGGCCGCGAGGAGGTCGTCTCCGGTCCGCTCGGGAAACTCGGGTGGCTCGATCGCAAGTCGATGATCGCCAAGTCGACCGAGAGCCTGAACGAGACGAACATCCGGGTCGCGTCCGTCCTCTCGCGCGCCGGGCGCCTGTCCGGCGGCCAGCGTCAGGCTGTCGCGGTCGGGCGTGCGGTCAGTTGGGGCACGCGCGTGCTGCTCCTCGACGAGCCCACGGCCGCACTCGGCGTCGAGCAGCAGCACCGCGTCGCCGAACTGATCAAGCGGGTGGCGGCGAACAACATCGCCGTGCTGCTGATCAGCCACAACATTCCGCAGGTGTACGAGATCTGTGACCGCGTTGTGGTGCTGTTCCGCGGCGAGACGGTCGCGAACCTGAAGCCGAGCGAGATCGACATCGACGACATCATCGGCTGGATCACCGGCTCTGCGCTGGCAGCGCGCAAGTTGCACGGAGGTCAGAAGTGAGCGTTTCCGACGAGCCTGCCACCGATGCGCCGCCGGACGAGGCACCCGCGGACCGCTCGCCCACCTTCCAGCGGTTCATGGAGACGATCGGCCAGTTCTGGACCTTCGGCGTTCTCCTCGTCCTGATTCTGATCTTCGGGACGCTCGCGCCCGACCTGTACAGCAAACAGGCGTGGCAGGCGACCTCCGAGTACGCGGTCGAGTACCTGATCCTCGCGGTCGGTCAGACGTTCGTGATCGTCACCGCCGGGATCGACCTCTCGGACGGCGCCACCCTCGGCTTCGCGGGGATGGCGGGCTCGCTGCTGGCCGAGCACATGATGGGCGCCGGCGGTGGTGGCACATTCACCGTGATCGTCGACATCCTCGCGATGCTCGCCGCGGGCCTGGCGATCGGGATCTTCAACGGACTCCTGATCACGAAGGTGAAGCTGCCGCCGTTCATCGTCACACTCGGCACGCTGACCGCCGTCACCGGCGGCACGGACCTGCTCAACAACGGCACCGAGATCACGAACATCCCGACGTTTCTCACCAACATGGGCAACACCAGCATCTTGAACGGCTGGCTTCCGATCCCGGTGCTGATCGCCCTCGCGGTCGCGGTCGTCTTCGGTCTGGTCCTCGCTCGCACCAGATTCGGCCTGCGCACGTACGCGATCGGCTCCAACGAGGCGGGCGCGCGCCGCGCCGGCGTGCGCGTCGACCGCCACCTCGTGATGGTCTACGGGCTCTCCGGCCTGCTCGCCGGTCTCGCCGGCCTGATGGTGACGATCAACCTGTCATCTGCGTCGGTGACCGCCGGCGCGAACGACGAGCTGTACGCGATCGCGTCCGTCGTGATCGGCGGAGCCAGTATCTTCGGAGGGCGGGGGACGATCTTCGGAACCTTCATCGGCACTTCGATCCTCGCCGTCCTGACCACTGGCCTGATCCTCACCAACGTCGCGCCGTTCTGGCAGCAGGTGGCGATCGGGGCGGTCGTCGTCGCCGCTGTGGCGATCGACCGAGTTCGCACGAGGGTGGGTACGGACTGAGCAGTTCAGTCACCCACCGACTGCAGCATCACAAACAACAAAAGGAGGAGTAGTGCACAAAGAGTCAGCCTTCCGGCCGGCGCGGCGCAAGCTGCTGGCGGTCGGCGCAGCGGCAGCTGTGGCTGCCGTCGCGATCGGCGTCACCGCAACGGGCGGCGCCGCGGCGCGCCCGGTCGCCCACGCGTCGAAGAGCTACACGATCGCACTGGTGCCCGGCCTCACCGTCGACCCGTTCTACATCACGATGCACAACGGTGCCGTCGCCGAGGCCAAGAAGCTCGGTGTCAAGCTGACGTGGCAGGGTGGAGTGACATTCAGCCCGTCGACGCAGATTCCGGTGCTCAACTCGCTGCTCGCTGAGCACCCGAGTGCGCTGCTGGTCGCCCCGACTGACGTCAAGGCGCTCCAGGCGCCGATCCAGAAGTTCGTCAACGCCGGGATTCCGGTGATCGCCGTCGACACGACGATCAACGACACGTCCCTGCTCAAGGCACGGATCACCTCGGACAACTCTCAGGGTGGTGCCGCGGCAGCGGACGCGATCGCCAAGGCGGCCCACGACAAGGGCGAGGTCGCCGTCGACAACGTCGCACCCGGCATCTCGACGACGGACCTGCGCACGTCCGGCTTCATCAATGAGATGAAGAAGTACCCGAACATGAAGGTGGTCGCGACCGAGTACAACAACGACAGCGCGACGACCGCCGAGACTCAGGTCAAGGACCTGCTGCTGGCGCACCCGGACCTGGTCGGCGTGTTCGCGACCAACCTGTACGGCGCCCAGGGCGCCGGCGAGGCGATCAAGGCCGACGGCAAGGCCGGCAAGGTCTTCGTCGCCGCCTATGACGCGGAGCCCGCGACGGTCAAGCTGCTGCAGAGCGGCGCGATCAACATCCTCGTCATCCAGCAGCCCGCAGTTGAGGGCATGGACGGCGTGCAGTTCGCCTATGACGAGCTGACCGGCAAGGGCGCGATGGTTCCGAAGTCGACGCTCGTGCCGAACGTGATCGCCACGACGGCGACCTCCCACAACCCGATGGTCACGAAGTACTACTACCAGGCATCCCTGACGGGCTGAATGGACTCGATGAGGATCACGCTGCACATGCAGGGTGACCTCGATCACCGGTCGCACGGCGAGGGGGCACGCCCCCTCGCCGTCGCCGGACCGATCTGGCAAGTGCTCTCCCGATCCTGATCCAAGCCTGATCCTGATCCAAGCCCGATCCTGATCCAAGCCTGATCCTGATGCCAAGCCCGATCCTGATGCCAAGCCCGATTCACACACCTGCGTCGACCGCGCGAAAGCTGCCGCGTGCAATCCTCGTCAGCGGTCCGCCGGGATCGGGCAAGACGACGCTCGCGAGTGCGCTTGCCGCGGGGCTCGGCTACGCGATCGTCGACCTCGACACGGTCACCGGACCGCTCACGGAAATTGCACTGGAGCTGTCGGCCGACGCCGCCGGCGGGCTCGATTCGCCGGCCGGCAGGCGCCTGCGGGCCGCCCGCTACGCGACGCTGCTCGACCTCGCGCGGGCCAACGTCGCGCTCGGAGTCGGGGTCGTCCTCGCGGCTCCGTTCACGGCCGAGCGGCGCAGCATCGCCGCCTGGGAGGCCGCCACAGCACGACTCGGTGTGGACGCCGGCGGCGGCGACGCCGCGCTTCTCTACCTGAGCGTCCCCGCTGACGTCCTTGACCGGCGGCTGTCGGCGCGCGCCGCCCCGCGCGACCGTGCCAAGCTACGCGGTGGCCTGGAGTGCCCGGGTACCGAGACCCTGATTCCGGACACGGTCGTCCTGGACGGGACCGCATCGATCGACGAGCAGTTGCAGTCGGCCCTCGACGCGCTCGGGACGCTGGTGCCGCGCGCCTCGCCGGTTTCCACCGCAACCGTCCCCGACCCGAGCTCATGCTGATCGTCAACCCGAACTTCACGATCGACCGCACGATCCAACTGGACGTCATGGTCCCCGGGGCGGTCCACCGCACCCAGACCGCGGTCACGAGTCTCGGCGGCAAGGGCGTCAACGTCGCCCGCGTCGCACGAGCGCATTCCCAGTCAGCGATTCTCGTCGGCTTCCTGCCCGCCTTCAGCGCTCCCGAGCTGGCCTCGCTCGCGGCCGGCGAGGGGGCCACGCTGAGCGGCATCCCCGTTTCGGGCACGGTCCGCGCGGCCTCGGTGATGCTCGAGCACTCGGGACGGGTCACGGTCTTCAACGAACCCGGGCCAACCGTCGAGGAGATCGACTGGACCCGCATGCTCACACGGGTGCAGCAGCTCGGCTCCGACCATCTGACGGTGGTCTGCTCGGGCAGCCTGCCGCCCGGCTCGCCGGTCGACGCGTACGCCCGGGTCGTGCGCACCGCGCGCGAGGCCGGGCTGCGCAGCGTCGTCGACGCGACCGGCGATGTGCTGCGTGCCGCCCTCGCGGCTGCTCCCGATGTCGTCAGTCCGAATCTGTCGGAGGCGGAGTCGCTCGTCAGCGGTGCACGCATCGAAGACGTCGAGCCGACCGGCGAGCTGGTGGCCGAACGGGCCGCGGGAGCGGCGCTCAGCCTGCTCGAGCTCGGCGCGCGCGCCGCGATCGTCAGTGCCGGGAGCCGCGGCGCCGCGTTCGCGTCCGCTGCCGGGGTGATGTTCTGTCGCGCCCCCGAGGTCACCGTCGTCAACCCGATCGGCGCCGGTGACTCGCTCGTCGGCGGACTCGTCTGCGCGCTCGAATCAGGTCTCGACTGGACCCCCGCCGTCGTGCGCGCGCTGGCGGTCGCTTCGGCGTCCTGCGAGCAGCCCGCCGCAGGAGCCGTCGACCTGCGCCGCGCCTCGGAGCTCGAAGGCCGGATGTCCGCGTTCCCGGTCCACCCGCACTGGAACACCTCGAATCATGTCGGAACGGGATCGTGATGAAGTCCAAGGTGACGATCCGCGACGTCGCACTGGCCGCGGGCGTGAGCACCAAGACGGTCTCCCGGGTGACCAATGGGGAGGAGGCCGTCGCGGCTGCGACGGTCCGCCGCGTTCAGGCCGCGATCGACGAGCTCGGGTACCGGGTCAACCCGCTGGCGCGCTCGCTGCGCACCGGTCGGGATGACGCGATCGCTGTGATCGTCACCTCGATCGGCGACCCCTTCTTCGCGTCCGTCGTCGACGCCGTCGAGGAGGCGGCCCGCGATGCGGGGTGGTTTCTCCTCGTCGGCACGACCGGGCGCAGCGCGGAGGAGGAGCGAGCCGTCGTCAACGGCATGCTGCAGCGCTCGATCCGCGGACTCGTGATCGTGCCCGCCCACCTCGACTACGGCACCGCGCAACTGCCGCTCGGAGCGGGCGGGGTGCCGGTCGTGTTCGTCGACCGCCAGCCCGTCAACATGGCCGCCGACGTCGTCACGATCGACAACGTTGCCGTCGCCCGGCAGGCGGCCGAGCACCTGATCGCCTACGGGCACCGCCGGATCGCGTTCGCGGCCACCAGTGTCGAGGCCGGCGGCGCCGCTCACTATCCCGTGATCGCCCGTCTCAATGGGTACCGAGCCGCGCTCGAGGCGGGCGGAATTGAGTTCGACGCGGCACTTGTCGTCTCGCACGATCGCGGTCAGGGCGAGGGCCTGCACCTGCTGGCGCCGCTCCTCGCCGGCCCGGATCCGCCGACCGCGTTCCTGGGCGCGAACGAGCTCGCTTCGCTCGCGGTCGTGGCCGAGCTGCGACGCGCCGGCCGCACCGACGTCGCGATCGTGACCGTCGATGACTTCCCGATGGCGGACGCGCTGATCCCGCCGATCACGGTTGTCAGACAGGATCCGGTGCTGATGGGGCGGCGGGCGTTCGAGCTGCTGCACGACCGCATCGAAGGCGTGAACAAGCGGCCGCGCACCGTGATCCTGCCGACCACGTTCATCGAGCGCGGCTCCGGCGAGATTCCACCCCCGACCGTGGCTCGCGCCACGCACCGGCGGGTCCGATCGTCTACCACGAACAGGAGAACCAATGGCTGATACCTCCCAGATGCCGGCTGCCGGAGTCGGACTTGACTCCATCAGCGGGCCCGACGGCACGCTCGCGATCGTCGCGATGGACCAGCGCAACACCTTGCGCCGGATGCTGACCGAGCATGACAAGCCGACCGACACGGCAACGATGGAGGAGTTCAAGGTCGACGTCGTGCGAGCCCTGAGCCCTGCGGCCACGGCGGTGCTGCTCGATCCGGAGTACGGGGTCCCGGCGGTGAGCCGCGCGGGCGTGATGTCCCTGGATTGCGGGACGCTGGTCGCGGTCGAGCCGCCCGAGCGCGCGACGTGGAATGGGGAACCGCGGGCGGGGCGCGACCCCGATCGCACCGCAGCGTGGGTGCGCGAGATGGGCGGTGACGCCGTCAAGCTGCTCGTGCAGCTGCGGCCGGATCGTCCGCGGGCCGCGGGTGAGCCGGACCTCGTCGCCGAGGTTGTCGAAGTCGTCCGCGCGGTCGTCGCCGACTGTGCGCAGGCAGGCGTCCCCTCGGTCGTCGAGACGCTGCTCTACAAGCTGCCCGGCGAGGACGCGATCCCGCCGCAGCGGCGGGCGGAGCTGATCGCCGAGTCGGCCCGGATCCTGAGCGAGACCCGCCCCGACCTGCTCAAGCTCGAATACCCGAGCGACGCGGCCGGCTGCCGCGCGGTCGCCGACGCGATCACGGTCCCGTGGGCGATGCTGTCGGCGGGAATGCCGTTCGACAATTTCCTCGAAGCCGTCGTGAACTCTTGCGAAGAGGGTGGGGCCTGCGGCTTCATCGCGGGCCGGGTGTACTGGAAGGAGGCGGTCGCGCTCGAAGGCGCCGAGCGCAGGGAATTCCTCCAGACCACCGGCCTCGAGCGGCTCGAACGATCGGTCGCGACGATGAGCGGCAGGGCACGGCCCTGGCGCGAGGGAGTCCACTCGGCGTGAGCCAGGGGCGGCCATTGCTCGTCGGCGTCGACGTCGGCACGACTCGGATCAAGGCCGGCGTGGTCGACCTCGACGGAAATGAGCTCGGCTGCAGCGCGACGCCGACCGTCTGGACGAGGTCCGCGACGGGCGCGCAGGCCCGGCCCGACGACTTCATCAGCGCCGTCCAGACGGCCCTGATCGACCTGATGGCGATCGCCCCTGCGGGGGCGATCGCCGGCGTCGGAATCACGAGCATGGCCGAGACGGTCGTCCTGGTGGGTCCAGACGGCGAGGCCCTCGGGCCCTCGATCGCCTGGCACGATCGCCGCGCCGAGACGGACTTCCTCGAGATGGAGGCCGCCCTTACGCGCGAGGCGATCGCGCACACGACCGGGCTCACGCGGGATCCGATCCCGACGGTCGTGACGCTGCGCTGGCTGCTGCGCGCGGACCCCGAGCTGCGCCGCGCGTCGACGGTGCTGAGCGTCGCCGAATGGATCGCCTTCCGGCTCTCCGGCACCCGCGCCTCCGAGCTCTCGCTCGCGTCTCGCACGGGTGCGCTGGCGATCAGCGGCTGCCGCTGGTGGCCCGAGGTGATGGACTGGGCCGGCCTGGAGCCGTCACTGTTCGGGGAGCTGCGCCAGGCCGGTAGCGAGTGGGGGCGGATCGAGCGGCCTGCCGCCGGGCTCGAGCGCCTGCGCGGCGCAGCCGTCACCGTCGCGGGCCACGACCATCTCGTCGCAGCGATCGGTAGCGGCGTCACGACCTCGAGCCAGATCATGGACTCCTGCGGCACCGCTGAGGCGGTTGTGCGCGCGATTCCCGCCGACGCCTGCCGCGACCCGGCAGAGGGCCATCCGGCCGGGATCGCGACCGGGTGGCATGCGCTTCCCGGCTGCCACTGCCTGCTCGCCGGGCTCCCGCTAGGAATCGAACTGGCGCCCCTGCTCGAGCGGCTCGGCGCGACCCACAGCTCAGGTCAGACGTCGCTTGACGACGCCGCGCTCGCGGCGCTCGCGGCGAGCGCGACCCGTGAGCCGTCCGCTGGGCCCCTCGGCTCGCCGGCGAGCGCGTGGCTCGCCGGCGTCCGCGCCGCCGTCGATCGCGCCTCCGCTCGCTGCCGTGACGTGGAGCGGCTCGGGGGGCCGATCACCGAGGTGCGGATCACCGGCGGCTGGGCGCTCAACCCCGTCCTGCGCCGGCTGAAGGAGGCCGAGTTCGCCCGGACCGTGTACCCGCTGGTCCCCGAGGCAGGCGTGCGCGGTGCCGGCCTGATGGCCGGCATCGCCGCCGGCGTGTTCGACTCGATCGATCGCTTCCCCGCCACCGCCACCAGCGGTCCGATCTGCCGTTCCGAAGGGCGCCTCGACCCATCCGAGCAACCACCGACCAGAGAAAAGGTCTCCTGACAATGAGCACGACCGCAGACCCCCGCCTGAGCACCGGCACGAGCGCGCCGGCGGCCGGAAAGGCGTATCGCCTCGGCCGCATCTTCGCCGAGGACGGACGCACCGTGATCCTGCCCGTGGATCACGGCACGATGCTCGGGCGCGTCGAGGGCCTCGAAGACCCGGTCCGGATGATCGAGAGCTTCCTGGCGCTGGCGTGTGACGGTTTCCTGATCGGGCCCGGCGTGGCGGAGCGCACGGCGCCGCTGTTTGCCGCTCGGGCGGCGCCGGCGCGCCTGTTGACGATTGACACGTACTGGCGCGGGACCGCGCAGGGCGCCCACGTGCTGATGACCTCGCTCGAGCGCGCCGCCGCGCTCGGCGTCGACGGCGTCAAGGTGCTGATGCCGTGGGACGTACCGCCGGAAGAGCGCGCCGAGCGTGCGGAGCTGATCGGCCACGTCGTCACCGAAGCCGAGCCACTCGGCCTGCCCGTGATGGTCGAGCCGATCTGCCTGACCTCGCCGCGGCCCGAGAACGCGACGCGGATCGAGGGCGACGGGTGCCGGATGGCGGCTGAGCTCGGTGCGGACATCATCAAGGTGATGGCCCCGGACGATCCGGCCGTCCTCAGCGACTGGTGCGCGGAGCTCGGCCTGCCGCTCGTGATCCTGGGCGGGCCCGCCGCCGGGACGCCCGAGGATCTCTGCGCGATGGTCGAGCGGTCGGTCTCCGCCGGGGCGCGCGGGATCGTGATCGGGCGCCGCGTCTGGCAGCGACCGGTCGAGCAGGCGACCGAGCTCCTGTCACGGCTCGCCGAGATCGTCCACTCCGGCCGGGCCGTCTGAGCCGGCGGGACGGGACCAGGTCGACGAGATGGCCACTGAGATGACCCCACGACTCCAGCCGGGCAGCTGGGTGAGCTCTCGCGAGCACCGGTCCTGGCTGACCGAGGGGGCGCTGCGCCTGCTGCGCTTCTACCGCGCCACCGTCGACTCCGACGGCTCGTTCGTCGAGCTCGACGACGACGGCCGCCCACTCCCGACCGGCTGCCCGCCGGCGACGGCACGACGGCAGAACCTGCTGACGGTGACGCGCGCCGTGCACTGCTACGCGGCCGGCGAGATGCTCGGCATCCCGGGCTGCGCGACGGTCGTCGAGCGTGGCCTCGAGACGCTCTGGAACGAGCACCGCGATCCGCGCGCAGGCGGCTACATCGCCGCCGTCGGCCGGGGCGGCCCGGACGACACGACGAAGATGGGGTACGGGCATGCGCACGTCCTGCTCGCCGCGGCGGCGGGGCTCGCGGCGGGTCACGCCCGCGCCCCCGAACTGCTCGAGGACGTGCTCGCCGTGATCGACGAACACTTCTGGTCGGACGCCGACGGCGCCTCCTCGGCCGAGGATTACGACGCCGGCTGGAACGAGCTCGAGCCCTACCGCGGCGTCAACAGCAACATGCACCTGTGCGAGAGCCTGCTCGCCGCAGCGACCGCGACGGGCTCGGCCGAGCTCGCCGAGCGGGCGCGACGGCTCGTCGCGAAGTTCATCGACGGTCAGGCGCGCGACCACGGTTGGCTGCTCCCGGAGCATTACGACACCGCCTGGCGGCCGATGCTGGAGCACAACCGCGACCGGATCGACGATCCCTTCCGCCCCTACGGCGCCACGATCGGCCACTCGCTGGAGTGGTCGCGCCTCGTGCTCGGCGCCGGTCTCGCCTCCGGCCGGCTCGGCGGCGAGCTGATCGAGATGTCGGAGGCGATGTTCGCGCGTGGGGTACAGGCCGGCTGGGACGAGCGGATCGGGGGGCTGTACTACACGGTCGGCTGGGATGGCGCCCCGGTCAACAGCGACCGCTACTGGTGGCCGATCGCCGAGGGGATCGCCACCAGCTCCTACCTCGCGCGGATCACGGGCAAGCCAATGTACGAGACCTGGTACCGCCGCTTCTGGGAGTTCGCGGACGCGCACCTGATCGATCATGAGCGTGGCGGCTGGTACCCGATGTTGGACGACCACAACGTCCGCAAGTCACATCCCTGGTACGGCAAGCCCGACATCTACCACTCGCTCCAGGCCTACCTGCTGCCGCTCCTGCCCGTCGCCCCGAGCCTGATCGGCGCCGTCCACCAGAGCCGCACCCCTGCCGGCTGACCCGCCGCCCCGCGCCCGGCTGCGGCCGTCGTGGGTCGAAAGGGAGTGAACGGTGAGGCTATTTTCCGCATCGGTGCCCTGAGAGGGGGCATAGCGGGACCATTTGGTGCCTGACCGGGGACTTGGATACAAAAAGTGCCCTCCCAGGGCACTTTTTGTATCCAAGTCCCGCCCCGCGGCACTGCCGCCAAGCTCTGCAACGTCCATCACGGACCCGCCGCCGGCCCGCGGGGCGCGGCGGGGCGGCCCCGCCCCGGCGACGGGCGCGGGGCGCGGGGCGCGGGGCGCTCAGGCCTCGCGCGCGGGCTCGGAGACCCAGGGGCCGTGCCAGCCGCCGAAGCCGGACGGAAGCCGGTCGGCCTCGGACGGCCCCCACGAACCCTTGGCGTAGGGGACGACGGGAGGCGGCGCGTCGAGCAGCGGCTGCACGATCCGCCAGCTCTCCTCGACCACGTCCTGGCGGGTGAAAGCCGTCGAGTCGCCGCAGATCGCCGCGTGCAGCAGCACCTCGTAGGGCGTCGCGTCCTCGCCGCCCTCCTGCGCGAAATGCATGTCCATGTAGATCGGCCGCGGGCCACGGCTGTCGGCGCGGTGGGCGTCGAGCACCATCTGGATGCCGGTCGCGGGGTCGATCTTGATGACCATCTGGCTCGGCTCCGGGCGCCGGCTCGTCGACGGCAGGAAGCCGAGGCGAGGCGGGTGGTGGAAGACGAGACGGACCTCGGTCGCCGTCTCCGTCAGGCACTTGCCGGAGCGGATGAAGAACGGCACGCCCGCCCAGCGCCAGTTGTCGATCTCGAGCCGCAGGGCGGCGTACGTCTCGGTCTGGGAATCCTCCGCGACGCCCTTGATCTCGCGGTAGCCGTCGTACTGGCCGCGGACGTAGCGGGACGGGTCGGCGTCCCGCATCGAGCGCAGGATCGCGTACTTCGCGTCCTTCAGCGTCGTCGGATCGTCGCCCGCGGGCGGCTCCATCGCCGCCGCCCCGAGCACCTGCAGCAGGTGGTTGACGACGACGTCGCGCAGCGCCCCGACCGGATCGTAGAAGTGCCCGCGGTCCTCGACGCCGAACTCCTCCGTCATCGTGATCTGGACCGAGCTGACGTAGTGGCGGTTCCAGACGGGCTCGAGCAGCGAGTTCGCGAACCGCAGGTAGAGGATCTCCTGCAGCCCCATCTTCCCGAGGAAGTGGTCGATCCGGTAGAGCTGCTCCTCGTCGAGGTACCTGTGCAGATCGCTCGCCAGCGCGCGCGCCGAGGCGAGATCGTGGCCGAACGGCTTCTCGACGACGACCCGCTGGTGCCCGCGCACGAGCACGCCGGCGTTCGCCAGCCCCTCGATCACGAGCGCGAACAGCGACGGCGGGACCTCCAGGTAGAAGACCGGGTTCGCCAGCCCCTCGAGCGCCGAGGCGAGCTTGGTGAACGTGTCCGCGTTCGAGAAGTCGCCGCTCAGGTAGTGCAGCCGCGCGGCGAAGCGCGCGAACACCTTGTCGTCGACCTTCTCGCCCGCCTGCTCGATCGAGTCGCGCGCGTGCGCGACCAGCCTGTCGAGGCTCCAGTCGTCGGCCGCCACGCCGAACACGGGCACGTCGAGCAGCCCGCGGCGCTCGAGCCGGTAGAGCGAGCGGAACGTCATCTTGCGCGCCAGGTCGCCGGTGATCCCGAAGACGACGAGGGCGTCTGCTGGCTCGGAGGCGGTCATCTGCCCAACACCCTACCCGTCCGGTGCCGTCTTCGACCCGGTCCCGACCGGCAGTCCGCGATCGGCGAGTCCGCGGCGGCGCAGCTCGCCCGCCAGTTCGATGTCGGCCGCGGTCACCCGCCCGTCGTCGCGACCGGTCTCGAGCACGACGGCGAGCCCCTGGAAGCGCGGCTCGGACAGGAACACCGCGAGCCCGGACTCGCCGATCTCGCCCTTCCCGGGCGGGGCGTGACGGTCGCGGTTCGACCCGAGCGGCGTGACGGAGTCGTTGAGGTGGAGCGAGCCGAGGCGATCGAGGCCGACGGTTCGGTCGCACTCGTCGAGCGTCTCGTCGAGGCCCGCGACCGTGCGGATGTCGTAGCCCGAGGCGAGCAGGTGGCACGAGTCCAGGCACAGGCGCAGCCGCTCGTCGCCGCCGCCGGCTTCGATCAGCGCCGCCAGCTCCTCGAACGAGCGCCCGAGGGTGCCGCCCGCCCCCGCCGTGTCCTCCAGGTGCAGCTGGCAGCGCTCGCTGTCGGCGAGCGCTGCGGCGATCAGCTCGCCCGCCCGGGCGATCGCCTCGCCGGTATGGCCGCCCTTCGCCGAGCCGGGATGCAGGACCACGCCGACCGCGCCGATCCCCGCCCCGATCCGCAGCGAATGCGTCAGCGAGGCGAGCGACTTGGTGCGGATCTCCTGATCCTCGGAGGCGCAGTTGAGCAGGTAGACCGCGTGGATCACGACCGCCTCGACGGTGCTCGCCGCGAGCGCAGCCCGGAACTCCGCGAAGTCATCCTCGCCGTACTGGGTGGGACGCCACATCCGCGGCGACTGGTTGAAGATCTGGATGCTCTCGGCGCCGATCTCGGCGCCGCGCGCGACGGCCTTCGCGAGGCCGCCCGACGGTGACACGTGAGCCCCGATTAGCATGGGCGTTGATCTGTCATGCGTGTTCGCTTCGCTCCATCTCCAACGGGTGCCCTGCACATCGGCGGCGCCCGCGCGGCGCTCTACAACTGGCTGCTGGCGCGGGGGCCCGAGCGCGACGGCGAGCCGAACGCGCTCGTGCTGCGGATCGAAGATACCGACCGGGAGCGATCGACTCCGGAGAACGTTGAGCAGATCCTCGATGCGCTGCGCTGGCTCGGCCTGAACTGGGACGAGGGACCGATCTTCCAGACGGCCAATGCCGAGCGCCATCGCGAGGCGCTCGCGCAGCTGCTCGCGAGCGGGCACGCGTACCACTCGAACGCGACGCGCGAGGACGTGGACGCCTACAAGGCCGAGCACGGCGCCGATCGCGGCTTCCGGGGCACGCCGGAGGAGTCGGGTGCGGTCAGGCTGCACGTGCCCGACGACGGCGCGACGACGTTCGACGATGTGATCCGCGGTCCGATCAGCCACGCCCACGAGCACATGGACGACCCCGTGATCGCGCGCGCGGACGGCAGCGTTCTCTACAACTTCGCCGTTGCGATCGACGATCTCGACGCCCGCATCACGCACGTGGTCCGAGGCGAGGACCACATCTCCAACACCCCCAAACAGCTGCTCGTGTTCGAGGCCCTGGGGGCGACTCCGCCGCGCTACGCGCACCTGCCGCTGCTCCATGGACCCGACGGCAAGAAGCTGTCCAAGCGCCACGGCGCCGCCTCGGTACAGGAGCTGCGCGACGCGGGGTACCTGCCCGAGGCGGTCGACAACTACATCGCGCTGCTCGGTGCCGGCTTCGACGCCGACGAGGAGTTCTTCGCGCTCGCGCAGCTCGCCGAGCGGTTCCGGCTCGAGCGGGTCTCGCACAACCCGGCGATCTTCGACGAGCGCAAGCTGCGGCACCTCAACGGCCTGCATCTGCGCGCGCTCAGCGTCGAGCAGCTGACCGAGCGGCTGGAGAGCTACACGGGACGCACCGGCCTGCGCGGAGCCGTCGAGATCTCGCGCGAGAAGATCCAGACGCTCGCCGACTTCTGGCCGCTCGCGGGCTTCCTGTTCGACGGACCGCAGGACGATCCACAGGCGTTCGCGAAGGTGATCGGGCGCGACGGCGGCCGCGAGCATCTCGCCGCCGCGCGGGCGGCGCTGGCCGGCGCGGCCGAGCCCTTCACGACCGAGTCGGTGCAGGAGGCCCTGCGGGTCGTGCTCGAGCAGCACGAGCTCAAACCCGCCCAGCTCTACCAGCCGATCCGGGTCGCGATCGCCGGCCGGACGGTCTCGCCCGGGATCTTCGAGAGCGTCGCCCTGCTCGGTCGCGACCGCACGCTGGAGCTGATCGACCGCACGCTCGCACGCTGAACACGACCGCGAGATTCACCGCAACGGCCTGATCGAACCATCGCAAGGTATAGGGTGGCTCAAACAAAGGCACACAGCTGCCGATGAGCAGGTGGGTGAGGAGTCTTCTCCCGCAAGTCTCGAACCAGACCCCATTGAGTGAGTCCACTGTGGCCCTTCCAGCACCAACCCGTATGACGCCGACCGACCCCTATGCCTCCCGCGAGCGGCATCACAACGAGGGGCATGGGCGCCGGCTGACCGCGGCGTTCGAGGCGCTCGAGGCGTTCCCCGTGATGGCGGAGTCCCGCAATCGCGTGCTCCGGCTGTTCGAGGGCGGCGACCCCTCCACCTCCGACATCGTCGCCGCCGTCGAGGGCGACGTCGCGCTCGCGATCGCCGTCATGCGGCTCGCCAACCAGGTCGACGGGCCCACGCGGGGGCGGGTCGACAGCGCCGTCTCCGGCATCGAGGTCCTCTCGCCGGCGACGATCCTCTCGATCGCCAGCCGTGCGCGCACCTACGACTTCTTCGAGCGCACCGCCGTCTGGCAGGGGATCCCCGAGCGCTTCCGCCTGCACAGCGTCGCCACCCAGCGCGCCGCCGACCGCCTCGCGACCGAGATCGGCTTCGAGTACCGCGACCGGCTGATGGTGACCGCGCTGCTGCACGACATCGGCAAGCTCGTCCTCGTCCACGCGTATCCGGGCTATCCCCGCCAGGTCCACGGCGATGCGCGCACCCCCGAGGAGCGCCTGCAGCGCGAGCGCCGCGAGCTCGGCGTCGACCATGCCCTCGTCGGTGGCGTGCTCGCCCGGCGCTGGGGACTGCCGAAGTCGATCGCCCACGTGATCGAGTGCCACCACTCGACCGACACCGAGGGCGAGGCCGCGATCGTCCGGCTCTCCGACATGCTCGCCCATTACGTCCTCGGTGGCGCGATCACGCCGGCCGAGATGCTGAGCGTCGCGCGGATGATCAACCTCCAGCCCGCGCAGCTGCGAACGGTCATGTACGACCTGCCGCTCCCGTCGAGCGGCAACCGGCCGCGCCAGGTCGATCCGTGCCCGATGTCGAGCCGCGAGGTCGACGTTCTGCGGCGGCTCGCGAAGGGCATGGTCTACAAGCAGATCGCCTCCGAGCTCGGCCTCTCGACGTCCACCGTGCGCACCCACCTGCACAACGTGTACGGGAAGCTCGGCGCGATGGATCGCGCCCAGGCCGTCCTGATGGCGACCGAGCGCGGCTGGATCTAGCGCTCACGACGTGCGCCCAACCGGGGCGTCGACTACGATCGACGGCGTGCTGTCGATCACGAGCAAGTCGCCATACGCGGTGCGTGCGCTCGTCGAACTCCACCGGCATGGCGACGTCGGACCGACGCCGATCGCCGAGCTCGCCAGGCGCGGCGACATCCCGGTGCAGTTCCTCGAGCAGCTGTTCGCGTCGCTCCGGCGGGCCGGCCTGCTGCGCTCGCAACGAGGCGTCAAGGGCGGCTACACGTTTGCGCGGCCGGCGGAGCAGATCACCGTGCTCGAGGTCGTCGAGCTGCTCGACGGTCCGCTCGGACAGGACTCCACCGGCGTCTTCCAGCAGGCCGCCGAAGCGGCCCGCACGGTCCTGGCCGAGTCGTCGATCGCCGACATCGCGGACGCCGAGGCGATGGCGGCCGGCGCCGCGATGTACCACATCTAGCCGCGGGGTCTCTCCTTGCAGGGCTTTCGTCGTTTCTGGAGGGTCTCGCGCCAGGATTCGCGTCAGTTGTGTACGGCCCGGCAGACCTGAGGAACTGCTCGACGCGAGTGCATCGGCCATAGCCGACGCAATCGTCGCGAAGTGTCCCGGGATCGTGCGTGAGGCTGGCCACGGGGCGACATAGGCTGTCGGGTTTGACGCACAATCGGCGCCGCAATAGGCCGATTCTCGGTTGTCCCCCTTTGAGGATGCCGTGCTCCTGCGCAAAAGCTTTCGCTTGTGGCGAGCGTTGCTAAAGCGTCGCTTAAAGTCTTTCGCGTGAAGGGGTGTGATGGAGATGTCCATCCGAGTCGGTGCTGTCCGCCTGATGACGGTCATCGGCGCGCTCTGTTTGATCTGTGCGGCGACGGCGGGGGTCGCACGCGCGCAGACGATCGGAACGGGCTCGTGCCAAACGACGGACGGCTCGACGGCGTGCAGTGCTGATCCTGACCTGTTGTCTGTCGGGGCCAGTTCCTGCGACGGCGTCGGCTCACCGTGCTCTGCCGACCTTGTCCTCGCGTCGGTGGGGAACGACTCCTGCGATCAGTCCGCAACGTCGGGGCCCGGCGGCGGCTGCGCCAACGATCCTGTGCTCACGACGGTTGGCGACGGTTCCTGCGACGGCGAATACGCCGGCGCCTGCGCCAATGATCCCGTCCTAACAGCAGTTGGCGACGATTCCTGCGGCGGCGAAATCCCCGGCGCCTGCGCCAACGACCCCAACCTCACGCTGGTCGAGAACGGCTCTTGCAAGGGCGGCCCGTTTGGCGGATGCGCTGACAGCCCTTCGCTCGTGTCGGTCGGCGCCAACTCCTGCGAGAGCTTCGCGGGTAGCTGCGATGCCGCGACCACAGTTGGGAATGACTCTTGTTCTTATACGCCCAGCGAGTTCATTACGTGCAACGGTTCGGGCGGCGAGATCGGGCCGATCGGGGATGATTCATGCGACGGCGGCGATGCGTGCGGCGCTGGCTCCGGCGAGATCGGGGCGATCGGGGATGATGCATGCGACGGCTGGACTGCGTGCGGTCCTGGCCTCACTTCGGTCGGGTACAACTCGTGCAACGGGAGCCCCCTACAAGGCCAGTGCCAGGGCGACGACGGGAGCGTGGACTACTACTCCTGCGACGAAGCCGCCTCCTGCGACGACCTCGGCGACATCGGCTATTCCTCGTGTAACGGACAATCTGCATGTGCGGGCCCGTCGACGGACACGAGTCCGCCCAGCGTCGCGAATCTCTCGTGCAACGGAGCGGGAGCGTGCAACGTCATCTCCGAGAACGTCGGGGTGTGTGAGGACAACCTGGTGGCGGTGCCGCAGTGCGAGCCAGTCGCGAATCCGAGCCTTGAGTCCGGGACCGCGCCTCCTGGGTGGAATGACTCGGCGGTGACGGTCGAGTGGAACTGGGCGGCCGGGTCGTTCGGCGCGGCTCTGTCTGCGCCGAACGCCTCGAACTGTCCGGCCTCCAGCACGTCGTCGGGGCAGGGGACGATCACGTTGACCGCCTCTTGCGCCGACGCCAACGGGAACGTCGGCACCGCCTCCGACACGGTGAACGTCGATCTGACCGGCCTGACGGACGCGCCTGTGGTGTCGGGCACGCTCGGGAACAACGGCTGGTACATCTCGCCGGTATCGGTCGCGTGGAACTGGACCGACAGCCTCTCGGGGATCGACACGTCAGCTTGCACGCAGACGAGCGGATCCGGCAGCCAGGAGGGCCACAGTATCGCGGTGGCGTCCTCGTGCGAGGACAACGCGGGCTTCACGGCGAATGACCAGCAGTCGTTCAACATCGACACGATCGCGCCGACCGTCAGCTTCAACGGCAATACGAGCCCGTACACGTTGCTTCAGACGGTGGACATCACGTGCACCGCGACCGACAACCCGGGCGGTTCCGGTGTCGCGTCGAGTTCGTGTCCCGGTCCGTTGGCGGACGCTGCCGCCTGGACGTTCGGAGCGGGTTCCCACACTCTGTCGGCAGCGGCTACCGACAAGGCCGGCAACACCACGAATCCGGCGGCGACGAACACCTTCACCGTGGTGGTGACCCCCGGTCCACTGTGCACGCTCACCACCCAATCCATCGAAGGCTCGGCCAAGTACAAGGCGCTCAGCTCACAGCAGCAGGCTCTCGCGGCGCTGCTTGCGAACGCGCTGTGCAGCGGGTTGGAGCAGTTCTCGCCAAAGTTGCCCGCGGCGCCGACCAATGCATTGATCCACGTCTACGACCTCGGCGTGCAGGCACTGGTGGGTCCGGGCTTGCTCACAACCACGCAGGCGAGCACCCTGACGGGCCTGGCGGCGGCCCTTTAGGTCCGGCACGTGAGCTGCCAGCCGCGGGGGGCCGGGCGGTCGATGCCCAGCCCCGGCGCGCGGTTCGCCGGAGCGCCTGAAGTTGAGCGGCCATCAGGCTCGCGATGTACGGATCGCGGTCGGTAGGCAGCGCCGCTGCGATTCCACGCCTGCGTGAGTTGCGGCAGAATCAACCGGAGTCAGTCGATGCATTCGAAGCGCAACCCGGTAAGCACGGGACAACGCCCGGAAGCAGGCGGGATCCGGGCGATGCACTACACCCACGCCCAAATTTCGTACATTGTCGAGTGACAATGTCCGTTATTCCGACGAGCATCGCGGCGTACATCGGTCGAACCCCGGTCGTGGAGATGACGCGGATCGCGCCCGACTGCGGCTGCGCGCTGTTCGCCAAGCTCGAGGCGTTCAACCCCGGCGGGAGCGTCAAGGATCGGATCGGGATCGCGATGATCGAGGCGGCCGAGCGCGAGGGGCGGATCGAGCCGGGGCGCACGACGATCGTCGAAGCGACCAGCGGTAACACCGGGATCGCGCTCGCCTTCGTCTGCGCGGCCAAGGGCTACGACCTCGTGCTCACGCTTCCGCAGGGGATGAGCCGCGAGCGCGAGCGCCTGCTGGCGCTGTACGGGGCGAAGTTCGAGATCACCGAGTCGCTCGGCGGGATGAACGAGGCGGTCGACGCGGCGCGCCGGATGGCGACGCGCGACGACGTGTTCCTGCCCGATCAGTTCTCCAACCCGGCCAACCCGGAGGCTCATCGGCGCACGACCGGGCCGGAGCTGTGGGAGGCGCTCGACGGGCGGATCGACGTGTTCGTCGCCGGCGTCGGCACGGGCGGGACGATCACCGGCGTCGGGGAGTTCCTGAAGGAGCGCAACCCGCGGATCCACATCGTCGGGGTCGAGCCGGCGGGCTCACCCGTGCTGTCGGGCGGCCGGCCCGGGCCGCACCGGATCCAGGGGATCGGCGCCGGCTTCGTCCCGCTCGTCCTCAACCGTGACGTGATCGACGAGGTGATCGCGGTCGGCGACGACGAGGCTGTCGGGACCGCGCATCTGATGGCGACGCGTGAGGGCGTGCTCGCGGGGATCTCCTGCGGAGCCGCGACGTACGGCGCGCTCGAGGTGGCCCGCCGGCCGGAGTTCGCCGGCGCCCGCATCGCCGTGATCCTGCCCGACTCCGGCGAGCGCTACATCTCGCTCAGCTGGTTCGCGCCGCCGACGCCGCTCGGCGCCGTGCCGCGGCGCAACGGCCAGCCCGACTGACCGGCGCCCCCCTGTAGCCTCTGAAGGAGATGGTGTGCGAAGGCATGATCCGTGCGACCGTGGCTGAGATCCGGCGCGATGTCGAGGCGGCCCATCGGCGCGATCCGGCTGCGATGGGGGTCAGCTCACTCGAGATCCTGCTGCTGTGGCCCGGCGTCCAGGCCGTGCTCGCGCACCGTCTCGCCAGCGTGCTCGGTTGCGCGCGGGTCCCGCTCGTGCCGAGGGTGATCGCGACGATCGCGCGGGCGGTGACCGGGATCGAGATCCATCCGGCTGCGCGGATCGGACCCGGGTTGTTCATCGACCACGGGATGGGCGTCGTGATCGGCGAGACGGCGGAGATCGGCGCCGACGTCACGATCTACCAGGGGGTGACGCTCGGCGGCACGGGCTTTGCGACCGGCAAGCGCCACCCGACCGTGGAGGACAACGTCACGATCGGATCCGGGGCCAAGCTGCTCGGCCCGATCGTCGTCGGCCACGGTTCGAAGATCGGCGCCAACACCGTCGTGATCCACGACGTGCCGCCGAACTCCACCGTCGTCGGCAACCCGGGGCATCCGGTGCGAGTCGAGGGCCGGCGCCTCGAGGGCCCCGACGCCGATTGGGTGCACCTGCCGGACCCGATCGCCGACGCGATCAAGGGACTGGCGCGGAGGATCGACGCGCTCGAGCACGAGGACGGCGGTCAGCCCTCGAACGGTGCGGCTGAGCACGTCGGCCGGCCCGACAGGCCGGCTGACGTGAACCGCTCGGTCGGACCCAACCCGGCCGGAGGCTGACCCGCGCCCGCCCGCGGACTGCGCTCAGCGGGCCTGCTCGAGCGTCGCGGAGCGGTCCGGCGGCTGCGCGTCCTCGATCGCGAAGTTGCGCTTCGTGCGCACCAGGTACAGCGGCCGGCCCTTGACCTCGTCGTAGATCCGCCCGACATACTCGCCGATGATCCCGATCGAGATCAGCTGGATGCCGCCGAGCAGGAGGATCGAGATCTCGAGCGAGCCGAACCCCGGCAGGTAGGAGCCGAGGATCTTGAGCACGATCACGACCGGGATCGCGATGAACGCCAGCCCCGAGATCAGGAACCCGAGCAACGTCGCGAGCTGGAGCGGCCGGTGAGAGAACGACGAGATCGCGTCGAGCGAGAACTTCAGCATCTTCGTCAGCGTGTACTTCGTCTCGCCGGCGTAGCGGGCGTCGCGGTCGTAGGGCACCGCCGCCTGCGTGAAGCCGACCCACACGGTCATCCCGCGCAGGAAGCGGTTGCGCTCGCGCATCGACAGCAGCGCGTCGAGGGCATGGCGGTCGAGCAGTCTGAAGTCGCCGGAGTTGTGCTGGAGCTGGACCGTCGTCAGCCAGTCGAAGATGCGGTAGAACCACCGCGCGGTGGCGAGCTTGAACCACGATTCGCCCTCGCGCTGCTCGCGGACCGCGTAGACGACGTCGCAGCCGGCGCGCCAGTGGTCGAGCATCGTGATGATCAGCTCGGGCGGATCCTGGAGATCGGCGTCGAGCATCACGATCGCGTCGCCGGTGGCGTGGTCGAGCCCCGCCGTCAGGGCCGTCTGGTGGCCGAAGTTCCGCGATAGGAAGACGAGCTTGACGCGCGGGTCCTGGCTCGCCAGCTGCTCCATCGCGGCGGGCGAGCCGTCGCGCGACCCGTCGTCGACGAGCACGAGCTCGAATCGGAATCCCCTCGAGCGCGCTGCACACGCGCGCGTAGAACTCGTGGATCGTCGCTTCCTCGTTGTAGACGGGAGCGACGACACTCAGAAGCTGGACTTCGCGGTCGGTCATGGGCGGAGATCGTACGGTCGCACCCTCTGAGCTCCCTAAGAACGCCGGTGGTGCCCCCGGGCCGCCATCAGGCGCCGGCCCAGTGCGGAATGTACGCCAGCATCGTGATCAGCTGGATGATCCCCGTGAACCACAGCGCGGCGTTCCAGAGGCGGCGGCTCGTGCACAGGGCGACCAGCGGCATCAGCCAGGCGACGTACCAGGGGAGCATCGAGCTGGCGGCCATCAGCATCGCCAGCGTCGCCCAGCCGGCGCCGTCGATCCAGTCCATCCGCCCGCGCCAGACGCGATGCAGCAGCCAGGCGAACACCGACAGGAAGATCAGGCCGAGCACGACCCCGAGCACGCGCCCGAGGACGTGCAGGTGGAGCGCGATCGAGAGGAACCCGGGGACGCTGCTCGTGTCGCCCATCGACTGGATGTGCTGGAGCGTCGGGATCAGGTTGAACAGCGAGAAGCCGAACGCCGCGATCCCGGCGATGATCATGGCGAGTCCGCCGAGGGCGGCCCCGAGCACGATCCTGCGGCGCCGGCTCGGCGCCCCGAGCCCGACGCCGGCGGCGAGCATGAACGGCAGCAGCAGGCCGGCGGTCAGCTTGACGGCGGTCGCGAGCGCGACCGAGACCCCCGCGCCGCGATCGCGTTTGGCGAGCAGCGCGTAGATCGCGAGCGTGCCGAACACGAGCATCAGCAGGTCGTTGTGGCCGCCTCCGACGCCGTAGATGATGACAAGCGGGTTGAGCCCGAAGACGGCGACGGCGCGGACGGGGTTGAGCCCCCGGAGCCGCGCGGCGTGCCACAGGATCGCGACGATCGCGATCGCCGAGACCGCCGCGATCGTCTTGTACGCGAACGTCATCTCCGCGACCGCGCGGTAGCAGACGCCGGTCGGCCGCGCGTTCGTGACCAGGCAGCTGTGGACGCCGAACGTGAGCGAGTCGACGGCCGCGCTGAGCAGCGTGAAGACCGGCCCGTAGACGGTCGGCGTGTTCCACCACTTGCTGCCGACGAACGGGTAGATGAAGTCGAGCTGGATCGCGCTGGGGCCGTGAACGTACGGGTTCGCGCCGTACGTGACGAACATCCGGGCGTACGCCTCGTAGCTGAAGACGTCCGTGGACATCAGCGCCGGCGCGATCAGGACGATCGCGATCAGCGCCGCGATCGTCGCCAGCACCGCGCGCGGCGAGAGGCGGTCGGCGGCGCGGACCGCGACGATGTAGCACCCGAACAGGAGCGAGAACACCGGCAGCAGCACGCCCGCGGGCAGGTGCAGGCCGGAATCGCCGAACAGGCCGGCGAGCCCGAAGATGTCGGGCGCGCGGATCGGGGCCGGCAGCAGCGCGTACGTGCTCGACGCGGCGACGCAGATCAGGAGCGAGAGCGCGAGCAGGCCGCCCAGCGCAAACCGGCCGAGCAAAGGGCGTGCATGACCAACCCGCGCCTGGGCGGGCACCCGAAGCTCAAAGGCGCCGGACCGTGTGGTCGCGCCGAGCGGGGTGTTAACACTCACAAAGTCAAGGACTGCCGAGTTCTACGGCACGGTAGGTGCCAGATACAGGTTAGTGGCTGCGCAGGCGAGTGCGGTCGAGCCTCCGCAACCGGGGCACGAGCAGCATCGCTTCGAGCGCGATTCGCGACGACATCTTGCTCGTGCCGACGGTGCGATCGCTGAACACGATCGGCACCTCGACGACCCTGAAGCCGGCGAGGAGCGCGCGGTAGGTGACCTCGATCTGGAAGACATAGCCCTCGGCGCGCACGCTCGGCAGATCGATCGACTCGAGCACCTCGCGCCGGATGCACTTGAAGCCGCCCGTCAGGTCGTGGACGCCGATGCCGAGGATCAGGCGCGCGTACAGCCCGCCGCCGCGGCTGATCAGGCGCCGCAGCGGCCCCCAGTTGCGCACGCCCCCGCCCGCGACATAGCGCGAGCCGAGCACGACGTCGGCGTTCTCGGCCGCGCCGATCAGCGCGCCGATGTAGCCGGGATCGTGCGAGAAGTCGGCGTCCATCTCCATGATCAGCTCGGCGCCCTCCTCGAGCGCGCGCGCGAACCCGGCGAGGTACGCCTGCCCGAGGCCGTCCTTGGTCGTGCGGTGCAGGACCTCGACCGCCGGCAGCTCCGCGGCGAGGCCGTCGGCGATCCGGCCGGTGCCGTCCGGAGAGCTGTCGTCGACGACCAGGAGCCGGTGCGAGCCGGGCGCCGCGCGCTCAAGCTCGACATCGGCGGCGCGCACGATCGCGTCGAGGTTCTCGGCTTCGTTGTAGGTGGGCATCACCAGCCAGACGCGTGCGGACATCGGACCGCGAGGGTAATGCGCTTGGCGGGCGAGCAGGGTTCAGGCTCAGCGTCGCACGTAGGCGACTCGACCCCAGCTCGGCTCCGGCGCGAGCTCGATCGGTTCGCCGCCGCGGTCCGGCTGGATGTAGACGAACGACGCCGAGTCCGCGTCGAAGCGGACGTCGAGCTCGCCCTCCTTGACGCGCTGATCGAGCCAGGCGCTGCGAAAGATCAGCCGCCTGAGCCAGTGGACGAGCGAGCGGTCGGACGGGCCGACCAGCTCCGGCCAGCAGTCGTTGACGTGCTCGCCGAGCGCGGAGGCGGGATCGGTCACCTCGCCGTTGACGACGAGGTTGATCAGATCCTCGGCCTCGTCCTCCTCGATCGAGCTGCCGATGAACCCCAGCCGGCGCGCCGCCTGCTCGCAGCGCTCGCGGAAATCACGCTCGTTGAAGGTGAACCTGAGATCCCCGTATTCGAGGACGAAGTCATCCCCGGAGCTGTAGTTCCCGCGCGGCTGCATCCGTCGGCATCTTATGCCGGATTCCTGCTCTGGTGCAGGTCATGACAGCCATGTTGCACCGCGCCGCTTGTGCTATGCGCTGCCACCGAACGACCGCTCGGGGAACCGCTCGATTCTCGCAGGCGGGGGCGAATCCGGCAGCGCCGGCGCCTCTGTGCGACATGAATTGCAGCGCCAGGATCCTGCTCGTCGACGATGACGCCGTTGGCACCCGGTTCCTCGCCGACAACCTCTGCGCCGATGGCTTCGAGGTGCTCAGCGCCGGCACCGCCACGGCGGCGCTGCGACTGCTGAGCGCCGGCAATCTCGATCTCGCGGTGATCGACCTCGGCCTGCCCGACGGCGACGGCCTCGAGCTGATCGGCCTCGTGCGCGGAGCCGACCGGCTGCTCGGGCGGCTCGACCCCGAGCTGCCGCTGGTGATCGTCTCCGGGCGCGCGAGCGAGGTCGACCGCGTCCGCGGCCTCGAGCGGGGCGCCGACGACTATGTCTGCAAGCCCTATTCGTACGCCGAGTTGCTGCACCGGATCAGGGCGCGGCTGCGCCCGCCGGACCGCGGTCGCGCGGGCGCACGGACGCGCGTCGGGCCGATCGAGCTCGACGCGCTCGCGCGCCAGGCGTGGCTCGACGGCGAGCCGCTGAAGCTCACGAGCAAGGAGTTCAGCCTGCTGCGGACCCTCGCGAGCGATCCCTCCCGCGTGTTCACGCGCGAGGAGCTGCTGGCGCTCGTGTGGGGCTGGGTGGAGCCCGTCGCGGGCACGACGCGGACGCTCGACGGCCATGCGCTGCGCCTGCGCCGCAAGCTCGGCGCGGGCGGCGGCCGGTTCGTGATCAACGTCTGGGGCGTGGGCTACCGGCTCACGGACGCGACCTCGGCGTGACCGCGGTCGCGCTTGCCGGGTGGGGCGCGGCGGTGGCGGCCGCGCTCGGCGCCTGGGCGCGTGCGGCGGCCGGCCGGGAGCGGACCCAGCGAGCCTGTCACGAGCTCCGCGGGGCGATCGGAACCGTCGGCCTCGGGCTCGAGCTCGCGGCTCGCTGCGGCGAGGCGACCGATCCGGTCCGCGCCCGCGCGCTGGCACTCGAGCTCGCGCGCGCCCGCCAGGCGCTCGAGGACCTCTCGGGCGTCTCGATCCCGGGCGGCGGGGGAGGGGAGGTGCGCGTCGCGGAGCTGCTCGCCGACTCGGTCGAAGCGTGGCGCCCGGCGGCGGGAGGCCGGGAGCTCCGGCTCGACCTCGCCGGCTGCGGCGACGCGCGGGTCGTGGGGAGCCGTGCGCGCCTGGCGCAGGCGACCGGCAACCTGATCGCGAACGCGATCGAGCACGGGGCCGGCGCGGTCTCGGTCTCGGCCCGCTGCGCCGGCGGCCACGTGCGGATCGCCGTCTCGGACTGTGGTGCGGGCCTGCCCGTGCCGCTGGTCAAGCTGCTCGCGCGGCGCGCGTGGCCGCGGGCCTGCCGGGCTCACGGCCACGGGTTGCCGATCGTCGCGGAGGTGGCGCGGTCCCACGGCGGCCGGCTCGAGCCCGCGCCCTCCGCGGCCGGGGCTCGCCTGGTGCTGGTGCTGCCCCTGGCGGCGGGTGCGGCCACCGGCGCGCCGGCCCCTGCCTGCGCGCCACCCGCCTGGCGTTAGCGAGCGCGCCTCAGCTCGCTCGCTCGCCCGCTCGCTCGCCCGCCCGCCCGCCCGCCCGCCCGTGCGTGGACCCGTCAACCGCCTCGTCCAGCGCTCCGTACGAGGATGGGACGGAAACGAGAATCATTCGACAATCGGCCCCAGCCTGGGGCCAAGGTGCGGTGGCCACGTGATCGACGGCGTCAGGCGGAGCTTGTGAGCTTCAACGGCGAGCAGGCGCCGCCGGGGCGGGCCGGCTGCAGACGCTGGGTGCGCCTCGGTCTGGCTCGGGTTGGATCCTCCGCCCCGGGGCAGGAACACAGGGCGTCTGGCGCGCGACATTCGTCGCCCTCGTTCTTCACAGCAGCAGTGAAGGCAGCGTGTCTGGCCACGGGCCGCCGGCGAAGTTCGGAAGCACTCGCCACTCCTGCCCTCTTCACTGCTGCGGCCGGCCGCGAACGGGTCGCGGGTGAGCGGAAGTTCCCAACCCCCTCCTCACCCAAGGGGGGTCGGACCTGGGCGCGCACCGAGTGAGCGCCACGGTCCAACCCCCGCACGGATCCAGGGGGGTCGGGAAGTTTCGTTCACGGCCAGCAGCCGAACGGGTCGGTCATATACGAATATAATCGCTCTAAAGAGTTCTACTGAGGTTTTATTCGTAGTCTATGGCGAAGCGATCGCGAGCATATTCCCGGACGGTCCGCAGCGCGGCCGAGCTGTTGGGCGCCCAGGTCCGGCAGGCCCGCGTTGAGCGGCACTGGTCGGCGCGGCAGCTGACCGAGCGGGCGGGGGTTTCACTCGACACCCTGCGCAAGGTCGAGCAGGGAGATCCCAGCGTGACACTTGGGGTGGCGTTCGACCTGGCCACGCTCGTCGGGGTGCCGCTGTTCTACGAGGATCGGGCCCGACTCGCCTCGGAGGCCGCCCGCGCCCGCGACCGGGTCGCATTGCTACCGCAGCGGGTTCGGGCACGGGAACTCGACGATGACTTCTGAGGCGCCGCGAGACGCATTCGCGTGGGTGTGGCTGCCGGGCGCCGCCACGCCCGTCGTCGCCGGCCGGCTGCACGAGGAGGGCGGAGTCGTCAGCTTCGCGTACGGCGCCAGCTATCTCGCGCGCGACGACGCGATCTCGCTCTATGCCCCCGAGCTGCCGCTCCGGCGTGGAACGATCTGGCCGCTGCCGGAATTGGCCGCTCCCGGATGCATCGTCGACGCCGGGCCCGATGCGTGGGGGCAGCGGGTGATCATGGCCAAGCTGATGGGTGCTGCGGCCAGGCAGGCCGACCCCGCGGAGCTCGGAACGCTCACCTATCTGCTCGAGTCGGGGTCCGACCGGATCGGCGCGCTCGACTTTCAAGCCAGCCCGGACGTCTACGTCCCGCGTGCGACGGATCGCGCGAGCCTTGACGATCTCGCGAGGGCGGCGGAGCTGTTCGACGCCGGAGAGCCGCTGCCGGCCTATCTGGGACGGCGAGACGCTGACGCTCACCCCCGCGTATGACATCAGCCCGATTCTGCGGACGGGCGGCGAGGCATCCCAGGCGATGATCATCGGTGACGACACCGACAGGTACAGGCTCAGCCAGATCGACGGCTGCGTGCGGCGAGCTCATCTGTACCACCTGACCATGGCACAGGCACGAGACGTGGTTGACCGCCAGCTCGCGGTGATCGACACCCACTACGACGACGTCTGCGAGGAGGCTGGGCTGGGGTCCGCCGCCCGCGCGATGCTGCGCCGCGTGATCCCCCACCCGTACGCGCTGGAGGGATACCACTCGACGCTGACGAGCGGCTGACGGCTCGGAGGGCCGTGCCCCGCGTCGGGCTGCCCCCGCGGCGCGCGTGGCCGTGGGCCTGTCGGGCCCACGGCCACGGGTCTGCTGCCCCCTGCCTGCCCCCTGCCTGCGCGCCGGTCAGTTGCCGCTCGACGCCCTTGCCGGCGTCTTGCGCTTCGCCGGCGTCTTCATCGTGACGCCGGTGATCGCGTGCGCCGGGCTCGTCGCAGCCGCGGCCTTCTTGGTCGCGACTGCCGCCACCTTGCCGGTCGCGGAGCTCGCGACGCCGAGGGACCCGTCCGGGTTGGTTGCCGTGACGAGCACGCGGAGGTACTCGCCGGAGTAGGCCGAGGCGACCGTGTAGGTCGTGCCGGTCGCGGACGGGATGCTCGTCCACACGGTCCCCTTGGCGGACCACTGCCACTGGTAGCTGTAGCTGTTCCCGACTCCCGACCAGGTGCCGGCTGTCGCCGTCAGCTTGCCGCCGACTGCGACGGTCCCGGTCACGACCGGGGCCGCGCTCGCCGCCGGCGGGCTGGTGCTGACCGCGGCGGTCGCGGCCGAGTTCGCGGTCACGCTGCCGTAGCTGTTGGTCGCGGTCACGACCACGCGGAGCTCCGCCTTCTCGTCGGCGGTGGCCGGCGTGTATGTGGAGCTCGTCGCGCCCGCGATGTTGGTCCAGAGCGCCCCGCCGTTGGTGGAGCGCTGCCACTGGTCGGCGTACTTGCTCGGCGTCGGGCTCCAGGTGCCGGTGCTCGCGGTCAGCACCGAGCCGCGCGCGGCGGTGCCGGTGATTGCGGGCAGGGTGCTGTTGATCGGCGTGCCGGGGATCGGTCCGGCGGCGGCGGAGTTGGCGGCTGCGCTGCCGTAGCTGTTGGTCGCGGTGACGATCACGCGGACGTCGGCGCCGGCGTCGGCGGTCGCGGTGGTGTACGTCGAGCCGGTCGCGCCGGTGATTGCGCCCCAGGTCGAGCCGCTGTTGGTGGACCGCTGCCACTGGTAGGTGTAGGCGGTGGGTGTGTTGCTCCACGTGCCGGTGCTGGCGGTCAGCACCTTGCCGACGCCGAGCGTGCCGGTGATCGCGGGCGCGGCTGTGTTGACGGGTGCGCCGGCGATCGGTCCGGCGGCGGCCGAGTTCGCGGCTGCGCTGCCGTAGCTGTTGGTCGCGGTGACGATCACGCGGACCTCGGCGCCGGCGTCGGCGACCACGGTGGTGTACGTCGAGCCGGTCGCGCCGGTGATTGCGCCCCAGGTCGAGCCGCTGTTGGTGGACCGCTGCCACTGGTAGGTGTAGGCGGTGGGTGTGTTGCTCCACGTGCCGGTGCTGGCGGTCAGCACCTTGCCGACGCCGAGCGTGCCGGTGATCGCGGGCGCGGCTGTGTTGACGGGTGCGCCGGCGATCGGTCCGGCGGCGGCCGAGTTCGCGGCTGCGCTGCCGTAGCTGTTGGTCGCGGTGACGATCACGCGGACCTCGGCGCCGGCGTCGGCGACCACGGTGGTGTACGTCGAGCCGGTCGCGCCGGTGATTGCGCCCCAGGTCGAGCCGCTGTTGGTGGACCGCTGCCACTGGTAGGTGTAGGCGGTGGGTGTGTTGCTCCACGTGCCGGTGCTGGCGGTCAGCACCTTGCCGACGCCGAGCGTGCCGGTGATCGCGGGCGCGGCTGTGTTGACGGGTGCGCCGGCGATCGGTCCGGCGGCGGCCGAGTTCGCGGCTGCGCTGCCGTAGCTGTTGGTCGCGGTGACGATCACGCGGACCTCGGCGCCGGCGTCGGCGACCACGGTGGTGTACGTCGAGCCGGTCGCGCCGGTGATTGCGCCCCAGGTCGAGCCGCTGTTGGTGGACCGCTGCCACTGGTAGGCGTAGGCGGTGGGTGTGTTGCTCCACGCCCCGGTGCTGGCCGTCAGCACCTTGCCGACGCCCGGGGTCCCGGTGACCGCGGGGGCGGCCGTGTTGACCGGGACCGGCGAGCCGACGGGAGCGGTGGCGCTCGAGGCCGCTGAGCCCACCGCCGAGGCGCCGGTCGCGGTCACGACGACGCGCAGGTCATCGCCCTGCACGGCGCTGGTCGGCACGTACTTGGACGACGTGGCGCCACTGATCGTCGACCAGTCGGCGCTGCTCGACGGGGCGCTCTCCCACTGGTAGGCGTACGTCGCACTCGCGCTCCAGGTGCCCGGTGAGGCGGTCAGGGTCTGGCCGGCGAACGGGGTTCCCGTCACCGTCGGCGCGGCGGTGTTCACGGGCTGGGTGGCGACCAGCGGCCCGACGGAGACGGCGTCGAACACGTACTGGTTGACGAACGCCCACGACAGGGTGGCGTAGCCGGCGTTGCCCCAGCCGGTGCCCCACGAGTTCTCGATCACCAGTCCCTGGCTGTTGTAGCCGAGCGCCGCGATCGCGTGATTGCCCGCGAAACCGCCGGACGGGCTCGCGTAGTAGCCGTTGTTGGCCGTCCCGACGTAGAAGAAGTTGTCGTAGACCGGAATGCCGATGACGACCGGGTCGCCGGCGGCGAGGGCCGTCTCGATCGAGGTCTGCGTGACGGTCGCCGTGGCGTTCGGGTCGATCGTCAGGTTGCTGAAGCCGGTGAGCTTCCAGTTGACCGCGTTCAGCCGCTCGGCGGCGGTCGGCTGATCGGTGTAGTCGAAGTCGCCCTGCCAGTAGTCGGCCCGGGTGTCGATGCCCTGCGTCTCGTCGATCTGGAGGTTGCCCTCGATCGTCGAGCCGTTATCGACGCCGCCGTCGACCTGCGAGTAGGTGTACATCGGCTCGAGGCCGCCGCCGGCGATGTTCTCCTTGTTCTCCCAGTAGCCGAGCGCGGAGTAGTCGGTGGACCAGGCGGCGCAGGATCCGACCTGGCCCTGGTTGCCGACCGGCATCGCGTCGGCGGTCAGGCTGACGCTGGCGGGAAGGGCCACGGCCTGCTCGGCGTTCATCGCGCCGGCGAGCGAGCCGCTCAGCCTCGGCGCCGGCGTCGGGACCAGCCCGAGCCCGTGTGGCACCGTGGCCGCAGACGCTCCGGCCGGCACCGCGACGGCCGCCAGCGCCGCCATCGCGCCGAGCACGCCGAGTGTGCGCCGGCGCAGTTGCGCGCTTCGCGATCGCCCCGTGCCGGCTCGCCGGCCCTTCGTCGTCGGCCGACCGTCTGCTGTCATCGCGAACCTCGCTTCGTTTGCCCCCGGGCCACGGTCGTGACCCCCCGGACCTGCCATCTGCGCAGTGAGTAACGGACGCTGCCGCGCTCAAGCCCAGGTGTTCGCCGTCACCTCGACGAACGGCCGAGGGCGGGGCGCGTCAGCGGCGGACGGACGGCGGGTCTCCCACGACGTCCCACCGGCACGCCGCGCGAGCCTGACGCGAGCACACCGCTCGGACGGAAGTGACCGCAAATCGCAGCTTTCGCTGCGCCCTGGCGAAGTGCAACGCCGCGTGCACCCGCCGCTGCCGGCGGTGACGACCGCGCGAATCGCCCGTGATCCCTGCCCGAACCTTGGCCTGGCGCCCCGCGGTGGGTCCGGATGAGAGTCGCGTGGGAGATCGATTGGGATTTGTGTTGCAGAGTGGGAGAAGGTGGGATACAGTGCCCGTCGCATGCAGGAACCCGGGTGGCGCGGCTCCTCCCACCGAGCCACCCGGGTTCAGATTTCGGTCAGGCGAATGAGAACCCTTGATCTTCTCCGGCACCTTCGAACACACGCTCGACGCCAAGCATCGCCTGACGTTGCCGGCCGACTTCCGCGAGGTGCTCGTCGGCAAGGTCGTCCTGGCCCTCTCACCGGAGACCGAACCCGGGGCGCGCTGCCTCGAGATCTGGACGCAGGACGGCTTCGCGGAGCATGCGGCCACGATGCTGGCGGGGACCAACCCGCGCTCGCCGCAGGCGCGCAAGCTGAAGCGCATGCTCCACAGCACGTCGTGGCCGACCGACATCGACTCGGCGAACCGCGTGATGGTGCCGGCGCTCGCGCTGAGCTGGGCGAAGCTCGACACCAAGGTCACGCTCGCCGGGGCCGGGGACTGCCTGGAGGTCTGGGAACGCGACGCCTGGACCGCGTACTTCGACGGCCTGCTGGCCGGCTACTCCGACCTTCTGGCGAACATTGATAACCCTGCTTGACATGGTGTCCACGCACGTCCCGGTTCTCGCTGGCGAGCTGATCGAACTGCTCGACCCGCAGCGCGGCCAGATCGCGGTCGACTGCACGGTCGGTGGCGGCGGCCACGCGCGGCTCGTCGCCGAGCGCCTCGGCCCGACCGGCACGCTGATCGGGATCGACCGGGACCCGATCGCCGCCGAGCGCTTCGCCGAGCTCGCGGCCGAGGTCAGCTGCCAGACGCGGTTCATCCGGGCCGACTTCGCCGCCGGGCTCGCGCTGCTGGGCGCCGAGGGGATCGCCGCCGACCTCGTCTACATGGACCTCGGGATGTCCTCGATGCAGGTCGACACGTTCGAGCGCGGCTTCTCGTACGCGTACGACGCTCCGCTCGACATGCGGATGGATCCCGATCAGGAGCTGACCGCGGCCGAGGTCGTCAGCACCTGGGACGAGCGCCGGCTCGCGCGCCTGTTCCGCGACTACGGCGACGAGCGCTACGCGAATCAGATCGCGCGGGCGATCGTCCGAGCGCGCAGCCGTCGCGAGCTGGCCACGACCCAGGAGCTCGTCGAGGTGATCAAGGGCGCGGTCCCGGTGCCGGCGCAGTTCGCGGGGGGCCATCCGGCCAAGCGCGTGTTCCAGGCGATCCGGATCGCCGTCAACGACGAGCTCGCCCAGCTCGATGCGGCGCTGCCGCTCGCCTGGGAGCTGCTCCGGACCGGCGGCAGGCTCGCCGTGATCTCCTTCCAGTCGCTCGAGGACCGGCGCGTCAAGCGCTTCCTCGTCGAGCTCGCGCGCGGCTGCGTGTGCCCGCCCGAGTTCCCGATCTGCATCTGCGGTCACGAGCCCGAGGCCGAGCTCCTGACCCGTCGCGCCGTCGCCCCGACGCCGGGTGAGGTGGCCGACAACCCCCGATCAAAGTCGGCGCATCTGCGCGGCGCCCGGAAACTCGAGGAGAGCAACCGATGACGACCACCGCGGCAACGGTCGCCGGCCGCAGAGCTGCCGCCCCGACCCGTACCCCCGCCCCGACCCGTACCCCCGCCCCGACCCGTACCCCCGCCCCGACCCGTACCCCCGCCCCGACCCGCGCACCCGCGCCGGCCCGCGCAGCCGCCCCCGCGCGCGGGCCGGCGGCGCGGACGCGCGAGGCGGGCCCGGCACCCGGGACCCGCAAGCGCGAGGGAGGCCAGGCGCCGCGCATCCCGCGGCGCGTGTCGGGCCCCGCCAGGGGCGCCGAGGCGATCCCGCGGTTCCCGCGGCCCGATCGCAGCGGCGCCACGACGCAGGCCCCTGCGCCCGCACGGCGACGGGTCCGCGCGGCCAAGCCGCGCGTCGCCAGGGCGCAGCCGGCCAGGCCGCTGTGGCGCCGCCTGCTGCGCGCGCTGATCACGCTTCCCGACCACCGCTGGCTGGACCGGCTGGTGCGCGGCCGCGCCTGGATCCCCGTCCTCGGCGTGCTCCTGACGGGCATCGTGTTCATGCAGGTGCAGGTGCTGAAGCTCGGTGCGAGCGTCGGTCGCTCGGTCAACCTGGCGGCCGTGCTCGAGAGCCGCAACCAGCAGCTGCGCGCACAGGTCTCCAGCCTGTCCGATGTCCAGCGCATCGAGCAGCTCGCCTACGAGCACGGCATGGTGATGCCGCAGCCGACCGAGATCGCGTTCGTCGGCGCGCACGCGACCGGCGTCGGACGGGTGCTGTCGTCGATCACCGCGCCCGACCCGAGCGGCTTCATCCAGAAGCTGGCGGCCGAACAGGCGGCGGACAACGACCCGACGACGGCGACGACGCCGACGCCGAACGCGACGGCCGCGGCGCAGCTGGCCACGACCGGCACGATCCCGCCGGCGTCGACCGCGGGCGCGACGGCCGCCGGCACGACCCCGCCCGCGTCGACGGCGACCGCCGGCGCATCGACGAGCCCGGCATCGACCAGCCCGGCATCGACCGCCCCGGCCTCGACTGCACCCGCGACGACCGCTCCGGCGACGACGGCACCCGCGACAACGGCACCGGTGACGCCGGCGCCGGGGGCGACGAGCCCTGCGACCGGCACGGCGGGGCCGACGGTTGCCCCAACGGCCGCGGGCGGCGGCGCCACGACGGCGCCTGCCGGCACGAGCACGCCGGACACGACCGGTGCCACCGCCGCGGCGTCCGGTGGGGCGACCGCGATCACGGCCTCGGCGGGCACGGCGAGCGGATAGCCGATGTCGAACGGCACGGGCAGACGGCGCTCGCCGGTCGATGTGATCGACCGCCGGATCGGATTGCTGTTCGGCGGCTTCATGCTGCTGCTGCTGATCGCGCTGGCGCGCTCCGTCTACATCGGGCTCGTGCAGGCGAAGGCGCTCCAGCTGGTCGCCGATCAGGAGGTCGTCCACGACGACGTGCTGCCACCGATCCGCGGCACGATCACGGATCGCAACGGCGTCGTGCTCGCGCTCAGCGAGGCTGCCGATGCGGTCGACGCCGACCCCTACGTGGTCAAGGACCCGCTCAAGGTCGCGGCGAGGCTCGCGCCCCTGCTCGGCACCACCGAAGCGCAGGCGTACGCCGCGCTGACGAAGCCGCACACCGGGTATTCGCCGCTGGCCCTGAACGTGCCCGCCGCCACCGCGATGCGGGTGATGGGGATGGGGATCAACGGCATCTGGACGGTTCCCGTCGAGCAGCGGGTCTATCCGGACAGCACGCTCGCCGCGCAGGTGCTCGGCTTCGTCGGAAGCTCGAACGACGGCCTCAGCGGACTCGAGTACACCTACAACTCGACGCTCGCAGGGCGCCCGGGCAAGCGTCGCCGGGTCCTCGACGAAGCCGGTCAGGCGATCTCGGTCGACACCGTGAAGCCGATGGTTCCGGGCAAGACGCTCACGCTCACGATCTCGGCGCAGCTCCAGGCCCGGGTCGAGCAGGTCCTCGCCGGGGTCGGCGCCGAGTACAGCCCGAAGTCGGCGACGGCGATCGTCATGAACCCGCAGAACTCGCAGATCCTGGCGCTGGCGAACTGGCCGGCGATGAACTCGAACGCCGTCACGTCCACCTCGAACACCTCCGACATGGCCGTGGAGTTCTCCTACGAGCCCGGCTCGACGTTCAAGGCCGTCACAGTCGCCGGAGCGCTCCAGGACGGCCTCGTGACCCCGGAGACGACGTTCGACGTCCCGCCGTCGCTCGATCCGTACGGCTACCTGATCCAGGACGCCGAGCCACACGGGTACGAGACCCTCTCGGTCGCCTCGATCCTGTGGCAGTCGAGCAACATCGGCGCCGACCTGATCGGTCAGAGGCTCGGCGCCGCGCGCTTCAGCTACTGGGTCAGCCGGTTCGGCTTCGGCCGGCCGACCGGCGTCGACCTGCCCGGCGAGGCGGATGGCGTGACCCTCCCGCTCGCCAAGTACTCCGGCCTCTCGATGTGGAACTTCCCGTTCGGCCAGGGCCAGGAGGTCACGCCGATGCAGATGGCCGCGGCCTACACCGCGATCGCCAACGGCGGCATCCTGCGCTCGCCGCGGATCGTCGAGGCGATCGGCGGCAAGCCGGTTCCCGAGCCGAGCGGCGTGCGCGTGATCTCGTCCGGCGTCGCCTCCGAGCTGCGCACGATGCTCCGCGGCGTCCTCTCCGACGATGGCACCGCGTCGGGCGCCGCGATCGCCGGCTACGACCTCGCGGGCAAGACCGGCACGGCCCAGATCGCCGTCGACGGCAAGTACTCATCGACCGAGTTCGTCGCCTCGTTCATCGGCATGGTCCCGGCGAGCAATCCGAAGCTCGTGGTCGCGGTCGTCGTCGACCAGCCGCACGGCGACATCTACGGCGGCTCCGTCGCCGCCCCGGCGTTCCAGAAGATCGTCAGCTGGGCGGTTCCGTACTTCGGGATCAACCCCTGCCCGGCGCCCTGTCCCGCGTCCGCGCTCAATCCCGCGGACGCGACCGCGCCCTGATCTGATCTGAGCCGTTGCCGTTGCCGTTGCCGTTGCCGCTGGCGTTTGCGGCCGGCGCACGGCGCTGGCGATCCGTCTGAGTCAGCATGTACCGGCTAGGCGGTACATTTCTGTACCGCTAAGGCGGTACAGACTCCGTGGCCGCCTCTATGTGTGCGGGCTCGGTCGCGTACCACCTAACCGATACAGAAATGTACCGTGCAGGTGGTACAATCGACGAGAACAGCGATGGCCCTCAACCCGTTCATCTGGGACCGCCCGATCGATGACACGGCGAAGATCGTCGGCATGGAGCCGTTCGCCCATCAGGTGGCGCTGACGCTCAAGGGCCAGACGAACGTGGCGCTGTTCGGGCCGCGGGACACGGGCAAGACCACGTTCACCAACCAGCTCGCCCTCGAGCTGGGCCGGGAGCATGGCGACGATGCGCCGCCGTTCGATGTCGTCAAGGTCGACCTGCAGCGGGTCGTCAGCCTTCCGGGGTTCATCGGCTGCGTGCACGATGCGATGGTCGGGCATCCGGTCAAGCACATCCGCCGCGCGGCGCAGCGCCAGGTCAGCGCGCTCGAGCAGGAGATCGGCTTCGACATCAAGGTGATCAGGGGCATGGTCAGGCGCCACGGCGCGACGCCGGCACAGGATGCGGAGGCGCTGCACGCCCAGCTCCTGTCGCTCCGCCGGCTGTCCGATCACCTCGTCGTGATCTTCGACGAGTTCCAGCGGCTGCGTCACTGTCCCGGCGAGCCGCTCGCGATCATCCGCTCGGCGCTGATGAGCTCGGGAGCGAACCACATCTCCCTGCTGTTGACGGGCTCGATCCGCAACGCGCTGCAGATGATGCTGGAGGACTCGACTCAGCCGCTGTTCGGCGAGGCGGTCCGGATGCAGCTGCCCACGATCGACCCCGTCGATTTCCTCGAATACCTGGACTACCAGTTCGCCGCGACCGGCAAGCCCGCGGACGATCAGGCCCTCGAGCACCTGATCGCCGCCACCCGGGCGCACCCGCGGAGCACCCAGCAGCTCGCCTGGCGCGCCTGGGCCGATACCCCCGACGGCCACCCGGTCAGCCTCGAAACCGTCGTCTCCGCCCACGAGCAGCTCGTCCAGAGCGTCGAGCGCTCCGAGTTCGCCGCCATCCTCAACGTCCTGATGAGCGGCGACGAGGGCGAGATCAACGAGGTGCGCGCGCTCCAGCTCCTGGCCGATCGCGGCGGCGCGACGGTCACGAGCCGGCCGCTCGCGGCCCTGTACGGCTTCTCCAGCCACTCGCGCGTCCCGTCCTCGCTGTCCCGGCTTCAGGCGCGCGGACTCGTCGACCGGCGCGAGGGCAAGTGGTATATCGTCGACCCGCTGTTCGACGAATGGCTGCGCCGGTCCTCGCCGCTGGCCGAGCGACTGGAGCTCGACTGACGGCGATGAGACTCGCCGCTGCTCGTGCGTTTTGACACAAGTTGTGTGTCCGGCTAATGCTCGCCCGCCAAAATCTCTCCCTCCGGAGTATTGGCGCGCGGCGATCCCCGTGCTACGTTGTTCGCCAGCGGGTAATCACAGAGCGTGAGGTTGACCGGCGGTCCGGGGGGGCTCGGTCGCCGTTACGCGACGGCCATATATACGTCTTGTGACCAAAGACTCGGCGCTCGAGGATGGGTGGCGCCGCGGGGGACGTCGAGGAGCGCCATGTCTAGCGAGTCAGCGGCTGGGTCAACTTCACGCGAGCAAACCGTCCTGCGCGCCGATGGCGACATCACCGTCGGCAGGATCACCAAGCGCCGTCGCCGGCCGGACCACCGCGGCACCGCAGTGCTTCGTGCCGGACCCGAAATGCTCGCCCCGCGCCACGACCCACCGGTCTGGGAGCTCATTCCGGGAGTGGACGGGGTCGCCCTGTCGCCCGGCATGCGCCAGGCTTGGCGCCGCGACGCGATCCTCCGGCGCGCCCTCGCGGCCGGCGATGTCGTCGCGTGTATGTTCGCGCTCGCGGTCGCCGTCTACCTGGTGCCGTGGACCCACACGCGCATGGGCGTGACGGATGTGCTCCTGGCGCCGCTCGTGATCGTGCTCAGCAAAGGGATCGGCCTGTACGACCGCGACCAGCACCGGGTGCGCAAGTCGACGATCGACGAGGTGCCGCGGATCCTCAACCTCGCTGTGTTCTACGCGCTCGGCGTCTGGCTCGCCGAGGCTGTCCTGATCCAAGGCGCGCTCGATCGGCCACAGGTCTACACGCTGGCGACGATGGCGTTCGTCTCGATCGCCGGCCTGCGCGCGGTCGCTCGCGCGCTCGTCCTCCGCCGGACAACTGCCGAGCGAATCCTCGTGATCGGCAGTCACGCCGACTGCGACCGGGCGACAAAGGTCCTGACTCGCCACGGGGACGGCTTGAACGCGGTCGTCGTCGGCACCGTTGCCGTCGATCCGCGGGCCGCGGGCCACCACGATCGCGAGGATCTCGATCGCGTCCGCGATGT
>CAVPLN010000042.1:0-4968 GCA_963705995.1 uncultured Solirubrobacterales bacterium
TGCAAGGTCTGCGCGTCGTACATGCCGTGCCCGACCTCCAGCTCGCCGAGGACGTTCTCTGGATGCTCAGCGTAGTAGCTGTTGATCCGGATCTCGTGCCCGTCGACGGTGACCTCCCGCGTGGTCTCCCACACCGCCGGCGAAGCCTCGGCGCCGGGCTCGCGGCGGCGAAGGATCAGCAGGTCGGTGACGGCATCGGTCCCCGCAGCGCGGCGATGCGCGCCCGTTGGTAGCCGCACGGCGCCGAGCAGCTCGCCGAGGTCGTTCATCTCCCGCCGCGCCGCCGGATTGCCGGCGTCCAGCGTGTAGCGGCTCGTGAGCACCGCGACCAGACCCCCCGGCCTGGTCAAGCAAAGCGACTTGACGAGGAAGTGATTATGGATGCTGTGCCGGCCACGGTTATGACGCGGGTCGTGCAGCACGACGTCGGCGAACGGCACGTTCCCGACAACCAGGTCGAAGTAGCCGTCCGGGAGGCGAGTGCCCGCGAACGATTCCGCGCGGATGCTGGCGTCCGGGTACAGCGCCTGCGCGATCCCGGCGGTCGTGCGGTCAAGCTCGACACCGGTCATCTCCGCGCCGGCGGGCGCCAGCCCGATGAACACGCCGGCGCCGGCGCCGGGCTCAAGCACCCGCCCGCCGGTAAACCCGAGCGCTCCTGCCGCCTTCCAGATCTCCCGGACGATCGCCGGGTCGGTGTAGTGCGCGTTGATCGTCGTGCGCCGCGCCGCGGCGTACCGGTCGCCGTCGAGCAGCGCCTTGAGCTGCTCGCGCTCCTCGGCCCATTCGGCGCGTTCCTCGTCGAAGATCGCAGGGACCGCCCCCCAGCTCGACCACCGCGCGAGGGTCCGCTGCTCCGCAACCGTAGCGGCGCGCTGCTCGCGCTCAAGTGCCGCGAGAACGTGCAGCGCCTCGAGGTTGGCCGTTACGCGCGCCTTCGCGCCCGACGGCGCGAGCTGCTCCTGGGAGGACGGCGTGAACCTCAGCCCTGCTCGGTCTCGTCCTCCTCCTGCCCCGCCTTCCAGATCGCCCACATCGCCTCGCCCACCGGGTCGGCGATCTCGCTCTCGTCCTCCGGCGTCTCGGGCTCGATCAGGATCAGCTCCCTGAGAACCTCCTCGCGGGCCGTGAACCTCGCCGCGTTCAACCGGCCGACCTTCTCCAGATATCCCTCCGCTGGCGGGTCCGCTCCCGCCAGCCCCCGAGCTCGCTCCGTGATCTGCGCCGCCGCCTCGTTCCCCAGCTCCGTGAAGAACTCCTCCTTGTCCGGAATCGCCCGAAACTGATTCGGAGCGTACGTCTCCCAGTGGCTCATCGCCAGCCTGCCGTACCTGTTCATCACGGTCGTTTTCCGGTGCTCCCCAGAGGGCGTCGTCGAGTGAGAGTTGCCCAGGGTTATAGCCCTTCCTCGCCTGTCGCCTAGCCGCCATCTCCGCTCCCCCACCCTCGCATGGTCACAACGCTCGCGCATCTCATCACCGCTCCAGCGCCGACCGGACAGGGCCGCCGCGAACGCCTACAGGCCGGGCCGCCGCGAACGCTCGGCCAGACTGGTGAGCGCCGGCACGCGGGACGTCGGGATGACCGGCGTGCGCGAGCTCCGCCGCGGCGAGGGCATCGCGCGCCGCGGCCAGGTCCTGCGGTTCGGTCTCCGCATTCCACGACTCGCGTTCCCGAGGCGTCACGTCGTGAGAGCCGTAGTAGCCGGTGTCGGGCGTGGTGGCGCTGTTGATGGTGGGCTCCTTTTCGCCGCGGGCTGAGTGAAGACTCGCGGCAAGTAGACGCGCCGGCGACGTCCGTCCGTCGTCGAGCTGTGCCGCGGAGGGCGCGAGCACCCACCCGCCGGTGACGGTCGGATCGTCTGCGACCGTCCCGAGCGTCCAGCGGATCAGCCCGTTGTCCTGGAGCGGCGCGATCGCCGCCGTCCATCGCTCCTCGGACCATTTCCATAGCCGCGACGCGAACGCACCTTGCCGCGCCCGCCCGGTGATGTGCGCAAAGGCGCGCTCAACGTCGGCGCTGGGGGACATGTCGCTCATAGCCCACGCTCCTCGCGCCGTATTCCGCGCTGGTGGCTGCCGCGGCGTGCTGGCTTCTCGCGCGCCCGCGCGGCGCCTCGCGCGACGGCGTCCTCGGGCGGTAGCGCCTGGCTGACGTCGGCGAGGTCACGCGCCTGGACGGCGTCCGCGGGCGCGTCGACGCCGGCGCGCGCGTCGTTCTCTGACGCGGGGGGTTCGCCGAACGCTTCCGCAGCCGACGCCGCGTCTGCGGCGAGAAGCTGGTCTTGATTGCGCTGGGCGATGGCATCCTGCTCGGGGCTCGTCGCGACCCCCTGCAGGTGGGCGGCAACATCCGGGCGCCCTTCACTGGCAGCCATGCCCGCCGCTTCGCTGAGCTGTTCTGCGGTCAGCGTGTCCGCAAGCCGGGCGTGCGAATATGCAGCCAGGTTTCTGAACGACTCGTTAATACCCTGAGCGTATCCCGAGGTTGGATCGCCGCTGAGCTGCGCCTCGCGGACTCCATCGATCGCGCTGGAGAGATTGCGGAACTGGCGGTACGGGTCCATCAGGCGCCCGTCGACGTCGACGCCCGCCTCCGGCTGCGCCTGCGGCTGGGTGTCGCGATCCTCGCGTTCCCGCGCTTCCGCGCGATCGCTCGCCGCGGCCAGCACCTGCGCGTCGGCGAGCTCGGACCGACGCGAGTTGTCGATCGCCGCGGCTGGGTCACCCTCGCCGGGCACGATTCCGCGGCGCTGGAGCTGCTCTCGGATCTCGCGGGAAACTTCGGCCGCGCGCGGTTCTACCTCCCGCCACGTCTCTGCGGTCTCGCACACGTGCTGGATCTCCTCGACGCTCGCGGTCTCCCACCAGTCGTCGCGACGGACCTGCTCGAGCGCAGCGACCGCGGCGGCACGCTCGGTCTCTATGCGCTGCTGCACCTGCCGTGCCGCCTGCTCGCTCTCGGCTTGCGCGGCTCGTGTCTCCTGCTCTCGTGCTCGGACGCGGTGCTCCGCGGCGCGCACGCCGACCGTCACGGCGATCCGTAGCGCGTCGTCGAACGTCTCTGCGATCCCATCGGACTCGTGCATTGCCATTGCGCTGCTCCCTTATCGCTCGATGTTCTTCTGTGGTGCCCGCGGCGTCTGCGGCGCGCGGGGTCTGACCGGCTCGCTGGGCGCGACGCGCGGCTCGGGCGTACTCGGCTCGCGCAGCTCGGTCTGCCCGGCTGCGGCTGTCTGGCGGGCCGCGAGCGCTTCCTTGTCGAGCGGCTCGATGTTCTCGAAGCGAGCGGCGAGGGCCTGCAGCTGGACTGAGTGCAGGACCTGGAGCTCGTTCGCGCGCTGCAGGTCACCCAGCGCTACGTGCGAGTCGTGCAACGCTCGCGTGAGCAAGTCGAGCTGCCGCACGAGCGCGAACCACCCGATCGTCTTGTTCCCGGGCGCGACGGCCGCGGCTATCAGCAGCGGCGCCATCCGCGGAAAAGCCACAGCAGGCCGCGCGGTCCGTGCCTGCCACGCCGGCAGCGCAGCTGAGCGGCTCAGCGCGACCGCCGCCGCGGCGATCGGGCCGGGTGTCGCCTCAGCAGCGACCGACCAGGCGGCGAACACGCCGGCCGCGCGGCCGGCGACCTGCGCCCACGTCGCCCGGTCCTCTGGCGGTACCGCTCGCATCTGCGCCATCAGCTCGGCGATCTCCGCCGTCGCCGGCGCGACCGAGTCGGCGACGACGTCGTGCGTCTCGCGGCCCGGAGACACCGGCGGCCGTCGATCACCGTCGGCCGCCGCGGTCCACTCGAGCACCGCAGCGCGGGTCTGCTCGGCGGACTGAGCCCATCCCGCCCGCAGCCGCGGGAGCGTGAGATCCCTCGCGAGCCGCCCCCCGCCATACCACGCCTGCTCGCCTTCCCCGCGCGGTGCGCTCCGCGCCCCGCTGGACCGCCGGCATGTCGCGCGACCTCAGCGCAACCTTGTAGCCCGTCACGGCACTGCTGCCCCCGACCGCGAAGCGCGGTGCGACACGGACGCCTTGCAGGCGTAGCCGCCGGACGAACTCGCCCTCGTCCAGCGCCGCGGCCGCGCACGCGCGAACCGTGCGCTCAAGGAGATCGCGAGGTAGCTCCGGCTCGCCGCGCGCTGCCGAGATCTCGCGTTCCGCGGGCGCCACGCCGCGGGCGCCGTAACCGGCCTGGCGAGACTCCAGCACCGCCAGCCCGTGCTTGCGTTCGAGCTCGCCCGCGAGCTTCTGTGCCCGCGGCCGGTCGCGGTTCACGCGCGCCGTCGAACCGTCCTCGCGGACCATCGACACGACGAGATGGACGTGATCGTTCCCGCCGCTCGAGACACCGTGACGAATCGCCGCCCACCGGCACTGCGGCGCGGTGTCGCTCCCCGCGAACCCCATCCCGGACGCGAACTCCTCGGCGATTGCCGACCACTGCTCATCAGAGATCTCGCCCTCCGCCGCCTGCAAGCTCAGCGAGCAGTGCCACACGTGAGCGTCGCGGCGATCGCCGTGATGATGGCCGTCTGACCCCTTCACCGGGATCGTGACCTTCGTCCCAAACGTGCGGCGGGGATGATCGAGATAGTCGGCGATCTCGACCGCCACACCGCGCCGATCCAACCCCGTCTGCCCCCAACCGCTCATCAGTCCGGGATCGCCGGCCACCAGGTGCGGACTGCGGTGCTCGTTCTGCTTCCCGGGTCCCACGAGATACGCGACGACCCCGCGCATCCGGCCGCCGCGAGTGATGTTCGGCATCACGCCCGCCGTCCCGCGAGCTCGTCAAGCGCAACGTCGATCCGAACCATCAAGTCCCGGACGTCCCTCAGCGCGCCGTCGCTGCGCGCCGGAACCTCCCCCGAGATGTTCGCCAACCGCGCCAGCTGGTTCACGTTGTTAGCGACCGTCGCCAGCAGCCTGCGAGTCGTAATAAGTAAGACGCAACTCAACCAGTAGGCTACATAAC
>CAVPLN010000043.1:0-98063 GCA_963705995.1 uncultured Solirubrobacterales bacterium
AGGAGCGCGACAGCTGCGCTCGATCATCGAAACCGACGTGCCTGTCACCGGCGCGAGCTCGAACACCGAGACCCGGGTGCGATCGCGGCATCGAGCGTCGCGTCGCTTGAGGGGCGTGTCGAGCAGGTCCGGCTCGGCCGGGGCCCGGCGCCGCTGACCGGGCCGACTCACCGGCGAGCGCCTCCATGTTCGCCCGCCGGCGCGTCGCTCAGCGGCACGCTGCGGACCGGATCCAACTCGGAGATGTCAGCGTCGGCGAACTCACGAGCCGGCGTTGGCGGGTCGCCTCGGTTGACCCCAAAGACGCTCGAGCGTCCCGGTGAGCTCAGCCCTGGTCGTGGAGACTTGGGCGAGGTGGTCGTGGGGTGGGGCGCAGTGCGATGATCTGTGCCGTCAGATCCAGGTTCGGGGATCGGCTTGGTGAGATCCGGGGGTGGTCGGATGCACATGAGGGCGGCTGGGCGTGATGAGCGGGGCGGTCGGCTGCTCGATCGTCGCGTGGAGCTCGCGGCGCTTGAGGCGGCGGTGGAGCACGCGGCGGCCGGCTCGGGGTCGGTCGTGTATGTCGAGGGTCCGGCGGGCATCGGGAAGTCCGCGTTGCTGGGCGCGTGCGCTGAGATCGCCGCAGCTCGCGGGCTGACTGTGGTGGCGGCGAGGGGGGACGCGCTTGTCATGGAGTCGTCGTTCGCGGCAGTGCGGGAGCTGCTCTGGCCTCTGGTTCGCCGCGGCGGCATCGATCAGCTCGAGGGCGCGGCTCGTTTCGCGATACCTGTGTTTGAGCTCGAGCGCCCGGTCGGGAACGACCGCGACCGGATCTCGTCGGTTTTGCACGGGCTGTATTGGCTCATCGCCGATCTCGCTGACTCGGAGCCGTTGGTGCTGCTTGTCGACGACGCGCAGTGGCTTGACGGCGCATCGGCGCGCTTCCTCGAGTATCTCTCGCGTCGCTGCGATGCGCTGGCGGTGCTGATCGTCGTTGCGGTTCGAAGGGGGGAGTCGCCGGCCGGCTCAGGTCTGGAGGCCGCGATGAGATCGGTCGCCACTGACGTGCTCCAACCCGGGGCACTGAGCGAGGACGCGAGTGGTGAGCTCGTGCGCGCTGTCCTCGGTTCGCGCGCCGATGCGGAGCTGTGTCGCTCCTGCCACGAGGCGACGCGAGGGAATCCGTTCTACCTGCGCCAACTCGCGGACGCACTGGCTCGGGAGGGGCTGCGGCCGACGCTTGAGCTGGCTCGTCGTGTGCAAGCTCTGGGCGTGGAGACCATCGGCTCGAGTGTGCTCGTCCGTCTGGCTCGCCTCGAACCGGAGTGCGCGCAAATGGCGCGCGCGCTCGCAATCCTCGGACCTGGCACGCCGGTGGGTCCCGTCGCATCGCTCGCCGGACTCGACCTTCCCCGCGCGCGAGCGGCAGTCGACCGGCTCCACGGCGCCCACATCCTGACGTTTATGCAGGATCTATCGTTTGTGCACCCGATCGTCGCCGAGGCGATCGCGGCGCAGGTTCCACCAGCGACCGCGGCGGCGCTGCACCGCGAGGCTGCGCGCCTGCTCGCGGCTGCAGGGGCGCCGAGCGACCGCGTCGCCGCGCATCTGCTGTCGGCCGATGCGATCGGGGACGCGCTGACAGTGGAGGCGTTGCGTGCGGCGGCGCGGGACGCGGTCGCGCGTGGAGCTCCGGAGGCCGCGGTCAGTTATCTGCGCCGGGCGCTGGCTGAACCGCCGGAGCGCTCGCTGCGCCTCGCGGTCCTCGTCGACCTGGGCCGCGCCGAGGCGCTGCTGCCGATGGTGCAGGACTTCTCCGCCCTGCGGGAGGCGATGCAATTAGCGGACGATCCGACCGAGCGCGCTTTGATTGGGCGGGAGTTGGCGATCGCGCTGTGTGGCGTTTTGCGGAACGTCGAAGCTCGTGACCTGATCGAGGATTTGCTCGATCAGCTTGACGGACAGGTCGATTCCACGGTGAAGGATTCTCTCGCGTTGATCCTGATCGCGATCGGGAGCGATGATCTGGAGGCCGCGCCGCGCGTGCATGCTCGCGCCGCCCGGTACATGGAGAGCGCGCGCCGGGGGGAAGTGACCGATCCGCGCATGCTCGCGGCGCTCGCGGTGGAGGCGTCTTTGACGTCCAGCTCGGCCGAGTTCGCGACGGAGCTTGCCTTGCGGGCGCTTGAGGATCCGCGACTGATCGGCGAGTGGCTGGACTTTGGATATGTGACTGCGACCGTTGCGCTCTCGACCGCGGGGGCGCTTGCGCAGGCTGCGAGTGCGATCGACCGCGGGATCGTCGAAGCGCAGCGGCGGGGTTCGGCGCCGATGCTCCTGCAGCTCGCGATCTTCCGGGCCGAGGCGGCGTTGTTCGCTGGTGACCTTGAGACGGCCGAGGATTACGCGGACCGTGCCGCGGAGCTTGGGCGGGCGCTTGGTTCGGTGGAGCACGCGGCGGTGCACGCGCCGATCATCTATCTGGAGCGCGGTCGGCTGGAGCAGGCTACCGCGGCGGTTGCATCCGTCAACCCGGCGAGCACGACGGTGTGGGGCGCGATGCTTTTGGCGGAACGCGGCCGGGTGCGGATCGCCGCGGGGGATTTCGTGCGTGGGCTCGACGACTTGTCGACGGCGAGCGCGCGTATGCGCGGCGCCTGCCTGGCCCTCAGCTGCTTCTGCGACTGGATGCCCGCGGCTGTCGAAGCGCTCATGCATCTGGGCCGGGGCGAGGACGCCATTGACCTGGCACGGGCCGAGCTCGCGCAGGCGACCGCGTTTGGTTCGGCCCGTCGTCTCGGGATTGCGCTGTCCGTGTGCGGGTGGCTTGATCCCAGTCCGACGGGTCTCGGCGCGCTCCGCGAGGCGGTCGACGTGCTGCAAGGCTCGCCCGCGCGTCTTGAGCACGCGCGGGCGCTGGTGCGACTCGGGATCGGTCTGCGGCGGCGCGGAGATGCCGGGGGAGCACGCGAGGCGCTGGCGGCCGGGCTTGACCTTGCCGATCGCTGCGGCGGCTGGGCGCTCGCCGATGAGGCTCGAGCGGAGCTCGTCGGCACCGGTGCGCGGCCTCGCCGGCGGCGCACCTCGGGTCCGGCCGCGCTCACGCCGGCGGAGCTGCGGGCGGCGCGGATGGCGGCGGCCGGGCTGAGCAACCGAGAGATTGCGCAGGCGCTGTTCCTGTCCACCAAGACCGTCGAAGGGCACCTGTCCCAGGCTTACGCCAAGCTCGGGGTCCGTTCGCGGGAGGCGCTTGCTGGCGCGCTCGATACAGCTCGGCAGACGGGAACCTCCGCGAGCTGAGAGGGCGGCCGGGCCGGAGCCCAAATCCAAGGGTCGCCGCGGCAAAAGACGAGGGTCGTCACCCTCGCGCCGCGAGTGTGGCCGCGGCACGCTCAGGATGTGATGGTCGCGCAGCACCCAGTCCGGCTCTCGATCGAACTCGCACGCGCGGGCGACACGGTGCGCGGCCAGATCGCGGTCGAGGGCTCCAGCCCGGAGGAGTTCTTCGGATGGCTTGAGCTGATCGATCGCATCACCCGCGCGTCCGGCGAGCGGCGGATCGCCGTCGAGGAGCTGCATGCGGGTGCCCCGAAGCCGCAGTGCGCGACCTCCGGTCAATCGACTGCGATCGAGGATGAGACGGTCCCGCTGACATGAGGTGGACACGGACACAGCGCGGCTGTTGCCGGCCACCCCGCTGGCTGTTGGTCGGGTGCACGTGCGTCGCGGTGCTGTGGGGCGCCACTGGTGTCGCTGGCGCCGAGGTGATCGAGTACTCCGGCGGGCTCAGCGCCGGCGCCGCCCCCAACGGGATCGCCGCCGGACCTGACGGGGCGATGTGGTTCACGGAGTGGAGCGGGGGCCGCCTCGGACGGATCGCGCCGGACGGGACGATCGCCGAGTTCCCGCCGGCGGGGTCGCCGCAGCTGACGGTGGGCGCCGATCCGTCTGGGATCGTCACGGGTCCCGACGGGAATCTGTGGTTCACGGAGCATGGTGCCGGTCAGGTCGGAGAGCTCGACCCCTCGACCGGGCAGCTGCTCGGCGAGTGGGCGGTCGGATCCGGGCCAGAGGGGATCGCGGTCGGCTCCGACGGGGCGCTGTGGATCGCGCTGAACGGTCCGGGTGGCCGGTCGCTGCCGCAGATCGTCCAGGTGATCCCGAATGCGGGCGGGGCGCCGACGATCACCACCTACCCGCTCACGGCGACGCCCGGTCTACACCAGTTGATCGATCTGGTGTCCGGGCCAGACGGCGATCTGTGGGTGACCGACAGCATCGGCGGCGTGTGGCAGGTCGACCCGGCTCAGCTGGTCGGCAACCCGTCCTACACGCCCAGCTTCTTTGCGCTTCCGGGCACGGGTTCTTCGCTTCCGGAGGGGATCGCGGTCGACTCGAGTCACCGGTTCCTATGGGTGGCGCTCGACACCGCTCACCAGCTGGCCCAGATCGACCCGAACGCTGTCGTCGAGGGCACCAGCGCCGGCATCTACTACTACACGGTCCCGGGTGAGCCGCTCTGGGTCTCCAGCGCCGCCGACGGTGGGATCTGGATGACCGACAACACCGACCATCGCCTGATCCGCTTCGACCTGACCCTGGAGACGTCGACCACGTACGGCAGTGGACAGGGGGTGAGCGGCGACGCCACAGCCGACGCCGTCGACGCAGACGGGAACCTCTGGTTCACGGAGTTCAACTCCAATCGGGTCGGTGAGGTCGCGTTCGTACCCGAGAACCTGGGGGCGCCGAGGATCACGGGCACGTCCTCGCCGGGCGAGACGCTCTCCTGCTCAACCGGATCCTGGGGTCCCTCGCCCGCGAGCTACGCGTACGCCTGGCGGCGCGACGGCTCGGCGATTGCCGGGGCGAGCGCCGCGACCTATGTCGTGGCCGCGGGCGACGTCGGGCACACGCTGACATGTGCCGTGACCGCGACGCTGCCTGGGGGAGGCTCGGCGAGCACCGCTTCCGCGGGCGTCACGGTCGCCGACCTGCTGCCCGTATCGACCGCGGCGCCCGCGATCGCGGGGACCGTCGAGGATGGGTTGACGGTGACGTGCTCGAACGGCGCCTGGACGAACAGCCCGACCGGGTATTCGTATCAGTGGCTGACCAGCGGCGCGCCGATCACCGGCGCAACGAACCAGAGCTACGCGATCCAGCCGAACGACTACGGCCGGCAGCTGTCGTGCGAGGTCACGGCGACCAACGCCGACGGGTCGGCGACTGCAGTCAGCACGGCAGTGGCGGTCGACCACCAGTCGCCGGTCGACACGATCCCGCCGTCAGTCACCGGGAGCCCGCAAGCGGACGGGATCTTGACGTGCGACCCCGGGACGTGGACGGGCAGCCCCACTTTTGCATTCCTGTGGACCTGGCAGGAGCCGGCAACGTGGGATCTGTCGCCCGCCGCGAAAACGGCGGTCGGGATCAAGGTTGGACCAACTTCGCGCCTGAGCGTCACCGCCGCCGAGACCGCCGCGATCGGTGATGCGGCGACGCTCACCGTTCCCGACGTACCCGCGAGTGGGCCATCGGAACTGGCCCCGGCCCACGTTCGGGCGAGCACGCTCACGTGCACTGTCACGGCTCACTACGGGACCCACGTGCCCACCGCCGCGGCGTCAGTCGCGATGAAGACACTGGCGCCGACGCTCGCGACAAAGGCCCTGAAGGTTCGTGGCCGACCCCGAGCCGAAGCGATCGCGCCCCCGCACATCGATCCGGCTGTGGGCGCCGGCGGTGGAAACCTGTGCCGGCCGGGGCGGTGGGCCCACTACCCCTACCACTACAGCTACACGTGGTTCGCGATTTTCAGGCGGCACAGCGGTGTGCGGGCAGACCGGCAGCTGCACAAGGGGCCCGTCTTCGCGCCGACGGTTGACGACGAGGGACTCGATGTCGAGTGCGTTGTGGTCGCATACAACTCCGCTGGAACCGGTACAGCCGTCAGCAACCACTACGTCGTGCCGTCGAGCGCTGCTGAGAACACGTCGGCGCCGATGGTGCAGATCCAGACGCTCGAGCCGACCGGCGCCAGTACGGCGATCACCAGCGGCGAAGCGATCGCCGAGCAGATCACCCTGACCTGCTCGCCTGGGCAGTGGAGCCGTTCCGATCTCACGTTCCAGTACCAGTGGTACCTCCTGAGTTCAACTGGGGGGCAGGAGACGATCGACGCAGACGGTGTGGGTCAGAACGTGTCGGCCGACGGTCGCGTACTGACTCTCGACATGCGCCCGGGCAAGCCGCAGGTCGACGCGACCGTCGCCTGCGAGGTCACCGCGACGACCCACCGCGGCGTCACCTCTGAAGCATTCTCCGGCCCGATCCACGTGTGGAACGGCTGCATCGAAACGCTCGGAACCTCCCAAGGAGACAACTACGGCGAGGCGATCGCAGAGGCCGTCCTCACGGGTGGCAGCTCCGATGCGCTCTACGGCATCGGTATTGCAACCGAGGCTGTCGGCATTGGCGGGGCTCTGGGCTGGGCGGAGTCCGGCATTCCGGCAGATCCGTTCGCATCGAGCTCCCCGGTCATCTACACGACCGGACCGAATTGCAGCGACTATCAGCAGTACTACCAGAATCAGGGCTACACAGTGAAGCAGCAATGAAGCTTCCCTCCCGGAAGCGACAGCGGGCGCTGGCGCCGCTGGACGAGCCACCACGGCGAGTTCCTGCTTCGCTCAACATCCGCCGGACCCTGGTGACGGACGTCATCTCCGGGCTTGCCGGAGGACCTGATCGTCGCGGCACGAGTCTTCGAGTCCAGCCTGGTCCCTCTCGGGTGCCTCCGGTCGCGATCCTGCTCGCATGCGCCCCCACCGAGACCGAGACCGCGGGCCGATGAATCCACTCGCTCGATGCGCCCGGCTTTGGTGGCGGTGGGGCGTGGTGCGGGCGTGCGGCATGATCCTCCTCGCCTCAGCCGGCGCCGCCGCGCCGGCTGCGGCCGAGATCCGCGAATTCTCCGCGGGACTGAGCGCCGGTGCGGAGCCAAACGCGATCGCGCTCGGACCTGACGGAGCGATGTGGTTCACCGAGTACGGCACGAGCACGATCGGCCGCATCGGGGCCGACGGGACGATCAGCGAGTACCCGCCGAGCGGGACCACTCAACTCCCGTCTGACGCCGACGTGTCGGCGCTCGTGACCGGACCCGACGGCAACATCTGGTTCTCCGAGTACGGGACGGGGATGGTCGGCGAGCTGAGCGCCGGCACCGGACAGCTGGTCGGCCAGTACCCGGTCGGACCCGCGACGAGCGATCCGGAGGGGATCACCGTCGGGCCCGACGGCGACCTATGGGTGGCGCTGCGCGGCGATCGCGCGCTGGCTCGAATCGTCACGGCCGACGTGTCGCCCGGTACGGCCACCGGCATCACCGTGTTCCCGCTGTCAAGCTCGGATACCAACTATGAGCCGGTCGACCTCACGACCGGGCCCGATGGCCGCCTGTGGGTCACCGACGACCTCGGCGGGGTATGGCGCGTTGATCCCGCGAGTCCGGCGCCGACCAGTAACCAGTTCTTCGTCATCTCCGGGAACTCGCCCGAGCCGGCCGGGATCACCAGCGCCGACGGAATGCTCTGGATCGACCTGTTCGGCGGCGACGGTCTCGTTGAGCTGAACCCCACGACGGTCACCTCCCCGATCGTGCCGTCCGTATCGCTTCCGATGGGTGCCGAGCCGTTGTGGATTGCGGCCGGCGGCGACGGGAACCTGTGGCTGACCTCGCGGAGCAACAGCGAGCTCGTCAGGGTCAGTCCATCAAGCGGGATCGCGACCGCGGTCGGTTCCACGGCCGGGATCACCGGCGACCCAAACACCGATGCCGTCGATGGCGCGGGCAACGTTTGGTTCACCGAGTTCGACGCCGACAAGATTGGGGAGGTCGTGTTCGCCCTCGTCGCGACGCAGGTGCCGGAGATCTCCGGCGACGCCGCGTCGGGTATGACCCTCTCCTGCTCGACCGGTCAGTGGTCACCCGCAGCGGATGCGTTCGCGTATCAGTGGTTGGGCGACGGCGCCGTCATCCCGGGCGCGAACGCTGCCTCCTACACGCTGCCAGGCGACGCCGCCGGTCACTCCTATGCATGCCGCGTGACGGCGACGCAGACGGCCGATCTTGTCTCCGGTTCAGCGACCTCCGCCGCTGTCCTGGCTGGCGCTGGGCCCACAGCGCCAGCCGCGACGCCGCCGGCAGCAGGGCCGCCCCCCACACTGCGGAACCTGGTTCCCCCGTCGATCGCAGGGGATGCGCGGGAGAGCGGCGCGCTCACCTGCCAGCCCGGGAACTGGTCGGTCGCCGGAGCGAGCTTCTCGTATAGCTGGTACTGGAGCGGTGGGGGGAGCCCGGATCCCGACATCCCGCCACGCTTTCGCGGAAAGGTCCTCGGTCCCCCGGTCGAGTCGTTGCGCAGCCTGCAACGCTCGGCTCTTGGCACCGTGCGCCTGGTGGCGTTCGCGGACACCCAGCAGATCATCGTTCCCGACCTCGCCGCGCCCACGGACTTTTCCTGCGCCGCGATCGCAACGGTCCCGGATCAGCTACCGGTCAGCGCCGACTCGCCTCAGATCACGATCGACCCCAGTCCACCTGCGCTCGCGCGGAACCCCCAGACGCTGAAGCTGACCCCACCCCACGTCAACCCCGCCGTGGGAGTGTCCGGCCAGAACGTCTGTTTCCCCGGACGCTGGACGGGGAACCCACGATTTGCGTACACCTGGTATCAGGTCACAGCCGACCGCAAGGTGGTGACGGGCCTGCGATATACCGCCGTCGGCCACAGCCAACGCTACGTGGTCGCACCGGATGATGAACTGCTCCAGCTTGAGTGCTGGGTCACCGCTACCAACCGCTACGGATCGAGCACCGAGCGGTCCAACCGCTACCGCGTCCCCCTCGGGGCGCCGAAACTACAGGATCAAATCCTCGTGCGCGCGAGCACCGCCGCCCCCGACACCGCCGCCACCCTCGGCGGATCGCTTGCCGTTGTGACGGCGGAGACGGTCAACCTGACCTGCCTGCCGGGGGACTGGAACCGCCCAGACCTCACCTTCACCTACCGTTGGGACGCCGACGGCGAGACGAGCCCCGAAACGGGGCAACAGCTCGACTTCGACATGCGCCCGGGGCATCTGCAATACGACGTCGAGGTGGCCTGCACCGTCACCGCACGAACTTCACACGGCGTCAGCTCAGTGGCCCAGTCTGGACAGGTGATCGTCAACAACGGCTGCGGCGAGGAATACTCGCTCAACGACACTGGCTACCACCCCGACGACAACGTCATCGCCCAGCTGTTCACAACCGAGTACCCGGTCTTCGACTGGCTTGACGCTGAGCCCTTCGGGGAAGGGGGCGCCCCCCACGGCGTGGCAGCGGCCGGCTACTTCGGACTCGTTGGGTACACCATCGTCGCCCAGGGCGACCAGACCCCACGCCATGCCGTGACCTTCGGAGCGAACTGCGGCGACTACCAGCGGTACCTCGACGGCCTCGGGTTCGACGTCAAGCAGGATCCCGACGACGACGGCCAGTTCATCACGGGCTGATCAGCGACCTCGCGCCGGCCTGCTGTTGTGCGGCGGCCCGACCTCGGCAAGGACAAGTTCCCCTCACCGTCGCTCGCCGCCAAACGGTCATGGTGCACGGCTGAGTAGCCGTCGCCGACCGCCTCCCGGAGCCGGCAGCCCACCGCACCGGCCGGGAGTCCTTCCAGACAACCGGCGGCCGAGCCCGGCGGTCGGCCTCCGGAAGACCGCGGACGTCGATCAGCTCACGAGACGCCAACAGCGAGCTGGCGGACCGCCTCGGTGGTGAGGCACTGTCCGCCGATCGCCCAGTCTCCGCTCCGGACCTCCTCGATCACGCACCACGTGACCTGACGCATGTTCTCGCCCTCGATGCTGACCATCGCGTCGGTGAGACGCTCGGCGATCTGGGTCTTCTGTTCGGGCGTGAACACGCCCTCGATGAGCTTGACGTTGATCAATGGCATCGAAACCTCCTTTGGATTTGAATTTCTGATCGACCGTGCCGTCAACGGCCTGTGTGGCTCGGTACAGCCGGCGCAACGCCGAGCGCGCCGTTCATCTGGTCATGTCTGGCTCCTTTCGGCCTGCTTCTGGCATCTTCCGAGGCTGTCGCCGGAGGCCGAGATTGCGGTCCGGACGAGGGATCCGTGCAGTTGTGTCAGGTTCTGGATGGCGTTCTGGACGTGGGCGAGGGGGCTGCGAATCGCCGTCTGCGCTGGCGGTTCGGCGGCGTGGTCTGGGAGCGCGCGCAACAGGTTGAGCCGGCTGTTGGCGACCCATGCGGAGAGGTCGGGCTCGCCCAACCACCGTGCCTCGGTTCTCCAGGTCCGGCTGATCATCCGCGGCCAGTCGTGGACGCTGCTGGGGTAGGGGTTGGGTGGGCAGAGCCGGTTCTTGTCGGCGTCCTGGTCCCGGCGCGCCTCGACGAATCCGATCAGGGCGGCGTTGAAGCACGGCGCGAGGTGCCGCACCTGTTGAAGCACGATGCGCCCCGGGGCGAAGATCGGGATGGCCGGGGCATCGCGCAGGCCGAGCGCGGTGCAATCGACGTGCAGCACGCTGCTGCTCGTCGCAATCTCGCCGCGCTCGAGGACGATCCGGTCCGCGCCGATGCGCAGCACCCGGCCGAGCCTGACGACGTCCTCGATCTGTCGCAGGGCAGCCAGCTCGCCGGCGCTGAGCATCGTGCCGCGGTACATCAGAGCCGGCAGCGACGGGTCGATGCGCACGAGCCGCGCTGAAGCCTCGAGACGCTCGAAGAGGTCCTCGACGCTCGTCGCGTGGGCGCCTGCCTCGGCGTCGAGGGCGATCCCTTCCATGGTCGCGGCAACCTGGTCGAGCGGCTGGAAGTGGCGGCGGTCGTAGAACCACGCATCGCGCGGCCGGATCCAGCGAATCCGATCCGGCTGAACATCGTGATCCAGAAGCCAGACGCACGCGTCCACCGCGGTCTTGCCGGCCCCGAGCACGGTGTACGAGTCGGCCGATCCGATCACAGCGGGCAGGTCGCCTACGGGAACGACCCGTGCCAACGCCACCGCATCGAATGGAGCACGGTGGGTGGCCGGGATCGATGCCTCGAGGTAGCGTGCATCGACGACCCTGCGGCGGACGGTGATCTCGTGGACCTCTCCGTTGCTCAGGTTTCTGACCTGGTGACCGGTGCTCCTCGCCCCCAGGTGCTCGTGGCGGGCGAGTACGCGGACCCTGCCCGTCCGCGCGAGCCTGGCCACCGCCTGCGCGAAGTATTCGCGGAGCTCGGTTCCGGCCGCTCGCTCGTAGAACCCGGCGTTCTCACCGTCGGTCTCGATGCGATCCCGGCCGAGGCCGAGCGAGTTCACGCCGTAATACGCGGAAGGGGTGTGCAGACGAACGAACGAATACGCATCCAGCCAATGACCACCTGCAGCTTCCCGGCGGTCGAGCAGCGTCACCTCCACATCCGCCTCGGCGACCAGCGCGTCGGCGAAGGCAACGCCGCTCGCGCCCGCCCCGATCACCAGATAGTCCGTGCTCATCGGCACGTCCCCACGCCTCCTGTCCCGAGCTGAAAAGCACGGTTGTTCTATTCGAGCTTGGGCAGAATAGCACGATCGTTCTTCTATGCTTGAACAAATGCTGATCGACGCCGAGCAGCGGACCAAGGGCGAGCGAACCCGTGCGGCGATCCTCGACCACGCCGCGCGCCTGGCCACCATCGACGGCCTGGAAGGCCTCACGATCGGTCACCTCGCGCGGGCGACCGACATGAGCAAGAGCGGCCTCTACGCCCACTTCGGTTCCAAGCAGGAGCTCCAACTCGCGACCATCGACGCCGCCCGCAGCACCTTCGTGGCCGAGGTCCTGCGCCCTGCGCTGAGCGCACCCAAAGGGATCGAGCGGCTGCTCGCCGCGTGCGACGCGTACCTGTCACACATCGAACGTTGCGTCTTCCCCGGCGGCTGCTTCTTCTCCGCCGCCGCCGCCGATGTCGGCACCCGCGCCGGCCCCGTCCGCGACGCGATCGCCACCCAACAACGCGAATGGCTGGCCGTGCTCGAGCGACTCGCCCGCGAGGCGATCGAACTCGGAGAGCTCAACCCCGACACCGACCCCGCCCAACTCGCCTTCGAGCTCAAAGCCCTGCTCGTTGCGGCCAACACCTCATTCATCCTCCTCGACGACGCGGCCGCGTTCGCACGAGCCCGTCAGGCAATCGACGAGCGCCTCCAAACCCCAAACCGGCAGCATCCGACGTAACCGCGAACGCGACACCGCCCGTTTCCAATCCGAGGATCGACTCCACCCGACTTCATCCCCCGCGTGATGGCCGCTCGCCCGGCGCCACCGAGCCGCGATGCACGCGCACGAGCTCCCTTCCGGCTGCCGACAGCGCGACAACCGATCCGTGGCCCGGAGCACGGCGCCGTTCGACCAGACCGCGATCGTTGGCCTCCTCCCAGACCGGCAGACGCGGGCACGAGGTCTTCCACGCATCGAGCGTCTCGGCGTACGGTCGGAAGCCGGGACCGATCCATTCGAGCAGATCGAGGATCAATGGTTCGACGAGATCACTCACTGGACATCCCACCTCTGAGCGCCGGCGACGGCGCCGAGGACATGTTCCCAGAGGTTCCCGGGTCCGCCAACCATCAGCCGGATCGACCGGGTCCAATCTCAAATCCGTGGAAACTACGCGCGCAGTTCTGCGCGATCCGGTCGATTTGACGGGATGTGACGTCACGCACCGTTCGCGATGCGCGTTCGCGCTTGCTCGCCAGCGAATACGCCTGGGTGGGCGCCGCCTTCGTGGTGCTGGTCGCCGTGGCGTACCTCGTGCTGCACTCACAGCTGATCGGGAGCTTTGACCGGTTGGAGCGGACGAGCGTCGACGGACAGGCGGCTCGCGTGCGCACCAGCCTCGGTTACGAGCGGCTGTTGATCAGCAACTTCGTCCTCACGAACTCGCAGTGGGATGACCCGTACAACGAGATCGCGCACCACGAGCCCGCGGGAGTGACGACGTCGTTTCCGCCTCTGCAGATGTCGGGGACCTACGGCTTGGGCGCTGTCGTGCTGCTCGATCGTGCGGGAGCCGTCGCCGGTGGCGGCACCATCGACGTTGCCTCGGGTGGCCGGTATCTGGCGCCATCGGCCGCACTCGCGGCGGCTCTGGCGCGGGTCGCCGGGCGAACGAGCTGTGGGGTCCTGCCCGCCGGCGGCGTGGTGTATCTGTTCTGCGCGGCCCCCGTCCTGCACACCGACGGCAGCGGCCCGGCCGCGGGCACGCTGTTTGCGGCAAAGACGCTCGATGCGGCCGGAGTGGCGGCGATCGGGCGACGGGCCGGCTTGCCGATGACGCTTGCCCGGAGGGACTTCAGCGGGCCGTCGAAGTCGATCAGCAGCGCCCTCGGGCGATTGTCGATCCAGACGGATGCGGTCAACGGCCGGCGCATGGATCTGCTCGTACGGGTGCCGACGTTCGGCGCCGGCGCGCCGCTGGTCCTGCGGGTGACGTTCGGTCGCCCGGTGCATGTCACCGCTGCGGGCAGCGCGGTGACCAGTGCCGAGGTGATCGGCGTGCTCGGCATCCTGCTCCTGGTGATCAGCATCGCCGCGCAGCGGCTCGGGAATGCGCGACGCAACCGGATCTTCGTAGCGGCTGTGGAGAGCGCAGCGGCTGGCGGCGGGCGCGTGCTCGCGCCGAGTCGGGACCTGGCTGTCGTGGCTGACAGCATCAACCGGCTGCTCGACGCGATCGCCGAGCGCCAGGCATACGCGCAGCGCGAGGCCGCCGAGCTTGCCGCCGAGCGCGCCGCCGCGGCCGAGGCGCGACTCGAGTCCGACGTCAGAGCCGAGCGGGCACGGGCTGACGCGGTGGCCGAGGCCCAGCGCCAGCATGACCTGGCCGCCGCGGAGGTCGCACGCGAGCGCGAATGGGATGCCGCCGAGGCCGAAGCCGACCGCCTTCGGAGCGCAGGCGAGGCCCGGCGGGCCAGCGCCGCCGACGCGCGTGCCGCGCTGGAGGAGATCGACTCGACGATCGCCGTGATGGCGACGGGCAGCGCAACGATCGAGGCGGGCACGGCGGATACGATCCGCGCCGCCGCGGCGGCCCGTGCCTGCGTCGAACAGGCGGTCGCCGGCAGCGTCGAGCTTCGGTCGATCACCGAGTCGGCCGCCGGCGTCGCGCGCGAGATCTCGGGCGTGACCGACCAGACGCGGCTGCTGGCGCTCAATGCCGCGATCGAGGCCGCCCGCGCCGGCGAGCATGGCCATGGGTTTGCCGTGGTGGCCCGCGAGGTCGCCCAGCTCGCCGACGCCGCCGGTGCAGCGGCCGACCGGGTGCTGGCCCACATCCGGAGTGTCAGTGAACAGAGCTCCGGGGTTGCGACGTCGATCGAGCAGGCGAGCGCGTCGCTGACCGCCGTCGACGACGCCGCGCAGCGGATCAACCAGACCGTGCTCGGCCAGCGCGCGGCCACCGACCGGAGCAGGGAGAACCTGAGTGCCGCCAGCGAGCGGCTGATTGGGATCGCTGAGCGCCGCACCGGGGCGCGGATCGAGGTTCCCACCGCGCGGGCGCTGCTCTCACCGGTCTCAGCACCGGGAACCCGGCTCGAGTCCTGCGTGGTGAACCTGAGCGCGACCGGCCTCCTGATCGATCGCGACGATCGGCTCGGCGCGGGTCCGTGGCAGGTCGAGCTGACCCTACCCGGAGCCGACCGGCCGGTCCGCTGCACCGCCAGGCTCGCTCGCAGCAACGCGGAGCACCTTGGAATCGCGTTCGACGAGATCGACGCCGCCGACAGCGCACGGCTGGCTGCGTTCGTCGACCGCCACGCGGCGGCCGAACGCCACACGGCCGTCGCTGTGGTCGCGGCCGCCGCCTAGTATTTGCCGGAGATCAGGTTCCAGGCTCGCGTGAGCTTCTCGCGCCGGATGTCGGAGCGCGACTCGGCCGGGTCGGCGTGCATCACCGCCGGGTTGGCCGAGGGCTTCGGAAGGGCGCCGCACGCGGCCCGGTCGAGCTTGAGCAGCACGCCGCCGTCGTAGATGCCGGCGATGTCGTCTGCGTCGGCGAAGCGGTGCTCCTCGCCGAACAGGTGCTCGCCGAGCACGATTCCGTCGAAGACGTCCTCTTCCTCCACGGCGAGCACGTGCGCAACCTTGCCGATCTCGTCGCCGTCCGAGCTGTAGACCGGGGTTCCCTGCCGGAGCACCTTGTAGGAGGTCGGTTCGCCGAGATCCACGGAACCATCATAAGTCGCGGCGCACCCGGATGAAGCGCGCCGTCCGGGGCGGGGGAGCGCCCGTGACCCTCGGTGCGCTTGGCGCGTGTCGATCGAGACGCGGGAGAAACTGAAGGCTGCCCATCGTCTGAGCTCGCCGCTCGTCCTCATCGCCTGACCTCGCCGTGCGTACATGGGATGATCGTCCGCGTGAGCGAGGAAACGGCGACCGCCGCAGCGGGCTATCTGTCGGAACGCCAGGCGGCGTCCATCGATGAGCTCGTGGAGTTCCTGCGCATCCCGAGCGTTTCGTCCCTGCCCGAGCATCGCGACGATGTCGCGCGCGCGGCCGCATGGGTCGCGGGCCGGCTCGGGCGAGCCGGGCTCGAACACGCGGAGGTGATGGCGACCGGCGGGCATCCCCTGCTCTACGCAGACTGGCTTCACGCGCCGGGCCGCCCCACCGTGCTGATCTACGGGCATTTCGACGTCCAGCCGGCCGACCCCCTCGATCTGTGGTCCTCGGACCCGTTCGAGCCACAGGTTCGCGCCGGCCGGATCTATGGGCGCGGCGCCTCCGACATGAAGGCCAACCTGCTGCTGAGCATTCTCGGCGTCGAGGCGTTGCTGCGAACGACGGGCGCGCTTCCCGTCAACGTCAAGTTCCTGCTCGAGGGCGAGGAGGAGGTCGGAAGCCCGTCGCTGCCGTCCTTCGTCGCCGCCAACCGGGACCGTCTCGCGTGCGATCTGGTCCTGAGTGGCGACGGCTTGCAGTGGTCGGAGGACCAGCCCCAGCTCCTGATCGGCCTGAAGGGCGGCTGCGCGATCCAGATCGATGTCCGTGGCGCCGACGGCGATCTCCACTCCGGTCTGCACGGCGCCACGGTGGCCAACCCGATCGCGGCGCTCGCCGGCATCCTCAGTTCGATGCGGACTCCTGGGGGAGAGGTGCGGGTCGACGGCTTTCACGACGACGTCCGTCCGCTGTCGGCCGCCGAACGCGAGAGCATCGCCGAGGTGCCGTTCGACGCGGAGCGCTACCGGGAGCGCGTCGGCGTGACGGAGCTCGTCGGCGAGCCTGGCTACTCGCACCTGGAGCGCTCCTGGGCTCGCCCGACCATCGACATCAACGGCATCTGGGGCGGCTTTCAGGGAGACGGCGTCAAGACGATCGTGCCCGCGGAGGCCCATGCGAAGATCACCTGCCGGCTCGTCCCCGACCAGCAGCCGGATCGGATCCTCGAGGCGCTGGCCGCGCACGTCGCGCGCAACACCCCGCCAGGCGTGACCGTCAGCGTCGAAGCCGCCCCCTTTCGGGCGCGGCCGTATCTGGCCACGCCCGACCACTGGGGCAACCGGGTCGCCGGCGAGGTGCTCGAGGAGCTCTACGGCCGCCGTCCGTATCTGACGCGGCTCGGCGGCAGCATCCCCGTCTGCGAGACGTTTCACAGCGTGCTCGGCACCGACACGGTGATCTTCGGCATGGGCCTCGACGACGAGAACATCCACGCGCCCGACGAGTTCTTCCGGCTGCGCAACTTCGAGCGCGGCGAGCGCGCCTGGCCGCTGCTGCTGGAGCGGCTCGGAACGCATGCCGCCTGAGCGCCTCGCACCCGCCTGAGCGCCTCGCACCCGCCTGAGATCGTCGCGATCACCGAGCGCGGCCGGTGGGGCTAACCCCCGGTGAGCGCCTGGGGGGCGCCGCCGCGCGAACGCCGGTCGGCCCCGCAGACACCGGCCGCGTCCGGCGCGAGTCTGGTGTCATGCACATGCCAGCTTCACCACCAACTTCATCGCGGCCGCCGCGCCGGCCCCCGGCCGGGGCTCGCGATTCGCGCCGAACGGGTCTGCTCGGCCGGATCGCCGTCGGCGTCTCGCGACTCGCCGCCAGGCGGCCCCGCCTCACGATTGTCCTCTGGTTCGCGCTGATCCTCGCCTGCGCCGCCGGCGGCTCGCTGGCGGGCATGCGCTCCCTGTCGATGGATGCCTCCGGTACCGGCGAGTCGTCGCGAGCCGACGCGCGCCTGACCGCCGCCAAGCTGCAGAGTCAGTCGGCCGAGGACGTACTCGTCAGCTCGCCGTCCGCGGCGCGAACCAGGCGGGCGGTGTCGGCACTCGAAGCTCGCGCCCGGCAGTTGCCGGTCGTCGCATCGGTCGACGGCCCCGATCGCTCGCCCATGCTCACGCGCGACCGCGGCATGGTGGCGCTCGTCGTGATCACCGTCCGCGGCGGCCCGGATCAGGTCGACCCGAACTCGGCTCGGGTCGAGCGCCTGGTCGATCGTCTGCGGACCTCGATCGACGGCGCCAGCTTCCAGGAGGCCGGTGTGGGCTCGATCGACAACGCGGGGACGGGGATCGTCGATGCGAGCCTCCATCGTGCGGAGTTGATCTCGGTCCCGATCACGCTGGTGGTCCTCGTCGTCGCCTTTGGCGCGCTGGTGGCCGCGTCGGTGCCGCTGCTGCTCGGCTTGACATCCGTCGGCGCAGCGCTCGGAGCGCTTGGACTGGTGTCGCACATCGCCCCCGACGGGTCCTCGACGGCTCCGGTGGTCGTGCTCATCGGTCTCGCGGTCGGAATCGACTATTCGCTCTTCTACATCAGGCGCGAGCGCATCGAACGCCGCCGGGGGGCGACCGCCGAAGCCGCGCTCGCTGCGGCCTCGGCGACGGTCGGCCGGGCGATCCTGGTCGCCGGGATCACGGTCGTGATCGGTCTCGCCGGTCTGCTGTTCACCGGTCTGGGTGTGTTCACGTCGATGGCGCTCGGCGCGATCCTCGTGGTCGCGATCGCGGTGCTGGGCTCCCTGACGGTGCTGCCCGCGATGCTCGCGCTGCTCGGCGACCGGATCGACCGGGGCCGGCTGTGGCCCCGGGGCCGTGGCGTCGCTCGCGATCGGCAGGCAGCGCTCTGGCAGCGAGCGGCCGAAGCGGTCACTCGCAGGCCCCGCGCGGCGCTCGTGGCGGCCGCGGCGGCGCTCGTGGCGCTTGCCGCTCCCGTGTTCTCGATGCAGACCGCGAATCCGGGCGAGCGCGACTTCCCGGCGAACATGCCGGTGCTGGTCGCCGAGCATGCGATCGAGCGCGCCTTTCCAGGGTCGTCCGACAGTGCCGATCTCGTGGTCATCGGCGAGCGTCTCGGACAGCCCGATGCGCTCAGGCAGCTCAACGGGGTCGGGCGCCTCGGTCTCCAGATCACACACGGGCGCGGTGCGGTCACGGTCCGGACCTCGCGGGACGGCGCAACCGCCCTGGTGTCGATTCCGCTGCCGGCCGTCAGCCTGACAGCGGCGGACCGTACCGTGCAGATCCTCCGTGCTCGGCTCGAGCGGGCCGTGGCTCAGAGGATCCATGGTGCACGAGCCGAGCTGACCGGCCAGGACGCGGGGAATCTGGACTTCTCCAGTCGCCTCGCGAGCGTCACCCCGATCGTGATCGGGTTCGTCGTCACGCTCGCCTTCGTCCTGCTCCTCGCGACGTTCGGATCCCCGTTCCTGGCGCTCTCGGTGATCGCGCTCAACCTCCTCTCGGTCGGCGCGGCGTTCGGGTTGCTGGTCGCCGTCTTCCAGCATCATTGGGCCCAGGCGATTCTCGGCTTCCGGTCGGACGGCGCCGTCGTCGACTGGCTGCCTCTGTTCGCCTTTGTCGTCCTGTTCGGCCTGTCGATGGACTACACCGTGCTGATCCTCGAGCGCGCGCGCGAGGCACGGCTGGCGGGGGCCGACGCCCGCGACGCCGCGCGCACCGCGCTCGGCGCCACGGGCGGGACGGTCACCAGCGCTGCGGTCGTGATGATCGCCGTGTTCTCGGTGTTCGCGACATTGCCGCTGCTCGAGTTCAAGCAGCTCGGGGTCGGGCTCGCAGCGGCGATCGCGCTTGACGCCACGATCGTGCGGGGTTTGGCGTTGCCCGCGGCGCTCGTCCTGCTCGGCGACCGTGGCCTCGCGCCGGCTCGGCCGCGCCGCGGGCGCCGGCAACGGCGCGGGCGCGGGCGCGGGCGCGGGTGGGATCATCCGACACGTGTCGCGGCACCCGGCTATGAGTGACAGGCGACCCCAGGTCGCCGATCTGTCGGCGGCGCAGCGGGCGATCGCGACGGCCACCGGCCTGCTGCTGGCGCTGCTCGCGCTGATCTGGGTGGCAGCCGGCGCCGGTTACTTCTGGCCGATGTGGCCGGCGCTCGGCATCGCGATCGTCGCCGCCTTCGTCGAAGTGGGGCGCTCGGCGCTGCGCCAGCGTCCCGGCGCCGGCCGCCGCTACACCGTTCATGCCCGCCTCACGACCGTGCTGCTGCTCGCCTGCGTCGCGATCTGGGCGATGGCGGGTTGGGGCTACTTCTGGCCGATCTGGCCGGCGCTCGGTCTCGGCACGCTGCTGGCCGCTCACCGCACCCTCCTGCGGCCCGGCCAGCGGTCGCTCGAATTGCGCGTCGACGAGCTGAGGCGGACGCGCAGCGGCGCGCTCGACGTTCAGGCCTCGGAGCTGCGGCGGATCGAACGTGATCTCCACGACGGGGCGCAGGCGCGACTCGTCGCGCTGTCGATGCAACTCGGGCGCGCCGAGGAGCGCCTCGCCGACCGCCCGGAGACGGCGGCGCTCGTACGCCGTGCGCGCGAGGAGGCGACGGCCGCGATCGCCGAGCTCCGCGACCTCGCTCGCGGGATCGCGCCGCCGGTGCTTGCGGACCGCGGGCTGGTCGCCGCCGCGCAGTCGCTCGCCGGCAGCGCGGCGGCGAACGTCACCGTCGAAGGTGCGCTGTCCCCCGACGACCGCCCGCCGCCGGTCGTCGAGACCGCCGCGTACTTCGTCATCGCGGAGGCGCTGACGAACGTCGTCAAGCACGCCCCGGGCGCGAGCGCACGCGTCCGGATCACTCAGGAGAGCGCGATGCTCGTGATCGAGGTCGCCGATGACGGTCCGGGCGGCGCCGACCCGTCGGGGGGCGGGCTGACCGGGCTCAGACAACGCGTCGAGGCGCTCGACGGCCGCCTCGAGGTGCACAGCGTCGCGCGCGAGGGAACGGTCGTGTGGGCGGTGATGCCGTGCGGGTAGTGATCGTCGAGGACCACGCGCTGCTGCGCGAGGGTCTCGTCGCGCTGCTGGCGGAGAACGGCATCCAGGTCGTGGCGCAGGCCGTCGACGGTGCGGGCCTGCTGAGGATCGTCGACGGCCACAAGCCCGACCTGGCGATCTGTGACGTGCGGTTGCCGCCGACGTTCACCGACGAGGGCATCCGCGCCGCGCTCGAGGCCCGCCGCCGCCACCCGCGGCTGGCGATCCTGATCCTCTCACAATACGTCGAGCCCGTCTACACCGGCGAGCTGCTCGCCTCGGGCGAGAGCGGCGTCGGTTACCTCCTGAAGGAGCGCGTCAGCGAGGTCAGAACGTTCATCGAGGCGGTCGAGCGCGTCGCCGCCGGCGGCACCGCGCTCGATCGGGAGGTCGTCAGCGCCCTGATCGCGGGTCGCGACCAGCTCGAGGTCGGCTCCGAGCTCGGGGCGCTGACGCCGCGCGAGCGCGAGGCGCTCGAGCTGATCGCCCAGGGGCGCACGAACGCGGCGATCGCCCGCGAGATGGTCGTCACGCTCGGCGCGGTCGAGAAGCACGTGTCGAACATCTTCGCGAAGCTCAACCTGCCCGCCGGCGATGACGACCACCGCCGCGTGCTCGCCGTCCTCACATATCTGCGCGCCACGACGCCCACGTGAGGGGCGCCGCTCATCGGGCGCCTCGAAGGGACGCCGTGGGGTGAGCGACACTCCCTTAGGGTTCTGTCGTGAGCCCTTAGCGGCTGGCCTGCGGGCGCGAGGCCCGAGCCCGGCGAGGCCGTCGAGGCTTGGGGCTGGTACGCGCAAGCGTTGCGCGCTCACCACTCCTGGTAGCGGGCGCTGCGTGTCCGTGGCTCGGGCCGTGAAGCCGATGCTCGATCCCGAGCTGGCTCACCATCTTCGACATGTCACCGTGCTGGTCGGGGGAGAGCAGCGTGATCCCGATGCCCGTACGGCCGGCCCGCCCGGTGCGACCGATGCGGTGGACGTAGGTCTCGCTGTCGGCGGGCGGATCGAAGTTGATCACGTGCGAGATCTTCTCGACGTCGATGCCGCGGGCGGCGACATCGGTTGCGACCAGGATCTCGACCGCGCCCGACTCGAACCGCGCCAGTGCCTGCTCGCGCTGGCGCTGCGACTTGTTCCCGTGCATCGCGACCGCGCTGATGTCGTGCGCGGCGAGCCGCTTGACGAGCCGGTCGGCCCCGTGCTTGGTCCGGACGAAGACGAGCGTGAGGTCGCCGTCGTGGCTGAGTTCACGGACGAGCGCCTCGACCCGGTGCTCGTGCTCGACGTGGACGAAACGGTGCTCGACTTCGGCGCTCGCCCGGCGCTCGCGCGGGCCGCGGTTGTGGATCACCGGATCGCGCGCGTAGCGCTCGGCCAGCCGCCCGGCGTCACCGTCGAGGGTGGCGGAGAAGAACAGCGTCTGGCGCTCCTGCGGGCAGGCCGAGACGATCCGGTCGATCGCCGGCCGGAAGCCCATGTCGAGCATCCGGTCGGCCTCGTCGAGGACCAGCATTCGGACGTTGGCGAGCGTGAACGCCCCGCGTGCGAGCAGGTCCTCGAGGCGTCCGGGGGTCGCGACGAGCACGTGCGAGAGCGCGGCTTCCTTTGCCTGCTTGACCAGACCCGCCCCGCCGTAGACGGCCGTGACGCGCAGCGCTCGCGCGTGGGCGATGCCGCGGATGTCATCGACGATCTGCGTCGCGAGCTCGCGCGTGGGCGCCAGCACCAGCGCTGCCGGCCGCGGCTGCTCGGGGTCGATGCGGTCGACCAGCGGGATCCCGAACGCGAGCGTCTTGCCCGAGCCGGTCGGCGACTTCGCGATCACGTCGCGGCCGGCAAGTGAGTCGCCGATCACTGCGCTCTGGATCGCGAACGGAGAGCTGATCCCCGCTCGCCCGAGGGAGCTGACGACGGCGCGCGAAACGCCGAGCTCAGCGAAAGATTCTGTTGACATGCATGACTCCTGGCGGCGCACGATGGGCCGCGAACGATTCGGGAGGCGATGGCTGACCCGAACCGCTGCAAGCGGGACCCAAGCAAGCTGCCTCGTGGCCGACGGCGTCGACCACCCGCTTGACGCTAGCAGCTCGCGCGCCCGGTCATCGGCGACCTCGTCGTCAAGCGCTCGCTGCCGCCAGGCGCCCGAGCGCGGCGCGAACATCCGCGTCGCGGGCGGCCGCTTCGGCATCGGTCCAGTGCCACCCCACGCCTGACTCGATCACGAACGTCGGCCGGCGGTGCTCGGCGACGCGCTCGGCGCTCACGCGCACCGCGACGACGCCTTCGACGAGCGCTTCATCGACGACCTCGGCGCGGCCGTAGACCGTCGACGCGACGTCGCCGCCGGCGAGCACGAGCACCGCGACGCGGGGGTCGGCGCGCAGCCTGGCGAGTGAGCCCCTGCTCGCCGCGAGTGCGAGCAGCAGTGCGTCATCGCCGGTTGCGAGGCCGGCGGACACGGGGATCGTGTGCGGCCCCTCCCCGATCGTCGCGAGCACGAGGACTGTCCCGGGGGGCCAGTGCGGCAGTTTCATCGCTCGATGATGGCGCAGGCGCGCCGGGCGGCCCGCAAGCCGGCCGGCGCGAGGCTACGGCGCGGACGGCTCGCGCGCGGTCCGCCGGCTCGCGCGGAGGCTCGTCCATCCGGCGAGCGCCAGCGCGGCCACGGCGGGAATCGCGGTCCAGACGAGCGCATCCCCCGCGGACGCGAACACCCCGGTACTGACCGCACACGCGAACGCCAGGTAGAGCCAGACGATCAGCGTGCCGTGCCCGCGCCGCAGGCCACGCGCGGAGTAGGCACAGAGCAGCGCCACCGCGGTCAGCCCGAGATACCAGGTCGCGATGAACGTCCCCCCGGGCGACGGCGCGCCGAGGCCGACGATCGCGCCGGGGAGGAGCAGACCCGCGAGGATGTTGAGCGCATTGCTGTTCATCGCGGTGCTGAGCGTCGCGGGACCCCGCCCGCGGCGCGCCAGACAGATCGCCGCGACCGCATTCGGCAGGCTCGTGACGGCCGCGAGGATCATCCCGCCGAGCACGATCTCGGGGACGTCAAGCCGCCCTCCCAGCGTGGACACCGACTGCTCCATCGCGACGCTGGCGCCGACGACGATCGTGACGCCGGCGCCGGCCGCAAGTGCGTCTCTGGAGCTTCCGCGCTGCGGGTGGATCGCCGTCTCCAGCTCCTGCTCCTCCTCGGCGATCGCGCGCGTCAGCCACCGGATCCAGCTCGCCGGCAGCTGCAGCCGCGCCGTACGCTCGCGCCCGATGCCCAGCAGCACCAGATACGGCAGGAAGACGACAGCGACGGCGATCAGGCCGGCTGCGGCGGACAGCGCGCCGACCACCGTCGCCACGCACACGGACGCGATCCAGACCGCGACGGCTCCCTCCAGCAGGATCACGCTTCGGTGGAGCGCGATCTCGCCGGCCAGCAGCGCGGCGACGCCGAGCAGCGCGGCGAGGTTGAAGACGTTGGAGCCGATCACGATGCCGGCGCCGATCCGGGCATGATGCCCGGACAGCGCCGTCACCGCAGCAGTGATCTCGGGCGCGTCGCCGGCGAGAGCAGCGAGCATCCCGAGCAGCGCCTCCGACAGGCCGAGTGCGGCGCCGACTCGCTCGAGGCGCACGACCAGCACCCAGCTTGCGCCCAGACTGACGGCCGTCGCTGCCACGAACGCGGCGAGCAGAAGCCCGTCAGACATGCCGCCGCGGCCGCTCAGGCGGCTGCCCGCGCTGCGAGCACGGCGTCGCGAACCTCCGCGCCGACCTGCTCGACCGCTTCGTTCCCACGCGAGAGCAGGTTCACGAAGCTGAAGAAGGCGTGGATCATGTCGTCGTAATGACGTGCCGACACAGGGACTCCCGCGTCGGTGAGTCGTTCTGCGTACCGCAGCCCCTCGTCGCGCAGCGGGTCGTACTCGGCGGTGAGCACGATCGCGGGCGGGAGTCCCGACAGATCGGCGGCGCGCAGCGGCGAGACCTCGGGGTCGGCCGCGAGCCCCGGGTCGCTGAGGTAGTTGTCCCAGAACCATTCCATGCCGCGGGCCGTCAGGAACAGGTCCGGGCCCTCGCCGCGTTCGCTGTAGGAGGGGGTGTCCATCGCTCGGTCGCAGACCGGGTAGACGAGCACCTGGAGGGCGATCTCGGGACCTCCCCGGTCTCGGGCACGTAGGGCGCAGACGGTGGCGAGATTGCCTCCGGCGCTGTCGCCCCCGATCACCAGCGGCGCTCCGGGATACCGCTCGCCGACCCACCTGAGCGCATCCCAGCAGTCGTCGAGAGGGGCAGGGAATGGATGCTCGGGCGCGAGCCGGTACGCGATCGCGATCACCCGGCATCCCGAACTGACGGCGAGGATCCGGCACATCGCGTCGTGCGACTCCAGATCGCCGATCACCCAGCCGCCGCCGTGCAGCCACAGGATCGTGCCGGGAGCATCGTCGGGCTCGTAGCATCGCGCCGCGATCCGCCCGCCACCGACCGGGATCGTGAAGTCCTCCACCCGCGCAACCTCGGGTCCGGCGCCGATCACCTCGCGCATCCCGTCGGTCTGCGCCCTGGCCGCCTCCGGTTCGAGCTCCCACAGCTGCGGTCCCTCCGCCGCTGCCATCTCCGCGAGGAACGCCTTCACCTGTGGGTCGAGCGGCATCTCGTCTCCTTCCGTTTGGCTGCTGTCGCGCGCCCGGGCGCCTGGTTACATCTAACTATGACCGCAGCAGCCGCCGAGCAGGGAATCGTCGTGCGCCGTTCGCAGCGGGCCGAGCGGAGCTGGATCGAGCATTACCTGGATGGAGCCTGGGGCGCGGGGCAGATCGTCAGCCGCGGGAGGGTGCACGATGCGTCCTCGCTGCCGGCGTTCCTCGCGGTCGATGCCGACGCCGTCGTCGGCCTGGCGACCTATCACGCCGACGCTGCCGAGTGCGAGCTGGTGACGCTCGACGCGCTGGTTCGCGGCAAGGGGATCGGGTCGTTGCTCCTCGCCCGCGTCCGCGAGGAGGCGATCGACCTGGGCTGCCGGCGCCTGTGGCTGATCACGACGAACGACAACCTCGACGCGATTCGGTTCTATCAGCGCCGTGGGATGCGCTTCGCGGCAGTCCACCCGGGCGCCGTCGACCAGGCCCGGCTGATCAAGCCGAGCATCCCCTCGGTCGGCGCGTACGGCATCCCGATCCACGACGAGCTGGAGTTCGAGTCCGCGCCGCTTGACGCTCCGCGCCCGAAGTGTTGACGGCGGAGGAAGTCGCCGGACCCGGCTGACCCACACCGCCTGACGAATCGCGGCTGATCGGCGATGATGGACGCCCGCAGGTAACTCGGAGGAGGGAGATGGAGTGAAGATCGAGGCAGCTGTCCTCTGGGACTACAACCGCGACTGGGAGATCGAGGAGGTCACACTCGACGATCCCGGTCCCGGTGAGGTGATGGTCCGCCTCGCCGCGTCGGGGCTGTGCCACTCCGACGAGCACGTCCGCATCGGCGATCTGCCGATGGAGAAGCTGCCGGCGATCGGCGGTCACGAGGGCGCCGGCGTCGTCGTCAAGGTCGGCTCGCGGTGTGACGATGGTGGGTGAGGGTGACCACGTCGTCCTCAGCTTCGTCCCGTCGTGTGGCCGCTGCCACTGGTGCTCGATCGGACGCCCGAACATCTGCGACGAGGGCGCCGGTCTCCAGGTCGGGCTCCAGCGCGACGGCACGGCCCGCCATCACATCGGCAGCGAGGACGCGCGGCTGATGTGCATGCTCGGCACGTTCGGCTCGCACACGGTCGTGCACGAGAACTCGGTCGTCAAGATCGACGATGACATCCCGCTCGACAAGGCGGCGCTGGTCGGGTGCGGCGTCACGACCGGGTGGGGCACGGCCGTCTACGGTGCCGGGGTCTCGGCGGGTGACACCGTCGCCGTGCTGGGCATCGGCGGCGTCGGGGCCAACGCGGTCCAGGGCGCTCGCATGGCCGGCGCCGCGCGGATCGTCGCGATCGATCCGTCGGAGTTCAATCGAGAACAGGCGAAGCGCTTCGGGGCGACGCACGTGTTCGCCTCGGCCGCCGATGCGATCGGGCCGCTTCAGGAGATGACCCGCGGGATGATGGCGAACTCGGCGCTCGTGACGGTCGATGTGACGACCGGCAAGGTCGTCGGCGAGGCGATCTCGCTCGTCGGCAAGGGCGGCAAGGTCGTGCTGACCTCACTCGCGCCGGTCACCGCAGTCGGCGCCGACGTGCCGTTGTTCGAGTTGATCGCGTGGGAGAAGGAGATCATCGGTTGCCTGTTCGGCCACGCGGCGCCGCGGGCCGACATCCCGAGACTGCTGTCGCTTTACCGCGGCGGCCAGCTGATGCTCGACGAGCTGGTGACGCGCACGTACTCGCTCGCCCAGATCAACGACGGCTACGAGGACATGCGGACCCACCGGAACATCCGCGGCCTCGTCCTCTACGAGTAGGCCGCCGGTCTGGGTGGGGGCGGCCATGCGGGCCGCCCCCACCGGCAGTCGCGGGTCTCCGGCACCGGCCCGACGACCGGCGCCGTCCTCAGGCGTCGCAGTCGCGGCACGAGCCGTGCAGGACGATCTCGTGCTCGTCGATTCGCATCGGGACCCGGCCGCTCAATCCCTGAATCGCCCGCTCGAGGTCCGGGTCCGTGAACGGCATCACGGCGCCGCAGCTGTCGCAGACGAGATGATGGTGGTGCTCCTCCTCGCCGCGCACCGGTTCGTAGCGAGCCATCGCCTGGCCGACCTCGACTCTCTGGACCAGGCTGAGGCGCTCGAGCTCATCGAGGATCCGGTAGATGCTCGCCCGCCCGACCGGCCGGCCGCCGCCGCGCAGCGCATCCTCGATCTCCACCGCCGACAGCGCACAGGGCTGCGAATCGAGCAGCTCGAGGACGGCCCGGCGCGCGGCTCCGTTGTGCCGGCGTCCCTCGGCAAGCACGCGCTGGGCGTGCGCTGACCAGCTCTCCGCTGCCCGCTGCCTCATCGCGGTCAGTCTAGTCGCGGAGCGCGGAAAAGTAAATATGAGAATGAGAATTACTTCTCTGGTAGGGTGGATCCGTGACAATCCGCAGGAGCACCCGATTCGCGTTGCTCGCGCCGGTGGCGCTGGCCGGGCTCGCGCTCGCCGCATGCGGGGTCGCAGTGCGGTCCTCGGCCGGCCACGGACGGATCCTCGCCGTTGGCGCCGAGAACGAGTACGCCAATGTGATCGCGCAGATCGGTGGGCGTTACGTGACCGCCGTCGCGATTGAGGACAACCCGAATACCGACCCGCATACGTTCGAGGCGAGCCCGAGCGTCGCCAGGGCGGTCGCCGGGGCACGGCTGGTCGTCCAGAACGGCCTCGGCTACGACTCGTTCATGAGCAAGATCGAGGCGGCTGCTCCCGACTCGGCGCGCAAGGTCATCGACGTCCAGCAACTCCTCGGCCTGCCGGACTCGACTCCCAACCCTCATCTCTGGTACGCCCCCCGCACGATGCCCGCCGTCGCGCGGGCCATCGCTGTCGACCTCGCCCGGCTGCTGCCGCGCCATGCGGCCTACTTCGAGGCCGGGGTGCAGCGCTTCATCGCTTCGCTGACGCCCTGGGGGAGGGCCATCGCAGCGCTCGCACGGGCGTATCCGCGCGCCAGCGTCGCGGTCACCGAACCGGTTGCCGATTATCTGCTGCGCGCGGCCGGGATCAAGATCCTGACCCCGTTCGTCCTGCAGGCGGACATCATGAACGGCGTCGATCCGGCGCCGCAGGGCGTCGCGCTTGAGAACTCGCTGTTCAGTGAACGGCGTGTCCAGGTCTTCGTCTACAACCAGCAGGTCACGGACACTCTCACCGAGGGCTTCCTGCGGACCGCACAAGGCGATCACATTCCGGTGGTCGGCGTGTACGAGACGATGCCGGCCGGCTACGACTACCAGATGTGGATGCTGGCCGAGGTCCGCGCGCTGCGGCGCGCGCTTGCCTCCGGCGTCTCCACAACGCGCCTGTGACCGGCGCGCCGAACATCGTCGACGTCGAGGGCGTCTCGATCCGGCTCGGTGGTCGCACGATCCTCGACGACGTCAGCTTCTCGGTCGCAGCGGGCGAATTCACGGGGTTGATCGGATCCAACGGCGCCGGTAAGACGACGCTGCTGAAGATCATTCTCGGGCTTGCCAGGCCGGACGGCGGGCGCGTGCTGCTGGAGGGACGTCCGCGTGCTCGCGGGCAGCGGCTGCTGGGTTACGTGCCCCAGAAGTTCCTGCTCGACCCCGACCTTCCGCTGCGGGCCCGGGACCTCGTCGCCCTCGGCCTCGATGCCCACCGCCTCGGGATCCCGCTCCCGTCGCGCCGCCGGCGCGAGCAGGTCGACGCGATCTTGCGGGCGGTCGGCGCCGAGGACTTCGCGGGCGCGCGGGTTGGCCTGCTGTCCGGCGGCGAGCAGCAGCGGATCCTGATCGCGCACGCCCTTGTCGCGCGGCCGCGCCTGCTCCTGCTCGACGAGCCGCTCGCCAACCTTGACATCCGGGCCGGCACCGAGGTCGTCTCGCTGCTCGCCCGGCTCGCGCGTGAGGAGGGAATCGCGGTACTGCTCTCCGCGCACGAGATGAACGCTCTGATCGGCGTGATGGACCGGATCGTCTACGTCGCCGCCGGCCACGCCGCGAGCGGTCCGACCGATGCGGTCGTCCGCAGCGACGTGCTCAGCCGGCTGTACGGGCAGCACGTCGACGTCCTCCACGTTCACGGGCGCGTGATCGTCGTCGCCGGTCGCGGCGGACCGGACGAGCAGGACGGGGGCGACTGGTCGGCCCGTCGGGTCGGACCCGTCGAGGTGATCTCCTGAACCCTCCCGCGGACTCCCCACTCGCTACCACCGCGGCCCTGTTCGCACCCGGCTTCTTCTCGAGCGCGCAGGTGCACACGGCGCTCGCGGTCGGCACCCCGGTCGCGATCGTCGCTGGCGTCGTCGGGGTCTTCACGGTGATCCGCGGCCAGGCGTTCGCCGGCCATGCGCTGTCGGACATCGGCGCGAGCGGAGGGTCGGCGTCGTTCCTGATCTCCGTCGGCCCGCTGTGGGGATTCCTCCCCGCCACGCTCGCCGCGGCTGCCGCGATGGAGCTGATCGGGATCCAGCGCCCGCGCGGCCGTGACCTGGCCACCGGGATCGTCTTCGGCGCGAGCCTCGGCCTTGCCGCGCTGTTCCTGTACCTGGACGCGACCTACCGCAACAGCTCCGGAGCGCCGGTCACGGTGCTGTTCGGCTCGCTGTTCGCGATCGACCCGTCGACCGTGCCCGCCGTCGTGATCCTCAGCGTCGGCGTGCTCGGCCTGATCGCGACCCTCAACCGGCCGCTGCTGATCAGCTCGCTCAGTCCCGACCTGGCGGCCGCGCGCGGCATCCCCGTGCGCCTCGTCGGCGCCGCCTACCTGCTCGCGCTTGCCATCGCCGTCGCGCTCGCGGCGCTGACGATCGGCGCGATCCTCGGCACGGCGCTCCTGATCGGTCCCGCGGCCGCCGCCCTGCGGGTCGTGCGCCGGCCCGGGATCGTGATCGCGGTCGCGGCCGGGCTCGGCGTTGCGATCACGTGGCTGAGCGTCGTCCTCGCCTACGACAGCTACGACTGGCCACCGCTCCGGCACGGCTGGCCGGTCAGCTTCTTCGTGGTGGCGGCGAGCCTGTGCGTCTACCTCGGGGCGGCCGTGCTGGCGCGGCGCAGCACCACCGGCGGAGCCTGACGGTGTTCGCGGATTTCATGGTCAACGCCTGGGTGGTGGCGACGATCGTCGCTGTCGTGGCCGGCGTGGTCGGCTTCTTCATCGTTCTCCGCGGCGCGGCATTCGTCGCTCACGCGGTTCCGAACGGATCCTTCGCCGGCGCTGCCGGCGCCTCACTGATCGGCTCCAGCACGCTGCTCGGACTCGGCGTGTTCGCGGTGCTCGGGGCGCTCGGCATCGGCCTGCTCGGGCGCGGCCGGCGCCGTGACGTGGCCACCTCGCTCGTGCTGGCCTTCATGCTCGGGCTCGGCGCCCTCTTCCTGAGCCTCGGGAGCGCCTACGCCCCCGAGGTCTACTCGCTCCTGTTCGGCGAGGTGCTCGGCATCGCGGACAACCAGATCGCGCCGACTGCGCTGCTCGCTGCAGCCAGCATCGCGGCGGTGATCGTCCTCTGGCGCCCGCTGCTGCTGACCTCGGTGCTCCCGGAGGTTGCCGAGGCGGCGGGAGTTCGCAACGTCTGGGTCGAAGTCGCGTTCCTGCTGACGGTCGCCCTCGCGACCACGATGACGATTCCAGTCGTCGGCACTCTCCTGATCTTCAGTCTGGCCGTCGGCGCCCCGGCCGCGGCCCGCTCGTTCACCGATCGGCCCGGTCGGGCGCTCGCGCTCTCCGTCGCGTTCGCGCTGTTGATCGTCTGGGCCGCGATCTCCCTCTCCTACACGACGAACTATCCGATCGGCTTCTTCGTCGGGATCGGCAGCGCGATCACCTACGCCGTTGGGCGGGCGTCGACCGCCGGGCGCCGCCCGCGGCACCATGCAACCCAGGCGCTGGTAGATTCCTAGGCTCCGCGGTGGGCGTAGCTCAGCTGGTAGAGCTCCTGGTTGTGGTCCAGGCGGTCGGGGGTTCGAGTCCCCTCGCTCACCTCTCTCGGAAAGCGGCGGTTTGCATGGATTCCGTGAACCGCCGCACGCTTGGCCCGGCCCTCGGGTTGCGGATGGGCAGCGAGGGGGGAGGGGCGACCCGGCGCTCGCGCCTGCCCGGCGCTCTGCGGTGGGGGTCGGCCGGCGCGAGGCCCTTCGGCTCCAGTCGGGCGAGAACCCGATCCAGGATCGCGACGATCGTCGTCTCCATCTGGGCGGCGTTCTGCCGGCGGGTACCGACGACCCGGGCAATTGGATCTCGATCATTTGCGACAGCGCGCTCATCTCTCGGGGTGTACCGCCTCCCAGCGTGCAAGTGAGTCGGTGCACCAGAAAACGATCCGCTCTCCGACTGGCTGCAACTGGGTCGCGGTCGTCCGAAAGCCCATCCGCTCTCGCTCGACTCGTGAAAGATGCTCGGCGATCGCTTGGCCGGAGGCTCCGCTCCGAAGCAGTTGCATCACACCGGCGCGATAGCCGTCGTACTCGCTCGCCGCTCCGGGTTCATCCTTGACCCCGATTGGGTCCCAGTGCTCCATCAGTAACCTACGCAGCTCTTGCCCGCCCTGGTGTTTCCACCATTGGTGGTATTCCGAAAGCTGCATCGTGCGACTTCGGTCTGGCAGCCGGAGATGCCTACGGTCGCGTGCTGGACCGTGTCGTTGCTCGATCAAAGCAGCAGGAGCACACTGAGCGATCGTCGGTCAATCAGGTGCAGGTCGTGGGGTGTGGGCGCAGCACCGGGCGGGCCGTGGGATGCTGCGGCGGCGATCGCGCAGCGCGACCGGCTGATGTCCGCTCAAGCTGAATGCGCGGTCGCGGCCCCGTTGCGTGTGCATGCGGCTCGGGCTCTGGGGATCGTGGGACCGTGGCGGCAGCGGCGCGGGCGTGTGGGTTGAGGGTCGTTCGGTCGGGCAACCTCAAGTTCCGGACCCCCCCGACGGTTTCTGGGGGTGTGGAGCTGAGGGGTCTCTACGAACCCCAAGTTCCACACCCCCCCCGTCGCGACCGGGGGTCCGGAAGTTACGGTTCGTCAGGACGTGACGTGTAGGGGGGTGTGGTCTCGGTGGAGACGTTCAAGCCTCGGCTGCGAGCGCCGTGCTCCCCGGGGGCTTGGGTGATGGCGAGGTCGCGATCGCTGAGCGTGATCGGTTGAGGGCGCCGCACCTGAACCCGAGCATCGCCGGCAGCGGCTCGCGGCCCGGCCTGTTCCGTTTCACCGCCAGGAGCCGGGCGCGGCCAGCCACCGATCTCCAAACGAGGAGACCGACGCGCTGATCACCGCCCTCAACCATCACCGCCACACTTCCACCGCGACTGGAGCCACCCATCAGACCCTCACCTCATTGAGCGACGCTCCCTGAGCACTCCCCGCCGGAAGTTCCATCCGGATTTGTTGAAGGAGTCATAACGTCGGCGGCGAACCTGTTCGTCGATGGCGTTCGCGGTCGAGATCACGCTCAGCGACGAGGAGCGGTTGGTTCTGGAGCGGCGGGCGGCGAGGTTGACGCTCCCGTATCGCAACGTGCAGCGCGCGAAGGTCATCCTGTATGCGGCTGAGGGTCTGTCCAACGTGGAGATCGCTGGGCGTCTTGAGATGTGCTCGAAGGTTGTCGGGCAGTGGCGACGACGATTTGGCGAACAGCGTCTTGATGGTCTGCACGATCACCCGCGGTCGGGTCGCCCGCGGCGTTTTCCCCCCGCACGACTAGCGGGGTCCGCCGGCTCCGAGTGCGAAGAGCGAGACGGTGCCGTCGGTATTGTTTGGCACGTAGGCGGTGCCTGCGGTCGGGTCGAGCGCGATCGCGCCGCCCCACCCGCCCATCCGCTCGGGGATCGGTGTCGGCCGGCACCCTGTCTGGCGGGCGGTGTTGCAGGTGCGCCCGTTGATGGTGGCCACGTCGGCGTCGACGATGCTCGTGGTGTAGGCCGCGTCGGTCTGCTGGTTGACGGCGATCCCGAACGGCAGTTGCTCGACGTGCACCGCCGGCGCAGTTTGCGAGCAGCGGCTGGTGGCCTGTGCGTTGCAGGTGGCGCCGTTGATCAGTGACAAGGTGCTGTCGCCGATGTTCCCGACGTAGATCGTGTCGGTGCGCTGATCGACGGCGATCGGATACGGGCCGCTGCCGACCGCGACTATCGGTGGGATCTGTCCGCAGCCGCTGATGTTGCTGGCGTTGCACGTCGATCCGTCGATCACCGACACGGTGTTGTCGCCGCCGTTGGTCACGTAGATCGTGTCCGTCAAGGGGTTGACGGCAACTCCGTCGGGTCCGTTGCCGACGGCGATTGTGGGCGGGGTCTGGCCGCAGCCCGTCGTGTTGGAGCCGTCGCAGGTGGCGCCGTCGATCACCGACACGGTGTTGTCCCCGTTGTTGGCGACGTAGATCGTGTTGGTGAGCTCGTTGATCGCGAGCGCGAACGGGAAGTTGCCGACGTTGACTAGCGCCGGGGTCTGTCCGCATCCCGAGCTGTTGGTCGCGTTGCAGGTCGCGCCGTTGAGGACGGACACGGTGTTGTCGTTGGCGTTGACGACGTAGATCGTGTCGGTCGCGTCGTCGACGCGGAGGTCCTGGGCGTAGTTGCCGACCTTGAACGTCGGCCACGGGCGGTCGCAGCCGGCGCGATCGAACGCGTTGCAGACCGCGGCGTTGATCACGGAGACCGTGTCGTCGTTGCGGTTGGCGACGTAGACCGTGTTCGTGGCGGCATCCGCGGCGACGCCCTGCGGCTGGCTGCCGACCGTTGTCGTGGGTGCAAGGACCGTGCAGCCCCAGGTGATGGCGCCGTTGCACGTCGCGCCGTTGAGGATCGAGACGTTGTTCTCGTCCTGGCTGGTCGCGTAGAGCGTGTCGGTCGTCGGGTCAACCGCGACGGCGCCGGCACCGTTTTCCGAGCTCGGGGTCACCTGCGCGGTGGTCTGGCCTCCGATCGCAAGGGCGGGCGGCGTCTGCAGGCAGCCGGCATGGTCGGCGGCGTTGCAGGTGGCAGCGTCGATCACCGACATGTCGTCGTCCTCTTCGTTGACGGCGTAGACGGTGCGCGTGAAGGGGTTCTCGGCCATCGCGATCGCGCCGCTGCCGTCCGGGGTCGTCGCGGGCGCGAGCCCGCAACCGGCTTGATCGTTCACGTTGCAGGTCGCGCCGCTGATCATCGCCAACGACCCGAAGCTGGCGTCGCCGACGGGCCCGACCTCGACATAGACGGTGTCGCTCGCCTGGTCCACAACGTCCGCTGCCGGGCCTGGACCAACGACGACGGTTGGGAACGTCTCATCGCAGCCGGACCTGACGGTCCCGTTGCACGTCCTCGTATCGATCAGCGAGACGGTGCCGTCGTTGCCGTTGTTGTAGTTCGCGACGTATGCCGTGTGGGTCAGGTCGTTGACCGCGACCTGGGTCGCGCCCGAGCCGGCCGTGACGGTAGCCGTACCGGCGCAACCGGCCTGGTCGGTGGCGTTGCACGTCGCGGCGTCAATCACCGAGACCGTGCCGTCGTTGATGTTCGGCACATAGATCGTGTCCGTCGCCTGATCGATCGCGGCAAAGCCGGGAAAGTTGCCAGCAGGCGCGCTCGCAAACGGCTGATTGCAACCAGCGACGTTCGACGCGTTGCAGGTCGTCGTGTTGATCATCGCGACCGTGTCGCTCTGGCCGACGTAGAGGGTGTGATTTGCCCGATCGACGGACAGCGTGAGCCCATCAGCGTCTGCGTTGAAGGTCGCGACGGCAGCACCGCCACAGCCGGACAGGTTGTGGGCGTGACACGAGGCGTCGTTGATGACCGACACCGTGCCGTCGCCGCCGTTCGCGACATAGACCGTGCGCGTGCTGGGGTCGACCGCGACGCCGACGGGGTCATCGCCCACCGGGACGGTCGGCGCCGCCCCCGGCACACCTGTAAAGATCACGCTGGACGACAGCGCCGCGGGCCGTCCGAACGCCGCGCCGAAGAGTCCGGCTGATGCTCGTGACGCGATCACCGTACGCGACGCGAACGGACCCGACCGCCCCCCACCCGCCGCGGCAGTGGCTGCCGACACGACGATCAGCGCGCCGATCACGACCAGCGCCGCGATTGCGGTGCTTGCATTTGACCTGGTGATCTTCGGTGTCATGTCTGCCCTCCAGGTGTACGTAGGGAACGATCGACGCCGGCAAGGTGCACGGGCCGTCCGTGTTCGTATCAGTTGCCCGCAAGCTTCTCGGTTGTCAGCGGGAGTCTGTTCGCTCCGGTGACCGTGGGCATCGGCCATGAGGGGGAACTTCGCGGCGGCCCACTCCGCCCTGAGGAGGAGGGTGCGCCTTCAGGATTCGGAGCTTTCGGTGTCCGGCGCGGGGAGCGGCGTGAAAGGTGCCCGTTCTCGCCCCGAAAATCGGGGAGCAGCCACCCAAGCGCACCGCTGGTCGAGCGGCGGAGCAGCGACAGCTCTGGTCGCCCATGGCCTGGCTACGTTCCTGGCTCTCGTGCTTGCACGCGAGGAGGGCTGCGGCTTGCAGTGGGCCTCGGATCTGGCGAACACCAGATGCGTCGCCAAGCGACGCTCAAAACCCGCATTCGCCCCGCGCAGGCACTGTGATCCGGTCGGCGTCGGCGCCACCAGTTACTTCATGTCGGCCAACGCGAACCTCGAGAACACGGGCGACACTCCTGCGCGCATCCTCTGCGACCTCTAGGAGAGCAGGACTGTGTACGAGTCGAAGGGGGACAGTGTGCCGGCCATCGGATACGCCGAAGTCGCCGCGCAGGCCTGAGCGGCGACTGCCGGCGGCAACATCACGCTGACCTGCAATACGCTCGCCAGTGGGGTCGTGGAGCCCGTCCAGATGGGCGGCACGGCATCGGCGCAGATCAGGGCCATCGCCCTAAGCACCAACTCGACGCTCCACTAGCCACGCGGGAGAGGCCGCTGGGGTGGCCAACGCGCCCCGGCGGCACCCTCCACCGATCTGTTTCACCGTTACGTCTCCGCGGAATCGAGCGTTCCGGAGCGTACCGGCACGCGCGCTACGACGCGCCAGCCCCCGTTCGAAGTCGGGCCTGCGTCGAGGTTCCCGTCGATCGCGGCGATCCGCTCGCGCAGCCCGGCCAGACCGAAGCCGCCGCCGGAGGATCGGAGCTCGGCGCCGTCCCCGTCGGCCGGTCCGTTCTCGACGGTGACGGTGAGCGGGCGCCCCTCTCTCGCCGCCACCTCGACGCGGATCGGTGCCCCGGGCGCGTGCTTGAGGGCGTTGGTGATGCCCTCCTGCGTCGCCCGGAGGGCGGCGTCGGCGGCGGCGGTGGGGATCCCATCGCAGTCCCCCGTGAAGCCGTAGCTGATCGACAGTCCGCTGCCGGCGGCTCGTGTGAGCATCGCCCGGAGCGCTGCGAGGCCGTTGCCGCCCCCACCGCGCTCAGTGACGAGCAGTGCGACGAGCTGATCGATCTCCCGCCGGGCCGCCGCAGCTCCGCGTTCGACGTTGCGCAGCGACTCGATCGCGACTTCAGGCCGGTCGTCGGCCACACGCCGGCCGGCAGCGGCCTGGACGACGATCAGGCTGAGGTTGTGGGCGACGATGTCGTGGAGGTCGCGGGCGATCCGGGCGCGCTCGTAGCGTACCGATTCCTGCGCATAGGCCTCGCGGGCGGCGTCGAGGTCCCGTCCCCGCTGCGCGAGCTGCGCCGACAGGCGATCCCGTGAGCGCATCACCTCGCCCATCACCCACGCCGGCACGGTGAACACCCAAATCGAGACGAACGACTGCGAGAAGTCCGCGCCCGTGCCCCCGACGGCGAGCACAACCACGAGCGCCGCGCCGAGCCACCCACCGACCCGCCAGCCGGCGAGAAAGCAGAGGATCAGGGGCACGAGCCCGATGACCGGCGGGATGTCGTTTCCCCACTGCGCCCCGAGGATGACGCCGGGGATGAACAGCACCGCCGAGACGGCGACGGCGAGCACCGGCAGCAGCCGGTCGATCCGATGAAGGCCCCCGCCGCGGACACGCCGAGGGCCTTCGCGATGAGCGCCGCGGTCAGGCATGTGCGGTTACCAGTGGCAACCGCACCTCCGTCATGCCGCAGCCGGCACGGTTCTCGAACACAAACTGGGCCGCTTGCAGCGACCCCCACTGGCGGGCTGCAGCAAGTGCGGTCTCCGCCTCGCTGGCGTTGCGCGGCCGGCCCTCCACCCGGAGGTCCAGCCGTTCCGGCGCGTAGCGCAGCGTGATCCGCACCGGCCCGCCGTCGCGGGGTTCCTCGAGCGGCTCGAGCAATCGCTCCACGATCCGGAACGCCGAAAGCTCGATCACCGCGGGCAGCCGGACCGGCTCACCCTCGACTGCCAGGGTCGCCCCGCCGGGACCGAACCGGGTGAGCAGCCCATCGAGGTCACGCAGTGACGGTTGCGGCCCCACGGGCACGTCGTCGCGCAGCGTGCCCACGATCTCGCGCAGGTCGCCGAGCGCGCGCCGGCCCTCGTCCTCGATCGCAGCGAGTGAATCGCGGGCGGACACTCCCCCGTTCGCCCCGTATTCCTTCGCCGCCCGCGCCGATGTCGCATCGTCGGCGAGTCGTCCGATGCGCTCGCTCAGGGCGCCATCCAGGTCGTGCGCCAGCTGCGCGCGGTCGGCGGCCACGGCGAGCCGCGCTGTGGCGTCACGCTGGGCCAGCAGCTCGTCGTTGCGCGCACGCAGGGCGGCGACCATCGCCTGGCGGGAGCGGACGAGCCGCCCCAAGCTCCAGAAGAGCACGGTGACGACGGCCGCTCCGGAGGCGAAGCCCTTCAGTCGCGGATCGCTGTTGGCCTGGGCGATGCCCGAGATCAACCCGAAGGCCGCCCCGAGCAGCGCCGGTCGCAGCGGCAGCCGATCGGCCACGGAGAACAGACACAGGAACAGCGATGGCAACGCGGCGCCGCAGCGAACGTAGCTGCCCACGACGAGCCAGTTGAACACCGCACCAGCGGCGAGGACGCCGATCGCCTGAAGCGGCGCGTCGCGCCGCCAGGCGACCGGAAGCGTCATCAGCAGCGCAGCGGCGCACACCCACACACCGCCCTTCGGATCGGTGGCATCCCCCATGCCACTCGAGATGTCGACGACGATCACGCTCAATACGAGGGCGAGCAACCCGTTCAGCCGGGTCACCCCGGGCACCCCGGACGGCCCCGACCACCAACCTGCAACCCGGCTCAACATGATCGACCCCTTCCTGGACGGCGACCGGCCCGGCCGTCGTCGTCAGTTGACATTCTGCACTGGCTCGCCGTACGCGGCAAGCTGTGCACGTGGACTCGGATATCCCCACACCGCAGGAGATCACGGTGCTCGTCGCCGACGACCAGCAGCTGGTCCGTGCCGGCCTGCGCCTGATCGTCGAGGGCGAGGGCGACATGCGCGTCGTCGGCGAGGCCGTCGACGGTCTCGAGGCCCTCGACCTCGCCCGCAAACGTGCCCCCGATGTGGTCCTGCTTGATATCCGCATGCCGGGGATGGACGGCCTGACCGCGGCCCGCCGGATCATCGCGGAGACCGTAAGCCGCGTCCTGCTGCTGACCACCTTCGACGCCGACGAGTACGTCTTCGAGGGCATCCGCGCCGGCGCCAGCGGCTTCCTGCTCAAGGACACCCCGCCCGAGCAGCTGTGCTGGGCGGTGCGCACGATCGCCCGCGGCAACGCGCTGATCGACCCTGCCGTGACCCGCCGGCTGATCCTCCGCTTCGCCGCCGCCGCACGGGACAGCGGCGAGACACCAGCGGCGCTGGCCGATCTCACCAGCCGCGAGCTCGACGTGCTGCGCCTGATCGCCCGCGGCCAGTCGAACGCCGAGATCGCGGCTGAGCTCGTCGTCGAGGAGTCGACGGTGAAGAGCCACGTCGGCCGGATCCTCAGCAAGCTCGGCCTGCGCGATCGCGTCCAGGCGGTCGTGCTGGCCTACGAGTGCGGGCTGGTGACGCCCGACCTGCTCGGTCACTGACACGGTTGTCCTCATCCCGGTCGGTCAGCGGACCTTGATGACGATGTTGCTGTTGCCGTTGGGGAGGTTGGCGATCGTCACCGTCCCGCGCGCGCCGGCGAACGCGCCGGTACCCTCGCTGATCGGCACGTGGAAGGTGTTCTCGGATGGCACAATCGCCACGTGGTTGACGAGCAGCAGCGAATCGCCACTAGTGAACTGACCGTCGCAGACGGCGTTGTCCGCCGAGCTGAAAGTGCAGGTCAGGTGGTCGGTCATCGTCCACCGCTTCGCGTGGCGAGAGAAGCTGCCGGCGTCGTCGGTGTCGAGCACGTCGAAGCTGTCCCCCGCCGTCGGGAGCGTCTGCGGCGGATTGACTTTGATGGCCTTCCAGTCGGTGTTGTAGAACCGGGTCGGGCCGTCGACCTGGTAGTAGCGCAGCGTCTCGGCGTGGACGCGGGCGGCCGAGGCGTCGGGCGCGCCGCTGGCGAGCATCGCCCCGACGGCGAGCGGTGTGGCGAGCACCCCGCCGCCGAGCACGGCGGCGGCGGTGCGGACAGAACGGTTCATGGCGGTCCTCCTGGTCGGATCCGATCGGCCGCCCTGCGGCGCTCGATCACTCATGCCGCCACGCTACGTCCGCGCCCCGAGCCGGTCATCGGGCCTACGGAGGAAGCCCAGCGCCGTCGCCTCCCCCCAGAGGAGGAGATCGCTTCCCCCTTTGCTCTCTCACCTGCCGTCGCCGTGCTCGCCCACGATCGCGTCGTGAACGTAGATGGCCACGAGGGGCGCGCTCGTCGTAGTGGGCGGCGAAGCGCGGATCCGCCACGTCCATCTCGGCCAGACCGCGGTGCATGGCCGGCGGACAGGGATGGAACCACCGCGCAAGGTGATCGCGGTGGGCCTCCGCCGCCGCCTCGCCACCGGCCGGCTCAGCCGCCATGAGCTCTGCCAGGCGCGCCTCCTCGGCGTACGGACTGCGGTCGAGATCATCGAACATCGTCGTCTCCTTGATCGCCGAACCGTTCCCGTAGGCGGTGAAGGCGGCGTCGATCGCCGGGGCGATCGCCCGCAGGCGCTCCACGTCGGCGCTCGCGTACAGCCGGTCGCTGGCCTCCGAGCGCTCGCTGGGCAACAACAACCCGAGCTCGTCGTTGTGATGGAGCATCCGGACCAACAGCCCGGACAGCGTGCTGACTTCACCAACCGTCTGCATGCGGACAGGTTGGGGCCATCGGGCACCGTGGTAGTGCTTGGCCACGAACTCGATTGCCCGCCAGCGAGGTCGATGGCATGCCGGTCGGAGCGCAATGCGGGCGCGTCTGGCGCGTGACCCCGAAAGGCTTGGAGCAGCAGTACCAAGGTCGCGACCCTTGATCGAGACCTGCCTTTGTTCTCGCACAGTGGCATCTTCGCGCCAGCGCCGACAGTCTCGGAATGCGCGCGTAACCCAAGTCGGCTCGTTTCCCGCAGAGGAATGATGTCTGACTGGGGTCGTGCCCGACCCTGCTTCGACGTCAGTCACCGCCTGCTGGATAGATCACGTAATGACGCGAGCGCCGTCAGGAGACGTTCGGGGAACGCCGGCAACGGTCACATCCGCGGCCACGACAGTGCTCGCAGATGAGGTTCTGGATGCGGCAGCCGATGATCGCGTGCGGCGCGATCCTAGCGCGCGCGGCGTTCAATGCCCGGGCGTAGCTTTCAGCTACGGCGCGGGTTCGATAAGAGTCAACTTCCGTCTTGGTGGATCGGTTCTCGACTGCAAACCGCCCATTCGCGCCGACGCGGACGCCGTACGTATCGGAGGTCGGAACGGGCAGAGGCCTGGTCATGGTGCCGCTTCCACAACCAAAAGATAGTGCTCGCCAATCACAGCGGTCTCATCGCGGCTCGGGACGACAGGCCCCCTCCTAGCCAGAGGAGCGCGCGATCAAGGTCGCTCAGATCCGAACATGCTCGTTTGAGGTCCAGCGCTGGGGTGATGTCCGCCGTCAGCCAAGCCGCCCTCGCAGTGGCGGCATCGTCCGCCCAACGACCTGCTCCATGTCTCGCGGTTCTGTGCTCCGCAAATAGTCGCGCTCTTGACGGACCACTCTGCAACACTCGCGGCTTCACCCCAAAGCCTGGATGGGAGGTCCGCATGGCGGATAGCGTCTACCGCGTCACCGAGATCGTCGGCGTCAGCAGCGAGTCCTGGGAGGCAGCAGCGCGGGTCGCCGTCGAAACCGCGGCGAAAAGCGTGCGAGAGCTCCGCGTCGCTGAGGTAATCCGACAGGATCTCACGATCGAGAACGGCAGCGTGCTGAACTATCGAATCCGTCTCGGGATTTCGTTCAAGTTCGACCCAAACGGATAGGCGCTCGTGCCGCGCCGCTCGTCCAGACGCGTCGGGTTGAACGAAAGTGCCGGACTTCGCTGGATCACATTCACGTGTCGCGGCCGTCACGCTCGCCATGCCTTGGTCGGCGGGCCACCGCTCCTGCGGGGCGTTGCGCCCGGCTGCTTTGACGAGCGCTCAGCTCGCGGCGGCCACGTGCGGCGACCCCCGCGTTGAGATCCGCCGACTCGGGAAAATGGGCGGCTCGGTCGTCTCATGAGGTCTCGGCGCCGGCTCGTTCGACCGGACGTACACATAGGCAAAAACGCGATCGTGCATGCCCGGACGCGCGCCCTGGAATCGGCGAGGGCGGCCACTGCTGGCGTTCGCCGGTTCCGGGCGGCACCAGCGCCGAGAACCGCTTCCCGGGCCTCATTGGCGATGTAGGAGCGGGGGTCAGGTTGGCTCCCACGAGAGTCCCGTTCTCCTCTGCGAGCGCTCGTCCGGCTATGACGAGGGCGTTCGCTGGTAACGGTCGAGGATGAATCAGTTGGCCTCGGCGGACTGGCGGACCTGGTCGAAGGAGTTGGTGTGAAGCGGGTGGATATCCATGTTTGGCCGATGGGGACAGCGCCGGGCTACCCGCGGACTGGTCGGGATCATTGGGCGGACCAGGGTCGGTCGGGCGCGTTCGTGTTTCCCGCCGCGCGGCGCACGTGACGCCAGCCCGCCCTGCGCGTAGTGTCTGCGTTCATGCGCCGCACCCTCGTCGCCCTGGTCGCATTGACGATCGGCCTCGTCGCGCTGACGGGCGCCGATGCCGCCTTGGCGACGCGCCCGCTCGGCCCCGCCTCGGTCATCATGAAGGCCAAGCCGACCGGCTCGGCGCCCGCGGTCGCGGCGACCGATCACCTCGCGCTGACGCTCCTGCCCCGGCTCGGCGGCTCGGGCAACGCGACCCTCTCCCCGTACAGCATCGAAGCGGCGCTGGCGATGGTCGACCAGGGCGCCGCGGGCGAGACCCGGACTCAGATCGACGATGTCCTGGACGACGGACAAACGAACGCGACCACGCTCGCCGTCGCCAACGACGCTCTGCGATCCGGCCTCGCAAATGCCGCTGGCGCGGCACAGCTCGACTCGGCCAACAGCCTCTGGCTGCAGTCGGGCTTCGTCGTCAAGCACGCGTTCAGCCAGACCCTCGCGGACGAGTTCGGCCTCGCGCCTCAGATCGAGGACTTCGCGTCCGGTCCTGACGCCGCGCGCAGCCAGATCAACGGCTGGGTTGCCGCCCACACGGCACAGCTGATCCCCGACCTGTTCCCGCCGAACACGATCACCGCCCAGACGACGCTCGTCCTCGCCGACGCGATCTACCTGAAGGCGAGGTGGGCAACCCCGTTCGACGCCTTCCAGACTGCGCCCCAACGGTTCTACCCCGCTTCCGGGCACGCGGTCAAAGCCGAATTCATGAGCTTCGCCGATGGCGGAGCCACGATCCCGTACGCGAGCGGGTCCGGCTACCGCGCGATCGCGCTGCCTTACCGCACCTCGAACCTGTCGATGCTCGCGGTGATGCCGACGCCCGGCACGCTCCCGGTATTCGAGCACGCGCTCACCCCGGCCGGGCTGGCGGAGCTTGCCACGGGTCTGAGCATGCACCTCGTCTCGCTTTACCTGCCCAAGCTCGACCTGGGCTTCGAGACCGAACTGAACGGCGTGCTCGCCGCGCTCGGGATGCCGAGCGCGTTCGACGCGCAGGCGAACTTCTCCGGCATCTCCGTGCACACCCCGCTGCAGATCGAGGCGGTCGAGCACGACGCGGTGCTAAAGGTCGACGAGAGCGGCACGATCGCCGCGGCGGCGACCGGGATCTCGACCGCGCCGAGCGCCGGCGTGATCGGCCCGCAGGCGATCCAGCTGACCTTCAACCACCCCTTCCTGCTGTTCCTGCGCGACGACTCGACCGGCACGATCCTCTTCGCCGCCCGCGTCGCGAACCCGAACGAAACCTAGGAGATGCCCTCGGGGAGCGCATCGTCCCGCTCCCTAACCTATGTCCTTGGACCTCGGCTGCGTTGCAGGCAGCAGCGACACGCCTTGTCAAGTATGTCTCGAGCCAGGCACAGCAGCTCACTGCCAATCAGTGAGGACTGCTCTGCGACTTCAGCGCGGCCGCGCTCCCGCTTCCGCGGGACGGAGCGGACACCTCGGCGGACGCCCACGGGGGCGCCCACTCCGGGCGACCACCAGCAGCAAGCCGTGGACGGCCTCCAGCTCCTGCTCCGGTCCGGCCGATGTTCTACCGGCGGCGGGATGCGGCGGTCAGTGCCGTTGTGCTGACCTCCCACATGTTGTCGGTGACGTGGATCGTGACGCCTGGAGGGACGATTTCGTCGATCCGGTCCAGCACGTCAGTCGGCAGGTCGATCCCGTCGGCGGCAAGGTAGGCGACGAGGTGCTCCGAGGTCCTCGGGCCGATGATGGTGGATGTGACGGCCGGGTGGCGGACGGCGAATGCGGTCGCCATCTGGATGAGCGTCAGTCCGGCCTCGTCGGCGAGTGCACCGAGCGCGTCCGCGGCGTCGAGCTTTGCTGCGTTCGCGGGGTTGGTGGCGTCAAAGCGACCGGGCCAGCGCTGCGAGCGAGCCGGGGAGCCCGGTCCACTGATCTCCTGACCCTTGCGGTATTTGCCTGACAGCCAGCCGCTGGCTAGCGGGCTGTACGCCAGGACGCCCATGCCGTAGCGCTGGCAGGTCGGAAGCAGGTCGTACTCAATCGCCCGTGTCAGGATCGAGTAAGGGGGCTGTTCAGTGCGGAAGCGTGCGTGACCGCGACGATCAGCGATCCATTGGGCCTCGACGATCTGGGAGGCGGGGACCTTCGATGCACCGAAGGATCGGATCTTGCCTGCGCGCACCAGGTCGGTCATGGCGCCGAGTGTCTCGTCGATGTCGGTGTTTGGGTCGGGAACTCCGACCTGGTATAGGTCGATGTAATCAGTCTGCAGGCGGCGCAGGGACCCCTCGACTGCTTCAACGATCCACCGTCTCCCCGCGCCGCGATGGTTCGGGTCGGCGTCCATCGGGAGACCGAACTTCACGGCAAGCACGACGCTTTCGCGGCGTGCGCCGGCCAGCGCTTTGCCCAAGATCTCCTCCGATTCGCCAGCGGAGTAGCCATCGGCGGTGTCGATGAAGTTGATCCCGGCATCCAGGGCCTTGTGGATGATCTGGACCGCGTCGTCGTGGTCGGAGTTGCCAAACGCGCCGAACATCATCGCGCCGAGGCACATCTGGCTGACGTTGACGCCGGTGCGTCCCAAGGGTCGGTATTCCATTGACGGGCTCCTGTTGCCGTGCGAGTGCGCCGCGACGGTCGGGTAGAACTGAAATGGATAACTTGTCCACATGACTTTAGCGGATAGCCTACCCACTTAGCGAATGGATGCCGGCAGAACGACCGGCGCGCGGCCTTTGAGCTGCCTTGAGGACGCGGGGGCCAGTCACGGGGCATCCGCTGGCCGGACGGAATCGACGTGATGTAGCCCGACGGCGCGCCGAGCCAGGCGAGGAGCGCGTTGAAGTTGCGTCCTTCGGTCGAGGACCAGCCGCCCGGCTCAGAGCAGGCGCATCGATCTCCCCGGGCGGCGGCGAGGGTGTAGTGCCGCACCCGGCTGCCCAGCCGATCTCGAGGTTCGGGGATGCGTTGTGGAGGATCGCGATCGGTTGTCCTGCCGCGACGGTCTGGCCGGTACGGACCGTGATCGTTAGGTTCTCCACGATGTGGATGTATTTGCCGGTGAATGGGCCGTCGAGGACCTCGTACATGACCCAGTTGCCCGGGGGCGGCACACAGGTCTTGCCCCAGCAGCTTTCCGGGCCGGCGAGTCGGTCGCTGGCGAGAATGATGTGTGCCGAGCCAAGGGCCAGGATCGGGCCGGAGCCGGAGTAGTCGGCGCCCATATCGATGTGGCTCGCCCGCAGGTCGGTCACATCGCGTAGCGGCTTCGGCGATGGTGTGATCAGCGGCGACGACGAGTTCGGGACGGGCCGACGCCCTACCAGCTCGTGGGGGCGTAGTCCTTGAGGAAGACGCCGTGGAGGTCCTCGCCGGCCTCGCCTCGGACGATCGGGTCGTAAACGCGGGCGGCACCGTCGGCGAGGTCAAGCGGAGCGTGGAAGCCCGCCTCGGCCAATCGCTGCCGGGTGGTGTGCGGGCGCTCGTCGGTGATCCATCCGGTGTCGACGCTCGTCATCAGGATCCCGTGGGTTTCGAGCAGCTCCCGTGCGCTTGTCCGCGTGAGCATGTTCAGGGCGGCTTTGGCCATGTTGGTGTGCGGGTGACCGGGACCTTTGTATCCGCGCCCGAAGCTCCCCTCCATCGCGGAGACGTTCACGATGTAGGTGCGGCGGGCCGGGGATGCGGCGAGCGATGCTCGCAGGCGACTGATCAGGATGAACGGCGCGGTCGTGTTACAGAGCTGGACCTCAAGCATCTCGACCGGATCGACCTCCTGGATCCTCTGTGTCCAGCTGTTGTGGTCGACGACGTCGGGGATCAGTCCTCCGGCGTCGATCGCCGAATTGCGTGCTGTCAGCGCGAGCGTCGATCCGGCGTGGAGGTCATGGGCGGCGCCGAGCTCGCGGACCGTGAGACCGCTGGGAAGCGCGCCTGACTCGCCGGCGACGAGTACCGCGTAGGCGTCCGCCGAGCGGCGGACGGTCTGGGCGGCGTTGTTGATCAGGATGTCCAGCGAACCTTCCGCTGCGACGGCGTCGGCGAGCGCGACAACCTGTCCAGGTTGGCGCAGGTCGATGCCGACGATGTCCAACCGGTGCAGCCAATCGTGGCTGTCCGGCATCGCGGCGAACCGGCGCGCGGCATCTCGCGGGAACCGGGTCGTGATCGTCGTCTGAGCGCCGTCTCGCAGCAACCGCAGCGCGATATACATCCCGATCTTTGCGCGACCCCCGGTCAGGAGCGCCCGGCGTCCGCTCAGATCCGTCCGGGCCTCGCGCCGCTGGCGATTCATCGCCGCACACGACGGGCACAGCTGGTGATAAAAGGCGTCGACTTCCGTGTACTTGAGCTTGCACTGGTAGCAGGGGCGGGCCCGAATCAGGGTGCCGGCGCTCGTGCCGTTCACTGAGGCGGTCAGCGCGACGCCGCTGGTCTCATCATCGATCCGTCCCGGTGCCGCCGTCGCCGTGTTGGCCAGCACGGCGCCGTCCTCGGCCGACACCGCAGCCCGGCGCTCGGCGCGCCGGCGCTCCTTGACCGTCTTGAAGATCCGGGCGGTCGCCCGCCGCACCGCAACCGCGTCGGGATGCTCGACCGGAAGCTCATCAACCCGGGCGAGCACTTCCAGACAGGTCCTGAGATCCTCGGCGTCGATGTCCACACTGGCATTGTGACCGGCGAGCCACACCTGGACCTCGGTCGGTAGGTCGGAGATGTCGGTAGGTCGGAGATACCACCGAGCGCGCGCGTACGGGCGCTCCCGCTCCGAAGGCTCGGCTCGGCCAGCGCCGGGAAGCGCAACTCCGCCGGCGAGCGTCGTTCGCACACGACGTCACCATCCCGAGTAATCGCATTGGCTGCCAAGCGCCGCAACCGCTTGCTCACGAGCGCCGCCCCTCGGGCCATCGCTATGTCCCGGTTGAGAGTTCGAGCCGGACGAGTGCTCGTCGGCGACGTGATGGCCGCGCGAGGCTCGTGCGCAGCGCTCGGCACTGGAACCTACAGGCACCGGCCCGGGCTCTGAAAAACTTGCAACGGACCCCTCGCACCGGATAACGTCGTTTCGGGCGTAGCGCAGACTAGGCAACGGGAATAGGCGAGGGGGAATCGATGGCTGGACGCAGGCGCGTCAGGACGGTGGTGATTGTGACGGCGCTCGTGCTCACCGGATTCGCTTCGGTGGGGTACGCTGCGGCCGCGCTGCTGCCGGCACCGACGTTCCCACAGGAGCAGGCGTTTCCGCCGCTGCCGTCGAACGCGCTCGCCGGCGCGACGCAGTTCGCCACGCCCGCGGGCCTATCGTGCCCAACCGTCGGCAATTGCGTCAGTTTCGGCTACTACTACGACGCGGCGGACAACGAACAGGGCTGGATCGCCACCGAGACGGACGGCGTCTGGAACCAGGCGACCGAGCTGCCCTCGTCGGCGACCCAGAACATCACGGGCGACGCGATCTGGTGCGAGAACGCAGATAACTGCGTGATTGCCGGCGATGTGAATGTCTTGAGCAACGGTGTGCAGTATCCGGTCACGGCACGGGAGACGAACGGCACGTGGAGTTCGTGGACGGCGATCAAACTCCCGTCGAACGCCGTGACTGGCACGGCCCTCGACCCCTCCTACATCTACAAGCTCTCGTGCACCGCGATCTGGCGCTGCGTCGCCGTCGGCTCCTACGTCGACGTGGATGGCTACCAACCGATGGCCGTGACCGAGACGTTCGGGCACTGGAGCCGGGCGACCGAGATCGCGCTGCCCGCGGGCGCGAGCACCAATCCCCGCGCTCAGAACGCGAGCCTGTTTTCGGTCTCGTGCTGGAACTGGAACAGTTGCGTTGCGGTCGGCGAGTACTCAGGACCGGACCACAGCGGCGGCGGGGCCGCCGACGAGTTGCCGATGGTCGTCACCGAGACCGGCGGCACGTGGGGGCAGGCAAGCGACGTCACGCTGCCCGGCGGGGCTCTGACCGGCACCGCGGAGAACGCCGACCTGTTCGACGTGTCGTGCGTGAGGGGCACTTGCACGGCCGTCGGCGTCTACCAGTACAACGCCGACAACGACACGGATCCGCTCGTCATCACCTACGCGGACGGCGTCTGGGGCACGGGCTCGTCGATCACCGTACCGGCCGCCATCGCGGGCGACGGCGCGCCGCTCTCAGGTGTCTATTGCGAGAGCGTCGGCAACTGCACGACCGTCGGCTCCTCGGTGATGGCGGACGGCCAGGAGATCCCATTCGCCGCCAGCGAGGTGGATGGGTTGTGGGGTCAGGCCGGAGCCGTCGCCTATCCGAGCGACGCATCGGCCACTCAGCCGTACACCGGAGGCTTCTTCGGCATGGCGTGCACGCGGGCATATCGATGCGTTGCGTTCGGCGACTACGCGAACACCACCGGCGCGGTGCTGCCAGCGTACTCGGCGTCCACGCCATAGAGGCGCCGAATCGTCCCCGCCCCACGCTCTACCTCGAGCACCGGACCAGGGCCATTTCGTGCCGCTTCCAGCCCCGGCGACGACAAAGCTCCCAGACCGAAAGACCGACGGCCGCCCTCGCCCAGCACGCCCGCACACGGGCGAAGCTCACTCGATGACAGATATTCGGTGACCCGACCGTGAGATTTCGGATCACCCCTCGCCGTCCAAGCGCGGCCACCGAGCACACTGCATCGAAGGAGACGCGCCGGACGACCGCCCCGTCCCCCGCCGTGCATACGGGCAGGCATGCCGGGTGTGTCGCCATCAGCAGCAGCGCAAACTCACGCGGGTCGCGCACCAGGTGAGCCCGGCTGAGCGATGCCCTGGAACGCGGTGCCTTCGCGAACCGAGGACTGGCGTACGGCCCTCCGGCGGGCACGCGGGCATACCTATGCCGACTGTCCGCCAGTTGGAACAGCAGTGACGCCAACACGTGCGCACGACCGCGACAATCGTTCGCGCCTAGCTCAGTGCCCGGTCGCTGCTCAGTGGCTGCGTCCGGCTTGCGCGAAGTAGGCCGTCGTCTCGGTCGCGATGAGATTGACCATGTTCCCGAGGGCGAGGTTGGCGTCGAGTGGGTGCAGTCCCCAGTCGGGCGCGAGTACGCCGGTCGAGAGCAGTGGCGGCGCGCCGTTGGCGGGCGTCACCTGGAGGTAGTGGTTGTCGAGCGACTGCGCGCACTCCGCGGTGTAGGAGCCGTTGTACTCGAAGAACGGCGTCGACCCTGCCCGCCCGGGCACCTCCGAGGCCGGAACGGCGACCCCGTTGCCAGGTGGGAACGACACCGGGAAGACCGACTCGAGCAGCCCCGACCCGCCGCTCAAAGCAGCCGGGTTCGTGCAGAGGATCGAATACCCGGCGGGTACCCGTCCAACGACGTTGGTTGGGCTATGGGTGCTGGCACCAAAGTCCGCACCCGCGGGTGGCGTGCCGGGGAACGAGGAGTAGGAGACCACGCAGCCAAGCTCGCTCGTCGACGTGCACCCCGGAATGTGCTTGAAGCTGCCGCCGACGAGGCTCCCCTGCTTCACGAGAACGGCGCCGCCGTACAGGATCGCTGACAGCATCCGGGCGCGGAGCTTGGGGCGCGGGTCGATCTGCTTGGCGATCAGCTCGCGCAGCACGAACGCGCCCTGCGAGTGTCCAATCAGCACAAACGGCCGACCGTGGCTGTAGTGCTTGAGAAAGTAGTTCCAGGGGTCCAGGACGCTGTCGTACTGCTCCGCGTCGACGGCAGGGGTGATCAGCGACGGGGACTCGGCCGCTATTCCCGACCCAATGTTGGTCACCTGGCGATACATCGGCGCGTAGACCTTGCAGACGCTCGCGTAGTACGTCGCCTGATAGCGCGCGACATCCGTCTCGGGCGCCTGAATCGCCAGGTTGGAGAGCAGCGTCTGCTCGGCGCTGACCGTCGGATAGACGTAGAAGCAGTCGACCGAAGGATCAGGATTGGCTTGCGGGGTGAACGTGGTCTGAAGCGTCCCGCCCGACGAGAAAACCCCGGTCTCCAGACTTCCCGTACACGGGCTCTCAGACAGCCCCGGCCGGCACAGCCAGACCGGCTTGTACGGCGCAGCGCTCGCGGCTGCGCCGAACGTCGCAAGCGGGAGTACTACCGTGACGCCGATGATGGGGGCCAGGGTGCGTGCTCGGAACTGTCGCACGTACCGATTATATGTTCAGCCCTTGAAACGTTTCAAGGGCCTCGCGCAAGCTGCTCAAGGGCTCTTACCACAGGCTCCGCGCGCTCGGCGAGGAGGCACTCCAACCCGCATGACCTCACCGGTGCGCGCCAAGCCCTTCGGCACACAGATCACCGCGGCCGGCTCCCGGCAGGCTCCTGCTCGCCACGATCACGTGGACGGCCCTGAAAGACCGAGCGGCCGCAACGCTTCCCCCAGCGAGATCACCCCATCACACATCATGTCGCCGGCCCAGGAGCCAACCCGAGGGTGGTGGACCGAAGTAAGGCTGGGCGCCGCGCGCACGCGACCCGTACCGTCGACCGTGCGCACGCACTTCCCCGGCCGTCCGGTCCGGTTCAACCCCAACAACCCCCCGATTCGAATGTCTCTTCGTCTCGGCGCTGCAATAGTGGCGGGGACGCCATGCGCGGGCCGTTGGAAGCAGACGCTTCGCCGGAGGTTGGGAGCGAGTGCGCGGGTTGTGCACGCCCGAGCGGGTCTGGCGTGTGGTCAGGGCTGCGAAAGCACGGACAGGACGGCTGGGTGGTTACTCGGGATCGAGGGTTTCCACGTGCGACTGGCACACGGCCGCGCCAGCCGAGACGCCACTACTGACCCTCGAGCCCCTGCTCGACGCGCGCGCCGAGCAGATCGTTGCCGTGGCTTTGCATCTGATCCCGCAGGGGATCGTCGCTCGCCGGGTTATGTGCTGCGGCACATAACCCGCTTCGACGAAAGGGACGCGTCACAGCATGATTTCGGCCGCGTTCAGACTTGCCCGTTGGCGCGAAGCAGGCAACCGTGCTCTCCACCAAATCCCGTCGCCGCTCCGCCGCCACAGGAGCGGTCTCGAGTCGGCGGCCCAGGTCGCCCCGCTCCGCCGAACGGCGACGAAGGCGGGCCGACGCCAGCCGCAGCCTGGCCTCAGCGGCACGGGCGCTTCGCAATGGCGAGGGCAGCCACGAACGCCGGCGGAAGCGGCGAGAACCGGGTTGGCCAGCCTAGGTTTTGCCGCGACTCTTCATGCCCGACAGTCGGCCCTCCTTATCGGCGACCCGCGGGGACGCGCTCCAGTGGTGTTTCCCCACGGACTCAGATCAGATGCCAAGCGGCGGTCTGTGGCGGGCGCAGTGTCAGCAGCCATCGACGCCGCAGCTGTCCCCACCGGTCGCTGGCACTGAGACGGGCGCCCGGTTGGTCCAGCCCTGGCGCAGCAACTCGAGCAGCGCCTCGGGCGGATGTGCGCCAGATGCGCCGAGCGCGCGATCGACGACGAACGTCGGAACGGCGCTGATCCCGAGCTGTGAGGCGGCGCGCTCGTCGTCGCGGACCTGCTCGGCGCAGCGATCGCCGGCGAGCGCCTCGCGGACTTCGGTCTCGGGCAGCCCCACCTCGACGGCGAGCGTGGCAAGGGTGTCGCGGTCGGAGACCAGCTTGCCCTCCGTGAAATAGGCTCGCAGCAGACGCTCCTTCATGGCATCCTGGAGACCGTACTGGTCGGCGAGATGCACGAGGCGGTGTGCGTCAAAGGTCGAGCCGCTGCGCGCGACGTCGAATCGGAAGTCGAGCCCTTCGCCCGCGGCCGTATCGACGAGGTGCTGCTCGATCGCGCGCGCCTGCTCGACCGTCATTCCGTACTTCTGTGCCAGGCGCTCGGCGCGGTCGCCGTGACGTTCGGCCGGCGCGGTCGGATCGAGCTCGAAGCTGCGCCACGTGACGCGAACATCCTCGGCGTGCTCGAACTGCGCGAGGGCGGCCTCGAATCTGCGTTTGCCGACGTAGCACCACGGGCAAGCGATGTCAGACCAGATCTCGACGTCCACTTCTCAGACTCCTTGGTTGAGCGAGCAAGCATCTAGAGCGTAGCGGCGCTCTCAAGGCATGACCAGCTTGACGCCCATCGCAGACCACAGCGAAGGCGCCGCCTCGGTCCTGCCGCGCGCCGTCGGGCTTGGTCGTTGCAGCGCATTTGGATGGCGCGGCATGCGGCCGCTCGCGCGATCGGATTCACGGGAAAGCACGGACCACGTTGGTGGCGTCCGTCGCGATCAATGATTTGCCTGACCGCCGGCCCGACTCCGCAGCGCCTGTTCCCAATGGATCGGCGACCGAGTCTGCGCCGTTCCCTTGGGCGACCCGGAATGGCCGGCACGCGGCCCGGGAGACCACACGACAACGACGCGTCCCCCATCGTCCGCTTGCTCGCGAACTAAAGCTACGGCGACTACCAACTCGCCCGCTGGGCGAGACCATCTCCCGCCTCGCGCCGACCACTCGGGCTCAATCGCGCCCGCGCGCATGGACATTGGCTGGAGACGGAGCTACGGGTGTTCAGAGCCGAGCCATCGAGACCGAATCGCTGGAGGAGCTCAGCGGCACCCGTGTGGCGCACGCGCCACTCTCGTGGTGCTCGCTGCCAAGCGCCTGCAACCACAGCCGTGAGTGAAAAGCCAGTGTCGTCGCCGTCCCATCCCAGCCAAGCGCCTTCCGGCTGCGTCAGGCGGCCACCGGGAGTCGGCTCGTCCCGAACATGTACAGGCTGACGAGCGCATCCTCCAGCCCGAAGATGTCTGCGGTGGAGCCGTCCTCCCGCCTGATGAGGCCCGTGTCGGGGTCGTATGAGAGCTCCTGGCTGTGATGCTGGGTGTGCTCTGAGTCCATCCAGTCGAACGGACGCTCGCCGTCGAGCAGCCGCGCGGCAGCTTCGGAGTGCTCGTCGAGCTCCCACTGACGGGAGGTGTCGATCAGGAAGACAACGTCGTGCAGGCACACACGCGCGCCGTCGATCGCAACGACTACACAGCTCTGTCCGTATGCAGCCATATCGTGATCGTGCCGGTCGGTACACCCGCGAGCGCTCGAATCATGCTGACATAACGGGCAGACGGACCAGTTCTTGCGCCGCGGAGGCGTCGGCGTTCAGGAACGTGATCGGGTGCTTGTGAGGGTTCGTCGTCGGCGCCGGTTGACCCGCCCAGGCAGCTGCGGAGCCCGGCACGAGGCCGTTGGGGAGGCTCGAGAGCAGCGGCGCCCGCGACGGCGCCGTAGTCCGCACGAGCGCTTTCGACGCAATGCGTCGGCGCCGTCGTCGCCGGTTGGAGGCATCGAGACGTCGCCTTTGCGCAGTTCAGCGAAAACGCTGGCCGGCGACGGAAGCGCAGGTGCGGTTCGAGGCTCCGCGCCCCGAACGCGACGGTCCCTCCCGCGCAAGACCATGGCCGGGTCGCCACGGACGGAGGCCGGCGCTTTCATGGAGAAGCGGCGGCTCGGTGGTTGGGCGGCCGAGACCGCACCGGCTAGGGTGTCTTCAGGAGCGGACGAGCCGTATGCGAAACTTTGGTCCTGTCGGCCCGTTGTTCGTGTATGGGTTTGCGAGCGGAGCGCTGCTTGCGCTGCCTTGCTTGGCTGTTTGCGGCGGTGGCCGCTCTGGCGACATCCGCGTCGTTGGCCGGCGCGCGAGACATACCGGGGGTTTGGCGTGCGGTCGGGCGGATAGCGCCGGCCCGGTCGTTGACGGCCATCTCGTGTCCCTCGTCATCGCTGTGCGTTGGCATTACTGGTGACGCGAGTGGGATCGTCACGTCGAGCACGCCGTTGATGCCCGCGTCCTGGATCTCGACTGCGATTCCTGCTGCGATTGGCTTGGAGGGCTTGACCTGTCCGTCGGTAACGCTGTGCGTCGGCGTCACCGACCAGGGAGATGTTGTGACCTCGACCGATCCGCTGGGCGGCTCCGCGGCATGGACCACGGCAAGCGTTCATAGCGAGGCCGGCATGAGCGTTGCTTGTCCTGCGACGACTCTCTGCGTCGCGACCGCTGGGGCGGACTTGTTGGTTTCTCAGGACCCAGCTGGGGGCTCGGCCACTTGGACAACCCTGCGAGCGGCAGACGCGAGCACCTCTGAGTGCGGATTTCATGATTATTGCTCCGACTATTTGATCGCGATCTCCTGTGCGAGCACGACTTCGTGCACGGCAGTTGACAACGAGGGTGGAACCGTGACCGGTGATCCTTTGACCGGGCAATGGGCGGGCGGGTACCCGGCTGGAATCGGAGGCGGGGTGCCAGGCTCGGCGCCTGGCGTCTTTGTTAACGGGCTTGCCTGCCTTCCCGGGACAGGCTGTGTGATGGAATGCGAGATGGACGCTGGCTTGGGCTGGGACCTGTGTCCGGATACCGATGGCTCGGCCTACGGGCCCGACGACATCTGCTCGCCGACGTCTGCGTGCTTCACATTCGATGGCGAACCTCTTGCTGGGATTTGGTGCCAGCCGCCGTCGTTGTGCTTCGCCTCCGACGTTATCGGCGATTTGTTCGCGTCGACCGATCCAGCGTCGGGGCAATCGTTGTGGAACTCGCTGTACACGCCCCCGAGTTCGAACCACACGTCATATCGGGTCGTCGGAGCGCGATGCACTTCGGCGACAGTGTGCATCGCCGCTACCGACATGGGCGAGATTCTCGTCGGAGCCCCGCCACCGACGACGGGCCAACTCAGAACCTTCATGGTCGACCAGCTCGTCCCACCCGCGGCCGACATGGTTGCCAAGTCACTTCTTAGCCACGACGGCTTCTCCCTCTCGTTCACGGCTTGGTCGCCGGGTCAGCTTGAACTTATGTGGTCGGTCGGATCCGCCACCGTCGTCGCGCGCGGGCACTTGAGCTACAGCACCGCAGCCAAACGCGCCATCCAGGTTATCTTCACAGCGGCTGGCAAACGGCTGCTCCGCAAATCTCGCCAATTCCGGGTTGTCGAGCAGGCAAGCTTTACTGAGTCAACTGGATTGGCCGTGACGGGGCAACGCAAGCTTCTCGTCCGCTGACCATCTAGGAAGGGCGAGCTTGGCAGCAGTCGTGAGCGGTTCGCATGCCCACGCGGCGCGTAGTCCGCAGGCTCCGGCGTTCTGTCACCGAGTACAGACAAGCTGCGACCGTCGACCATCGCGCTCCACGAAGGCGCCGGCCTTCGTCAGCACCGACCTGGCTCTGCCATGCGCGGAATCGGGCGCCTCGGCCTCGGCATCCGCAGCACGGTGATGCCGGTCCCTTGCGGCGCCGGGCAGGCTTTGGGCTGTGAGGCGCTTCGGCGACGATTCGCATTCTCGAGGACGCGAGCTCGGCGCCCATCTCGCCTTCGGATTCGTCCTCGGGCTCGGGAACGATCAGCCGCTCCTCCGGCGACATCCCGATGCCGTGGCAGCGGGCGCACGAACGCGCCGCGCTTCCCCGGCGAGCTTCTAGAGATCTGGAACGTTGGACGTGGTTGCCCGGGATTCAAATGTCGACAGGTTCAGCGTCTCCGGGCTGTCTTGTCGTGGTACATCGCCGCGTCGGCGATCGCGAGCGCTTCCGTCGATGACGCGGCAGAGCCGATGGTCGCGAGGCCGATCGATACACCCACCTGGAGCTTGAGGTCGGATGCGATGATCGGTGTGGAGAGGGCGTGGCGTAGTTTGCTCGAGACGGCGTCGGCGTCGTCTTCAGTCGAGGGCTCGGGGAGCAGCACGGCGAGCTCGTCCCCGCCGAGGCGCGCGACGGTGTCTTGGGAGCGAGGATTGGGCAGGGCCGGCGGCGAGTTTCATTCGCGGTCAACTGGGGTGCAGCGGACAGACCGCCGCCGGTCCGCGACGCCGACGAGCGCGCCGGCGGTCGTCAGCCGAGGCTACAATAACGGCATCGGTGAGAACACAAGGGCGGCTGGCGATGGCAACGACAGAGGACGACGTGCACACGTTGCTCGATCACCGCCAGTACTGCACGAACTGTGGGCATCTCGCAGGAGACGGGCCGGCCGATTTGCCCGCGCTGCGACATCAGTCCCTTGGGCGCGACCTGAGTCCGCGGCGATTCTGACCGGTGCCTGAAAGTGGCGATCGTCGTCGTAATTGATCTTGCGGTGGCTGATGCCACTCAAGGCGAGCAACTCGAGAAAGCGCTCGGCATCACGCGCGCCACGCCACCGCCCGGGCTGATCGCGCATATCGAGACAGTGACGCGGGATGGCATGCGCGTTATCAATGTTTGGGAATCCAGAGCGGCGCTAGATCGGTTCATCGCCGCGCGTGTCGTGCCGATGTTTACGGCCGCTGGCGTCTCGAGGCCGGATCCCGCTGAAGTATTCGAGGTTCACGACATGTTCTTCACGGACGCTGTTGGACGTCACTGGGTTTGATCACGATTTAGGTTCGTGGCCTCTGCGCGTGGTCACGTTTGGATTGTGCTCATTCGTTTGGCTCGTCGTCGGGCGGGCGGATCGGATCGTTGGCCGGTCGTGTAGCGCTGCTCGGCGTTGGTCTCGCGTCGCCTGGACCGGACCTTCGCGTGCGGTGGCCATTCAGTCGGCGATATCGCGGAGTGCGAGGACGTGCTCTGCCCGGAGTCGGACGAGCAATTCGCCGTCTACCGCGTTCCGCCGACCGTACTGCTCGGCCAACTCCTCGCCCATGTAGCGGGCCGCGATGCGGATCGAGACGGGTAGCATCTCGTCGAGGTCCGCGCTCAGCGTCACGGCGCCGCTCACCGTGACGAAGGCATACGGCGGCCGATCGTCGTCAACACAGATGCTGGCCCGCCCGGTTCGCGCGAGCGCACGTCCTTTGACCGTGTCCGCGCCCGTCATGAAGACGAGGTCGTCACCCTCGAGCACGAACCAGATCGGCACGACGTGCGGGCGACCATCGCGGCGGGTTGTTGCAAGCTTGCCGGTCCGAGTCCCGGCACACACGAACTCGCGCCACTCGGAGTGGGTCATGGCGCGCACACGCAGATCCTAACGTGGCGAACTGCGACCACGACGCCCGCGATCGCCAGCGCGACTCCGGGGCGACCGCTGCCCCTGCTCGTCCCTTCGCGGCAGTCCGCTGACCGCCGCGCGCGTGGGTGCTCCACGCCTACTCGGGCCACGCCCACGGCGTGACCGCGTCGAGCAGCGAGCGGCCACCGGGACTGCGTCGGGCTCGCTGTCGCGATCGCGCCTATGTCAAGTGAGTATCGCTATTTGCGGGTTTTCATCGTGTGCATGGCATGCGTGCTGCGGCGCCGGCCGCGATCGGTGTTGTATCTGTAGGGCAAACATCTACCTACACGCCGACATGACCCAACAGGATCTCGACGGCGACGTCGTCGAGCAACTACGCGCGAAGGTCGTATGCCTGCCACGAGAGGAACCCGCCGGGGGCTGGCCATGCCGATCCGGCGACCGAGGCCATCCTCTTCAAACGGGATCTGGAGGCGATGGTCGCGTTCCGTCGCCAGTGCATCGGACTCAAGCCGGTCGAGACCGGCGACGGCTCCTGCACGCCCAACCGGCCGCCGGCGCCTATTCGAGGTCGAGGCTCATGAACGTGTTCCAGTCACTCGGCGTGTAGCTTGCGAACTGACAGCACGGAACGAAGCCGGCGGCGGCGTAGAGTGCGCGAGCGGGCGCGAACTCGTCCGTGGAGCCGGTCTCGAGGCTGACGCGCCGGTAGCCCCGCGCGCGCGCCGTGGCGATGAGGTGCTCGAGCATCATGCGACCGAGTCCGCGGCCACGGGCCTCTTCGGCGGTGTGCATTGACTTCAGCTCGGCGTGAGTGTCGTCGAGGTGCTTGAGCGCCCCGATCGCGAGCAGTTCGCCGTGCACTCGCAAGCCGAACAGCGTGACATCGGGCTCGACGAGCTCATGGTGATCGAGCGCGAACGCGAACTCGGCGGGGCTTGCAGCGCCTGTGAACCGCAGGTGCCGTCCGATCAGCTCTCGGACGTCGTCGTCCCCCGGGTCCGTCTCCGTGATGTGCCCGTGCACCTGAGCATTATCCGGCACAGGCCTGAGGGCATTCTGGCCCGGACAGCCGAGATCGCCAGTCCGGCGCCGAAGAACGCGGTTGGCCCGCCGCTCCGGCCCGTCGCCGCGGCGGCGTCGACGCCGTGGTCCCGGGACGCCTCGGCCTTGGCGTACGAGCCGTCTCGATTCATCCGGACGGCAATCGCTGAGCCGAGACGATGCGTGGCACGCGGTCCGAGCGCGGTTCTGGCTCGTTATCGCTCTCGTCGGTAGATGCGCTCGACAATCTCGCGACCGACACCATCCGCATAGGAGGTGTCTCGGCCGACCTCGACGAAGCCCGCTCGCGTCAGCACCTTGACCGAGGCCGTGTTGTGCTCGGCGACACGCGCGAACAGCGGACGGGTTCGCTCCACCTCCAAGAAGACGTCGAGCGCCGCGCTGGCAAGGCCCTGGCCCCAGCGTGCGGGGTCGATCCAATAGGAGATCTCGCGCGAACCTTCCATCACGAAGCTCGCGATCTGACCAACCAGAACACCGTCTTGCTCGATCGCGCACAACACATTGCTGGGATTGGCTCGAACCTGACGGTAGTGAGCGTCAAACGCCTGACGATCCGAAGGGTCTGCACGAGTGAAGGCGGCCATCTCAACCGCCGCCGGGTCGCGTTCGAACACGAATAGCCCATCAAGATCGCCATCCTGCACGGGTCGGAGGCGCAGGCCCATGTGCTGATCCTATCCAGGGGCCTTGCGGGTCAAGGCAGCCGGGCACTGGTGCAATGTCGCGTCGCGTTTGGGAAGACCGCTGGCGGCTTCCGCTCCGGCTATCAGCGCCGGCGAACGGCGCCGGCGCGCAACGTGCTCGTAGAGCATTACGCCCCCCGACGTGCCGTTCGAGCCTGCGGTCGCAGTGCGCTCTATCGCGTGCGGCGGGCAATCGGGGGGAGCTCGGCGGTCGCGTCCATCCCGTGCGCGTCGGCGACTGTGCTCAGCTGCCATCTCCGCCGCCGGCCGCGTCGGGCATGCTGTGCCGTGGCATGAACAGCCCGTTTAGCCTGAAACCACCGAGTAGTGGCGCGGTTGGTGGTTGGGGGCGTGGGTTTGGGGTGTGGCGACGTTTTCGCGGGAACGTCGGGGCGTCGTTGAGGTGTCAGTGGGCGTTTTGGGGTGCTCGAGCGGTGGCCGAGGGTGTCGAGTGACTCTTTCTGCGCAGGCGTAGCAGGCCGATCTCGGCTGTGGGGTCGGCTCGGGGGTCGGTTGCGCCCGGTCCGGGGGTCAGGTCAGCGCGGGGAGCGCTCGGATCGCGTGGAGGATCGTGTTGAAGTCGGTCTGCCAGGGCCAGCGGGCGGGCATCCGCAGTGTCCATTGGCGGCTGGTGCGGACCAGGCGGGCGGGGATCTGGAGCAGTTGGCGGCGGCGGGCACGGGCGGTCTGGACCGGCCGGTCGGGGAGGCCGAGCTGGGTGCTCCAGCGGCCGAGGTTGTGCGCCAGGGCGGCGATCACGGTCCAGGCGCTGTTGGCGTGCATCCGACCTGAGGGGAAATGCGCGAGCGCTTGATCGATCAGGTCACGGATCGCGAGCTCGATCGTGGCGTGGTCGCGGTGATCGGTGTCGGCGACGAGCACGGGAACGCTGCGGTTGGTCGCGAACGCGTGGTGGCGCCAGTTCGGGAACAGGTCGGCCTGCTTGCCGCTCAGGCGGGTGCGGCGCACGATCAGCCGAAACCCTTTCAGGGTGGTTTCAGCGACCTGCGCCTCGCCGCCGTCCGGGTAATCGGCGACCGTCACCCAGTCGGTCTCGGGGATCTGCTCGATCAGCGCCCGGATCGTCTTTGACAGCTTCACGCCGATCGAGAACCGGATCCCGCGCTTGTCAAGCTCGGCAAGGAGCTTGTGGTTCTCAAACCCGGTATCGGCGCGGATGATGATCTCCCCGGCATGCCCGGTCCGTCCGACGCGTGCCAACAGCTCGTCGATGAACCGAGCGACCCCGCGCTGCGTGTTCGCGGCGCCTTTGCGGTTGCGGATGTGCAGCACCTCCCCGGTATCCGCGCGGACCGCGAGGATCGGGTGATACCCAAGCTTCTTGGTGTACCCGTATGAGGCGCCCTGCTTCTGATAGCCGTAGACCTCGCCGAGGAAGCTGTCGACATCCACGACCAACGGGATCCCGTCGCCCGGCCCCGCCCCGGCAGCCCACGCGCGCACAACCGCCTGGTCGAGCACGCGGTCGAGCTGGCGGACATGCCCGAACGTGAACGCCCGCAAAAACGTCCCCAACGTCGACGGCGCCATCACCCTGTGCCCCAGCACCATGCCCGTGGACCCGGCCCGCAACACGTTCATGTCATCGATCGAGTCCGCCCCAGCCAGCATCCCGTGCACCAGCGACATCACCTTGCGCCCCGGCAGGCACGCCCCCGGCGCCCTCGGGTCAAGCCACACCGAATCGTTGACCAACTGCTCGATCCCCAACCGCTCAGCCAGCGTCGCGGTCACGATCAGGCCAGCGTCGCTGATCAGCCGCTCCTCGTCAAACGCCACACGCACCACATCAAGGCTCGCAGGCCCCTCTGGAACGTCCGCCAGATCATGCACCATACGGGTGAACCTCCTGACAGGGCCCCGGCTGCGCACACAGCCTGACAAAAGCCCTGCTCAGGAGGGCATTTAAACCTCAGCCCCGGACGGAACCCGTGGCCCTACGCGGTGGATCAAGGTTTAGAGTCGCGGCGTGAGCGGATTTTTTGGGCCTCCCCCGAGCCGGTTGGCTGAGCAGGCTGAGTCGGTCAGTCCGCCGCCCTGGACCGGGCGGCCGCAGGGTCCGCCGCAGGGGGCGGTGGTCAGCGAACTGCTCCTCGCGTGCTCGGAGCAGGCGGCGGTCTATGTCGACTACGTCGATGCTTACCCGGAGGGGTTCGAGCTCGAGATCCGCGCGAGCACCAGCGTCGCGTATCACGAGCTCGCTCGCGAGCGCGACGGGTCCGGCCCGGACGTTTTCGGGCGCCACTGGCCGACCGTCGGCGAGCCGCGCGACGTGCTCCCGCCGCAACTGCTGAGGATCGGCGTGCAGTTCGACGACGGCCGCACGGCGACGAACATCGGCGGGCACGACCGTCCCGTGGGCGGCCCGGTCATGTGGCCCTTACGAGGTGGTGGGCGCGGCGGTGGAGGGGAGAGCCGCTTCCACCAGGGTTATTGGATCTCACCGCTGCCGCCGCCGGGTCCGGTTGGCATCGTCTGTGAGTGGCCGGCCGTCGAGATTCCCGGTCGCTCGCCAAGAGATCGACGCTCAGTTGATCTGCGACGCGGCCGACAGGGCGCGAGCGATGTTCGGTGACGGGCATCACGTCCTCAGGGACGGACGCGCGTGGCGCCTCGGAGCGGACGCTCGATGCGGCGTGGATCAACGACGGGACATCGGCGGGCAACACCGTCACGTCTGCGATCCCGCCGGTCTTCGCCGCCTACTGCACTCTGGAACTGCCGGGACCGAACGACCGAGCTGCATCGGCCCGGCACGAACAGGCTGTGATCGGGCTGCTCACCGGGCAGACACCGCGGCAACCGTGGTGGCTGGGATACCTCGACACAGGAGCGAGCGACGTGGTCTTCCCGTACGCCCCGCGGACCACCGTCTACTACGGGTATGGCTACGTGCTCGTCGAGGCCGGGCCTCAGCAGGCCGCCGGGTGGCGCCATGAGGGCTTCAACTGGACATTTCCTGACCTGATGTTTCCCGCGGACCGCTCGTGGCTGGTCTCAACCATGTGGGACGACCGCTGGACCTCGATCGGTGGCCCACGGCAGCTGGTGGACCGCGTTCTGAGCGACGCCACGATTGGGCCGAGAGCGAGACGCGTGGCGCTCGGACAGGATTCGACGCCGCCGGGTCACGCAGCGAACTGATCCAACCCGCGTCGAGGAGGCGGGCTGCAAGTTTCGATGGGCGGCCACGATGACGCGCAACGAGTGCGGGTCGGCTCTCCGTTTGCGCCCGGGCGGGAATACCTGAGAGAGTGAACCCGTGCTGACTCAGCTGGCCGACGGTGTCTGGGTCCGGCAGAGCGAGTGGGTCTGGAGCAACGCCACCGCGGTGCGCGGGGAGCGTGGGTTGATCCTGGGCGACCCCGGCATCGCTGGTTCCGATCTGAACGAGCTCGCCGATGACCTGGGCCGGCTCGGCATTCCGGCGCTCGCCGGGTTCTCCACCCATCCCCACGGGGACCACCTGCTCTGGCATCGCCGATTCGGTGAAGTGCCGCGCTACGCCACTGCCGCCGGCGCCCACGCTGCCAGTGAAGGCCGAGAGCGGGGGCACGCGATGGCGGCCGAGGGTCCCGAGGTGGCGGCCCGTCTCGCTGTCGATCGTGCCTACATCGACGCGCTGCGGCGAGGAGAGGAACCGTCACTCGCGCACACCAAGGGCGAGCCCGATTGCGCACCGACACGAGAGGCCTGAGGATCGAGCTGCGCCTTCCACGCAGCGGCCGGTCAAGCCACCTCCACCGTAGGAGCGGGCCACACGAACCTGCTCGTCGGCGACACAGCCCGCTGACTCGTCAGCCGCAAGACCCTCCAGCGAGCTCCTGTCGCCGCCCAGCTCATGACCACGACAACTACGGCCCCGAGGTCGACGCCCGCGGCGCCCGCAACGCCATCAGGCGGGCGTTGTGGAGTGAGCGTCGCGTGCCGAGGGACGCGAGAAGCGTTGCGGTCAGCATCAATGCGACTGGGATGAGGAGGTTGATCGGGGCGACTGTGCCTCGGGTTCCAGTTCGCGTGCCGGCGAAGAACCAGGGTGCTGAGCGTGCGACGGAGGCCCACCAGATCGCTGCCGCGATCGTCATGAGGGCCATCGTGGCAGTCACGGCTGCCGCGATGCGGGTTTCGATTGTCAGGAGCCGTGGTGTGAGGTTCAGATACCGGACGGCCGAGACGGCGGCGGCCGCCCAGGTGAAGAGGCATCCGGCGAACAGCAGGGCCCAGATGAGCACCGCTGCGCTGTAGGCGGGGGCGTGGCCGTTGCGTTGCGCGACGGTCAGGTCGTGGGCCCAGATGCTGAGCGTCAGCAGGCCGACCGCGGTGAGCGCGGTGATCGCGCCCGCACGGTAGATCGGGCTGCGGATGTGGCGCCAGCCGCCCGCGCCGAGGAACGGGGCGAAGGCTCGCGCGCCGCACGCGATCCCGGCGAGCACGAGCACGCTCCCGATCGCGGCGACAACCACAAGCACGCCGAATGCGACTTCGGGCACCCCAGCTTTGGTGGCGGGCACGGCCGCTGTCCAGTGTTCGGCGGCCTTTTGGACGCCGATGCCGCCCAGAACGAAGAGCATCCACGCCCACAGCACGAGTAACACGCCGCTCTGGGTTCGATCGCCGGGTGTGATGTCGTTGCCGAGCAGGCCGATCGCGCGAAGGCGTTCGCGGACGCCCGCGAGTGCGACATTCGCACTCAGCCGCATGGACGGGCCGCGGCCCCCGCTCGCTTGGAGGATCAGGCCTCTCAGTTCCTCGCCGTAGCGGGCGCGCCAGGAGCGCGGGTAGAGCCGCAGAAGTCCGCGGATGGTGATGTCGGTCACGAGCGCCCCCGGGCGAGCGCTACTCGCGGCGCTCGCGCCAGCCTCGTGGTCGCCTCGTCGACGACGGTGCGCAGCCCGGCAAGTGCTGCTTCGAGCGCTTCCCGGCCGGCGGCCGTGAGCTGGTAGGGACGGGTGCGGCTGACGGTGCCCAGCGGCTCGATCAGGCCACGCTCCTCGAGTCGACTGATCGCGCCGTACAACGATCCTGGGCCGAGCCGCACGCCTGCAAAGCCTTCGATGTCCTGCATGAGCGCGTAGCCGTGCTTCGGGCCTGACGCGAGGCTCGTGAGGATCAAGACCGGCGGATCGTTCACTCGCGTGGTGGTGTGTCGGGGCGCTGGCATGGAGCCCAATCTACTACGTAGCGCGTCATATCGCAACGCGCTAGTACGTATCGCGGTATTCTGTAGCACGTACTATCACGCATGGCTCGGACCAAGAGGTCGGCGGTGCGCTGGCGATCCAGTACGTTGTCGGCTTTCTCGAGACGCCCGGCTCGGCGTCGTGGGAAACCGGGATCGGCTGGCCGATCTTCCGCGCCGATTCCTGACGGAGATCTGCCATAGCTACGGTTGTCGTGTGGCGAAACGGAGAGATCGGCGACGGTTTGGCCCGGGCCCGTACATGCTCGGACTCGAGCGCCTCAGCTGGCGTGACGAGTTCCCGTTCAGCGTTCCGGCCATCGCGAACATCGAGCAGCTGAGCCTCAGCAAGTCGGTGACGCTCTTGGCCGGCGAGAACGGGAGCGGCAAGTCAACCATTCTCGAGGCCATCGCAGTGGCGATCGGCTTCGCGGAGCAGGGCGGTGAGCTCGACCGCCTCGGTGAGCTGCCGGCTGTGCCGCGCAACGTGCTCGACGACGGTGATGTGCCGCTGCTGGCCCCGGTGCTCAGCGCCACCAGGCCGCGGAACGGCTACTTCCTTCGAGCCGAGAGCTTCTTCAACGTCGCCGAGTTCATCGACAGCGGCGCTCGGTTCGCTCCCGACCTATCGCTGTATGGCAAGGTCCCGTTCCATGCGCAGTCGCACGGCGAGTCCTTTCTGGCGCTCGCCGCCAACCGGTTCGGGGCCGATGGTCTGTATCTCCTTGACGAGCCGGAGGCGGCATTGTCGGTCACCGGGGCGCTCGCGCTGCTTGCGATCGTGACCCGCGCCGCCAACTCTGGCGCCCAGTTCGTGATCGCCACCCACTCGCCGGTCCTGCTCGCGGCTCCGGGCGCCCAGATATATGAGCTGGACATGGAAGGCATCAACACCGCCGTCTACGACGATCTTCAAGCCGTCCGCCAGATGCGCGGCTTCCTCGACGCGCCGGACCGGTATCTCCGGCAGATCACGATCGACCCGGAAACCGACGACGATTGAGCATCGCTGACACCGCCGCATCCGGACCTGCCGGGAGCCGACCGCGGTTCATCTGTCGATCTTGTGCTTGCCGTGCGACAGTTCGGATGTTCGCCCGGCGACAGTGCGTCCGTCCACTTGACCACAAGGTGGCTGTCGCCTCTGATGCCTCGGAGGTGTGGTCGACCAACCTCATCGGAGCATGCTCATGTCCAAATCCATCGCCGTGTTCGGAGCCGGACCCGGCCTCGGCCAGGCTGTCGCCCGTCACTACGCGCGAGAGGGTTACGCCGTCACGCTCGTGGCTCGCCGCTCGGAGCCGCTTGACCGTCTGGCCAAGGATCTGACCGGCGCGGGGGCAACCGCGCACGTCATCACAGCCGATCTATCCGACACCGGGGCCACGCCCGGCCTCGCCGAGCAGATTCGCGCCGAGGCCGGCAACCTCGACGCCTTCTACTATGCACCCACCCCGAACACCGGGTTCGTGTCCGCAGCCAACCTGACGCCACGGCACGCTCAGAGTTTCATGCCGCTGGTCTTCTACACGATGGTGGCACTCGTGCAGGAGTTCCTGCCGCACATGCTCGAGCAGGGGGATGGCGCCATCCTGACCGCGCAGGGCGGCAGTACCGTGCAGGGCCTGCCGCACATGAGCGGGCCCAGTCCTGCACAGGCCGCCCAGCGCAACTACCTGCAAGCCCTGCACGCCGAGGTGGCCGAGAAAGGCGTCTACGTCGGCATGCTCTACGTCGGTGCCGCCATCAGGAACAGTGCGTTCCACGCCGAGATGGCGAAGGCTGAAGCTGCGGGCGACCCGGTCTGGGAGATGCCTACCGTCGACCCCCAACATCTCGCCGACCTGCTCTGGGCTATGCACAACACGAAGGCACAGCGGGAAGCGATCTATCCGTGACCTCGCTCGACGCGATCTTCGTGTCCTGCGTCGCCCGGGCGGTCAGATGAGACGGCTCGCGGTTCGCCGGGCTTGGCGCCGGTGACCATCCGGAGAGCAGCTAGCTGCTAGCGGGCCTTCAAGATGCGGTAAGCGAGATAGAAATCCAGCGCTGCCGGCAGCAGTATCACCAGACCCCACCAGTAGCCGTCGCTGCACGCGATCCCGGCGCCGATGAGCAGCCAAATGCCAACGGCGATTCGCACGCCGGCGCTGGTGCGGGGGTGCCTGCGGTCAAATGGCGAGAGGAGCTGCATTCAAACGACCCTAGCGCGGGGCGGCGGAGCGTGGCGCGGGCTTCGGCGGGGGGTAGGATCACTTTGCCGTGCGCGGTGTCTCACTGACCGAGCGATTTGTGGCGGTGCTCGCGAGCGCGGCGCTTGTCGGTGCAGCGGTTGGGGCCTGCGGCGGTTCGGGTTCCGGGGTTCCTGCTCGCAGCGCCGCTACCACGTCCGGCACCAACGCGGGGCTGACCGGCTCGATCCAGCCCGGCGCGGTCACGATCGGGCAGGTTGCAGCGCCCGTGCAGACCGTCACGGCTGCCGCGATCATCTCGGTGTGTTCACAGAAGTCAAAGCGGGCCACCGCGGGGAACCCCCCGCCCGGCACTTGCGTGATCGGGCCTGTGACCGAAGTCCACTACCAGTGCCCGATCGCGGTCGCCCAGAACGCGCAACTCGACCCACCAACCAACCGCGCCTGCCATAAGCTGGCGGCCGTGAAGCTTCCGGCGAGCTGGCGGCCGACGCTGCGCCGGCTCGCCGCAGTCAGGACGTGTCTCAAACGCGCCGGGATCGTCGCAGTGGGGGGGCCCGGTCCACCCGTTTTGCAACGCTACGCCGATCTACCGATCGGAACCCTCATGATGGCGGAGGGTCCGACTCGGCCGACCTCGATCGAGTTCTACGCCTCCGACGCCAAGGCGAGCCAAGCGTATGCGCGCTATCGCGACAACGTCGCCAGGGAGGGCGGCGCGATGATCCGCCGCGGGCCGCGGCTGATCGTCTGGGGCTCGCTCCCAACCCCAGGCGTGCACGCCGCCGAAGAGCGCTGCGCCCTGCATTCCTAGACGCCGAGTAACGCGGCGCCGGCGAGCGCAACCACGAACGCCGCGGCTTGGACGCGGTTGGCTCGTCGGCCTTGAATCGCGACGCCGAGCGCAGCTGTGGTCAGCGGATAGAGAGATGAGATCGCACAGGTGATGCTCAATGCACCGTGGCGTGAGGCGGCGGCGTAGGCGAGGTCGCCACCGACGCCGGTCAGCCCGACTTGCACCAGTCCGGAGACCTGGGCGCGTTCGGGCAGGCGCTCGCGAAGCTGGCCGTGGTTGCGCGCCAGCGCGATCACTCCCGCTGACAGCGCGGTGCTGGCGTGCTCGGCGGCCGTCGCCCAGTACGGGTCGGCCGTGCCCGCAGCGTGGAAGCAGATGAGCATCGTCGCGACGCCGCCGGCCGCGCCCGCGCAGATTGTGGCGCTGCGAAGCGCGGTCTGGCCGCGAGGTCCGCGGTCGGTGGTCAGCGCGCTGGTGCTGGCGCCGACAAGCGCGCAGAGAAGGCCCGCAGCGAGCATCGGGTCGAGCGGGTCTCCTCCGACCAGCCCGAATGTGACGGCGACTGCTGCACCGAGCGCACCGACCGGTGCGGTGATGAACGCGTCGCCGCGGCTGAGCGCGAGGTAGATCAGGCCGAGTTCCACGGTCACCGCGATCCCCGCGACGACGGCGAGAAGCATCCGCGGGTCGGTGGGAAGCGGGATGCCGCGCACGACCAGCACGGGAACGAGCGCGACCAGGCCGATCAGTTCGGACACGCACACGATCACGAGCACGGGCGTGTCGCGACGGGAGGCGCCGCCGAGGAAGTCGGCAGCGCCCCACCCGACGGCAGCGCCGATCGCGAGCAGCACAGCCACGAGATCAGAGCCTCTCGGCTTCTTGTGCCAGCAAAACAGGTTTCACCGGAGCAATCGTACCAGCAAAACCTCCTTTGCTGGTACACTGATCGAGTGCAGCCGGTCGGGGAGCTCCCATTCATCGCGGGTCATGTCGCGCTCGACTTCGTCAACACCGCCGAGGAGCGGGGCCACCCGGACGCAGGGGAGGCGATCCACACCCCGACGGACCTGCGCCTCTGGGGCGAGCGCTGCGAACTGCTGGCGCGCTCAGGCGCCGACGACGGGGACGATGCTGAGCTGCGGAGTGCTGTCGAGGTCCGCGAACTGCTCTACAGGTTGCTCCTCGCGAGGGTGCAGGACCGGCGGCCGGCCGGCACCGATCTCGATCGCCTCGCGGCACTGGTGTCGCTCGCCTACCAGGCAGGGAGCCTCGAGCAGGATGTCACCGGCGCTCTCACGTGGGCCTGGGACCCGTCCCAGCTGTCCACCATCCGCCACACGGTCGTCACCGCGGCAGTCGAGCTCCTTGCCCGCACGCCCCCGGCGCGTCTGAAGCAATGTCCGGGCGAGCACTGTGGCTGGTTCTTTTTGGACCTCACAAAACGTGGCAACCGCCGTTGGTGCTCGATGAGCGAGTGCGGTCAAGACGCGAAGACCGCCCGAAGGCGTGCATTGCATGCACGCCGGAACCACCCTTCAGCGAGCTCGCCGAGCCGACAGCGCTAACCGGGACGGGGCCTGTCAACGCTGCCGACCTTCGAGCACGCTCGCGAGGCGCTGCACGGCGATGGACAGCTCGTGCGTGCTGGCGGCGGCGGCGAAGGAGAGCCGCAGGTGCGGCGCCGGCGGCTCGGCGGGGTGGTAGGGGCGCCCGGGGCTGACCAGGACGCCGGCCGTGCGCGCGCGGCCGGCGAGCGCGACGTCGTCGACCGTATCCGGGAGCCGTGTCCAGACGTGCAGTCCGCCGGTGGGGGGCTGGCCGACGCGCACCTCGGGGAGGTGCGCGGAGAGGGCGGCGAGGAGCGACGTTCGGCGCTGCGTGAGCGCTGACGCGAGGCGGGTGAGGTGGGTTGGCCAGGCCGGTGCGCTGAGGAGTTCGAGCGACGCCTCTTGTAGGGTGCGCGATACGAAGAAGTCGTCGACGAGGCGATGTGCGCGAATGCGCTCCGCGACCGGTCCGCGGGCGATGAGCGCGCCGACGCGGAGGTTGGGCGAGATCGCCTTGGTCAGCGAGCTGATGTGGATGACCCGTCCTTCGCGGTCGTGGCTGATCAACGGCGGTGGCGCTGTCGGTCCGTGGGCCAGCCACCGTGCGTAGTCGTCCTCGACGATGAACGCGCCCGCCTCGCGCGCGGCGGAGAGGACCGCGTCGCGCCGCTCCGGCGCGAGCACCGATCCGGTCGGGTTCTGGTGAGTGGGTTGGAGGTAGAGCAGCCGTGCGCCCGTGACGGCGAACGCGTCCGGCAGGAGCTCCGGCGCGATCCCGTGCTCGTCACTGGGTACGGGAACGACGCGCAGCCGCGCGGCCCTCGCGACCGCGATCGCGCCGACGTACGTCGGGGATTCCATCAGCACCGCGCCGCCGGCGGGGACGATCGCGCGCAGGGCGGCCGACAGCGCAGCCTGACCACCGCCCGTGATCAGGACGTCATCGGCTGAGTCGGCGCCGGCGAGTGAGCGGGCGAACCACGCTCGCAGCGCGCCGATCCCAGCTGGAGGGGGACGCTCGCCGGCGTCGGGTCGTCGCGCCGCGCGCGCCAGCGCCGCGGCAAGCGCCCGCGATGGCAGCAGCGAGGGGTGGGGGTAGCCGCCGGCGAGCGATAGCTGTCCCGGTGCCGCGGCGTCGAGGAGGAAGGACAGGCTGCTCACGTCGACCGTGCGGTCGCCGAGCGCGGCCGTCTGCCACGCCAGGTCCCCGGGCTCGCCGGCGGCAGGCATGCGCTCGGCCACATACGTGCCGCTTCCCGGGCGCGTGACGAGGACCCCTTCGGCGGCGAGCACGGCCAGCGCTCGCGATAGCGTCACCGGGCTGACCCCATAGCGGCCGACGAGCTCACGGGTCGACGGCAGGCGCTCGCCGGCGCGCATCGACGCCGCCTGTGCCCGCACCGCCACTGCGACCCTGTCGATACTGCTACCATCAGGCATGACGGAACAGAGTAGCGCTACTGGAAGATCTCGCGTAGCGATTCCGAGCCTCGGATGGGCCGCGCTCGGGGTGCTGGCGTTTTCCCTTACGTTTCCGGCAACCACGCTCGCCGAGCGCAGCTTCGATCCTTATCTCGTCGGGGCGGGAAGATCGGTGATTGCGGCGGTTCTGGCGTCGATCTGCCTGCGGCGGGCGCGCGCTCAACTACCGGCCCGCGCCTACTGGCCGGGGCTGGCTGCGGTTGCACTCGGCTGCGGGATCGGATTCGGCGTCCTCTCCGCTCTCGCGCTTCGCCACACGAGCTCAAGCCACGCCGCCGTCGTGGTCGGACTTCTACCGGCTGCGACCGCGGTCATCGCCGCGGTCCGCACCGGCGATCGTCCACGCCCGGCGTTCTGGGCCGCCAGCGCCCTCGGCACGACGATCGTCGTCCTCTACGCGCTCTCGCACGACGCGGGCGCCCTTCATCCTGCCGATGTCCTGCTGCTCGCAGCGCTACTCGTCGCAGCCGTCGGCTACGCCGAGGGCGGACGCCTCGCACGCACCATGCCGGGATGGCAGGTCATCGCCTGGGGCGTACTGATCGCCACGCCGCTCTCGGTGCCGATCACGCTCATCGCTGTCGTCCACGATCCACCCGCCGCGCCCAGCGCCTCCGCCGTTACCGGCTTCGCCTACGTCGGATGCGTCTCGATGTTCCTTGGGTTCTTCGCCTGGTACCGCGGGCTCGCCGAGGCTGGCATCGCCAGGGCCAGCCAGCTCCAGCTCGTCCAGCCGCTGCTGACGATCGTCTGGGCAGCTGTCCTTCTCGGCAGCCCGCTCGACTGGAGCGCGCTCCTCGCCGCACTCGCTGTCAGCGGTTGCGTGCTCGCTACCCAACGTGCCCGAAGCCGACCGGCCGAGCCGGCCGCAGAGGTCATCCCGTACCGCGACCAACGCCCGATCCCGCTCGGTCCTGGTCGACGACGCTGACGTCAGCCGGCCTCTGCCTCCAGGCCGAGGCTTCTCCTCTCACTGGCCCGGCGGCTGCAGCGGAGGCACGGCTTGGGCGATCTGTCCCGGGGCAGTCGGCTCGGACGATCGGCGTACGGTGCGATACCAGCGGGGCGGCTGGTGCCGGGTCCGCCGCGTGTGCCGTGCCGTCATGATCGTGTGCACCGTTCGCGGTCCAACGTGAAGCGCATTGGCGGCAGCGAAATCCGAGACCGCCAAGCCACCGAAGCTGGTTGCCACGAGGACTGCGGCCACGGTCCAGACCGTGGCGGTCGACGTCAGGCGCTGGACCACTCCATCCACCGCCAGACGTATGAACAGCCCGGTGCGCGAACGCCCCTCATGCGCGATCAGGTCGTCGATCAGCGCCGCGATCTCGGGGCCGTGCCGGTCTCGGACCCGGCGCGGGTAGAGCATCAGGATCGCGCCTGTGAGGCGGTGCTTCATGTGCCGCCCAGCGCGATTCGCTCGAGCCCTAGGCTCGCGATCCGGGCGGATTCGGCGAGACGCTCGGCGAGCGCCGTCCGGCCCGCCGGGGTCAGCCTGTACGGGTACCGCCGGTCATCGGCCGGCAGGCGCTGCACGAAGCCGTCGGCCTCCAGCTTGGCCAGCGCCCCGTACAGCGTCCCCGGTGACAGGGCGACACCGGAGAAGCTCTCGATGTCCTTGATCAGCGCATACCCGTGGCGGTCACCGCCGGCAAGGCTGGTCAGGACGAGGACGCTGCGTTCGGCCAAGCGCACGGGATTCAGAGTACGCCGATCCTGTCCAGCGGCCAGTAGGTGAAGAACGCGACGCCGATGATGTAGCGCTGCGGAACCGGACCCCAATACCGGCTGTCATCCGAGTCGCCGCGGTTGTCGCCCATCATGTAGTAGTCGCCGGCTGGGACCCGGATCGGACCGGAGAACGTGCATTCGGCAGCGCCGCCGCAGGCGGTGATGTAAGCGTCCCGTTCCTGCTTGCCGTTGCGGATCACGTGCCCGTCCACGATTCGCAGCACGTCACCCGGTAGGCCGACGACGCGCTTGACAAAAGTCTGGCCTGACTCACTCGCCAGCGGCCGATCACACGGTTGAGCCAGCGCAGCCCCATCCGCGCTGAACCCTTGCTGGGAGTTGGCACACTGGCCCGATGCCAGGTCGGCACCATGTGCTGGATGAAACACGACAACGTCCCCGATCCCGGGATGCGTGTCCATCCGGTTCACCAGGATCCGCTGCCCGAGCGCCAGTGTCGGCAGCATCGAACCCGTTGGGATCCGGTACGGCTTGATCACCAGCGCCTGGATCAGCAGGGCAAGACCGACCGCCACTGCGACGGTGACGACCAGCTCTATCAGTGACCGCAGGCGGCGCGCTAATGACTCGGACATCGTTATAACGGTTTCCGAGTGTACCAGCCTTCAATGGCCGCGCCCTGGGTCGGTCGTCGCCGACGGCCGCCACCGGGTTAGGGGCATCGTGTCGGTCTGTGCTGGGACCATGCACGCATGACTGCCTGGGGCGACGTCGAACAGGTGGCACCGGGGTTCGCACAGCGCGTGCGGGCGCTGTTCGACGCTCACAGACACAAGACAATTGCCACCTTGCGGGCCGATGGGTCACCTCGGATCTCGGGCATTGAGGCGGGCTTTGAAGCCGGCGAACTTGTCTTTGGCTCGATGCCGAACTCGCGCAAGGGCGCGGACCTCCGTCGGGATCCGCGGTTCGCGCTGCACAGCGCGACCGTCGACCCCGTCGAAGGCTCTGAGTCGCTGTGGCCGGGCGAAGCCAAGATCGCCGGGCTGGCGATCGCCGCCGGACCGATCACCGAAGCCGCGGTCGGCGACCGATTCTGCGCCGACATCACGGAGGTCGTCCACACCCACCTCAACAAGCGGGGCACGATGCTGGTCGTTGAGTGGTGGACGCCGACGCACGGATTGCTGAGGATCGAGCGTGAATGACGCATCTCCCGTCGGGAGCGGTGCCGGGCGCTGACACGCGGTGCTGACGAGCACGAGTCGGTTCACCACGTCGGGATGCTCGGCAGCCACCACGTCGGGATGCTCGGCAGCCAGCTGCTGAGCGATGCTCCCTCCGGTTGAGATCCGCAGCAGATCAACGGGCTCGCCAAACGCCTCGCGCAGCGCTTCCGCATGCTCGGTCCCCAGCGCGCTCTCGCGGACGTCCATCACCCGCCCGGATTGGCAACAGCCTGCGCGACGTCGCGCCGTGTGATCTGACCGTGGCTGGCCGCGACGCACGCGTCCCCCGCCTGCTGCACCGCCGGCTGCTGGAGGTTGATGCCGGCGTGGGTGATCATCGCGAGCGTCAGCTGGCCCTCGCTGGTGGGATCCGGGAAGTTCGGGAAGCCGTGTTTGCGCAGGCAGGCGGCGAACGCCAGCAGCCCATCGATGCGGGCTTTCTGCTGCGCTGGGCTGGGGCCGCTGATCCGGCCTGCACCGGCGGGGAGGAGATGCGCGCATGCCTTCTGGGCCGACGTGAACGCGGGCGACGAGGTGACGGATGGATTGATCTGGATCGTGAGATGGGTCCCGTTCACGCGCGGATCCGGAAAGTTGGTGACACCGTGGTCGCGCATGCACGTCGGGTATCTGTCGATGTGTGCGGCTGCGAGTGCCTCGGCCGAGGATCTGTTCGTGGGCGGAGTTGACGGCTTACTCGAGCCGCCGCAAGCTGCGAGCACGATGGCGGCGGTGGCGGCGAGGACGGCGAGGACGGCCGCCGCAGCGGGGCGCGGGAGGTGGTGCGCTGGCGGTGTCATGACCGGGCTGCGCGGCGCGCGAGATAGAGCGAGGTCGCGGTCGGAGCCAGCACGAGAATCGCGAACTCCACGATTCCGAGCGGGCGCGGGCTCTGTCCAGCGGCGGCGGTGCAGTCCTGCAACCCGCCGGCGAAGCGCAGGCAATGCTCTTTGGCCGGCGCGCCGATCGCGATCAGCCCGATCAGGACGCCGGTCGCGAGGCCGCCGGGAACGACGAGAGTTCCGATCCACTTGTCACGCGTGGTCCAGGCGCGCGAGCTCCACAGCAGGACCAGGCCCACGACCCAGCCGACACCGAACATGAAACCGCCGATCAGCAGCAGGATGATCGCGGCCCATTCCCTGATTCCGCGACGATCCGGGGGTGCGTCCAGATCGGGCGCTTCGGCCGCGATGATGGCTGCGGGCTCGCCGAGCCTGTCGAGGATCGTCAGGGCCTGCGCATCCGATGCGTCGGGATCGATCGCCTCGGACAGGTGCGCCTCGATCTCGGTGGCGAGTTCTCGCAGCCGCCCGGGCGGGAGACCCCGTCCAGCGCGGCGCAGGCGCTCGAGGTACTCGGCGGCGAGCGGGTGGAGGGTATTGGTCGTCATCTGAGCACTCCGTCGCCGAGTAGGGTGTCGACCGAGTCGCGGAATCGCGTCCACTCGGTCACGAAGCCGTCGAGCGCGGCCTGGCCGTCCAGCGTGAGGCGGTAGTAACGGCGAGGGGGTCCTGACGGCGATTCGCGCCAGGTCGTATCCACGGCGCCCTCGCGACGCAACCGGCCGAGCAGCGGGTAGAGCGTTCCCTCGGTCGTCACCAAGCCGTCGACATCGCCGAGTGCGCGGACGAGGTCGTAGCTGTAGCGCTCGCCATCGCGCAGCAGCGCGAGCACGCAGAATTCGAGCACGCCTCGCCGAAGTTGCGAGATCGCCGTTTCGCGGAGCTTCGCTGCCATGCGATACAAGGTAGCAGGCGCCGCCAGCTGCGTGAATGCGCCCAGCTGCGTGAATGCGCCCAGCTGCGTGAATGCGCCCCGGCGTGATCTCGTCAGAGCACGATCCGAGGAGGCTCGGCGCCGCGGCCGGCTCGTACGGCCACGCCCAGGCGGTTCACCTCGACCTGCTCGGTCGCGCTGTGCCCTGCTGCTCTCGCCACCGCGTGATCATCGCCGGCATCTCGCGCTGCAGGAACTCGAAGAACGCGAGCGATTCGACGAGTCGCTGCCCGGCCGGTGTGGTGGACCCGAGCGCGTCGATGCCATCGCGGGTGGCGGTGACCCAGCGATCAAGGAGTCGCTCGCGGCGGACCACGAGCTCGAACCAGGTGGGATCCTGGAGCAGATAGAGGTAGCGGCGTGTGCCGGGCTGGCGCTCACGGGTGATCAGACCGAGTGGGGTCAGGTAGTTGACCGCACCCGAGATCGCGGCTCGGCTGACCTGGAGTCTCGAGGCGAGCTCGTCGGCGGTCAGCCCGCCCGAGTCGGTTGCCAGCAGGGCCACGAACACCAGCGCCGGCATCTGTGGCAGGCCGGCGTCGATCAGCGCCGAGGCGAAGCTCTCAATGAACCTGCGTACGGCCTCGTCGCTGCGAGCGCGAGCCGGCGTCAAATGACCCTCCTGTCATATATTTCAGATCTATCTGAAGTTTATGTAATGTGTAAACTGTGATGCGTGAGTCTACTCGCGGGCGCGGGGCGGGTCGCCGGCGGTGAGCGCGCCGCCGGTCATCGTCACGAACGGGCTATCGAAGGACTATGGGTCCGGGCGCGGGCTGTTCGGCCTCGATTTGGAGGTTGAGCAGGGAGAGGTGTTCGGCTTTCTGGGGCCCAACGGCGCCGGCAAGTCGACGACCATGCGCCTGCTGCTGGACCTGATCAAGCCGACCTCGGGCTCCGCGCGGCTACTCGGCTTGGACAGCGTCGACGACAGCCTCGCAATCCGCCGGCGGATCGGCTTCCTGCCCGGCGATCTGGCCCTGTATCCCAAACTGACGGGGCGGGCCGTGCTCGATTACCTCGCCGAGCTTCGGGGCGGTGTGGATCGACGCGTGCGTGATTCGCTGGTCGAGCGGTTCGACGCCGATCTGGACCGACCCGTGCGCCAGCTCTCGACCGGTAACCGGCAGAAGCTCGGCCTCGTTCAGGCATTCATGCACGAACCCGAGCTTCTGATCCTGGACGAGCCGATCTCCGGCCTCGATCCCCTGGTCCAGCAGAGCTTCCACACGCTCCTCGGCGAAGTCAGCGCCCAGGGCCGGACGGTGTTCCTGTCCTCGCACACGCTGTCGGAGGTCGAGCGCGTGACGCGCCGGTTGGCGATTCTCCGCCGTGGGCGGCTGGTGGTCGTCGACTCGCTCGAGAACCTTCGCAGGGTCGCGGTCCAGCGACTCGAGATCGAGTTCGGCGCTCCGGTCGACGCCAGAGCGTTCCTTGCGCTGCCTGGCGTCACCGAAGCGAAGCTCGAAGGTTCGACTTTGATCGTCGGCTTCGAGGGCAGCGCCGACGCGGTGGTCAAGGCTGCGGCTGCCTATGAGGTACGGGCGATTCGCCCGCGGACCGACGACCTCGAGGACATCTTCCTGCGCTACTACCGGACAGATGATCCGGCGTGACCTGGCCGACCGTCAAGATCACGCTGCGCCTCCGGCTGCCGTTCGCAGCCTCGGCCGTGACCGGGCTGGTCGCGGTCCTGCTGGCAGTCGGAGCTCTGTTCCCCGCGGTGGGGCACTCGATCGGCAAACTCAGCATTCCCAAGGGGGTCGCGCAGCTTCTGGGCGGTGCCGACTACGGGACCATCACCGGCTGGTATCGCAGTGAGATGGGCTCGATCTACGGTCCGCTCCTGATCGCCGCGGTCGCGATCGTCGGCGCCTCTGCCAGCACCGCCGGTGAGGAGGAGGACCGGATCCTCGGACTCGTGCTCGCGCACCCCGTCGAGCGCTCCCGGTTGATCATCGCCAAGGCCGCGGCGATCGGCGGGATCGTGGTACTGGTTGCGATCGCGTGTTGGCTGGGCCTGATCGCCGGGGTCGCGCTCGCCGGCGGCGGGATCACCCTCGGGCACCTGGCCGCCTACTGCTTGCAGCTCGCGTTCTTCGGATTGGCCGCGGGAGCGGTCGCGCTCGCCCTCGGTGCTGGCACCGGCCGCCGATCGCTCGCCAGTGGCGGCGCTGCCGGCGTCGCGATCCTCGGCTGGCTGATCAATGGCTTCGCGCCGCTCGTCAGCGCCCTCAGCTGGCTGAAATATCTGTCGCTGTTCTACTACTACGAAGGGAACGATCCCCTCATGTCCGGGGTCGACATCGCCCATGTCATCGTCCTGGGCACGGTCGCGCTGCTGCTCGCCGCGGTCGCAGCGCTCTCCATCGAGCACCGCGACCTGCGCGCGTGACGCACCGGTCGCGTCCCGCGGCCGCCGCAGCCGGCGGCGAGAACGAAGGGGGAGATCGCGAACTCCGCCACCCCGCGGGCGCTCACGCCACCCCGCGGGCGACGCACAGTCGCTGCAGGCATTCCATCGCCTCCGGAGCGCGCTCGGGCAGTTCGTCGAGGGCTTCGGCCGCCAGCCGCAAGTCGTCGATCGTGGCTCCGCGTGCCTCCAGCGCGAACCGCCCCAGCCACCGCACGGCGGCTCGCTCGTAGCGGTCCGGATCCCCGCCGCGCAGCACCAGGCAGATCCGCAGCGCGTCGTCGAGCGCGATCCGCGGCAGTTCGAGCGCGGTCGCGGTCACGAGCGCCGCATTGCCCGTCTCGAGCGCGCGCCGAAACCGCTGGTAGGGGCTGCCTTCACTGGTCATGCGAACACATGTTCGCATACGGCACGGCTGCCCGCCGGCGCCACCCCAGTGCGGCACCCCAGTGCGGCACCCCATCGCGGCACCCCATCGCGGCACCTCGGCGCACGCCGCACACAAACGGATCTGCGACGGACAGTTCGGCGCTACAGACGCGACCCGGCCCGCCGATCATGGAGATGTCTGCCACCGTCCGCCCCGGCACGCCGGGAGTGCAGGACCGGTCGCAAATGTTCCAGGCTTCCGCCCCACGGGATACGCTCAGGGGAAGCAGCGGACGTCGAGTATGGAGAGAGAGGCTCGCGCGTGGCGATCAAACCGGCTGAGGCGGAAGCGGAGCTGATCGACGCGCTCTGCGAGCGCGTGCGTGAGCGGGTCTCCGCGGGTGCTGCCGGGCCGTGTGCCGAGTTCGTCCGCCAGTACTACCGATGGGTCCCGGCCGAGGACCTCGTCGACCGCGCCCCGCTCGACCTCTACGGTGCCGCCGTCGCGCTCTGGAACCTCGCCCAGCACCGCCGGCCGGGCGAGGTCAAGCTCCACATCTGCAACCCCGAGTTCGAGCTGAACGGCTGGCAGTCGCCGCACACCGTGATCGAGCTGATCACCGACGACATGCCATTCCTCGTCGACTCCGTCGCGGCGGAGCTGTCCCGTCACGGCTACGGAATCGATCTCGTGATCCATCCGGTGATTCGCATCATCCGTGACGCCGACGGCACCCTGCTCGATGTGGCCGAGCCAGGCGCCGAGCCCGACGCCGCCGTGCCCGAGTCGATCCTCCACATCGAGCTCGAGCGCGAGCCCGACCGCGAGCGCCTGGCCGGGTTGCGCAACGACATCGACCGGATTCTCGGCGACGTCCGCTGCGCCGTTGAGGACTGGCAGCCGATGCTGGCCTGCACCGACGCACTGATCGAGGAGTTCACCCACGCCGCGCTGCCGATCGACGCCCATGACCGCGAGGAGGCGGTGAGCTTCCTGCGCTGGTGCAGCGACGGCCATTTCACCTTCCTCGGCTACCGCGAGTACGAGCTGGTCCACGAGCCGGACGGCGGCGACGACGCACACGTCGCCGAGCTGCGGGCGCTGCCCGCGTCCGGGCTCGGGATCCTGCGCGGCGAGCCGAAGACGCCGACGACGGCGCTGACGCCGCGTGCGTTGCGGCTCGCGCTCGCGGATTCGCCACTCGTGCTGACGAAGGCCAACTCTCGCGCGACCGTCCATCGCGGGACGTACCTGGACTATGTCGGGGTCAAGCGCTACGGCCCCGACGGCGCCGTCACCGGCGAGCGCCGGTTCCTCGGCCTGTACACGACCGCCGCCTACCGCGAGAGCCCGCTCGCGATCCCCGTGATCCGGGGCAAGGTCCGCTACGTGCTCGACCGCGCCGGCTTCCCCGCCGACAGTCACGACACCAAGGCTCTGACCGAGATCTGCGAGTCCTACCCGCGCGACTCGCTGCTGCAGATCGGGCGCGACGAGCTCTTCCGGATCGCGATGGGGATCCTCGGCGTCGGCGAGCGACAGCGGGTCCGGCTGTTCGTCACCCCCGACGTGCTCGATCGCTTTGTCGCCTGCATCGTCTGCATCCCGCGCGACCGCCTGAACACCGAGAACCGTCTGAAGGCGGCTCGAATCCTGGTCGACGCCTTTGCGGGCAGCCACTTCGACTGGACCCTTCAGCAATCCGCCTCGATGGTCCAGCGCGTGCACATCGTCGTCCACTGCCCCGACGGCGTGCCCGCCGAATACGATGTGCCGGCGCTCGAGCGACAGATCGTGCTCGCCATCCGGGCCTGGACCGACGACCTCCGCGACGCGCTGATCGAGGAGCAGGGCGAGCCGCTCGGGCTGCCCCGCTTCAAGCGCTTCGAGCGCGCCTTCCCGGCCGCGTACCGCGCCGACTCGGTCGCCCGCGCTGCCGTCGGGGACATCGCGCGGATCGAGGAGCTCGAGCAGCGCCACGAGCCGATTCTCCGTCTCTACCGGCCGCTCGAGGCGGCCGCCGGGATGGTCCGCTGCAAGCTCTTCAGTCGCACCGCGATCTCGCTGTCCGACGTGCTGCCGACGTTCGAGCACATGGGCGCCAAGGTGATCGACGAGCATCCCTACGAGATCACCCCGGCGAGCGGTGAGCCGCTCTGGATCTACGACTTCGGGATGCGCGCCCCGGCCGACGATCTCGAGCAGGCGCACGAGCTGTTCGAAGACGCCTTCCTCGGGGTCTGGCGCGGCGACTACGAGGACGACGGACTCGGCGCGCTCGTCATGGAGGCCGGCCTCACCGGTCGCCAGATCACCGTGATCCGCGCGATCTCGAAGTACCTCCGCCAGGTCGGGATCGCCTTCTCCAACCGTTACATGGAGTCGACGCTCGTCGGCAACCCGCAGATCGTGCTGATGCTCGTCAGCCTGTTCGCCGCCCGCCTGCACCCGGACGACCACGATCTCGACGCGGCCGCCTCGCTCAGGGCCGAGCTCGAGTCGCAGATCGACGCCGTCCAGAGCCTCGACGAGGACCGGATCCTGCGCAGCTTCCTCGCGGTGATCGAGGCGATCCTGCGCACCAACTACTTCCAGCTCGACCGCGACGGCCGTCCGAAGCCATACCTCAGCTTCAAGCTCGACCCGCAGCAGCTGCCGCTGCTGCCGCTGCCGCGGCCGCGCTTCGAGATCTTCGTCTACTCGCCGCGCGTCGAGGGCGTCCACCTGCGCGGGGGCAGGGTCGCGCGCGGCGGGCTGCGCTGGTCCGACCGCCGCGAGGACTTCCGCACCGAGGTCCTCGGGCTGATGAAGGCGCAGATGGTCAAGAACGCGCTGATCGTCCCGGTCGGGTCCAAGGGCGGCTTCGTCGTCAAGCGTCCGCCCGAGGACCCGGGGCGCGAGGCGCAGCTCGCCGAGGGGATCGCCTGCTACCGGACGTTCCTGTCGGGCCTGCTCGATCTCACCGACAACATCGTCGCCGGCGAGATCGTGCCGCCGCCGCGGGTGGTCCGCTACGACGAGGACGACCCGTACCTGGTCGTCGCCGCCGACAAGGGGACGGCGACCTTCTCCGACATCGCCAACGGCGTCTCGGCCGACTACGGCTTCTGGCTCGGCGACGCGTTCGCGTCGGGCGGCTCCCGCGGCTACGACCACAAGGCGATGGGCATCACCGCACGGGGCGCCTGGGAGTCGGTCAAGCGGCACTTCCGCGAGCTCGGGACCGACATCCAGACGACCGATTTCACGGCCGTCGGGATCGGCGACATGGCGGGTGACGTGTTCGGCAACGGCATGCTGCTCTCGCCCCACACGCGACTGCTCGCCGCCTTCAATCACCTGCACATCTTCCTCGACCCCGATCCGGATCCGGCCGCGAGTCACGCCGAGCGCAGGCGGCTGTTCGAGCTGCCACGATCGGCCTGGAGCGACTACGACCGGACGCTGATCTCGGAGGGAGGGGGCGTGTTCGAGCGCACCGCCAAGTCGATCCCGATCTCGCCCCAGGTCGCGCTGGCGCTCGGGATCGAAGCCGACGAGCTCGCGCCGGGCGAGCTGATCTCGGCGGTCCTCCGGGCGCCGGTCGATCTGCTCTTCAACGGCGGCATCGGGACCTATGTGAAGGCGAGCGGCGAGTCGCATGCGGACGTCGGCGACAAGGCCAACGACGCCGTGCGGGTCAACGGCGCCGAGCTGCGTTGCCGCGTCGTCGGCGAGGGCGGCAACCTCGGCCTGACCCAGCGCGGCCGGATCGAATACGCGCTCGCCGGGGGTGCCGTCAACACCGACGCGATCGACAACGTCGGCGGCGTCAACTGCTCCGACCACGAGGTCAACATCAAGATCCTGCTGGACGACCTCGTCGCAGCGGGTGACATGACCGAGAAGCGTCGCAACGAGCTGCTTGCCGAGATGACCGACGCGGTTGCGCAGCGCATCATCTACGACAGCTACACGCAGACGCAGGCGATGAGCCTGGCGCTGCATCAGTCGGTCACGATGGCCGACGGGGACGCCCGCATGATCCGCTGGCTGGAGACCGTCGCGGGGCTCAACCGCGAGCTCGAGTTCCTGCCCTCTGACCAGGTGATCGCCGACCGCAAGATCGGCAAGCAGGGCCTGACCGCGCCCGAGCTGGCGGTCCTCATGGCCTACTGCAAGATCCACCTGTACGCCGATCTGCTCGACTCCGACCTGCCCGAGGACAAGTACCTCTCGCAGGACCTCGAGCGCTACTTCCCGCCGCCGCTCCCCGAGCTCTACAGCGACCGGATGCGCAGCCACCGCCTGCGCCGCGAGATCATCGCGACCGTCGTCGCCAATCAGCTCGTCGATCGCGCCGGGACGACGTTCGCGTTCCGGCTCGGCGAGGAGACGGGGGCGCCGGCGTCGATCCTCGCCCGCGGCTACGCCGTCGCGCGCGAGGTGTTCGGCATGCGTCAGTACTGGGCGGCGATCGAGGCGCTGGACAACCGCGTCCACGCCCATACGCAGCTCGACATGCTGATCGAGGGGCGACGGCTGGTCGAGCGTTCGGCGCGCTGGCTCGTGCGCGCCAACCCGAGCGCGATCGACATCGCCGCGCTCGTCGCACGCTACGAAGGCGCGGCCCAGATGCTCTGGGACGCGGTGCCAGATCTGCTCGAGGGCGCCGATCGAGCCGCCTTCGACACCCGCGCCCACGGCCTGCTCGCGGGCGGCGTCCCGGACGAGCTCGCCCACCGCGTCGCCTCGATGCCGTCGATGCTGCCGGTCTTCGACATCGTCGAGGTCGCTGCGGCGACCGCCCGGCCGCACGAGGTCGTGATGGAGACCAGCTTCCGCGTCGGCGCCCGCCTGAAGCTCGGCTGGCTGCGCGACCGGATTCTGGAGCTGCCGCGCAACACGCGCTGGCAGACGCTCGCCCGCGCCGCGCTGCGCGACGATCTCAACAGCCTCGTGCGCGTGCTCACCCAGGAAGTGCTCGAGGCCGGCGGTGCGAACGCGGCCGAGCTGACAAGCGGCGAGGCGGTCGCCGCCTGGGGAGAGGCCCACCGCACCGCCGTCGATCGCTGCCTCGGGATGCTCGCCGATATCCAGGCCTCGCGCACGTACGACACCACGACGCTGCCGGTCGCGCTGCGCGAGATCCGCAACCTCGTGCGCGGTACCTCCGGGATCAATGAGCCCGGCGGCGCGCTCGCCGCCGGGCCACCCGGGCTCGGCTGACGACGACCCTCCAGCCCGCGCTCGCGATCAGCCCGAACACCACGGACACGTCGATCAGCCCGGACGCGAGGAAGGCGACCGGGCCGGTCACGAGCTTGGCCGCAGCCCGGCGGATCATCTCGCCAAGCTATCGTCTTCCGTCACGATGTCAGCTTCCGTGAAGACGAGCGTCACCGAGCTCCCCGAGTCGCGCGTGCGCGTCGAGGCAGAGGTCTCTCCCGAGGAGGTCGATCGGCGCGTGCAACAGGCGGCCCGCGAGCTGGGGCGCCAGATGAAGATTCCAGGGTTCCGCAAGGGCAAGGTCCCGCCACCCGTCGTGATCCGTCGCCTCGGACGCGACGCGGTCCTCGACGAGGCGCTGCGCTCGTCGCTGCACAACTGGTACGCCGACGCGATCGACGAGGCCGGGATCACGCCGATCGGCGAGCCCGACCTCGACGTCGGGGACCTGCCCGACGAGGGCAAGCCGCTGTCGTTCTCGATCGAGATCGGCGTTCGCCCGCGTGCCGCGCTGGGGTCATACAAGGGCCTCGAGGTCGGGCGGCGCGAACCGGTCGCCGATCACGCGGCGGTCGACGCCGAGCTCGAGCGACTGCGCGACCGCTTCGCGACGCTCGACACCGTCGACCGCGAAGCCGGCCAGGGCGACCACATCGTGATGGACTACCAGGGTTTCATCGACGGCGAGGCGTTCGCCGGCGGCGAGGGGCGCGACCAGCTGCTCGAGCTCGGCTCCGGGCGCCTGATCCCCGGCTTCGAGGAGCAGCTGATCGGGGTCAGCGCCGGCGAGGAGCGGACCCTCGAGGTCGCGTTCCCCGACGACTACGCCGAGCAGCTCGCCGGCAAGGCGGCGACCTTCGAGGTCAAGGTCTCGGAGGTGAAGGCCAAGCGCCTGCCCGAGCTCGACGACGAGTTCGCGACGGAGGCCGCAGGCTTCGACACGCTCGCGGAGCTGCGCGAGGACATCGCGGCGCGGCTCCTCGAGCACGAGCAGCACGAGATCGAGCACGAGTTCGAGGACGCGATCGTCGATGCGGCGGCGGCCGAGGCGCAGATCACGCTCCCGGACGCGCTGATCCACGCTCGCGCCCACGAGATGCTCGAGGAGATGCTGACCGCGATGGCGCGCCAGGGCGTCTCGCGCGAGGCGTATCTGCGGATCACCGGTGCGACCGAGCACGAGCTGGCCGACCGGGCCGAGCCCGAGGCGGCCAGGCAGTTGCGCCGCGAGGCGGTGATCGAGGCGATCGTCGAGGCCGAGTCGATCGAGCCGAGCGACGAGGAGCTGCTCGACGCCCTGCGACCATCCGCCGAGCGCGCGAAGACGACGCCCGAGAAGCTCCTCGAGCAGCTCCGCCAGCGAGGCGGTCTCGGGCGGCTGCGCGCCGACGTCGCCTCCCGTCAGGCCGTCGATCTGCTCGTGCGCGAGGCCAAGTCGATCAGTGTCGAGCAGGCGAAGGCGCGCGAGAAACTGTGGACGCCCGAGAAGGGCGAGCGCGAGGGTGCCGGCGGCCAGCTCTGGACGCCCGGGTCGTAGGCGACCCGGCCCGACCCCCGGGGTGGCGAGCAGCACGATTGCTAGAGTCGGGCAGGAATTCGGCCCAGGACTAGAAAAGTAGCGAGGACCATGAGCCCACTCGTACCGATGGTTGTCGAGCAGACCTCTCGCGGAGAGCGCGCGTTCGACATCTACAGCCGTCTGCTGAACGAGCGAATCATCTTCCTGGGCACGCCGATCGACGACCAGATCGCGAACCTGATCGTCGCTCAGTTGCTCCATCTGGAGTCCGAGGACCCGGACAAGGACATCTCGCTGTACGTCAACTCGCCGGGTGGCTCGGTCTACTCGGGCCTCGCGATCTACGACACGATGCAGTTCATCAAGCCCGACGTGCAGACGATCTGCGTCGGCATCGCGATGTCGATGGGTGCGCTGCTCCTGTCCGGCGGGGCCGCCGGCAAGCGGATGGCGCTGCCGAACGCGAAGATCCTGATCCACCAGGTGTCGTCGAGCTTCCAGGGGCAGGCGACCGATATCGAGATCCACGCGCGCGAGATCATCGATGTCCGCCGTCGCCTCGACGAGATCATCGCTCAACACACGGGCAAACCGGTCGAAGAGGTCAAGAAGGACACCGAGCGCGACTACTTCATGAGCTCCGAAGAGGCGAAGGAGTACGGAATCATCGATCGGGTGATCTCGCAGCACTGACTGGACCGATGTCCAGTCAGTTCTCTGACGTCTAGGCCGGCGACCGAATTGCGGCTAACCTAGACGGCCGAGGTGCTAGCGGTCACCACGCCGTAGTCCGGAGAAGAGGAACCAGATGGCACGTCCGACCGACTCCAACGAGCAACTGCTCTGCAGCTTCTGCGGCAAGTCGCAACGGCAGGTCAAGAAGCTGATCGCCGGACCGGGCGTCTATATCTGCGACGAGTGCATCGATCTCTGCAACGAGATCATCGATGAGGAGCTGACCGCTCCGCCGAACTTCGACATCGAGAACCTCCCCAAGCCGCGGGAGATCTACGACGTCCTCAACGAGTACGTCGTCGGCCAGGAGCAGGCCAAGCGGACGCTGTCGGTCGCCGTCTATAACCACTACAAGCGCGTCCAGATGATGCAGTCGGACGACAACGACATCGAGCTGCAGAAGTCGAACATCCTGCTGCTCGGCCCGACAGGCTGCGGCAAGACGCTGCTCGCGCAGACGCTCGCGAAGATCCTCAACGTTCCCTTCGCGATCGCCGACGCGACCGCGCTCACCGAAGCCGGGTACGTCGGCGAGGACGTCGAGAACATCCTCCTGAAGCTGATCCAGGCCGCCGACTACGACGTCAAGAAGGCGGAGACCGGGATCATCTACATCGACGAGGTCGACAAGATCGCGCGCAAGGCCGACAACCCGTCGATCACGCGCGACGTCTCCGGCGAAGGGGTCCAGCAGGCTCTGCTCAAGATCCTCGAGGGCACGACCGCGAGCGTCCCGCCTCAGGGCGGCCGCAAGCACCCCCATCAGGAGTTCCTCTCGATCGACACGACGAACGTGCTGTTCATCTGCGGGGGGGCGTTCGCCAACCTCGACCGCGTGATCGAGCGCCGGATCGGCCACCAGGGCGTCGGCTTCAGCGCCGCGATCCAGTCCAAGGACCAGCGTGACCTGGGGGAGATGTTCGAGCACTGCCTCCCCGAGGACCTGATCCAGTACGGCCTGATCCCCGAGTTCATCGGCCGCCTGCCGGTGATGTCGGCGATCCACCAGCTCTCGCGCGACGAGCTGATGCGGATCCTGACCGAGCCGCGCAACGCGCTCGTCAAGCAGTTCCAGCGCTTCTTCCAGTTCGACGGGATCGAGCTCGTGTTCGCGGAGGAGGCGCTCTCCTCGATCGCGGACAAGGCGCTCGAGCGCGAGACGGGCGCTCGCGGTCTGCGCTCGATCATCGAGGAGGTCCTGCTCGAGGTTCAGTTCGAGCTGCCGTCCCGTCGCGACGTCAAGAAGTGCGTCGTCACCCGCGAGACGATCGACAAGGGCGTCTCGCCGACACTGGTCACTGTAGCCGCGCCCGAGCAGGGCGAAGCCGCAGCCTAGTGACGCACTAGCGCCGCGCTCGTCCCGCTCGGGCGAGAATTCACGCGTCGGGCCTCGACGCGGCAGTCTCCGCACGCTCTCCGCCGGACACTAGACTGCGGCGCCGATGTCGGACCTGGCAGACAAGACCCGTTACGACCCCTCCGAGGTCGAGCCCCGGATCGTCGCGCAGTGGCTCGCCTCCGGACTGTTCCATCCTGAGCCGGCCGGCTCCCCGGACGAGAACTACTCGATCGCGATCCCGCCGCCGAACGTCACCGGCGTGCTCCACATGGGCCACGCGCTCAACAACTCGGTCCAGGACTGCCTGATCCGTCACGCCCGCATGTCGGGCCCACCGACCCGGCGGACGAAGTGGATCGTCGGCACCGACCACGCTGGGATCGCGACCCAGACGCAGGTCGAGCGCGCCGTCGCCGCCGAGGGGACGAGCCGCGAGGCGCTCGGCCGTGAGGCGTTCGTCGACCGCGTCTGGAAGTGGCGCGAGGAGTACGGCGGGCAGATCGTCGAGCAGCTCAAGCGCCTCGGCGCCTCCTGCGACTTCTCGCAGGAGCGCTTCACGCTCGATCAGAACTACGTCAAGGCGGTCCTCGAGGTGTTCGTCGCGCTCTTCCACAAGGGCTACATCTACCGCGACCGCTACATGGTCAACTGGGACCCCGGCAGCCGCTCGGCGATCTCCGACCTCGAGGTCGAGCAGCTCGATGTCACCGACACGCTCTACTACATCGATTACCCGCTCGCGTCCGGCACGGGCGCGATCACCGTCGCCACGGTGCGTCCCGAGACGATGCTGGGTGACGTCGCCGTCGCGGTCAATCCGGGCGACGAGCGCTACCACCGGCTCGTCGGCGAGACCGCGATCCTCCCGCTCGTCGGCCGGCGCATCCCGATCATCGCCGACGACTACGTCAAGCCCGAGTTCGGGACCGGCGCGCTGAAGATCACGCCCGGCCACGACCCCAACGACTTCGACATCGGTCGCCGCCACCTCCTCGAGGACCCGACCGTGATCGGCGAGGACGGCCGCATGACGGGCGACATCCCCGAGCGTTTTCGCGGGCTCACCGCCGCCGCCGCCCAGCAGGCGATCGTCGCCGAGCTGCGCGAGCAGGGGTTGCTCGCGGGAACCGAGGATTACCTGCATACGGTCCCATTCTCACACCGGTCGGGGGAGCGGATCGAGCCGTTGATCAGCCTCCAGTGGTTCATGCGGATGGACGAGCTGGCCGCCCCCGCGATCGAGGTCGTGCGCTCCGGCAAGGTCCGGATCCATCCCGAGTCCGAGGAGCGCCGCTACCTCGACTGGCTCGAGAACATCCGTCCGTGGTGCATCTCGCGCCAGCTCTGGTGGGGCCATCAGATCCCCGTGTGGTATCGCGGCGAGGACACCTACGTCGCCACGACCCCGCCCGACGGCGAGGGTTGGGAGCGCGACCCCGACGTGCTCGACACCTGGTTCTCGAGCGCCCTGTGGCCGTTCGCGACGCTCGGCTGGCCAGAGCCGACGCCCGAGCTCAGTGCGTTCTACCCGACCGATGCGCTCGTCACGAGCCGGGACATCATCTTCCTGTGGGTGGCCCGGATGGTGATGATGGGCATCGAGTTCACGGGCGAGGTCCCATTTGCCGACGTCTACGTCCACTCGATCATCCAGGCCCCGGACGGCCGGCGCATGTCGAAATCGCTCGGCACCGGGATCGACCCGCTGTTCCTGATCGAGGGCGGCCCCCGACCGCCCGTGTACGCAGAGGGCGGAGACTTCCCGGCCTACGGCGCCGACGCCGTCCGCTGGGGCCTGCTGGCGATGTCGAGCGGCCAGGACGTCCGCTTCAGCGAGGAGCGTGTCGCCCAGGGCCAGAACCTTACGAACAAGCTCTGGAACGCGTCGCGTCTGATCCTCATGCGGGTCGATCCGGCGGCCCGAGCGGCCGCCCAGCCGACGACGATCGAGGACCGCTGGATCCTCTCGCGGCTCGAGCGCGCCCGGGCCGAGGTCGCCGATCGGATCGAGCGGTTCGACTTCTCGCGCGCTTCGCTGGAGCTGTACGACTTCGTCTACGCGGAGCTGTGCGACTGGTACCTCGAGCTCGTCAAACCCCGCCTCTACGACGGCGACCCGGCGACGGCGGGCACGCTGCTGCACGTGCTGACCGAGACGGTCGCGATGGCGCACCCGGTGATCCCGTTCGTGACCGAGGAGATCTACTCCCACATTCCGGGCGCGGAGGGGCTGCTCGCCGCGCGCGCCGGCGGCGGCTTGCGGGCCGCCGCCGTCGGTGATCCGTTGGCCGAGGCGGCGCTCGAGCGCGCGATCGCGGCGGTTCAGGCGGTCCGCGGCTGGCGCGACTCGGCCGAGGTCAAGGCGTCGGCGATGCTCCCGGCACGGCTCGTCGCGGATGGCTACGAGGAGACCGCGGGCCATCTCGCGCGGCTCACCCGGCTCGCCCTGGGCGCCGACGAGCGCGCCGAGATTGCCGCTCAGATTCCGATCCCTGGCGGCACCGTCGAGATCATTCGCACCGACGAGGTCGACCTCGGCGCCGCCGAGCGCAAGCGCGAGGTCCGCCGCGAGCAGCTCCGCGCCGAGATCGCCCGCGCCGAGGGCAAGCTCTCAAACCAGGGCTTCGTCGCCAAGGCGCCGCCCCCGGTGGTCCAGGCCGAACGCGAGAAGCTCGAGGCGCTCCGGGCCGAGCTGGAGGCACTGTGAACGCAGACGAGGCCGAGCGCTGGCTGCTCGGCCTGGAGCTGCATGGGATGCGGTTCGGACTGGACCGCATGCACCGTCTGATGGACGTGCTCGGGCACCCTGAGCGATCGTTCGAGTCGATTCATGTGGTCGGGACCAACGGCAAGTCGTCGACGACGCGGATGATCGCGGCGATCCTGGCGCGGCACGGCCGGCGGGTCGGCTCCTACCTGTCGCCGCACCTCCTCTCCTACCGCGAGCGGATCCGGCTCGGTGACGCCGATCTGGCAGCGGAGCCGTTCGCCGAGGCGATCGACCGCGCGCGCGGCGCGGCCGACGAGGTCAACGTCGACCGCTCCGCGGACGATCAGGTCACCCAGTTCGAGCTGCTGACGGCGGCCGCCTTCTCCGAGCTGGCGTTGCTCGGCGTCGACGCCGCCGTCGTCGAGGCCGGTCTCGGCGGCCGCTACGACGCGACGAACGTGATCCCCTCGCGCATCCAGGTGCTGACGAACGTCGGACTCGAGCACACGAAGCTGCTCGGCTCGACCGTGACCGCGATCGCGCGCGAAAAGGCAGACATCATCAGACCCGGCGGCACGCTCGTGCTCGGCGCCGGCATGCACCCCGATGCCGAGGCTGTCGCCGAGCAGGTCGCCGCCGAGCGCGGTGCCCGGATCATCCGGGCACCGGCCGACGCGGGGGTCCAGCTCGGCGCGCTCGGCGCGTACCAGCGGCGCAACTTCGCCCTCGCGCACGCGGCGGCCGAGGCGTTCCTCGGGACGCTCGACCCCGGCGCGGTCCGCGCCGCCGCCGCCGGTACGCGCGTGCCCGGCCGGCTGCAGGTGATCGGGCAGGAGCCGCTGACGCTCGTCGACAGCGCCCACAACCCCGACGGGATCGCCGCGCTGGCCGAGTCGCTGCCTGAGTTCGCCGGCCCGGGCCGGCGCGTCGTCGCCGTCGTCTCGATCCTGGGCGACAAGGACGCGGTGTCGATGCTGCGGGAGCTGGCGCCGCTCTGCGACGCGATCGTGCTGACGGCGAGCCGGAACCCGCGGGCGCTGCCCGCGCCCGAACTGGCCGAGCAGGCCGCGGCGATCGCCGGGCCCCGTTTCGAGACGGTCGCGGACCCCGACGCAGCGCTCGAGCGTGCCCGCGAGCTGGCCGGGCCCGATGGGGTCGTCGTGGTGACCGGTTCGATCTACCTGATCGGGGACCTGCTCGCCCACCGGTCCGGTACCGTCAGACCACCTTCGAGCATGTGACCGCGATGGACGAGGACGACGACTACCGGCCGAGCCTGCTGCGAATGATGGGCCTCGTCGCACTGAGCGTGGCGATCACGATCCTCGTGTTCTTCGGCGTCGGCTACCTGTTCGGGCGCCTGTTCCTCTGAGCGTCGTCGCCGCGTTGCAGGCTTTTCGCCTCCGGCGACGAATCTCGCCCCGACGCAGGCGGCGTCGGTAAAGCCGCAACCACGGGCATTCCGACCACTACACTCGACCAACCAATGCTCTTCTTCGCGAGCTTCCTGGGAATCTCCAACAACACGGTCAAGCTGGTCGTGGAGCTGATTCTTCTGTTCCTCGCGGTCATCTGGCTGTCGCTGATCTACTGGACCTTCGCCGACGCCCGCCGCCGCGTCGCCGATCCGCTCCTGGTCGGGTGCGCGACCGTCGCATCGCTGTTCCCGTTCGTCGGCACGCTCGTCTACATGATCGTGCGCCCGCCCGAATACCTCGACGACGTGCACGAGCGCGAGCTCGAGATCCAGGCGGCGGAGGCGCGGCTCGCCGAATACGGGATGCAGATCTGCCCTCACTGCGACCACGAGATCGAGAAGGACTTCCTGCGCTGCCCGACGTGCCTGCGCAAGCTCAAGGACCCGTGCGCCAGTTGCGGCAAGCCGCTCGACCCGACCTGGAAGATCTGCCCGTATTGCGAGACCGAGATCGGGGCTGAGGCGGCTCCCGTCCCGCGCCGGGCACGACGCCACCTCGAGCCGCAGCAGACGGTCGGCGGGCGCCCGCCGTCGGATCTGGTCTAACTTCTCGGATCTGGGCTAGCTTCTCGGGCCGCGGTGCGCGATCCGAGCGCGCGCCGCCCACCCCGACACCTCGCAAGGAGACCGCCCCGACATGGAGCGCACGCTGATCCTCGTCAAGCCCGACGCCTTCGCCCGCAACCTCACCGGTGAGATCATCGCCCGATTCGAGCGCAAGGGGCTCCGGCTCGCCGCGCTCAAGCAGATGACGATGACCCGCGAGCTGGCCGAGCGCCACTACGCCGAGCACATCGGCAAGCCGTTCTTCGGCGAGCTCGCCGATTTCATCACTTCGGGGCCGCTCGTCGCGATGGTGCTCGAGGGCGACCACGCGGTCAGGGCCGCCCGTCAGGTGATCGGCGCGACCAACCCGCTCGAGGCCGCCCCGGGCTCGATCCGCGGCGACTTCGCGATCGCCGTCGGCCAGAACATGGTCCACGGCTCCGATTCCGAGGAGTCGGCAGCGCGCGAGGCGGCGCTGTTCTTCCCAGAGCTGTAGGGGCCGGGTCCCGCAGGGTCGATGCGGACTCCGACCGCTCGTTCTGGCGTCGAGCTCGCCCCAGCGGCGGGCGATCCTCGAGCAGCTCGGGATCGACTTCGCCGCCCAGCCGTCGGACGTGGAGGAGCTCGAGCAGGGGCCCCCGCACGAGGTCGCGCTCGAGAACGCGTACCGGAAGGCGGCCGCCATCGCCCGGGAGCATCCGGGCGCGCGCGTGCTCGGGGTGGACACGCTTGTCGCGATCGGCCCGACGATCTATGGAAAGCCGGCCGACCGCGAGTCGGCCGGCTCGACGCTGCGCGCGCTCGCCGGTCGCGCGCATGTCGTGGTCAGCGGCGTCTGCGTGATCGAGGCCGGCCGCGCCGTCACCGCGGCGGCCACGACGGCCGTCCGCTTTCGCGCGTTCGGCGAATCGCTGCTCGACTGGTACCTCGAAAGCGACGAATGGCGCGGTCGTGCCGGCGGCTACGCGATCCAGGGACGCGGGGCCGCTTTCGTCGCGGGGATCGACGGCGATTACCTGAATGTCGTGGGCCTGCCGGTCACGACGCTGCTCGAACTGGCCCCCGACCTGCTCCCCGATAATTGAGCTGCCCGCGCTTTCCAGCAATTTTTCTGGCAGTGGAGGGCATCCGGCTGGGGGGGAAGGGCATCTGTTCGGTACACTCGTGCCAGGACGGGAAATGGCAGCACGGTGCGGCCAACCCTCACTCGCCGACCGTCCTCATGCCCCAACCCCCCGCGTCCACCTATGGGTTTTTTTTCGTACCTGACCGGATTCGGCGGCCGTGACATGGCCGTCGATCTCGGCACCGCAAATACGCTCGTCTACGTACGCGGCCGCGGCATCGTGCTCTCCGAGCCGAGCGTCGTCGCCGTCGACTCGCGCACCGGCGAGGTGCACGCGGTCGGCATCGAGGCGAAGCGGATGCTCGGGCGCACGCCCGGCACGATCTCCGCGATCCGGCCGCTCAAGGATGGCGTGATCGCGGACTTCGAGGTGACCGAGGAGATGCTCCGGCACTTCATCCAGAAGGTTCATCAGAACCGCTGGGCGCACCCGCGCGTCGTCGTCTGCGTCCCCAGCGGGGTCACGGGCGTCGAGAAGCGGGCGGTCGAGGAGGCCTGTCTCAGCGCCGGCGCCCGCCAGGCCTACCTGATCGAGGAGCCGATGGCGGCGGCGATCGGTGCGGGGCTCCCCGTCGGCGAGCCGACCGGCTCGATGGTCGTCGACATCGGCGGCGGCACGAGCGAGGTCGCGGTGATCTCGCTCGGCGGGATCGTCGTCTCGCAGTCGATCCGGATCGGCGGCGACGAGCTCGACGAGGCGATCATCAACTACGTCAAGCGGGAGTACAAGCTGCTGATCGGACAGCAGACGGCGGAGGAGGTCAAGCTCGAGATCGGGTCGGCCTTCCCGATGCCGGAGGAGGTGCAGGCGGAGATCCGTGGCCGTGACATGGTCTCGGGGCTCCCGAAGACGGTCGTTCTGACGAGCGAGGAGATCCGTACGGCGCTCGAGGAGCCGGTCTCGCAGATCATCGACGCCGTCAAGGAGACGCTCGACCGGACGCCGCCCGAGCTCGCCTCGGACATCATGGATCGTGGGATCATGTTGGCCGGTGGTGGTTCGCTGCTGCAGGGACTCGAGGAGCGCCTGCGGCACGAGACCCAGATGCCCGCCCACCTGGCCGAGTCACCGCTGACGTGCGTTGCGGTTGGGTCCGGGCGGTCGCTCGAGGAGTTCGAGGCGATCCACCGGGCAGGCAAGAATTCGCGCAACCGGCGCCGCCGCTAGAGCTGGTGCCGGCATGGTCTTGGAGATTGAACAGCTGTGCATGACAAGCAGGTGCGACGCAGGCGCGCGATTCTCGTGCTCCTCGTCACCGCATCCCTGATCCTGCTGACCGCCTACTTCGGCGAATCGACGAACAGCCCGCTGCACTCTGTCCAGCGCGGCGTCGCCGAGGTCCTGTCGCCGGTCGAGGCGGGCGCGAGCAAGGTGCTCTCGCCGGTGCGTGACATCGCGGGCTGGTTTTCGGGCATGATCCACGCCAAATCGCAGGTCTCGAGGCTCGCGAGCGAGAATCAGTCGCTGAGGTCGCTTGTCGCCCGGTACGAGTACGAAGCCACCCAGAATCGCGAGCTGACCAAGCTCGTCGGCCTCGACTCGCACTCGGGGATCGACGCCTTCGGCCCGCTCGCCGCGAACGTGATCGAATACAACCCGTCGCTCTGGTACCAGCAGATCGAGGTCGACAAGGGCTCCGACGACGGGGTCCATCAGTACGCCCCGGTCGTCGGCGATGGCGCCCTCGTCGGCGACGTCACGTTCGTCGGGCCGAGCTACGCGGTCGTGACCGAGCTGTTCGGCGCCAACTTCGCCGTCGGCGCCGAGGACGCCGCGACGGGGGATGCCGGCGTGCTCGAGCCCGCGGTTGGGAACCCCACGAGCCTGTTGCTCGGAGAGCTGCCGGCGCAGACGACCGACATCAAATCCGGCGACATGGTCGTGACGAGCGGCTTCGTCGACAGCCAGGATGCGCGCATCCGCTCGATCTACCCGCCCGGGATCCCGATCGGCGTCGTCTCGAACGCGAACGTGAACAACCTGCTGAACGACCAGCAGGTGACGGTCAGCCCGTACGCCGACCTGCATCACCTGAGCGTCGTCCAGATCCTCACCCGACCCTACGCGTCGCTCGCGCGGGCCTCGGTGGGCGCGCCGTGAAGGCCGGAGACGGCGCGAGCTGGCAGCTGCCCGTGCGGATCGCGCTCGTCGCGTTCGTCGCGGTCCTCGTTCAGGAGACGGCGATCGCGAAGATCACGATCTTCGGCATCAGCGCCGACATCACGCCGCTGGTCGTGATGTCCGTCGGTCTGCTGTGCGGATCGCTGGCCGGAGCGATCGCCGGTTTTGCGATCGGGCTGTTCGTCGACATGGCGCTGATCCAGACGCTCGGCATCACCTCGCTGCTGTACATCACGATCGGCTACTGGTCCGGGCGGCTGCGCGAGCTGCGCGACCCCTCACACGGTCTCGTCCCGCTCGGGCTCGGCGCCGCGGCGACGGCCGTCGCCGGGCTCGGGATGGCGGTGATCCAGTTCCTGCTCGGCGTCAACACCGCGGTCAGCTGGCTGCTGCTCCAGCAGATCTTCATGACCGTGCTGGTCAACACGCTGATCGTGATCCCCGTCTACGAGATCGTGCGCCGCGCGCTGTGGCCGGCGCTGCCGACCGACCCGCGCCGGCGGCGCCGCCGCGCGTACACGACCGGAGGCCTGTCGCCACTGCAGCGCCCGTCAGACCGTCTCGGCAGTCAGCTTCCGAGGGGCCAGGGATGATCGAATCGCCTCCCAAACCCGACGACCGGACGGCGCCGCTGACCCCGCAGCTCGCCCTGCGCGTCGCCGTCATCGGGACCTGCGGTCTCGTGATGTTCGCGATCATCTTCTTTCGCCTGTGGTTCCTGCAGGTGCTGTCGGGCAGCCAGTACGCGGCCCAGGCGCGCGGCAACTACACGCGCACGATCTCGATCGCGGCGCCGCGCGGAGAGATCCTCGGCAGCGACGGCAGCGTGATGGTCGATTCGGTGCCTGAGCCGACGGTCGAGATCTCCGCGCCCGACCTGCCGACGCCGATCACGATCCCGGGGTTGATCCACGACCTCGATCGGCCGCCGCGCGACGACGCGATCCTGTACGGGCGGCTCGCGGGGATCCTGAGGTTGTCGATGAAGCCCGTCAGCTGCGTCGTCGACGGCAAGCCGCCGCCGTACGGCCCCGGTGGCGTCTACCACCTGACGCCGCTCGCCTGCGCGGTTGCCCAGGGGGTCGCCATCGCCCCGTTCGCCAACATCGCGGTCGACGTGGGCGTCAGCCGCGACATCGAGTACTACCTCGCCGAGAGCGCGATCCGCAAGGGCTTCCGCGGCGTCGTCGTCGAGCAGCAGTGGACCCGCCAGTACCCGCTCGGCACGCTCGCCGCGCAGCTGTTCGGGACGGTTGGGCGGCTCAGCTGCGCGAACAAGGACGTCGTCGACGAGTGCGAGACGAGGCAGTCGCATTTCAAGGGCATTCCCGCCTACGACACCGTCGGCCAGTCGGGGCTCGAGTACGAGTACAACAGGTATCTGCAGGGCACGGATGGCTCCCTCGGCGTGCGCGTCGACGCCTCGAACAACTTCGAGGGCTATACGACCGAGACCGAGCCGGTGGCCGGCGAGAACCTGCAGCTGTCGATCGTTCCGCAGCTGCAGAAGGTCGGCGAGCATGCGCTCGCGACGTCGATCGCCGACAACGGCGGCAGCGGCGGCGCCTTCATCGCGATGAACCCGGACAGCGGCCAGGTCTACGCGATGGGGTCGGCGCCGACATACGATCCGAGCGTCTTCACCAAGCCGATCAGCGACGCCACATACCAGCAGGAGTTCGGCCCCAGCAGCGGCGACCCGCTGGTCAACCGCGCGATCGAGAGCGCCGGTCCGACCGGCTCGACCTTCAAGGTGATCACCGCGACGGCGGCGCTCGAGTCGGGCGACTGGACCCTCGCGGACACGTTCAACGACGATGGCCAGTTCTGCTTCCCGAACACGACCTTGTGCCTGCACAACGCGGGTCATGCCGCGTACGGCGACCTCGACCTCGTCGACGCGATCCGCGTCTCGGACGACGTGTTCTTCTACAACCTCGGCGATCGGATGAACGTCGACGCACCCCGGGGTGGACCGCTTCAGCAGTGGGCGAGGGACTTCGGGATCGGCCAGTCGACCGGGATCGACCTCCCCGGCGCGGTGTCCGGGACGCTGCCGACGCCCGCGTGGCGCACGCAGCGCAACCAGGAGGAGGCCGAGTGCGACAACCTGACGCATCCGACGGCGATGTTCCCCACTCATCCCGATCACAAGCTTGCGCCGGGCGGCTGCGGGATCGCGATCTACCCGTTCGAGACATGGACCCAGGGCGACAACGTCAACGTCGCGGTCGGCCAGGGCGACGTGCAGGTCAGCCCGCTCCAGCTCGCTGTCGTCTACTCGGCGCTCGCCAACGACGGCTGGATCGTCACGCCGCACGTCGCCGAGGACATCCAGGCGAGCAACGGCACGATCCTCCAGAAGATCGATCCCGCCCCCAAGCGCAAGCTGTACGATCGACCCCGTCTATCGGGACGCGATCCTCACCGGTCTGCGCGAAGCCGCGACGACCGGTACCTCCGGCGACGTGATGGGCGATTTCCCCGAGCAGGTCTACGGCAAGACCGGTACCGCCGAGTACAACGGACAGCCCGACTATTCGTGGTATGCCTGCTTCGTTCCCTCGTCGGCGACCGGAAAGCCGATCGTCGTCGTCGTCTGGGTCGAGAAGGGCGGATTCGGCGACGTCGCGGCCGCTCCCGTCGCCCGTCAGATCCTTTCGCAGTGGTTCCTCGATAAGCCTGGCCCCTACAAGAGCGGCACCTCGGCGACGCTGTGAGCCTGACGCCCATCCACCGCTCCGACGAGGGCGGCTCGGCCCGCGCGGCGAGGGTCGTGCTCGCCTTCGACCCGCTGCTGCTGCTCGCCGCGCTCGGGCTCGTCGCGTTCTCGTTCATCACGCTCCGCGGCGCGGCACCCGCCTACAGCCACCGCCAGCTGATCTATGCCGGGATCGGCTTTGTCGCGATGGTCGTGATCGCCGCATTCGACTATTCGCTGCTGCGCCGGTTCCGCTACCTCCTCTACGGGCTGGCGATCGCGCTCAATCTGATCGTCCTCGGCATGCCGGCGCGGCAGGGAGCGACGCGCTGGATCCCGCTGCCCTTCTTCCAGCTGCAGCCCTCCGAGCTCGGCAAGGTGCTGCTGATCGTCGCGCTCGCCGCGGCCGTCGTCGAGCGCTCGCGGCGGCTGCACGCGATCCGCACGACCGTCAGGGTCCTGCTGCTCGCGCTGCTGCCGGCTCTGCTCGTGATCGCCCAGCCCGACCTCGGGACCGGGCTCGTGTACCTGGTCATCGCCGTTGCGGTGCTCTACTTCGCGGGGACGAGCTGGAAGCAGATGACGGCGCTCGGGGTGCTGGCCGTGATCGGAGTTGTTGGCATCCTCGCGGTTGCGCCCGCCTTGGGCGTGAACGTGCTCAAGCTCTACCAGAAGCAGCGTCTGACGACCTTCATCGACCCGCCGACCGTCTGCAACACCCAGAAGGATCCAACCTGCTACCAGCTGCAGCAATCGCTGATCGCGATCGGCTCCGGAGAGAAGACGGGCCGCGGGGTCAGCGGGGCGACGCAGACGAAGTTCAAGTTCATCCCCGAGGCGCAGGACGACTTCATCTTCGCGGTCGTGGGGGAGACGTACGGCTTCATCGGGGCGGCGCTCGTGCTGTCCCTCTACGCGCTGCTGATCTGGCGCACGCTGCGCATCGTCACGATGGCTAAGAACCTCTTCGGCTCGCTGATCGCCGGCGGCATCCTCGCGATGTTCATGTTCCAGGTCTTCGTCAACATCGGCATGACCATCGGGATCATGCCGGTCACCGGAGTACCGCTGCCACTGCTCTCCTACGGCGGCTCCTCGGTACTCGTCACCTTCCTCGCCCTCGGCCTGCTCGAGTCGATCTACATCCAGGCACGGATGTCGTCGGCCGGCAAGACACGGGCGTCGCTGTGAGCGGGGCCGCGCTGCGTCTGAGCGCCGCCTCACAACCATTTCGCCTCGGGCCACGATCGGCCTCGGGCTACCGATTCGCAAAGGACTGAAGAG
>CAVPLN010000044.1:0-4974 GCA_963705995.1 uncultured Solirubrobacterales bacterium
CGAGCAGCGCGTCGCGTTGCAGCGTATGGTCTGGGATCCGTCTGCTTTGAGACTCGCATGTAGCCGACCAACATCGCTTCGCTCCTTGTCACGTATACGTCCGATTACGTGACATCGTCGGAGCCAAGAGCTTCGGGCCCGATTCGTGTCACATAAGCCGTCGCGCATTCTATGTCATGCGAACGGTTGGCCGCGGATTGTTGTGTGACAGGGTCGTCTCGGGTGGGATCCCGACCTCGGCGAGATCGGCCTGCGGTCGCGCGAATCGCTTCTGGAGTCCTGCCAGGTAGTGCAGCCGACTCTTGAAACGAACGCGCCCTCGTGATGTCACGAGCCCACCGCACTACCTCCGAAACATCAGGGCCGTCGGTGTCAGCCGACTACTGAAATCGACACACTCGGCTGGTTGTGCTCGTGGGCTGTGGCTGTGTGTCCGGCCCGGACGCCGATCGGGCTCTCCCTGGTCCTGCGAGCCGAAGCGGGACGGTCGCGGTGCGCGGGTCGGGCGTCTAGCTGGCGTTGGGTCGAAAGATGCCGCGTCGGAACGCTGCGGCGGGCTCGCGTCGGTCCGGCTTGAGGTGCTCGGCCGGTGTCATGGACTCGAGCACGTCCGCTGTGTGCCGTAGGTGCTCGGCAACCTCGCCGAGCTCGCGTCGCGGATCGGGATTACCACTGGTTTCCTCCGCGGTCGCCTTGAGCAGTTGCTCGAGCGTGCTGGCGATCGCGAACGAAGGCATCAGCAACGGGGAGAGCAGCTCGTCACCCTCGCCCTTGCGCCAACGGGCCACCATCAGCATCAGCATCTCGTTCAACCGGTGCGCCAGGACGGACAGCAGCCCGACGCGTGCATCGTCGTCGGGACCGGCGCCACCGGAAAACCACTTCCAGCCCGCCAGCAGGATCGGCGTTGCCGTGGCTGGCGTCTGCTCCTCGACTGCGTCCGCGGCGCTGCCGCCAGCCATCAACAGCTGAAGCTCGACGACGCCGGCGAGATACTGCGCGCTCTCCAAGCGCCACAGCTCGCGAGTACGCGCTTCGTGCGCCATCCGTTCGCGCTCCTGCGCGGTCGGAGCGCGGATCGCGCCGAGCGCGTGCAGCGCGTCCAGCAGTTCCTCCGGGTCGGCCATCGTTCCCATCGTGTGCGGCTCACCCACAGTCCCGCCAGCCTAACCGCTCCCGACCTTCGGAAGCGCGAACAGCATGTCGAGCACCTCCGATCGTCGTTACCCAGACGACCCCGACGCCGGAGCCCTCGGGTGCCGCGACGCTCAGGTTGATCGGGCACGCCGTCAGCGTCTGTAGCGGGCAACGACGAAAGACAAGGCGGCGGGGAAGCGGGGGGCCGAGACTCCAAGCGAGCGACACGTCGCGCCGCCGCTCGAGGTCCTGAGCGACGTGTCTCCGGCGGCCGCCGTTCGACGCGGGCTCCCGGCTCAGCTGCTTCGTCGCTGAGCGCGGTGTTGGGTTTTTGCGCCCCAACCCCCCATGCGTCGGGCGCCTTGCGGCTCTCCGGGAGGGCGTTCGAGCCGATCGGTCAGCGCTTGGACCGCGCCGGCGCTGAAACAAATTACTAGCGGCTACGAGATGAGATGCGATGCAATGAGATGAATAGACGCGATGAGATGAGAATCATTTGACGCGATGAGATGAGATTGGTGTTATACTGAGGGCATGAGCGAACTGGCATCCCGCGAAGAACCCGCAGCAGCAGCGTCTGGCCAGCCGGCGTGCCGGTGGGTCGAGGACGGGCACCAGTGCACCCGGCCGCCAGCGGCACGGCGCGGGGCGAGAGGCCCGGCGCCGGTCTACTGCGAGCAGGCGGACGGCCCCGGCCAGCCGGTGCACAACCCGCTGAACGCCTGGCGGGTGAAGACCCGCGGTGAGGCTCCGCACGGGGAGGACAGCCAGGCCGGCCGGGCGCCGGTCGCCGAGGCGGTCAAGACCGCGGGCAGCGCCCTGAACCGGGCCGAGCAGCTGGCCGCCGCGCTGCGGGAAACCGCTGAGCAGCTGAGCGAGGCGGTCGCGACCGCCGGGGACCCTGACGCGGCGGCCGCGCAGATCTCGGCGCAGGTCGCCGACGCTGAGGAGCTCGCGGGGGAGGCGCGGGCGGCGGCCGCGCGGGAGAAGGCGGCGCGGCTGGCGGCCGAGCATCGCGCCGAGGACGCCAATCAGATGGCCGAGGAGATGGCCGCGCAGGCCGAGGCGGCCCAGGCCGATACTGAGGCCGCCCGCGCTGAGGCCAGCACGGCACGTTCGGAGCTCCAGGCGCGCATTGCCGCGCACGAGGCAGAACTGCAGCGCACCCGCGATGAAACCGCCCAGGCGATCGAGGCGGTACAGGAAGCCGCCCGGACCCAGGTTGCGGAGGCCGCCCGCGACGCTGACGCCCGTATCGAGCAGGCCAGGGTGCGGATCGAGGAGGCGCAGGCCGAGGCTGAGACTCAGGTACGCGCCGCCGGGGCCGCCCGCGACCAGGCACGCGAGCAGTCCAACCAGCACCAGGAAGTCGCGCGGGACGCCGAGCGGCGCGCCGCCGCGGCCGAGGCGCGCGCCGAGGACGCACGCGCGGAGACCACGCGGGCCCGAGAGGACGCCGCGCGCGAACTCGACCAGCTCCGCGCCGACGCCACGCGGGAACGTGACGAGCTACGCGAGCTGCTCGACGACCGCGCCCGGATGCTGACGGAGGCCCGCGACGAGCAGCGCCAGCGGGCCGAGCGAGCCGAGCACGAGCTCGGCCAGGCGCGCGACGAGCTGGCGCAGCTTCGCGCCGGTACCAGGAAGGACGCGGCACAGGAAAGCGGCGCGGCTGCCGACAGTGAAACGCCGCAGCGCCGCCGCCGCGGCGGGAGCAAGGAGGCGGGCAGTGAGTGACCGCGCCGCGATCGAAGACAGCGCTCGACGACGAACCGCGTGCGACGGTCCTAAGACACTATGCGACGTGTCGCTGAACACCCACACTCACGCGCGACACGTCGCGCAACGCCTTCGTCGGCATGATCCTGCAAAGCGGCCCCGCACCGGTTGGAGCCGGCCGGGGCCTGACACCGAGGCGGTAACCCTCGATGCTCACTCACCCTAACCAACAACCCCCCTCCCCGCCGCCCGACACCGAGCCGCTCGACGGGCTGGTCCGCACCCACTGGTCACTCGCCGTCTGCGTGGCTTGCGGCCACGAGCAGCCTCGGGGCGAGCACAGCCACGCCCGCTGCCGCTGCGGCGCGCAGCTGCGCATCTTCCCGCTCTACCGCCAGCTGCGGGCCGAGTCATGACCGCTCGCGAGGTGTCGGCGAGCAGCTCTCCTTCGCGATATCGCCAGGTGGACTGCTACGCCGACTGGGTAGCTGAGCGGGAAGCGAATCCCGCGCTCCGTTCCCGGCAAGACACGACGGTGCTCAAGGCGCTTCGCCTGCAGGTGATGATGCGCGACCCTGCGGGCGTTCGCACGAGCGTGATCGCCGCCTACATGGGCTGGGCTGGTCCGTCCGTTGACCATGTCCTGCTTGAGTTGCGCGAGAAGGGCCTCGTCGTCGCGACCGGCATCCCTGACGATCCGGTCCCGTTCGACGCGATCCTCTGGCGACTCGAGCTCGCGGTCGTCGCGCGCCTCGAGGAGCATCGGCCGTGAGCGCCCGCACCGCGATCGAGTGGACGCAGGCGACGTGGAACCCGGTGACGGGTTGCAGCAAGGTCTCGCCGGGCTGCGCGCATTGCTACGCGGAGACGTTCGCCGAGCGGTGGCGTGGGGTCAGGGGCCATCCCTACGAGCAGGGGTTCGATCTGCGGTTCTGGCCCGAGCGGCTCGAGCTGCCGCTGCGCTGGCGCAAGCCGAAGCGGATCTTCGTGAACTCGATGACCGATCTGTTTCACCCCGACGTTCCCGAGCAGTTCGTCGCGCAGGTGTGGGGCACGATGGCGCGCGCCGACTGGCACACTTTCCAGGTGCTCACCAAGCGCCCCGAGCGGATGCCCGGATTGTTGCGGGAGCTTGGGCTGCAAGACCCGCCGCTACCGAACGTGTGGCTGGGGACGTCGATCGAGAACCGGCGGTTCGTCGGTCGCGCTGAGCACCTTCGGCGCACGCCCGCCGCGGTGCGGTTCATCAGCGCCGAGCCGCTGCTTGGTCCGTTGCGTTGTCCACGGCGGCGGTGGCCTGACGGTTACACAGGCCCGAGCCTCTGTCTGACCGGCATCGATTGGCTGATCGTTGGCGGCGAGTCCGGTCCTCGGCACCGCCCGATCGATCCTCGATGGGTGCGTGATCTCCGCGACGCGTGCGTCTGCGAGTTTTGTCGCTCTGACCATCAGCGTCGCCAGGACTGTCCACTGTGCGGCGAGGGGAGCGGCAGCACCCGGCCGCGGTTCTTCTTCAAGCAGTGGGGTGGCCGCACTCCGAAGGCGGGCGGCCGGCAACTCGACGGCCACACCTGGGATGAGCTACCACGCCCGCAGGGCAGCCCAGGCGACGTGTCGCAACCGGCGGCCGCGTCTGGCGACGTGTCGTCGACGGCCGCCGGCGCGCAGCGGCTCGCCGCAGCCGCCCAGAGCCTCGACGTCGGCGAGCGGGACGGTCAGCTGTCGATCGCGCGCGAATCCTTCCCGGACCGCGCAGGAAGGAAGCGTGCGAGCGGAGCGACTGCGCTGAGTGCGTCTCCCCGCGCCAGGGCCTCCCGCGACACGTCGCCCGGATTCCGCGGACGAGCTCGACGTGACATGTCGTCGTCCTCCCTCCCGGCCCGTGAGAGCGCCAAGCTCGCCGCCACGCCGTCGCCGATCGCGTCGCACGGGCGTGGGGAGCCCGTCAGAGCGCAAACCGGCCGGGTCACGTGCGGGCCGGCGCGTTGTAAAGCGCTCTGAGCCGCTCGCCGAGCCGGCAGCGCTCTCGTCCGGCTGCGGTGGGTCGGCGCCGGCGTCGACGGCGACACGTCGCTGCTCGAGCATGAGCAGACCCGGTGCGCGAGCTCGTGCTGGAGG